>NZ_JAGSSV010000003.1 GCF_018145875.1 Marinomonas vulgaris | reverse complement strand
TCCTTAAAGAATTCTGTAATTGCACTATCTATAGCAACAAGCTTAACAATTACAGGTTGCTCTGTCAGCCAATCACATCGTGCTGTAGAGTCCGAAACCGTACAGAGTTATAACACTGACTACAAAGGACTCAAAACCACGTTGGTTGTCGGTAACTTCCAAAATAGATCTTCATACATGCAAGGTCTTTTCTCGTCAGGCACTGACAAGTTAGGAAATCAATCTAAAACTATTCTTAAAACTCATCTCCAACAGACAAATCGATTTAAAGTAGTAGACAGAGAGAACTTAGAGGTCTTGCAACGTGAAGCAGAGCTTAATGGCGTAAAACAAACTTTGACAGGTGCAAGATATACTATTACTGGTGATGTTACTGAATTTGGTAGAAAATTGACTGGTGATAAACAACTGTTCGGTATTCTTGGGTCTGGAAAAACTCAGACAGCATACGCAAAAGTTAGCATTAATATCGTAGATGTTGTAAATGGGGAAATTGTTTACTCTACCCAAGCAGCAGGTGAATACGAACTTAGTAATCGTGAAGTTGTAGGCTTTGGCTCTACAGCGAGCTATGATGCAACACTAAATGGTAAAGTTTTAAATTTTGCAATCACAGAAGCAGTCAATAATATCATACGTGATTTGGAAAATGGTACATGGATGGTAGAAGTAAATGATAAAAAATAAAAGTTTGAAGCACTTTAGAAAATCGAGCACTGTTTTACTCGCATTAGTATTACTTGCTTTGAGTGGTTGTGCATCTCAAAAAAGCACGTTTTACTGGGGTGAATACGAAGACTTACTTTACAGTATGTATATCGAGCCAGGCAGCGCAGATTCAACAACTCAAATTTCTACTTTGGTCGCTGACATTGAAAAGGCTGAAGCCAATAATATACCTGTTGCGCCAGGCATACACGCCCATCTTGGATACATGTATGCATTAGAGGGTAATGTGGCTCAGTCTAAAGCGGAGTTTATGACAGAGAAGTCACTCTTCCCAGAGTCTGCGGTACTCATAGACGGGATGATGAATCGTTTAGAAGGAGCGAAATAATGCTGCGTTTTAAAAATCTTTTCTTACTTTTTTCAGTCTCTTTATCTCTTTTCATTACTGGGTGTTCTACTACGCCTTATAACTATGATGCATTATTAGCATCTAAACCAAAATCAATATTGGTCATCCCACCTAATAATAATTCAGTAGAAACAAATGCTCCTTATATTTACTTATCAACTATTAGCAGACCATTAGGAGAAAAAGGATATTACGTTTTTCCTGTTGCCGTTATTGACACTTTTCTGAAAGAAAATGGACTGCCAACACCGGGAGAAATGAATTCCGTACCTCTTGATAAGCTATATGAAAATATTGGCGCTGATGCTGTATTATATGTTGAAATCAACGATTGGGGACAAAAATATAATATAATTTCTTCTGATACCGTTGTTAATGTTTCAATGAGATTAGTTGATGGTAAAACAGGAGTTCTTTTGTGGGATGCAAGCTCTCATGTTAAGCAAAGTTCTGATTCAGGTGGAGGTGGGCTTGGAAGTCTTGTAAATGCGTTAGTATCACAAATCGCCAACTCTATTTCAGACAACACACCAAAAGTTGCACGAGCAGCGAACAACCTAGCTATTTATAATCCTAATAGAGGCTTATTAACTGGTCCATATATAGTAATTCCAGAGAAATAAATTTTATTTGTTTAAATGATATCTTTATTTAATAAATAGACCAACCTCATAATAAAATTACTTTTATTATGAAAGCCTCAGCATTTGATTACTGAGGCTTTTTATTTTTTTATAAAAAACATTAAACTCAATACCGTACAAAACATCTCAATTAAAATTACGTGCTTTCACCATTTTTATAATAGTGTTCATCGCGTTGTTTAGGGCTTTCGCGGCATCTGGGCGAATTCGTGTGTTAGATTTGCATTGATTGATGCTGGCAGCGTATTCGGTGAGTAATTTCTGTTCTGTGTAGCGCTCGTTAAGATGAAGTAGGAAGGTTTTGCGCTGTCGATCAAAGAGTTTTTGCATGACCTTTGCCTGGGTTTCATTGCCGCCGTACATGCTGACTAATTTTGGCGTGATCACTTCGTTTTGCAAGAATTGACTGTACATGGACAGCCCCTTGTGTACGGTAGCCATGTCTTCCTGGGAGTAATGATCGCTGAATTCAGACAGCTTGATGTCAACAAAATCCACCAGCGCTAAGCAAGAATTTAATTGATTAATAGATGGTCCCGCCACACACAACACGGGCGTGCACAAGAGACTAATGATGATGAGCAGTTTTTTGTACATTGTGACCTCCGTGTTTTATTTTTATGGCAATCGGGTGCTCATTCAAAATAGGACAACGGCGGGGGATTCGTCAATCAGCGAAGACGAGGGTTAACATATTAAAACAGGAAAGGATCAGAACGACACAAAAGTGTACCAGTATTCACCCTCTATTTGCTGATGGCCTTCGTACTACGAGCGGATACTGGGGGCTGTTTTGTTCAGGCGTTTTGGGCGTTTTTCCCAGCGCACTTTCACCTCAAATTGCTGGCTGTCTTCATCTTCTGAAGCGGTAACTTTTAGGCGCATCAAGCCTTTTGGATCTAGCTGCAGTGTGCCTTCTTTTTCATCGCTGAATTCCAGTTTTCCTTTGCTGAGGCCTTTGGACAAGGCTTTGAGCACTTCTTGAATGTCGTTTGAGTCTAACAAAGCTTCGTATTTAAATTCGGTTTTTGATTTCATCTAGCTTACTCGTAAATGCATTGAAGTTCGTCGGCGGTCATGACTTTCGCGGTCGGATAATCGCAGCTCAATCCCACGATGCCGGTTTCTTTATCGATCAAGGTCGCGCCTATGCCGTAGCTTTTTAGGCCCTCGACTTGACGAGAATGAGAATCCAAGGTGATGTCGGCTTCCACGTGTACTAGACCTTTTTTGATCGCCACGCGCTGACCTTGCTGACGGTTAATATGACCTTGCACCACCACATGAATGCCCGCTTTATGAATCGCTTCGACCCCTCGCGCTGTCAAAGGCAAATCTGCGTCTCGGTATTTGGTACGAAAGGTATTGGCGATGGAGCTGTAGTAAAAGCTGAACAAATCACGGCGTTTTAAATTACGGTGAAAGGCTTTATTGGCGTATTTAGTGCCGCTTTTTAGCAACATCTGCCCCATGCTGTCGTCGAGCCCAGCGTGCAAAAACAAGAAAGAACCGCGCTTTGCCACCAGCTCCATCTTGCGGAAGAACCAGTTGAACTCGCCTTTTTTGTGCAGAAACAACTGCTGACATTTGAGCGAGGTAGCGTACACCTGACGCAAGCTCAAGCCGGCGGCCAAACAGTGTTTTTCGAAGCTGTGATTTTTCGACTCCATTTTGCGTACTTCACGGTCGATACCTTCTACTGTTAAAAACCCCGCCGCGTGAAAAGGAAACTCTTTAAACCAATCATCGCCAGGAAACAACAACGAACGACAGGTGTCTTCGTCGGGAATTTTCTTGTCCCACTTGGTGTCCGCTAGGTATTCATCAAACACTTCACGAAAGAGAGGCACGACCTTTTTCCCCATGCGCACGAAGAAGTGCTGGTTACCTACGTCTTTTTTCCGTGCCAGCGCCAATAATCCCATCAACAAACGCAAATCGTGATTGCCCGCCAACAAGGTGACACGGGCTTTAAGCTTATACAGCTGTTTTACGCTGCGCAGCAGCTGAAGGTTGCTTGGGCCCTTATCTAGGCAATCGCCGCCGACAATAATTTCAGCGCGACGTCCTTTTTTGGTCAAGGACAGATGGCCCAACGCGGCTTTTTTCTTGCGTTCGGCAACACCCGCTGCAATTAAAGAGGCTTCAAATGCGGCCGCATCGGCATGTGGGTCAGAGATGAATACAACGGGGCGTTTTGGCCAGCGTAGCTTGTTCTTTTTAAAACGCGATGGAGTTTTACCTGTGGACATCACATGATGATTCACCGAGCTGTCATCCCGCGGCCATGGCGCCCATTCACTCGGTAAACGAGCAATAATATCAGTGTGATTGGGGCGGTCTAAAATCGCGGGAATGGGGCTTTGCATGGTCATTTACCTTTGTAAAGTGAGCGTTCAAATCACGGGTTATACTGAGAGTTTTTAATCGGGTACATCATGAATTTGACGCTGCTTCCAATCACCGAAACGTTTTTCCTGATAGGTTCCTGCCGTAAAATCGAGCACGACAGGGTGGCCATAGAACATGCTGAGCCGTTTAATATCGCAAAATTCTATGACATTTAAATGACAAGCCGCGTGACGTATCGACGCGCCATGACCGACAAACAGCTTTATACGGCCATTATCGCCAGCTTGCTGTTGCCAGTCTCGTACGTGAGTGGCCACCCGTTCGCCCGCTTGCCATAAGGACTCCGCACCATCAAACGGCAGACAATAATGACTGTCGGATTTCCAATGATCTGGTGGCGTATCAAACCTGGGATCCAGCGCCAAAATACGTTCTATTTCATCGATAGGCAAATTCGCCACCGCACCCACGCTGCGCTCACACAATGCGGGAAACGAGACAACACTCGGCTCATCGTCAAAAAAATCGCCTAACTCTTCCAGGTAAATTTTCGCGGTTTGCCACGCTCGCAGCAAAGACGAGGCATCTACTTGAGCCTCTAAGCGCAAGCCTTGCTCAGCCAACCACACAGCAAACGCTCGCGCTTGGCGGCGCACTTCTTGTTCACCCTCAGGCGTGAGCGGAAAGGGCTGCAGGGCGCTCGGCACGTTTTTAAGCTGCTCGTATTCCCCGTGACGAATAAAGGCAATCATGCTTGATCCAAGTTAGCGATCAGCTCATACGCACGATCAAAGTCGATTTTACCCGTCAAACGGTACACGGCTACGTTTGCCAGTTCGTCGACATAATGAGCGACCGAATCTATGGCGTTCAAATCCGCAAACACGCCCTCGTTGTTTTGGTAAAATGGTCCTGGGCGCTTACGTAAGCCTTCGATAACGTCAGGCTGCGTAGCAAGATCGACTCGCTCAAGGCACGTTGGCTCTGGGCTGTTTAACGACCAATCGAGCATGATCAAGCGCGACAAGTTCCCCGCTAAACACACGCGATCTGCGCCGTATTCGTCTTCAATTTGTACGTCGTATTTTTCTTCCAGTGACCAGAGTTCACCTTGTGGCATCTCGCGTAATGCCGCTTGACGCGCTTCGGGCAAAATATGACGCAAGCGTTCCGCATGCAACAGAGTGCCGGGGTTGACTCGTGGTAATTTGGCTAATCCGATGGTGTTTGTGCCCACGGGTGCCTTTTTGAGTAAGATGCGATCGTTGGTTAAAAAATCGCGTTTAGGGTTTTCCAAGCAACGCAGCATCAACGTTGATTTACCACCGCCGGAGCCGGCCGCAATGGCCGTAACCTCGCCATTCACACTGAAACCCGACGCGTGCCCTAGAGTGAAGCCTTGGCGCAAGTAGTGGTTCAAGAATTGATTGTTGATAAAGTTGACGATCTGCGCCACATTTGCCGTGCATGGCCCCACCGCAACGGCCTGATCTGGGCGCTGCAAAAACGCCATGCCGGTTTTGAATTTCTTAATCCAGCGGCCGCCTTCCACATCAAGGTAGCCTTCTTTTCGACCTGTTTTGCCTGCTTCTCTAGGCACTTCGAGCCAGTCTAGCTCGTCGCCAACCGCGTCTTGTTCAATCACATACAAGGTGAGTGACGTGCTGGGAGTGGTCGTACTTTTTAAATAGCTGCGGTAGTAATCGGCAATGCCGGCCAGCAAAATGCCTTCGTTTGAATGCACGGTCACTGACACATCAGCAAAGGTAAGCTGAACGGTATTGGTGCAACGATTCAGCACTTCGTTCACGTGGGGTAAATTTAATAACGCTTTGATCATGATGTTGTTCCCTCCGATAAGCCACATGCTTGTAAAACATAGGTGGCATAAGCGCTGGCCGCGTCGATATTACATCCTTCTAACGCGCCTTTAAAACCACCAAACGCAGACACTTCAAACACCACAGGGCCTTGGTTCGTCAGAGCGATGTCGACCGTGGTGAAGCTGAGATCGTAGCAGGCTTGAGCGCGTCGCCCCAGTTCGATTAAGTCCGCACCGGGCTCGAACAGCTCGTATTTGCCGCCGCTATTGATGGTGGTGTTCCAAGAGTCTTTATTGCCCACACGGGCGTAGGTACACAGATACTCACCGCCAATGAAAACCATACCGAGATCTCGGCCATCGAGTTCTACCGTTTGTTGAATGTAGTAAATACTTTGGGTATGTCGATATTTTTCTAACGCGTCGCGTACTACTTCATCACTGTCGGCGGGGGTTAACATGATCATGCCGCGGGCTTTGGTCGAGTAGAGGGGTTTTAGAATCGCCGAGCCAAATTCTCGTATCGTTGTGAATGCCTGCTCAGCACTTTCAGTAATGCGTGTTTTCGGCATGGGAATATCGCCTTGCTGTAACGCAAGGGTGCCACTTAGGCGATTCACCAAGTTGCCGACGCTGTGAGCCGGGCTGAACAGTTTCACACCAGCACGCTCCGCGTAAGACAATAAATGAATGCGGTCTTCCGTAGCAGGGGAATACGTTTCACTGATTTTCTTGATGATAAGGCCATCGAGCGTCATTAGATCCAACCCTTGATACATAAGCTGCTGAGTATCGAGGCGCAATTCCACTTGGCTCATGTCGATCACTGCGCGAAAACCTGTGCGCTCTTCAAGGCGATCTGCCAGCACTTCTGTAGACCATTTTCCCGGGATGCCGATGACCCCGATTTTTGGCTTATTCAACATACAATTCCTTTAATGGTAGGGTAAATGTCTGAGCCTGTTCTGGCGTTATATTTGCCAATGTATGCAGCAAATAACGGGCTCGCAAGTGCATGCGAGAGGCCAGTTTTTTATCAAATATAAAACGCGTCGACGTCGCGAACGAACGCGCCAAACCGGCGGCTAAGCGCAGTTCAAACGTCTCGTCTTGCTGGCGTTTAGCAAAACGCTGACCAAAACGATACACGGCTTTGGCGCTGTCCATCATTTGTGTTCGCGTGTCGCCACTGAGCACCTGTAAACGATAAATAGACACCATGAGCACCGACAAATCTTGCACATAATCAAAGTAAGCGGCGCGGTGTAAATCAATAAAATACACGCGCTTTTCGGCGTCGTCGTAGATAAGGTTGTCCACGTTAAAATCCCCGTGAGTAAGCACTGAAAAGGGCGCGCGCCATAGAGTTTCTTGCTTGGCAACGTCTTGCACTAGCTCGTCGAATCCACGACTGACATACCCGCAAATACGCTCCTCTTCTTTGAAAAATTCAGGGTGCACTTTGCGACTGTCGCTGATACGCTTTTGCAGCTGAGCCATAAAGTTCGCGTTGCAGGTTTCTGGGGTGAGGCTGGCTTTCCAAGTTTGATTCAACGTTTTAAACAAGGCTTTTAATGCCGCCTGAGTGCCATCTTGGTCGCCGTTCAGCAAAAGCGCTTCCAAGGTTTGTCCGGGAATATGCTCGATCAGCAGCGACACCTGTTCATCGGAATTGCCCTGTTGTGACAGCACGCTCGGCGCTAATTTGGGGTCTATACTGCGCCAGTGATTCACCCCAGCCACTTCTTCTTCGATTTTGGCGCGGTCGCCTTCTTTGTACACCGCCAACACATTATTACCAGACTGATCTTTATGAGTGATCGCCGCAATCGCACTGCCTGAGCGCGTTAACGCCAAGCGGCGGACTTTTAAGTCTCGCAAGTGATAGTTCAGATTGGTCGCGCTGTCTAATAAATGCGGATAATTATCAAGCGTGGCGACTTGACCCAAATCCGCCTTGATTAAAGCGTCGCCGACCACGCCTAACTGTTCAATCAGTCGCTTGATACCAAGATTACTGAGTATCGAGGCTTGCAACTGTTCGTCGCTCAAGGTCGCTTTTGCCTGCAAGGTTTTGCTTTGTAAATCGTTATAACTGGCGAGCAATTTGTGGGTGCGGCGCCCTAACTTGATGCCAGTACGACGACGATTGTCCGCCAAACCGACTTTGACCAAACGCAACGCCCGACGAATGCGTTTGACCAACTTTTTGGCTTCGTCGCCGGCTGGGTGTGGGTAACTGGCGCTTAACGTGCCTTCCCGAACGCAGTCGAAGCAGTGTTTGGTCAGCATTTCCAACGCCATGGCGAGGGCGTGCATACCAGTCACTTGGGCATGGTAGCGGCTGTTTTTTTTGCGTTGTGCCAATAACCGCGCCACTTCCACATCGGCTTTTTCACGCAGCGCCTGCACATAACCACGTCGGCCACGCAAGCTGGGCAACAAGGTAATCGAGCTGGAACTGAAAAAAAGCGCCACTAGGTGACAGTGTGTTTCCACTTCATTCAAGAGAAAAGACACCGGCTCTTGAAGCGTCAACACCACTGGGTTTGAGGACATAACATTTCCCTAATATCGTTACCTTAGACTATACATAAAGTAGAAAGCATAGAGATGACAGTTATATTACAGACTAGCTCAAAGCCGAGAAAACACCCCATTAATCAGCAATAAAGGCATTTATTCGCCTTATCAAGCGACTAAAAAACCCTTACTCTGTCTCTGACAAAAACCTAAGAAAGTGCAAGTAAGCATTCAAATGACACGTCTTATAGAGAACCACTATGCCCATTGAGAACAAGGTACAACTGGCCCTGCAGGCGTTTCGTGAAGGCGATTATCCGCAGGCTAAACAGCGTTTCAGCCGTTTGTACGAAGAAACGTCTAGCCAAGCCATTGCTAGGATTTACCTTGCTCAATTAGCCGTTTTGGAAGGTAAAGGGGCTGAATGGATTGCCGATCTTGAAGCGCTCGTTCGTGATGTGCCTTATGCCCACGAAGCTCATCACACATTAGGACTTTGTTACCAGCAGAAGCGACTGTTGCCACAAGCGTCGCAAGCGTTTTATCAGGCATTGGTGCTTTGTCGCCTGCAGCCGCCACAGCCCTCATCGCCCCGTTCAACGCCGCAATCGACTCCCGCTCCATTTGATCGTCAGCAAGCCGAGCCCTTGTTGTGGTTGACGCTAGCCACACTCAAACAGCAGGGCGTTTATGCCTTTGCCACCGCCGGCACCTTGTTAGGGCTTGAGCGCACAGGGCAATTACTCGACAACGACAAAGACATTGATATTGGCATAGATTGGCTACAAATGACCGACGCCATTCGGGTGCTTAGCGCATCTGGTTGGCAAGAGGCGTCACATTCCTATGGCTTGATTAACCCTCGCTGCTTCAAGCACCAAGCGACGGGCATTACTTTGGATGTGTGCGGCTATGGTACCGATACTCAGTCAGGCGACGCCATTTCTGGCTTATGGATGGATCACGTGCCGTTTTCGTGGAATCGCATTACCTATTTCCCGACGCTTTCATTGACAGAAAAAACCTCACCCGCGGGAGAGGTGTGGCATTTATCGGATCCCAGGGCGTTTTTAGCCGCTTTGTATGGCGAAGCGTGGCGAGTGCCAGACCCGTATTTTGACACCATAGTGTGTGCGGCCAATCTTCGCCATTATTCTTGGCTCGCCCAGTGTTATGGCTATTCTCGCTTGTATGGCGAATGGGGCAAGGGCAACACACACAAAGCCCTGGCCATGCTCGCCACCTTGCGTCGACATAAACCTAACGACCCTATCTTGGCCGACATACAAACACACTTGAGCCAGTCCTTGAATGAGCATCGTGTGCTGGCTCTGGGGTACTTCGATTTATTTCACCAAGGGCACCTTAACTATCTCAATTTTGCCAAACAACAGGGCCGTGTTTTGGTCGTCGGCGTGGCACAAGACGCCTTTGCTCAAAAGAGCAAAGGCTACGCTCCGATCACCGCAGAGCAAGATCGCATGGCGCTGCTCAGAGCACTCAATGTCGTCGACGAAGTGCACCTTGTCGCCGCCCCCATGGCGCAGACAGAAGCGGCGGCGCAATGGATCGCGTCGCTCAATGTGCAAACCGTCGTCTGCGGTGAAGAATGGCAGGGAAGCGAGCGCTGGAACGTTTTAGCGATACGCCTTCAGCGGGACGGCATTTCTGTGGTGTTTGCCCCACGCACCGACTCTGTTTCCACCACAGAGGTCAAACAGCGCATTAGAGATAAATTAAATTGATACAAAACGATACATCATTTACCTAAATTACAAAGGTGGTTGACTAGGCAATGTTCTGGACATAGAACATACTTTGGCCTATCAAAAATAGTGACTCCACGCACCGTTACTAAGGACGGCAATGATGATTTTTAGACGAAAAGCTGAGAAAAAGGTCCCATCGAAAGAATCTGGGCAAAAAGACAATCAATGCAGCCATGAACTGCTCGCCATTCAGCAAAACACAGCCTGTATCAGCTTCAATACCGATGGCATTATTTTGGAAGCCAATCCGCTGTTTTTAAACGCTGTCGGTTACGAATTACACGAAGTGATTGGTCAACACCATCGTCTGTTTTGCGATTCAGAATACGCGCGCTCTGCTGATTACAAGCAATTTTGGAACGATTTAAAAGCCGGCAAAGCCAACAACGGCACCTTCTTCGTTTCACTAAAAACAAGCAACCCATCTATTTAGAAGCCAACTATTTTCCAGTCTCTGACGACACGGGACGCATTACCAAAATTCTTAAAATTGCCAATGACATCACTGATATTCAAGAATCTTTGGATAATAAAAACGCCGTACTAACCGCACTCGATCGCTCATTAGCGGTCATTGAATTTGAGCCGAATGGTAAAATCATACAGGCTAATACGAATTTTCTAACGGCGATGAAATACAGCCAAGAAGACATTCAGGGCAAAGACCATCGTATCTTCTGCGATGATAAATTCTACAAAGACAATCCGAATTTTTGGCAAGATTTGGCGCGTGGTAAACACTTTTCTGGACGCTTTCAGCGCTTCGATGGTGAAGGCAAGGTCATCTGGTTAGAAGCCACCTATAACCCCATTTTTGATGAAAAAGGTCGTGTGTATAAGATCATCAAATTTGCATCAGACATCACCACTCGTATTAATAATGCGATGATTGCCATCGAGCTTGCTGCGGCCACATCGGAGCAAACCAGTCAGGTATCGTCTAACGCCGTCGAAATTCTAGACGCCTCGGTGCGTACTTCCGCTGAGATCGCCGAGAAAGTCAGGTTGGCCGCTCGAACCGGTGAGCAGCTTCAAGAGCAGTCTAAAAACATCGCCGATATTGTCGTGACCATTCGCTCCATTGCCGACCAAACCAACTTACTGGCGCTCAATGCGGCCATCGAAGCGGCACGCGCTGGTGAAGCTGGTCGAGGCTTTTCTGTGGTGGCCGATGAAGTGCGTAAACTGGCCAGCTCTACCGCCACCGCAACAGCGGAAATCACCAGTGTTGTCGAGCAAAATCATAATTTAATCAATGAGATGGACAACATGCTGAGGTCAGTGGATGGTATCGCACTGCAGGGGCAAGAGAGCATCAATGAGGTGTCTCGCGGCTTAACAGAGATTTCCGCTGGCGTATCAAGGTTCGTTGAAATGGTCGATAAAATGAAGGAATAAGCCGCCTTCTGTTAACGACATATTGAAAACACTCATACTTATTGCCCCTCAAGGTCGCCGCTGTTTTTTACCCATACCGACACGGCGACCATTTTTAATCTCCCAGAAAAATCGTCATTCTTTACGTTGACCTGACAAACCACCTGTTCTAGGCTGTTTTAAAAGGATGACAGTTCTTCATTAATACCGCCGTGTAAATGGCCTTGTATGCCGCTTGAACGCTCACCTTAAGGATAAGTAATCGCTATTATTTGGATTTACAATGACCGTATTATCCCAATCGAACACTGACAGCATTCTCTCTACCTTGCTGAATCAAGAGCCCCATGCTGAAGAATCATTCGCTCAAGAGCCACTTGTCCAAGAGCCACAGATCATTCAATCCCTTTACGCCGCTTTGGTGGATAAAGAAGGCTTTCATCCGTTTCTAAACCTTATTGTAGAAGCCATTCAAGGCTGTGCCGCTGAGCTGGTGGTGATCAAAAAGCAACCGCTGCAGATAGATCATATTTGGTACACGGGGTTATCTGAAGAATTCATGCTCTGGTACATTGAGAACGACATGATCAAAAGCGACCTCGTCTCAAACTACGCCACTTATACTCGACCAGGCTTATTTCAAACTGCCTTATCGCTCATTGAGAAAGCCAAGCAATTGCCCGATTATGGCCGCTGGCAACAAGATCAAAACATGATCGACAGTGCTTGGTTGGTTATCGACAGCACCGACTCACATACCACCTTATTAGCCATTCAAAGAACCGTCGAGCAGGGCGCTTATCAAGCCGCTGAGCTAAACCAATTAAATCGCTTAGCGCCTTACATCAAACAAGCGGTTTTGCTGTATCAACAACTCGATAAAACTCAGACACAAACAGAATCCTTTTCGTCTTTGGTCAAGGCTTTACCGTATCCAAGCTTTGTTTTAAACGAACAAGCGGAACTCATGTACTTAAATGGCAAAGCCGAAGATTTTTTGTGTCGACAAGATCAGCTCATGCTCAATAGCAAACGCTTGGAGTTTCAGGATGAAGAACACCAGGCGTCGTATTTAGCGTCTTCTACGCAAATCATTCGTGCCAGCATGGGGCAGAGTGAGTTTGATTGCGATGTGATCGTTATGAGGATCAATGACCATAAACCCCATTTATTAGCGCTCACACCAATCGACAATAGCGGGATTTTGATAACAGTATACGACGGTAATCAACGCACCTTACCCACTGCGGAATTGATCGCCAGCTATTTTGGTTTTTCTCACGCCGAATCTGTGCTCTGTGCCGATTTAGTACTCGGCATGAGCTTAAAAGACATTGCCGTGAAACGCTTTAAAAGCGAGGCCACCGTGCGCTCGCAACTGAAACAAATGTTTCCCAAAGCCGGCGTTCATCGTCAAGGCCAGTTAATTTGTACGGTATTAAAAGCCTTGATGCGCTAATCGGTTAGCAGCGCCGCGGCGCTGCCACAAACGGTCATAATGAATAAAAACCATTTCAGATGGTTAGGATTGGCCTTGATGGCCATTTTGACCGCCAAATACGATCCTAACATGGTGCCAGACGCCAATATTAACCCTGGCACCCAGAGAATTTGATCGTTCCAAATAAACACCCCCAACGCCAACGCGGTGAAGCCCAGCGTACAGACCATTTTTAAGGCATTCGTGCGCACCAAGTCGTAACGCAAGGTGCCCGCCAACGCGGCAATCAATATGAACCCTACACCGGCCTGTACGAAGCCACCGTATATTCCAGCAATAAACAACGCAATCCACGCACTGGGCTTTTCCGTTACTTTAAAAGGCACCGTGCCTTCCGGCGGCGCAATCAGGGTCGGGCGCACTATCATGATCACCGTCATGCCAATCATAGCGGTTAGTAACAACGGCTTGAGCCAAGTTTCTGGGGCGTAACTGGCCGCAAATGCCCCTACTACGCCACCTAGCAAAGAAGGAATCATCACCGGCAAAATGTCTACGGTGTCGAGCTTTTTGGCTTTACGAAAACCCACCGTAGCCGAAACATTTTGTAAAAAAACACCCACTCGATTAGTCGCATTGGCAATGTCTGCCGGCATGCCCATCACCATTAGGGCGGGTAAAGTGAGGTTAGAACCGCCGCCCGCTAGGGTGTTAATAATGCCAGCAATAAACCCCGTGCCAATCAGCAAGGTCACCGTGAACAGGCTGTAATCCATAGTATTTTCCTAATAAAACGGGCAATCCGTTTGCAAGATGTCAAAAGTGGACTCGGATAATAGTAATAATCCGCCAAGCTGACAAAGCTTAATTACTAGGGCTTTTTTATAGCAAAAACACAAGACTTTCATGATCTTCCCAAGGTTGCGTCATCAGAGTGTAATTTCTCGGTATCTTGCTTGAAAAGCGCTTATCCCCAAGGCATCTTGTGGTTTTTGATCATGATTAGGCGAAACACATTATGCCAACTAACATTGTTGCTGTTTACGGCACACTACGAAAAGGGCTGGATCACCACACACTGCTGTCAGACTGTAAACCCATCGGCCTTGGCTGGTTAACCGGGTTTCGTATGCACGATTTAGGGGAGTTCCCCGCGATTACCTTCACGCAAGAAAACGTCGATCGCATTCGCGTTGAATGGTACGACGTACCCGATGAGGTGCTTAGCGCCATCGATCAATTGGAAGTCTACGACCCCGACGCTTTAGAGCGCTCTTTGCATGTTCGTACGCCTATTTTTTCCCCGTACGGCCGTGGCTGGATTTACACCTACAACCAAACGCTGAAAAACGCGCCTCATATTACGGCGGGAGATTGGGCGCGTTTTACCCGTAAATCGATCCAAAACTGATCAATAAGTCAAGAATACTTTCTCGCCACCCCTTAGCACACGCCTGAATGGGCGTAGTGACCTCAGTAGGAATTTTATCCCCAATCGCACTTTTCTCAGCATGTTTGCTTGAAATGGCTGAAAATCACTGTATGAAGCACCACCAAATACCTGTGATAATGCGTTTGCAGGCAAAATAACGCCGCGACAGGGATTCGTTCACAAAGTTATCCACAAGGCGAATTCTGATATTTCTTGATTTAAAACAACCATGAAAATCCTTTAGATGGTCATAATCAGCGGCGATTCAGCCGATTTCCTTGCTTTTTTTCATCCCGTCATTAGGGTGTTAACGCATACCATGAAAATATCGTCCATTCACGATTCCCTCTCATTTAAAAGCAAAAGGAAAACAGCGATGAAAGTTAGCTTTATCGGATTAGGCACTATGGGTTACCCAATAGCAGGGCATGTCAGCGCAGCCGGTCATGCTGTGGTGGTGTACAACCGATCAGCGCAAAAAGCGCACGCCTGGTGCGATGAATACACTGGCACTTCGGCACCCACTCCCGCGTTGGCCGCTCAAGATTGCGATATTGTATTGACCTGCGTCGGCAACGACGACGATTTACGCGCAGTGTATTTAGGCGAAGAAGGCGCATTTCAGCTCGCCAAGCCTGGCACCTTGTTCATTGATCACACCACAGCCTCGGCTGAAGTGGCGAAGGAGCTGCATCAAATCGCCCAAGAGCGAGGCTTTTTCTTTATGGACGCGCCTGTGTCCGGCGGTCAAGCTGGGGCCGTTAATGGCGTATTAACCGTGATGATTGGCGGCGAGCAGAGCGATCTAGACAAGGCGCAAACCGTGCTCGATTGTTACGCCAAAGCCACTCGCCTAATGGGGCCGATCGGCAACGGTCAGATCGCTAAAATGGTCAACCAAATTCTCATCGGTGGCGTCTTATCGGGTTTATCCGAAGGCATGCGCTTTGCGCAAAAAGCCGGCTTAGACATAGCTACCTTGGTCGATACCCTAAAATACGGCGCCGCTGGCTCGTGGCAGCTCGAAAACCGCGGTGAAACCATGGCGAAAGACGAATTCGACTTTGGCTTTGCCATCGAATGGATGCACAAAGACCTAAGCCTGTGCCTTGCCCAAGCCGAAAAAATGGGACTGACACTGCCACTGACTCAATCCGTCGATCAGGATTACCAAGATCTCATGGCAGAAGGCCACGGCCGCCAAGATACCTCGGTGCTGATCAAGGCTTTTGATAAAAAAGCCTAATGTGATTTCAACCTTAGACTGCAGGTCATAAGCAGCAGCTCGGAGCACAGTTCCGAGCTTTTAACACACTTCACATTGCGCAAAGTTATGCTCAAAAAGAACATTGAAAGATATTTCTGCGCAATATATTTCTCAAAAAATGATTTTAATGTCTATAATGAGCAAAAGTATGCTCAGATAGGCACTCGATGAAAACACTCACTCTTCAAGCCCTAATCGAACAACAGTGGTGGGATATTGCCACCTTGCAATTGCTCAGCCCTAAAAAAGGCACCGCTAGCCCTTGTCGCCTTGGCTATGAATTTGACTACTCTGTCACATGGTTAGATCGTCATGACGAGCATGCTTGCAGTTTAGTATTACCTGTACAAATTATGATTGAACATGAGGCCGATCGTTGGTTTGGCTTTTTAGAAGATATAGTGCCCGCTGGCGCAGCACGGCGATATTTAGTCGACTTCTGGGGGCTTCAAGCACTTTCTTCCGGCGAGCAAGATACAACTTTATTGGAAAAGGGCACTATCGCGCCAGTTGGCAACGTGAGGATAAAAGAATCGCTTCCCAGCATACCAAGCGACTCAACGCTTCATCTTCGAAAATTCACTCTAGCCGATGTGGTCGAGCGTGACTCTAGCTTTTTAGAATACGCTCAAGAAATGGGTGCCATTAGCGGTGGCGCAACAGGAGCCGGTGGTGAAGCACCAAAATTATTATTACGCTGTTCAGAGCAGAATGAAATCTGGATTGATACCTTTCAAGAACAGCACAATATTGCTGACGCACACTACTTGGTAAAATTTCCTCGCGGCCGAAAAACACAAGACGATTGCGATATTTTACGAGCGGAGTATCACTTTTACCATGAACTTACTGCCATGGGATTTAATACGATCAACACTGAGAAAATGAAACTGCTTGAGGGTAGCCGCTATCCCTCCCTTTGGTTGCCAAGATTTGATACTCACTGGGACAAGAACCACTGGGATCGTTATGGTTTGGAGTCTATTTTCTCTGTGTTAAACAAACCAGCGGGGAGTTACCTTAATCATTTTGAGGTCATTCATTCCGTATGTGACCTATTGCAGAAACAGTCAGCAAGTTTCGATGCGACCGATTTTGTTTGCGACTGGTTAACCCGCGACCTTCTTAACATTGCTTTTGGAAACTCTGATAATCATGGCCGCAATACTGCTCTGCTGAAAAAGCCGAGTAATATTTGGTTATCACCCATTTATGACTTCGCACCAATGAAGGTTGACCCTGAAGGTATCACTAGAACAACAAAATGGGGCCCGCCATTCGAAGAAGGTGGCGAGTATCGCTGGCAAGCCATTACGGAAGCGCTCAACAATTTATGCCCAAGTGAAACATCATTGTTGGCCTTAAAGCAAACGGCCAACAAACTAAAAGGGCTACAGCAACGCCTAGAAACGAGGGGAGTTCCGAAACGCATTCTAGAGGTTATCCAAGTCAAATGGCTAGACACGAAACTCGCTCGCTGGGGGCTTCTATGAGTATGACCGCAGAACAACGCCAAGCCTTATTAGTCACACTGATACAACAACATTTATTAGGTGAGCTTACGCAAGGACAAATGTTGAAACGCCTTCGTAAGGACGTGCTTGGCTTTTCTCAAACTCGTTATGCCGAGTTAGTGGGTGTTAGCCGCCGTACTTTAACAGACATCGAACAAGACAAAGGCAGCCAGGTACAAAGTATTATCGATAAAGTATTCAAACCACTTGGGATGAAATCAGGGTTAACACCCGTTCACCCTCATGTCGCGAAGCATGTTATGAATACTCACTCACCGACAGTAGACGAACCTTAACTTTCTCATATTCGCCATAATACGGATCAACGCCTTAACCACAAAACCGTCGTTGTTTACCGATTTAATCGCTTCTATTTTTTACTTCTGTAAAAATTTTACGCACTTTTCCTCCATTTTCTTTACGTGTGGATTTTCCCTGTATGCCTTGATTGACAGGGCTTGCGCTGAATGAGGCCATTTCTGTATTCATTCCACGCATAGGGCATATCGTTATTTCGATTGGTGATTTAGATCGGCTTGAGTACTCTTCAAAGACGCTGTTTTTTACAACTTGATGAGACTCAAGCTTGTATTTATGGTGAAAGGGGGCTCAAGGATGAGACAGAACGGCGTCATTCAGGCAGGAAGTCTGGGTGACGTTTGTTTCTCATTTGCGATGCTATCCGCGTATTGCCTCCCTCAAAAAAATCACAAAAGAAACGAACACCTTGATTCAACTTCCCACGTGTTTAACACGAAATATAATGACGTTAATGGAGAGTTCCAATGAAAACAGGGCTAGCAAAACTGACGCTTGCACTCATGGCGGCTGGCGCGATCAGCACTTCTGCTCACGCGGCATCCACACTGGTTTATTGTTCTGAAGGCAGTCCAGAAGGCTTCAACCCTTCGTTCTACACCTCTGGCACCACGTTTGATGCGACATCAAAAAACATGTTCAACCGCTTGGTTGAGTTCAAGCTGGGCACCACAGAAACCGAAGCGGGCTTAGCCGAAAGCTACGAGGTTTCCAGCGATGGCCTTGAATACACTTTCCATTTACGCAAAGGCGTGAAGTTTCACTCCACCAAAGAATTCAAACCGACCCGCGATTTTAATGCCGACGATGTGATTTTCACTTTCGATCGTCAAGGCAACAAAGAACACCCTTATCACACCGTGTCTGGCGGCTCTTATGAGTACTACACCGGCATGGGCATGGACACGCTGGTTAAAGACATAGTGCGCATTGATGACTACACGGTAAAATTCGTGTTGAACCAGCCAGAAGCGCCGTTTATTGCCAACTTGGCGATGGATTTCGCGTCTATCTTCTCGAAAGAACAAGCCGACATGTTGATGAAAGCGGGCAAGCCTGAGCAAATCGATATCAACCCTGTGGGCACAGGGCCGTTCCAAAAAGTTCAGTACCAAAAAGATTCTTTGATTCGCTACGTAGCTTTTGAAGATTACTGGAAAGGCCGCGCGAAAATCGACCGCTTGGTGTTCTCTATCACACCAGATGCATCTGTGCGTTACGCCAAGCTAAAAGCAGGCGAGTGTGATGTGATGCCGTACCCGAACCCAGCTGACCTTAAGCAGATGGAAGCGGATCCAAACATCAACTTGATGAGCCAAGAAGGTTTGAACGTCGGTTATTTGGCGTTTAACACTCAAAAAGCGCCTTTCACCGACGTACGCGTTCGCCAAGCCTTGAGCCTAGCGACGGATAAGAGCGCCATCATCGATGCCGTATTCCAAGGGGCTGGTAAAGCCGCGAAAAACCCGATTCCACCAACTATGTGGTCGTACAACAAAAACGTGGTCGATTACCCATACGATCCCGTTAAAGCGAAAAAACTGTTGGCCGAAGCGGGTTACCCAGACGGTTTCGATACCAACATTTGGGCAATGCCAGTACAGCGTCCATACAACCCAAATGCCCGTCGTATGGCGGAAATCATGCAAGAAGATTGGTCTAAAGTGGGCGTCAAAGCCGAGATCGTTTCTTACGAGTGGGGCGAATACCTAAACCGCTCTAAAAAAGGCGAGCACGATACCGTATTGCTTGGTTGGACCGGTGACAATGGTGACCCAGATAACTTCCTTTACGTGTTGCTAGGCTGTGATGGCGTTGGCGGATCAAACCGTGCTCAGTGGTGTAACGACGAGTTCAACGACTTGTTGTTGGCGGCCAAACAAACCTCTGACAAAGGCGAACGTACTAAGCTGTACGAAGAGTCTCAAGAAGTCTTCAAGCGCGAAGCGCCTTGGGTGACCCTAGCACACTCCGTTGTGTACGAGCCGGTTCGCAAAGAAGTTAAAGGTTACAAAATTGACCCACTTGGCGGTCACTACTTCTACAACGTCAGTAAATAATCGACGTTGAGCAGTAAGCCCATCAGTGAATAACTCATGGGCAACATACCGTCTTCGGGCGAAACAAAACCTCTGTTCACTGGGACGTGCGCAGGGGTTTTGCTGACCGAACCAAGAGTTCGATCAAATAACACCTCAAGAGAGCGCATCTGTTATGTTCCAGTTTATTTTTCGTCGCTTAAGTCTCGTTATTCCGACTTTCCTCGGCATTACCTTGCTGACTTTTACCCTGATTCGTTTGATTCCTGGCGATCCTATCGAAGTGATGGCCGGCGAACGCGGTGTGAGCGCAGAACGCCACGCGGAATTAAGTGCCCAACTCGGCTTCGACCAGCCCTTGTATGTGCAGTATTACCGCTATGTGAGCGGGGTATTACAAGGGGATTTAGGCAACTCGCTGATCACGCGCGAGCCCGTCATGAAAGAATTTCTGACGCTGTTTCCGGCGACCATAGAATTGGCCACCTGTGCGGCAATTTTTGCCATTTTAATTGGTTTACCCGCGGGGATTTTTGCCGCGGTGAAACGCGGGACCATTGTCGATCACTCGGTGATGACCTTCTCGCTCACCGGCTATTCCATGCCCATTTTCTGGTGGGCGCTGCTGTTAATGCTGGTGTTTTCCGTCAACCTCGGTTGGACGCCCGTCTCGGGGCGGATCGATGTGGTGTATTGGATCGATGACGTGACCGGCTTTATGTTGATCGACTCTTTGTTGTCTGACGAAGAGGGCGCTTTCACCTCGGCCGTGTCGCATCTTATTTTACCAAGCATTGTGTTAGGTACGATTCCCATGGCGGTGATTGCCCGCATGACGCGCTCTTCCATGTTGGAAGTGTTAAGCGAAGACTACATTCGTACCGCCCGCGCCAAAGGCATCGCGCCGTGGCGGGTGATTGTCATTCACGCTTTGCGTAATGCGCTGATTCCGGTGATTACCGTGATTGGTTTGCAAGTGGGTATCTTGCTGTCTGGGGCGATTCTGACCGAAACTGTGTTCGCTTGGCCGGGCATTGGTAAATGGCTGATCGAGTCCATCGGACGCCGAGATTACCCCGTTGTTCAGGGCGGTATTTTAATTGTCGCCTGCATCATTATTGTCGTGAATCTCTTGGTAGACATTACCTACGGCATTGTAAATCCACGTATTCGACACAGCCGATAAGGAGGCGTTTTATGAGTACTTCAACCGAAACGTCCACGACGCAAACGGCCACCAGCACAGCACCGGCTCCCATGACGCCACTGCAAGAATTCTGGCATTACTTTAGCAGCAACAGGGGTGCGGTCGCTGGCTTAGTCGTTATTGTAATCATTTGCTTTATGGCGATTTTCGCCAATTTTGTCGCGCCACATTCGCCGTCGGACCAATACCGTGATGCCTTGCTGTTACCACCAGCTTGGCTAGAAGGTGGCAACTGGTCGTTCGTGCTGGGCACCGACGATGTGGGTCGTGATATTTTATCACGCCTCATCTATGGCTCGCGTTTGTCGATTGCCGTGGGCATTGTGGCCGTGACTGCGTCTCTAGTGATGGGCATTTTATTAGGTCTGATTGCTGGCTATTTTAAAGGCATGATAGACACCGCCATCATGCGCATCGTCGACATCATGTTGGCCATGCCAAGCTTGTTGCTCGCCATTGCGATTGTGGCGATTTTAGGGCCGAGCATTGTCAACGCGGCCTTGGCGATTTCCATCGTTTCCTTGCCTCACTATGTGCGCTTAACCCGTGCCGCTACCATGGCGGAAATGTCTCGCGACTACGTCACCTCGTCCAAAGTGATTGGCGCTGGCCCGCTGCGTTTGATGTTTGTGTGCATCTTGCCAAACTGCTTAGCCCCTCTCATCGTGCAAGCCACCTTGGGCTTTTCCAGCGCGATTCTGGACATGGCGGCATTGGGCTTTTTGGGACTCGGCGCACAGCCACCGACCCCAGAATGGGGCTCCATGCTGGCCGATGCCTTGCAATTCGTGCAGCGCGCTTGGTGGGTGGTGACCTTCCCCGGTTTGATGATTTTGATCACCGTATTGGCGTTTAACCTCATGGGCGATGGCTTACGTGATGCCCTTGATCCCAAGTTGAAACAGTAAGAGAGGTTGTTATGTCACTGTTACAGTTGGACAATTTAAGCGTTACCTTCGGCAATTTTCGCGCCGTGGATAACATCAGTTACAAAGTAGAAGAAGGCGAAGTGCTCGGCATCGTGGGCGAATCTGGCTCCGGTAAAAGTGTCAGCTCTTTGTCCATCATGGGCTTGATCGATTTTCACGGCAAAGTCAGCGCCGATCAATTAACCTTTGACGATCAAGACCTGCAAGCCATGCCCGAAAAGCAACGTCGTAAGCTCACCGGCTCCGACATTGCGATGATTTTCCAAGACCCGATGACCAGCTTAAACCCGTGTTTTACCGTGGGTTATCAGATCATGGAAGCCTTGAAAACGCACCAAGGCGGCAGCAAAAAAGAGCTCAAAACGCGCGCCATTGAACTGCTCACCCAAGTGGGCATTCCGGCACCCGAATCTCGCTTGAACAACTATCCGCACCAGCTATCTGGAGGGATGAGTCAGCGGGTGATGATCGCCATGTCGATTGCCTGCGACCCGCGTTTGCTCATCGCCGATGAGCCGACCACGGCGTTGGATGTGACCATTCAAGCGCAAATCATTGATTTGCTCATCGATCTACAGCGCAAAAAACAAATGGGCTTGGTGCTGATCACCCACGATTTGGCCTTAGTGGCCGAAGTCGCTCATCGCGTTATTGTGATGTACGCCGGTCAAATCGTTGAATCTGGCCCAGCGTCGGAGGTGTTTAGCACGCCAAAACATCCGTACACCCAGGCTTTGCTGGCGTCCTTGCCAGAGTCCGCCGCGGGCAAAGCGCGACTGGATGCCTTACCCGGCGTGGTGCCAGGGCAATACGATCGCCCTGTAGGTTGCTTGCTCAGCCCACGTTGTCCATACGCCACCGACCATTGCCGCAATGTGGCGCCGATGAATCAGGGCGACCTAGACCGTCAGGTAAAATGCCACACGCCTTTGGACAAAGAAGGGAGACCCGCCGCATGAGTCACACTGATAACCAATTGATTTTAAAAGCGGAAAACCTCAAGCAGCATTACCATGTGAAGCAAGGTTTTTTCAAACCCGACGCCGTGGTAAAAGCCGTTGATGGCATCAGTTTTAACCTTGAAAAAGGCAAAACACTGGCCGTGGTGGGGGAATCTGGCTGTGGTAAATCGACCCTAGGTCGCATGCTCACCATGATAGAAACACCAACCGAAGGGCGTTTGGCGCACCTCGGGGAAGATTTGCTCACCTTGAGCAAGGACGCACAAGCTAAGCTGCGTCAGAAGATTCAAATCATCTTTCAAAATCCCTATGGCTCGCTGAATCCACGTAAAAAAATCGGCGCGATTTTGGAAGAACCCTTGGTGATTAACACCAAGTTATCCAAGGCGGAACGCAAAGAAAAAGCCCTCGCCATCATGGCAAAAGTGGGGTTAAAAACCGAACATTACGAGCGCTATCCGCATATGTTTTCCGGTGGACAGCGCCAGCGTATTGCCATTGCTCGCGGCTTGATGCTCGACCCGAATGTGATCGTCGCCGACGAGCCGGTTTCGGCACTCGATGTGTCGGTACAAGCGCAAGTGCTGAACCTGATGATGGATTTGCAGCAAGAATTTGGCCTCAGCTATGTGTTTATTTCCCATGATTTATCCGTAGTAGAACACATCGCCGACGATGTGATGGTGATGTACCTAGGCAAGGTCGTTGAGCAGGGCTCTCGTGAGCAATTGTTCAACAACCCTCAACATCCTTAC
Source organism: Marinomonas vulgaris (assembly GCF_018145875.1). Lineage (GTDB taxonomy): Bacteria > Pseudomonadota > Gammaproteobacteria > Pseudomonadales > Marinomonadaceae > Marinomonas > Marinomonas vulgaris. The sequence goes on along the minus strand of NZ_JAGSSV010000003.1, from coordinate 191,810 downwards.
ACGCTGGCGTTGCTGTCCAGTACGCCACAACTTTCACCAGAAAAACGCCGTGTGCGCATTAAACTCGAGGGAGAATTGCCATCGCCGCTGAACCCGCCGTCTGGATGTGCTTTCCACGGTCGCTGCCGTTACGCCAACGACCGTTGTCGCAGTGAAACGCCGGTTTTGCGTTTGAACCACGCCAACGAGCAGGAAAAGGACCACTTGATCGCCTGTCACGCGGTGGAAGAAAATCGCATTGAACCTCTCAAGGAACAGGTTGCTTAGCCCTTTCATCATAGGGATTGATCAATGCACACAAGCGCCCGCAAGGGCGTTTTTTTTGATGGCTAATATTTCCTACTTTTACATTAGAGTACACATGATTTTTGAACAAATTATGATATAAACATGCTCTTTTATAATTAAATTCGTAACCTTGTGGGCAAAAATCACTCTAATCAAAATGAAGATATGGCAGAAAGTACAAACACACACGCATAAATCTGCGATTTACATCAGTTTAATTATCTTATGCATTGATCTCATTTTCATCGCCATAAACTATTACACCTCCCATAAAGCACTCGAAAACAGCTTATTACACCGCGCTCAAATTCATCAACAAGAGTTCAATCTCACCCTCGATATGACTTATCGCGACATGCTCCAATTGTCGACCTTTATCAGCACCAACGATGAGTTAAATCAGCTGTTTTTAGCGGGAAAAAAAGCCGTTGAAAAAGAGGGTATGTACAGTGACTCAGTCAGTGCACTTAGAAAAGCCCTGCTGGATAAAGTCAAAATCCCTTGGGACCTCACCTCAGAAAAGTTCGATGTCCGACAGCTGCATTACCAGCTAGGACCAGGCAGTTTGAGTTATTTGCGAGTGCATGAACCCAATCGATTTGGCGACAGAATGGACAACACTCGCTACACTATTGTCGACACGAATGCCGACCAACAAGAGCGTTCTGGTTTTGAAACGGGCCGTGTTTACAGTGGCTTAAGAGGTGTATCGCCAGTTTGGACACAAGACCCAGATACCAACCAGAGAACCTACGTTGGCGCAGTAGAAGTGGGCACGTCTTTTAACCAAATTTTGCCGGTGTTTGCTCGCTCATTTGACGTGGAAAGCGCCGTTTTTTTGACCAAAGAACACGTGGGGGAAACCATGTGGCAAAGTTACGTCGGCTCCTATTTTAAAGAAACCTCCGATGTCGACTATTACACCGAAGCCAGCTCGTCAGAGACTTCCCGTGACATACTGAATCAAACGCCAATCAAGAAAAACTTTATCACCTACGAAACCGAAATTATTAAAGAGAATGATCGATACTTATCGTCGTTTCATTTTCCCTTATTCGACTATAAAGGCACTAACGACGCCACGTTACCGCCCGTTGGCTTTGTGCTGATTTGGGAAGACGTCACCGATATGATAGAGGCTTTTAAACACTCGTTTCTTATCAACATCGCGTTTTCACTGGTGGCTTTTATTCTCATAGAATGCTTTTTGTTGTGGATATTAGGACGGGAAAGAAAGCTGTCCATTGCTGAACAAGAAGCCTTGGTAGATGGTCTTACAGGCTTGTATAACCGTCGCTATTACGACGCCATGATCACCAAGGAAGAAGAGCAAGCGAGACACAACCAAACGTCTTTATCGGTGATCATCTGCGACATCGATTATTTTAAACGCTTCAACGATGCCTATGGTCACCCAGAAGGCGACACCGCTTTAAAACAGGTCGCCAGTGCGATTCGACACACCATTCACGGCACCACGGGCATGGCTTGTCGTTATGGTGGGGAAGAGTTTGTCATCATTCTGCCCAATACGGATTTACGCTTTGCGGTTGCTCTTGCCAACCGCATTCAAGCGGCGGTGCATGCTCGACACATTCCCCATAAGGCCTCACCAGTAGAAACGCGCTTAACCCTTTCTTTAGGCGTGGCCTGTAGCATTAATTTAGACAACAAAGATTCGCTTATCGTTGCAGCCGACGCACAGCTTTACGCCGCAAAAGACAAGGGCCGAAATCGTACTGAGCCAGATTTGGGCTAGCCTCCCTGTTAGCACCTGTCATTATAGAAATAATCGATGACGTTCATCATAAAATGGATGAGCTGAACCAAGCGCCTCGCGATACACTTCTTCATCTAAACAGTCATGTCTGTTAAGAGCCGTCTGTTTTTTGTGCAAAAAAAAGATAGCCAAAGCGCAAAAAAGCATTACACTAATATTTATTAATATACATTTAATGTAACGCTTTTGACTGTCTTTCATAGCGCCATCGCGCAGACGGTATCAGCCCGTTATATCAAAGGGTATTTATCTACATAACATACTGATTTATAAAAATAATGAGTTTCGGTGTATTATTATGATGTTTAATTTTACCGCCTGCGACGTGCAAGTTCTCGACGCCTCAGCAAAAGTAATGACTACGTTTCTATCCGATAAAAACTTTACTCGGTATCACTTTTTAGAAGCCTCGCCCAATCATATGTTCACACTCTTACGCTTCAAAGCGTTTGGTGCCTTGTCGTTTTTAGAATACCAAACCACAGACGCGGAACAAATAAACACCTTTGCTTCGACGCAAGACTATTGCCTGCATCTTGTGCTGGCAGGGCAAAGCCAAGAACAAGGCATAACAGGCCGCACCTTGCAAACGGAAGAATGTGCGTTTGTTGCACCTGGCAGCCGTTTTGTCGCAACCGATTGGCCCCATTGCAGAAAGCTTATAGTGACGATTCCCGCTGAGTTTTTGCACCAAACGGCTCGAGAATTTGGCTATGTGATGACAGAAAATGCTCTCGCGCTCAACGCCAATGCACAACGCTTCCCCATGGCTGGGCCCTTGTTTAATTTGCTCAATGACATACTGCAGCAAGACCTCACTCAGCTTGGCGAGCGAGCCAAGGTCTATTACAGCAAATTATTAAGCACGGCCATATTGTCACTTTTTACCCAACGCCCACGACAACAAACCGTATCGAGTGTGTCTTTAGATCGCCAAGTGCAACGCATTCATGACTATGTGCTCGATCACATCACCACAGACATTACCATTGAGCAATTGGTCAGCGTATGTCGGATCAGCCGTAAATCTTTGTACAATGTGTTAGAACGAGAAGTGGGGGTGACGCCTACCGCCTACATTCGACGACTGAAATTGGAACACGCCCATTGCGAGTTAAAAAACAACACGCGCATTAAAAACGTCACTCAGGTGGCGCTCAAATACGGTTTTACTAATTTAGGGCGGTTTTCAGCGCAATATCGTGAACAGATTGGAGAGCTGCCATCCCACACCTTACGAATGGGATCACAGTAAAGCAGCAAGACACGCTGAACAAAAGGGGTAAGCCCAGCGTGGCTTTGGAGTGCTCTTTGAAGCGATGACCGAGTTAGAACTTGTACATGGCCATCAATTCGACTTGTTGACCCGCTGGGCGATAGGAGATTTGGTTATTTGCTCCGCCAGTACTTTTAGCATTTTGATCACGCCATTCGATGCCAAAATCAACACTTGGTAGATAGGCGTACATGGCGTTCACCGTGGTCAACTTCATGGTATCGTCTGCTAAACTTGACTCGTCTGTTGAAACTTGACCGTAGCGCAAGTTCACTTTTAGTTTCTCGCTCAGCTGTTGGGTAATACCCGCTGAGAAACCTGTGGTAGTGATTAGATCATTGGTGCTGGTATCAACATCGGCAAGGGAACTTGCACCCGCTGCACCGCTATAACCCCAACCTGCGTAAACCGCTACACCTTCACCGGAAAAGCCGCTTAATGTTAGACTGGTATCGCCAAATTTCAGCTTCGCCGCTAACGATAAGGCCGCACCAAACTCAGACTCATTACCTGTTGTACCCACTTCACGGCCGGTGACAGCAACATTGAAGGCATGACCAGCGTCTGTTTTCATTGTGTAAGCGGCGACTAAATCAGGCACACTGGCTTCTGTATAAACAGGATCTTGTAAGCTTAAACGCAGGCCGTCTTTGGCGTAATGCACGACTAAGTCTGGACGTACAACCGCGCCGTTACCGCCGATGGTACCAAAGCCGGGGCCGTAGAAGTTGATCATAGGCGTGTCTAATGGGGCGGTCGCAAGGAACTGACCGTTCCAAGTTTGACCCACGGTCACGTTGTCTACCGTAATTGCCGCATGGCGTAGGCGGAATTCATCGCCTGTTCCACGAAAATCCCCTTCAACCAAACCTTTGATTTTGTGCTCGCCTTCGGTGCGTGTCGTGATCAGGTTGACTCGTGATTGACTGGCGCTGCCTTTTAAAACACTTTTGCCTTCATCAGGATTACTGGAAACGGCTTCGGCTTTTAAGTAACCACCGATGCTCACGTTCGTACCGTTAAATTCGCCTAAGTCCAACGCAAAAGTTTGAGTAGATAAACCTGCGGCAATGACAGCAAGCGCTACTTTATTTTTTATAAGCATAAGGATACCGACCTGTTTTCTAAAATTTATAGTTATTTTGAACAGTCAATATCGCAGAGCCACAGGGGGTAAAATAGCCATATAGTGCAATCTTTGTACACAATGTGTAGGGGAGATGAGAAAAATCTAATAAAAAACCGCTAACGAACGTAAGCGGCTTGTATCATGTATCTATCTATTACTGTCTGAGCCGACTGGCGGCCTCAGCGCTTACGCTTGAGGACGGTAGTGTTTTTGTAGCCCCATAAGAAAATTACGCAAGATTTGATCTTGGCATTCGCAGTAATGGCGATTACCAGGCTTACGGAAGAAAGAACTCAGTTCATGCTTACTCAGATTAAATTCAGCAAGAGACATGATGTCGAGAATCTCTTCGGCTTGCAGGTTCAAAGCAATGCGCAATTTCATAAACACCGCGTTGTTAATAAGGCGCTTTTCTGGCTCAGGTTGTGGCCCTGGGCGTTTGCCACGCTTGGTATTAATAAAGCCATTTAGAAAGGTCGCCAGTTCCATGTCGATCATTTCAACGTACCCTGTATCGTCTTCTTTTTTCAGCCAAGCGGTAATTTGTTCTTGTGTCGCTTCACCATCAGCGGCGGCGAAAATGTCTACAATGGCCAGTTCTTTTAGATCAAAAGTATAGCGAAGGCGACGAAAGATATCGTTGTTGTTCAAAATAGATTCCTAAAATAGAAGTGAGAAACTGACCAATATTTGGCCTGTCGTCAGTGCAAGGCATAGTAACAGAATAGACAGGAGTTGTCTTTTTTACGCACGGCCACACGCATTCACATTGTCCGCTTAAGTCCACGCCGATGCGCACTCTTCGCGCAGGGTTTTTGCTTTTTGTTTCACTTTGTTGCGAAAAGCTTTAGGCTACCGCCAAATTTGACACACCACCTCTAGGAAACACGGTATGGATTCTATTATTAACTTTCTGAACAACATCTTCTGGGGCTACATCCTCATCTATGGATTATTGGCCGTGGGCTTGTTTTTCACCGTCCGCTTAGGCTTTTTACAGATCCGGCATTTCCCTGAATTTTTCCGTTCCGTTTTAAAATCGCACAATAAAGAACGTGGTGGCATTTCGCCTTTCCAAGCGTTATGCACCAGCTTGGCGTCGCGTATTGGTACCGGTAACTTAGCCGGTGTGGCGGTTGCCATTACCTTGGGCGGCCCTGGTGCGATTTTTTGGATGTGGATGGTTGCCTTGGTCGGTATGGCCACCGCGTACGCCGAAAGCACCTTGGCACAACTGTTTAAAACCCGCGACGAAAACGGTCAGCTGCGTGGCGGCCCAGCGTTTTACATTTCTAAAGGCTTGAATGCCCCTTGGGCAGGCGCGATTTTCGCGGTGTCCTTGATCATCGCGTTTGGCTTGGTGTTCAACGCTGTGCAAGCCAATTCGATCGCCGGCGCGATGGAAGGTGCCTTTGATTTACCGCCGCTGTATGTGGGTGTTTTTCTCGCGGCACTGGCTGGCGTCGTGATCTTCGGTGGTATTCGCACCGTGGCGAAAGTGTCTGAATTGGTGGTTCCTATCATGGCAGGCATTTATCTGCTGGTTGCCTTGTTCGTGATTGTGATGAATATCTCCGAAGTGCCGCGTATTTTAAGTTTGATCGTAAAAAGCGCCTTCGGCTACGAAGAGGCCATCGGCGGTATCGCGGGGGCCATGCTAAACGGCATCAAACGGGGTTTGTTCTCCAATGAAGCCGGTATGGGCTCTGCACCCAACATCGCGGCAGCGGCCACGCCAAACCCGCATCACCCATCGTCTCAAGGCTTGGTACAGGGGCTTGGGGTGTTTATCGACACTATTTTGGTGTGTACCGCCACAGCGATAATGATTCTGCTGTCTGGGGTCATTGAAAACGGTTCGACGCTCACGGGTGTGCCTCTTACTCAAGCCGCTATGGGCGTTCACATTGGCGCAGCGGGCACTTACTTCATCGCCATTGCCATCTTCTTCTTTGCGTTTACCTCGATCATTGGTAATTACTCTTATGCGGAAAACGCGGTGATTTTCTTGAAGGGCGGCAAAGGCGGCATTCTCGTTCTGCGAGTAGTGGCCTTGATGATGGTGGTGTGGGGCGCTTACGAAAGCGTGGCGACCGTGTTTAACCTAGCCGATGCCGCCATGGGCTTAATGGCCACAGTTAACCTGATTGCGATTTTCTTATTGTCTGGCTTGGTGGTCAAACTCACCAAAGACTATTTCGATCAGCGTAAAAACACGGATTCTCCGGTGTTTGACCCTAAACACTTCCCTGAAGTCGCGGACAAAATCGATTTAGATATCTGGAACAAAAACCCGAAATAATCGGTTGATAAACCACAAAGAAAAGCGCCCCTTACGATAAGTAAGGGGCGCTTTTTTGTATCAAGTTTGTGGTCACATAAACTTAGCGCTTTTTCGGCTGACGACCGTGATAGATCGCAAAACCTTGGTCCCGGAACAAGCGTGTATGAGACCCCAAGGCGGCGTCGAGTATCGGTGGGTAGCGTAAGAAGTCATTCGCCACCACAAACAATTCACCGTTTAAGGTAAGGTGTTGTTTAACACTCATGAAGAAGCTTTCCGCCACGCTGTAGTCCGTATTGACGCCAGAATGAAATGGCGGATTGGTCACCACGTAATTAAAGCGACCCTTTACTTCATCCAAGCCATTTGACGCGATTAAAGTCACCGCATGGCTTAATTGGTTCGCTGCAAAGGTCAATTCTGTGGCTTTTAGCGCCAACATGCTGTCGTCTAAAGCGGTGATCTTAGCGCCGGTTTTATTGTGTAACCACAGAGAAATGATGCCGTCGCCACAACCAAAGTCGAGCAGTCGCGCACTGGCCACGTCGCTCATAAAGCGATGTTGATCAAGCTGGTTTAAGAACAACGCCGTGCCCTTGTCCAATTTGCCATGACCAAACACCCCCGGCAGACTGCACAAGGTGAAACTCTGACCCGCTACCTCTTGCTTCCAAGTGACTACCCAGTCATCAAACACAAAAGGCGACGACTCACGCTGTTTGTAGCCAGTGTACAACAAGCAATGCTTAGCGCCGTCATGCTTGCCCACGTCGTCTAAACCGTTTTCTAGACGCTTCATAGACGACTTAACGCCGCTCTTGTTGTCGCCTACGAGCCACACTCGTCCACCAATTTTCAGCAAGGGCAACACCGCAGCCAATAGATAATCTAATAGCTCTTTGGCTTTCGGCTGGTAAATCACCACATGATCAAAAGCAATGTCGGTGTCATGCTCCCATTGAGCGGACAACACCAACTTGTCTTGTGCAAACCCCACCCGCGATAAGGCATCGTGAATGGTTTTTGATTGGCACCAAGCGTAAACCTCAGCTTGGCGGCTAAGATCTACGGGATAGGTATCTTCTGGGTTGGCGAAGAGAACATTGCCAACTAAGGCGGTGTCATTGCGTGCCAATAATTGACTGGTGGAATTAAGATTCATAAGTAACAGATAGCTCTTTAATGGAAAGGGTCGTAATGGGCGCCAACAGGGTATTGAGGCGCTCGGTTGGTACGTCCGGTTGTACTCGTGGATAACGCGGTGCTTGTCGGTCGTTCAGCAGAGGGGATGCCCACCCCTTTGTTAAGGTGAGGAAATCTTGCGCAAAGGCATCGCCATGCTCTAAACAGCCGGCTAAAATAACATCGAGGTAACTCAGGGCAATCGGGCATTCATGATGCGGATCGATCACATCGTCGGTGTGATACACCCAATAGGTACCAGCTGGTAATACATCGTCTTGGTATGCGCTCAGCTGATCTGCTTCAATTTGACTGCGGCGGTAGCCTACTTCGCGCTCGTCGAATAAGGGGAATTGGTCATAAGGCACTTCCACCAAGACACCATTGCAGGCTTTGCTTGGGGCTTCTATAACAGCGACGGAACTCATGCCATATTCAAGTGACATAACGGCCCAGTGGCGCTCAAAACCGTGCAGCTTGACTGGCCAAACATTGCCTGTTTCACCCGTTTTCGCACGACTTTGCCCGTTAATCAGACTGCCGTAGCCCAAAAGAAAATGTCGATCTGCTGCACTCATTTTCGCCTCCGCATAATTAGCTGCTTAACAGGATAGGCTGCTCAAAAAACAACCTACTGCCTCAACAAGGATAGGCATGATAACTCAAAAAAACGACAAAATATGCCTTATCGACTTGTTCCAAGGACGAAATTAAAAACGTCACACGAATTTATTTAGCCTGAACACACGCAAAAGAAGACGCCCGCAACATGTTTCCCTTTGTGTATTGCGCATAACTCGGATGAGGGCACAAAGGCCGCGTCATGCCTTCCATTCGCAGTGTAACATCTGGATTAGCGGAACGCGTAGCGGCAACAACAGACTGAGGTGCTTGGCGCTTTTCGACCCACGACACCAAGGGTGACAGCAGATCAAATTGGTCTGTCGATGGGCCGCCTTGGCCGTGAGTCATGCCGGGAATACGGTACAAGCGAGTGAATTCGTGGGCGCGACCGGCCAACGCGAAATCCAGAAAGTCGACCCAGCGCACCGTGTCTTTGACCGAAAACACCGGATCGCTGTTGCCATGAAATGTCAGCATTTTACCGCCAGCTTGTTTAAATGCCGCCAGTTCAGGTTTTAATGCATCTGGTGGCGTCATGTCGGTCATGGCAGAGGTTTTAAAACGCTCGTTGACCGCAGTTATCTTTGGCGCATCTTGGTCGAAGTCAAAGGCTTGTAAATAGCCTTCTAGGGCGTATGGATCATTGGCCACGGAAGGCTCAGGCGTGATGTATCGCCATGCTAAGTCCGCCGCTCCAAGGGTGACGCTCATTGGTAAACGATCCCATTCAGAAACGGTGCTTTCAATGCGCCACTGTCGCCAGTGATCAGAAGCCATTCCTGCATCGTAAACCCAATCGGAATACAGGGCGCGATTTTGGTCATTGTGTGGTCCCATGTGCATGCGCATCAGAGCACCGACGGTGGAGAGAGGCAAACAGTCTCGGTCGAAGTCACTTTTACACACCAAGGCTTTCGGGTTGAAAGCCCGCTGGCAAGCATCGCTGGCAAAGATCATTCCATCGTTCAGGCCATCTAATCCATCACATTGTTCGAGCATTTTTGCGGCAAAGAAGTCCATCTGTCGCGATGGGATAGACTGACGAATGTCCTCGTGGACACGATGCAATGCTTGAAGGTTCCACGGGTGCTGTAAGGCGGCTTTGGGGGCATTGAAGCCTGGGTAACCGACCAAGAGACCATCGAACATGGTAGGAAAACGCGACGCCGCCACCATGGCCATGCGTCCGCCGTCGGCTTGCCCTAGACCGTAAGAAAATTGAATCGGAGCTTGATAGTAGCGCTCCACTAAATCCCGAGCGATGGGATTGACCTTTTGTACCGCTTCGTAACCTAGATTTCTTCGCGCTTGAGGGTCTAGTCTTTGGGGCGTTTGTCCATGAGCCGACACACCACTGTTGCTGGTGACAACGGCAAAACCTTGATTAATGGCGTACTGTGACGTTTTTAGGCCGGTGATGGCTCCAACAGCAGGGGGAATATCGCCGTTGTTATCGGTAGTAAACTGGTAAGCAAAACGCCCTTGCCAACGGGTAGGTAAACGTAATTCAAAGTGAATGGCGTATAATTCGCCGTCTGCGCCCATGCGTCTTTCAAGTGTGCCAGCGACTAAACAGTAAGCTGTTTTAATCTGCCGGTTTCCTGCAAATAGGGCGGTTTTGAGTTCAAGCTGATTCGTCTCTAAACTCAATAATCCGTTGCAACGTTGGGCTCGACTCAGTGGTTTTGGCTCGTCAAGCTTGTCTGATCCTTCATTCGCAGAAACCGGAGCAGACAATATGCTCAACATAAGACCAAAAACCAACAATAAGCTGGTCGACACCAGCCAAGCTAACCGCGCGTTCATGTGTATCCCCTTGGGTTTTATTCTCAGGCCGAACCTTGCCCGTAACAGAGCCTATGGTTATCATGAATGTATGATGTTGATCCCCCATTGAGACACCACAGATCACAATACCCTGTCTTTTAATCTACCTTATTTGAGCCTTGTTATGTTGACTAAGAATACATCTTTTGCCCTAAAACTATTGGGATGCGCTCTGATTCCCGTTATTACCTTGCTTGTTGTGATGAACTTGCGAAGTACACCTTCGTTCGAAGCGGTATCAGGGGAGTCGTACAGTTGGAAAAGTGAGCAGTGGACCCTGGTCAATTACTTTGCCGAGTGGTGCAAGCCGTGCTTAGAAGAGCTGCCGGAGCTGAATACGCTGGCGCAAGCGGGCGATGTGCGTGTGTTTGGTATCAGTTATGATCGTTTACCAGACGAAGGGACGTTGGATTTGATCGAGCGTTACCAAATTCAGTTTCCGGTATTAAAAACCGCGTCATTGGAAAACTTGCCGCTTACTTTGCCAGCGGTGTTGCCGACCACGTATTTGCTGTCTCCCGCGGGCGAAATCGTTGATGTGCTGTATGGAAAGGTGACAATTGAAGGCATAGACGCTTTGTTAAGTAAGCATCAAGGCGAATAATAACGCCTCAATGCTTGCTAGACCATTCGCCTCTGGGTGTTACTCAGCGGCTTTTCTTGGATCGAACACTTCGAAGGTGACGGTCTGAGTTGTGCCATCGTCGTACTTCAAGGTGATGTCTTCTTGCTCGCCGTGTTTCATGCGTTTTTTCAAGTTAATCAACATGATGTGATAGCCGTTAGGTACAAAGCGTACGGCTTCGCCTGCGTCTACATCGATGTATTTTTCATGGCGCATAATCATGCGATCGCCGTCCATTTTATGACTATGAAGCTCAGTAAACTCCGCCACACTGGACTCTGCTGCAACAATGCGCACATCGTCTTTGGTCATGTTTTCAACAAGCATGTAGGCTGCGGTGTTGTCGCTGCCTGGTGTATTGGCTTTTAAACTTGCTCGGCTGATGTCTAACTGAGCCGAGAAGGCCAGTGGACTTGCTGCAATAAGTAAAGATGCAATGACTTTTTTCATGATAATCCCTCTTAAATTCCGCTGTGACGTCGAGTCACTAGACACTCAGTACCCGACTTGATGCTTGTTAGTGTCGCGTTTTTCGTCAAACGCTCTTTATGTCGTAGGAAAAAACTGTCTTCACTTAACCGACCAACGTATTTCCATTTTTTGAAAACTTGCTCACGAACCTCTAAGCAACTCTCTGTTAAAGCAAACGCTTCTTGATAAGATACTTCACACTCACCATTACTCATGGGAGCAGCAATAAATTGAACTTGAGCGTCACTGTCATTGTAAGAAATGACGCCTACGACGGTGAAAGGGTATTTATCAGCGTGTTGCTTCGGCTGATCTACGTGTAATCTATGCTCTTTTTCACCAATCACTTCATCGGCGATGGATAGCAAAGGCAATTTACACTGTTGAATATCGTGCTCTTCTACAATAATCGACATAGACGTGTCGGCTTGAGCGCTCAAAGAAAATAATAGAGAAGAAGCGAGTGCAGTAATGGAAAAAAAATGACGAACACGATTCATAAAACGTCCTTTAATGTTGGCGCTAAAATGTCACATAAGCGCTCAGGTTTAAAATAACCTTACATAGCTTGTAGTTGTTGTATACGTGCCGCAAGCTCACTTGGTGTCGTGCTGTGGCTCATTGTAGTAAATAACTTGCCTTGCTTATCAATCATGTAAAAACGTGACGAATGATCAACCGTATAACCAAGCGCTGAGCCTTCTAAATCCGTCAACTCAAAGAAAACACCGTAGTCAGAAGATACCTTGTCAATTTCTTCTTGAGTACCAGTCAACGCAAGTAAGTCATTGTCGTAGTAATCACCAAAATCGTACAGGTCTTCGAGTGAATCTCTGTCAGGATCAACACTGATAAACAAAAATTGAACATTGGCTCTTTCTTCATCAGAAAGCTGTTTGTACGCCGCTTGAACCACACCAATCGATGCGGGACAAGCTTCGGTACAACTTAAAAAACCAAAATAGACAACACCCACTTTCCCTTCAATATCGGAAAGAGAGAAGGGGCCGTCTTTTGTCTGCAAAGTAAAAGGTCCGCCCAGTTCACTTAACTGTTTGTATTTTTCACCGATCGGTCGTGTCGAGTTAGTCGCATACAAAACAATGATGAAAATAGAAAAAAAGATGGCCGTCGCAATGGATATTTTTAATATTTTGGATTGGTTCATAATTATGTCGCTATTATAAAATGATGAGAAAAAGCCGATACCATTTGCCCATGATTTACATAGTCGACCGAAATCAAGGCACTAAATACCATAACCACTAAAATAGAAAAAACGAATAATTTCCGACCCCAAGCCTTTTCGTTCTCAGGGCTATACCCAGCTTTCACTAAATAAATCCAATATAGGCTCATCAAGCTCATAACTAGGGCATAAATAATACCCACATAGCCTTGTTGAACCAGCAACAAAGCAGACACAGCAAAGCCGAAAATATAAACGTACATATGCAATCTTGCGGTTTGAATACCGTACTTTACCGGTAAGACTGGAATGTTCGCCGCTTTGTAATCGTCGAATCGACAAATGGCGATGGCATAAGAATGAGGAATTTGCCAAAAACAAAACGTCAATAGCAAGATAGCAGCGCCTGTGTCAAAGCCATTAGTCACGCTTACGTAACCCATTACCGGAGGACAAGCACCAGATAAACTGCCAACCAAGGTTCCGTAAACGGAGTTACGTTTAAACTTGAGGGTATAAAGTCCAACGTAAACAAGCAGACCAATAGCACCAAACAACACGGCATAAACCGTAGTGTAATAATGCAATAAGGCAAAGCCAATGGTACCAAGAACCAAGGCTAATAAAAGAGCGGAAGCAACACTAACACGACCTTGCGCTAACGCACGGTCTTTTGTTCGTGCCATTTTCAAGTCAATATCACGGTCAACATAGTTGTTGATAATGCATCCTGTTGCAACGATACAAGAGGTTCCAACAAGTACAACCAACAATACAAACCAATCAATATTGCCTTTCGCAGCAAGGAAAAAGCCGCTTGCAGCGGCTATGAGATTTCCGAAGATAATGCCTGGCTTGGTCAGCGAAACATAGTCTTTAAACATAATTATCTCGACTAGGTTATTAGTGACCCATTAGCATATTGTGGTTTAGATGTTCGAATATCCACAATGAACCAACAATAACGAACAGCACAATAAACACAGTATAAACAGCGGACGCTGTTAACCAAGTTTGACCGGACGAACCGTTCATGTGTAAGAAGAACACCATTTGAACCAAAATCTGAGCAATCGCCGCAATAACAATCGCGATTACAACAAATGTATCACTACCCGTTCCAGTCATTACCAAATAGAAAGGTATCACTGTTAAAATGATAGAGAGAATTAAACCTTTTACGTACTCTTGAACACTACCGTGTGCTTGTCCGCCTGGACCTGTTTCAGTTGAAGACATTACATAGCTCCTCTTAGGTAAACAAAGCTAAAGACACAAATCCAAATAATATCAAGGAAATGCCAGAACAAACTTAGGCAAGCTAAACGGATCTTGTTTTCATTAGTAAAGCCGTCGCGATTAAAGTGGACAAACAATAAAGACATCCAAATCAAACCGGCTGTTACGTGTAAACCGTGCGTTGCAACTAAGCTGTAGAATGATGTCCAGTAACCACTTGTTTGAGGCGTTGCCCCTTCATGGCTAAAGTGAACAAACTCATAAATTTCCATACCAAGGAAACTAAGGCCGAGCAAGGCGGTAATGATCAACCAGAATTTCATTTTCGCCATGTTTTCAACATTGGCACCTAGCATTGCCATACCAAAGGTAAAACTACTCAACAATAAAAGTGCCGTTTCAACCGCAACAAAACCTAAATCGAACAGTTCATTGGGTGTGATTTGGTTATCAAAGTTTTGCCCCATAACAGCATAGGTTGCAAACAGAGTAGCAAACAACAAACAGTCACTGATAATGTATAGCCAAAAACCAAACATGTAGCGATCAGCGGCTTCCGCTTCATGATGGTGATGATCGTCATGGTCATGAAGATCATGATCGTTAGTTAATGCAGTCATAAATATCTTCCAAAATTTAAGTTCTGATTACAGAACCATCCTTAGATGGCTCTGTAACAACAGCTTACTGATTACTTAGCAAAACCGTTCTGTCATTTTTGATCAGATGGCTTCCACTTTTTATAGAATTTAGCATTCTTCTCAAAGTAAAAACTGCGACCTTCATTGCTCTTCAAGAACTTGCCTTCGATCTCTTCAACTTCAGGAACTTCGACATAGTAATCTTTGTCTCGCTCAAAGTTCAGTTTGATCCAGCAAACAAAAATAGCAGCAACAGAAACAAGTACCATCCACCAAATATGCCATACAAAACCAAAGCCCATAGGCAATGTCAGCATACCTAATACTGGGCCAGCCCATGTATTTTTCGGCATGTGAATGCGCTCGTATTTCTCAGGGCGTTTGTACGCTGTACCTTTTTGTTTCATATCCAACAAAGGATCACGATCATTAATGTATGGAACATCACCGAAGTTATAGAACTGTGGTGGAGATGTTGTGTACCACTCTAATGTGTGGGCATCCCATGGATCGCCTGTTACGTCTTTGTACTGTGGATCATTACGCTTGTACAAACTTAGTACAATGTTACCCACTTGAGCAGCGATACCGGCAGCAATCAAGGCAACACCAATCAAAGAGATGTACATACTCGCTTGCCACTCAGGGTTATCGATGTACTGCAAACGACGAGTCATACCGTCGAAACCTGTGTAGTACAATGGGAACCAAGCAAAGAAGTAACCGAAGAACCAAAGTGCAACAGACCACTTACCTAGAGTTTCATTCAGTTTTACACCAGTTGCTTTCGGGAACCAGTAAGTGAAACCAGCGAAGTAGCCGTATACCGCACCACCTATGATTACGTTGTGGAAGTGAGCCGGTACAAACATACTGTTATGCAGTACGAAGTCATTAGCAGGGATAGACAGCATAACACCTGTCATACCACCTACGGTGAAGGTCACCAGCATGGCGATTACCCACCACATAGATGCCGTCAACTCCACGCGACCTTTATACATTGTAAAGATCCAGTTGTAGAGTTTCACACCGGTAGGAATACCAATGATCATGGTCATAATGCCGAAGAAAGCGTTAACGCTGGCGCCAGAACCCATGGTAAAGAAGTGATGCAACCATACTAGGAATGACAAGATAGTGATGGCAATAGTCGCCCAAACAAGGGAAACATAACCAAACAGTTTCTTCCTAGAGAAGGTAGCGGTTACTTCTGAAATCATACCAAACGCAGGCAGAACCAAGAAATACACTTCAGGGTGACCCCAAGCCCAAATCAAGTTCACCCACATCATCTGATTTCCGCCATCATCATTAGTGAAGAAGTTGAAATCTAGGTAACGATCAAGTGTTAGCTGAGCAATGGCAACCGTCAATATAGGGAAGATAACCAAAGCAATAATGTTGGCGCAGAACGTTGTCCATGTGAACACTGGCATTTTCATCATTGTCATGCCAGGAGCACGCATTTTCAGAATAGTCGCAACAAAGTTCACTGCGGTTAGCGTTGTACCTATACCGGATATCTGCAATGCCCATATCCAATAATCGACCCCGACCCCAGGACTGTATTCAATGCCCGATAATGGCGTATAAGCCAACCAACCTGTTGCCGCAAACTCACCGACAAACAAAGAAATGTTAATCAGCAAAGCGCCTACCAAAAATAGATAGAAACTTAAAGAGTTTAAGAACGGGAAGGCCACATCTCGCGCACCAATTTGCAATGGCATGATCACGTTCATAATACCCACCATCAAAGGGGTGGCTACGAAGAAGATCATGATTACGCCGTGAGCGGTAAAGATTTGGTCATAATGTTCAGGCGGTAAAAAGCCTTCACCAAACGAATCCGATGTGGCTAAAGCCTGATGGGTCCGCATCAAGATAGCGTCAGAGAAACCGCGTACTAGCATCACCAAGGCGACGATACAGTACATGATACCTATTTTCTTGTGGTCGACAGAAGTAAACCACTCATCCCACAAATAGCCCCATAACTTTTTGTAGGTAACAAAAGCTACCAGCAGCAAGCCACCAAGAATAGCGGCAACCATAACAGGCGCTACTACCGGGTCGTGGAAAGGAATAACACCCCAATGCAACTTACCAGTTAGCACATGAGGATCTTTGATTAGATCAGTTTGAACCATTTTGCGCTCCAGTGAAAGACTCAATAATATTCTTAAATTGTAGAGGATTTATTGAAGAGAAATACTCCACTTTATGATCACGTGTCTTTTCAATTAAGCGATCATATTCAGCATCGGTTAATACCTGGCCAGACGCTTTAACGCCTTCTTTCCATTTCTCAAAGTCTTCTTCTGAGGTTACTTTTGCTTTGAAACGCATGCCAGCAAAACCAAAACCACTGTAGTTAGCAGAAATGCCTCGGTATTCCCCAATCTCATTACCCATGATGTTCATGCGGTTTTCCATACCGGCCATGGCATAAATCTGACCACCCAGTTTCGGAATGAAAAATGAGTTCATTGTCGACTGAGATGTCACTAAGAATTCAACCGGTGTGTCCACTGGGAAAGCAACTTCGTTCACCACAGCAATTTTTTCTTCTGGGAACAAGAAAAGCCATTTCCAATCCATTGCAACCACTTGGATTGTTATCGGTTTCTTGTCAGAAACAAGCTCTTTTCTAGGATCAAGTGAATAAGATGTGAAGTAAGTAATGGTCGCTAGAATAACGATAATTACAACTGGCACACCCCAAGCAAAAAATTCTATCTTACTAGAATGTTCCCATTCAGGATCGTAAGAGTCGTCTTTCTTACTTGCGTGGTATTTATATGGGATCCAAATAGACATTAAAATCGTTGGGATAACGACAATAAGCATCAAGCCCATAGTAAGTAATAAAGTGTCACCTATTTTTTTACCTGTGACACCGCTAGAATCGAACAAGGCAAGATCACAACCACTTAGCAAAAGTGCAAGTGAAAATACCATCGTTGACTGGAACAGTTTTTTCTTCATCTGTAACCTCAGAATGTCCTAGAGCAAGTTTTCCAAGCGAACTAGGCGCTTAATGTAAACTCATAGAATTCATACATTTAATGCAACTAGCTATGAAAACTAAATTGAATGCTTAAAAACAAAATCGTCAGCATCTGTGTAGCTGCTGTCAAAAATCCTTACGGTTTATACGCAATGTCATTTTGAGTGGTTTTATTTTTTTTGCGGTATATCAATAAAAACCCGCGAAATATAGCAAATTTTGTACAGCATACAAAGAGCAGATTCGCTTTTACTGATACTAATCAAGGTTTTTTCCTGTAAACAATTACTCAGCAATTTTTACAAATTGGCAAACACGTCGTTGAGCGCGCGCAAGGTTAGCATTCTTCTCGGTCCATTTCCTTACATATTGTAGGTATTAAGACGTTTCAATATTTTCTTGGCAACAGCTCGCTATTGCCCCTACTAGATCTTCTATCTGCTCCAGGGAAGGTCCACTAAAACCCAATAAAAAACCTTCCCGATGAAAACAGGTCGCATTTTTATCGTAGTGTTCTGACAAGGTGGACAACACAATATTTGCCTGTGTCAGCTGACCGGCAATTATTTGATCCAGCGGCTTATTCGATGCATTCTGCTTCGTAAAGTTCGCCTTAAACTCCACCAGTATATGCATACCACCTTGCGGTTTTTTCCAATAAAACCAATGAGATAAAAACTCATCCAACAAGGAAAGTAGTGCGTCGCGCTTGATTCGATAATGCCGACGCATTCGATTAACATGCCGCTCGAAATGTCCCTGCTGCATAAAATCCGCCACCGCAGGCTGTATTGGTAACGACGCAGACGAACCCAATTTTCGCTGGCTGTTTCGCATGGCATCAAGGTGAGCCAAAGGCGCCACAATAAAACCCAATCTCAAACCACGAAACAACACTTTTGAAAAACTGCCAATAAAAAACAGACGATTTTTAGCATTCGGATGCACGCTAGCCGTCTGCATAAAAGGCACATTATTTCGCCCATGATAAACAAATTCATTGTCGTAATCGTCTTCCACCAGCCACCATTCAGACAGATTATTCTCTAGATTCATCAGCCATTTTTGACGACGTTGTGGACTCATACTGATCCCCAAAGGGTACTGACGATTGGGAGTCAAAATTGCCACATTAGAACCTGTGGTAGAAGTGGGTAAGCAAGGGCCTTCATCGTCAATAGTCAGCTCTCCCGAAGCGTTATCGGCACGAAAACATTCACGAATCGGCGGGTAAGTAGGGGATTCCAGCCACCACTTGGGCGACGTTTTGGATAACGCAGAAAGCGTATGTTTTAATAATAACAGCGAATCTCGACTGCCTGCGGTGACGATAATTTGCTCGGCGCAGCATTCTAGCCCTCGAACACGATACAAATACTCCACAATAGCGGCTTTTAACGCAGGGTAACCCGTTGCATACCCGCCTTGTAAGACGGCAAAATCCGGCGTTAGCCAACTTCGTCTCATACTCGCCGCCCACTCCTTCGTCGGAAACACACTGGCGTCTGCGCCCGAATCGAACCGCTGAACTTGCTCGGGACCTTCCATCGGTGTTGCTAATCTCACTGGTGAAGGCGTCCGGGGAGTCATCATAGGCAACGCCGCCACAAACACGCCACGTTTTTCTTCGCTGGTTAATACCCCTTCTGCAATAAGCTGATCGTAAGCGCGTGTCGTCGTACTACGAGATACGCCCAACGAGCTGGCCAAAAAGCGTGACGAGGGCAGTTTGTCGCCTATTCCCCATTCACCCGACACAATACTTTGCTGAATGTGCGCAACCAACTGCTGATAATAGGGCGCACCTTGCTCATCGAGCACAAAACGTAGACTGGCGTATGACATATCTGGCCTGCTTTAAAATATCTATTCTGGCTATTTTTGTTACAGCCAGATCCTCTTATGCTTGAGTTATAACCAGTAACCCACCGAGACGCAAGGAAACACACCATGAGCCAGCCCTCTCATTCGACCTTAGAAAAAACCGCATTAAGTCAAGTGAAGCGCGGCCAAAAGCGCGCGTCTTACGATAAAACCACCGCACTGGACATAATTGATGCCGCTCTTATGTGCCACGTGGCCCAAACCAAAAATGGTCAAGCCTTTGTCACACCAACTTGTCATTGGCGCGAGGGGGACTACTTTTACTGGCACGCTCATTCCAAGGCTCGCAATGTACAAGGCCCGATCGACGAGCCAGAGAAAGTCTGCATCAACATCAGCTTACTCGACGGACTAGTACTGGCTCGCTCCGCCATGCATCACTCGGTGAATTATCGATCTGTCACCCTGTTTGGCGTGCCTGAATTAATCGAAGACAAAGCCGAAAAAGTGCGTCAATTTAAGATTTTCTTAGACAAAGTCAGCCCAGGCCGTTGGGAACAACTCAGACCCGTTAACGACACCGAGATAAAAGCCACGGGCTTGGTACGAATTAAAATAGCAGAGGCGTCGGTCAAGTTTCGAGCAGAGCCGCCCGTGGATGACGAAGAAGATTACTCTTGGCCAGTGTGGGCCGGCGTGATGCCGTTAGAGAGAACATGGGGCGAAAATCAACAAGACCCTCGACAAGAAGAACACTACCCAGAACCAACACCACCAAAAGCGTTTTAAACAGTTCGTTTTAACATTTTACTTCTTGCCACGCTTAATACAGACACAAAAAAGCCGCTAGCTCCGTGGAGGTAGCGGCTTCATTGTGAGCCACACATAACCAGTGTTGTAGACTAAATTTTATTGGCAATTTTTTGTGCAAACCCATGCAAAAACGGCCCTGCAATAAACGAGATAATACCCGCTGCTGGCCACGCCAACACCCAAGCACTCATCCAAAAGCTGACAAAATCTGGCGTCGCGCCCATGTTTACATAGGTAATCCACGCAGACATAAACAAAGACAGGGTAAACGACATCAGTACGGCAAAAATAATTCTGTGTTTCATACGAAGACTCCTCTTTCGTGTTCTCAATAGGCAATATATTAGCAAATTCTCATTTAAATAGTACTGCCAATTTCAACAAGAATCGGCGGAATAGCTATCAACACGAGCTCGGCTATTATTGGCCACTAAGAAATAAACTCAAAGCAAAAAGCCAACACTTCGTGGATGTTTGCGCTTTAGCGTCAGAACGAAGTATTGGCTTTTTTGTAAGTAAGCTAGGATCCAGTGAGTAAACAACGACCCAGTAAGTTTACCCAGATCCCTATTGAGTCAATTGATCAACAAGATAAACAATGGATTGATATTCAATACCACTGTGTTCCGTTAAGCCAATTTCACAAGTACGGCTGTTCGAATAACCAACGTCGCAGCCTTCTACTGCTTTAGCGAGAGTTTTCAGCGCGCTGCCGTTCAATTCTGGCGTCGAGAAACCCTTATCGCCGGCAAAGCCACAGCAAGTAATATCAGCGGGAATCACCACTTCATCGGCTAATTGGTGCGCCAAGCTAACAAACTGATCCGCCAAACCCATTCGCGTGGTGCTGCACGTCACATGCAAGGCCATCTTGTTGAGCTTTTTCGGAATCGTGACGCTTGGCATCACATGAGTCGACAAAAAGCTCACTTGCTCGTGCAATTCCAAACGGTCGTCTAGGCTTTCCTGCATGCGCAAGGTACAAGGGCTCACATCACAAATGATCGGAATACGGCCATTGTCACTGGCGCTTATCAATAAAGCGTTAAGCGCACTGGCTTTTTGCTGTGCCGCATCGAATTGTCCCTTCGAATGAAACGCCATGCCACAACATTGGCTTTCGATGTCTTTGGGTACAGTCACCTTGTAACCGGCTTTTTCCAATACAGAAAACATCACCGTCATCACCGAGCGTTTGTCGCTGGCATTGGGGCCCGCGCCCATCACTCGTGTTGCACAGCTTGGAAAGTAAATCACTTCCTTTTGCGCGCCATCCAGTTGACGAACAGGAATACTGTTTGCTGCCGTCGGCATGCTGTTATGCCATTTAGGCACAGTACCACCCGAGACCTTATTCATCACGGAAGTCACGGCTTTCATACCGCCATTGCCGATTAGTCCCCGCGCCGTGTGTGCCACAGACAAACCGGTTTTCGCGGTTTTCGTTACACCAGCAAAATGATCCGCGACCCAATAACCTACCTTGCTGTCTGGATGACGATCGTGGCGAATTTCTCGGGTTAAATCGCCCGTATTAATGCCAACCGGACACTGCATAGAACACAAACCACACCCCGCGCAGGTATCCACGCCTTGGTAATCGTAGTCTTTTTGCAATTCGGCAAGGCGTTCCGGCTGGTCGCCCGCCGCGATCAAGCGCTGAATTTCGCGCCAGATGACGATGCGCTGACGCGGCGTCAGCGTCACAGATTTAGACGGGCAAGAAGATTCACAGAAACCACACTCGATACAGGTATCGACCTTATCGTTGGCTTTCGGCATGGGTTTCAAATTCTGCACATGCAAATTCGCGTTGCGGGACAAGACCACATCGGGATTCAGTAAGGTGTGCGGATCAAACGCGCGTTTGATTTCCCACATGATGTCGTAAGCCACCTTGCCCCATTCCAATTCCACGTACGGCGCCATGTTGCGTCCGGTGCCGTGTTCCGCTTTTAGAGAACCCTTGTATTTCACCGCAACCAATTGTGCGACTTCGTCCATGAGTTGTTCGTAGCGGGTGACTTCTTTCGGGTCATCGAAGCCTTGGGTAAAGACGAAATGCAAATTGCCTTCTAGGGCGTGACCGAACAAAATCGCTTCTGAATAACCGTGTTTTTGGAAAACGCCTTGCAGCTCTAAAACGCCTTCTGCCAATTGCTCAATAGGAAACGCCACGTCTTCGATGATTACAGTCGTGCCTACAGGGCGCACTGCACCGACGGCAGGGAACAAGCCTTTGCGAATTTTCCAGTAAGAGTCGTAAATGGCTTTGTCTTGAGTAAATTCAATCTCACTTAATGTGGTTTGGCCTTCTAAAGCGGCCTTTACCAACACGAGGTTTGCCGCTAGCTCGTCCGCATCGGCAGCACGAACGTCGACCAATAACCCTGCGGCATCTGGCCCAAGGGACGCCAAGGCATCCGGCATACCAGGTTTACCTTCCACCGCGCGCAACCCAGCGCGATCGATCAATTCAACCGCCGCAACCGATGAGGTTTTCAGCGCCATCACCGCGCGACACGTGGCTTCCATGTTTTCAAAGAAAATCATCGCCGCAGCTTTAATTGGATGATCCACCACGGTTTCGTACGTCACTTCGCTAATAAAACCTAGCGTACCTTCAGAACCGATCATTAGATGTAGGAGTATGTCGAACGGGTCTTCGAAGTCCGTTAGGCTGTTTAAACTGTAACCCGTTGTGTTTTTCAGGCGGTATTTGTGTCTGATTTTTTCCGCCAATTCTGGGTTGGTTTGCACTTCTCTAGAAAGGCGCGTCAAGGTGCTTAGTAGCTCAGTGTGGCTTTTCGCAAAGGCTGCACGGCTGGCGTCATCGGAAGTGTCTAACAAGGTACCGTCGGCGAAAATCAGTCGAGCGCTTTCAATGGTGTGATAACTGTTTTGCGCCGTACCACAACACATGCCGCTGGCATTGTTGGCCGCAATACCACCAATCATACAAGCATTAATTGACGCGGGATCTGGGCCAATTTTACGTTGAAAAGGCGCCAAGATTTGATTCGCTCGCGCGCCAATGATCCCCGGCTGCAAAGAAATACTGTGGCCATGTTGATGAATGCGATGGCCTTTCCAGTTATCCGACAGCTGCATCAGAATCGAATCTGTGACCGCCTGACCGGATAAACTCGTTCCCGCCGCACGAAACGTCACCGGCAAAGATCGCTCACGTGCTTCTTTTAACACCAAACGCACTTCATCCTCGTTGTCGACACGCACTACCAACTGAGGAATCAGTCGATAAAAGCTACCATCGGTGCCGTAGGCGAGAGTACGAAGCGGGTCTTGAATGAGCCGAGACTCATCAATTACCTTTTTAAGGGCGTGGTACATATCATTATAAAGCGCGGTTTTAACGGTAAGGGTCGTAGCAGAATTCATCAGACATCCCATGGCATAAAGCCAGTTCAAGCAAGTTGTTATTTTTGTGAAGATAACAGGTTAACAATAGACCATTAATTAATGGACATATTGGTAAGACCAATTTACCCTATAAATACAGAGCACATTAAGAATCTGACCGAAGTTTGTCAACCTAAATTACGATCATTGTTTGTACAGTGAACTTCATACTTTTTATTCAAGCACAGAACGTTAGGAACCCCATGGACATCAAGCCATTTAATCGCGTCAAACAACCAAAAATCTCCGACATGATAGTGCAGGAACTGGAAAGCATGATTTTAGAAGGCAGTTTTGGCGCAGGGCAAAAGTTACCGCCAGAGCGAGAATTGGCCGCGCGTTTTGAGGTCTCTCGCCCGTCATTACGCGAAGCGATACAGAAATTGGTGGCTCGTGGCGTATTGTTCAGTCGCCATGGCGGCGGCACTTACGTTTCCGATCAGCTTGGCAGCTCGTTTGCTGACCCTTTGCAGGACTTGATCAGTTCCCACGATGAGTTTTTATACGATCAACTGGAATTTCGCGACGCACTGGAAAGTCTCGCGGCTTATTATGCGGCCTTGCGCAGCACCGACGCCGACAAAGCCAAACTCACTCACTGCTTCGAACAGCTCGTCGAAGCGAACCAAAACCAAGCGTTTGCTCTAGAAGCCAAACTCGATGTGGAATTTCATCTGATCATCGCCGAATCCGCCCACAACGTGGTGCTGCAACACACTTTGCGCAGCTTACACACCATGTTGGCCAAGAGTATTTCAAGCAATTTGAAAAACCTGTTTGAGAAAAAAGCCGCTCGACAGCTCGTTATGGAACAACACACTAATTTGTACCAAGCCATCATGGCAGGCGACGCCGAGGCAGCTCGCCGCGCCGCTCACGATCACCTCGTCTTTGTAGAAGACAACCTATTGAAGATAAGACAAGAAGAAACGCGTATTCAACGATCCCTGAGAAGAAGTGAGCACCAAGGAATGAATGGAGTAAAAGAGTGAATACAATATATCAGTAAGCTTAAATATTTAACTTACTGATATATTAACAGCTTATAGATAAAAAACTAAAAGGCTAACAACAAACTTAATGTACCGACATCAACACTTTCTAAGGATGATGAATAATCATCTGCGCTTCTAAACTGCAGCTGATACTCTACTGCAAATCTTTGAAACTGATAGCCTATGCCAATAGGAATCTGTAAACCTGTTGCTGTATATGACAGGTCATTATATTCCAGCGTGTCATGAAATAAACCTAAACCAAGGTATCCATAAGCTAAATTCGGTTGAATTTCTGTTGTTAATAACCAATTAAAGTACAAAGCGGTGGATTCATACCCATCTACTTTTACACTAATATTACCTTGAGTTGCCTCTAAACTATTTCCTTTTTGAATGCCAAAATCTGATGCAAAATGCTTGCCGCCAAACGTACGAACTTGTAGAGAGTAACCTGTTAAATTTGCTTCTAAGCTATCGTTTTTATAGACAAATAATTCATCAAAAAGACCAACACCAACTTGAGCTCTTACAGCACTCAATGCTGATCCTGTATAACTTACTGCCGCCATAGCAACACAACCTAAAGCCAATTTTTTTCTAAGATTCATAATAATCATCCATGTCCCTTTACAATGAAGGATGGATTTTTAATCAGTCTACTTGGTTTGTAAAGCTTTTCTTTACAATAAAAAATGTTAGGTAGAATAAACATTTATTTATTATAACAATGAGAAAAAATATTTAGCGTTGTCATTTATTAATCAATTAAAACCAAACGTCTTTTTTCATGTTTTGTAAATAACACCAATAAAGGGTCACGGCTCTGGCAATAAACAACACAGCTTGGCTTAGCCATAATCCATGGTTCCCCAAGCCCTGTGTCATAAACCACAAAGGGAAAAAAACGCCGAGTACGCAAAGAATCATGGTGTTTTGCATTTGCTTCACACTGGTGGTGCCGATAAAAATGCCGTCTAGCATAAACGACCAAATACCCAAAAGTGGAAAGAAGATCAGCCAAGGTAGGTACAGTGCGGCATCGTCGCGCACACTTTGTACGCTGGTCAGTAAAGCAATGATTTGATTGCCCGACAGCCAGAAAATCAGCATTAAAATCAACGCCGCTAACAAGGCCCAATAGGTTGAAAGGCGAATCACCTTTTTAAAATTCGCCTTGTCTTTGCGGCCGTAATATTCGCCACATAAGGCTTCTACCGAAAAGGCAAAGCCGTCTAGCGCGTTGGAAATAATCATCAAAAAGGTCAATAGCACGGCGTTGGCCGCCAGAATAGAATCCCCTTGGCGAGCGCCTTGAGCGGTGAAAAACATCATCACCAGCAACAACAAAATCGTTCGCACAAACAAGTAACGGTTCACCTGCACCAAAGCGATGTATTCGCGCCATTTCGCCAATGCTCGTAGGGGCACATGACCCGAAAAGCACTTGAGTTTATGCCAAGCCAATACTCCCGCTACTAAGACGCCGATGTAATGAGACAACACGGTCGCCCACGCCACGCCGTCACTGGCCATTCCCAAACCATACACCGCAGCATAATCCAGCACCATGTTGGCAATGTTGATCACCAACAACATCCACAAGGGGCCTTTGGAATACTGCACGCCAAAAAACCAGCCCATTAGGGCATAGCCAGCCAGTACCGCCGGTGCGCTAAAAATTCGCGCCTCACAATACAATCGCGCCCAAGGTTCTACTTCGGCGCTGGGTTCCATTAAGGTCATGGCCAAATCAATAATCGGCGCTCGAAAGGCGATCAGCATCAAGCCGATAAAAACCCCCATCAACACAGACTGCAACAGCAACTCTCGCACACGACGCTGATCGTCTTGCCCCAGTGCCTGAGCAGTCAGCCCCGTCGACCCCATGCGCAAAAAACCAAACGCCCAAAACAAGAAGCTAAAAATGCTCGCTCCGATGGCCACCGCCGCCAAATGGGTAGCGGTGCCTAAATGCCCAACAACCGCCGTGTCAACCAAGCCCAATAACGGCGTGGTGATGTTTGCCACCATCGGTGGCCAGGCCATTCGCCAGATTTTGGTATTAAGAGGCAGATTCTCTCGATAAGAATGAGAAACAGAGGCTAAGGATAACTTGGACACACTGGGCTCGCTTGTGGGTAAATAAAACATTGTGGATAACCTTTTACCCACATTACTGTCCCGATTATAAAATACAAACCAAAACAGCGTGGAAAAAAAGCGCGGTTATTCACAGTAAAAGCCGTCAAAAGTGGTTTTAACCTTCAATCTAGACCATATAATCTCAAAAAATGCCGTAGTAGTTATTATATGTCGACTTTTCCACAGGCCGCCGCCTGATTCATCCGTTAAAACGAGATCAATAAGAAAATTATTTCACAAAACCTATTTTGGGATAACTCATGGTTTTTTCCACAATCCTGAGCACATGATCACAGAAGTTTGCTAAACTCGCGTTTATTTTGCATCGCTGGAGACACTCTATGTCAAAACAATTGAGACCCTATCTTGAGGCATTAGCCGTTGGCTGTGTTTTCATCAGCATCACCATGTTGTTTGAAATCCCTTTTTACATGAGCCTTATCATTGGTGCGCTTGCGGCGCTTGGCGGCTACCGCAATTCGATCAAAATGGATCGTGAAAAAGAAGAAAAATTGGCTGCGAAAAAAATCTCGCCAGCCAAAAAAGAGGACAAATAAAATGACTTCTTCACACGCTCCCGCTTACGGCGAAGCCGACGGCACTTTACAGGCCATTGGTGGTGTAGAAGGTTTGCAATCCTTGGTAGAAACCTTTTATCGCATCATGGGCGACACACCCGAATTTCGCCCCTTGTACGACATGCACCCAAAAGACATGACGCTCACTATCGATAAATTGGTGGCGTTTTTGTCCGGCTGGATGGGCGGAGAACGTTTGTTTTCAAAGAAATACGGTGCCATGAGTTTGCCGCAGGCACATGCGCATCTTGTGGTTACAGAAGTAGAAAAAGCCATGTGGTTAGATTGCATGGCCGTGGCATTGGATGAACTCAATTATCCCGCCGACCTAAAAGCGTATTTATTACCAAAACTCGAATTTCCCGCTGAACGTATTCGCCAAGTCAGTGCCGCCAACCACGCCTAAAAGGCGCTATTCGCTACGAATGTCTTTCAACACGTAAATACCCAGACGTTTCGCCAATCGCGCTAGATTGGCGCGATCCATCGAAAGCTGTTGCGCGGCTTTTGTCCAATTGCCGTCATTTTTCTCTAACGCGTGTCGGATCAAGCCACGTTGGTAACTCTCTGTTTTTTCTCGTAAATCCACCGTTTCAACCATGTTGTGTTGTGGCAAGCTGTTTTGTGAAATATCGGCTTGTGGCAAGTCGGTTTCTAGCCAATTGGATTGTGTCTTTTTCATTGGGTTATTATTTATCTGTAACCCTGTTAGATGAGCCGGCGTTATCACGGTAATACCGCTCTTTTGCGCCGATTTGGTGGCTTCTGCTTTAGCAAACAAAGCCGCTCGGGAAATCACGTGCTCCAGCTCTCGTACATTGCCCGGCCAATGATAGGCTTCGAGCAATTCAATCGCAGCGACGGAAAGGGTCAGTTGCTGTAAACCTAATTTGCGTCGAAAACGCTCGGCGAAAAATCCCGCTAACAAGGGAATATCCCCTTTACGCTCACGTAATGCGGGCACCTGAATGGGAAACACGCTCAAGCGATGAAATAAATCGGCGCGAAAGCGCTGTTCAGCCACCTCGGTTTCTAAATGTCGATTGGTGGCCGCGAGAATACGCACATCGACTTTTCGCACCTGATCTTTACCAACCGCCTGAATTTCTTGATTTTGAATGGCACGCAATAACGTGCCTTGTACTTCTAAAGGCAGCTCGCCGATTTCGTCTAACAGCAAAGTGCCACCATCGGCGAGCAGAAACTTTCCTTCTCGGTCACGATCCGCTCCCGTAAACGCCCCTTTTACATGCCCAAACAATTCGCTTTCAATTAAGTGTTGCGGAATCGCGGCGCAATTGACGTACACCATGGGCGCATCGCCACGGGAAGACTGTTCGTGTAGAGAGCGCGCCACCAGCTCTTTACCGACGCCAGTTTCCCCTTCTATGAGGGTGGTAAAATCGGACGAGGCAACCAACTGAATCGATTGTTTAAGAGCTTGCATCGCCTTGCTTTGACCGATCATTTCGCTTGGCTGCTCGTTCATCACTTTTAGCACATCTTGGGCGTGCTGAGACTGGTTTTCGAGTCGCTCCATCAACATCGAGGTGTTTAGCGTCATCGCCGCCATGGTGCCAATAATTTCTAAGGCACGGTTGTCTATTTCATCAAAAACGCCGGGCTGAATGCTGTCTAATGTCACCACGCCCATTAATTCGCCTTCTAAATACAAGGGCACGCCCATACAAGAATGCACGGGCAAATGCTCACCATAGCCAACCACCATACCATCGTAAGGGTCGGGCAAGGTTGAATGACTGGGAAAACGCACCGGATAATGCCCCGCGCAGATTTCTTTTAGCCTCGGGTGTTCATTGATGACAAAACGACGCCCCATTAAATCTTCCGATAAGCCGCGCTGCGCAATGGGCGTCAATACCTCATGGTGGCGAATCAAGAGAACCACTGCATCGCAATTGATCGTTGCTCGTATGGCATTAACCAATTGCTCGAAGCGATTCGGCTGGGTCACCGCGCTGGCAAGGTCTAACGCAAAGCTGAGTAGGGCATTGTTGGAAATATGATTCATCGGTGGCTATGCTTCATTCCTGGTTCGTTGTTTGAGTCAATTTGACTCAAACATATCATATAGATTTTTATTTAATCGAGTCTTATTGACTCTATTTTTTATAAGATTAATTCAAGTGACTGATTTATATATATTTTATAACTTGGCACGGCCTTCGCAATAGTCAATTTAATTCAGTGACATTTTCATTTACTGATTCATTAAAAAGGAAACAACCATGTTATCTCAACAACACATAGACACAGTGCGTTCTACCATTCCTCTACTAGCGTCTGCCGGCCCTGCTATTACCGAATATTTCTACAAACGCATGTTTCAGCATAATCCTGAACTTAAGCATGTGTTCAACATGACTCACCAAAAAACGGGCGGTCAGCCAGCGGCGTTGTTTAACGCCATTGCGGCCTACGCAACGCACATCGATAACTTGGAAGTGCTTACTGGTGCCGTGATGCGCATCGCGCATAAACACACCAGTTTTAATATTCAGCCAGACCAATACGCCATTGTCGGCCATCATCTAATCGAAACATTGCGTGAATTGGCACCCGATGCTTTTACTCCAAACGTAGAAGAAGCTTGGGTGGCGGCGTACGGCCAGTTGGCAGATATTTTCATCAAGATAGAAGCCGACCTGTACAAAGAGCGTGCAGCTGAAGCGGGCGGTTGGATGGATTTTCGTCGTTTTCGCGTGGCGTCTAAAACCGCAGAGTCTGAGTTAGTCACCAGCTTCGTACTGGAACCGATCGACGGCGGCGCGGTGATCGATTACATCCCTGGACAATACTTAGGCGTAAAATTGCACCCTAAAGGTAACGAATACGACGAAATTCGTCAGTACTCTTTGTCTACTGCACCCAATGGCCAAAATTATCGTATCAGTGTGAAACGCGAAGGCGCTGCCGACATGGCGGGAGTCATGTCGAATTACCTACACGACCACGTCAACGTCGGGGATGAAATCGAAGCCATGCCACCCGCAGGCGACTTCTTCTTCCAAGACAAGCAAACACCGGTTGTGTTGATTTCTGGCGGTGTGGGCTTAACACCCATGCAAGCCATGCTAGATACCTTGGCGAAACAGCAATACGCTCAACCCGTTAGCTACTTGCATGCCTGTGCAAACGCGGCTCAACACTCGTTCAAAGACCACGTAAACAGCCAAAAAGACACACTGAATTTGTCTGTCCATACCTGGTACGAGCAAGGCAGCACCGCAAACGAAGACGCGATAGCAGGCAAAATGCAACTCGACGAAATAAAAGACAGCCTGCCATTAAGCAACGGCGAATTCTACCTCTGCGGCCCAGTGGGCTTCATGATGTTCGTCAAGCAACAGCTGCTGACGCTAGGCGTCGAAGCAGACCGCGTTCACTATGAATTGTTCGGCCCGCACAAAGATGTTTGATTTTAAAAGACGTTTGATCTTGAAAGACGTTTGAGCTTTCCCTTCTCATCATTTCTACTTGAAAACCCTCCCCTTTAAGAAACCCTCTTTAGAAAAAGGGGGAGGGTTACCATCACTGATCTCACTATTGACAAAAATGAGATAACCTATCAATATGATAGGTATTGTCTCAATGGATGAGCATTATGAAAAAAACTACCTACAAGGAAGCGTGGTATTTCCTCTCAGTGAATTTGCAGCTCGAAAGATCCTTAACGACTTAGCCGAAAATCACACAAGTAGAATTCGCTGGAGCAGGCACATCAAAGAACGCATGCTTGAGCGAGGAGTGACCACGAGGCAAATTTTAACTCTGCTTAAAAGTAAGCGCTCCGTATTTCGTGAAGGCCCTTATCTTGAGCTCAATGGTGATTGGAAATGTAATATAAAGGGCATGGCTGCTGGGTCTATATTAGAACTGAGCGTTGCCATAAAAAACCCTGCGGATAACCCGACATCGATTTTAATCACAGTCTGGGTTCACTAGTGGTCACTGCATTAGGAGTATTTATGTATCACTATACTGAATGTGGCTTATCTAACGTTTTTCTAAAAAACGGTTTTGTCATTGAACAGGTCGACGGCGAAGATTACACCAGCATCGATGATATGAATAACTTACATAATGCCATTGCACAAAGCCTGACAGACAATCACACGGCACTTTGTCCTGCCGAGTTTAAATTTTTACGCATAGAATTAAATTTATCGCAAAAAATGCTCGGCTATCGTTTTGGCGTATCAGAGCAAACGATCGCACGTTATGAAAAAGGGCAATCCGTGATTCCTCGAACAACAGACGCTGCGCTTAGATCTCTCTTTATGGAAATACTAGAGAAAACCAGCTCTGTTGGCTATTTTCTCGATTTACTTTCAGATGCCGAAGCTAAGCAAGCTGCAAGAGAAATATTATTAGAAGAAGTCGACAATCATTGGAAGATCGCTGTTTAACACAGCGTTTCGCCTATTGCTTAAACGGCAGCATTTTTCGGGTATCTTGATGATACTCCCGCACTGCGGTGGCTTCTTCTTCGCAGAAGTTGCCAATTGCTTCACGAAAGCCTTCATGGGCAATGTAATGCACACTGTAGCTAAACACAGGTTCAAAACCACGGGCGATTTTGTGTTCCCCTTGTGTACCTGGATCGAAATGCTGTAACCCTTTTTCTAAGCAAAACTCGATGCCTTGGTAGTAGCAGGCTTCAAAATGCAGGCAATCCACTTCTTCTACACAACCCCAGTAGCGGCCATATAAGGAGCGATCGTCGAAGAAACACCAGGAAGCCGCAATGGCTTTTTCGCCCCGAAACGCTTGCACCAACAGAATTTGACCGCCCATGTTGTCGGCTAATAAACCGAAAAACTCTCGCGTTAAATAGCCTTGTTGACCGCGTTTGGCGTAGGTGGATTGATAACACTGGTAAAAGAAATCGATCTCGGCCGCAGTCAGTTCGTTGCCAAGGGTACGCGTTAAGGTGACACCTTGCTGGGCGACTTTTTCTCGCTCTTTGCGTGCCGCTTTGCGCTTGCGACTGGAAAAGTGTGAGAAGTAATCGGCCATGTCTTTATAGCCACGATTGAACCAATGAAACTGACAGGAAATACGCTGCAGTAGATCTTTATTTGGTGCAAACAAGGCCGCGTGTTCTGGCTTAGCGAACAACAAATGCCAGCTGGAGAAATCGCGCTCTTGGTTGGCTTGAGTCATTAATTCGGCAAGGGCAGGGTACAGATGCGAAAAGGCGACATCGTCACCTTTTGGATCAAGATGGGAAAAGAGTCGAACTCCCGTCACTGGGGAAAAGGGAATAGCCCAAATGCGTTTAGGAAAATAACGCATGCCGTAACGCTGGTAAGCGTCGGCCCAAGACCAGTCAAAAACAAACTCCCCTTGAGAATGGGTTTTTAAGTAGGTGGGCGCAATGGCCAGCGGGCTGTCATCGTCGTCCATCACCAGCAAGTATTCTGGATACCAGCCAGTGCCATCGCCGATGCTGTTACTCTGTTCAAGCGCCTGATGAAAAGCAAATTGCGCAAAAGGGTACTGTGTTTCACCAATGGCGGCGTGCCATGTAGCTTCGCCGATTTGATCCACCGAGTTAAACCATTGCGCCTTCATCTGACCCATCCTATGTTCTGCAAGTATTATCCGTTTGTTATTGTCCGTTCGTCAGCATTTGACGGCGCATGTGCGCCACCAAGCTGGCACTGTCTGGACGTACTTGACGCCATAAATAAAACGCTTCAGCGGCTTGACCTACCAACATACCCAAACCATCAGCGCCGTCTGCGCCGCGTTCATGTGCCCATTGCAAGAAGATAGTGCGCTCGACGCCATACATCATGTCGTAGCACCAGGTTTGATCGCCGATCAGCTCATCTTTTAATGGTGGCAAATTGCCCGACAAACTCGCCGATGTGCCATTAATAATGATGTCAAAAGACCCTTCAAGGGCGTCAAATGAGGAAGCGAGGCAATCAAAATGATCCGCCAATGCTTGCGCTTTTTCTACTGTCCGATTGGCAATGGTGACAGATTCTGGCTGCTCCGACAAAATAGGTTCAAGCACGCCGCGAACCGCGCCACCAGCGCCCAAAATCAACACTCGCTTGTCTTTTAGGGACACTTGATGATTGTCGATAATGTCGCGAACCATACCGATTCCATCGGTATTGTCGCCAAACAAGTCGCCATTTTTACCCATTAACAGAGTATTAACCGCACCGGCTTGCTTGGCTCGCTGGCTCAATATATCGCACATGGCGTAAGCGCGTTCTTTGAACGGCACAGTGATGTTGAGACCTTTACCGCCTTGCTGAAAAAAGTCACGTACCTGTTGTTCAAACTCTACTTCATCGCCCAAAAGGGTTGAGTAGGTTAGCGATTGTTGTGTTTGCGTCGCAAAGTAAGCGTGGATGCTCGGTGACTTGCTGTGCGCAATTGGGTTTCCCACTACAGCGTATTGATCCAAAATCTGTCCTCTTTTTTAAACACCAAAACCAATGAACTTATCGATTCATTTAAAGGCAAACCACTCTTTACCCTGCAAGATTCAGCCAATCTTTGGATGTTAGATAATAATCGGTTAATTTGGCTTCTTCGCTGTCGGCGGCGACTTGGTAATCGTAGGTCCAGCGCACTTCGGGTGGCAATGACATCAAGATAGATTCGGTACGGCCCAAACCACTTTGCAGACCAAAATGGGTGCCGCGGTCAAACACCAAGTTAAATTCCACATAACGGCCACGACGGTGCAATTGGAAATCTCGCTGTTGTTCGGTAAAAGGCAGATCTTTACGGCGCGCCAGTACCGGCATGTAAGCCTTGGTGTAGGCATCGCCCACCGCTTTCATCATGCCGAAGCAATGCTCGAAACTGCCTTCATTAAAGTCGTCAAAAAACAAACCGCCCACTCCGCGCGGTTCGCCACGATGTTTTAGGTAAAAGTAGTCGTCACACCAGGTTTTAAAACGTGAGTAATAGCTTTCATCAAAAGGCGCCACCGCGTCGTGAGCGGTTTGGTGCCAATGAACACAATCTTCATCAAAGCCATAATAAGGCGTTAAATCAAAGCCGCCTCCAAACCACCACACCGGCGCCATGTCGTCTTTATAGACAATAAACAAGCGCACATTGGCATGAGACGTCGGCGCCATTGGATTATTCGGATGAATCACCAAAGACACTCCCATGGCTTCGAAACGTCCGCCGGCCAGTTCAGGCCGATCTGCAGTCGCAGAAGGCGGTAACTTGTCGCCCATCACATGGGAAAAGTTAACGCCGCCTTTTTCGATTACCGCGCCGTTAGCAATGACTCGTGTGCGACCACCGCCGCCGTTGGGGCGATCCCAAGCGTCTTCATGAAAGCGAACCGAAGGTTCAAGACTTTCTAACGAAGCACAAATGTGATCTTGAAGGGACATAAGATAGGCTTTAACCGCCTCGACATCGAGGTGAGTAACCGTAGCAGATGAGCTGGATGACATGATTTGCTCCGTTTGGTGTTGTCGTAAATAGGTGTGTGTAAAATAATACGAACAAAATGACAGTTTAGGCTGTCGTTTTATACTAAAGCTAATAGCGTTTAGAGCCGTCTGCGCGCGAGCGTAACAAGTTAAGAATCCACATGTATTGCTCGGGGCGCTGGCCGATCATTTGCTCCAATGCTTTATTCATTAAAATCGCGTCTTGGGTGTCGTCTCCCGTTGGGAAGTTTTCCAACGCAGGAAAAATATGCAGTTCATATTTTCCCGTCTTCGAATTGTACGCTTGAAACATGGGCACAATATGCGCTTTCGTCAACTTGGTCAGTTTTCCTAGACCCTTCATGGTGGCTTTTTCAGCGCTGAAAAAGGGCACAAAGACCGAATGTTGAGCACCCAAATCTTCATCTGGCAAGTAATACCCCACATGGCCTTTCTTGACGGATTGAAGAAAAGGTTTAATACCAGCACTTCTAGGGTAAACAACGCCGCGACCGTATTGCATGCGCTGGGTGTGCATTAACCAATCCATCACAGGGTTTTTCTGCGGCTTCATAATGGTGGTTACCGTGTACCCAAGAAAAGCCAACATAGAGCCGGTGTAATCAATCGCCCAACAATGCGGCACCAAGGTAATGACATTTTCACCCTTGTCGAGCAGTGGAAACAGATGCTCGCCACCCATAACTTGATTGCGGCTTTGTTTGTATTTGTCACTGCGTACCAACAACTCACCGTAACCGAAACAAAACTGCGCCGCGGTTTCCAAGCTTGCACGTAAAATACGCTCTCTTTCTTCGTCTGTTTTTTCTGGAAAACACGATTGCAGATTGATACGAGCACGCTTTAGCGTGCCACTTTTTCGCTTCAAAATAATAGGAACCACTTTACACGCCAGCTTGTCGCGAAGACGAAAGGGCACATAGGCCAGTAAAATCACCAACAAGACCACCAGCCAGGTAAGCCAAAAACGAGGCGATAAAAAACGCCATTGAAAAGTAGGATTATAGGTATTTTTATCAGATGGGAGCATGTCGTACAGTTCGTCTAATGATCGTAAAAAGCCATATTACCTTACCGCAGCGGTCTTTTTATATAGCATCGCTTATTTCCATGTACCTTCCATGTCGCTAAGGCACCAATACCACCCTCGTCATCAAATAGCCATTGACTATTTTTCACTCTGAATATATTTTGGATACAAAATACATAACATAACTTTGTCTTTAAAATTCTTTAACTCCGCGAAAGAGGCCAGTGACCATGAACACAAACGTATTTAACGGCGTAATGCCGGCCCTAATGACGCCATGCAAACCTGACCGTACGCCAGACTTCGATGGTCTGGTCAAAAAAGGGCAGGAAATGATGGCAGCGGGCATGTCGGCGGTGGTGTATTGCGGCTCGATGGGCGATTGGCCCTTGCTGACCGATGCTGAGCGCATGGAAGGTGTCGAGCGTTTGGTCAATGCCGGCATTCCTGTTGTCGTTGGCACTGGGGCGATTAATACCAAGTCTGCCGTGGCATTGGCCGCCCATGCGCAAAACGTCGGTGCGGCGGGTCTGATGGTGATTCCTCGTGTATTGTCTCGTGGTTCCGTGATTGCAGCACAGCGCCATCACTTTAAAGCCATTCTTGACGCCGCGCCGGATGTGCCCGCTATTATTTACAACAGCCCAGTATATGGGTTTGCCACCCGTGCGGATTTGTTTTTTAGCTTGCGTGCTGAACACCCCAATTTGGTCGGTTTTAAAGAGTTTGGCGGCGAAGATGACCTGCGTTATGCAGCGGAAAACATCACCTCGCAAGACGATGACGTATTGCTCATGATCGGCGTCGACACCGCGGTTGTGCACGGCTTTGTTAACTGTGGTGCTGTTGGCGCCATTACCGGCATTGGCACGGCGCTGCCAAAAGAAGTGTTGTTGCTAGCGAACTTATCCCGCAAGGCCGCTGCTGGTAACGCCGAAGCGCGGGTGCGAGCCAAAGAATTAGAAGAAGCCTTTAGCGTGTTAGCAAGCTTTGACGAAGGCCCAGATTTAGTGCTGTTTTTCAAATACCTATTGGTGTTGAATGGGGAAGAAGAATACCGTTTACACTTCAACGAAACAGACGAACTCAACGACGCTCAGCGCCATTATTGTGAACAACAATATAGCCTGTTCAAAACCTGGTTTGCGGACTGGTCTACACAGGGCGGAGTACTGTCTACTATTTTGCAGGAAACCCAATGCTAACCCTTGTCGATAGCCACACCGAAGGCGAGCCAACCCGAGTCATATTAGAAGGCGGGCCTGATCTTGGATCAGGGCCCTTATCGGAACGAGCGACACGGCTTGCCACCGAACATAAAGACTTCTACCGCTCATTGGTCGTCGAGCCCTATGGTCAAGAAGCCATGGTGGGGGCTTTATTGGTGGAACCCACCGATGCGAGCTGCGTCACTGGCGTTATCTACTTCGATGCCGCTGCGGTGATTGGCATGTGTGGTCATGGCACCATTGGGCTGGCGGCGACGCTGGCTCACCTAGGTAAAATCGGCGTTGGCACCCATAAAATTGAAACACCTGTGGGCATTGTTGAAGTCACGCTAACCGACCAAAACACCGTGACCGTACAAAATATCGACAGCTATCGCTTCAAAAAAGGCGTTGAACTGGGCGTGAAAGGCGTGGGCAAGGTCGTAGGAGACATCGCCTACGGCGGCAATTGGTTCTTTCTGGTGGATAACAGCCCAACACCCGTATTACCGAATAATATTCGCACCTTAACCGAGGTGGGCATTCAGGTTCGTAACACGCTTTACGCTCATGGTATCGAAGGCGAACACGGCGGCATCATCGATCACATCGTGTTTTTTGGCCCAGCGCTGACCGACAAAGGTCATTCGCGCAATTTCGTATTGTGCCCTGACGATGCTTACGATCGCTCCCCTTGCGGCACCGGCAGTTCGGCGCGTTTGGCTTGCTTAGCCGCCGATCAACGCCTAGCGCCAGGGGAAGACATTTACCAAGAAAGCACCATAGGCAGCGGCTACACCTTGAGTTATCAATATTCCACAGCGGAAAATGCACCAGTAGGCGCTGTCGTTCCGTCTATTACCGGGCAAGCGTTTATCACTCGAGAAGCCAAAATGATGCTCAACCCAACCGACCCTTTGCGCCACGGCGTGTCCCTATGACATCGCTCGACGTTTCTGATGCGGCTAATTATGACGTCATTGTTATTGGTGCTGGCATTATCGGCATCAGCACGGCATTGCGCTTACAGCAAGAAGGCAAGCAGGTTCTGGTCATCGACAGCAAAGGCGTAGCCGCAGAAACGTCGGCGGGCAACGCGGGCGCTTTTGCCTTTGCCGATGTGATTCCCTTGGCAACGCCTGGTATTATGCGCACCGCACCAAAGTGGCTGCTGGACCCGCTCGGGCCCTTGTCGATTCGACCGGCTTACGCATTTAAAATAATGCCTTGGATGCTGCATTTCTGGCGCGCCAGTTGGCAAGACCGTTACGTAGCGGCGCTCACAGCACAATCTACCTTAATGGACTTTTCGAAAGACGCCCTAGAACGACAAATACAACGGGTGAATGGCGAAGCCTTGATTCGTCGAGAAGGGCAGTTGCAGCTGTACGAAGGCGAAGCCGAGTTCACAGCCTCTTTGGCGGGCTGGCAAACTCGAAAAGAACACGGCGTGGTATTTGAACTCTTAGACAGCGTAGACGCCATTGCCAAAATTCAGCCTGGCATTCATCCTCGTTTTACCCACGCGGGCTTCACGCCAGAATGGAAAAACGTTGTGCACCCAAAAGTGTGGACGGAACACCTTGCCGATTACCTCCATCGTGCCGGCGGTGCCATGGCGATAGACACAGTACAAGCGATTGATATCAAAACGGATTCGGTAAAAATCCAAACCTCTAGCAACCTCTATACAGCAACAAAAATCGTTGTAGCCGCTGGCGCATGGTCGAAGACACTCGCTCGCTCTTTAGGAGACAGTGTGCCGTTAGACACAGAACGTGGGTACAACACCACCTTGCCAGCCGGCGCGTTTGAGCTAAAAACCCATATCACCTTTAGCAATCATGGTTTTGTGGTCACCAAAGCGGGCGACGGCGTTCGCGTTGGCGGCGCGGTAGAACTGGGCGGATTATCTTTAGCCCCTAATTACCAGCGCGCGGATATTTTACTCAAAAAAGCCAAAGCCTTTTTGCCAGATTTAAACATGGAAGGCGGAACGCAATGGATGGGCTTTCGCCCTTCCATGCCAGACAGCTTGCCGGTAATCAGTTATGCCAGCCAATCTAGACGCATCGTTTACGCTTTTGGTCATGGCCATCTTGGGTTGACGCAATCCGCTGGTACCGCCGAGTTGGTAGCAGAGTTAATAAACGAACAAACACCGAGTATTCCCATGAACGCCTATGGCGCGCAGCGTTTCAAATGATTTTTTACCCATTGTTCGCAGTATGATGTAATCAAACCTCTTATAAGCATTAGGGAGACAATATGAGTGACAATATAACGCTTAGTTTGGCTGAAGTCCGTGAGTTAAGTGAGTCGGTACTCGCCCACCATGGCTTTAATAACGACCACGCCAAGGCGATTACCGATATTATTTACACCAATCAGTTAGGCGACTGTCATTCCCATGGCTTGTATCGGTTGCTTATGTGCATCGAAAGTATCCGATCTGGTCGTGCCAGTGGCACCGCCGCACCAACCATCTCGGATGTCGGCCCTTCTGTGGTTCGCGCCGACGCCAACGATGGTATTTCGTTACTGGCCATGAAGGCCGCCATGCCTTTGTTGATCGAAAAAGCCAAGAAAAACGGCGTCGCCGCCTTGGCGATCAATCGTTGTTTTCACTTTTCTGCGCTCTGGCCCGAAGTAGAAATGCTTTCTGCCGCTGGCTTAGCCGGCATGGCCATGTTGCCCAGCCATGCATGGGTCGCGCCCGCCGGTGGAACACGTGGTTTGCTAGGCACCAATCCGTTCGCGTTTAGCTGGCCACGCCAAGGCAAAGCGCCTTTTACCTTTGATTTTGCCACCAGCCAATTTGCACGGGGTGAAATAGAACTGTACCGCCGAGCAGGTAAAGCCTTGCCAGAAGGCGTCGCTATTGATAAAAACGGCCAACCCACCACCGACGCCGAAGCGGCGATGAACGGTGCCATGCTAACGTTTGGCGGGCACAAAGGGTCTGCTTTTTCATTGATGATTGAATTAATGGCGGGACCGCTGATCGATGATTTAACCAGTAAAGAAAGCATGGCCGCCGCCGGTGGTAAACCCGAAGCGCCGTATCATGGTGAGATCATTCTCGCGTTTGATCCCAACATGCTCAGCGGTGGCCGTGTGACAGAAAACAACGACCGCGCCGAGCGCTTGTTCGCCGATGTGATCGACCAAGGCGCTCGTCTACCGTCTCAACGCCGTCAAGCTGCACAGGCGTTTAACCTAGAACGCAACGCGGTGGACATTCCGCGCGCGCTCTACGACGATCTGATCGCACTGAAAACATCGTGATTATTGTAAATCTGTAGGCAGCAAAGCCGCTGGAATGTCTTGGAAACACACCGGACGCAAGAAACGACGAATCGCCATGGTGCCCACCGAGGTCGCACCAAAATTGGTGGAGGCAGGATAAGGGCCGCCATGCACCATGGTGTCACATACTTCCACACCCGTAGGAAAGGCGTTCGCCAAGATTCGGCCCGCTTTGCGTTCTAGGATTGGCATAAAAGTACGAGCCGTTTCCAGATCGGCATCGTCTATATGCAAGGTGCAGGTCAGTTGACCCTCTAGGTGTTTAGCGACACGTAGCATCTCTTCGACATTGTTTGCCACCACCACCACGCCCAACGGGCCAAACACTTCTTGCGCTAAGGTTTCATTCGCCAACCATTCTTCAGCGGTAGTGGCGTACAAATACGGCGTAGCAAGGCGCGCATCGCAGTGAGTGCTCAGCACTTCTTTGACGCCAGAGGTGGAGGCAATACCTTGTTGCCCTGCACGGTACGCCCGTGCAATGCCGTCTGTCAGCATGGTTTGAGCAGGTACAGTCGACAAGGCTTGTTTGGTTTGGGCAACAAAATAATCCGCCTCTGATCCCGCTACCAAGATCGCCATGCCTGGATTGGTACAGAATTGTCCCGCGCCCATGCTTAATGAAGCCGCCCAGCCTTTAGCTAACGCCTCGCCACGATTGGACACCGCATGAGGAAACAAGAACATAGGATTCACTGAACCCAATTCACCAAAAAAAGGAATCGGCTCGGGGCGCGCGGCGCATAAATCGAATAACGCTCGTCCACCGGCCAATGAGCCAGTAAAGCCAACCGCTTTAATAAGTGGGTGTTCGACCAGCGCTTTACCCACCTCGAAGGTCTCGCCACTGTCTTGTATCACACTCACGGTTCCCGCCGGCATTTGGCAAAGAACCATCGCTGCATGCAAGGCTTCTGCAATGATTTCCGTGGTGCCCGGGTGAGCCGGATGACCTTTCACGACCACAGGACAACCCGCCGCCAACGCTGAAGCGGTATCTCCTCCCGCTGTCGAAAACGCCAATGGAAAGTTAGACGCCCCAAAGACAGCAACGGGGCCGATCGGGCGCTGCATTAAGCGCAATTCGGCACGCGGTAAAGGCTGACGATCCGGTAAAGCTTGGTCATGTCGACGATCTAAATAGTCGCCATCCAAAATATGCTGAGCGAATAAACGCAACTGGCCGCAAGTGCGGCCTCGTTCCCCTTGTAAACGCGCTTCAGGCAAGCCGGTTTCAGACGTTCCTATGGCGGTGATCGCCTCACCACGAGCGTCAATTTCGTCGGCGATGGCGTGTAAAAAAGCCGCTCGCTTTTCTCGTGGCAAACCACTGTAGTCATAAAAAGCGTCTTCCGCTGCGGTCACGGCGGCATTCACCAGATCAACAGAACCTTTTGAAAAGGAAAAGGCTTCGCCGTGTGCAGGGGAAGAACGAAATTGTGGTTCTGTGCTGATCCATTGACCCGCAATGAAGTGTTTTCCGTGGGGAGTAAACGTCATAAAACCCTCAACTTGATGAATTTGTTAGTTTTGCATTTTGTATCCAATTTTTGTTAAGGCAATTGTTCACTATTTTATGGCTCGTAACAAGGTCAATATAAAGGAGAGTTATGCCATGCGCGTTTGCTTCACCAACGCAATAACTTGGTTCTTGGTATTGATCAAATGCTCTTTGAGTTGCTCCGTTGCGGCGGGCACATCTCGCTGACGCGCTAACTCAAGCAATAAATGATGATCGTGACTGGCGTTTTCACGGTTATTTAATTTATCGATGTGCATACTGACGTAACGATTGGCTTGCAAGGTAACTCTTTTTAACAGCGCTTCCGTCAAATGGCGTCCAGCCGCTTCATAGAGTTTTCCATGGTAGGCTGCGTTTAATGGCCCCCAATCTGCAATATTACCCTCACGATAAGACGCATCCATGGCCGCCAATATCGCCTCACATTCAGCAAAGTGTGTTTCTGTCATATCGGGAATCGAGCGCTGAAACAAATCCATTTCCAGCAAGATACGAACATCAAAAATTTCCGCGATTTCATCCAATGAATGTTTGGTAACGGTTGCCCCGCGGTTGTTTTTAAACACCACCAACCCTTCCGAGTCCAAGCGTTTTAGGGCTTCTCGCACTGGCATACGCGATACGTCGTATTCTTCAGCAAGCAGCTCTTGGCGAATCAAGGTGCCTTCTTCTAAATCACCGCTCAAAATTCGGTTACGCAAATCCGCGACAATAACATCCGGTAAACTTTGACGAACCACCGCTCTTTTTTGTGCCAATTTCTTACCCTCTTATGGTCTTGATCAACGACGGTTGAGCTTCAAACATAGGCTTTAAGCCGCCTTTTTACATTTCACCATATTATACTAAAAACTCGTTTAATAACGACGCATCACAATAGGTCACTTAATGTTTGAACCACATCAAACATTGAATTGATTGCTGCCCATTTTTCAAATCAAACCAATTGCCTACTATCGATCAATCGCAAACACACAAATCAACTCGCGTTGCTACTTTTGGAGACTCGCATGCAAGCACGACTATCTCAGCCTTCTTTATTAAAAAGCCAATCCTACATCAATGGCGAGTGGGTCGCGGCCGCGTCGGGCGAGACATTTTCTGTTTCCAATCCGTCTACCGGTGAACACCTAATTGATGTCGCCGATCTCGGTGCAACAGAAACCACTCTTGCAGTAGAAGCCGCTGAAAAGGCGCAAAAAGCATGGCAAGCGACGACAGCCAAAGAGCGTGCAACCTTGTTGCGCCGCTGGAACCAACTGATTCTTGACAACCAAGATG
Organism: Marinomonas vulgaris; assembly: GCF_018145875.1. Classification (GTDB taxonomy): domain Bacteria; phylum Pseudomonadota; class Gammaproteobacteria; order Pseudomonadales; family Marinomonadaceae; genus Marinomonas; species Marinomonas vulgaris. The sequence goes on along the minus strand of NZ_JAGSSV010000003.1, from coordinate 148,651 downwards.
ACCTCGCCACTCTAATGACGCTAGAGCAAGGCAAACCTTTTGCAGAAGCCAAAGGCGAAGTGGCTTATGGCGCGGCGTTTATTGATTGGTTCGCCGACGAAGCGCGTCGTTTAAACGGCGATGTGATTCCAAGCTTCGCCAAAGACAAGCGCGTTCTGACCATGAAGCAGCCGATCGGTGTTGTGGCGGCCATTACGCCATGGAACTTTCCCATCGCCATGATCACTCGTAAAGTCGGCCCAGCGTTGGCGGCAGGCTGCACTATTGTTATTAAACCTTCTGACGAAACCCCATTGTGTGCCTTGGCATTGGCGGAATTGGCTCATCAAGCGGGCATTCCAGCGGGCGTGTTGAACGTGGTAGTGGGTAAAGACGCGAAAGCCATTGGTGGCGTGTTAACCAGCCATCCTACCGTGCGTAAATTGTCTTTCACCGGCTCCACACCAGTAGGCAAGTTACTACTGGCGCAGTGCGCAAATACCGTCAAACGGACGTCAATGGAATTGGGCGGCAACGCGCCTTTTATCGTGTTTGATGACGCCGACCTAGACGCCGCAGTAGAGGGTGCGATTGCCTCTAAATACCGCAACGCCGGTCAAACCTGTGTATGCGCTAACCGTATTTTGGTGCAAGAGGGCGTTTACGACGCCTTTGCTGAGAAGCTCGCAGCGCGGGTTGCAACCTTTAAAACCGGTGACGGTTTTGCCAAAGATGTGTCGATTGGGCCACTCATTAATACCGCAGCGGTCAACAAAGTAGACGAACTGGTCAAAGACGCCGTCGCAAAAGGTGCCAACATTTTGGTTGGTGGTTCAAAGGCCACTGAAGCCGGCGCGCAATTCTTTGAGCCAACGATTCTAACTGGCGTCACCGAAGACATGGCGATTTTCTCTAACGAAATCTTCGGCCCTGTCGCGCCTTTGTTCAAATTCACCACCGAAGACGAAGCGGTTGCTATGGCGAACAATACCCCGTTTGGCTTGGCGTCCTACTTCTATTCCCAAAATATGGCGCGTATTTGGCGTGTTACCGAAGCGTTGGAATACGGCATGGTGGGTGTAAACGAAGGGCTTATTTCCAACGAAGTCGCGCCATTTGGTGGCGTGAAAGAGTCTGGCAGTGGCCGTGAAGGCTCTCAGTACGGCATCGATGAATACATCGAAATCAAATACATGTGCATAGGTGGATTGGCGTAATTCTCGTCTTTCTTTACTCAACTCGACGGATAACCACACGCTCTTTTTGTCGGTGTCGACAAGAAAAGCGTGACATACATTAGAGCGAAAAACGAACATTAAGGTGAAAAAATGAACAACGCAGATTTACAACAACGCAAAGAAAACGCCATTGCACGCGGTCAAGCCAATATGGCGCCTGTCTATGTTGACCGAGCTTTGAATTCCGAAGTATGGGATGTGGAAGGCAATCGTCACATCGATTTTGGTGCTGGCATCGCGGTGCTAAATACCGGCCACAACCATCCAAAAGTAAAAGCCGCTGTACTAGCGCAAATGGAACGCTTCACCCACACTTGTGTGATGGTCAGCCCTTATGAATCCGCGGTTGCGTTGGCAGAAAAACTCAATGCCGCTGCGCCTGGCGACACGCCGAAGAAATCGATTTTCGTCACAACCGGTGCCGAAGCGGTTGAAAACTGTGTCAAGATCGCCCGCGCTCATACAGGTCGCCCTGGTATCATCGCGTTCAACGGCGGTTACCATGGTCGTACTAATATGACCCTCGGTCTAACAGGCAAAGTCGCCCCTTACAAAATCGGCTTTGGTCCATTCCCAAGCGATATTTATCACGTACCGTACCCAAATGAATTTTTGGGCATCAGTGAAGATCAAGCTATGGCAGATTTGGCCATGCGCTTTACCTGCGACATAGAAGCCTCTCGCGTTGCTGCGATTTTGATCGAGCCAGTACAAGGCGAGGGCGGTTTTTACAAAGCGTCGTCCAGCTTTCTACAAAAACTGCGCGCCTTGTGTGACGAGCACGGCATGTTGCTCATCATCGACGAAATTCAATCGGGCTTTGGTCGTACCGGTACCCTGTTCTGCCACGAGCAAGCAGGGGTTGAAGCCGATCTTATGACCACAGCAAAAGGCATCGCGGGCGGTATTCCATTAGCCGCTGTAGTGGGTAAAGCCGACATCATGGACGCGCCGGTTCCTGGTGGACTGGGTGGCACCTACGGTGGTTCTCCAATTGGTTGTGCGGCTGGCCTTGCGGTATTCGATGTGATTGAAGAAGAAAAATTGTGCGAACGCGCTACCAAAGTGGGTGCTCACTTCGTTAAACATCTAACGGCTATTCAAGCAGAATACCCACAGTTGATTGGCGATGTGCGTAATGCTGGCGCCATGATTGCCATCGAATTTTTACACGATGGCGACGTCAACAAGCCTTATCCAGAATTGGCGAAGAAACTACCGGCTATTGCAGCACAACACGGTTTAATTTTGTTGTCTTGTGGTATTCGTGGCAACGTTATTCGCTTCTTGCCGGCGTTGACGATCGAAATGGATCTGATTGATGAAGGCATGGAAATCTTTAAAGCCTGCCTGAAAAAAGCCCTCGCGTAAGCGTTTGCTTTTGCGTTCTCGATCTAAACGAGATTGACCCTAAGCCATCGTGGTAACACGGTGGCTTTTCTTATGCCTAAAAATAGACAAGGGCTAGTAGGGCGCGACAATAAGGTCTTTGATGGTGTTATGTAGTACCTCTAAAAACAACTCTCTCGCTTTGTTGGGCTGGGCGGTTTTCTTTGTTGCAACCGCAACGCCTAAGTCGTAATAACGAGTCGTTGTCGCCACCGCAACAATTTGCCCAGAGGCAATATACGGCTTGGCATACAACTCCGGTAAAAAACCAACGTATTGCCCTGACAAAATCAACGCTAAACGACTATCGTAAAAGTAACTAATGCTAGACAGCTTCATGTGCGAGATTTGCTCGCTGGCTTGCTCATGGTATTTCAGGCCCGCGTGGGACGATGGGAAACTATCGACGCGCGCTTCCTGTTCCTCACTCGACATGCTCGCCAATGGGTGATCTTGGGTGGCGTACACAAAGCAGCGATCATTGTACAAATGAATGTAATCAAGGCCGTCCAGCTTACGATGATAGGGGATAAAACCCACGTCCGCTTCGTCGTTAAGTACCATTCTCTCAATGTTCGTCATCGAAGCCACGTTCGTAGTAATAAAAACCTCGGGCGCCACATTGCTAAAATGTTTAATCAACTCGGGAAAATGACTGCGAGGGTCCAAACTAACCTTATCTGATAACGCAATGCGCAGCTTTCCGGTAAGACTGACGTTGAGATTGTTCACCGTGGTTCGAAACGCATCAAGCGACTCCAACAACCGCTCGGTCATCTCGTAAATAATCACCCCTTCTTCCGTCAAGGAAAAACCACCGCGACCACGCTTACACAACACCAAATTAAGACGCGCCTCAAGATTAGAGATGTGCAAACTGATCGTCGAACGACCAATATTCAACGAGGTTTCCGCCGCTGAAAAACCACCACAATCAACCACGGTTTTAAACACTTTTAACTGCTTAATCTCATAATCACCCACCTGACCCAGCGAGTAGTTTTTTGCGCTCATTGTGATGTCTACTCCGAAAGAAACATTTTATTACGATTAGTTTACACGCATTGAAGGGACTTTTATCTCTTCGAGATGCGTCATTTTGTAAGAACTTTATTTGTAGCTCAAAACAATAATTATCAAATAACTTCATGTAGTAGAGAGTCATGTGAAAATAGTCTTCATAAAAAACTAATTCTTTAGCTGATCACCCATTGTTAAAAGCACTTTTCTGGTGCGCTTTGTTATGTTTATGAGATATTTTTTGAACACTGTAAAAAAGCAAAAAAAGTGCACGTTTTCAAGGTGATACGTCACTATTTCTCATGCTATTAATCAAATAGACTCACGTTTAATATGCACCAATTTGGCACAACAAGCCCTCAATAAGTGCGCATCGTGGATGTATTTATTTGATTTATATAAGCTTTTGCTTTTCTTCATTGTTTGGTAAGCACAAAACTTTAGATAGATTTTGCGTGCTTTAATGCGTGCACACTTTTTGAAAGTATCGATTGCGAGGTATAGACAAAACATAAATTTACCATCCAAACATTTCGAGGTGACACTATGATGAAAGCAATCCAGAAACTGAAAAAGCACTTGATTACAGGTTCATTGACTATGGCTCTTGGTCTGGGGGCTGTGGCATCAACAGCCCATGCTGCTGAATACAACTGGCGCTTCGCCAATCTTTACAGCCGTGGTACCGCGTTTGGTGAGGTCTATGAAAATTTTGCTAAAAATATTGAAACCATGTCTAACGGTCGTATCAAAGTACAAACACTGTACGCTGGAGAGGGCGTAGGTTCTTCTGGTATTTTTGGTTCCGTTAAAACAGGACTAATTACCATGGGAGCGACGTTTCAATCTTTGAACGCAGGTGAACTACCTGCAGGTATTGTTGAAATCGGCTTACCTGGTGGCACCAGTGACGTTGCTGAACTGTCTACCTTGTTCCATGAGAAAGGCTGGGGACCTATTCTAGAAAGAGCGTACGCAGAACAAGGCCTTGTTTGGCTTGACCCTTATATTCAGCCTGCTGTTTACGTTCTTACAAAAGAACCAATTAACTCTATTGAAGACTTCAAAGGTTTGAAAATCCGAGCACCAGGCGCATATGGTAAGTTCCTTCGCAACTTGGGTGCTTCACCGGTTTCTCTTTCTTGGTCCGAAATCTATACCAGTCTTTCAACTGGCGTCATTGACGGTTCTATCGGTTCAAACATGATCGATCACCGTGACGGTAACCACGTTGAAGTAGCAAAATACATGTATCCTCTTCCTTTAGCTGGCGCACAAGTATTACCTATCATTGTAAATAAAAGCGCTTGGAACAAATTACCTGATGACCTGAAAGCCATCGTAAAAGCCGCTACAACAGCCCACGCTCAAGAGCAAATGAACAAATCTAAATTGTGGGAAGCCGAAGCCGTTGCAGACATGCAGTCAAAAGGCCTTCAGTGGAGCCCTGCTGCAAGCGATGCAGATAAGTTAGCTTGGAAGAATGCTGGTGCGAGTCTTTATGACGAATACGCAGCAGCTGATAAGTTCAGCAAAGAGCTGATTGATATTCTTCGTAAAGAACAGATGTAATACAGCTAGCAACTTCTCAGAATAACGGCCTTTTCGAAGGCCGTTATTCTTTCTTCACTCACCTACACAGGTAGTAAAATAATGATAATGACTGCTATTAGGCGCTATTGTCTGGGAGTGCACACATTGGTGGCTTTCATTGGAAATTCTGTTTCCTATCTGATGCCATTATTGGCGCTTGTCGTTGCATTTGAGGTTTTCTCTCGATACATCTTGAATCAGCCGACAGTTTGGGCATACGACACTTCTTTGTTCATTTTTAGTTATATTGCCGCATTAGGCGGCGCCTACGCTCAACAGCAGCGTGCGCATATCAATGTTGATATTTTATATAACAAGGTCTCTGATCGCTTAAAAGGGGTCTTTAACTTGTTTTCCTTTGCCTTGGCGATATTGTTTGTTGTGATTATGTGCAAGGTCAGCATCGGAAAGTTCGAAGAGGCTCTAGAGTTTAATTATCGCCGTCAAAGCGAATGGGCACCTCAAATGCATCATTACTGGTTAATGATTGCCGTAGCCAGTGTTCTTCTCATCCTCCAGCTTTCAAGCGACTGGATTAACTCACTTCATCAGGCAATAACAGGCAAGCCATTACTACCTGAATTGTTGAAAGATGCACAGGAAGATGACCAATGATTGGTATTGAATTATTAACGGGAATTTTATTAGTCTGTATCGTTGTCGCATTCGCGTTGGGTGCGCCCGTTGGTCTAGCGTTAGGTGGTATTGCCATGGGCATCGGCTACCTGACTTGGGGAGATGCACTATTTAATGTTATTCCAACTACGCTAGAGTCTACACATTTTAGTTTCATTTTACTGGCTATCCCTCTGTACATTTATATGGGACAGCTACTTACTCGTTCGGGCATTGGCGATGCTATGTTTAATGCCAGCCAAATGATTATCGGTCGAGTTCGAGGTTCGCTAGCCATCAGCGTTATCGTCGTGTGTTCTATGATTGGTGCCATGGTGGGTATAATCGGTGCAGGTATCATGACCTCAGGCAGTATCGCTCTTCGTCCTATGTTGGAACGTGGCTACGATAAACGCCTTGCCTTAGGGGTTATCATGGCAGGTGGTGGTTTAGGCATATTAATTCCTCCTAGTATCCCTATGATCATGTTTGCCTCTTCGACACAAAATTCAGTAGGGCGCATGTTTATTGGTGCGTTAATTCCTGCTCTGATCACCATTATATTGCTAATCACGTACGTGGTAATTTCTTGTAAGCTCAACCCTAAAAGAGCGCCGCTTGATCCAGTACCAGAGGTATTACCTACCGTCAAAGAAAAGTTTTTAACCGCTCGAGATGGCCTGCTTTCTTTGTTGTTAATTGTTGCCGTGCTTGGCAGCATTATTATGGGTATTGCAACGCCAACAGAATCAGGCGCCATTGGTGTCGTCGGTGCCATTGTACTGGCCATTCTATTCAAACGATTCAAGCCAAGAATGGTACAAAAAGCCGGTATGCAGGCGGCCTTATTAGTCAGTGTTGCCATGTGGATTATTGTTGGGGCATCCGTGTTTAGTAACTTCCATCTGCTGATGGGCGTTCAAAACATGGTGGCTGGTTTTACGCAAGACCTAGGCCTACCGCCCATTGTCATCATTATGTTATTTCAGCTAATCATGTTGTTGCTCGGCTTCATTATTGATGAGTTCATTATTGTTCTAATATGTGCGCCTATTTTTACTCCCATCGCCGTGGCACTCGGTTACGACCCTATATGGTTTGGTATCTTGATGATCTTAAATATCGAGATTGCAGTACAAACACCACCCTATGGTTTCGCGCTATTTTATCTCAAAGGTATCGCACCGCCTGGTGTGACCATGTTAGATATATATAAGTCGATATTACCTTTTGTATTGCTCAAATTACTGGTTCTCATCACTGTCATGATGATCCCTGAACTAGTCACTTGGTTACCAAATCAGTTAATGGATTAATACTCTGATTTTACAAGTCGATTAAAAAAACCAAAAAAAAGAGCTTCAATTTGAAGCTCTTTTTTTGGTTCAAATATAGGTTACAAAAACCTATTAATTCTCTTTCTATATATAGATTAACGCGATATCTCTTCCACCTTGTCACAAATATACTCGCCAATCGGTATTGCTGATGTAGCGGCAGGCGAGGGTGCATTGCATACGTGCAGGCTTCGTGGACTGTTGGCAAAGAGGAAGTCGTGTACCAGTGAGCCATCTTTCATGACCGCTTGCGCGCGAATACCAGCAGGGTAAGGTTGTAAGTCGGCCACTGTCAGTTGAGGACAGTATTTTTGCACCATTTTTAGATAGCCCGGTTTCCACAAGGAGTTTTTTGTTTCTACCAAGCCGGTGCGCCAGTTGTTTTTTAATACGCGCCAGAAGCCTGAAAAACGCATCATGTCCGCGATGTCTTTAATCGAAATATTGACTCGTCCATAGCCTTCGCGTTTCCAACCCTGTACTGCGTTAGGCCCAACGGTTACAGAACCGTCAATCATGCGCGTTAAATGCACGCCGAGAAAAGGAAGGTCAGGATCAGGAATAGGGTAGATTAGGTGGTTAACAATGTTGTTGTATTTCGCTGGCAGTTGGTAGTACTCGCCACGAAACGGGATAATTTGAAAGTCCGTCGGGATGCCCAACATCTTGGTGGTTCTGTCAGCCATTAAACCGGAACAGGTGATTAAGAAACGCCCCTGAAAGGTCTTTTCTGCGCCTTGGTGTTGCGCAACCACGGTGACTTCTTGCTCGCTTTCCATCAGTCCTGTCACTTCATGATTCAATAGGGCGGTACCGCCCAATTCAACGAACTCTTCGGCCATGTGAGTGGTGACTTGCTGATAGTTTACGATGGCGGTGTCTTTGACAAAAAATCCACCTAAGCCAACAATGTTGGGCTCGCGTTGCTTTAATTGCTCAGCGTCGAGCATTTCTACATCTAAGCCGTTTTCTTTGCAACGCTCGAACAAAGCCTTCATGCGCTCGACTTCTAACTCAGTCGTTGCGACCAACAGCTTACCGCATTGCTCATAAGGAATGTTTTTACGGTCACAAAATGCCATGGTGGCGGACACGCCCGCTTTGCAAAAACGCGCCTTCATACTGCCTGGCGCATAATACACACCCGCATGAATCACGCCGCTGTTATGTCCAGTTTGGTGCTTGGAATACACGGACTCTTTTTCGAGCAATAACACTTTCTTATCTTGATGGCGTTGTTGTAGTTGCCATGCGGTAGAAACGCCGACAATGCCGCCGCCAATAATAATAAAATCGTACATCATCTTGTTCTCGCTCAGCTTGCTGATGGTGGGTTCATTATACCCATACAAAAGCAGCGACGAAGCCGTTACTTCGTCGCTGCTTTGATTCTCTTTTTGGTATCACTGTGTCGTCATCACTGGATGACCAAACCCTAGCTAATCCGTGAAATGTCCTCGTTGGCGAAGCAGCTCGCGGCATAAGCCAGGATGAGGTACAAACTTATCGCGACCATGCAGCCAGAAATGATTGTGAATCACCAACATAGAACCCACAGGCATAGGAACCGACAAAAAGTTAGGGTCCGCTTCTAGAGATTCACCCATTTCAAATAAATACTTACCTTGCGCCTTGTTACTTGGCTCAGCGAATTGGTCGATGTATAGCATCATAGGATTACCGTCAGCATCCTCCTCAAAGAACACAGGATGTTCAACTTTCACATCAACGTTTTTCGATTTTGGTGCGCCCCATACAATGTCTTGCTTAGCTAATGGGTGCTTAGCAAATGTCTCCAACTCAGCCCAATCATCCACATGCAGCAACAATGAATTGCCGCCTTGCATGTTTTCTTCTTTTAGCTTTTGCATCAAAACATAATCGGTGCGCTCGTTCACATAAGTACCATCATTGTGCAGCTCCATGCGACGATGGGGCTTGCGCAAGTAACTGTCAGAGTTATCGACGTTACGTACAGTAAAGCGTGCGTAATATTGTCCGTACATGGCATCGTGATTAGATAAACCAATGATATGCGAAATCGCAGTAGACAATTTCACTTCAAATTCCGTACGAGCTTCACCGTCTTCTACACCAGGATTACCTTGATAGTTCAGCAAAAACGCCCCTGTTGCTCGATCTCGAACTATATCATTGAGGCATTTACCCAAAGTGTAACCTGTCACCTTATCCAACCGGTCGGCCACTTCAAAGCGTAAGAAAGGTTTGTATTCAATACCTTGGACCGTCCACTCTGCTACAGCGTCTGCAAACGCGGTGATTGTTGCTTCGTCTAAGGTAACAATTTGTAAGCGTTTACTAGCGGGAAAATCCGCTACAGTAAAGCCCTGCATGGTATAAGGAATGGTCTGCTCTTTTGCAACGGCGCTCATTGTGTGTCTCCTGTTGTTTTTGTTTTTCACTTAAAATATCGTCATTAATTAAAAACGTCTACGTTTTGACGTAATGTAATTCATTTAATTTAAACGTCAAGCATTTTTGAGCAAACGCTCTTAACTATTTTTCTGTCTTCACATAGAATGCAAACCTCACTACTCACACTTAGCGGTTAATAAACGCCGCAAGAGAACTCGCCACATGAGCGCATAATGATGAAAACAAATGAAAAAACCGACGTTGACAACAAAGACAACTCAGCCGCTCAAGTGCTGGGGGCGCTAACTTATGACATTTTGACGGGGTATTTTCAGCCAGGTGAAAAGCTGCGAATGACGCGATTAAAAGCGCGCTATGACGTGGGGGTTGGGCCATTACGAGAAGCCTTGTCCCAGCTCTTGGTAAAACAGTTAGTCATTGTTGAGAACCAGCGGGGCTTTCGTGTACACCCAATCTCTAAAGCAGAACTGATTGATATTTACGAGACCCGAGCCGAAATCGAAGCCCTGTGTGTCGGCTTTGCCATAGAACGCGGTGACGATGAATGGGAAGCGAATATTGTGGCCTGCGCGCACAAAATGAAGCTCCACGCCGACTTGCTCGAAAACGAGCCACATTTGTGGGAGCAATATCACCACGACTTTCATTCTGCTATCGCCGAAGGGTGTCAGTCGCCTGCTTTGTTACAAGTACGAGATGCACTTTATGAAAAAGCCTCTCGCTACCGTAACTTGTGGCTTAAAAAAAACATGGTGGATTTGTCTGTATTTGATGCGAACAAAAAAGAACACGAAGCCCTGGTCGAGGCATTACTAAGCCGAAACGCCGCGACTGCGACAGCCATCATTCGTAAACACATACTCAGCCCAAGCCTAATTTTGCAAGCGACGGCGGTGATTGATAACCCTTTTGACTGACGTCACGTTTTGAACCAACTCAGCGCTGCTTCAGCCTTCTTACAATTAAGAAAAGGATATGCACAACATGGACATCATTCACACTAAACGCCCTTCTTGTATGATCCGTCACGCCTCTGTCGACGACGCCGAATTGGTTGTGCACTTTATGCAGGAGTTGGGACGATTTCAGAAAATGGCTGATAGCATCATTGCCACACCTGAACGTATTGCGCGTCTATTAGAAAAAGGCATTGGTGAGGCTATTTTTATATCAGACAACGGCATTGATGTCGGTTTTGCCTATTATTATGAAAAGAGCTCGGCTTTTTCTGGTCGTTCCGGTTTGTACCTCGATGCTTTATTTATTGACGATGCTGTTCGAGGCAAAGGAATTGGCAACCTAGTCATGCAATTTTTATCTAGATTAGCAGTATCTCGTGGGTGCGAATTCTTAGAGTGGGGGTGCCTAGATTGGAACACACCAGCGATTGAATTTTACCAAAATCAGGGGGCTTACTGCATTGATAACATGCGGATTTACCGTTTAGCGCCAGACGAACTGGCTAAGAACGCGGCGCTTTTTTAAGACTCTCTACTACAACCCAAACATCAATGTACCAGCGAATTACGATTCTTCGTCTTGCTGAGAATACCAATTCATAATGTAGGGGGCGATTTCAGCGCCACAGACAAAGAAGTGCCCGTTCAATAGGGTTTCTCTTTGATTATAGCGAAACGGTTTGCCTTGAGGGGTAACGAGCATACCGCCTGCGGCTTCTATGATGGCTTGTTGCGCGGCGGTGTCCCATTCGCTGGTCGGCCCACGGCGCAGGTGCAAATCAGCAATGCCTTCGGCGATACGACAACCTTTTATTGAACTGCCTTTGGGTAATTCTCGTACCTGTTCATAGGTTTCTTTGAGGTTGTTTTTTAAATCGACCGGCAGCGATGGACCGTGGCTACGGCTCGTCATGGCAATAATCGGTTCGCGCGGTGTTCGTACGGTAATGAGTTCGTATTCGTCGCCTTGCCATTTAATGGCGCCAACCGGCAAATTCTCCCATGCTGTCGTAGCACCAAAGTAACCTTCGGTTGTTGTCGGTAGGTACACCATACCCAGCAAAGGCACACCGTTCTCGACCAAAGCAATATTAATACTGAACTCGCCGTTGCGTTTGATGAATTCTTTGGTGCCATCGAGAGGGTCAACAACCCAGAGTGTGGACCACTTGGAACGCTCTTCAAAGGTCACCACACCTTCTTCGGACAGAACAGGAATATCAGGTGTAAGCGTTTTCAAACCTGCTAAGATTATATTATGTGCCGCAAGGTCAGCCGCCGTGACAGGGCTGTCGTCTAGCTTTTGCTCGATGCCAAGATCAGCGCGTTGATAAACTTCCATAATTACATCAGCGGCATCGTACATTATTTTTTGAAGAGCTTGAAAAATGGGGTGTGTTTTAACGTCCTGCATAACAGCCTCGAATATGACAACAGAATAGGATCAACGCATTCTCTATGAGTAAACCAGAAAAGCACTCGACACCACAAGCCGTACGTTTAGATAAGTGGCTTTGGGCCGCTCGTTTTTATAAAACCCGCTCGCTCTGCAAAGACGCCATTGATGGCGGCAAGGTCTCCTACAACGGCAGCAAAGGCAAAGCCAGTCGCAATGTGGAAGTGGGCGCCTTGATCGGCATTCGCCTTGGATGGGATGAAAAGGTGGTAAAAATCATCGACATCAGCGGCCAACGACGCGGCGCACCTGAAGCGCAAATGCTGTACGAGGAAACCCCAGAGTCCATTGCTAAGCGGGAAAAGCGTGCGCTAGAGAATAAGTCGTTTGGCGGACGCATTATGTCGGACCATAAACCCAACAAGAAAGAACGCCGCGACATTAAGCAACTCAAAAAAGATATGTTCAGTGGCACAGAGTAAGACAAACTAACAGCGGCCATACAATCCAGAGCGATTTTCGACACAACCATACAACTCTAATTCCATCAGAGCCTGCATCATGTCACCGGCTGGCATTTGAGTTTGTCGAATTAGCTCGTCGAAGTCCATTGGCGTGGTGTCCCGCTCTAAACAAGCCAATACATCTTTGGCTTGTTTAGAGGCGTCCGTCGGTAGCAATTGCAAGGATACCTGACGTTGCCCAAGAGGCAGCATACTTTGTGTTTTGTTCGTCTGACTTAAATCCGCATACTCTTCCAAAATGTCTTCTACCCGACGTACTAAGGTCGCGCCTTGTCGAATTAATTGGTGACAACCTTCCGATTGCACATCGGTTAAACGTCCGGGTAGGGCGAATACATCACGATTTTGCTGCACCGCGTAACTGGCGCTGATCAAGGAACCGCTCTTGATGGATGCTTCTGCCACCAAAACGCCCATACTGACACCACTAATAATGCGATTCCGCGGCGGAAAAAGATGCGGCCTAGGGCTGGTCGTCAGTGGATACTCACTGACTAACGCACCTTGTTCTAAAATCTCGTCGAACATACGGCGATTTTGAGAAGGGTAACGGTGCAGTAATCCAGTGCCCATAATGGCGATGGTCGGCGTCGTTTTGTCTTGTAAAGCCCCTTGATGGGCCGCGGTATCAATGCCCATTGCACCACCGCTAACCACACAAATACCGTGCGCAGAGAGTTGCCCTGCTAACTGAAGCGTGGCATCTCGGGCATAGCGAGTGCATTTTCTGGCGCCAACTATGCCAAGCTTTGGCAAAGCCAGGGGCTCAAGCTGACCTTCCACATACAAAAAAGCAGGGGCTACATTGATTTCTTTGAGTGCGCTGGGGTAAGCCTCTTCGTTTTGAAGAATGAGTGAATGCGTGTCTTTTGCCAACCAAGTTAAAGAGTCGTCTCGTTTGATGGCTTGTTCTTTGGTAAGTGAGCCGTTGCTCAAATACGCCATGGCTTCTCGTGCCGTCACATCTGGCCATTTAAGCGCCGTTAGCACTTCGTAAGAAATGCAGTCTGCGGTGGGCGCATCGAGTTGTTGTAGATAGGTAAATAGCCGTGAAAGACGAGAAGGGCCAATGCTCGATAAAAAGCTTAGGCATAACCAATCGGTCTTGGTTAAATCCGCTAGATGAGGAGTATTCATAAACAGGCTTCCTTGCGTGTTAGAAGGGCAGTGAGCGCCCCGATCAAATGCCATTGCTCAATGACAAACTGGACAATCCATGCCCAAAACCACCTCGACTCGATTAATCAATGATCAAATAGTCTGAGGCTATAAACCCTATTCAAGCATATTGGCCAAAAAACCGCCATCAGAAGACTGCTCAATAGATCGACTTGCGTTACAATAGGCACCATCAAAAGAGCACAAGAGAGTGTCGTCGCTGACGGTTTATTCTCTTGTACGCTTCGTTAAAGAACAAAGACACATCGTTGGAAAAGATCATGGCTGTATTAACTGTACTTGAATACCCAGACAAACGCTTACGCACCGTTGCTAAGCCGATTACCGAATTCACAGACGCCTTACAAACGCAAATCGACGACATGCTAGACACCATGTACGACGAAAACGGTTTGGGCTTAGCGGCTACGCAGGTGGATTATCACTACCGTTTGGTGGTGATGGATTTCTCTGAAGAACGCAATGAACCGATTGTGTTCATCAATCCTGAGTTTGAAATCCTAGACGACGAGCCAAACGAATTCCAAGAAGGTTGCTTGTCTGTGCCTGGTTTCTACGAGCATATTTACCGCGCAGCCAAAGTAAAAGTGCATGCGCTGGATCGTCACGGCAAACCGTTCGCTTTAGAAGTTGATGAGTTAATGGCGGTGTGCGTGCAGCACGAAGTTGATCATCTTGACGGTAAACTGATGGTGGATTATTTGTCACCACTAAAACGCAACCGCATTAAGAGCAAGTTGGAAAAAGCCCATAAGCTTGCTCTGAAACAAGGCTAGTTTGACCCGCTTGCAAGATCATCAAATAGACATTCTAAAATCAGGCTTTGGCCTGATTTTTTGTTAAGGAGCTTTTATGCCCACACATTCACATTCTGTTTTTTCTTACGCACCTAATGATCAGTCGCCGCTGCGCATCATTTTCGCCGGCACACCAGAATTTGCCGCGGCGAGCTTACAAGCACTGCTGGATTCGGCGACCGAGAACCACTATCAGCTCGTGGGTGTTTACACCCAACCCGATCGTCCCGCTGGACGCGGTCAAAAACTGGTACAAAGCCCAGTGAAACAATTGGCTATCGCCCATGATATTCCTGTGTTTCAGCCATTGAATTTTAAACAGGACGAAGACAAAGCACAGCTTGCGAATCTCAATGCCGACCTCATGATAGTGGCTGCCTACGGTATTATCTTACCGAAAGTGGTGTTGGATACGCCCAAACTTGGCTGCATTAACGTTCACGCGTCTTTGTTACCTCGCTGGCGCGGTGCGGCGCCGATTCATCGGTCGCTTATTGCAGGGGATGACGAAACCGGCATTACCATTATGCAAATGGACGTCGGCCTAGACACAGGCGACATGTTGTTGAAAGCGTCATGCGATATCAAACCCTCTGATACCTCTGCCAGCTTACACGATCGTTTGGCGACTCTTGGCGGCTCAGCGTTAATCGACGCCATAGAAAAGCTGAAAACTGGTTCATTGACCGCTGAAAAACAAGACGATAACGCGAGCTGTTACGCGGCCAAACTCACCAAGCAAGAAGCCAACATTGACTGGGCCGCTTCCGCTAAACAGATTGAGCGACAAATCCGCGGTTTGTCACCTTGGCCAGTAGCGTACACGCACAGCCAAGCAGGCGTTATGAAAATTCACGCAGCACAAATTGCTAGCGTCGGTGATGAAGATTCCACACCGGGCGATCTCTTGGTTGTCAGTAAAGAGGGCATTATTGTCGCCACAGGCCAAGGAGCGATTCTGATTACCGAGGTTCAATTTGCCGGTGGTAAACGCATGAAAATACAAGACGCCCTCAATGGCAAACACAAAGCCGCCCTAGTCATTGGTCAACAATTTGGCCGTATCGAGCAAACAGCATGAATAACAAACAAACACCCCAAACCGACGACCTTTCGATTCAACACAGCGCTCGCCAAGTCGCGATCCAAGTCATCACCAATATCTTGCTGCAACAAGGTTCATTGAGTACACAACTGGCGCGCCACCAACAAGACGTGGCAAGCGAGCACATACCACTCTTAAAAGAATTGTGTTTCGGTGTGTGCCGCCAATATCCAAAACTAAATAGCATAGCGCTGCATTTGTTGGCGCATCCGTTTGAAGAAAAAGACACGGATTTATACGCCACCTTGCTCTTGGGTTTATACCAATTGACCTACATGAATACCCCAGACCATGCGGCAGTTCATGAAACCGTCGAAGCCTGTCGTCTGCTTAAAAAGGACTGGGCAACAAAATTGATGAACGCTGTGTTGCGTCGCTATCAGCGAGAAGTTGATGAGATTGAAGCCGAATTAGAATCCACGCCGTCAGTCGAATACAACCAACCAAAATGGTTACTTAAGCGCTTCCTTAAACATTGGCCTGAGCAGTTTGAAAGCATCGTCGATGCCAGCAACATGCATCCACCAATGTGTCTTCGCGTAAACCAGCACCGAGTTTCACGTGAAACATATCAGTCAAAACTGGAAGAAGTGGGTATAAAATCCACCTTTGGTGAGTTTTCACCGTCCGCTCTGTACCTAAAAAATGCCACTCGCGTGTCAGAGTTACCTGATTTTGAAAGCGGTTTTGTCAGCGTGCAAGACGAAGCGGCGCAATTGTCTGCTCATATTTTGTCGCCAAAAAAAAGTGAAAAGATATTGGATGCTTGTGCGGCACCAGGTGGTAAAACAGGGCACTTACTGGAAGTATCTGATGAAATAGACCTAACTGCGGTCGAATTAGAACCTTGGCGTATGGAAAAAATCGAATCGAATCTTGAGCGTTTAGGCTATAACGCACACCTAGTTTGCGCTGACGCGGGTGAACTGGACGCGTGGTGGGACGGTGAACATTTCGATAAGATTTTATTGGATGTACCTTGCTCTGCTACGGGAGTCATTCGTCGTAATCCAGACATCAAGATAAATCGTAAACCCGCCGATATAGAAGAACTGGTTGCCATTCAGAAGACCATCATTAAAAACGTTTGGTCGACATTAAAGCCTGGTGGCTTTATGTTGTACGCAACCTGCTCATTGATGCCAGAAGAAAACGAACAGCAGATGTCGCACTTTTTAGCCACTCATGAAGAAGCGACCGAAGTGCCGCTAAATTCAATCACACCAGAATTTGCATTGGAGTGGGGGACGGAGGTCAGTCATGGCCGACAATTATTTCCGACACTAGAAAGCCACGATGGCTTTTATTATTGCTTGATTCAAAAAGCATAACGATCTTCGGTCAACTCCAGTATCACCGCCGTTGTCGTAAACACAGTGGCCCACAGAAAGGGAGATTGTTTCACATGAAACATGTCTCCCTTTGCTGAGAAATCTATCTCTTGTACCCATTTCACAACATCCCTTCAATTCTTACAGACTCGTAACGTATGCTCTCAAACATACAAATACCCTAGGTAAAACCACAGCAAAATAATTGCGAGTATTTAGCAAGTTCAAGTTAAATAGTTGCCGGTATGTAGGTAAACTTATCTTAGTTGAATCAATCAAAAATTGACCAAAGCCGTACCCAAGCTGCTTGAACCATCATCAAAGCAAACTGGGATGGGTACTCACATTCATACACCCTTAAAGATCGCTAACAACAAGAAGGCTTTTCGGGCACACAAAGGCAGATTATGAAAATCATCATCATAGGTGCAGGACAAGTCGGTGCGACCCTTGCAGAAAACTTAGCAAGTGAAGACAACGACATCACCGTTATTGATACCGACCTAGTTCGCCTCAGAGAACTCCAAGACCGTCTCGACATTCAAACCGTTGAAGGCAGCGGCGCGCACCCCGATGTATTAAAACAAGCCGGCTGTAATGACGCCGATATGTTGATCGCCGTGAGTAACCAAGACGAAACCAACATGGTCGCGTGTCAGGTCGCACATACTTTATTCAAAACGCCGACAAAAATTGGCCGTGTCCGTTCTAGTGCCTATTCTCATTATCCAGAACTGTTTAATGATCAAGCCCTGCCGATGGACGTTCGTATCAGTCCAGAAAAGGAAGTGACTAAGCATTTAAGTCGCTTAATTCGTTATCCGGGTGCTTTGCAGGTGATGGAATTTGCCGATGGTAAGGTGCAATTGGTAGTGGTGAAAGCCGAAAAAGGAGGGCCGCTTATCGGTCAGCCCATCAGCTTTTTGAAAGAACACATGCCGTCGATTCAAACTCGTATCGCGGCGATTTACCGTGATGGTAAATCCATTTCACCAGATGGCAACACGCACATTCACGCTAATGACGAAGTGTTTTTCCTCACTGCCCAGCGGGATGTATTGGATGTGATGAGCGAACTGCGTCCGCTGGATACGCCTTATCGTCGCATTATCATCGCTGGCGGCGGTAACATCGGCGAACGCTTGGCGCACAGTTTGGAAAAAGAATACCGTGTCAAAATCATTGAGCGAGATCTAGAGCGCTGTCGCTATTTGTCTGAAAACCTCGATAACACCATAGTGCTCAATGGCGATGCATCGAAACAAGAGCTGTTACTGGAAGAAAATATCGAATCCACCGACGTATTTTGTGCGCTGACCAACAACGACGAAGCCAACATCATGTCGTCTATGTTGGCCAAGGTGCTCGGTGTCCGCACCGTCATGACCATCATCAACAACCCAGCGTATGTGGACATTGTTCAAGAAGGCATGATCGACATCGCAATTTCGCCACAACAAACCACCATCAGTTCCTTATTGAGCTATATTCGCCGCGGCGATGTGGTCAATGTGCACTCTATGCGCAAAGGGGCCGCCGAGGCATTAGAGGCGGTTGCCCACGGAGATTATCGCTCTTCAAAAGTAGTAGGACGCAGTATTGCCAACCTAAATTTACCAGAAGGTGCGACTATTGGGGCCATTGTGCGCGAGGAGGACTTGATCATTGCCACCAGTGAATTGGTGATCCAAGCAGAAGACCATGTGATTATCTTTGTGACAAATAAGAAGCAGATCCCAGCGGTGGAGCAACTCTTCCAAGTTGGCTTAACTTTCTTTTAATTTTACATCCTTTCTAACGAGTTTTACTCCGGGAAAAAATATGCACTTTAGGGTTATTTTACGCGTCATTGGGTTGTTGGTTATGGTCTTCAGTATGTCGCTGATTCCGCCCATCGTGGTATCACTGATTTACAATGACGGCGAACTAAATGCATTTCTGTACGGTTTGGCCGCCAACATAGTCGGCGGCTTTTTGCTCTGGTTTCCCGTTCGCAAAGAACGGGGCGAGTTGAAAATTCGTGATGGTTTCTTGGTCACCGTGTTGTTTTGGACGGTACTGGGCTTTTTTGGTTCTGTGCCTTTCTTCCTTTCTGAAAACCCTGAACTGTCTTTTACCGATGCCTTGTTTGAATCCATTTCCGGTTTAACAACGACGGGGGCAACCATCTTGCTAGGCATTGATGATTTACCCCAGTCGATTCTGTTTTATCGCCAAATGCTGCAGTGGTTAGGCGGCATGGGGATCATCGTATTGGCCGTGGCCATCATGCCAATGTTGGGCATCGGTGGTATGCAGCTTTATCGTGCTGAAACCCCAGGCCCAGTAAAAGACACCAAACTCACACCGCGTATCGCGGAAACCGCCAAAGCCCTTTGGTACATTTATGCGACATTAACCATTGTCTGTGCATTGGGTTATTGGATAGCAGGGATGACCTTGTTCGATGCCATTTGTCACAGTTTCTCGACGGTTGCCATTGGCGGATTCTCGACCCACGATGCCAGTATTGGCTATTTTGACAGCGTCGCCATCGAGCTTATTTGTACTTTCTTTATGACGGTATCGGCGTTTAACTTTGCTTTGCACTTCTTCGCCTGGCGTCACAAAAGCGTTTGGCATTACTTTAAAGACCCCGAAGCACGTTTCTTTTTGTTGATGCTGTCCAGCACCATTATTTTGTCAACGCTGGTACTGGCGATGACGTCTACCTATGACTGGGGCAACTCAATCCGATACGCAATATTTGAAACCGTAACAATCGCGACCACCGCGGGGTTTGGTACTTCTGGGTTTGCTGACTGGCCGCACTTTTTGCCTTTCTTACTCATTGTCACTTCGTTTGTTGGGGGCTGTGCCAGCTCAACCGGTGGCGGTATGAAGGTTATTCGTATTTTATTGATCCTCAAACAGGGTATGCGTGAAATCCAACGTCTTATTCACCCGAATGCCGTGATTCCCGTTAAAGTCGGTGGCAAGGCGATTCAAGAGCGCGTGGTGTCGGCGGTGTGGGGGTTTTTCTCCGCCTATTTGTTGGTTTATATCGTTTTGATGATTGGCCTGATGGCCACAGGGCTGGATCAAGTTACCTCATGGTCTGCCGTGGCGGCGACGCTCAATAACCTTGGCCCGGGACTGGGCGACGTGTCTGCAAGCTTTACCAGTATCAGTGATCCAGCAAAATGGATGCTGTGCTTTTCTATGTTATTAGGCCGTTTGGAAGTATTCACCTTGTTGGTATTATTCACGCCGATGTTTTGGCAAAGATAAGCTTAAGTGACAATATCCATTCGAAAGAAGGAAGAGAGCGGTGACACCAGCAATCGATCAACTGAAAAAAAGAAACATCACTTTTACGCTTCACCAATATGAGCATGACCCTTATTGCTCAAACTTTGGTGAAGAAGCGGCAGAAAAATTGGCGTTAGACCCCTCCATGGTGTTCAAAACACTGTTGGTGAGCGATGATAAAAGCGTCTTTGTTTGTATTGTTCCTGTGACAGGCACTCTCAACTTAAAACGTGCCGCCAGCGCAATAGGCGTAAAAAAGCTTCACATGGCGGACACAAAGGCCGCTGAACGCTTAACAGGCTATCTTTTAGGTGGCATCAGTCCAATTGGCCAAAAGAAAAGCCTTGTGACCTGCATTGATCAGAGCGCCACCACTCATGCCAAAATGTACGTCAGTGGTGGTCAGCGTGGACTGGACATTGGACTGGCACCGCATGATTTAAGCACGATTTGCCGCAATGCCAAATTTGCAGACATTGCTGAGCATAAATAGATTTCTATATTTTTTTATAAGGTAACGACTCCATGAACACCGCGACAAGCAGCACGCAAAAACCCATTATTTTATTAGATCGTGACGGTGTGATTAATCAGGACTCCGACGCTTATGTAAAATCCGTCGATGAGTGGCAACCTATCCCAGGCAGTATTCACGCCATCGCCGCGCTGTCCAAAGCAGGCTTCAAAGTCTTTGTGGTGACCAATCAATCGGGGGTTGCACGCGGCTATTATGACGAAGCCATCTTGCAGGCAATGCACGACAAAATGATCGCTTTGATAGAAGAAAAGGGCGGCAAAATCGATGGTATTCAATATTGCCCTCATGGGCCAGACGACGATTGCAACTGTCGCAAACCCAAAAGCGGCATGATTGAATCGATCGAAGCAGAACTCGGTGTGTCGTTTGAGAACACACCAGCGATTATGGTCGGAGACTCCCTGAGAGACCTACAGGCAGGTCATGCCCGCGGTTGCGCACCAGTATTGGTTTTGACCGGCAAAGGCCGTGAGACTCAGTACAAGAAGATCGATTTTCATTTTTCTGTGTTCACAGATTTGGCGGCGTTTACTATTGCTACTTTGCAAAAATACAGCTGATCACTGGCCATTCTTAAGTGTACTTTTCACAACTAAGCGCACTATTCATAACGCTTCAAATCATAAAAAACAAAACCCCGTTAGTGAGTAACTACTAACGGGGTTTTGTGATGATCTTTGAGGAATGGATCGGCCACGAGTTAGCCTTTCAAGAAACATCCGATCCACGCCATCAATTGATCGTTCTGTATCGCTTCTTTTGCAACACTGTCACGCGCTTGAGCCGCTTCTTCTGTAGTCAGCGTTTTACCGTCGTACATATCAATCAGCTCACTTTCATAGGCTTTAGAAAATTCAGGGTGGCCTTGAAAAGTTAGGATGCGATCTTGATAGATCAAACCCGCATGCTGGCAAAAGTCACTGGTCAAGAAGGTCGTCATCTTCTCAGGTTTCTCAAGCACTTGATCCTGATGAAAGGCGCAAAAAGCAATGTCACTACGATCAAGTGCCGAGATTGTGTTGTCGACCACTTGATAATGATGAACACCCACGCCCCAGCCACCGGTGAACTTTTCAACTCGCCCACCCAAGGCACGGGCAATCACTTGATGACCAAAGCAAATGCCAACCAACACTTGACCCTTAGCATCAACTTCACGAATGAAGTCGCACAGCTCCAATACCCAAGCATCGTCGCCGTGCGCGTCGGATTTCGAGCCGGTAATCAACCAGCCATCACACACCGCCGTGCTGGCGGGAAACTCACCCAAGCGTACGTCGAATATTTCGAACGATAACGACGACTCCAAGGTAGAAAGTTGCTGAGCAAACATTTCAGCGTAAGTTGGATACTCAGAGCGCAACACATCGGGCGTGATGCCCGCTGCGAGAATACCTATTTTCATGACTTATTAGCCTCTAAAAAAGCACTTTTATAATACGAAGTTACGGTTTTTGAAATCGATTCTGACGACGCATAATCACAATCGCAGCGATCACAGCGACAGATACGACCAAAATCATCAGGGTCGCCAACGCGTTAATTTCTGGTGTGACGCCTAAGCGCACTTTCGAGAAAATCACCATCGGCAAGGTGGAATTACCTGGCCCAGACACAAAGCTTGCGATCACTAAATCGTCTAACGACAAGGTAAACGACAACAACCAACCGGACAAAATGGCCGGAGAAATCATCGGTAAGGTAATCAAAAAGAAAAGAGACACCGGCTTAGCGCCCAAATCCATCGCGGCTTCTTCTAGGGTTTCATCCATCGAAGCCAAGCGCGATTGCACCACCACCGCCACATACGCCAGACAAAAAGTTGTGTGAGCGATTACTATCGTTGTGGTGCCACGGCCTGCAGGCCAGCCAAACATGTTTTCCATGGCGACGAACAACAGCAGCAAAGATAAGCCAGTGATCACTTCCGGCATAACCAGAGGCGCTGTTACCCAACCCGCCATCATGGTTTTACCACGAAAACGACGCATTCGACTCAACACAAAACCCGCCAAGGTGCCGAGAATGGCAGCCAAGGTGGCACTGATAAAGGCGATTTTTAAGCTTACCCAAGCGGCGCTCATGATTTGCTCATTGCGGAACAACTCGGCGTACCATTTTAACGACCAGCCACCCCAGACTGTCACCAGTTTGGATTCGTTAAAGCTGTAAATAATCAGCGCAATAATCGGCGCATACAAAAACACAAAGCCAAAACCCGCACTGAGTTTAAGCGCAAGAGAATGCTGCTTCATACCGCCTCCTTATTGCCATTACGCATAAACATAATGGGACCCACTAAAACGATTAACATCACAATCGCTACGGCAGACGCCAACGGCCAATCTCGATTTAGGAAAAATTCATCCCACAACACACGGCCAATCATCAAGGTATCGGAACCGCCCAGTAAGGAAGGAATAACAAACTCGCCCACCGCCGGAATGAACACCAACAAACAGCCAGCGATTATACCAGGCTTAGCCAATGGCAAGGTCACCAGACAAAAGGCACGCCAAGGTCGTGCGCCTAAATCCAACGCTGCTTCCACTAGGCTCATGTCCATTTTTTCAAGCTGGGTGTACAAGGGCAAAATCATAAAGGGCAAGTAGGTATAAACAATGCCAAGGTAAACGGCAAAATCGGTTTGTAAGATTTGCAAAGGCTCATCGATCAAACCCACCGACATCAGAATGTCGTTGACCAAACCGTTCTTTTTCAGCAAAGCCATCCACGCGTAAACCCGCAGCAAAAAAGACGTCCAAAACGGCAAAATCACCAAAGACAATAAAATAGTGCGCGAGGTAGGGCCACTACGAGCAATCAAATAAGCGATCGGAAAACCAATCAGCAAGGTGAAAAACGTCGACACCGCGGCAATGCGCAAGGAGCTTAAATAGGCATCCAGGTAGAAACGCGATTCGAACAAGAATAAATAGTTACCGAAAGTCACTCGCAAGGTCGCAAACGCTGAGTCGGGGTCCCACTCAAGCAAAGGCGAATAAGGCGGTACCGCAATCATGGCTTCGGATAAAGATATCTTAAACACCACTAAAAAGGGTACAAAAAAGAACGCCGCTAACCACAACATAGGGATCAAAATGACCAGCCAACGCCCAAGACTCAGGCGTTGCAAACGTTGTTTCAGCGTAGGGCGAGACGTTTCAACAGAGGCAGTCGCAGGCGGTGTCATCATGATGTGAGTACCACGCTGCTGTCGGCGTCCCAAGACAAATGCACTTTGTCGTCCCACGTTAAACGATCACCCGTATCACGCTGAGCATTCGGTTGCGTCACACGAATCTCTTTGCCTGATGGCAAACGCACTTTAAAGATCGATTGGCTGCCCATGTAAGCCACTTCGCTGATCACGCCAGACACATGATTATTTATCTCAGTCGGTGCTTCGCGGCTGATGCGCATTTTTTCGGGACGAATGGCAACGCTCACACCTTGGTTTGGTGCACAGCTGATGCCGTGATCCACGTAAATCAACGAGTCGGTGTCGGCACAATGAATGGTCGCACTGTCGCGTTCATCTGTAACCACGGTGCCATCGAAAATGTTCACATTACCAATGAACTCGGCCACAAAACGGTTATTCGGGTATTCGTACACCTCGTGAGGCTCGGCGGTTTGCACAATCACGCCGTTGTTCATCACACCAATACGCGTTGCCAAGGTCATGGCTTCTTCTTGATCGTGGGTAACGACCACAAAGGTAATGCCTAACTCTTCTTGTATACGCATCAATTCAAATTGCGTTTCTTCGCGCAGCTTTTTGTCCAATGCACCCAATGGCTCATCAAGTAACAAGAGCTTGGGCTGTTTTACCAAGGAACGCGCCAAAGCCACGCGTTGACGCTGACCACCGGACAACATGTGCGGTTTACGACGGGCTAAATGCCCCAGTTGCACCATGTCGAGCATTTCAGCAACGCGCTTTTTCACTTCGTGATTAGGTAAGCCTTCGCGCTTCAAGCCAAACGCCACATTGGCTTCAACGCTCAAATGCGGGAACAATGCGTAAGACTGGAACATCATGTTCACCGGACGTTCCCAAGGTGGCACATGAGACATGTCCACACCGTCGATGATAATCCGCCCGGATGTTGGCGACTCGAACCCGGCTAACATGCGCAACAAGGTACTTTTACCTGAGCCAGAACCGCCCAAGAGACAAAATAGCTCGTTTTTGTATATGTCTAATGACACATCGTTGACGGCGGTAAAGTCACCGAATTGCTTATTAATTTGTTCTATTCGAACAAAGGGCTCCGCTTCTTTTTGACGCCACGTTGGCAGCGTTTGAGACGTAATAATTGGAGAACCAGAAGACACAGACATAACCCCACCTGTCAAAATGAATGCATTCGAAGAGGGCGAATCTTAACGACTTCGCCCTGGTATCGATAGACGCTTGATCAAAAAAACTGACTCAAAATCAGGTGTTTATCGACCTGTTTTGATATTAGACCATGCGCGGGTAAGAATACGGTCGAAACGAGCGGTATGGGCAACTTGCACATACAGTTTTTCTTTGACCGCTTGTGTTGGGTACACGCCTTTGTTGTTGGCAACTTCTTCATCCAACAATGGCTCAGCCGCGGTATTTGGCACCGCGTAATAAACATAGTTAGAGATCGCCGCGGCAATTTCAGGACGTAGGACAAAGTCGATAAACTTATGCGCCGCATCCGCATGAGGCGCGTCCGCTGGGATCGCCATCAAATCGAACCACACCAAGGTACCTTCTTTAGGGATGACAAAGTTAATGTCGACGCCTTGCTCTGCTTCTTCCGCACGACTTTGCGACTGAAGAATATCACCGTTGTAACCAATGGCCACACACACTTCGCCGTTGGCTAGGTCGGAAATGTATTTACTGGAATGGAAGTATTTTACGTTGTCTTGTGCCGTTGCCATCAGTTTAGACGACGCTTCAAGCTCGTCTTTGCTTTCGGAGTTTGGGTCTACTTGGCGGTAGTTGTTCACTACAGACATCATTTCAGCAGGAGAGTCCAGAACCGCGATGCCACAATCTTGCAACTTAGCCGCAATGCTTGGGTTGAAAAGCACGTCCCAAGAATCGATGTCCGTTGTGCCAAGGCGTTCTTCGATCATCTTGGTGTTATAACCGATGCCGATGGTGCCCCACGCATAAGGAATGTTGTATTGGTTACCGGCGTCGTGTTTTTCAATTTGCTTGGCTAGGGTTTGATCTAAATTTGGGTAATTCGTCAACTTGCTTTTGTCGATTTTCTGATACACACCGGCTTGAAGTTGGCGCTCAAAAAAGGAGTTCGATGGCATTACCAAATCGTATCCTGAACCGCCCGCCATCAACTTCGCTTCTAGCGCTTCGTTGCTGTCGTATACATCGTAGTTCACCTTGATGCCGGTTTCTTTGCTGAACTGCTCTAATGCGCCCGGTGCCATGTAGTCTGACCAGTTATAAATGTTTAACACGTCTTGCGCGTAGCTGCTTGCGGCAAAAGTAGACACAGAGGCGGCGATCAGTACATTTAATGCTTTGCGTTTCATATAGGATTCTCCCATTTAGTCAACTGTCGTTGACCGGTTCCGATGTGATATTGATTTTAGTTGTGAGCCCTTACTGAGCTTTCTCATCTTTTAATACTGCTGATCACACTTTGCACGCGAAATTTGTGCAAAGCATTAACCAAAAAAAATACTTTTTTCATGTCGGCTTATAAAATAGCCAAATACCTGTGTATTGCTTACAAATACGCTTCGTATTCCACGTTAGAAATACGGCTGTGTATCTTCATTTGCTCTTGTTCTTTCGCCGCGCCATACACTCGTACAAACTCTTCGCCCATGTATTCTGTTAAGAAGGCGCTGTCAGCAAAGGATTCCGTCGCCAATTCCCAACGATTAGGCAGAGGTTCAAAATCTTCTGACATAGCATAGGCATCGCCTTCAATAGGTGCAGGCGGTGACATTTTTGTTTCAATGCCATGCAATGCCGCACCCAAAACCGTTGCCAATACCAAATAAGGGTTAGCATCCGCCCCGGCGACACGGTGTTCAATTCGGCGCGCAATATTTTCACTTTCTGGGATGCGCACCGCAACAGTGCGGTTTTCATAGCCCCAGCTGGCAAACGTTGGTGCGTGTGCTCCCGTCTGAAAACGACGATAAGAATTCAAGTGTGGCGCGAACACCAGCATAGAATCGGACATATGATGCAATAAGCCCGCAACCGCTTGTTTGAGCAGATCTGACCCTTCATCGGTTTCGTTGTTGAAAACGTTATTGCCGTCGGCATCCAGTAAGCTGAAATGCACGTGGAAGCCGTTGCCGCTTTTATCAGCGTAAGGTTTCGCCATAAAGGTCGCACCGAAGTCGTGCTGACGCGCCACGCCCTTGATCAAACGCTTAAACATGATGGCATGATCCGCCGCTTGAACCGCGTCATCCGTGTGTTTCATGTTGATTTCAAACTGGCCGGGGCCCAATTCAGAAATAATGGTGTCAGCAGGAATGCCTTGAATCTCACAAGCTTGACGCACTTCAGCGAAGAAGCTTTCAAGGCCATCCATTTCTTCAATAGAGTAACAGTCGGTTTTGTTCAAACGCACGCCATTGCCTTCAACAATAATAGGCGGAGAAGGGCGACGCTGGGCTTCGGATGTGCCGTCTAGCAAGTAAAATTCCAACTCAGTGGCCACAACAGGCGTGTAACCAAGCTCTTTGAAGCGATTAACAATGCGGGTAAGCAATTGACGTGGATCTGGGTAAAAAGGTGAACCGTCGGCGTTGTACATCATCGCCAAAATTTGATCTCGAGCCGACTCTGCCCACGGCACAGGAATGGGCTCAGGATGCACGGCTAAACAAATACCATCACTGTCACCAGTTTCGAATACCATGCCATTGTCCAGCACATCGTCGCCCCAATGGTCAAAGCCAATCACCGATTGTGGCAGCTTAACACCATTTTTCATCACGTATCTAAGGCCACTGGAAGGCATACGCTTACCGCGTAAGTTACCGTTTAGATCTGTGATGAACAAATCAAATTCATTGTTCCCTTCGTACATATCCGACATACAATATTCTCTTCTGAAATGAGTCTTGCTAAGAAAGAGGTGCTTTAAGCTGATTCATAATCGAGTAATTTTTCGACTTCAATGCCTGACCTGAATCAAATTCTTTCAATGTAATTCACCTTAACCCGATAAAATGATGCAAGTAACTATCCCCGAATGGGTATAGGCAAACATGGACGCAATTGTGTAAAAATCTGGCTGAAGAACAAAGATCTCTACCGCTCTGCTTGTCTATATAACTGATATACATTAGAAAACAGAGTAAGAGTAGGATTTCTACAGCGAATAACAGGTTGCACAATCCGACATATTATTCAGGTTATGGCATTATTTTTACTACAGAAAAGATTATAAAGTCGATGTAAATTTTGTTTTAGACGAACAAAATCAGGCGACCGCAAAAACATAAAACCGAATAAAATATCCGTTTATACTGTGTAAGACATTTCGCTCTTAAAATGGCACAGTGTTTGCTCTTAATTCAGTATTTTATCGATAAAACAGTGACCCTGATGATTGGGGTCTGTGCAAAAGGCCTATTGTCATGCAAAGAAACATATTAGGAGGGCATTTGACCCTACCTGAACTCATGCGAGACCTCGGTACGCTGTCCAGCCACATTCGTGTGCCTAGCTTCCCCAGCACGCTGAGAAGTGTCTTATCTAACCTTTGCTATTTCGACACCTTCATCATAGTGACTTACAAAAAAACGCTGAAGCCACTGCTCATTTACCCTAGCGACCCCAGTGAACAAAGCCACACTCTACGACTGTATTTGAATAAGGCGTACCTGCTTGATCCGCTGTTTAACTCCATCCAACAGGGTGTGACGCCCGGCGTGTATCGTTTGGTCGATATGGCCCCCGATTCGTTTGAAGAAACCGAGTACTACCAAACCTGCTATCGCGATTTTGACCTGGTCGATGAAATCAATATTTTGGTGGATTTAGACAAAACCACCACCTGTGCGATTTCGTTGGGTCGACAAAAAGCCGTTGGCTCGATTCGTCGTTCAGAACTAAACAACCTCAAAACGGTTTTTCCCGTTTTAGAAGCCTTGGTGAATCAATTTTGGTTGGCGCAATCTGGGGAATTTGTTGAACGAGTCTCGCAATCTGGCCCTTTAAAGCAAGCGTTAAAAACCTTTGCCCATGGCGTGCTGACGTCTCGCGAACAGGAAATTCTGGGGCTGTTACTAAAAGGTCACTCGTCGAAATCCATCGCCAGCGAGCTCAATATCAGTGCAGGCACCGTCAAGGTGCATCGAAAAAACATTCATGCTCGCCTTGATACCTCCAGTCAGTCAGAAATCTTTACCTTATTTCTGAGCCATTTGGACGCTCTCGATCGAGAAAAAGAGAGCCTGTGACGCAACGCAGTCAGTCGGTATCGACTTCGTTCAAATGCCGCTCTAATAAACAGGTGAGCATGAGTTTTAAGTCCGATAAGGTGCGCGCTGCACGACGCTCGTTTTGGTTCACCACCACCAGATAGGTACTGTGGGTCACTTCTAGGTACAGACGCGCAATGCGTTCCCGTTCGCGCACATGTTTTTTCAGTCCGATGCGCTTAAACACCTTGGCCATTTGCGTAATGACCATGTCGTCGTGACGTTCGTCCAGCTCACGTAATTCCTGTACCGAAAACATCGCCTGCACCAAACGCAATACTGCTCGCTGCTGGCGGTAGGTGCGCAAATTGATGTCGGTAACCTGATCAATAAACACCGATAAAGGCATTTCTTCCAATGACCATTCTTGAATGTCGGTAAGCACCTCTTCGATGCTGTCGAGCCAAGACTTACCCATGGCGTACAAGATGGCGTGTTTATTGGGAAAATAGTGGTACAAGGAACCGACTGAAATGCCTACTTCTTTGGCGATAATCGCCGTGTTCAAATCGTTCAAACCAACGGTTTCCAGCAGTTCGCTGGTGACGTCTAAAATCTGTTGGGCTCGCTTAATAGAACGAGACTGCACCGGCTCACTGCGCGGTGAGACAGATTGCATGGTTTTCACCGCCGTGGGCGTTTTCGTCGTCTCAGAGGGGTTAGACATAATAGACAAAGTGTCCTGCTACAATAAAAAAGAAAAACTGGCAAAATAACATATCCGTTAACAGCCAAGCCCTAGGGTAAACGATCCAGCATAGAATAGTACAACATGCCGGCCACCAAACCTGGCCAGCGTAACAGCGTTCCCCCCGGGAAATCACGACTTGGCAAACGCTCAAACGCATCAGTTTCTTCTAACGAGCCTTGCACTGCCTTGGCAAACATGGCACCCGCGTACGTCGCCATGGCCACACCGTGACCCGAGTAACCTTGGGCAACAAATACATTGTCTTTTTGACGACTGATGTTTGGCATGCGATTGAGAGTGATCGCCAAAGTGCCACCCCAAGCATGATCGATACGATACTCGCCCAGTTCAGGATAGGTCGCCACCATGTGTTTTTTCACAAAGCTCGCAATGTCTTTTGGAAAACGCGGACTGTAATTTTCGCCGCCGCCCCACAACATACGATTATCACGGGACAAACGATAATAGTTCACCACAAATTTTGAATCCGCCACGGCCACACGATCGGGGTTAATGCGCTTCACCAAGTTATCAGGTAAAGGCTCTGTGGCGATGATGAAGTTATTGATCGGCATGATTTTACGCGCCGCAGGGCCGTTCAGATGCCCCAAGTAACCATTGCAGGCAAACAACACATAACGACAGGTCACACGGCCTTTCTCGGTGCTGATTACTGGGTGTTTGTCGTCGGTGTATTCCACCACAGACGAATGCTCGTACAGTGTTGCACCATGAGATTCGGCGGCTTTCGCCAAGCCTAAGACAAAATTCAGTGGGTGAATGTGCGCGCCATCTTGATAATATTCGCCGCCAAAATACCGCTCCGTTCCGAGCTTATCTGCTACTTCGCTGGCGTCTAAAAAACGCACGCCCTCATAACCTAAAACATCGCGTTTGTAATCGACCGCTTGTTGAATCTCCTCGGTGTGACCTTTTTTGGACGCCACATGCAGCACGCCCGGCGTGAGGTCACAGTCAATATCATACTGAGCCACTAAATTTTTGACCATCTCCACGGAATTGACCGAGGTTTGCCACAGAATGTCCGCCGTGTCTTTGCCGACTTTTTTGACCATCTCCGCGTGGCCCATGTTGTGACCTTGGCATATTTGTCCACCATTGCGTCCCGACGCTCCCCAACCTATGGTTTGCGCTTCCAACAAGGTGACTTGATAACCCGCTTGCGCCAAATGCAAGGCCGCCGACGCCCCCGTAAAACCGCCGCCAATGATGCAAATGTCCGCTGTGTGATCACCCACTAACTGTGGACGACCTTTGCGCGCTGTCGCTGTCGCTTCGTAGTAAGAGGAATCCTGTATGCTCAAAAAATACTCCTGTTTGGGTTCACGCCGAAACGTTCATAGAACGCAAAGCAATAACCGAATAATTGATCGATTTTAGGGCGGTTGTCAATCGTAATATTAACCTATTTAATCACAATGTGTTGATTTACCAATCAAACTAAAATAAGGTTTAAACCGAATTATTATTCGGGTTGACTAAAAAAACAATCTAATAGTAAAACAACCAACAGACATTTTTTAGCGCTCAACAGTGGTCGTTGAGCAACCAACGTAAGGTGAGTTATGACAGAGCTTGAAGCTTTTTTAAAAGAGCATGCGATTACTGAAGTCGAGTCAACATTAGCGGATATGACGGGGAACGCGCGGGGTAAATTTTACCCAACGTTTAAATTTCTCGCTGAAAAAACCGGGCGCATACCCGAAACGGTGTTAGTGCAAAGTGTGACCGGCGACTGGGCCGACAATCACTACGATATCATCGACGCCAGCGACCGAGACATGGTGCTCAAACCCGATCCCAAAACCTTACGCATGGTGCCCTGGGCCGACGAACCCACCGCGCAAGTCATCAACGACTGTTACACCAACGACGGCAATTTGCATCCCTTGGCCAGCCGCACGATCTTACGCCATATTTTGTCCTTGTACGAAAAAGAAGGCTTAAAACCCGTTATCGCACCAGAAGTCGAGTTCTACCTTATTCAGCCCAATACCGACCCAGATTACGAACTAAAACCGGCGGTAGGGCGTTCAGGCAAACGCGAAACTTCCCGTCGCTCTTACAGCATAGACGCGGTCAATGAGTTTAATTCCATCATCGACACGCTTTACAGCTACTGCGAAGCCCAAGATCTGGACGTAGACACCCTAATTCACGAATCGGGCGCGGCGCAGATGGAGATCAACTTCATTCATGGCGACCCGCTGGACCTCGCCGATCAGGTGTTTGTGTTCAAACGCACCTTGCGCGAAGCCGCTTTGAAACACGGTGTTTACGCGACTTTTATGGCCAAGCCGATGAAAGACGAACCGGGCAGTTCCATGCACATTCACCAAAGTTTGGTCGACGCCAACACCGGTGAGAACGTGTTTGATGACAACGGCAAGCCAAGCGAAACGTTTTACCACTACCTTGGCGGTTTGCAAAAATACACTCCGAATGCGATTTCTTTCTTCGCCCCTAACGTCAATTCTTATCGTCGTTTTTCACCCGAAATGGCCGCGCCGATCAACATGAACTGGGGCTTTGACAACCGCACCGCAGGGCTGCGTATTCCATTTGCGCCACCGCAAGCCACGCGCATTGAAAACCGTTTCCCCGGCGCCGACTCCAACCCGTATTTGGCCATCGCAGCAACGCTCGCCTGTGGTTATTTGGGCATGAAGCAAAAGCTGCAACCAACGGAACCGACCAAAGCCAACCAGCCGCCATCGGACCATCCTGATGTGGAAATCGCACGAACCTTAGAAGAAGGCTTACGTTTACTAGAAGAATGCGAGCCATTGTGCGAAATTCTAGGTCAAGACTTCGTCACCGCTTACATGGGCGTGAAACGCAGCGAATTCGAAACCTTTAACCGCGTGATTAGCTCTTGGGAACGAGAGCATCTTTTGTTGAACGTCTAACGGCGTAACTGTTTTTCACAACACACCCCGATTAGGATTCAAAAGCTTAACGGGGCGTATGGCTTTATCATAAAAGGAACCGAACCATGACAAACCGCAAACGCTTCACCCGTTGTGTCTTGCCCGTCGCGGGCGTGGTCTGCGCATTAGGCAGCGCCACCCCTGCAATGGCCGAAACACTCAAGTTCTTCAACTGGTCCGATTACATGGCAGAAGACACCATTGCCAATTTCGAAGAACAAACCGGCATCGATGTGATTCAAGACGTATTCGACAGCAACGAAGTGCTCGAAGCCAAATTGCTCGCAGGCAATTCGGGTTACGACTTGGTCGTGCCAACGGCGTCTTTTATGGGTCGCCAGATTCAAGCGGGGGTGTTTGATAAACTCGATAAAGACGCACTCACTAACCTACACCACGTTGACCCAGAACTATTGGGCTTTTTAGAAGCCGTTGACCCAGGCAACTTATACGGCGTGCCGTATTTATGGGGCACCACTGGCATAGGTTACAACGTCGAGAAAGTAAAAGAAGCGCTGGGCGATGATGCCCCCGTCGACAGCTGGGACTTGGTACTCAAGCCAGAAAACATGCAAAAGCTGCAGTCTTGTGGTGTTATGTTTTTAGACTCACCAGATGAACTGTACCCATTGGTACTGAATTACCTTGGCAAAGATCCAAACAGCCGTACTCCAGCGGATTACGCGCTGGACAGCGAAGGGGTTGAATTGCTGAAAAGCGTGCGCCCTTACGTGCGTCAATTCCATTCATCGCAATACATCAGCGCTTTGGCAAACGGCGACATTTGTGTAGCGATTGGTTGGTCTGGAGATGTGTTGCAAGCCCAAGACAGAGCGATCGAAGCCGACAATGGCGTGAACATCGAGTACTCGATCCCAAAAGAAGGCGCGCAAATTTGGTTTGATATGTTGGCGATTCCAAAAGCCGCCGACAACAAAGAAGCCGCTCACGCTTTCATCAACTACTTATTGCAACCCGAAGTGATCGCTGACGTGTCTAACTACGTGGCCTACGCTAACCCGAACATGGACGCGATGGACCTACAAGACGAAGAAATCCGCGACAACGTGGGCATCTATCCACCAGCTGAGGTGAAAAAGAAACTCTTCGCACAGAAAGTTCGTGGTATTCGCATCGAACGCTTGATGGCGCGTTTGTGGACCAATGTGAAAACCGACCGTTAAGGTTTCATAGGTTTTGATTTAAGTTGATTTAAATTAAATTGAGTTGCGTTGTAAAAACACCGAGCGATACCATCGCTCGGTGTTTTTTGCTTTTGGGCCTGAATCAGGCCCAAGTTACACTCAGATTAGGCAGGGATTTGCTGAGTAATGCAGTGCAAATTGCCACCGCCCAACAAGATGTCTCGCGCCGGAATACCAATCAGCTTATGCTCAGGAAACGCCTTTTGCAGCACCTCGTGGGCTTTCGCGTCTTGTGCTTCGTCTAACAGCGGATAAAACACCGCAC
Source organism: Marinomonas vulgaris (assembly GCF_018145875.1). Classification (GTDB taxonomy): domain Bacteria; phylum Pseudomonadota; class Gammaproteobacteria; order Pseudomonadales; family Marinomonadaceae; genus Marinomonas; species Marinomonas vulgaris. Next base: position 114,385 of record NZ_JAGSSV010000003.1, on the reverse strand, counting down.
CGTTGCAGATCAAGCAATTGGCATAAGACCCCGCCAAACGATCGTCGGTGGCACGCTCCATACGCTCTGGTTGCACCAAGCCTGCAGCTTCGTCTTCGCGGATATACAGAGGCCCCGGCATCGGCAGGGCATGCACCTTAATCTCACGACCTTTGGCATCGCGCGTGTTGGATAAGATCGACAACGCCTGCTGACTGATCGCGTACTGCGGATCGTTCTCATCGTCGCACACAGTCAACAAGACTTCACCCGGGCGCACCACATGCAAAATATTGTCGATATGACCATTGGTTTCGTCGTTGAACAAACCCAGTGGCAACCAAATAATGGTCTCAACAGACAAGTAGGTTTTGAGCAGTGACTCAATGTCTTCACGGCTTAAATTAGGGTTGCGGCTAGGGTGCAATAAACACTCTTCTGTGGTGTACAAGGTGCCTTCGCCGTCGCAATGAATCGAGCCGCCTTCCAAAATAAAAGGCGCGTGGTAGCACTGCACACCCTCTATTGTCGCCACGTTTTGCGCGACCTTTTCGTCGTCGGACCAGTCGTCATACAAGCCGTCTAGCTCGCCGCCCCAGGCGTTAAACTGCCAATCAACCGCGCGTTTTTCACCCGCTTGGTTGATCACCATGGTCGGCGCGGTATCGCGCAACCAAGCATCGTTGTAGGCCATCGGATGCAGCTCTACCGAGGCGGGCAACATGCTTTTGGCCTGCGCTTCGTAGTCGGGCAAAACCGCCAATTTCACCGTAACGTAGCCACTTAAACGCTCGATAAAGTGGGCGAACGCCGCTTGCGCGGGCAAGCCGTTTTCACGCCAGTTATCAGGGCGCGTCGGCCAGGCTAACCACACGCTGGCTTGTGGCGTGTGTTCACCCGGCATCCAGAATTGATCGTTTTTTGGCGTCGTTAACATGCTGTTCTCTTTATTTCACGGTGGATTTTAATTGGCCATCAAGAGTTTGAAGTACGCCGTAATGCTCAGGGCGACGATCACGGAACAAACCCCAGGCTTTGCGTTGTGTGCGTACATGGTCTAAATCAAAGGTGTGAATCAACACGCCTTCAGTTTCACGGTCTGCTTGCTCAATCAATTCACCGCGCTCATCACAAATAAACGACGAGCCGTAGAAAGTCAGTGCCAAATCACGGTGTTCAGCCACTTCTTTACCGATACGGTTTGACGCAATGACCGGCACCTGGTTTGCCGCCGCATGGCCGCGCATGGTGTTGGTCCAATGGGGCATGCTGTCTAAATCGGATTGGCTAGGTTCTGAACCAATCGCTGTGGGAAACAATAAAATATCGGCGCCCATCAAAGCCATAGAGCGAGCCGTTTCAGGGAACCATTGATCCCAGCAAATACCCACACCAATGCAGCCAAATTGCGTGTTCCATACTTTAAAGCCGGTATCACCAGGACTGAAGTAGTATTTTTCAAGGTAGCCGTCGCTGTCTGGAATGTGCGTTTTACGGTACACACCCAACAATTCACCACCTGCGTCTATCATCGCCAAAGAGTTAAAACGCACCTGACCTGCTTGCTCATACCAGCTAAAAGGCAACACCACATTAAGCTCGGCGGCCAAAGCTTGGAAGCGTTTGAACGCGGCGTTTTCTTCGAGCGTCGTCGCAAGATCGTGGTACGGCTCGTGAATTTCAATGCAAAAATAGGGCGTTTCAAATAATTCTTGAATCAAAATCACTTGCGCGCCTTTAGCTGCAGCAGATCGAATCAACTTTTCAGCGCGGTCGATGTTTTCTTCTTTATTCCACGTGCAATGCATCTGCGTAGCAGCAACAGTAACCTTTGACATAAACGGGTTCTCCAAGCGGTGTTTTGTTATGGGGACACTTTAGTGTGACATAGCCACCCTAGTAATCGTCATCTTAGTAGGTTGGTAAAATTACGATATACCCCCACGGGGATATAGTACGATAAGCGTGGCTCAGTTAGCTTAGATTCACAATAACCATTTGGCCTTTTGGCGAAAGATAAAAGGAAAAGCAGACCATGAAAACCTACCAAGAATGGCAAGCTCTGCGCGATACCATTAGCCTACACAGCGAGGCTTACATTAATGGTGGTTTCACACCAGCCCAAAGTGGTGAAACATTCGATTGCATTAACCCAACCGACGAATCTCTGTTGGTCAAAATGGCCAGCTGCGACGAAGCCGACGTTAACATTGCCACCGACGCCGCCAAAGCGGCCTTTAAAAGTGGCGTATGGTCAAAAATGGCGCCTGGCAAACGCAAGCGTGTTTTACAAAAATGGGCAGATCTGCTCGAAGCCCATCAAGACGAATTGGCCCTCACCGACACCCTAGACATGGGAAAATCGATTTCTGAGATGGTCAACATCGACGTGCCAGATTCCATCGACGCGCTACGTTGGTCAGCCGAATGCATCGACAAATTGTATGGCGAAATTGCACCGACCAACCCAAACAACTTGGCGCTGATCAGCCGCGAGCCACTGGGTGTGGTCGCTGTCATCACGCCATGGAATTACCCTTTAATGATGGTGATGTGGAAAATCGCACCGGCCTTGGCGGCGGGTAACTCTGTCATTCTAAAACCGTCTGAAAAAGCGCCGTTAAGCGCCTTACGCATTGCCGAATTGGCGACGCAAGCAGGGCTGCCTGATGGAGTCTTCAACGTGCTACCGGGCTTTGGTCACACCGCGGGTAAAGCGCTGGCCTTGCACCACGATATTGGCACCTTGGCGTTCACTGGCTCCAGCCGTGTGGCTGGCATGCTAATGCAATATGCAGGGCAATCGAACATGAAACGCGTTTGGCTCGAAGCCGGCGGTAAATCGCCTTGCCTTGTGTTTGACGATTGCAAAGACATTCAAGCGGCCGCAAAAGGCGCGGCGTCGGCCATCTTCACCAACCAGGGCGAAGTGTGCATTGCCTGCTCTCGTTTGTATGTTCACAGCAGCATCAAAGAAGAATTTATGGCGGCGCTGATCAGCGCGGCCAAAGCCTACGTCCCAGGCGATCCATTGAACCCTAAAACCAAAATGGGCCCCATGGTCGACAAAGCGCAACTCGACACCGTTCATCGGTTCATCGACAGCGCCCTTGCCGACGGCGCAACGCTGGCCTTAGGCGGTGTGCGTGAATACCAAGCAGGGCAGGGCTTCTACGCGCAACCCACGATTTTCACCGATGCTTCCCACGAAATGGAATTTGTTCGCGAAGAAATCTTCGGGCCAGTTCTTGCCGTGATGACCTTCGACACCGAAGAAGAAGCCATTGCGTTAGCCAACGACTCCAAATACGGCCTTGGTGCATCCGTTTGGACCAACGACTTGTCTCGCGCGCACCGCGTCAGTCGCTTGTTGGAATCTGGCATGGTGTGGGTAAATACCTGGGGAGATGGCGACACCACAGTGCCTTTTGGTGGTGTAAAAGCCTCCGGCAATGGCCGCGATAAATCCTGGCACGCTTTGGAAAAATACACCGAAATTAAAAACACTTGGATCAGCTTGAAATAGCAGGGGTTATCTATGTCATCTACAAATCATGCAAATTCGTATTACGCGGCCTCTGCTAACGACAAAGTCATTCGCCCTCAACTGACCGGTGAACATCGCTGCGATGTTTGCGTGGTGGGTGCCGGCTTCACTGGCATTTCAACCGCGTTGAGCTTGGCTGAGAAGGGTAAGCGAGTCATCGTCGTAGAAGGTACTCGTATCGGCTTTGGTGCATCGGGTCGTAACGGCGGTCAGATCGTCAACAGCTTTAACCGCGACATCGATTATATTTTTAACAGCTATGGCGACGAGATTGGCAAAAAAATGGCCAAAATGGCCTTTGCTGGTTCTGAGTTAATCCGCCATCGTATCGAGAAATACAACATCGATTGCGACCTAAAACACGGTAATGTGTTTGCGGCCTGTAATCCAAAACAATTTGAAGACCTCAAAGCCAAAAAAGCCTTGTGGGAATCCCATGGTCACAACGAACTAGAGCTGCTTTCAGCGTCGTCAATTCAAGACCATATCGGCTCAGACCGTTATGCTGGTGGATTACTAGATCGTAAAGGCGGGCACATTCAGCCTTTGAACCTAGTACTGGGTCAGGCGAAAGCGTTCGAAGCCTTGGGTGGTCAAATCTTTGAAGATTCCGAAGTAGTTCGTCTTGAACAGGGCAAACCCGGCAAGGTTGTTACTAAGCAAGGCACTGTCATCGCTGACACCGTGGTCGTCGCTGGTAACGCCTATATGTTTGGTTTATTGCCGGACATTGAGAAAAAAGCCATGCCATGTGGCACTCAGGTCATCGCTACCGAGCCCCTACCAGAAGACATCCAAAAGCAACTGTTACCAACAGATCGCTGTGTAGAAGACTGTAACTATTTATTGGATTATTACCGTTTGTCTGGGGACGGTCGCCTGATTTACGGCGGCGGCACCACCTATGGCGCACGAGATCCGGGTAAAATTGAGTCCATCATAGTGCCGAAAATGCTCAAAACCTACCCGATTCTCAAGGATGCGAAAATCGACTTTGCTTGGACAGGTAACTTCCTATTGACCATGATGCGCATGCCGCAAGTGGGTAAAATCGGCGACAATCTCTACTACGCTCAAGGCTATTCTGGCCACGGCGTCACCAACTCCCATCTTATGGGCGAGATTCTCTCTGATGCCATCCACGGCGACACCGAACGCTTCGACGTCTTCGCCAGCATGCCTCAGTATCAATTCCCCGGCGGCCGCATGCTTCGCATTCCTTACACCGCCGTTGGCGCTGTGTACTACAACATGCGTGATAAATTAGGTATTTAGCTTACAAAGCATCAGTCTTTGCGGTCAAAATTGGCATTATGGAGTCGTTTAGATGATAATGGTTATTATCTAAACGACTGATATTTGAGCGCTCTGCTATGCCAAAGCAAAACACCTTCACTCGCATTGAAAAGGTATTAGATTACCTTCACGAACACCTCGATGAAACCATCAATGTGGCAGATCTTGCTGAGAAAAGCTGCTGGTCCCGTTGGCAATTTCAACGTGTTTTTGGTCAAGCAACCGGAATAACCGTAGCACAATACATTCGCGAACTGCGCTTGAGCAAAGCGGCTGAACTATTGCTCTCGAGCAAAACCAAGCACTTGGATATCGCCATTCTATGTGGCTTTGATTCCGAGATCAGTTTCTCCCGCGCCTTTAAGCAGTTTTTTCATTGCACCCCAAGAGAGTATCGCCTGCGAGGAAAGCGCCAAGGCTTGCGTACTCCTCTGTGTCCTCGTGAAAACAAGCATCAAGATGATGAAAAGTCGCCTTTGTCGTTTACTCAAATCCGTATTGAAAGTCATGACGCGTTTCATGTTCAAGGCAAACACGACTGGATCAGTGGGCTATTCTCCTCTTCACCTAACTTTCTAGAGCGGGTTCCTAAGCTTTGGCAGGCGCTAAACCCACCTACCATGCTAGTCGACAGCATTCAGCCTATCGGTGTAATAGATACTCGGGACCAAGTTGACCACCCTAACCAACTGCACTATTGGGCGGGCTTTTTAACCCATGCTCCCAATAAATGCCCATCTCGTGATTTAGATACCTTACAAGTTCCGCCACAAGAATACGCAGTGATTCCTGTGCAAGGAAAAGTCGCTGCCATTGAAAAAAACGTCGCCTGGTGCTTGTCTTATTGGTTACCACAGTCAAATTACGATGGTATTTCTGGCTATGAGCTGGAGAAATACGAGCCAGGTTACGACCCCAAAGATCCATCCAGTTATATGGAATATTGGTTACCAATTCGACCGAGATAGCAGGGAAACACCAGACATAAACAAGTGTATGACGCTCACATTCTTTATCAAGATGCACCAAAACGTTAAGTTTTATCTAAACTTGGTTTATATAATGATATCCATTATCAAACGTGATCGTATCTTATTACTGGAGTAAACCATGAAACCGGCCGTGCATTTCCCTCTTACCATGCTCGCAGTTGCCATACTCTCTGCATCGTCTCATGTATTCGCAGAAGACACAGCAGACTCAACAATGTTAGAAAATATTATCGTAGACCAACTCAGCACTCTAGAAGTCAAAGGACAGACATACCGTAATACCGCAACAAAAACACAGCTTGATCCAGAAGAAACACCTCAAGCCATTTCTATCATTGATGCTGAAAGCCTAGAGTCTCTTGGCGTTGAAAGTGTTTCTGAAGCGGTTCGTTACAGCGCTGGCGTAAATACTGAACTACGCGGCGGAGCAATCTCGCGCTTAGATTTATTCAATATTCGTGGTTTTGATAACGACACTGTTTTACTAGATGGTTTGCCATTATTGTACAACGACTGGAATTTACAGCCTCAAATCGACATGTCTACCGTTGAACAAATCGAGATTTTCAAAGGCCCAACCTCCACTTTATATGGCGAAATGCCACCTGGTGGTATGGTAAACATCATCAGCAAAGTACCTCAGGATGAAGAAAAAACCTCTCTGGAAGTCGTCGTCGGTAGCGACAGCAAAAAAGAAGTTAGCCTTGACACCACTGGAGCCATAAGTGACAGCGCAAGATATCGACTTATCACCAAAATATCAGAGTCTGATGGACAAGCGGTCACTTCTGAAAACAAACGTATGTTGATCGCACCCTCTCTTGATCTCGATCTTAGCGCGGATACTCAACTCAACTTAAATATGTATTATCAAAACGACCCCTCTATGGGAGTATATTCATCCTTACCTAGTCGAGGTACCGTTTATAGTAATATTAACGGACAACTCAGTGACAGCGCCTACGCTGGTGACGCTAACTGGGAAACATACGATAGAGATGTACTTCTCTTAGGTTACAAACTCGACCATAGTATCAATCAGACATGGAGCTTTATGCAGAATGCTCGTGTCACCATCGCCGAAGCCTATCAAGAGAATACTTATTCAACAGGTCTTGACAGCGATGAACGGACACTAAACCGTCGGGCATACCTAACTGACGAGTCAACTAAAGGAATCAACCTTGATAACCAATTATCAGCAATCTTCGATATTGGTGAAGCAGAACACAATGTGTTGTTCGGTGTAGATTATCTAACACTGACTTCCGATATTAAATATGAAGATGCTGTCGCACCAAGTATTGATTTATATGATCCAAATTATTATCAAATCATCGCCAGTGATTTAGACTTTGCAGCCTCTGGGTACAGCAGTGACTTCACCATCAAAAAGAAACAAACCGGTTTATATATACAAGACCAAGTTCGCTTGAACAACTGGGTGTTACTAGCAGGTGGCCGCTATGACCGTTTTTCATACGAAGAAACCGGTACGAAATATGGCGCCGATGCGACAACAAAAATAGATCAAAACCAATTTAGTGGTCGGGTTGGTGCACTTTATGAGTTTGATAATGGTATCTCTCCTTTCATCAATTTCGCTCAAAGCTTTGAACCTGTTAGCGGCTCAGATAAAGATGGCAATGATTTTGACACATCGACAGCAAACCAGTGGGAAACCGGTTTGAAATATCAGTCTCGTGGTCTAACCACCAGCGCCACTGTCTTCGAAATTATCAAAAGCAATGTGCTAACCAATGACCCAAATGGAACAGCATACGACAAAATCCAAGTGGGTGAAGTACGCGCTAGAGGACTTGAACTAGAAGCAAAACAAGCATTAACACCAAGGGGGAGTGTCTCAGTAGCTTACACTCTGCAAGACGTGGAGGTAACAAAAGACAATAGCGGAATAGCAGGCAACACCCCCATCTGGACACCAGAGCAACAATTTAGTGCTTGGTTGAATTACGCTCCTGATTCAGGCGCGTTAGCAGGGGCTTCTTTTGGTACAGGTCTACGCTATGTTGGCTCTATGCAAGTCGATGCAGAAAATTCAGACACTGTGCCTTCTTATACTTTAGTGGATTTGTCTGTTGGTTACGATTTAGCTCAGTTGTCTGCAAACTGGAAAGGAGCAAGTGTAAAACTCGCTGTTACCAACGCTTTCGACGAAACCTACTACAGCTGTTACGACACAGACAACTGCTGGTATGGCGCGGATCGCTCTTTCGAAATAAGTGGTCGGTATGATTTCTAACGATCTGAGGCACTAATATGGAAAGGTCGTTAGACTCTCTTTTTCACTCAAGCAAAGCCTGTATTCCTATTCTTGAAGGAAGAGAATTGGGTACAGATTTGCATCAAAATGAACGTCTTCTGTCGATACATTCGACAGCAGGCTTCTTAGCAAAGATGCATCACGAATTACGTAAGGCACACCCTGAAGCAGGTGCTCCATACTGGCGCGTTAGATCTTGGGGTCTGAGCTGCTGGCAACCCATCTACCTAGCTTTGATTTGTGTCTATCACCTTAAACAGGTACCCAATACTCTAAGCCATTTACACCAGAGTCAACAGGGTGCTTACATTGCTGGTTACGCCTTACCCGATCGCACGTTAGAGCAAAAAAAGAGTATTTGGTTTACTGGTAACCACTTATCCCTAATTGTTCACGCCGCGACTCAGCTTAAAGGCTTATTTGATGTATTGAAAAGCGAGCATCTTAAACAATTTGGTGGCAATAACGTCTTGTACCAAGCTTTGTTGGCCGATCAATTTATGACCTCTCTTCTGGTGGCCCAAAAAATTGCGCTAGAGCACTTTCATGAAAGACCAACGATCTTAGAAAATAAACATACCATCATAGAAGAGTTCACATTATGGGCAAATGCGCTAGATCTACCGCTCACACCAAGAGAACGACTGCATCATGATGATACAGCCTTGACTTTTACAAGACGAACTTGCTGCTTACATTTTCGTCGTCATGATGGCGGTCTGTGTGCAGAATGCCCACGCCTTAAAAAGAACAAAGCAAACAAGGATCAAGATGTACAAGCTCACTGATGTGTTGATCGAAAGAGGTCAAAGAGCCATTTTACAGGTTCCTCAACTTGCCCTTCCAACCAATCAACTAACGGTGATTCTGGGCCATAATGGCTCAGGCAAAACCACCCTGATGCAATGTCTTGCTCGTCAACTTACTCCTGATCAGGGCGAAATCTGTTTTACGGACAAACCATTGCGCACTTTTTCTCAACGAACCCTAGCGCAACAGATCGCTTTTCTTCCCCAGCAACTGCCTTCTTCTTCTGGTTTGATCGTAGAAGAATTAGTCCAACTAGGTCGCTTTCCATGGCGGGGTAGCTGGGGACGAATGCAAGCCTCTGATCACGCCATTATTCACCAGGCTATTCACCAAGTGGGCATCGAACCCTTTGCCCAGCAATGTATTGAAGAACTATCCGGTGGTGAACGCCAACGTGCCTGGATTGCTATGCTTCTGGCACAGCAATCTCCCGTCTTATTGTTAGATGAACCCACCTCGGCATTAGATATTTCTCATCAATACGAATTAATGTACTTACTGCAAACCCTTAACCGTACAACAGGGCAGGGCATGGTATTGATCCTACACGATATCAATCTGGCTGCACGATATGCCGATCACATAGTCGCCATGAAACAAGGTAAGGTTTTCTTTCAAGGCGCACCAAAGGAGCTCATGCAAGCCGGACCTCTAGAAGCGTTATACGGCATTCCTATGACATTGATCCAACACCCAGAAAATGATTCCAAGGTAGCCATAGTATGTTGACACTGCCCCCCAGCCAACCCTTTTTTAAAGCGGCTTTCATTCTGTGTCTGCTCAGCTTTTCCACATGGATCAAGGCAGAATCAACCGTCACACCAACTCGTATTGCCTCACTAAATTGGGGCTTAACGGAAAGCCTCATCGAATTAGGTGTACCACCCATTGCCGCAGGCGATATCAAAGGCTATAACGAATGGGTAAAGCGTCCGGCCATCCCTTCTTCCACAGAGGGCATAGGCACTCGTGAAGAGCCTAATTTAGCAAAACTTGTACAATTAAAACCCGATATCATCTTGATTGGCAGCTCATTAAAAGACATGGCATCAAGATTAGAAGCCATCGCTCCTGTAATGCTATTCGATACTTACCGAGCAGACCATAATAACGCCGAACAAGCCGACAGAGACTTCATGACTCTAGCTAAACTTTTGGGCAAAGAAGATATTGCCTTACAGAAGTTAAAACAGCGCAGCCAGGTACTCAACACACTCAGAACTCAGCTTGAACACGCTTTTGTGAATGGTTTACCTAAGGTAACCAGTATGCGCTTTGCCAATACAACATCCGCTTACGTGTACGGTGAAAATTCCATGCCACAATACGCGCTTGAGGCACTCGGTATTAAGCCGGCGATAGTCATTAAAAATAGTCAGTGGGGATTAGAACAAAAAAGACTTAAATTTCTGCGAACAATCGACCAAGATGTTTTGCTCTACTTCCAACCTTTTTACCAAGAAGAGCAGCTCAATCAGTCACCGTTATGGCAAGCCATGCCTTTTGTACAAGGTGGCAGGGTGGCCTCTGTTGAGTCCACTTGGACCTACGGCGGAGCCATGTCATTGCAATATTTGGCAGAAGCAATGACCGCGGCCTTACTCAAATTAGCGAACAAAGAATGATCACCTCCCGCACAAAAGGGCAATATGCCGCTCTCTTTGTTTTAGGTTTCGTTTGCCTAACGCTCCTACAAATAGACACAGAAATCACATTAAAAACCCAGTGGGATATAGTTACAGGACAACTTTCTCAACAACAGATCATGCAAAACTTTGATCAGGTCGACTGGGCTTACTCCCGCTTACCTAGATTGATAATGGCACTCTTGGTAGGTGGCTCCATCGGTTTAATCGGCAGTGTGATTCAACAGTTGACTCGCAATCCACTACTTTCGCCAACCACCTTGGGCACATCTAGCGGGGCTTGGCTTGGCCTTATAGTCCTGGCCATTTTTTGGCCAGAAGGCCAGGCCCATTTTCAAGCCGCCGCCGCTATGATGGGGTCGCTCCTTGCTTTAGGGTTAGTATTATTTATCAGTGGTATTCGCCAACTGACTGGTCTGTCCATCGTCTTGTCCGGCATGGCCGTAAACCTGCTATTTGGTGCCATAACAACCGCTTTAGTCTTGTTGAATGAACAATACGCACAAAACTTATTCATTTGGGGAGCAGGGGATTTAAATCAAAATGGTTGGCACAAGGTTCATTGGTTATGGCCCCATTGCTTGATTGGTATCGCCATATTGCTCTTCGCAGGTAGACCACTGACTTTATTAAAATTGGGGCAGAAGGGCGCAGCAGGGCGTGGTTTAAATGTCACCGCTTTATTTCTTATCCTCATGGTTGCAGGCCTGTGGATGCTATCCGCAGCCATTACCATGGTTGGTATTATTGGTTTTCTTGGTTTGGTCGCTCCTAATTTGGCGCGTTTAGTAGGAGCGAGAACCGCAACGTCAGAGCTTTATTGGTCCTGTTTACTCGGCGCTTTACTACTGATCATGTCGGATAATCTTGCTCTTATTATAGGAAAGATCAGCTTAGACATAGTACCAACAGGGTTAACCACAGCGTTATTGGGTGCACCCTTGCTTGTTTGGCTCATTCGTCAACGCTTAACCCAGGCAGAAAACAGCAGTTTTCGGGCCATTGTCAGTCACTCTGGGCTGTCCACAAAGCGACTATTGCTGGTGCTTTTCGTCTTCATCGTCATTCTGTTTCTTGGCGTCTTTTCCCATTTTGAGCACAATCATTATGTGCTTCATTGGCCAAATGCGTTTAGTTGGTCACTAAAATGGCCTCGACTGACGGCTAGTCTGGCAGCAGGCGCAGCTATGGCTGTATCAGGCGTGATTATGCAACGACTCATTCATAACCCTTTGGCTAGCCCTGACTTATTGGGCTTATCCGCTGGTGCCGTACTCGCTATGGTAGCTTGTAGCGCTTTTTTAGGTATTCGCATGGGAGAGCTCGGTCCCATCATTGCGTTTCTAGGCAGTATGGCGGTGTTGTTATTCTTACTCATGCTCGGTCGACGCTTTCGGTTCGCACCCGCTCCAATGATTTTAACCGGTGTGGCGCTGTCTGCTTTAATAGAAACACTGGTACAGTTTAGCATGATGAGAGGTACAGAAGAGGTTTACGATATTTTGCGCTGGTTAGCGGGCTCTACCTACCGAGTCACGCCAGAGCAAGCGATTTTATTATGCTTTATTAGTAGTATCTTGATCCTATTCATTGTCAGCTTACACCGCGTGCTAGCACTCATGTCTATGGGCAACATAACCGCTGCGGCACGAGGCATTGCCGTCAAGCCAACCTTTGTGTTTTTGCTGACTCTATCCGGTGCCTTGTGCGCTTCGGTAACGGCACTGGTCGGCCCCATTGCCTTCGTCAGTATTGTCGCTCCCCATCTCGCCAGCTTGCTCGGAGCACGTACTGTTTTGCCTCAGCTGTTGTTATCCGCTTTACTAGGTGCCAGCTTGCTGCAACTGTCAGACTGGATAGGGCAAACCATTATTTATCCGAATCAATTAGCTGCTGGTACCATGGTCGCTATCATAGGGGGCACTTATTTTATCGTCTTGCTGCTGAAAAACCGTAAAAATACCAACAGTTCATAATAAAATCAGCGCTTAAAATTGAGCATTTAAAAATGCGCTACAAATCTGGCCCTTGTGTATTGAAAGACATCAGTTTTGAGGTGCCCGATGGTGAGATTGTTGGACTTATCGGCCCCAGTGGAGCCGGTAAATCCACCATCGTTATCTGTGACTTTAATCTCAACTAAATACTCATCCAAAATCAAAAAAGCCCCGATCTTCTGAGAAGTCGAGGCTTTTTGATGTTTAAATGATCTAACTTAAAGCAACACTATCACACGTCCAAGTTGGCGACGTTTAGGGCGTTCTCTTGGATGAAGTTACGACGCGGTTCCACTTCGTCACCCATTAATGTGGTGAACATTTGGTCGGCGGCGACGGCGTCGTCGATGGTCACGCGCAACATGCGACGGGCATCTGGGTCCATGGTGGTTTCCCAAAGTTGCTCTGGGTTCATCTCGCCCAGACCTTTGTAACGCTGGATGGTCATGCCACGGGACGCTTCTTTCATCAGCCAGGCTTTCATGTCGCTGATGGTTGTCACCGACTCGCGACGCTCGCCACGTTGGATGTAAGATTCTTCACCGAATAATTCTTCTACGGTTTCAGACATGGCAACGATGCGCTTGTACTCAGGTGAGTTGAAGAAGGCGCCTTCAAAGCGATAACGATTAGACACACCATGGGACATGATATCGACCACAGGTAGGTACAGGTTACGTTCATCGTCTTTTTCAACCGAGAAATCGAAACGGAAGCCGGTACGGGCATCTTGTGGCATTTGACGACGAATCGCTTCAACCCATTCGGTAACATCGGCTTCGTTAGCAAGGTTTTCTTGGGTTAAGGCTTTGCAATACAAAAGCTTGGTCATTACGTCTTTAGGGTACACACGAGATAAACGATCAATGTCTGCTTCAATACGAATGTAATCACGCACTAACTTCGCTAAATGTTCCCCTTGAATGCCCGGTGCATCAGCGTTGACGTGCATGTGCGCGCCATCTAATGCCACCTCAATCAAGTGTTGCTCTAGCGCGGGCTCGTCTTTGATGTACTGCTCTTGCTTACCACGTTTGATCTTAAACAAAGGAGGTTGGGCAATAAAGATGTGACCACGTTCAATGATTTCTGGCATTTGACGGAAGAAGAACGTCAGTAACAAGGTACGAATGTGCGAGCCATCCACATCGGCATCGGTCATGATAACGATGCTGTGGTAGCGTAGCTTTTCGATGTTAAATTCGTCGCGACCAATACCACAACCCAGTGCGGTGATCAGTGTGCCCACTTCCACAGACGACAGCATCTTATCAAAACGCGCTTTTTCGACGTTCAAGATTTTACCTTTCAGTGGCAAGATCGCTTGCGTACGACGATCACGACCTTGCTTCGCCGAACCACCCGCCGAGTCACCCTCCACTAGGTAGATTTCAGAAAGCGCAGGGTCTTTTTCTTGGCAATCGGCCAATTTACCTGGCAAACCGGCGATGTCTAACGCGCCTTTACGGCGAGTCATATCACGGGCACGGCGCGCCGCTTCACGGGCACGAGCCGCATCAATCATCTTGTTAACAATGATTTTAGCTTCGCCTGGTTTTTCCAACAAATATTCAGCAAAACGCTTCGCCATTTCTTGCTCTACGGCGGTTTTTACTTCCGACGACACCAGCTTGTCTTTGGTTTGAGAAGAGAATTTAGGGTCGGGTACTTTTACTGACACAATGGCGGTTAAGCCTTCGCGGCTATCGTCGCCGGTTGTGGCCACTTTTTGTTTTTTCGCTAAGCCTTCTTTTTCGATGAAGTTATTCAGGGTTCGCGTCAAGGCGCCACGGAAACCCGCTAAGTGAGTACCGCCGTCGCGCTGAGGGATATTATTGGTGTAACAGTAGATGTTTTCTTGGAAGCCTTCGTTCCACTGTAGCGCCACTTCTACCGCGATGCCGTCTTCTAGGTCATCGCGCTGGCAAATGAAGTGAAAAATGTCGTTGATCGGAGTTTTGTTGGTGTTCAAATGCTCAACAAAAGAACGCAAACCACCGTCGTAGTTGAAGAAATCTTCTTTACCACTGCGCTCATCTTTGAGTTTGATGGCGACGCCTGAGTTCAAGAAAGACAACTCACGCAGGCGTTTTGCCAAGATATCGTAGATAAATAAAATGTTGTTAAAGGTGTCAGCAGAGGGTTTGAAGTGCACCGTCGTGCCCGCACCATCGGTGTCGCCGACTATCGCCAAGGGCGCTTGAGGTACACCGTGGGCATAATGCTGCTCGTAAACATTACCGTTTTTGCGGATGGTGAGCGTCAGTTCTTCTGATAAGGCGTTTACCACGGACACACCTACACCATGAAGACCACCGGACACCTTGTAGGAATTGTCGTCAAATTTACCACCGGCATGAAGAACCGTCATGATAACTTCCGCGGCAGACACGCCTTCTTCTTCGTGGATATCGACCGGAATACCACGGCCGTTATCCGATACAGAAATGGATTCATCAGGGTGAATCAATACGGTAATGGTGTCACAGTGACCAGCAAGGGCTTCATCAATGGAGTTATCCACGACCTCAAACACCATGTGATGCAAACCGGTGCCATCGTCTGTGTCACCAATGTACATTCCTGGGCGTTTACGTACAGCGTCTAGGCCTTTGAGCACCTTGATACTGGACGAATCGTAATTATTTTCACTCATTTAACTCTCCTGTAAACCTTTGCTCAATAAAGACAACTCGCCGTTATTCATGGAAAACTGGCGAACGTCTGTGGTGTTGGCCCACGTAAAATCCGTGGTATCAGGCTCAACACTGGTAATAAAAATTTGGCTGTTTAACGACTCCAACAACTGACACAACTTTTGTCGGTGATTGGCGTCTAACTCGGCGGGCAAATCATCCACTAAAAACACCAAAGGGCGGCCCATATCAATCAATAATTGACCTTGCGCGATTTTCAGCGCCGACACCACCAGCTTTTGCTGACCCCGTGACAAGCTATCTAAGGCATCGCCTGTGGCGGTTTTCACCCGCAAATCGGCTCGTTGAGGGCCGGTATGGGTGTAGCCTAGCTCGATGTCTCGTTCACGTCCGGCGTCGACCGCCATGTGCAAATCTTTTTGCGCGTCCCAGCCTTGAAAGAACTGCAATTGCACGGACAGTTCATCGCTCAACTGCGCTAAAACACGCTCAAAATGCGGTGTCAATTTTGTCACGTACGCCTTGCGAGATTGATTCACCTGCTCGCCTAATCGAATCAATTCTTGATCAAATGCGGCCAATAAACTGAGGGATATTTTACCACGTCTAAGCAAGGTATTCCGCTGTTTTAATGCTTTTTGCCAGCCTCGCCACGCTTGAATGAAGTCTTTGTCGAAATGGAAGGCACCCCAGTCGATAAATTGGCGGCGAATGCTCGGCGACCCCTCTAATAATCGAAAGGCATCAGGGTTTATCAGCTGCACCGGCAAGCGTTCGGCTAATTCGATCACAGATTGCGCTCGCTGACCTTGAATACGCACATCAATGTGACCATCGCGCTGACGCTGTAACCCGACGCGAACTGGACTGCCTTGGGCTTGATGCAATTGAGCGAACACCACACAGGCGTCGTTATCGTATTGAATGTAGGTTTTATGCTTGTGACTGCGGAACGAGCGGCCAAAGGACAGCAAGTGGATCGCTTCGAGCACAGAGGTTTTGCCACTGCCATTTTTACCGACAATCACATTGACTTGAGGCGAGGGTTCAAAGCGCACACTAGAAAGGTTGCGAACATGGGAAATGTCCAAACGCACCAGCGGCATAAGGCTTACACCTTCATTGGAGGGAAGAAACAACCCGCTTGGCAAAGCATTCTTGTGCTAAGCCAAACGGGTGATAAGACCAGCATTTGATCTGTATTAACGGCAAAAAACGCGATTACAAACGCATCGGCATCACGACGTATTGCGCCGCATGACTTTGCGCTTCTTCGATCAAGGCGCTGCTGTTGGAGTCGTTCAGGGACAAGCGCACTTCTTGAGTGTCGACCACGCCCAATACGTCCAACAAATAGCCAACGTTAAAGCCCACTTCCATGTTGTCGCCTTGGTATTGCACCAGCACGGACTCTTCGGCTTCTTCTTGCTCTGGGTTGTTGGCAAACACTTGCAACATACCGTTCGATAGAATTAAGCGTACACCGCGGTATTTTTCGTTAGACAGGATAGACGCACGCAAAAACACTTGGCGCAGCTCTAAACGATCCGCAATGATGATTTTTTCATTGTTACGGGGAATCACTCGGTGGTAGTCCGGGAACTTACCGTCGACTAATTTAGAGGTAAATACATATTCTGCCACCTTGGCACGAATGTGGTTGGTGCCTATAGTGAGCTCGACTAGCTCGTCGGTGTCGCTCAACAAACGGTTCAATTCCAACACACCCTTACGCGGCACAATCACTTGCGTCAAATCACCACTGACTTGAGCGTCTTCCACGGCCGTCGCCAAACGGTGTCCGTCGGTGGCCACCACGCGAAGTTGCCCATCGGCCACTTCCATCAGCATGCCGTTTAAGTAATAACGCACATCTTGATTGGCCATGGCAAAACCCGTACGGTCGATCAGACGACGTACGCTGTTTTGCGCAATGGATACCGTTAAGTCGCCTTGCATGTCTTTGATGTTCGGAAACTCTTCGGCTGGCAAGGTCGACAAACTAAAGCGTGAGCGACCAGAGCGAATTACCGCTTTTTGACCGTCTAAGGTGAACTCAATCACGGCGCTGTCGGGCAAACTTTTACAAATGTCCATCAGTTTGCGAGCCGGCACGGTAATGCGACCTTCTTCGCACTCATCCAGTGCTAAATGACCGATCAATTCCACTTCCGAATCGGAACCTGTCAAGGTGAGGGTCTGGTTGCTTACTTCCACTAGTACATTGGCTAAGACGGGCATGGTTTGCTTGCGCTCTACCACACCTGCCACAAGTTGAAGTGGCTTAAGAAGTGTCTCGCGGACGACTGAAAATTTCATTATTTTCCTCGTAAACTCAAAGTCTTAGACCATCAGGTGGTCAGAATTCGCATTAATTGTTTGTAGTCTTCACGGATATCAGAATCCGTGTCTTGTAACTCTTTGATCTTGCGAATCGCATGCAGTGCCGTGGTGTGATCACGACCCCCAAAGGCGTCGCCAATTTCCGGCAAGCTGTGATTCGTTAATTCTTTAGCCAGCGACATGGCAACCTGACGAGGTCGAGCCACGGAGCGGCTGCGACGTTTCGACAGCAAATCGCTGATCTTAATTTTGTAATATTCCGCCACAATGCGCTGGATATTATCAATGTTCACCAGCTTGTCTTGCAAGGCCAAAAGGTCTTTTAGTGATTCACGCACAAAGTCTGGTGTGATCGCGCGACCCGTAAAGTGCGAGTTCGCTATTACGCGCTTCAAAGCACCTTCTAATTCTCGCACATTGGAGCGAATTTTCTGAGCAATAAAAAACGCCGAATCGTAAGACAACTTGATGCCGCTTTCATCGGCTTTACGCATCAGAATCGCCACACGGGTTTCCAATTCAGGCGGCTCAATCGCCACTGTGAGCCCCCAACCAAAGCGAGATTTTAACCGATCTTCCAAGCCTTGAATTTCTTTTGGATAGCGGTCGCAAGTCAAAATCATCTGCTGACCGCCTTCTAATAAGGCATTAAAGGTATGAAAAAATTCTTCTTGGGTGCGATCTTTACCAGCAAAAAATTGTATATCGTCGATCAATAGAGCATCTACCGAGCGGTAATAGCGCTTAAAATCGTTGATCGCGTTAAGTTGTAAGGCTTTTACCATGTCGGCCACAAAACGCTCTGAGTGCAAATACACGACTTTCGCATTGGGGTTATGGCGCATTAACTCTGTGCCGACGGCTTGCATTAAGTGAGTTTTACCCAAACCCACGCCACCATAAATAAACAATGGATTGTAAGCACCGCCTGGGTTTTCGGCCACTTGCAACGCTGCAGCATGAGCAAGTTGGTTAGATTTACCCTCAACAAAATTATCGAAGGTAAAAGAATTGTTTAGATTCGCCCCGTGATTGATGCCGCCTTCCACTTGCACCTTGCGTTTTGGTGCCGTCAAAGGCAATTGGCCTTGTTCATAAGGTTCAAGCTCGCCACGTAAGCCACGACCATTGGCCGACAAGGTCAAAGGCGCTTCAAACTCTAAGTCGGCGTGGGGGGTGCCTTCTTCTTCGTCCATCAAACCGAACCCTGGACGATAACCCGACTCTCGCACCACTTCATTGTTCAATGGGCTAATCGGTGGGGCACTGGAAACAGGTGGTGGTGGCGGTGACGCCGTGTTGGGTTGCGCAAAGTGTTGTGCTTTGACTTCTAGCTTTAAAGCTGGCGCCAAACCGTCACCAGCAAACTCAGACAAAAGCTCTTTAATGCGCGCTTGATATTTGTTACTCACCCAATCCAACACAAATCGGTTTGGTGCACTTAAGCACAGGTCGCCATTCGGCGTCATTTCAGCCTGCAATGGACGAATCCAGGTGTTGAACTGAGAGGTGGAAAACTCACCCTGCAAGCGCTGCAGGCAAAGATTCCAATGTTCCAAAGACACTGTAGACGTACTCCCTGGTTGAGTGACAGACAAGAAGCGGATTTTACATCGCCACTATAAAGTTATCCACACATAAATAGAAAAAAGCCCTGCACAATGTGCAAAAGGAAAATAATAATCACAGGAAAAGTTATGCACAGCGGTAGATAAAAATACTTTTTGTGTATATCCATGGCAGTTATCCACTATAAAATTTTCATCTACTCGCCACTTATTCACATGTGAACAAGCCGCTATCTTTTTGAATCTTATGCACATATTTATCTAGGATTTTTATCAGTGGATAACTAAATGGCTAGCTTTTTTTATTATCCACTTTTTAATACAAACTCTGTTGATAAGTGTTTAATGATTTGTGCGTTGTTTTTTAACGATTTATGGAGCAATAAACATTGAATTTGTGCAAAAAAGCCTCTAAAATCCGCGCCCTGATTTGACGATCAAATGTAGAGGCTTGGCGGCCGCTAACCCTCAAAACTCAAACACTGCATTCAGTGAGAGAATTAAGATGAAAAGAACTTTCCAACCTAGCGTTCTTAAACGCAAACGCAACCACGGTTTCCGTGCCCGTATGGCTACTAAAGGCGGACGTCAAGTTATCGCTCGTCGTCGCGCTCGCGGACGCAAGGTACTAAGCGCATAATCCCGCTGATGACCGATTATTGTTTTCCTCGGCATGTCAGACTTCTGAATGCCGGGGATTATCAATCTGTCTTTAATGACACCTCCTCCAAAGTCTTCGCAGGCGAATTCCTTTTATTGGCACGAAAACGAGATGACAACCACACTCGGTTAGGTCTTATTGTGTCGAAAAAAACGGACAAACGTGCGGTAGGCCGGAATCGTATCAAACGCTTGGTACGGGATTCCTTTCGCCATCACAAAATGCCACTGGCTGGCTTAGACATTGTTTTTCTTGCTAGACAAGGAATCAAAGAGCTTGATAACGCCGATTTAGACAAAAGACTGAATAAAGCGTGGGATCAGCTGGCGAAAAAAGCACAAAAACCATCTCAAACTAAAAAACGCGACCTCTCTAAGCAGAAATAGGCTGAAAAAACTGCCAAAGGCTGGTTTAATAGCGCGTGATTTTTATAAGGGTTCTGTGAACCTATTGTCCAACCAAACAAATTAGTTGAATACCATGGATTTCAGACGTTACTTTTTATGGGGTGCGCTTTTTATCAGTGGCTACCTACTGTTTTTGCAGTGGAGCCAGGATTATGGTCCTCAGTCCACGCAAAGCGTTGCCCAAAGCACTCAGTCTCCCACCGAGACAAACCTCGAAGCCAACAATGATTTGCCAATGGCAATTCAAAGCGCTAACGAAGCCAATAGCGAGATTCCAGACAGCGCACAACAAATCGCTCCTGGCAAATTGATCGAAGTCACCACAGATACACTTCGTGTGTCGATTAATCCGATTGGTGGCGATATTGTTGGTGCGGCGCTTTTACAGTATAAAAAAGAATTGGGTAAACCCGATCCTTTTGTCATTTTAGAAGACAGCAGCGAGCAAACCTACGTCACGCAAAGCGGTTTGATCGGTCAAAATGGCCCAGATGCTTCATCAGAAGGTCGTCCTGTTTATCAGTCTGAACAAACGTCTTACACACTCGAGCAAGGCCAAGACTCTCTGGATGTAAATCTGTATTACACAGACGCAAACGGGGTGAAATACACCAAAACCTTCCGCTTTATGCAGGGTAAATACCGTATCCGTCAGTTGATTACCGTTGACAATGCGGCGGCGTCTACATGGCGCGGTAACTTGTTCGCGCAAATCAAACGCGACAATACACCAGATCCAAGTCAAGCCACCAGCATGGGCTTACAGCCTTATCTGGGTGGTGCGATTTCAGACGAAGAAACCAAGTACAGTAAAGTTTCTTTCTCTGACATGGCAGAAGAGCCTATTAAAACCTCAACAACACAAGGTTGGGTAGCGATTCTTCAGCATTACTTTGTGTCCGCTTGGGTGCCAGAGCAGGGTCAAAAAGTGACCATGCAAGCACGTACTAATGGTGACTTTAACATCATAGGTTTCACCGGTTCCGCGGTTGAAATTGCACCGGGCACTCAAGGCACTTTGAGCTCCACGTTTTATGTGGGACCAAAACTGCAAGATCATCTGCAAGATACCGCTGAAAACCTAGAATTAACTGTCGATTACGGCTGGTTGTGGTGGTTAGCGAAACCCTTGTTTTGGTTGTTGACCTTGATTCAATCGTTCGTCATCAACTGGGGTATCGCCATCATCCTAGTGGTAGTGTGTGTGAAAGCCATCTTCTTCAAGTTGTCGGCCACCAGCTACCGTTCTATGGCGAAAATGCGCAAATTCGGTCCTGAAATTGCCAAGCTTAAAGAGCAACACGGCGACGACAGACAAGCCATGTCGCAAGCCATGATGACGCTGTACAAGAAAGAAAAAATCAACCCGTTGGGTGGTTGTTTGCCTATATTGGTGCAAATGCCCGTGTTTCTTTCTTTGTATTGGGTATTGATGGAATCGGTTGAATTGCGTCACGCGCCTTTCTTCCTGTGGATCAACGATTTGTCGGTTATGGACCCGTACTTCATTCTGCCTATACTGATGGGCTTGAGTATGCTGGGACAACAGATGTTGAATCCAACGCCTCCAGACCCAATGCAAGCACGCATCATGAAGATTATGCCGATCGCATTTACCTTCTTCTTCTTGTGGTTCCCAAGTGGTTTGGTTCTGTACTGGGTAACCAACAACACCTTGTCGATCGTGCAGCAGTACATCATTACCAAACGCATTGAAAAAGAAGCCTAATACGCAACATTGCGCGGTGTTTTGAATCAAAAAGGCTTCCCATTGGGAGGCCTTTTTTGTCACTATCCATGCATCGCCAAACAGCCACTTCGACCATCAAATGACTTTATCGACCAAACAACACTGGGTTTGATTATGACTGATTTCCAATACGCCACCGACCAAGACACCATTGCCGCACAAGCCACTGCTCCTGGCCGTGGTGGTGTTGGTATTATTCGTTTATCCGGCCCGAAAAGTTTGGCCATTGCCAAGCAAATTGTCGGCTTTGAACCGACACCCCGTTACGCCCATTATGTGCCTTTTAACGACGCACAAAACGACCAGCTCGACATGGGTCTGGCGCTCTACTTTCCAGGGCCAAATTCCTTTACGGGGGAAGACGTGTTTGAGCTACAGGGTCATGGTGGTCCGGTGATCATGGACATGCTGCTGAGCCATTGTGTGGCCTTAGGAGCACGTTTAGCGCGACCTGGTGAATTTTCTGAACGCGCCTTTATGAACGATAAAATGGACTTAACCCAAGCGGAAGCCATTGCGGATCTGATCGACAGTACCTCAGAGCAAGCGGCAAAATGCGCGTTGCGATCTCTGCAAGGTGCGTTTTCAAAACGCGTCGATGAGCTGGTTGAAGCCTTAATTCACTTGCGTATCTATGTGGAAGCCGCCATTGATTTTCCAGAAGAAGAAATCGATTTTATCGGCGATGGCAAGGTCGCCAATGAATTAGCAGGCATTCAGGCCAAGCTAGCGGATGTGCTCAAAGAAGCGAATCAAGGCGCCTTGATTCGTGAAGGCATGAGTGTGGTGATTGCAGGGCGTCCGAACGCCGGTAAATCCAGCTTATTAAACGCTTTATCGGGCAAGGATTCCGCCATCGTCACCAACATCGAAGGCACCACTCGTGACGTATTGCGCGAACATATTCACCTAGATGGGATGCCGCTGCACATCATAGACACAGCAGGGCTTCGCGACAGTCCAGACGAAGTGGAACGCATTGGGATTCAACGGGCATGGGATGAAATCAGCAAAGCCGATCGCATCTTGATGATGGTCGACAGCCAAGCCATTGATTCCAAAGATCCCAGCGAGATCTGGCCTGAATTTATGGAAAAACTGGGCGACACCAAACATCTGACGCTGGTGCGCAACAAAGTGGATTTAACCAAAGAAAACGTCGGCACTGAGACAGTCTCAGGCGTCCCTGTGATCTCTTTATCTGCCAAAACAGGGCAGGGCATTGATGGGCTGACCAGCCATCTAAAAGCCGTTATGGGCTTCGACAGCACCACAGAAGGAGGTTTTATTGCCCGTCGTCGACACATAGAAGCGCTTAACAAAGCCAAACGCTTTTTAGACGCTGGCAACGAACAACTACAGGGTTACGGCGCTGGGGAATTATTGGCCGAAGACCTTAAAGAAGCGCAACAAGCACTCAGTGAAATCACTGGCGCTTTCACCAGTGATGACTTGCTGGGACGTATCTTTGGCTCATTTTGTATCGGTAAATAAGGGTTATCACGACAACGGTTGTTACAACAAAGCGTCGATGCTTACGCGAGATTTTTGCCCAGCTTAAGTATCGAGGCGATGTTGCGCGATGTGTTGATCAGGTTATTTTCGGCTTGCGCTAGTACCGTATCTAAGGTGTCGAGGGTAGGAATAATCGGGAAAATAGCCGACATGCCGTGGTCTAAAATCGCCTCGGCGTCTTGACCTAAACACCCAGCAATACCAATGGTTGTCACCTTATTTGCTAAGGCTTTTTTCAACACCCCCATTGGGGTTTTACCAAACACCGTTTGGCCATCCATTCGGCCTTCGCCGGTGATGACAAGATCGGCACCTTGTAAGGCTTTGCCTAACCCAACCGTGTCCATAACAATCTCAATACCGGGTTTTAATGTGGCATTAAGAAACACCTTGGCGGCTAAGCCCATACCGCCTGCGGCTCCCACGCCCGCTTCCAATCGATGATCGGTAAAACCTTGCTGCACTAACACATCGGCAAAATGCCCTAGGGCGTTATCGAGTGTTACAACCATCTCGGGGGTAGCACCTTTTTGCGGGCCAAAAATCGCTGATGCACCACGATCGCCACACAAGGGGTTGTCGACATCGCAAGCCACTTCCACACGACAATCAGCGAGCAGAGGGTGAGCCTGACTCACATCAATATGGCGCAATTGTGCGAGCGCCGCACCGCCAAAAGCCAGCTCTCGATGCTGATCGTCTTGGCATTGAATGCCCAACGCTTGAGCAAGTCCGACGCCTGCGTCGTTCGTAGCGCTGCCCCCCAAGCCCAGCACGATGTGTTTTATGCCTCGGTCAAGGGCGTCTTTGATCAGTTCTCCGGTGCCAAAGCTGGTGGTATAAAGAGGGTCACGCTGCTCTCGAGGCACCAGATGCAAACCAGACGCCGAGGCCATTTCAATCACGGCGGTCGTTGGAGTCTGGCCTGCGGTCGTCCCCAAAATACCGTATTGCGCCATCACTTTATTGCCCAGTGGCCCTGTCACTTCAAGGTCAATGGTTTGACCTTGTGTCGCATCCACCATGGATTGCACCGTGCCTTCGCCACCATCGGCCATAGGCACTTTTAGATAATGTGCATCAGGAAAAATCTGATAAAAGCCGTTTTCAATCGCATTGGCGACCTGCAAAGCAGTAAGACTTTCTTTGAACGAATCCGGTGCAATCACAATCTTCATATTGGCTCCTTTCTGAATACAATGTCCGTCGCAGCAAGGAAACACAAAGCGCGAATTATTACGCTTTCATGTTCACCAATACTCGACCTCGTACTTGACCATCAAGCAATTTATAGGCCGTTTCTACCACCTTATCCAAGGGAATCTCTTCGCTGATGGCATCGTAATCCTCTGCTTGGAGCAGTTCACTCAAACGCTGCCACGCTTCCATTCGATCTTTTAGCGGTCTCATTACGCTGTCGATACCAATCAGTTTTACGCCACGAAGGATAAAAGGCGCAACCGACGCCGGAAAATCCATGCCCTGGGCCAAACCGCAGGAAGTCACCACCCCACCGTATTGTGTGCTGGCACAGGCATTGGCCAAAGTATGGCTGCCCACGCAATCGATTACTCCAGCCCAACGCTCTTTTTGTAAGGGTTTGCCCGGCTCCGACAGGGTATGTCTATCTATGACGTCACTGGCACCAAGACTTTTTAAATGGTCTGCTTCTTCCATTCGGCCTGTAGACGCTACAACACGATAACCCAAACGATTCAGTAAGCGAATCGCATAACTGCCAACCCCACCATTGGCACCTGTTACCAAAATATCCCCTGACTCTGGTGTCACGCCTTGTTTTTCCAGCGCCAATACAGACAACATGGCCGTGTAACCCGCTGTGCCTATGGCCATAGATTGTTTCGCCTCTATGCCTTCAGGCAGCGGAATAAGCCATTCACTTTTTAATCGTGCTCGCTCTGCAAGCCCACCCCAATGAGCTTCACCCACACCAAAACCATTCAACACAACCAGGTCTCCGGGCGCGAAACGCGATGAATCACTTTCCAACACCTTACCGACTAGATCAATGCCAGGCACCATTGGAAAAGAACGAACGACGGGGCCCTTGCCCGTAATCGCCAAACCGTCTTTGTAGTTCAACGTGCTGTATTGCACATCGATCAGAACATCGCCTTCAGGCAGCTGGTTTTCGTTTAGCTCGGTAACAGTAGCCACGCTTTTTTTTCTGTCGTTGTCGGTTTCTTGAGTGATTAATAAGCCCTTAAACATAGTGCCTCCAATATAGACCAATCGTCTATTAAAATAGTTAAAAAACCAAATCAATCGATTTGGTAGGAATCTTAGCGTCTAGTTTCGTTGAATAGCGCCAAGGTAAAAATCAATAAATACACTCAGAGGCTGACTGCTTTTTTCCAATCGCGCTCTGTGCACAGCGCCTTCCCAGCCCATCCAAAATACCTGTGCCAGCCTGTCTATTTGGCTGTTTTCTGCCATTAACTGCTGCTTTTTCGCTTCTTGTAAACAAATCGCCACACGAAATTGCCAGCTTGCGTAAGTATCTTGCAGTGCCTGTTGAAAAGCTTCCGACAATAGGCTGGATTCTTGCTCTAAATTGCCAACCAAACAGCCACGTTTAAAATCATGACGCGCCATGCCATCTTGTGCATCCAAGGCAAAACGTTGTAACCGCTCCAACGGCGAAAACGCGTCGTCTAATAAAAAACCATCAAGTTTGGCTTCAAAGTAGCGTCGATAGCGAGCCAAAACGGCCAAACCAAAGGCTTCTTTACTGGAAAAATAGTAATAAAAAGAGCCTTTAGGCACGCCAACGGACTTTAGAATAGGGTCTATGCCACTTTGTGAAAAACCACTTTCTGTCAACATCGACATACCAGCGCGCAACAAAGATTCGCGGGTATCCATCCCTTCTGTTGCGGACTTTTTCGGCCGACCGCGGCGCGGCTTGTTGATCACTTCCATCAAACTGGTTTCCTGCAATGGCTTTATCATCAGAGTTATCATATTGATTTTTTAATATAGACCAGTCGACTACATAAATCAAACCCGTGGGTCGCACTGCCAAAAAGTTACACACAGTGTATAAATCAAAGCGCTTTATTCTAATTTTACGCTACCACAAAGTACCATTTTCCTTACTCTCTTCGAATTATGCACATTCCTTGATCTCAGTTAACAAGACGAATGTCACTTTTTTTATTTTTTTTCGTTGTGGATTAAATTTCTTAAAAAAAGCCCATAAAATCGACTTAATCAACAAAAAACTGTTAATAAACATTATGTTATACAGTTCGGATAGCTAAAAGTGCCTTGTTGATAAGTTTGGTGATAGGTCAATAAGAAGTTTTGCACAGTTTTTAATAAGTCGGGGGCGAAAAATCTCGAGTGTATAAGTTAAGGTTTTATGCACAAGAAAGGGTTATCCACATAACAGGAAAGGAAGGGGTCGATTAACAAGATGTTATGTTCATAAGGCAATGATTTATATATAAAATAATTTGTTATCAACAGAATTTTGCTTGTTACATAAACATAACAAACATAAAAGATCTTATATACTTACTTAATATATTAATATTGATGACCGGGTAATGGAGTGGGTGACGCCTTTCTTTTTAGAATTTTGCCTATATACTAGGCGGCCTTATCGATAGCTGTTCGATTTTTATTCATTGTTTTCTATTTAATTAGTAATACCGAGGTTCCTGTGGATTTCCCAAGTCGCTTTGATGTGATCGTCGTTGGTGGCGGACATGCCGGTACAGAAGCAGCGCTTGCTGCAGCACGCATGGGGGTAAAAACCTTATTGCTTTCTCACAACATTGAGACATTAGGGCAGATGTCGTGTAACCCTGCGATTGGTGGCATAGGAAAATCTCACCTCGTCAAAGAAATTGACGCTTTGGATGGCGCAATGGGGTTGGCAACAGATCAAGCGGGTATTCAATTTCGTACTCTCAATTCCCGTAAAGGACCTGCTGTAAGAGCAACCCGAGCCCAGGCAGACCGTATTTTATACAAAGCATCGATTCGCCACATGTTAGAGAACCAAGAAAATCTTTGGTTGTTCCAACAATCTGTTGAAGACCTCATCGTTGAAGGCGGAGAGGCACGCGGTGTTGTGACACAAACAGGTATACGATTTCAAAGTAAGACCGTTGTGTTGACCGCCGGTACCTTTTTAGGTGGCATTATCCACGTCGGTTTAGAAAACCATGCTGGTGGCCGAGCAGGAGATCCACCATCTATTGGCTTAGCACAAAAGTTACGCGCCTTGCCTTTTCGGGTTGATCGATTAAAAACCGGTACACCACCGCGCATTGATGCTCGCAGTGTGGATTTTTCTCAGATGCAGGCTCAACCAGGTGATGATATTACTCCTATTATGTCTTACATGGGCAACCGTGCCATGCACCCTCGTCAGATAGAGTGTTTTATCACTCATACTAATGAACGCACACACGACATTATTCGCGCCGGTATGGATCGCTCACCTATGTATACTGGTGTCATTGAAGGGATTGGCCCACGTTATTGCCCTTCCATTGAAGATAAAATAGTGCGCTTTGCGGACAAAAATTCTCATCAGATCTTTATCGAGCCTGAGGGGTTAACCACTCATGAGTTGTATCCCAATGGTATTTCAACTTCTTTGCCATTTGATGTGCAAATAGACTTGGTTCGTTCGATGAAGGGCATGGAAAACGCTCATATTATCCGTCCAGGCTATGCCATAGAATACGACTACTTTAATCCGCAAGATTTAAAGTATTCACTTGAAACCAAACACATGCCGGGGTTGTTCTTTGCGGGCCAGATTAATGGCACAACCGGTTACGAAGAAGCGGGTGCACAAGGCTTGTTGGCAGGTACCAATGCGGCGTTGTTAGCACAAGAAAAAGACCCTTGGACACCACGTCGCGATGAAGCTTATTTAGGGGTGTTGGTTGACGACCTCATCACCATGGGCACCAAAGAACCTTATCGAATGTTTACGAGTCGTGCTGAATATCGTTTGATTCTGCGCGAAGACAACGCCGATATGCGTCTAACAGAAAAAGGTCGTGAATTAGGTTTGGTAAGCGATGCACGCTGGGCTGCTTTCTGTCAAAAACGCGACGCCATAGAACAAGAAACACAACGCTTAAAATCCAGTTGGATCGTACCAAATTCCCCTGAAGCGGGAGTGATCAACCCCAAATTAGAAACGCCTATTAGCCATGAATACAGCTTGTTGGATTTATTAAAACGTCCAAATATTGTCTATGCGGATGTGGCGAACTTAAAAAATGCGTTAGATGAACCGGTCGACGAGCAAGTCTCAGAACAAGTTCAGATCGCCGTAAAATACGCGGGCTATATTACTCGTCAGGCAGAAGACATTGAGCGATTACGCCGTCAAGAAAACACGCTTTTACCCGATGATTTGGACTATTCTAAAATGGAAGGTTTATCCAATGAGATCAAACAAAAGCTGACACAACAACGACCTGAAACCTTAGCGGCGGCATCGCGTATTCAAGGTGTGACCCCAGCGGCGGTATCCTTATTGCTTATTCATCTTAAAAAACGTGCCATTGCGCGCAAAAGTGCCTAAAATCATCAGCCGACAATCCCTTATTACATGGATCGACTGTGACACATTTTGACACCATTCAAAAAGGCGCCCAACAACTGGGCGCTGATGTATCTGATGACACCATTCAGACGCTTGTTCAATATCTAACGCTGCTTGAAAAGTGGAACAAAGCTTACAACCTCACGGCCATTCGTGACGTTGAGCAAATGATTTCCTTGCACCTACTGGACAGTTTGGCCACCTTGCCCTTTATCACTGGGCAAAACATCATCGATGTGGGGACTGGACCTGGCTTGCCTGGTATGGTGCTAGCGATTTGCTACCCAGAAAAACAATTCACTTTGCTTGACAGCAATGGTAAGAAAACGCGTTTTCTTACCCAGGTAAAAATGGATTTGGGCATGGATAATGTCACCATCGCCAACGAACGCGTTGAAAAACACGCTCATCAAGGTCAATACGATCATGTTATTTCGCGAGCATTTGCCTCGCTACAAGACATGATCACATGGACATTGCCCTTACCAAAAGACACGGGTAATTTTTTGGCCATGAAAGGCATGTATCCTCATGATGAAATAGCCGCCTTACCAAAAGAGGTAACGGTGATATCAGTAGAACCTCTCAATGTGCCCACTATTCAGGCTGAGCGTCATATGGTTGTGATGGCGCGTAAAGGATAAAACATGGCAAGAATCATCGCGGTGACCAATCAAAAAGGCGGCGTAGGAAAAACGACGACGTGCGTAAACTTAGCGGCGTCGTTGGCAGCGATGAAGCGCCGAGTACTATTGATCGACTTAGATCCCCAAGGCAACGCCACCACAGGCAGTGGTTTGAGCAAAGAAGATTTGGATACTAGTGTATACGATGTGTTGGTTGGCACCCATGGCGCCAAAGAGGTGATGAAGAAAGTGTCACCAGGCGATTATTGGGTTTTGCCTGCAAATGGGGATTTAACGGGTGCCGAAGTGGTGTTATTGGACCTACCGAGTAAAGAAACTCGCTTGCGCGCCGGCTTATACGAAGTCGATACTGAGTTTGATTATATTCTGCTCGATTGCCCACCGGCATTGAACATGTTGACCGTGAATGCCTTAGCCGCATCTCAAGGGGTTTTGATTCCGGTACAGTGTGAATACTATGCTTTAGAAGGCTTAACTGCTTTACTGCAAACCATAGAGAAAATAACACAAGCTTTGAATCCATCTCTGGTGGTAGAAGGGATCTTACGTACCATGTATGACCCAAGGCCTAGCTTAACTCACGATGTTTCCAGCCAGCTTCATAAGCATTTTGGCAACAAGGTATACGATACTGTTATACCGCGTAATATTCGCCTTGCTGAATCCCCAAGCTATGGAATACCTGTTTTGCATTATGAAAAGAAATCCCGTGGTGCCCTTGCTTACCTCGCGCTTGCGGGGGAATTTATTAGAAAATCAGGCGCTTGATCTCAATCGTATAAAGTACAGCGTAAACAAGGTCTGATACATCCTACTAAGGTTACAAATATGACGATGAAAAAAAGAGGTCTAGGTCGGGGATTGGATGCTTTATTAGCGCCCCAAGCAACAAAAGCCGATGCACCTAGTGATGGCAACAGTGATGAAATCAAAGGTTTAACCTATTTGCCTATTGAGTGGCTATCCAAAGGTAAGTTTCAACCTCGTCGTGATATGAACCCCACACAGCTTGAAGAGTTGGCGGTTTCTATTCGTAATCAAGGCATAATGCAGCCAATTGTGGTGCGACTCATCGCGCCGAACAAATATGAAATTATTGCTGGGGAACGTCGTTGGCGCGCCGCTAAACTAGCGGAACTTAGCCAGGTGCCGGTCATTATTCGACACGTGGAAGATGCCGATGCTGTGGTGTTGGCTCTTATTGAAAATATTCAGCGTGAAGATTTAAATCCTATTGAAGAAGCGATCGCCCTGCAGCGCTTAGTCGATGACTTCCAATTAACGCAACAGCAAGTGGCTGATACCATAGGAAAGTCTCGTTCGACCATTGCCAACTTATTGCGTTTATTGGGATTAACACCAGAGGTGCGTCGTCTTTTAGAGCACGGTGACATAGAGATGGGTCATGCGAGAGCCTTGCTGCCCTTGGAGCATGATCAGCAAATACAAGCGGCCTCCCAAGTGGTAACAAAATCCTTATCGGTTCGCGAAACAGAGCGATTGGTAAAAAATATCCAATCAGATCAAGACAATAAAAAAGAAGCAAAAGCAGCCTTGCCTGATTTAAGTGCAGACGCTGAGCGCATTAGCCAAAAAATCAATGCAACGGTAAAAATACAACCTTCCGCCAAAGGGAAAGGCAAGGTGGTGATTGAATATCGTAACGCAGAGCACCTAGAGCGCTTGATTAGTGAACTGGTTAGTCGTTAGTAAAGCGAATTTTGAGGCCAAAATAACGCTTCTAAATAGTGAGTATAAGAATCGGTTTAAGTTGAACACCGCCGCCATTCCCCCTATAATGCCTCGAATTTCGTAAATCATCACATTGGTTGCACTTTTATAGGGCGAACAGAGAGTTTGAAATGGAAGTGAAAAAGCCACTAAGCGCGAGTGCGATTGTAAGCGCTAAGAAAAAGGCGATCTTTCGTTTCTTGTTATTACAAATACTCTTAGTTTTATTGATATCTTTGGGAATTTTTTACGTGAGTGGCGGTCTGTATGGGTACTCTTTTATCCTAGGCGCCTTTAGTAGTTTGTTACCCAGTGTCTACATGGCCTGGAGAGTGTTTGCTTACAAAGGCGTCCGACCAGCAAAAGAGGTCGTGCGTTCTTTTTATCGCGGTGAAGCAGGCAAGTTAGTGTTAACGGCAATAGTATTGTCGTTGGTTTTTATTTTGGTGAAACCTATTTCTGCTGAATATTTCTTTGCAGGTTTTGGGGTCGCTATTCTGAGTCACTGGCTCAGTCCTATTTTGTTGAGACAATAGTCAGCAAAAAGGAAAATCGTTTTAATAATTGAAAGGGCGTGGATGTAATTATGGCAAGTGAAAATCCAAGTGCTTCCGAATACATAAAGCACCACCTTCAGAATTTGACCTTTGGTCAGCATCCTGATGGTAGCTGGGGTATTGCGGAAACATCACAACAAGCATCTGATATGGGCTTTTGGGCAATTCATTTAGACACAATGGGTTTTTCTATTGGTTTAGGTATTTTGTTTTTATGGTTGTTCCGTATCGCGGCGAAAAAAGCCTCTACTGATACACCAACAGGCTTACAAAATTTTGTAGAGTTGATGGTTGAGTTCGTTGATAACTCTGTTAAAGAGAGTTTTCATGGTAAGAGCAAAGTCATTGCTCCCTTAGCGTTAACCATTTTTGTGTGGATTTTCTTGATGAACTTGATGGATTTGATTCCTGTCGACTTTGTGCCAAGAATTGCTCACGACGTATTCGGGCTCGATTACTTTAAAATCGTCCCAACAACAGACATCAACGCGACTCTTGGTCTATCTTTGTCTGTGTTCTTCCTCATTATATTTTACAGCATTAGCATCAAAGGAATCGGTGGCTTCGCGAAAGAGCTGACACTGCAACCTTTTAACACTCCAATCATGATCCCATTTAACTTCGTGTTAGAAATGGTTGGTCTGTTGGCTAAGCCTGTCTCATTGGCGTTACGTTTATTCGGTAACCTATACGCTGGTGAGTTGATCTTCATCTTGATTGCCGTGTTACCTTGGTTCGCTCAATGGGCGTTATCTGTACCTTGGGCAATATTCCATATCTTAGTCATAACTTTGCAAGCATTTATCTTTATGATGCTGACCATTGTTTACCTAAGCATGGCGAGCGAAGAGCATTAATGATTTTGTAATCCCCTGTGTTTTTAAACCTTGTAAATCTAAAACTGTGAAAATTAGGAGTTAAAATGGAACTAGTAGTAAGTATGACGGCAATCGCAGTAGCAATGCTAATTGGCTTTGCTGCATTGGGTACAGCCATCGGTTTTGCTATCTTGGGTGGTAAATTCTTGGAAGCGAGTGCTCGCCAACCTGAACTTGCCCCTATGCTACAAACGAAAATGTTTATCGTAGCGGGTCTTTTGGATGCTGTATCTATGATCGGCGTTGGTATCGCATTGTTCTTTACATTCGCGAACCCTTTCATTGCTCAGGTTGCTGGCTAAGTTTTCAGACTACTTTGAAAACTTTTTTAAACGACTTAGAGCGAGGATATTAGCGTGAATTTAAATCTCACACTTCT
The DNA here is from genome assembly GCF_018145875.1 of Marinomonas vulgaris. Taxonomy (GTDB): domain Bacteria; phylum Pseudomonadota; class Gammaproteobacteria; order Pseudomonadales; family Marinomonadaceae; genus Marinomonas; species Marinomonas vulgaris. The sequence goes on along the minus strand of NZ_JAGSSV010000003.1, from coordinate 81,142 downwards.
AGGCCAAGCTATCTCGTTTGCGATTTTTGTCTGGTTCTGCATGAAATTTGTGTGGCCACCAGTGATTGCTGCGCTCGAAGAGCGTAGCAAGAAAATCGCAGACGGTTTGGAAGCAGCGAACCGTGCTTCACGTGACCTTGAGTTGGCGCAAGAACAAGCCTCTCAAATTCTACGTGAAAGCAAAGAGAACGCGGCCGAGATAATTGAACAAGCCAACAAACGTGCGAGCCAAATGGTCGACGAGGCAAAAGAGCAGGTAATTGCCGACGGCAAGCGTCTGCGCGAAGTAGCTCAAGCAGAGATCGAACAAGACGTAATGCGTGCTAAAGAAGCATTGCGTGCTCAAGTTTCCGTTCTTGCATTTGCTGGTGCCGAGAAGATTTTGGGAGCCACCATTGACGAGAAAGCACATAGCGAGATCGTTGAACAGCTCGCCAAAGAGCTTTAAGCGAGGGTCTAATGGCTGAATTAAAAACAGTCGCGCGACCGTACGCAAAAGCGGTTTTTGAAGTTGCGAGAGAGCAAGGTCATATTTCACAATGGGCTGATATGTTAAACACATTAGCCGTTGTGACCATGGAACCTAAGCTTAAAAAAGCACTTGGAAATCCAGCTTTTAGTGCGGAAGAGAAGGCAAGCGCTCTAGCGGACGTTTGTGCAGAAGTAACCACAGAACAAGGGAAAGCTTTTTTATTGACCCTAGCGGTGAATAATCGTTTAACGCTGATCCCAGCTATTTCTGAGTTATTTTCACAGTTCAAACTGAATTTCGAAAAAGCGGTAAACGTGAAGTTTACGTCTGCCTTCGAATTAACAGCAGAACAAGCACAAGCACTGGCCGCTTCATTGAGTAAAAAGTTAGACCGTACCGTCAACTTAACCAGTGAAACAGACGCAAGCCTAATCGGTGGCGTGGTTATTCGTACAGGTGACTTAATCATCGACGGTTCAGTTCGCGGTAAACTAGCGAAACTGTCCGAGGCGATAAACTCCTAGTGTTTCGTTAAATCGAAACCGGGTTGAGGAATTTAGCATGCAGCAACTGAATCCATCTGAGATCAGCGAGATTATTAAGAAGCGCATCGAGAATCTTGATGTGTCTTCTGACGCCCAAAATGAGGGCACAATTGTCAGTGTGGCAGACGGTATCGTTCTGATCCACGGCTTGGCAGATGTTATGTACGGGGAAATGATTGAATTCCCTGGTGGTGTTTACGGTATGGCCTTGAACCTAGAGCGTGACTCTGTTGGTGCGGTTGTATTGGGTCAATACCAAGACCTTGTAGAAGGTCAAAAAGTGAAATGTACAGGTCGCATTCTGGAAGTTCCAGTAGGTCCTGAATTGCTAGGTCGTGTTGTTGACGCATTGGGTAACCCAATCGACGGCAAGGGCGCAATCGATGCAAAACTAACAGACAAAGTTGAAAAAGTAGCGCCTGGCGTTATTGCTCGTCAGTCTGTTGATCAACCAATCCAAACAGGTTACAAGGCAATTGATGCCATGGTACCAGTAGGTCGTGGTCAGCGTGAGTTGATTATCGGTGACCGTCAGGTTGGTAAAACAGCACTTGCGATCGATACTATCATCGCTCAAAAATACAGCGGCATTAAGTGTGTCTATGTAGCGATTGGTCAGAAGCAATCTACTATTGCCAACGTAGTACGTAAGCTTGAAGAAGCTGGCGCAATGGAGTACACCACGGTTGTTTCAGCCGGTGCATCCGATCCAGCGTCTATGCTTTTCCTAGCGCCATACACTGGTTGTACTATGGGTGAATATTTCCGTGACCGCGGTGAAGATGCGTTGATCGTATACGATGACTTGACGAAACAAGCTTGGGCTTACCGTCAAATCTCGTTGCTTCTTCGTCGTCCACCAGGTCGTGAAGCCTACCCAGGTGACGTTTTCTACCTTCACTCTCGTCTTCTTGAGCGTGCTTCTCGTGTAAACGAAGAATACGTAGAGAAATTCACCAATGGTGAAGTGAAAGGTAAAACCGGTTCTTTGACCGCATTGCCAATCATCGAAACACAAGGTGGTGACGTATCGGCTTTCGTACCGACAAACGTTATCTCCATCACCGATGGTCAGATCTTCCTAGAAACGAGCTTGTTTAATGCCGGTATTCGTCCAGCGATGAACGCAGGTATTTCTGTATCTCGTGTAGGTGGTGCAGCGCAAACTAAGATCGTTAAGAAGCTTGGCGGTGGTATTCGTCTTGCCTTGGCTCAGTACCGTGAATTGGCGGCCTTCGCTCAGTTCGCATCTGACCTAGACGAAGCAACTCGTAAGCAGCTTGAGCACGGTAAACAAGTGACAGAACTGATGAAACAGAAACAGTTCTCTCCTATGCCTGTAGCAGATATGGGTGTAGTTCTTTACGCTGCTAATGATGGCTACCTTGAAGATGTTGAAACAAGCAAAATTGGCAGTTTTGAAACAGCATTGTTAGGCTTCATGAACAGCGAACACGCTGACGTGATGGCTGACATCAACAAAACTGGTAATTTTAACGGCGAGATTGAAGCGACATTGAAAGCGGCAATCGAGAAGTTTAAAGCGACGCAAACTTGGTAATGACTTTGGTGACAAGCCGTTAATCAGCTTGTCACCATCTTCTTGCAGTTTGTGAAATAACATTCTCACAAGGGCAGTTCTATTATGGCAGTCGGAAAAGAGATACGTACTCAGATTTCGAGCATTAACAATACGCGTAAAATTACCCGTGCTATGGAAAAAGTAGCGGCGAGTAAAACGCGTAAAGCTCAGGATCGTATGGCCGCTTCTCGTCCGTATGCGGAACGAATTCGCCAAGTAGTTGGTCACTTGGCCAACGCGAATCCTGAGTATAAACACCGTTACCTTACCGAACGTAAGGCGAATCGTGTTGGTTATATCGTAGTCTCTTCTGATCGTGGTTTGTGTGGCGGTTTGAACATTAACGTGTTCAAAAAAGCCATCAAAGACATGAAGCAGTTTGCTGATAACAACGTTGAAATCGACGTTTGTGCTATCGGCAGCAAAGCGGTTTCATTCTTTCGTAACTACGGCGGAAATGTCACAGCAGCCTTCACCGGTCTAGGTGATGCACCCAAAGCGGACGACCTAGTCGGTAGCGTAAAGGTGATGCTGGACGCGTTTGATGAAGGTCGCATTGATCGTCTTTACGTGGTGTCTAATGAGTTCGTGAATACCATGACTCAAGTCCCTAAAGTCGAGCAACTTTTGCCATTAAAAGCGGAAGAGAATACAGAGTTACAGCACCACTGGGATTACATCTACGAACCAGAGCCCGTTGAAATTTTAAACGAATTATTGGTTCGCTACATTGAATCTCAAGTATATCAGTCAGTCGTTGAGAACATTGCGTGTGAACAAGCATCTCGAATGCTTGCGATGAAAAACGCAACCGACAACGCGGGCGATATCATTGATGAATTGCAGTTGGTGTACAACAAGGCTCGTCAAGCAGCGATCACTCAGGAAATTTCTGAGATAGTCAGCGGCGCGGCAGCGGTTTAAGGTATTTAGGTATTTAAGAGGATCCGAACATGAGTAGCGGACAAATCGTACAGATTATCGGTGCGGTTATCGACGTGGAATTCCCACGTGATAGCGTGCCAAAAGTATATGATGCCCTGACTATCGAGGGTAAAGAGTTGGTGTTGGAAGTTCAACAGCAACTAGGTGATGGTGTTGTTCGTACTATCGCCATGGGTTCTACAGACGGTATGAAGCGTGGTTTGGCTGTTGATAACACCAACAAACCTGTTTCTGTCCCTGTTGGTTTGAAAACACTAGGCCGTATTATGGACGTTCTAGGTAACCCAATTGACGAAAAAGGCCCTATCGGCGAAGAAGAACGTTGGTCTATCCACCGTTCTGCACCTTCTTACTCTGAGCAGTCTTCTAGCAACGAATTGCTAGAAACAGGCATTAAGGTTATCGACCTTGTTTGTCCTTTCGCTAAGGGTGGTAAAGTAGGCTTGTTCGGTGGTGCGGGTGTTGGTAAAACCGTAAACATGATGGAGCTTATCCGTAACATCGCGATCGAGCACAGCGGTTACTCTGTATTCGCCGGTGTTGGTGAGCGTACTCGTGAGGGTAACGACTTCTACCATGAGATGACTGACTCGAACGTAATCGACAAAGTATCTCTTGTTTACGGCCAGATGAACGAGCCACCAGGTAACCGTCTACGTGTTGCTTTGACTGGTTTGACCATGGCAGAGAAGTTCCGTGACGAAGGTCGTGACGTACTTTTCTTCGTAGATAACATCTACCGTTACACGCTTGCCGGTACAGAAGTATCTGCATTGCTAGGTCGTATGCCATCTGCGGTAGGTTACCAGCCTACACTTGCTGAAGAGATGGGTGTTCTTCAAGAACGTATCACCTCTACTAAGACAGGTTCTATCACGTCTGTTCAAGCGGTATACGTACCAGCGGATGACTTGACTGACCCGTCTCCAGCAACCACTTTCTCTCACTTGGATGCAACTGTTGTATTGTCTCGTGACATCGCTTCTTTGGGTATCTACCCAGCGATCGATCCGCTAGATTCTACTTCACGTCAGCTTGACCCTCTTGTTATCGGTCAAGAGCATTACGACGTAGCACGTGGCGTACAAATGGTATTGCAACGTTATAAAGAATTGAAAGACATCATTGCAATCTTGGGTATGGACGAGTTATCTGAAGAAGATAAGCAAACGGTTAACCGTTCTCGTAAAATCCAACGTTTCTTGTCTCAGCCTTTCTTCGTAGCAGAAGTCTTTACAGGTGCACCTGGTAAGTATGTTTCTTTGAAAGATACTATCCGCGGCTTTAAAGGCATTTTGGATGGCGAGTTTGACGAGCTTCCAGAACAGGCGTTTTACATGATTGGTAGTATCGACGAAGCGGTCGAGAAAGCTAAGAAACTTTAACCATCACACGATGTAAAAGCATCCTAGATGCTTTTACTGAGTATGACTAAGAGAGGCAACTTATGGCTATCACAGTACTCTGCGATATCGTAAGCGCTGAGCAAGAGATTTTTTCCGGTAAGGTTCAATATCTTGTGGCGTCAGGCTCCTACGGCGATCTAGGTATTATGCCTGGCCACGCACAGTTGTTGACGACTCTGGAACCTGGTCCTGTTCGTGTGGTTAAAGAAAATGGTGATGAAGAGTTTATCTTCGTGTCTGGTGGCTTCTTAGAAGTTCAACCACACCGTGTCACTGTCTTGGCTAACTCAGCCACTCGTGCAAGAGATCTGGACGAAGAGGCAGCACTAAAAGCTCAAGAGCATGCGAAAGAGCTTTTTGCGAATCAACAACCTGATGTCGATTACTCTCGTGCGACAGTGGAATTGGCAGAAGCCATGGCCCGCCTACGTACGATTCAGCAGTTTCGCCAGCAAAAATAAGCGTTATTGTTGAATTAGAGAAATCAAAAAAGCAGCCTAAGGGCTGCTTTTTTAATGGTCTATATTTTATGTTCTAGTCGCTCGAACCCTAAAGTGGCTATAAAAACGCTACAACATCTTCCAAAGGGTGTCGAAAATAATCTGCTGAGCCTTGGCAATGTCTTTGGACTCCAACACCACAGCAGAGGGAAAGTTGTTGCTGGCGAGGGAAATAATGGCACATTTTGGTGGGTAAATAGCAATGTAACTGGCGTCGACTGAACCTTCGGTTTTGATCCATTTTCGTTCCGACAATTCGGCTTCTTCGCCACCGTCTCCCAAAGCAATGACTTTTACATTGATGCCCAATTTAACCCGCTGTTTGGTGTAGTTTGGAAAGGGGCGATACAAAAAAGGCCGAATCGGCTTAGATGAAAACACACAATATTCTTTATGGTCTTGTTGAGACACCACGTTTAAAATATCGCGCAAGACCCACTCGATGCCGTCGTCCCCTTCATAATAGCGCACATTGGTTTGGTGGTAGTCTGGCTGTTGCTGATGCAAGTTGGGAATAATGGTGTTTTTTAAGTTGTCGATGGTTTTGTTCAAGCGGTTGCGTTTTTCTTCCGCTAGGTTCAACAAAATATCAGGGTTTTCCGCCATGAAAAAGCGACGTTTTCCTTTAGGAAAATAGCTAACAATACCTTTAGTCTGCAGCTGTTTCAGAGATTCATAGGCCGTACCGCGGTTGATGCCGCTGTGCTCGGCGATGTCTCGAATCGACGAGGGCCCCAGTTTTAACAACGTTTGGTAAAGCTGAGTTTCTCTAGGGGTAACACCAAGTATTTCAAAAGCTTGTTCGATCATAGGGCTCACAGCTGGGGTAATACGTTACAAAAATCCGTATCTTACGGCCTTTACAAGAATACACGCATTAAACGCAAAACGCAGGACGATCTGCCTGCGAGGAGACAAAAGTGACAGACGATCAACGATTTGGCGGTATTCGCCGTTTGTATGGCGATGCTGGGTATGAGGCTTTTTCGCAGGCGCATATTTGCGTTATCGGCATTGGTGGGGTGGGCTCTTGGGCGGCAGAAGCCTTGGCGCGCTCAGGTATTGGTCGCATCACCTTGATTGACATGGACGATGTCTGCGTTACTAATGTTAATCGCCAAATTCACGCGCTAGACGGCACGATCGGTGAAGCGAAAGTCGATGTTATGGCTCAGCGCATCAAGTTGATCCATCCGCATTGCCAAGTGACTTGTATAGAAGACTTTATTACCCCTGAAAATCTATCTGAGCTATTGTCTGAGCCGTTTGATTACATTATTGACTGCATAGACAGTATCAAGCCAAAAGCGGCTCTTATGGCGTGGAGTAAGAGCAATAAGCGCAAAGTGATTACCGTCGGCGGTGCAGGCGGTCAAACAGACCCAACCAAAATCCTGATTGGTGATTTGGCTAAAACAGAAAAAGACCCATTAGCGGCCAAATTGCGCAATTTTCTACGTCGCTATTATAATTTTACGCGCAATCCGAAGCGCCGCTTTGACATCGAGTGTGTGTATTCCACCGAGCAATTACGCTACCCACAAGGCGACGGCACTGTCTCTTATCAACGTCTCAAAGGCGACACAGAAACCAAAATGAACTGCGATACTGGCTTTGGCGCGAGCACCGCGGTGACCGCGTCTTTTGCGTTTGTTGCTGTGTCGAGAGTACTGGAAAAGCTCGCTAAGGCCGCTGGATCTGAGCCAAAATAGCCAGTACACCATTGGTACGTGAGCTGGTCAGGTAGCTAGATAAGTTGAGTTCAGCCAGTTCACGCTTCAAGTCCATTTGTTGAATGTCGGCGAAAGATTTATCTGCCACCAAGCTTAACAGGGCAACCAGTACGCCGCGCATCAGTTTGGCGTCGCTGTCGGCTCTAATGTGACGAACGTCGTTGATGTCTTCGATGATGAGCCAGACCGCGCTTTCGCAGCCTTTCACCTTGTTGTCTTCGATTTTTTCATCGTCGCTCAATCTTGGTAGGGTTTTACTCAAAACAACCAAGGTTTTAAACGTTTCTTCTTTGCTACGACACGCTTGCAGTTGGTGTTCGATGTCTAGTGAAGGTGCATTTGTCATCGTGAGTTACTCATCGTTCAGTAAATCAATGGCGTCGATCAGCACGTCGCAAAATCGATCCGCTTCTTTAAGGGTATTGTAGCAAGCGAAAGACGCTCGCAAAGTACCCGACACGCCAAGTTGCGCCATCAGCGGGTGGGCGCAGTGACTACCGGCACGCACCGCCACACCTTGGCTGTCTAGGTAGGCGTTCAAATCCAAAAGATGCACATTAGGCACACTGAGCGACACCAAGGTGGTGCTGTTTTCAGGTGAGTGTAATTCAATGCCGCCTTCTTTGTGGAGCCTTGTGTACACATGATGCGCCAAGCTTTGTTCCCACGCCAATAATGCTGACCGATCTTGCGCCGACAAAAAATCACATGCCGCCGCTAGTCCAATCACCCCTTCGATATTGGGTGTGCCGGCTTCCAAGCGATAAGGCAAGACATTGAATTCCGTCGCCTGATGGGACACATGTCGAACCATTTCGCCCCCTGTTTGATAAGGTATCAAGACTTCCAGCGCGTGTTGTTTGCCGTATAAGACTCCGATGCCCGTTGGGCCATACATTTTATGGCCAGAAAACACGTAAAAATCGCAATCTAATTCACTGACATTCACAGGGTAGTGCGCCACGGCCTGCGCGCCATCCACAAGCGTAAAAGCCCCCTGCTGTTTGGCAAGGTCGAGCATGGTTTGCATAGGTGTCGTTGTGCCGATCGCATTGGAGATTTGTGTGGCGGCGAAGATGCGGGTTCGATCGGAAAAGTAATGGGCAAATTCTGCTTCCCACTCGCCGCTGGACGTGAGCGGCAACACGCGCAAACGCGCGCCAGTACGAAACGCCAATTGTTGCCAGGGCACCAAGTTAGCGTGATGCTCTAAACTGGTGATGAGGATCTCATCGCCTTTGGCGAGCACATGCTCTAAACCGTAGGCCACCATATTAATGGCTTCTGTGGCGCCTTTCGTCCAAATAATATGACTCTGTTCCGGAGCCTGTAGAAAGTGGGCGAGGGTGTGTCGAGCATGCTCGAACTGATTGGTTGCTCGGTCGCTCAAAAAGTGCGCGCCACGGTGAACATTGGCGTTGCCGGTGCGGTAATAGTTTTGTATGGCGTCGAGCACCGCGAGCGGCTTTTGCGTAGTAGCCGCGTTGTCTAAATAGGTCAGCGGATGCTCATAGGCCGGTTGCGATAAAATCGGGAATAAAGGGCGCAGCAAGGAAGGGTCAAAAGCCATGAGTACTCTACTTTGGGCAAAAAGACGAAAAGGGCGAAAGACCAAAAATTGTACCCTAACTGACCTTTAAACAGAAAGCCTTGCGCTTTCATCGGCATTTTTTAAGACAGATACAAAGAAGAATACTATACTCTTTGATAACAGATATAAGCCAAAAAATTAAAGAGGGTACACATTCGTGGCGGATTTTTTATACAAAGGGGTCGTGGATTGGTTTCTCGGTCAAATGTCGCAAGATGCGCTGGTGGCAGGGGACAGAATGCCGTCGTTGCGCGCTTTATCCAAGCAATTGGGGTTGAGTTTAAACACCATTATTCATGGTTATGAATTGCTCAGCGAAGAGGGTTGGATCGAATCTCGACCTAAATCCGGTTACTTTGTGTGTCATCGAAGTGGCAACAAACCTGCACTCTTGTTAGCAGGGGAAAGTCTTCATACCTTACCTGGTCAAGGCACGCAAACAGCATGGGCGAGCTTGGCCCATCACATGGCGTTAGTGGATCAAGGCGATGTGTTGTTGAGCCCCATTTCTAGCTCCGATGATAGTTTCTTACCTGTGTTGGGCAAAGGGCATTTGGCTACTCGTGATCAAGTAAGTGAGTATTTAAAAAGCGTATCGATCAAAACTCACGCCGCTAAGCTATGGCTGGGTAACTCGCCGTTGGCGATGTTCACCCAAAGTGTGCAGACGCTCACACAGCGTGGCGATCAAGTATTGGTGCTTAGCCCTTGCGATCCGCGCATCACCACGACTCTGCAAAGTTTAGGTCGACAAGTGGTGACCTTGAGCGCAGGAGAACGGGGAGTGGATTTGGATCTAGCCATCACTTGCTTACGAGAGCAACCGATTCGCTTATTGGTGTTGCCTGGGCAATTCTCGTTTCCGACGGGACAGTTGATTAGCAATCTGAGTTTACGTCGTTGGATTGCCATCATAGAAGAAGCCGCTTTGCCGGTGATTGAGTGGGATTTGTGCTCGCATCTGGCTTATCGCAGCAGCCCTATGATGACCTACAAATCTTTAGACACCGCCGACCAAATTGTGTATATCGGTGGCGTTGAATCGCAAACATCAGGGCGGTCAGCAGCTTGGTGCTTACCAGCTCGTTATCATGATGAGTTAGACGGTGCATTTTTAGGTGCCGACATGGCATTAAATGAAGGCCAACAAGCGACGCTATGCGATGCTCTACAACTCAATAGTAAGCGCTCAATCACGCGCCGTGCCCGTGATGTCTGGGCCAACGCAGAACGCATCAAGTCGCATTTAGAAACCCGTTTGGGTGACCGAGTGAGTTTTGCGGCCAGTAAAGGCGGCATGGCATTATGGATGCGTTTGTCTTCCCCTTTAGACAGCACGAAAATGACCACCTTACTCGGCACCTTCCGTCATGCCATTGTTCCGGGTACCTTGGTCAGTCATGAAAAAGACGCTAACCACTGGTTGGCGGTTAACGTAACACTGAATGACGTGGAACCTTTGGCCAAGGCCTTGGCTGAACACCTAAAAATACAAGATGCAAACGCGCCCGCTAGCGATGAGCTGGACGAAGCCGAAACTATAGCTGAAAGCGCACTAAAAAGCGCCGTACAAAGTGATTTAGCGGCGGAACCCGTCGCCGAAAAGACCAAAAAAGCTTCCCGTCAAATAACGACAGAGCCGCTTTACAACCCAATGCTCGACCTGATTAGCCACGATTTTGGTTAGGAATGTATTGAACGAGCGGAGACAAGAGGAATGAACGAAAAGGCGCTATGACAGCGCCTTTTTTATGGCCGTAACCATGCTCGATGCATCTTTGTAGTCCAGTGCGATCGGGGTCAGTTTGTCGCCGATTAACAGCGCCAAAGAAGGGAAGGAGTTAAGCCCTAACTGTCGCGCTTGCTGTATTTCTTGTTCGATCAGCTGTTTGTCTTTCACGTGCTGCATGGCTTTGGCAAAGCCTTCTGTATTTAGGCCTATTTGATCAGCGCAATCGGTCAGTGTATCTAGGTCCGAAGGGTTTTTGGCTTGCAGGTAATAAGCGTTTTGGATGGCATGATACATTTCATCTTCTAGGCCGCTGTCTCTTGCCACGTAACAGGCGCGACATGCTGGGTAGGTAGAGCGACGTGGTGAGGCCGTGCGCCAAAAGTCAAAGTTAAACTCGGTGCCCAAAGCTGATTGAATGTGGTGCCAAGTGCCTTCAAGCTTACCTTTCATATCTTCTGGCATAGGCGCATCAGAATCCACAGCGAGGCCTCCGAGCATGGGTTGAATGGTGAGTTGGTTGGCATCGACTAAACTTTGTAGAGATTTTTGTAGTTTGTTCCAAGTTGGGCGAAATCCCCAACACCAACTACACATTGGGTCATAGCAGTAAATCAGCGTGGCGGCCATCGCTCGCTCCTATTGGTCATATTAGACAATGATTACGATTTAAAAAAACAGGCCATAAGGTAGCAGCCTCGACGACCACATAACAAATAAAAGCCATAAAAAAACGGCCACAAGCATCGCTTGTGGCCGTTTTTAAGATCAACTAATAGTTAATCTTTTAGAATCTCTGCAATCGCACTGCACAAGGGCTCCATATTGTCATGGGTTAAGCCTGCCACACTGATGCGACCAGAACCGACAATGTAGATGCCGTATTCTTTGCGCAACTGGGCGACTTGATCGGGCGTTAAGCCAGAAAAAGAGAACATGCCTTGCTGCTTCGAAATGAAAGAGAAATCTTGGCTGACGCCCTTGGCACGCAAGGTATTCACAAACAAGCTGCGCATTTCATGAATGCGGGTACGCATGCCTTTTACTTCACTTTCCCAAAGCGCATACAACTCATCGTCATTCAGCACTTCGGCCACCACGGCAGAACCGTGAGATGGCGGGTTAGAGTAGTTTGTACGAATACAGCGTTTCACTTGAGTGAAGGCGTTTTCGGCTTGCTCTGCGGTTTCACATAGGATCGTCAAGGCGCCAACGCGTTCGTTGTAAAGACCAAAGTTCTTTGAAAAAGAGCTGGCGATTAGCATTTCTGGCACATGTTCAAGAAAGGTGCGTAAGCCCTGAGCGTCTTCTTGCAAACCTTGGCCAAAACCTTGATAAGCAAAGTCGAACAAAGGTAAGAAGCCTTGTTTGCTGCACAGCTTCGCTAATTGGTACCACTGCTCTGGTGTAGGATCGATGCCCGTTGGGTTGTGGCAGCAACCGTGGAACAAGACCACATCGCCTTCCGGCACTTGCGATAAACTGGCCAGCATGGCTTCAAAATCCAGAGATTTGGCGTCCGCATCGTAGTAAGCGTAACTACCGACCTCTAAACCAACAGATTGGAAAACAGACTGATGATTTGCCCACGTTGGGTTACTGACCCACATAGTGGCTTCTGGTAAATGTTTTTTGATGAATTCAGCGGCAACGCGAAGTGCGCCAGTACCGCCTGGAGTTTGCGCTGTTTGAGCAAGCTGCTTGGTAATGATGTTATGGTCTTTACCAAATAAAAGCGTCTGCACGGCTGAACGATAAGCCGGTGCGCCTTCAATACTGAGGTAGCTTTTGGTTTTCTCTTTTGCCAACAAACGCTCTTCAGCTTGTTTTACGGCTTTTAAGATAGGTGTGTTGCCTTGCTCGTCTTTGTAAACACCAACGCCCAAGTTGATTTTATTGGGATTCGTGTCGTTTTTATAAGCATCGTTTAGGCCAAGAATTGGGTCTGCAGGAGCAGCTTGGATATGTTCAAACATGGTAACTCCCCAAGAGGGTTATGGTCTGTTTTTATTATGGATTAGAGGATGTAAAAATCAAAGCGTATGGTACTCCAAGACGTGAGCAACTGCCATAAGTTGAGGTGAAAGGGGTGGCATTTACCAGAGGTAAATCAAGATTGGTGATTATTTTGATGAAAAAATACAGACCTAACGAGACCGTTAGGTCTGAACAGTGAGTGTTCCATCAGTACAGGTTATAACGTGACTCAAATAGGCTCATCGTCCCAACCGTTTGAAATGTTATGATGCAAACGTCGCTGTTCAAGATGTTGCTCTATGGCGCGTCGAGCTTTTCGCATACGAGCCGCATCTTCCTTTTGATTACGCTCTTTTGATTCATTTTCCAAGCTTATCGAAGCGTGCATAATGTTGGTTTTAACTTCAGTGAGTGTGGCTACAAAATCGCTCATCGTAATCTCCTTTTGTACGTTCAATGACATTGGATGCAGAGATCACTGTCATCGGCAGTTGAAAAAAGTCAAAATAGACAGACAACGCATTTTCAAACTAATAAAAAACGTAAATCGATTGAAAATCAACCTATTTTCTACGTGTTTTTTATGACAAACAGATTAATTAATCATGGCGGAATGTAATGGACGTTTCTTTTATCCTCGACTCACTTAACGACAAGCAACGTGAAGCGGTCGCCGCACCGCTGCAAAATAGCTTGGTACTGGCTGGCGCGGGGTCGGGCAAAACACGAGTCTTGGTACACCGTATTGCGTGGCTAATGCACGCCTATGAATTGTCGCCTTATAGCCTGATGGCGGTGACCTTTACCAACAAAGCTGCTCGTGAAATGCAGGGGCGAATCGAACAGTTGGTCGGTGTACCGCCACAGGGCATGTGGGTAGGCACCTTTCACGGCTTAGCACATCGCTTACTGCGCGCTCACTGGCGTGATGCTGGGCTAAAAGAAAACTTCCAGATTATGGACAGCGACGATCAACTGCGCCTAGTGAAACGCATCATGCGCGAGCTCAGCATCGACGACACCCGCTGGCCACCCAAGCAAGTGTGTTGGTTTATCAACGGCCAAAAAGACGAAGGTCGCCGTGCAGCGCACGTGCCAGACAGTCACGACCCTTTCTACAAAGGCATGCGAGAGCTGTATTACCACTACGAAGAAGCGTGTGAACGCGGCGGCTTATTGGACTTTGGCGAGCTGTTACTGCGCGCCCATGAACTCATGCTCAGCACACCGACGTTGTTACGCCATTATCAAGAGCGTTTTCGCCACGTGCTGGTGGACGAGTTCCAAGACACCAACACCATTCAATACGCTTGGCTACGCATCATGGTGGGTGATCAGGGTACGATTACCGCGGTCGGCGACGATGACCAGTCCATTTACGGCTGGCGTGGGGCGAAAATCGAAAACATCCAAAATTTCACCAAAGATTTCAAAGACGTCGGCACGGTGCGACTAGAACAAAACTACCGCTCTACAGGCCATATACTGAATGCAGCTAACGGTTTGATTAAGAACAACAACGATCGCCTAGGCAAAGAGTTATGGACAGAAAGCGGCGACGGTGATGCTATTTCTTTGTACGCTGGCTTTAACGAACAAGACGAAGCGCGTTTCATCATGGGCATCATCAAGCAGTGGCACGACAAGGGTACACCGCTGGTGGACATGGCGATTCTGTACCGCTCCAATGCACAATCACGTGTGATTGAGGAATGCCTAGTTCGGGAACAGATTGCTTATCGTATTTATGGTGGGCACAGATTCTATGACCGTTTGGAAATCAAAAACGCCTTGGCGTACGCACGATTGGCGTTAGATCCGAACGACGATGGCGCCATGGAGCGCGTTATCAATGTGCCGCCTCGCGGTATTGGCGAGCGCAGCATTGGCACCTTGCGAGAAATCGCCCGTGACAATGGCTGCTCCATGTGGCAAGCCGCGCAAGAAGTGGTACGACAATCTTTGATGACGGCTCGGGCGACCAATGCCATAAACGCCTTTTTGCAGTTAATTGAGGGGTTGACCACCACGGTACAGCAGCCGGATTTGAACTTAAACGACATTTTCGAGCAGATTATCGAAGAAGCCGGTTTGATTCCGTTCCATGAAAAAGAGAAAGGCGAAAAAGGCGAAGCGCGCATCGAAAACTTAAAAGAGTTGGTCGGTGCCGCCGGTGGTTTTAGTTGGAGCGATGAAGACGAAGAATTCAGTTCGCCGCTGATGGCCTTCCTCGATAAAGCCGTGTTGGATGCCGGCGACGCCCAAGCGGATGAATATCAAGACGCCGTACAGTTGATGACCTTGCACTCCGCCAAAGGCTTGGAGTTTCCGTTGGTGTTTTTGACCGGCGTAGAAGAGAACGTTTTCCCGAGTAAAATGTCGTTTGAAGAGCCAGGTCGCCTCGAAGAAGAGCGCCGCTTGTGTTACGTGGGCATCACGCGCGCGATGGAAAAGCTCTACATTACCTACGCGGAATCCCGTCGTTTGTTTGGCAGCGAATCCTTCAACAGTCCCTCGCGTTTTATCAAGGAATTGCCCGCGGAATGCTTAGAAGAAGTGCGCTTGCGCTCACAAGTCAGTCGTCCTGTGTCCTTGCAACGCCCAGATTATCAGCAAGAGAAAAGCAAACTGCAAAACAGCAGCCTGTTAAACAGTTACAAAGCGCCAGAGGTCACCGTGAACATGGGCGATCGGGTGAACCATCCAGTGTTTGGTGAAGGTTTAGTGATTAACTACGAAGGCCAAGGGCCACAAGCTCGAGTGCAAGTGAACTTCGATGACGAAGGCACTAAATGGCTAGTGTTGTCGTTTGCGAAATTGGAGGTTTTGTAGTTTCTGCTTGTTAGTATGAACAGACAGTTTGAACAGACAAATAGAGTATCTAAGGTGACGCGATAAATGAAAGCGTCATTTAGACAGAGTGCATAATTATAAAAACGAGATGTAAGGAGTGACGCATGGCGATTCGTGTTGGTTTGATCGGGTTTGGTTTATCGGGGCGAGTGTTTCATACGCCGTTTGTGATAAATGATGCTGGTATGACGATGACGTACGTCTGCAGCTCTAAGGCCGACGAGGTATTGTCGGTGATGCCAGAAGTGTCTGTGGTATCGTCGCCCGCCGATGTGTGTATGGCAGAACAGGTGGATTTGGTGGTGATTACCACACCGAATGCGCTGCATTTCGATCAGGCTCGATTGGCGCTGGAAAATAGCAAACACGTGTTGCTAGAGAAGCCTTCTGTGACTACAGTCGCCGAAATAGAGCAACTCTGTACCCTAGCCAAGCAAAAAGGCGTGGTATTTTGTGTGTATCAAAATCGTCGCTTTGACGGGGATTTTCTACGTCTAAAAGCCTTGATCGACAGTGGCGAATTGGGGGGGTTGAAGCATTTAGAATCGCGCTTTGATCGTTTTCGTCCAACGGCACAGGCACGATGGCGCGAGGAACCAGGCGTTGGCGCGGGGATTTTCTGGGATTTAGGGTCACATTTGTTGGATCAGGCCTTGTGTTTGTTCGGCCCACCTAAGTGGCTACACGCGAGCATCGATGCATTGCGTGACAATAGCCCCACCCACGATTGGTTTGAAATTGAATTAGGTTACGACGATAAGCGCATTCGTTTGGCGTCGACGCCGTTTGAAGCGGGTGAAATGCGCCGTTTCAACGCCCGCTTTACCCAGGGTAGCTGGCAATGTGTGGGGTTAGACCCGCAAGAAGAAGCCCTGCGTGGCGGACAAATGCCATGGGAACCCTATTTTCCATCGCAAGCGACCCAGCAGCGCGTTACCCGTTTTGTGGCCTACGATCAAAATACGATTGAAACCGTGGTTGAAGCGTCAACACAAGGGGAATATGCGGCGTTTTATGGGCAATTACGTGATGCTATTCTCAACAAAGGCGAGGCACCGGTATCGAATGTGCAGGCTTGTCAGTTGATCTATTTGTTGTGTTTGGCCGAGCAATCGGCAGAAAGTGGTCAGCGTATGTCATGGAGTTACTCCCCTTCGCTTTAGAGGCTGCATCGGCATTGGTATAAATCGATTGGTTTCGACGGAAAAAGGTTGAGCAATCGGCCTCCAGTTCTTATCATCTTTCGCCCTTTTGTTGTTTTTGCAGGAAAAGGGCGTTTTTCTGTCTGATCTTAAAATAAAAATACAACAATGGACGATGGTCTCGATCTCGTCGGTTGTTGATTCTATCTCTGTGGGGGGCGTTTGGGCGCGCCTTTGGTCAGGGACAGACGGTTTGATTATCAAGTAACTGGCTCCCTGAGGAATAATAATGCGTAATGTAATGGGTTTGGGCAAGTGGGCGTTTGCTGGCTTGTTGGCGTTGTCATTGGTAGCGTGTGGTGGTTCGGATAACACGGAAGAATCCACCAATACAGCACAAAAAGCAGAACAAAAAGTCGAAAAAATTCAATGGAAAATGGTCACGACTTGGCCGAAAAACTTCCCTGGTTTGGGTACGGGTGCTGAAGCGTTGGCGAAGAACATTACCGCCATGTCAAACGGCCGTTTGGAAGTGAAAGTGTACGCGGCGGGCGAACTTGTCCCAGCGCTAGAAGTGTTTGATGCGGTGTCTCGTGGTACAGCGGAAATGGGTCACACTTCGGCCTATTACTGGAAAGGCAAAGCGCCTGCGGTGCAATTTTTCTCGTCTGTGCCTTTTGGTATGACGGCGCAAGAGTTTAACGCGTGGCTGGAATTTGGCGGCGGTTTGGCTTTGTGGGAAGAGGTGTACGCGCCTTTTAACGTGATCCCTATGGCAGCCGGTAACACGGGCGCGCAAATGGGCGGTTGGTTTAACAAAGAAATCAATTCCCTAGAGGACTTCCAAGGTCTGAAAATGCGCATGCCAGGCTTGGGCGGCGAAGTAATGAAGAAAATGGGCGCGGTGATGGTGAACATGCCAGGCAGCGAAATGTTCACGGCTTTGCAAACGGGGGCGATCGACGCGACCGAGTGGGTAGGTCCTTACAACGATTTGGCCTTTGGTTTGTATAAAGCGGCCAAGTATTACTACTACCCAGGCTGGCAAGAGCCAGGTTCAGCGGTAGAAGCCTTGTTCAACAAAGAAGCATTTGAAGCCTTACCGGCGGATTTGCAAGAAATCGTCCGTACAGCGACACAAAAAGCCAATTCGTCTATGTTGAATGAGTTAACGGCTCGTAACAACGCGGCGTTGACCTCGTTAGTAGACGAGCACAATGTCATTTTGAAACGCTTCCCAGACGACTTGCTGGCGGCGTTAAAAGTAGCATCCGCTGAAACATTGGCAGAAGTGGCAGCAAACGATGAGATGAGCAACAAAGTATATGTGTCGTTTAAAGCCTTTTTGGATTCTGTTAGCCAGTGGCATGATATTTCAGAACGTGCCTTTATCAACGCCAGAGCCAACGATTAATTCGCGAATGTTCTGACGATATCATTCATGAAAATGAGTGTTTAAAAGCGTCTTTGTGATGAGCAAGGGCGCTTTTTTTGCTTTGTGCGACGCCATCTCGATGAAATTATGCTGATTGTCACAGAAATTGAAAAAAGCGCTTGAGGGCAGCGGCTGCAATTCATACTATTCAGACCACTTAGTGCACGAAATGTGACTAAAGGGTCAGGTTTGCCAACATGAATAGGTGTTCGCAAACCCTGTCTCGCATTACACAATTAGGGTTGTGTGATGTTGCAAGCCATGGCGCTTGATCTGATAAAAATAAACAAACCGTTTCCTAAGGGATAAAAAATGAAAACACTAAAAACGTGGAGCAAGCTGGCGTTAGTCGGTTTGGCAGCCGCAACCTTGGTTGCGTGTGGTGGTTCTGATAAAGCCGAAGAGACGGCGAAAGCAGAACAAAAAGTCGAAAAAATTCAGTGGAAAATGGTCACAACTTGGCCAAAAAATTTCCCTGGTTTAGGAACCGGTGCAGAGGCGTTAGCAAAGAACATTAACACCATGTCGAACGGTCGCTTGGAAGTGAAGGTCTATGCGGCAGGTGAATTGGTTCCTGCACTAGAAGCCTTTGATGCGGTGTCCCGTGGCACGGCCGAAATGGCGCACAGTACGGCGTATTACTGGAAAGGCAAGGCGCCAGCGGTGCAATTTTTCTCGTCTGTGCCTTTTGGTATGACGGCGCAAGAATTTAACGCTTGGTTGGAATACGGCGGTGGTTTGGATTTATGGGAAGAGGTGTACGCGCCTTTTAATGTGATTCCGATGGCGGCAGGTAACTCAGGCGCGCAAATGGGCGGTTGGTTCAACAAAGAGATCAATTCGGTTGACGACTTCAAAGGCCTAAAAATGCGCATGCCAGGTCTTGGCGGCGAAGTGATGAAAAAAGTCGGCGCTGTGATGGTGAACTTGCCAGGCAGCGAAATTTTCACTGCGCTTCAAACCGGTACGATCGATGCGACCGAATGGGTAGGGCCGTATAACGACCTCGCTTTTGGTTTGTACAAAGCGGCGAAATACTACTACTACCCAGGTTGGCAAGAGCCAGGCTCTGCGATCGAAGCCTTGGTGAACAAAGACGCGTACAACGCTTTGCCAGCGGACCTACAAGGTATCGTTCGTGCAGCAGCACAACAGGCTAACCTCGCTATGTTGAACGAGTTTACCGCTCGCAACAACGCAGCATTAGAAACGCTGGTGAACGATCACAACGTGATTTTGAAAACCTTTCCGAACGATCTGTTAGCAGCCCTAAAAGTCGCTTCTGATGAGACTCTACAAGAGATTGCAGCGAACGATCCAATGAGCCAAAAGGTCTATGACTCGTTCAAAAGCTTCCTAGATTCTGTCAGCGCGTGGCACGACATCTCAGAACGTGCGTTTATCAATGCGCGAGCAGATGACTAAGCGCTAACGGATACAATACGTGACAGGGTAAAAAGAACCACAGAATAAAAAAGCCTTGCTAGCGGATGTTAGCAAGGCTTTTTTTTGAGTACTGTCTGTGCAAAGGCGTTTGTTAGTCGTTCATGCTGCCTAATTCAAGCAGTGTCGCGTTGCCGCCGATTGCGGTGGTGTTGTTAGAGATGGTACGTTCCGTCACAAAGCGCAGTAAATAATGCGGTTTGCTAATGGTAGAGAGAGTGTCGGCGTCGGTTTCTTCGATCAACTGGCAGATCAAACCGCCTTTTGCCGCCAAGCGCTGATTTAGCTGCTGCGCTTGTTCTGCGTCACAGATGACCGCCACGCCTGCCAGATGATTGGCTTCGATCAAGGAGTCTTGTGCGGATTCCGCGATGTTTTGTACCACCCCTTCTGCAACAAAAGGCGTGATCAAGTCCATGATGTCTTGACCCGTTGGGCCAACGGTAATCACCGGGTTTCCTGCGATAAGGGCGGCAAATACCTGACCGACTAAGCCCACTTTGGTTTGTTTGCCGTCGAGCAACGACAAGCAAAGAAACGGCCCGCGACCTTGATTTGACAGCTCGTTACGCTCGCCGGTCGGCCCTGGTAATACCAGGGTGTCGGCAATGGACTGCTTGGCGTTGTCGATTTGCCACGCGGCCATGTTGCGTTCGCTCGGCGCGAAGGCGTTTAGGGCTTTTTCTAGTTTCGCGGCACGGTCTGTTACGCCTAAGCTGTCCCACGCCTCAAAAATACCTTGAGCGACCTGAATTTGGATAGGTTGTACGATGGTCATAATAATGTCTCCTTTTAAAGGTCTTGCTCAATGGCGAAGCGTTGCAAATAGTGTGGGCCACCGGCTTTCGGGCCAGTACCAGACAAACCTTGGCCGCCGAATGGTTGTACACCGACCACGGCACCGACTTGGTCGCGGTTGATGTACATGTTGCCGACACGAGCACGGCTCGCAATGCGGGCACAGGTAGTCTCGTTACGGCTGTGAACACCCAAGGTCAAACCAAAGCCTGAGTTGTTGATGGTGTCGATGATCTTATCCAAATCACGGGCTTTGTAGCGCACCACGTGCAGAATAGGGCCGAATTTCTCGTCCGTAAGTTGATCAATACTGCTAATTTCAAACGCCGTCGGTGCCACGTAAGTGCCTTTGTCGGCAAAAGAAGGCAACTCAGATTGAGCGATGAGTTTGGCTTCTTTGGTCATGCGGTCGATGTGTTCTAGTAACATGGCTTGCGCCTTTTTATCGATCACAGGGCCCACATCCGTGCTGTGCAAATACGGCAAGCCGACGGATTGTTCTTGCATGGCGCCCTTGATCATAGGGATAACACGATCGGCGATGTCGGCTTGCACAAACAAAACACGCAAAGCGGAACAACGTTGACCGGCGGATGCAAACGCTGAACGCACAGCGTCGCGTACCACTTGCTCGGGCAACGAGGTCGAATCCACCAACATGGCGTTTTGACCGCCTGTTTCGGCAATAACTGGAACCGGTGCGACACCGCGAGTAGCGAGTGTACGATTGATCAATTGAGCGGTGCCCGTAGAGCCAGTAAACGCTAAGCCAGCAATGCGTTTGTCGCTGGTGAGTGGTGCGCCAACGGTCGCACCATTGCCGGGTACTAGGTGCAATACATCACCAGGTACGCCAGCTTGATGCAAGAGTTCAATGGCACGACATGCAATTAAGCTGGTTTGCTCTGCGGGTTTGGCGACCACGGTATTACCGACAACCAAGGCCGCAGCAATTTGACCGGTGAAGATCGCCAACGGAAAGTTCCAAGGGCTGATGCAAGCGAATACGCCGCGGCCATTGAGTTTGGCGTGTTTTTCTTGGCCTAGGAAGTTTTTGTATGGCGTCGCATTGGCAAAATGGCTACGAGCCTGCTGCGCGTAGTAGCGGCAGAAATCCACGGCTTCGCGTACTTCGTCGATGCTGTCTTGAATGGTTTTACCCGCTTCACGATGGCACAGAGCGATCAGTTCAGCGTAGTGCTCTTCCATCAAATCGGCCATTTTGTCGAGGCAATCGGCACGTTCGCCAGCAGGGCGGGCGGACCAAGCTGGGAAAGCCGCTTCGGCGAGATCAATGGCTTTCGTCACGGTGGCTGCATCGGCCCAATCCAGTTGTCCCGCGCTTTCGCTGTGATCGTAAGGACTCAAAATAGCATGGGTATGACCCGTTTTGATTTGTTGTCCACCCACAATAGGGTAGAAGCGCCATTGGGTGTCTTGACCCATGAAGGCGTCGATTTTCGCTTTAAATGGTGTCCAGTCGGAATCAATTTCGATATTTGGGCCGAATGAGTTTTTACGGTCGTCGAACAAGTTAGACGGCAAGTTAATGTGCGGGTTCGACAAAGACTTGCGGCTTTCTAGGGTGGTCACTGGGTGGTCGATCAAATCGGCAATTGGGTAGCTGGCGTCGATCAAACGGTGCACGAAAGAGCTGTTAGCACCGTTTTCTAATAATCGGCGCACCAAGTAGGGAAGCAAATCTTTGTGGCTGCCTACTGGCGCGTAAATGCGTACGCAAATATCGCTGTCTTTGATGAGGCGATTGTACAGAGCGTCGCCCATGCCGTGCAGGCGTTGGAATTCGAATTCGTTGGTGGTGGCGCCCAGTTGCGTCGCGATGCAGTTAATCGTCGCGATAGTGTGGGCGTTGTGGCTAGCGAATTGCGGGAAAATGTTGGCGCGGGTGTGTTCGCTCAACAAGAAATGGGCGCACGCCAAGTAGGACACATCGGTGGATTCTTTGCGGGTGTACACAGGGTAGCCGTCGATGCCCCGTTGTTGGCACAATTTGATTTCAGAATCCCAATACGCGCCTTTGACCAAACGAACCGGAATACGGTCGCCGTGCTCTTTCGCCAGTGCCGCCAACCAAACAAGTACCGGCAAGGCACGCTTGGAGTAGGCTTGTACCACAAGGCCAAATAAGCCCCAACCTTTGGTGACATCGTCGCGGTAGAGTTTTTCAAACAGGTGCAAAGACAATTCTAGGCGATCGGCTTCTTCTGCATCGATGGTGATGCCCACGTTCAAGGCGCGTGCTTTGGCGATTAAGCCTTTGACGCTGTCAAACAGTTCCGTCATCACGCGTTCTTCACAACCCACTTCGTAACGAGGATGAAGGGCAGACAGTTTAATAGAGATTGTTGGGCGGTGTTTTTGGCTGTAAGTGTCTTTGCCGACGGACTCCACTGCTTGCTCGTAAGAGGTCAGGTATTTTTGCGCGTCAGCAGCGGTGAGTGCCGCTTCGCCGAGCATGTCAAACGAGTAGGTGTAGCCTTTGTCGCGATAGCTTTTGCCGCGAGAAAGGGCTTCTTTGATGCTGCGACCCAATACGAACTGGTGCCCCATGACTTTCATGGCTTGGTTCATCGCTTTGCGAATGACCGGCTCGGACACACGATTGACCATGCGGTTCACCAAGTTGGCGGGTGAGCCGTCTTTGTTTTCGTCCATGGTGACAATTTTGCCCGTCAACAAGAGGCCCCAAGTGGAGGCGTTGACGAAGAAGGAGTCGGAGTTTTTCGCGTGAGACGCCCAATCGGCCACGCTCAAACGGTCTTTGATGAAGGCGTCCGCGGTGTCTTTGTCTGGCACGCGCATAAGAGCTTCGGCCAAACACATCAGCAAGATGCCTTCTTTGGTGTCTAGGCTGTATTCGAGCAATAAGGCATCGATCATCGACATGCTGTCGTCATCTTTGCGAACCGCGGCAATCAGGCTAGAAGCGGCATTGGTTTGGCTGACCAATTCACTGTCGGTCGGCTTTGCCAGCGGCAACAGCTCCTTCAACCATTGGTCTTCGTCCATCTTATAAAGAGGGGAAATAAGCTGCCACAATTCATTGAGTGGACGCTGAATGAAGTTAGGTTGTAACACCTCAATCGCTTTAAACATGGTTGGGTTCTCCCGCATTAACCTAAATACCGCGTTGGTTTTTTTAGGTAAGGCCGCATTAGTGTGATGGAACGGTTACGCGTCTTTTTGATGGTTTTTTGCTCTGCTTTATCAAAAAAATGCATGTCTGGATAATGCTGACACTTTAGTGACAGAAGGGATAAAGAGTCTTTCAGAAAAGTCGTCTTTTTTTATAAGAAAGTCCGGCTCGATTATTAAAATCCGAGCTGTGTTGTGTTCTTGCCTCGAAATGGGGAGAAAAAAGGGTAAATGCTTAGAAATGGGGCGTTTCTGTTGGGTCTAGAAGAGGCTTAACGACGACCAAATTGTTTTTGGTATTTAAGCGGGGTAATGCCCAATACTTGGGAAAAAACATTTGTCATGGCGCTCTGGCTAGAGAAGCCGCACATCTCTGCCACTTGAATTGGAGGCGTGCCGTCGGCAAGCAAAGATTGGGCGCGTTCTAGGCGTTTGCGCATCAAATATTGATGGGGCGTCATGCCGGTTCTGTCTTTGAAGCGCTCGTGAAATTGGCTGACGCTCAGAAAGCAAAAGTTCGCCAATTGGTCGATATGAACCTTGCGTGACAGGTTCAATTCGATGAATTGATCGAGCTTATCGATGTCGAGATGGTTGCCGCGGGTGCGCACGTCTTTGTTGTTGATTTGATGGCGAATGGCGCTTAGTAAGGTGTTACCACAGGCCCGTGCCAGCATGATGTCGTTGGGGTATTGTTGCAGCTCGCCGGATAACGCCGAGGCGAGAATTTGCAGCCTAGGATTGAGCTGAAAATACGCCGCTTGATCGAACAAGCGTGAGACCACTTCGTATTCTTCGTCGGTGATGCTTTTTTGAGGCGGAATTGGCAGGTTCACCACCATGATGCGATTTTCCCCCAATCCCGCAAAGGCATGACTGTTCTCTGACGGCAGGATACAGCCTTCGCCCGTGTGCAGTTGTTTGCCCTTGCCTTGGATGTCGAAATCGGTGTTGCCATCAAGCACGACCACCAGCTGGTGGTAGTCGTGTTCGTGGGTATCCGCTTCGCTCGGAAGGCTGAGAATATCGGAATCAGATTGGGTCACAATCGGCCTTGGCTCCCTGATCGAGTGACAACACTCGTCAACGTTTGCGTCAATAAAGTCTTCAGTATAGCGGCAATTATGCTTCTACACGAATGACAAGATTGCCTAGCGCGCCAGACTTCATTACATCCTCATGGGCTTGCGCGAGTTCCGTAAGGGCGTAGCTGTGACGAATCACCGGCTTCAACACACCTTTTTCGAACAAGGGACGCAAGGCTTTGGCGATCAAGGCCAGTTCTGCTGGTGTGACGTTGGCCAATGCTACGCCGACCACAGAGGCGTCTCTCGCCATTAAATCACGAGGGTTGATTTCCACCGTGCCACGGTTGCCGATCACCGCCACACAACCACCAAACGCTAAGGCTTTTAGGTCTTGGTCTAGGTTGTGATTGGCCAGCATTTCGATGACAACATTAAAGCCGGTCTCCAAGGTTTGGAATGGCGCTAAATGGTCGGCTTCGTTGTGCATGATGACCGTTTGTACGCCTTGCTGACGCAGTAATTCGGCACCGGCTTCGGTGCCCGCGCTAGCGACTACATCCATGCCTGCAGCAAGAGCAAGTTGAACCGTTGCTATGCCCACGGCACCAGTGGCACCATGAACTAAGACTTTATCACCGGCTTTGGCGTGAGCGCGGCCAAACAAAGCTCGGTGTGCCGTAGTGTAAGGCACGCCTAAACACGCGCCTTCTTCAAAAGACAAGGGATCCGCCAGCGGGTAAGTGTGCGTGGTGTTGCACACAGTAAATTCAGCGGAAGATCCGCCCTGGTTACGGCTAAAATACACCCGTTGACCCACTTCATAGCCTGTGACATTAGCGCCTACTTCTATGACAGTACCCGCGCCGTCTGACCCCGGCGTATGAGGAAAACTCGCCTTGTAGTTGTTCACACCCGAACGAATGTAAGTATCCACGGGGTTCACCCCTGCTGCGCCGACTTTGACCAACAGTTGATCGTCGTTGATGCTTGGCGTGTTGGTGTCCGTTAGCGTTAAATCGCTCGCGGGGCCGTAGTCTTTGATCTGCATGGCTTTCATATTCTTGTCCTAATCTAATAAGTGATTATTGTTGTTTTCCCTGTTCTTTTAGGCGTCCATGTTTACAGATTAATTCGCATACACTTGTTCAGGTAACCAGGTGACCAATTCTGGCCAGATGGATAACATTAACAGTACAAACAGTTGTATCAAAATAAAGGGCAATACGCCTTTATAAATAGATTGTGTTTTGAGTTCTGGTGGCGCCACACCGCGTAAGTAAAACAAGGCGAAGCCAAACGGCGGTGTTAAGAACGACGTTTGCAGGTTAATGGCCATCATGATGCCCAACCAAACAGGGTCTAAACCCATGGCCAACAACACAGGCGCGACAATCGGTACCACTACGAAGGTGATTTCGATGAAATCCAAAATGAAGCCAAGGAAGAACATCAACAACATCACCACGATCATGGCGCCGACCACACCACCGGGTAACTGTGAGAAGAAGTCTTGAATCAATTCTTCGCCACCAAAACCGCGGAACACCAAAGAAAACAGCGATGCACCAATCAAAATCATGAACACCATGGAGGTGACTTTGGCGGTGGAATACACGGCATCTTTTAAGGTAGAAAGGCTTAATTTACCGCTGACCCACGCCAAAATAGCCGCACCCAATGCGCCTACACCGGCGGCTTCGGTTGGTGTCGCAATACCGCTCAAAATAGAGCCCAAAACGGCAAAAATCAGCAATAAGGGCGGCACTAAGCCTTTGACCAACTGTACGAACAGAGGCTCGCTTGAACCGCTGCGTAATTCGTCTTTTGGAACCGCTGGGGCTTTATGAGGTTGTAACCACGCCACGGCGATCACGTAAACAATGTACAAGCTGACTAAAATCAAACCAGGAATCAGCGCGCCGACAAATAAGTCGCCCACGGAAATGGTTTTAGGCGAAAAAATGCCCATTTCAAGCTGCGCTTTTTGGAAGGCGTTCGACATCACATCGCCCAATAGCACCAAGGCAATCGAGGGCGGTATGATTTGCCCAAGTGTGCCCGTGGCACAAATGGTACCGGCGGCCAATGATGGGTCATAGCCGCGACGAAGCATGGTTGGCAAAGAGATCATCCCCATGGTAACCACGGTAGCGCCAACGATACCGGTACTAGCGGCCAATAACATACCCACCAAGATCACCGAAATGCCCAAACCACCGCGTAACGAACCGAACAACATGGCCATGGAGTCGAGCAAGCGCTCTGCCAGTTTGGATTTTTCCAGCAAGACACCCATCAACACAAACAAGGGCACAGCGATCAGGGTTTCGTTGCCGATAATACCAAACAAGCGGTTTGGTAAAGCTTCTAGAAACACGCCATCAAAGGTTCCCATAAAGGAGCCGACAGCGGCGAAGATTAAGGCCGTACCACCAAGGGAAAACGCCACCGGATAACCGAACAGCAAACACACACATACGGCGGCAAAGAGCCATAAAGGAAGAAATTCAACCATTAGTTTTGTCCTCTAGTGTTTTTTGCTGACGTTACAACACCGAGGTTCTTCAGAATATCCGCAACCCCTTGGATGATTAAACTGATCATCATAATGGGAATCAGCGTTTTGAGCAGGTAGACGAATGGCAAGCCGCCAGGTTCTGGTGAGGTTTCCAGCACACGCCAAGAAGCGCTCACGTAATCAAAGCTTAGGTAAGCGGTGTACAGCGTAAAAGGCAGCAAAAAGAAAATACCACCGATGATGTTTACCCAAGCTTTTTTTGTCGCAGAAAAATCGCGGTAAAACACGTCCACACGCACGTGTTCGTCGTCTTTAAAGGTATACGCCGCACCGAGCATGAACACCATCGCATGCAGATACAACACAGACTCCTGCAAAGCGACCGAGCCAATATCAAAGCCATAACGCAAAAGAACGACGAGACAGGTAAGCAGCATCATCGCCAAGGTAAACCAAGCAACGAATCGCCCCATATAATGGGAAACCGCCTCGGCCGAACTGACCAGTTTGTTTAACATTAAAATACCCACAGTGTTGAATCATGATTGTCAGATTTTGTGCCTATTTATTGTAGGCTTACTTATTAGTAGGCAAGGGCGCCTAATGAAATCTGGAGCGCTAGTTTATGGGATAACGCCACGCTTGGGAATAATGAACACCGACCAAATCGAGGCTCAACGCGTTATAGAGGATAAATGCGGGTTTTGGGAGCAAAAAGATGAGGATGCACCTATATCAACGTTGAATTTTAAGTGATTCAAGGTACTTATCATTTGAAGTCGTAAACAAACACAATGAGTGTTGTGTTTGTTTACTGAGGTGAGGTTATTTTGACTGATCTTTTACAAAAGTACTATCTTTTTCACCTTTAAAAAAGTCACGACCATAGACCAAAATACATAACACGACACCGACCGCAAAAGCCCATGTTGCACCACGTGTTGCTAATACAGCGGCAACCACACCGGCAATACCTAAATCGCGCTGAGATCGAGCTTCCATAATGCCGATTTTTACGGACACATAGCCTTGAATCAATAAAGTAAGAGCAAGAGCCACACCTAAAATAGGTTGTACTAGCGTTACAATAGGCATGAATATCAAACCTGTATTTGTACCCCAGCGGAAAGAGCCTGCGCCACCAAAAATGGAGTTCATTGCTTTTTTACCTTGGCTAAAACGCTCAGTGATCACGACATGCATCGCTGCCCAAAGAGGTCCGCACATGGCCACGTCAGGCCCTAAAATAGACATTGCAGAATTTCGAGCACCAAAGATCATGTGAGCACGATCAGGATCGTAGTCAATTTTCTCGTCTGTACGAATTTGATCTGCTTCTTCCAGAATGGCTTTGCTTTGTAATACGTCACCAAATAAAACGATGTATGCTGCTAATACCGTTGGTACAGCGGTTACAAACATCATGAGTGGCGGCATACCAAGACCAAATACTGTGTACTCATTCCAAAGCGTAATGAAGTCAGGAGACGAAAAGCCCCACTGAATTTCAGGCCAAGATGTTTCACCTACCGTTGGTGCAATGATAATAGCTAAAACAACTATCGGAAAAATACCCAGTTTACCGATAAGGTTAAAAAGCGCATTATTTTGTTTTAACGCCGCAAAGTGACGCGAAAAAATCATATAGAAGGCTACGCCCACAGCAAGCGTAATGGTTACGGGGTAAGTATCAAAGCGACCATCTACTTTAAATACGGCCATTACGGCAGCAATACCAGCACCGATGATAATACCGGATTTAATCGCTTGTGGTATGAGTGAGACTACCCTATGTGCAAGCCCTGAGGCTCCAATAAAGATGGCAAAGGCCCCCAAGAGTAGCTGAAATGACACGAGAGCATGTATTCGTTCAGGCCCTTCTGGGAAGGTTGAGCAATACGCCATGAGTAGTGGAATTGCAGGTGTGATCCAACCTGGAACTACAGGATCACCCAATAAATGGTGCAACAAGTAGAACAAGCCATTTAACATGACCACTGCCAGTGCAACTTCGAACGGCATACCAAGTAGTTCTGTCATAAGTGGAATTGCTGCTAAGTCCACCGCACACATTAGTAGACCTTGAAAATAATCTGGCCATTCAAAACGATAATGAACAAAAGGTAGCCTTACTTTGAAAGGTCCCATTTTCCAATAGGGTGTTTCTTGACCATCTATGCGCTCTTCTCTCATGGTTATTTCCTTTTATTTTTTTAGTTATACGACCCCATTTTCATGGGGCCAAGAGGGTGTTTAGAATCAGAACGCGGCTTGATACAAGGCCAAGGCATCTTCTTCAGTTACTGGAACAGGGTTATTACCAAGTAAGCGTGTTTGTAACATGGCGTCTTTCGCCAGAGTTAGTAGGCTTTCTTTTGTCACTCCAACGTCTTGTAGGCGTTGTGGTGCGCCAGACTCATTCATCAGTGCTTGCATAAATTCGACGAATTTCGCCGATCTAGTGTCTACGTCGTTGTCAGAATGTCCGAGAACGACATCAGCCAACTCGGCATACAATGGCGCGGCAGCGGCCATATTGAATCGAAGTACAGGGCCAAGCATAAGAGCGTTTGTTAACCCATGAGGTAGGTGATAGTGACCGCCTAATGGATACGCAAGAGCATGAACGGCAGCCACTGGGCTATTCGAAAAGGCTTGTCCCGCTAAATTTGCTCCTAACAACATAGCTTCACGGGCCGTACGGTTTTGTCCATCTTGGCAAGCGATGACTAGGTTTTTGGTTAAGAGGCGCAAGGCTTCTTTTGCCAAAGCGTCTGATAGAGGGTTTTTAAGGTGTACCGAGGTGTAAGCTTCAATGGCATGCACCATGGCATCAATGCCGGTCGCGGCAGTTGGTAATGAAGGAAGGCCAACGGTGAGTTCAGCATCTAATAAAACACGATCTGCGTACAACTGCTGAGACACCACGCCCATTTTTGTGGTTTCTCCCGTTGTTAGAATCGTGATGTTAGTGACTTCTGATCCTGTGCCAGCTGTGGTTGGCACTTGAACTAAAGGCGTTCGAGTGCCAGTAACATTACCAATCCCGTAGAGTTCAGATAGTGGCTGTTCGGACGTGAGCATAACAGCCACTAGTTTGGCTATATCCATAGAAGAGCCGCCACCTAAACCTAGGACAATGTCCGTATTGCTTTTTTTTCCTTGTTCAACACAGGCTATTAATACGTGTTCTGGTGGATCAGCAACAACGTCGTCAAACACGCTGACAGTGAAGCCGTGCTTTTTAAGAGATGCTTTGGTTTGCTCTAATAGGCCACTCTCATTCAAAAACTTGTCTGTTACGACAAGTAGATTACGCTCGTTGAACCAGCTGCCGAGTAACTCGCCTAGGCGTTTTGCGCCACCCCATTCGAGGTGCATGGAACCTGGGGTATTAAAAGAAAAAGATTTGATGCCGTCCGTCATAATGATCTCCAAAATAATGTGATTAGGTTATAGGGCACTGCATACGTATTTCATTTCGAGGTATTCCTCTATGCCATACTTAGAGCCTTCACGCCCTAAACCAGATTGTTTGATGCCACCAAACGGCGCGACTTCGTTCGAAATTAATCCGGTGTTGTGACCAACCATGCCGTACTCAAGTGCTTCTGATACGCGAATCATGCGGCTGTGGTCGCGAGTATAAAAATACGCCGCCAGTCCAAAAATCGTATCGTTTGCCATAGTGATGGCTTCTTCTTCTGTCTCGAATGCAAACAGCGGCGCCATAGGACCGAAGGTTTCTTCTTTTGCGACCTTCATGTCTGTGGTGACACCCGTCAAAATAGCCGGTTGGAAGAAAAGTCCACCTAAGCGCTTACCACCAAAGATTAATTTGGCTCCTTTGCTGACGGCGTCTTGGATGTGGTCTTCTACTTTTGCAATGGCTTTTTCTTCGATCATGGGGCCAATGTCTGTTCCTGCATCTGCGCCATTACCAATTTTCAACGCTTTTACTTTTTCAGCCAACTTTGCGGTAAATGCGTCATATACTCCCCGCTGCACTAAAATACGGTTAGCGCAAACACAAGTTTGTCCGGCATTACGGTACTTAGAGGCCATAGCGCCTTCGACCGCTTTGTCCAGATCGGCATCATCAAAAACGATAAACGG
The DNA here is from genome assembly GCF_018145875.1 of Marinomonas vulgaris. Lineage (GTDB taxonomy): Bacteria > Pseudomonadota > Gammaproteobacteria > Pseudomonadales > Marinomonadaceae > Marinomonas > Marinomonas vulgaris. The sequence goes on along the minus strand of NZ_JAGSSV010000003.1, from coordinate 50,173 downwards.
AGCGTTACCGCCAAGTTCTAAAGAGACTTTTTTGATCGTCTGTGCACATTGCGCCATTAATAAACGACCTACTTCGGTGGAGCCGGTAAAAGACAGTTTGCTGACGATTTCACTGTCGGTTAGAACTTTTCCAAGTTGGCTAGCTGATCCTGTAATCACTTGAAAAACACCAGCGGGAATACCTGCCCGTTGTGCTAATTCACCGATTGCTAATGCTGTAAGTGGCGTCAAGTCAGCAGGACGAACGATCATTGAGCAGCCGGCTGCCAGTGCTGGTGCGGCTTTTCGGGTAATCATCGCAGCAGGAAAGTTCCATGGTGTAATCGCCGCAGTCACACCGATTGGCTGACGGATAACAGTGAGTCTTTGATCTGCACGGGGAGCCGGAATAGTGTCACCGTAAATGCGTTTTGCTTCTTCAGCGAACCACTCTATGAATGACGCAGCATAACCAATCTCACCCTTTGCTTCAGCGAGTGGTTTGCCTTGTTCTGTTGTCATTAATAGGGCGAGATCGTCTGTGTTTTCAATCATCAGCTCAAACCACCGTCTCAAGATGGCCGAACGTTCTTTGGCGGGCAAGGCAGCCCATTTTTTCTGTGCTATTTGAGACGCTTGAATAATCGCAGGGATTTCCTCTGGTGCAAGATGAGGTATTTCTACAATAACGTCACCTGTGGCTGGGTTAGTGACAGGGTGGGTTACCTGTGATTTAGCTTCGACCCACTCGCCATTGACTAGGCAGCGAGTTTTTAGGAGTGACATATCTTTTAACATGAGTATCACCTTTATATTGGTTATTTTTAAGACGCTCTGTTTTGTCGTTGTGAGGATGGATAAATCCATAAACAGAAGACAAGCAAATCATTATTCAAAAAAAATAATCAATAAGAGGCCACTCAAGTTGCTGGGAGGCTATGTGAGGTAGTGTGGCATCGATGCAATGCGCTCTCTTATTATTTTTTTATTAAGAACAATGTTGTTCTTAACATTTGCAAACAAGATGCCAGCTTATGAATTTAATCTATGTAATTGAAAAATATAGAATTATAATAGCGAGTAAGAGGCTACGTATTATTTTTGAGCGGTTTTAGATCGAATTTTGGCGCTCATAATGATCGAAATCCGCTCAAAATTTAATGAGACTGGCGTCTGTCAGGGTAATAAACTGACCAATTATTGAGTAAACGTGCGGCGGGTGGAAGAGATTTGTCATTGGTTGAAGTACCAATAGAGATGACTTGTTGAAGCTGATGAGTGTTAGCATCCATATAAGACGTAAAGCCAATAGGATCTTCAGGTAGCTTAATCATCAAATTTTCCAGAACGTGTTGGAGTTCTTCATTACTGGCATTAACACCTGCAAGTCGAACTGCTTCGGCTATAGCGATAATACCTGAGTAAGCCCCTTCGGCAGCATAAGATGGATAGTGTCCACTCAGTTCATAAAAACGCGAAACAAACCACTGATTGAATTCTGTTTCTGGCCAATTGTTGTGATGACGAGACGCTAATATGAGCCCCTCTGGCATGTTATTTCCTAATGCGGCAAGGACTTCAAAGTTAGCACCAGTATCAAAGTTAGCAAATTGTGCGTGTTTAAAAAGACTCGTGTTATTAGCCTGTTGAATGAAGGTGACGAGATCCCCTCCCCACATCGAATTGATTATTAAGTCAGTAGGCTTTTTAAGTAATGCTTGGATGAAGTTTGAGTAATTTGGCTCGTACAATGTGGGCCATAAAGTAGTTACTACTTCGTAGTTAACGTTTTGCTGTTTAAGAGAATTTTCTAGATCATCCCATACGGTATAGCCGTATTCGTAGTCGGGCCCTATATAGGAAATACGAATTGGGTTTTCGGCAGAAAAAGAAAAGTGCTCACGAATGTACTTGGCACCAGCAAGCATACTTTGTTGAGTGTTATTGCTGACGCGAAAATACAGTGGACGTGTACCTGAACCTGTCATGCGTGATGACGCGTGATCTGTTCCAATAAAAAAGACATTTTCTTCCTGTGTCACTTGCGCTACTTGCCAAGCGATTGAGGAGTTGACAACCCCGCAAATAAAGCGCACTTGGTGTTCTTGAACTAACTCCTTGACCAAGCGCGTCGCTCGTGAGGCCTTTGATCTAGAGTCTTTGATAAGAATTTTTAAGCTAGGATAGCGGTTTGGCTTAGTTGAAAGTTGCTCCAAGGCGAGTTGAATACCAATTTTGCTGTCCTCGCCGTATAGTCCACCGCGACCAGTAAGCGGAAAAAGACAGCCGATATTCATATCAGCATTCGTTTGGTTGCCAAGTATTATTTCTGCTGAGCTATTTGTGACGGTTAAACATCCTAGTAGGGCAAGTAACCAAGCTAACTGTTTCATAAAGGCGTTCTTATTGTTATTTTGTGTGAGTTAAAAATCAATATTGAGTCTTTGTATACGACGTTTCAATGCGTGTCTTGAAATACCGAGTTGTTCAGCGGCAAGGCCTTTTCGCCCTCCGTTCTTTCTTAATGCACTGAGTATCAGCTCTCGTTCTTTATGTTCTACTACCGATGAATAGTCTAAGTTGTCTACTGTAGTTGATATAGCATTTTTCCTATATTCATTGGGCAAATGCTTCGGCAGTGCTGTTTGACCTGGATATAAAATAATAATTCGTTCTACTAAATTTTTTAGCTCTCGAATGTTGCCTGGCCATGAATAGGTTTGGAGTTGGGCAATAATCTCTTCACTCCAAATAGGTGGTTTGCAGCCTTCTTGCTTTGCAAACGCTTCGCCAAAGAAGCGAATTAATAAACTGATATCTTCAACTCGATCACTCAAAGAGGGTGCGACGATAGGCACGACATTAAGACGATAATATAAGTCTGCACGAAAATCTCCAGCGTCAACGGCGGTTTTTAAATTTTTGTTTGTAGCAGCAATAACGACTACATTGGCTTTATGCTCCTTCCCTCCACCAATAGAGCGATAGACACGGTTTTCAAGAAAAGTGAGTAGTTTTGCTTGAATGGCCATAGGCATTTCGCCTATTTCATCTAAAAATAGAGTGCCATTATCGGCAAGTGAAATAAGGCCGTCGCGCTTTTGAACGGCGCCAGTATAAGCTCCTCGCTCAGCCCCAAATAATTCAGCTTCAATAAGTTGTTCTGGCAAAGCTGCACAGTTTATTTCTATAAAAGGGGCATTAGAAAAGCGCACATCATGTAGGCTACGGGCAATGAGTGCTTTACCTGTACCAGATGGGCCTGATATTAAAATGGTCTTGGCTGTACTGTCGCCCACCTGCTCGATCATATGTCTCAGTGTCTCGGTTTGATGGCTATTACCAACAATACGTTGAGTATGAATTTGCTGAGAACGTAAAAAATGCAGCTCTTTTGAAAGGCGCTGTTGCTCTCCGCAACGGCGAATTAATAGTTCTAATTCATCGATATCAAATGGTTTTGTTATATAGTCGAGAGCGCCTTCTCTTACTGCCTTTACGGCGGTTCTGGTGTCGCCGTGAGCTGAAATCATAATGACCGGAGTGTCGGATATACTTTTTAGTTGTGTTAATACATCTAAACCAGACATATCTGGAAGCCCTAGATCCAGCAGTACGACATCAGGAGTTAACGTATTGAATCGCTGAATTCCCTCTGTGCCAGAATATGCAGCCTGAAGGTCTATAGTTTGGTCATTTAGTGAAAATTGGAGACTACGAACTAAGTTGGGTTCATCATCAATTACCAAAATGGTTAGGTTATTCATATTTATTTTCTTCTATTCGATCATTCTTAAAGCGCAGCTGAACATGAGTGCCCTTATTTTCTTGGCTTTCGATAACAAGCTCTGCATGATTGGATTTTGCTAGGACATGGCAAATGGCCAGTCCTAACCCTGTTCCTGTCGATTTGGTCGTAAAAAATGGTTCTGAAATACGTGATATTAGCGTCACTGGAATACCTTTGCCATTATCGATGACTGACACAATGATGTGACCACCATGTATTGAACCAATGAGTGATATTTTACCTCCTTCTATAGGCATCGCCTGTATTGCATTAAGTATCAGATTCATGAAAATCTGACGGATATGAGAGGGATCTGCATCTATTTCAAGCGCTGAATTGCACTCTAAATGAACGATAACATTTTGGCTTTTTGCCGAGGCGTCGACCAATGCCCGAATGCCTTTTAACAGTTCCAGTAAGGTGATGCGTTCTAATCTTGGTTGGGTTGGTCGAGCAAAGTTAAGTAAGTTTTCAATGACTCGATTCACACGTTCTATTTCTTCTTCAACCATAACGAGCATTTCATTATGTTGAGAATTAGATTCCCGTTTGATCAAAGTTTGTATCGTCATACGAATAATGGTCAGTGGATTTCGAATATCATGAGCGAGTCCCGCTGCTAGTTGTCCTAATGAAGCTTGTCGTTCCATTTCGACGGAAGCTTTAATAACGTGATGTAACTGTGAGCGCATTCGATCAATGGCTAGTGTGAGCCGTTCTAGTTCCGTGCCCGGTTGTAAGGGAACAGGGGAGTCTAAATCGCCTGCCGCCACGCGTTCAACTCGATCAATCAAGGTATCCAACTGCCTGTTTAAACGTTTTGATATATACCAGTGTAAAGCTAATAAGCCGGTGGCTGTCATTAGAACTAATAAAATCAGCCAATAACGCATCTTGGCACTGGGGGGACTAGAAAGACCTTTGTCTTGGCGTAATTTTAAAGACCAGTTAGGTAGTAGATCATAATCAGCATGAGAGATGATTTTTTTGTCTACGGGTTGACCAACAATGTCAAATAAACGTTCTCCAGGCACGCTAAGTAGAGGGGTGTAAATGCCATCTGTATTCAGATCTTTAGAAATTGATGTTAGTGAGTTAAAGCGCAGAACAATGCCAATGTACGGAGCTCCTTTAATATCAAGGCTACTGATGTGGATTTTTTTTAGCAGTAAAACAGAAGAGGCATGATTAAAGGAATAGGCCTCAGGGCCATAGATTTCGGTGCCTTCAAAAGGAGTTACAGGAAAAATTAACGACTGTTCGTAGCGTTTTTTCGAATAAGAAAATTCGGGGAAACTCCATAAATAGTGTTTGTGCTCGTCAAAAAAAGCGATGCCATAAACATTATTAAGATCGGTTTGAATGCGTAATAGTGTTTGTAATTCAGAGGAGAGAGATTGAGCGCCATCCAATGTATAGATGTTGGGATTGTCCAACTCGTCCGTAAGAACATCAAGCTGATAGAGACGTTCTCGAAGGCTTGTTTGGAACTCATTTTGAACCGTAGCAACTCGGGTACTTAATTGCTCATTCGATATTTTTACAACTAGCTGGTTCAAATAGGTGTCGTATAAACCAGAAAAAACCAATAGTGGCACAAGAGCGACAACCAGAGACAACAATAAATAGCGGTTGGATAAGCGTTTATTTTGGCGTTTGAACAATTTCTTAAACCCTTAAATAAGGTAATAGTGGAATATTTTACAGAGGTTAGAGCCTTATGAACAAAGGAACTTTTTTCTTTCCCACCTTGTGGTTATTAAATTAAACCATGTCATTACGATTTATCTTAAAAACATTTCACTCTTTAACATATCTGTCACATAACTTTTCTATAGTACAAATCATTGAACAAGCCATGAGCATTTGCTCATAAATATTTGACGATAACCACTGAGGTTTATGTGATGAAAAAACTAGTTGCAGGTTTAGCGATGACAGCAGCAGTAGGCGTTTCTGTTAACGCTTTTGCAGATGTTGATTCAAATTTGATGTCTTATAGTAAAGCAAGCGGCGTGTCAGGCAATATTTCAAGCGTGGGTTCAGATACCTTAGCTAACTTGATGACCTTGTGGGCAGAAGACTTCAAGCGTTTATACCCAAATGTGAACATTCAAATTCAGGCAGCAGGTTCTTCTACTGCGCCACCAGCATTGACAGAAGGTACCTCTAACTTCGGTCCAATGTCTCGCATGATGAAAGACAAAGAAATTGCAGCGTTCGAGAAAAAATTCGGTTACAAGCCAACAGCGGTTCCTGTTGCGATCGATGCGCTAGCGGTGTTTGTACACAAAGATAACCCAGTAAAAGGTTTGTCTCTTCCTGAAGTCGATGCGATTTTCTCTTCAACTCGTAAAGGTGGCCACAGTGAAGACATCACTAACTGGGGTAAAGCCGGTCTAACGGGTGCGTGGGCGAATCGCGACATTCAGTTGTTCGGTCGTAACTCAGTATCCGGTACTTATGGTTACTTTAAAGACAACGGCCTATTCAAGGGCGACTTTAAAAACAGTGTCAACGAGCAGCCTGGTTCTGCGTCGGTTGTGCAGTCTGTTTCTACTTCTCTTAACAGCATTGGTTACTCTGGTATCGGCTACAAAACCTCCTCTGTTCGTGCTTTGCCATTAGCAAAAAGAGAAGGCGATGCTTTTGTAGAGGCGACACCTGAAAACGCGGCAGCCGGTAAATACCCACTGTCTCGATTCCTTTACGTTTACGTCAACAAGGCACCAAACAAGCCATTAGCGCCACTACAGCGCGAGTTCGTAAAAATGGTCCTGTCTAAAATGGGTCAAGAAGTTGTCGTGAAAGACGGCTATGTTCCACTGCCAGCGAAAGTGGCTGATAAATACCTGACAACATTGGGTATTAACTAAGTAGGCTTGGCGTCTCACACGATAATCAAAAGCAGGATGGCGTGACGCCCTCCTGCTTTTCGTTCGCCATACCCTGTCACAAAATTGTCACACTAAAAAAGATGAATGCGGATGACTACACCAACTGACCATCGGATGCCGGAGCTGGATTTCAACACCCCAGCGTTAAAGCGTCATCGTAAACTTCGCGCCCTGAAAGACCGAACGGCTGGCATGGGCATCGCCATCGGAGGCAGCAGCGTTATCTTAGCTGTTCTGCTGATTTGTTTTTATCTCCTTTATGAAGTGGCGCCGCTGTTTTCCAGCGCGTCGATTGATGAAAAAGCCAGCTACAGCTTACCGGCTGAAGAAGAAGGCGAGAGCTTGTATTTGGCCATGGAAGAGCAATCGGAAATTGGTATGCGCGTTGCGAGCAATGGCAGCGTGGTGTTCTTTTCGATTGAAGATGGCTCGGTCATAGAAACAGTGGCGAACCCGCGTGAACAAGCGGTGAGCAGCTTTACGGTAGAGTCTGATACCAGTCGGTTACTGGCGTTTGCTTACGAAGACGGCAAGGTGCTGATTTCGAAGCATAATTACAAAACTAGCTACCCAGACGGTCAGCGTCAAATCACCCCTTTTGTCGATTACCCCTACGGTGAAGCCGCGATCAGTGTCGCGGATTTTGCCATTAAAAAATTGGCGATTCGCGATGGCGACGACGGCTTGACGATTGCCGTATCGGGCGACACAGAAAGTGCCATCTTAAAAGTCACCAAAGATGTGAACTTTATTACCGAAGAAGTCGAACTCACCGAGCAACGTGAAACACTGCCTTTTATTGCTGACATCAACAGCCTGTTGATCAGCGGTAACCAGCGCTCTTTGTACGTGGCAACCAACGCGGGCATGATGAGCGAATTTGACCTGCGCGACTTCGATAATATTCGTCTAAAAGACACCGCAGCGCTGATCGAAGAGGGCGCGAGTCTGGTTTCTATGAGCTATTTGGTGGGTAAATCCTCGGTGATGGTGGCGGATTCTTCTGGTCGCGTGAGCCAATGGTTCAACGTGCGTGACGACGCCACCAACGAAGAGAAACTGCACTTTATTCGCGATGTGAAACAGCCAGTTGCCTTGGTCGATTTGGCCATGGAGCAACGTCGTAAAGGCTTCGCTACATTAGACGAGCGTGGCTTAGTGGCTATTTATAACGCCACATCGGAGCGCCAAGTATTAGACGAACGTTTGAGCGACGCGACCGCGCGTTTAATCAGCTTCTCGCCTCGTGCCAACAGCTTGTTGTTGGAAGACAGCAAGGGCATGCATTTTTACCATGTAGACAACGAGCACCCTGAAGTGTCTTGGTCGTCTATTTGGGGCAAGGTCTGGTACGAAAGTTACCCAGAGGAAACCTACACCTGGCAGTCGTCTTCGGCCAGTAACGATTTCGAACCTAAATACAGCTTGATGCCATTGGCATTCGGTACGCTTAAAGCCGCGTTTTATGCCATGTTGATGGCCGTGCCTTTGGCGATTTGTGGGGCGATTTACACGGCGTATTTCATGGCACCAGCACTGCGTCGCAAAATCAAACCTGTGATTGAATTGATGGAAGCCCTGCCAACGGTGATCTTAGGTTTCTTGGCTGGTTTGTTTTTCGCGCCTTTCTTAGAAGAACACCTAGCGGCCACTTTTAGTATTTTAGTGGTGCTGCCGGTGGGCATCTTGTTGTTTGCTTATCTATGGTCGCGTTTACCAGCCGGTATTCGTTGGATGGTGCCAGAAGGCTGGCAGCCTTTGTTGTTGATTCCAGTGATCGTGTTCTTGGCCTGGTTCTGTTTGGCGCTGAGTCCCATCATTGAAGTGAATTTCTTTGGTGGCAACATTCGTGGTTGGATCACCAATGATTTAGGCATTACCTTCGATCAACGTAACGCCCTTGTGGTGGGCTTCGCCATGGGCTTTGCGGTAATTCCGACTATTTTCTCCATCACAGAAGACGCGATTTTTAGTGTGCCAAAAGCCCTAACGCAAGGCTCCCTTGCTTTGGGTGCAACCTATTGGCAAACCATGACACGCGTTGTGTTGCCAACCGCTAGCCCAGGTATTTTCTCGGCGGTGATGATAGGTATGGGGCGTGCGGTGGGTGAAACCATGATCGTCTTAATGGCGACGGGTAACACGCCGATCATGGACTTTAACATCTTTGAAGGTATGCGAACTTTGGCGGCGAACTTAGCCGTGGAAGTGCCTGAGTCCGAAGTGGGCAGCTCGCATTATCGTATCCTTTTCTTGGCCGCGTTTGTGTTGTTCATCTTTACCTTTGTGGTGAACACCATCGCTGAAACGGTGCGTCAGCACCTACGCAAAAAATACGGGTCGCTATAATGAGTACTGAGATGAAAATGCAGAAAAAATCCGTATCCGAATGGGTCAAGTCTGGTGATCCATGGGTATGGCTAAACGCCGGTGCGGTGGCGATTTCCGTCATCATGGTGGTAGGCTTGTTATTGTTAATTGCGGTGCGTGGCTTGGGGCATTTTTGGCCTGCCGACGTGGTGCAAGCGACTTACTCTCTACCGGGCGATAAGGCGTACACCATCGCCGCAGAACGCGTCGAAAGTGTCGAAGTGACCTCGGCTCAGTTGCGCGAAGCGGGCGTACAATTACCTGACGACAGCGAAGAGTTTTTGCAGCGTACCTTGCTAAAAATGGGTAACCGCGATGTGTACGGGGCGGATTTTGGTTGGGTGTTAGACAAATACCTAAGCGACATCGAAACCCCAGAGATGCTGTTTGCGGCGGAGCGTCACGAATGGGGCAACTTATACGGCTACCTGATGTCGGTGAAAGAAGACGGTCGCATTGTCTCTGAAACCAGCGACGTGACAGCAACCGCCTCGGCGTTGGCCACTTGGGCGATGTTTGAGAAAAGCATCGAACGCGCCGCAACGATTCACGACGACATCAAAGACATTGAAAAATACGACATCGGTAAGATCAACCATGCCCTTGAGCGTATTCGTTTGAAGCAACGTCGATTTGAATTAGACGGCGAACTAACACCCGCGGTGGAAGCCGATTTGGCCGCTGAGCGCTCTCAGTACGACGAAGCCTACAGAGGCCTGCAAGCCAATTTGGCGGCTTTGTATCAGCAAATCAACCGCGACTCTTTTGTGGTACGTGTGATGGACGGTACCGAGCACGAAATTCAGGTATCGAAAATTGTTCACGCTTTCCGTCCTAATGCCATGGGCGTGACGGAAAAAATGGGCTTTTACTTCGTCAAGGTATGGGAGTTCTTAACGGACGAACCGAGGGAAGCCAACACCGAAGGCGGCGTTTTCCCTGCGATTTTTGGTACCGTGATGATGGTGCTCTTGATGACCATCATAGTGACGCCATTTGGTGTGGTCGCCGCGGTTTACTTGCGTGAATACGCGTCGCAAGGCTGGGTGACTCGAGTGATCCGCATTGCGGTGAACAACCTCGCGGGTGTGCCATCGATTGTGTATGGTGTGTTTGGTTTGGGCTTCTTTATTTACTTTCTTGGGTCTGGCATCGATGAAGCCTTTTTCCCCGAAGCCTTGCCATCACCGACGTTCGGTACTGGTGGTTTGATGTGGGCATCGATTACGCTAGCGCTGTTAACCGTGCCTGTGGTGATTGTGGCGACGGAAGAGGGCTTGTCCCGTATTCCGCGTAACGTACGCGAGGGCAGCTTGGCATTGGGCGCTACCAAATTCGAAACCTTGTGGCGTGTGGTCTTGCCAATGGCCAGTCCAGCGATCATGACCGGAGTGATCTTGGCAGTAGCTCGCGCGGCCGGTGAAGTGGCACCCCTCATGCTGGTGGGCGTGGTGAAGTTGGCGCCGTCATTGCCCCTGGATGGCAATTACCCCTTCATCCATTTAGACCAAAAATTCATGCACTTAGGATTCCATATTTACGATGTGGGTTTCCAAAGTCCAAACGTGGAAGCGGCACGCCCTTTAGTGTACGCGACAGCCTTATTACTTGTGATGGTGATTGCTTTACTTAACTTATCAGCAGTGACCATTCGTAACCACCTACGTGAAAAATACAAATCGCTGGAAATGTAAGCGGCTAGGAAGAGACAATTATGAGCGACGTTAAAACCCATTCTATCGACATTTCAGCAATGCAGCGCGAACAACAGGCGCTTAACATTGAGAACGAAAAAGTTTGCCTGTCTGTAAAAGATCTTCACCTTTACTACGGTGAAAAAGAAGCGTTAAAAGGGGTGAACATGATCATCCCTGAGAAAAAGGTCACCGCGTTTATTGGGCCGTCTGGTTGTGGTAAATCCACTTTATTGCGCTGTTTCAATCGCATGAATGACCTAGTCGACAGCTGCCGCATTACCGGCGAAATCAATTTGCACGACAGCAATATTTACACCAAGGGTACCGACGTAGCCGAGCTGCGTCGTCGTGTCGGCATGGTGTTCCAAAAGCCGAACCCTTTCCCGAAAAGCATTTATGAGAACGTGGCGTATGGCCTGCGTATTCAAGGCATCAACAAGAAGCGTGTATTAGACGAAACGGTGGAATGGGCGTTGCGCTCTGCGGCCTTGTGGGACGAGGTAAAAGACCGTTTGCACGAAAGTGCTTTGGGTATGTCCGGTGGTCAGCAGCAGCGTTTGGTCATCGCCCGCACGGTGGCGGTAAAGCCTGAAGTCTTGTTATTGGACGAACCGGCTTCGGCGCTGGACCCTATTTCAACTTTGAAAATTGAAGAGCTGATCCATGAATTGAAAAAGGATTTCACCATCGCCATCGTTACCCACAACATGCAACAAGCGGCGCGTGTGTCGGATTACACGGCGTTTATGTACATGGGAGACTTGATTGAGTTTGGCGACACCAATACCTTGTTCACTAACCCAGGCAAACAACAAACAGAAGACTACATCACGGGTCGCTACGGCTAGGCGGGAGACGCATTATGAAAGAATTAACCACAGATCATATTTCTCAGCAATTCAATAATGAATTAGAACTGCTTCGCCAGCATTTTTTGACCATGGGTGGCGTGGTTGAAAATCAGGTGCAAGACGCGGTTCAAGCCCTGTTGGACGCCAACGGTTCGCTAGCGGAAGACGTGAAGAAACAAGACACCACGGTGAATCAGCTAGATGGTTTGATCGACGAAGAATGTCGTCGTATTTTGGCTAAACGCCAGCCTGCTGCGTCGGACTTGCGTATGATTCTATCGATCAGCAAAGCGGTAAGCGAGCTGGAACGTATGGGTGACGAAGCGAAGAAAATCGCCAACCTGACGTTGAATCTAATTAACGAAGGGGAATCGCCCCGTGGTTATGTTGAGATCAATCGTATCGGCCAAATGGTGTCGCGAATGATTCACGATTCTTTGGACGCTTACGCGCGCTTGGATCTAGAAGCCGCAGTAAAAGTGGCCAAACAAGACCGTGCGGTAGACCAAGAATACAACACCGCCATGCGCTCTTTGGTGACCTACATGATGGAAGACCCACGCAGTATTACTCGCGTGATGAACGTGATTTGGGTGTTGCGTTCTTTGGAGCGTATTGGTGATCACGCGCGTTCTTCGTGCCAGCATTTGATCTTTATGATCAAGGGCATCGATGTGCGTCACGTGAATGTGAATGATTTATCTGCGGACATGAGTAAAAAATAAGTAATCCTATGGATTTCTAAGGTGCACCAGTAGGCGTTTGAGCGGATTTTGCTATGATGGCTTTTTTGCTTATTCGGTGTACCGAACCATGTTTACGATCGATATTGACCCTAATGACTCCCTAGAATCCTCTTACCTGCAATTGAATGCGCAATTAGCCGCCTTGCTGAGCGGTGAGCGTGATCTTATCTGCAATGCCGCGCAGTTTTCCGCGTTTGTGATGCAAACCCTCCCTGACTTAAATTGGTCTGGTTTTTACTTTGCCCGTGGCGAAGAATTGGTGCTGGGGCCTTACGTGGGCAAGGTGGCTTGTACTCGGATTCCTTTTGCTCGTGGTGTGTGCGGTAAAGCGGCGACCTCTTTACAGGTGCAGCGTGTTGACGACGTTCATGCGTTCGATGGTCATATTGCCTGCGACGTGGCCTCCCAGTCTGAGTTGGTGATTCCGGTTGTGGTGCAAGGCAAGCTGGTGGCGGTATTTGATATGGACAGCCCCAAGGTCGCGCGATTTAGCGATGTGGATCAGGCGGGTTTAATCGCCTTGGTGGATACCTTTGTGGCCGCCACCGACATGAACTGGTCGATCTAATTAGCGGGTTTAATTCGCCAGAAAATAGGCTTCTAGCTCTGCCAAAGACGCCTGATGCAAAGCCGGCAAGCTATCCATAATGGCTTGTCGTTCTGCTTGGCTTTGTGGTTCAGCTGGCGATTCCATTTGTTGGCACTGGGCCGCAAAATCCTTCATCGCCATGTTTAAACTGGCGGATTTCAGAGAATGACTGATTTCTCTAATATCGTAGTTGTTTTGTGCTTCCCATGCGGCCAGTAATAAGGTCATTTTTTCTGTGCTGTCGTCGACAAATTCCACGCGTATCTTATTCATTGTTTCTTTGCCGAGTACTTCGACAAGTGACGTTAGATGGTCATAATCAATCATGGTTATTCGCCTTTTGAGTCGAAGGGGTACTGGGAACTGTGTGGGAAAAATGGTTCGTACGGTCGTCGGGAAACAGAGTCATCAAAATCAGATTCAGTTGGCTCTGCATTAATGGGAACTGTAATGGCGTCACAGTGCCAATGGGGTGTTGAATTGCCAATGGATGATAGCTCAGTACTGGGCATTGGTGTTTTTTCCAGTGTTTTAGTGCATCGCTGCCTTCCCGTTCAAACTTAGCTGTATTGCCTATGATTACTAGCTCGCACTCTCTGTCTTCTTGTAAACCGCCATCTTTGGAGATCATGACCTCCATGTTGGCGTCACTTAGGAATAAGCTCAACACGCTGGCAAGGTGCGCATCGGTTTCAATCAAGAGCACACGGGTGTGGTCGGGGCAAATCAGTGGGACATTTTTACTGACATGGCTTGCATCGGAGACATAATAAGGAATGTCGACCCAGAATTCGCTGCCTTTTTGGGCGGAACTGGAAAAGTGCATTTCGCCTTTCATCATATAAATCAATCGATGGCACAAGGCCAAGCTTAATCCCACTTGGCTTGGCGTCGGGCTTTCTTGTTGGGACGGCAGAGATGGGTTGACTCTTAAGTGGTGCTGCAATTCTCTGGGCATGCCCAAGCCTGTGTCTTTAATGGCGATTTGTAAAAAGCCGACTTCTCGACTGTCTTCGGTGGTACGCAATGCAGCGGCGCTGAGGGTAGAGGCGCGCACTTGTAAGCTGACGCTGCCAGAGGGCGTGTGAGTAATGGCGTTTTCTAACAGGGCGACAATAATGTCTTTGGTTCGATTGAAATCCAAACACAGTTCGTTGGGCAGTAATGGATCAATATACACAATACTTTGTAAGTTCTTGCGTGCTATTTGGTTGCTTAATAAAGCAAAACAAGCTTCGATGTTATTGTGTAAGGGAGCGGTTGAGGGGCTGAGTATCAGTTTATTGGCATCGATCAGAGCTAAGTCAGAGAGTATTTCTATGGTATTGAGTAGCTGATACCCGGATTCTTCAATGTGCTTAGATAAGGCGGCATAATCTCGTGGTGTAGTGCTTTTTAGGGCGCTGGCCACGCTTAACACCGCATTGATCGGAGAGCGTATTTCTTGGTGAATGTAAGCCAGCATGCTGGCTTTGTCGTCGTAAACAGACTGCACCGTGGAGGATAAACCGCGATTTTGACGAACGCTGCGTCTGAATTCGTCGACGGTACGCAGCACGAAAAAGCATAAGATAATCAGGCAGATTAACAGCGCAGTGGACAGCAGCTTGATGTTGTCTAAGTTATGTTGCAACACACCACGCTGATTGGTGATGTATTCGTTGCTGCCTTTGTTGACCAGAGTCACAAACTCGTTAATTTGCTGATCGATGTTGTCAATACGTTCAATCAAGTCGGGTAGATAGGCGTAATCGCCGATTTCTATTTTTGATAACTGAAACGTCAGCAGTTCCAGTTCTCCGTTGATAATATTGAGCAAACGAGTGGTGCGACCATTTTCAAAGTTACGCACTAGCTCACCCACTTCGCCACGTCGTAGCAAATCTACGCGGCTCATCAAGAGGTCATATTCAAAAAATGCATCGTCTCTTGGTGCTTGGGTGTGCGGCTCCAAACGTTCGAGATAATTCAAAAAACGATAGGTCTGCACCTGTAACTGCAAGGCGTTCCATAAGGCGCTTTCAAATACCCGTCGACCATTGTTTTTAGAGCTGTCACTGGTGTACACAATGATGCCAAACACCGCGGAGGTGATGAGGATGATCAACGCAATAAAGGCATAAAGTAGCCAGCGCTTGTATTTGGTGAGCCAAGGTTTTAGATGTGTGGCCATAGTGAGGCTACTCGGCCAGCGTCATCAGTTTGATGCGCTCAATTTGCCAAATAGAACGGCCGTAATAGCGCTCAGACTTTAGTTCTGGGCGTTCATCAAAAGGGTAAATGACCATGATGGGGCCTAAATTGCGTACGCTCATGGGCTTTCCATCTAGGTGAGTGGCGAACATAGCGCCGTTTTCCACAAAGTCGCTGAGTGGGATTTCCGTCATGTAATGATTCAGCGCTGAGACTTGCAGCCAATTGCCGCTGAGACCCAGATAAGCGACCAAATCGACAGCGGAAAAACCGCGATAGGTGTGTTCACCTATGGTCCAAGGGTTGTGCGTGGTCACCGAATACTGCGGCAGACGTTGCAGCATGGCCATGTCAAATTGGGTGTCGGTGGTGCTCTTCTGACTGTCTGAAACCGTTAACAGAACTCGACTTTTGGGAACGTCCTGCGCGGAACACAAAGAGGAAAAAGCGCTGAGTAACAGCAGAGAAGCAAATAACCGAACCAACATAACAAACATCTCAAAGTAAAAGAAAAGAATACAGCGCCATGGTAAGCACCAGGGCGCTATTATGTCGTTTATTGAGAAGGATTTTATTAATTTTTTGTAAACACGCAGTCTGTGAAAGACGGTCACATGCCTACAGTAACGTTATACCTACGATAATTCTGCTAAACGTGAACAGGCCACCTGATGCTCGTTGGAAAAAGCGCTTAACACCGGCTTTTGTGCGGCGCAGGTATCGTTCGCATGGGGACATCGCGTACGAAACACACAACCGGACGGCGGGTTTATCGGTGATGGCAGATCCCCTGCGAGCAGCTGAATGCTTTTACTGCGCTCTATTCTTGGGTCGGGCACTGGCACCGCCGACATCAAGGCTTTGGTGTAAGGGTGCTGAGGTTGAGCGTATAAGGAGCGCTTGCTCGCCAGTTCCACCGGGTTGCCCAAATACATCACCAATACACGGTCTGAGATGTGTTTGACCACACTCAGATCGTGGGCGATGAACACCAAGGAGAGGTTCATTTCCGTTTGTAATTCTTTGAGTAGGTTTACCACTTGCGCCTGAATCGACACGTCCAACGCCGACACCGGCTCGTCGCAGACAATCAGCTTAGGCTTGAGAATCAAGGCGCGAGCGATGCCAATGCGCTGACATTGTCCGCCAGAAAATTCGTGTGGGTAGCGGTTGATCACATTGGGCAATAAGCCAACGCGATCCATCATCTGGCGCACAGCGCTTTTCACCTCGTCTTTTGACAGTTCAGGGTGAAAAGTAACGAGGGGCTCGGCAATGATGTCGCCCACGGTCATGCGCGGATCCAGAGACGCCAGCGGATCTTGAAAGATCATTTGCAGCTCTTGGCGTTTGTCGCGCATTTGCTTTTTATCAAGATCGGTGAGGTCTTGACCGAGCCAGACCACATTGCCTTCGGTGATGGGCACAAGGCGCAACAATGCACGGGCTAAAGTAGACTTACCGCAGCCGGATTCGCCCACCACACCGAGGGTTTCCCCTTCGTAAATGGTCAGATCGACACCATCTACCGCTTTCAGGGCGTGGCCTTTTTGCCATGGCCAAGCGTTGTCCGGTTTGATCGTAAAATGTACCTTTAGATTGCGCACTTCCATCAAGGTTTTCTGAGTGTGATGCTGCATCATACGGCCCATCCTTCGGTTGATTTATGGCATGCCGACTTTTGCCCAGAAACAAAGGTGTTGAGTATGGGAGTCTCGGTTAAGCAGCGCGCGCGGGCAAATTCGCAGCGCGCTTCAAAGGGACAGCCGGTTGGTAAGTTGAGTAAGTTCGGTGGGTTGCCAGGAATGGTCGCCAGCGTGCTGCCTTCGCTGTCAAGGCGTGGAATGGCTTTTAGTAATCCTTGGGTGTAAGGGTGAGTGGGGCGATAAAACACGTCTTCGGCGGTGCCGTATTCCATGGTTTGCCCTGCGTACATTACCAATACCTTATCACACAATCCGGCCACCACGCCCAGATCGTGGGTAATCATCACGATGGCGGTGTTGAAGTCTTGTTTGAGCTCATTCAGTAAGGTCAGAATTTGCGCTTGAACGGTCACGTCTAGGGCGGTGGTGGGTTCGTCGGCGATGAGCAATTTTGGCTGACATAAAAGCGCCATGGCGATCATTACCCGTTGGCGCATGCCGCCGGAAAACTCGTGCGGGTACATGGCCATGCGTTTGCGCGCTTCGGGCATTTTTACCGCGTCGAGCATCTTAACAGACGCGTCAAAGGCATTGGCTTTGCTCATGCCCTTGTGCAACGTGAGCACTTCCATCAGCTGTTGCCCCACTTTCATATAAGGGTTGAGCGAGGTCATGGGATCTTGAAAGATCATCGCAATGTCTTTGGAGCGGATGCGGTTCATCGCCTTATCATTCAGCGATAAGATATTGCTGCCTTCAAAGCGCGCTTCGCCTTCGATGAGGCCGTTTTTGGCCAGTAAGCCCATGAGGGCAAAGGCGGTTTGGCTTTTGCCGGAGCCCGATTCGCCCACGATGCCTAAGGTTTCCCCTTGGGCGAGGGTGAAGTTGAGATTATTCACGGCGGTGACTAGACCGTCTGGGGTTTTGAAGCGCACGCGCAAGTTGCCGACATCCAGCAAGGTATTGGCCGATGTGGTGTGTGTTAACGGTGTCATAAATCCTCCTTAACGGTCTTTAGGGTCAAGCGCGTCTCGTAAGCCGTCGCCGAGGAAGTTAAAGCAAAACAAGGTCACGACCAGAAAGCCCAATGGCCAAGCCAGCTGCCAAATGGCGATTTCCATGTTCTGCGCGCCTTCAGAAATCAGCGCGCCCCAGCTGGTCATGGGTTCTTGCACACCCAACCCCAAGAAGCTGATAAAGGATTCCAGCAAGATCATGTTGGGCACCAAGAGGGTGGCGTACACCACCACGATGCCGAGCACATTAGGCACAATGTGACGCAGAATGATTTTCGGTGTCGACACGCCACAGGCGTAAGCGGCTTCGATGTATTCTTTGTTTTTCAAGCTCAAAGTTTGACCACGGACGATCCGCGCCATATCGAGCCAAGAAATCGCGCCAATGGCGACAAAGATCAAGAAAATCTGGCGACCGAATAGGGTCATCAAGATGATCACGAAAAACATAAACGGGAATGAGTTAAGAATTTCAAGAAAGCGCATCATCACGCTGTCCACACGACCGCCAATGTAGCCAGAGGTTGCGCCATACAGAGTGCCAATCACAATGGCGACTAGGCTGCCTAAAATCCCCACCAAGAGAGAAATTTGGCCGCCTTGCATGGTGCGCACGAAAATATCGCGCCCAAGGGTGTCGGTGCCAAAATAATGCCCGTTTTCCATGCTAGGATGCCCTAAAACGCTGATATCGGATAAGGCTTCCCAGTCAATGTCGTCGTATTGCCATTGGCTGAAGAATGGCCCAATCAGCGCAATGGCGGTAATCAACCCCAGAATAACCAGGCTGACAACGGCGGCGTGGTTGGAAAAAAATCGGCGGCGGGCGTCTTGCCACAAGCTGCGACCTTCAATGTCCACCACGGCTTGGGCGAACTGTTCCACGGCCTGAACTTTGTCTTTGTTCGTGATCATAATAATAAGACCTTAGTAGCGGATTTTCGGGTCGATGAGGGCGTATAAAACATCGACAATCGCATTGAAAAGAATGGTCAAGGTGCCGACCAAGATGGTGACGCCCATCACCATGGAATAGTCACGGTTGAGCGCGCCATTGATAAAATGCTGACCAATGCCGCCGGTGCCAAAATACACATCCACGATCACCGATCCGGTGATGATGCCGACAAACGCCGGCCCTAAGTACGAAATTACCGGCAACATGGCCGGGCGCAGGGCGTGTTGGAAAATGATCCGGTGTTTCGGTAAGCCCTTGGCGCGGGCGGTGCGGATAAAATTAGAATGCATGGTTTCGATCATGCTGCCGCGGGTAATACGCGCGATTTGCGCAATGTAGCTGGTGGACATGGCGATCACCGGCATCACCAAATAGGGCCAAGCGCCGCCGTTCCAACCGCCGGGTGGCAGCAACTGGTTATAAATAGAAAACACCAAGATACACAAGGGCGCTAAGACAAAGTTGGGCAGCACAATGCCCAAGTTGGCAAAGCCCATCACGCTGTAGTCGATCCAAGAGTTTTGGCGCAACGCCGCAATCACTCCGCAACCCACGCCAATGGTGAGCGCAACCAAAAACGACCAAATACCGATTTCCGCTGACACAGGAAAGCTTTGGGCGATCAGCTCATTAATAGTGAAGTCTTTGTAGCGAAAAGAAGGCCCTAAATCGCCTTGTAGCAAGCCGCCAAGGTAGTAAAAAAACTGGTTAATAACCGGTTCGTCCAAATGGTATTTGGCGTTGATGTTCGCCAATACTTCTGGCGGTAAGGTGCGTTCGCCTGAAAATGGGCTGCCTGGGGCAGAGTGCATCAAGAAAAAAGACACGGTAATTAAGACCAGTAAGGTCGGAATGGCCTCAAGAATGCGTTTTGAAATAAAGGTCAGCATAAAAATGTACCGGCTTAGGCGCAGTGATGCGCGCTAATCCTATGAATCGATAAAACAGTCAAACCTAAGTAACGCCCACCGTGTTTAGTTGAATACGGGGGCGTGTCATTAGGCGATGGGTGGGTTAGTGCTTAATGATGTACATATCGCGGGTATAAATGCTGTCTTCTGGGTTAGGGAAGTAGCCGCCCACGTAAGGTTTCACTAAACGCTTGGTGGTGTACTGATAGATGGGCGCAACGGCCATGTCTTGTTCAATGGCGATTTCTTCCGCTTGGTTGTAATTCACCGCGGGGTTTTGCATGGTCTTCGCTTCGTTCAACAGGCGGTCGTATTCTGGGTTGCTGTATTTACCGTCGTTGTTGCCGTGGGTTGAGGTTAGCAAATCTAACATGGTAGACGCTTCGTTGTAGTCGCCAATCCAGCCGGCACGGGCCACATCAAATTGTTGGTGTTTCTTGGTTTCTATGTAGGTTTTCCACTCTTGGTTTTCTAGGGTGACGTTCACCCCCAAGGTTTTTTTCCACATAGAGGCAATGGCAATGGCGATTTTTTTGTGGTTTTCGTTGGTGTTGTACAACAGCTTAAACGACAACGGATTGCTCTTGGTAAAGCCGGCTTCTTCTAACAAGGCTTGGGCTTTTTCGTTGCGCTCTTTTTGTGTCCAAGTGGCGTAATCTGGAGTCGCAGGATCAAAGCCGTTAACGATTTCTGGTGTGAAAGAATACGCTGGAAGCTCGCCGGTGCCGGTGACAAAGTTCGCAATCACGTTACGGTCAATAGCATAAGACAAGGCTTTGCGCACACGCACATCGTTGTACGGCGCCTTGGTTAAGTTGAATTGGTAATAATAGGTGCCAAGATGCGGCGTGATCACCACTTGCTCAGGGATCTCGCGTTTTAATTGCTTAAAGTGATCGTTTGGCAGCTCGTAGCTTAAATCCATTTGCCCCGCTTGGAAGCGTTTTAGCTCGGCGTTAGGGGATTCGATCGGTAGAAAGGTCACCTGATTGATGACGGTTTTGTCGTTGTTCCAGTAATTAGCATTACGTGAAAACACCATTTTTTCATTGACGATCCACTCGTCCATTTTATACGCGCCGTTAGATACTATGTTGTCAGCTTTGGTCCAGTCGCTGCCCCATTTTTCGATGGTGTTCTTCGGTGCTGGGAACATGGTTTGGTGAGCAGTCATTTTCACAAAGTAAGGTACAGGACGCTCAAGAGACACTTGGAAAGTAAAATCGTCCAGTGCTTTTACGCCGAGTGTACTAGGGTCTGCATCACTGGCGATGATTTTTGAGGCGTTGACGATGGAGGGGATTTCGATAAACCACGCGTAGGGCGACGCAGTGGCAGGGTCAACGGCGCGAGTAAAACCATAAACAAAGTCGTGGGCGGTAACAGGATCGCCATTAGACCATTTTGCGTCTTGGCGCAATGTAAAGGTGTAGAGAGTATTGTCTGCGTTGGCCGTGTAGCTTGTTGCTACGCCTGGTACCAAGTTGCCATCACCGTCTAGGTTGTACAAACCTTCAAACAAATCGCGCGCGCGCAATGAGCCTGGCGTGCCTTCAATTTTTTGTGGATCTAGGGTGGCCGGTTCTGAGCCACCGCCACGCACTATGTCTTGTACGTCCGCCAGCTGCGTGCCCGCTGGCACATCCGCCGCGTGGCTATGAGCGGCTAGAAGGGAAGTGGTTAGGATGGCGGTCGCCAGTAATGTTCTTTTCATTCTAAGGTTCCTTTTCTTCATTATTTTTGCAAAAAGCGGAATCGTTTTTTATGTGTTGTGTGATTCTTGACGCTTTCATCATTGATCAAAGCGGAAAAGCCTACAATCGAAATTCCGTATCAGGCTATACGTTGGCTAAAGGTTAGGAATGAAAAAAGCGGCGGGTAAAGTGTGCTACAAATGTTGCTAAGCGCTGATTATTCATGGGCTGCCCGGTTATTTGGTGTTGATCTTATGGAGCCATCAAGGGGACCGTGTTACTCTGGGTTTCTGACACTACATTAGATGAAAAAGGTATTGCATCGTCGTGATTTCCCATCCCTTTAAAGCCGCTGGCGCCTTTTTAAAAGCGTTTCCTTTGATCCTCTCGAAAGACCTAAGGCTGTTTATTTTAGCGCCTTTATTAGCCAATTTTTTACTGGTTGGTTTGCTGTACATGGTGGCGTTTAGCTACTTTCAGTCCTTGATGGATTCCGCCATGAGCTATTTGCCGGAGTGGATTTCTTTCGTCAATTGGTTGTTTTATTTGATTTTTGGCGCTGTGATCAGTGTGTTGCTGTTTTACAGTTTTTCCGTGGGCGTCAATATTCTCGCCGCGCCTTTTATGGCGTTTTTGGCAGAGAAAGTGGAAGAAAAAGAAACGGGTAAAACCTTTGATGAAGCCCTCAATGCAAGCGTCATTATGAGTATTATTGGCCGCAGTTTGCAGCGTGAATTGCAAAAGATCTTGTACTTTTTACCGCGTTTTATCTTGTTGCTGTTATTGTCGTTTATTCCCTTGGTGAATGTGATCGCCCCCGTTCTGTTGTTGCTGTTTTCCATGTGGATGCTGTCGTTGCAATACATGGATTATGCCTTTGATAACAACAAGGTGAAGTTCCACGACATGAGAATGGCTCTACGTGCTAAGCCTTTGTTGTGCTGGACCTTTGGTGGCATCGTCATGGTGGGATTAACCATTCCATTCTTTAATTTATTTGTCATGCCGATTGCTGTGGTGGCGGCCACCTTGTTGTGGATTACCGTATTTAGTCCTCAGCAGGGCGATCATTCAGCCTTGTTAGATCACAATCGTGGGGCGTTCTAATGGCGATAAAAATACTGGTAGTTGATGACGCGTCTTTTACGCGCGATTTGATTCGTCGCACATTGCGCAAGCAGTTTCCTGTTGCCGAAATTGAAGAAGCGGTGAATGGTCGAAAAGCACAGCAGCTGATGTCTAAAATCACTTTTGATATGGTGTTGTGCGATTGGGAAATGCCAGAAATGACTGGCGTAGAATTGCTGAAATGGTGTCGTGAGCAGCCCGCTTACAAAAAAGACGCTGTGCCTTTTGTGATGATCACCAGCCGTGGTGATAAAAGCCATGTGGTGGAAGCGGTGCAGTCCGGTGTGACAGACTACCTTGGTAAGCCGTTTTCCAGCGAGCAACTGGTCAACAAGGTGTTGTCGGCGGCGAAAAAGCATGGTCTGGAAGGGCGGTTATCGTCACAAAAGCCCCGTGACTCGATCGCTCCTGGTGGGGTTGGCGCAGCCTCGCTGGACGTTTTGATGGGCGCAGGAAAATCTGCACCGGTTCAAGCGACCAAGTTTGCGTCTGCCGATGCGCCTGTCGCATCGGTAAAAGACGTGAAAATTCCTACCTTGGTGCGCTTTGAAGGGAAACAGTTTCGCTGCATGGTGATCCAGTTCAGCAAAACCGAAGCCACCATGTTCATCAAAAGCGACGATGTAGTGCCGCAGGTGTTGGGCCAAGCGGTGTTGGATTTGGAATTGGCGGGCAAGGTAAATCGGTTGAATTACTTTGTTCAATCCGTAGCCACCACGGAGAAAAAACACGATTCGACGTTTTTGACCGTAGTGTTGAATCTCATTGATCAAGACAGTGAAAAAGAAGCCTTTATCAAGCAGTTGTTTGACAGCTTATAGCGCTTTTTGGGCCTATTCTTCTGTTTGAGTGTTCACGCTGGTAATTTGCGCTGGAATGTCATCGGTGCGGGTTCTGCTGGTGGGGAAATGACAAGAAAAAACGCTGCCTGTTCCAGGCTGACTGTGGATTTGCAGTTTGGCATCGTGGTGCAGTAACACATGTTTAACGATGGCTAGACCTAAGCCAGTGCCGCCGGTTTTTGAGCCACGACCTTTGTCGACACGAAAGAATCGCTCGGTAAGGCGAGGTATATGTCTTGGATCGATGCCGATGCCGGTGTCTTTCACCGAAAACACCCCATTAGCCTGATTGGCTTCCCATTTAATGGTGATGTCGCCGCCATCGGGTGAATACTTGATGGCGTTGACAATAAGATTCGAAAAAGCGCTGTAGAGTTCTTTGTAAGAGCCATACAGCCGTGCGTTGTCAGGAATATCCAGTGTTAAGCTGTGCTCGTCGGTCAATATTGGCATGGTAGAGCTGGTGATCGCCTGCACAATGCCTGAGACGGTGTGCCACTGGTTCTCTTCGCGTTTGTCGTTGCTTTCTAAACGCGACAGTAACAACAAATCTTCAATCAATTGCTCCATGCGTTCAGACTGTTCCGACATGTTGACTATGCCTTTTTGCATACTTTTTGGCAGGCTATCTTTGAACATGTCTAGGGTTTCTAAATAGCCCTTGATCACAGTGAGCGGTGTTTTCAGCTCGTGAGAGGCGTTGGCGACGAAGTCTTTGCGCATTTGCTCAAGGAGGTGCAAACGAGTTACGTCGCGAATAAAAATCAAGTGATCGTTTTTGTCGTATAGGGTGGTTTGTATTTCCAGATACACCCCTTCTTTGGCTGGAGATTTGATCACCAAAGGTTCGCCAAAACGTTTTTGGCTAAAGTAACGGAAGAAGTCAGGGTTACGCAGAATATTGGTGATGGCTTGACCGCGATCCACAGGGCGCACTAGGCCTAAAAAGTGCGCGGCTGAGTTGTTCCACCATTCTAAATTGCCTTGGTTGTCGGCCATGATAACGCCTTCTTTTAAGGCGGTGGTGGAGCTTTCGACACGAGTCAGCGCTTGGCGCATGCGGCGTTTGGATTTACGTTGTTTCTTTTGTAAGCGGTATACCGCATCGAACACATCGCCCCAAATGCCAGAGGCCTCGGGCGGTGCGGCTTTGCCCGAATGACGCAACCAGTCATGAAATTGATACAGTTGGTACAGTTGCCAGTACAAGGTGCCTAACACGTACAGCAGTAAAACCCCCATAATCTGACCGATAATAAAGCCGATGACGATGCAGGCGGCAAAGCCCGATAGCCAGGTAATAAAGGTGTTACGCCACACTGTTTTCATACGGACCTTTTTGCTGAGAAGCGGTAGCCTGTTCCCCGTACGGTTTGTATTAAGAAATCGTGGGAGCTACCAATGGCTTTGCGTAGACGGCGAATGTGCACATCAACAGTTCGTTCTTCTACATAGACATTTCCACCCCAGACTTGATCCAGCAATTGCGCTCTTGAGTAGGCGCGCTCTTGGTGGGTCATGAGGAATTTGAGCAGACGGTATTCCGTCGGCCCCATATCTAAAGGACGGCTGCCTATGGTAACCCGTTGACTGATGGGATCAAGCACCAAACCTTCAATTTCGATTGGGTCATCGACGCCTTGTGGGGTGGCACGGCGCAACACGGCTTTGAGTCGTGCGACCAACTCACGTGGTGAAAAAGGCTTGGTTATGTAGTCGTCTGCACCCACCTCAAGACCTTGAATCTTGTTATCTTCTTCACTTTTCGCGGTCAATATAATGACTGGGATTTCAGCGGTGGTTGAGTCTTTTTTGAGCCGACGGGTCAGCTCAATGCCACTGCCGCCGGGCATCATCCAATCAACAAGAATCAAGTCAGGGCGATGATCGACAACGATTTCATGGCCTTGTTGTATGTTTTCTGCTTCGAAATATTCATAGCCTGCCATTTCAAGGGCGATGGCGATCATTTCACGTATGGACGATTCGTCGTCTATGATTAATACTTTTTTACCGGTCACAGGATCTATCCTCATCTCAGGAACGGTTTTATTAAAGCCGTCATATGTGACAATCCGGTTACATTGTCACAACTTTGCCATATATTACACAAAATAGTTGGCGACTAAGCCGATGAAGACACAGTAACCCACGCGGTTGTTGTCCAGAAAAGAGCGGAAACACGCTTGTCGATCCCGTTGTTTGGCTTGTTGGTATTGGCGATAAAACAAACCAATACAGACCAATAAAGCAACAAAATAGGGCCAGGTTAGTCCTGCAAGAATGCCGATCCAAGTCAACAAGGACAAGGTTAAGCCTTGCAAGCACAGGATCACCAGAAGGTCGTAACGACCAAATAAAATAGCCGTGGATTTGATGCCGATTTTCACATCGTCAGGGCGATCGGTGATGGCGTAATAGGTGTCGTAGGCGATGGTCCAAAAACAATTGGCGACGAACAACATCCACAAAAGAGGGTCGGTTAACGTGCCGCCTTGGGCGCTGTAAGCCATGGGAATGGCCCACGAGAAAGCTAAGCCCAAGAACAATTGGGGCAGGTGAGTATAGCGCTTCATAAAGGGATACAAAGCCGCCAGCCCTAGGCCGATAAAAGACAGTAAAATGGTGTGAAAATCGGTAAAAAGCACCAACACAAAGCTTAATACGCATAAACCGGCAAAGAGCAACAAGGCTTCTTTTTCCGACACTCGACCCGATGGTAAGGGGCGATTTTTTGTGCGTTCTACATGGCCATCTACCTTGCGATCGGCGTAGTCGTTAATCACACAGCCAGCTGAGCGCATGCTGAACACACCGAGGACAAAAATCACTACCAGATGCCATTGGGGTAGGCCACCAGCGGCGAGCCACAGCGCCCATAAGGTTGGCCACATTAGCAACAAGGAGCCGATAGGGCGATTGAATCGAGTGAGTTCAGCGTAGTTCTTCAGTTTGTTCATGCTTGTCCAAATGTCGATTATTTGTGTTAAGAGGCGTTATGTTACAAGAGTACAAAAGGCGGTTTGAGATACTGAAGGTCGTCGAAGAAGGCTTCATTGACCAAGATACCAGGGCCATACTGCTGAAAAACAGAGCGTCTTGCCCACAATGGTGAGGGCTGATTAGGAAATAAGTTTTTCGGTAACTGAGTGGCCTCGATACCGCTGCGTTTTAAGGCGCGATGCTGAAACAAATAACCGCCTAAGGGTTTATTTTTCAGGTGTTTTACCTGTCGCCAATGGCCGCGTAATGATCGCGCTGGAATGATGGAGCGGGCGTAGATCATCGGGCAACCATCGACCGTTAACAACACGGTGCGAACGCGTACCGTTTCCCGTGGGCGTAACTTGAGGCGCTTGCGTTCGCGTGCGGTGGGCGCTCCCCAAGCATCGTCAAGTACTTTGACCACCAAGGTACCTAGTGACTGTAATTTTGCGGTTAACGACTCGTCTGTGGTCAACCAAGGCCAGAGATTTTTCGGCACACTGGTTTTATTGATACGATGAATGGGCGACCAGCGGTAGTTAAACTGCTGAGCCACAGAAGGGTTCATCATGGTTGGCTTGTTGACCGTCATGTCAGGTTACGCATTCAATTGATTAATGAGGGCGACGATTTTGTGCAATTCAGTCGATTGTTGATAAATGGTATCACGACAATCTTCGGCTTGCTCCAGTGTTAAACCAAGATCGTGTAAAATTGCTGACTCAATAGAGCCGTTATGCAACAGTTGATGGCTTAGGTAAAGCAACTTGGCCAGTTGTTGGTGTTGTCCTTGATACCTTGGTTGCTTGCTGTAACGGATCGACATCCAGATGGTGTCGGGTAAATTCCAATGGCGCAGCAACCAAGCGCCAATCTGCTCTCTGGTGAAGTGCAACATGTGCATTTCGGTTAGCTCGGTAGGTAAATGGGCATTGGCGTCTTGGCAGCGAGAGAGAATCGAAAAGTGAGGCGGTAAAATAGCGCTGATCGCCAAGTAGCCAAAGTTATGCAGTAAGCCAGCTAAGTAGGCGTGGCCTAAACTAGGGCGTTGAGACGCAGGCATTTTTTTAACCAAGGATTCTATCAATACGGCGCTGGACACCGAGTCTAGCCAGAAATCTTCGTAATGGCGCAAGTTATTGTCCGCAGCAGAAAATGCGTTGCTCAACGACAAACCGAGTGCCAAATTCATCACCACATCAAAACCTAGTACACGAATGATGGCGTCTTCGACCGATGCGATCGGGCCGGGCGCTCCGTAATAGGGCGACGCCGCCCAGCTGACAACTTGAGCGGCGAGACTTGGGTCTAGCGCGATTACATCGCATAAATCGTCTGTGCCTGCGGTTTTGTCGTTAGACAATCGAATCACTCGATGGGATGACGCGGGTAGCGGCGGGATTTCTAGGGTTTCTTCGATGCGTTTTTTCAGACGAATGGATTGAAATCGGCCGAGTGCTTGCAAGATTTGCATGTCGTCATCTTGATGATGAGTAGCGGCACGTTTTATGTGTTTGACTGGGATGGATATGTCCTCAAAGCGGTTTAATGGCCCTGAAAACAGGGTTTTTAGTTCGTCTGAGGTGATGTCCCGCGGTGGTGCACCGGCTTGGCTTGAAATAGAATAGGTCGAGCCGGCCAATAGGCTCTGGGCTAAAATAGTATTGAGGTTATTGGGTTTGACTAGGGTGTCGCCAGCCCGTTGATAGTAGCTCATAGGCTCAAAACGGCGCTTAGTAATGCGCGATATGGCTGACATGTCTAACATATGATTTTTAGGAAAAATAACCCGTAAGCGGCCAGTATGATCCGCCAAATGTACTATGCATAAGGTTTCATTTGACTGAAGGTGGGCAGATGATTCCATACATTTCCCTGTAACGCGTTATAGACAATAAAAAAGCCCCCTAAGGAGCTTTTTTACTATAACAGACTTTATCCGATTGTTCTGATTAGTGATTCAGAATCTGACTAAGGAACATCTGAGTTCGGTCGTGTTGAGGGTTATCAAAGAACTCATGGGGCTCATTGGCTTCGACAATCTCCCCCGCATCCATGAACACAACGCGGTCAGCAACGGTTTTGGCAAAGCCCATTTCGTGCGTGACACACACCATGGTCATGCCTTCTTCTGCCAATTGCACCATTACGTCGAGTACTTCTTTGATCATTTCTGGGTCAAGCGCTGAGGTTGGCTCATCAAACAACATGATGCGTGGTTGCATACACAAACCACGAGCGATCGCTACACGTTGTTGCTGACCACCAGACAATTGACCTGGGTACTTGAGTGCTTGGTTAGCGATTTTAACCCGCTCCAAGTAGTGCATGGCCATTTCTTCTGCTTGCTTTTTAGGTTGCTTACGAACCCAAATTGGTGCCAGTGTTAGGTTTTCCAGAATCGTCAAATGTGGGAACAAGTTAAAGTGTTGGAACACCATGCCCACGTCTTTACGGATCGCTTCGATGTTCTTTAAGTTATTGTTCATCTCCACGCCATCCACCAAAATTGTGCCTTTTTGGTGTTCTTCTAGACGATTGATGCAGCGCGTCATAGTTGATTTACCGGAACCAGACGGTCCACAAACTACGATACGCTCGCCTTTTTTGATACTGAAATTGATATTCTTAAGTACGTGGAAATCCCCGTACCACTTGTTTACATCGTTAAATTCGATGATTGCTTCTTCGCCCTTTTCGAGTTGAGCACGAGCCATATTTGTACTTGTCATAATAAAGACCTCAAATTCTTAACTAATTTCGCTTGTGCCCAGTTTCTAACTTGCGCTCGATTCTCATACTGTAGCGCGACATACCAAAACACGCGGCCCAATAGACAAAACCGGCAAAGGCATAGCCTTCAATGGTGGTTCCCAGCCAGCTGGAATCGTGGGTGGCAGCTTGAATCCTGCCCAGTAAGTCAAACATACCCACAATGTACACAAGTGTGGTGTCTTTAAACAAACCGATAAAGGTGTTTACTATGCCTGGAATCACCAGTTTTAACGCTTGTGGCAAAATAACCAGAATCATGGATTGCCAATAGGTCAAACCCATAGCATCGGCGGCTTCGTATTGTCCTTTTGGAATGGCTTGCAAGCCACCACGAATCACTTCAGCCATATAGGCCGCGGAGAAAAGTGTGATACCAATCAACACACGTAATAGCTTGTTGAAGTTCATGCCCTCTGGCAAAAACAGTGGAATCATCACAGACGCCATAAACAAGATGGTGATCAGTGGCACAGCACGAATCGTCTCAATGAAGACAATACAAACCGATTTGGCGATGGGCATATTTGATTGACGACCCAGCGCCAGCAGTACACCCAGCGGCAAAGACGCAACAATACCAACCACACCTAAGAGTGTGGTGAGGAATAAGCCACCCCACAAAGAGGTTTCTACGACTTCTAATCCGAACACGCCGCCAGCAAATAAGAAGTACGCAACAACGGGATAGACAAGGATGATCACCAAAGATAAGTACAGTTTATTGACGGTTTTCACCGCAAACACACCAATCAATATCACCAGAGCGATCAGCGCTAAATTAATCCGCCATGTTTCCTCGGAAGGATAAAGGCCATACATGAACTGTTTAAAATACACGCCAACAAAAGCCCAACAGGCTCCGCCAGCAGTACATTCTGCTTTAGAGGCGCCAGTGAAGGTTGCATTGACAAAGCCCCACTCGACCACGGGTGGAATCAGTAAATACATCACATAAACGCTGAACAGGGTTAAAAATACATTGAGTGGGGACGACAGCAAATTCTGACGTACCCATGCCACTGCACCAACAGAGTTAACTGGTGGTGGAAGGCTTGGTGATGGTTTAAATTCAATAGCCATGTTCTTCCTCCTAGCGCTCTGTTAACGACATTTTTTTGTTGTACCAGTTCATAAATACGGAAATGGTCAAACTCAAGGTGCCGTACACCAGCATACAAAGACCAATGTTTTCGATCGCCTGACCGGTTTGGTTAAGCGTGGTACCCATAACTACCGCGACCAATTCAGGGTAAGCAATGGCAGCGCCCAAAGACGAGTTTTTCGCCAAGTTTAGGAATTGGCTCGTTAGAGGTGGAATGATCACGCGCAATGCTTGTGGTAAAACGATTAAGCGCTGAGTCAAACTGTCTTTTAGCCCCAAAGAACGTGCGGCTTCGGTTTGCCCCCAGTTGACCGACAAAATACCCGCACGAACGATTTCGGCAATAAAAGCACCCGTGTAAGTAGAAAGGGCGACTAATACGGCGACAAACTCCGGTGGTAATACCATTCCGCCGGTGACGTTAAAACGACTTTTTTGTGGTAAATCAAACTCGATAGGAAAGCCTGCAACCGCAAGCGCCAAAAAGGTAATCACCACGATGATACCCAAGGATGACCAGTAAGCAGGAAACCAAAGGCCGGTACGAGTTTGGCGTTTTTTCGCCCATACGATCAGCGCAATAGAGGCGACAAGCGACAGTATAAAACCTGCGATAACCACGCTAAAACCATCTTGCGTGATCGGATTGGGGGAATAAATGCCCCGTTTGTTCAGAAAGAAATCACCAAATATGATGCTGTTTTTAGGAATAGGAAGTGTGGCCAGTACCGCAAAGTACCAAAAGAACATTTGCAGTAACAAAGGAATATTACGCAGTGTTTCAACGTAAACCGTAGCCAATCGTGCGACTAACCAGTTATTTGAAAGGCGTGCTAAGCCCATGATAACGCCAATAATGGTCGCTAATACGATCCCCATTAAGGAGATGACAACGGTATTAATTAATGCGACAACGAATGCGCGCCCGTATGTATCGGCCTCTGTGTAATCAATTAGGTGAAGAAGGACGGGAAATCCGGCTGGTTGGTTTAAAAAGGCAAAACCAGTAGAAATACCTTGGTCGGACAGGTTGGCCTGTAAATTACTAAATAAATAATAACCTACGAACACCACGACCGCTAAAAGCACAATTTGAAAGATCAGGGCGCGATTGGCCGCATCGTTCAAAAAGCTCTTGTTACTTGAAGTTGTTTTTTCGCTCATCTTGGTTCAGGCAATTGAAATGCTCGTCAGATGTGGAAGGGAAAGGGAAGAATTGTGCGGCTCGGTGAGAGCCGCACAATAGATACCCAAGCGGGGAGCTTTAGGTATTAACGTACTGGTGGCGCGTACATAACACCACCTTCTGTCCATAGTTTGTTAATACCACGTGGAAGATCAACCGGTGTGGTGGAACCCAAGTTGCGCTCAAATACTTCGCCGTAGTTACCGACTTTAGCGATGATGTTGTAAGCCCAATCAGCAGGAAGACCAAGTTGTGCACCCATATCGCCTTCAACACCTAGAAGACGTTTGACACCTGGGTCAATCGTTTCGCTTTTGATTTTGGCTACGTTTTTAGAGGTGATGCCCATTTCTTCTGCGTTAACCTGAACAAACATCGCCCAAGTGACAATGTCTTTCCATTGGTTATCGCCGTGACGAACCACAGGACCTAGAGGTTCTTTGGAAATAGTTTCATCAAGAATTACGTGAGCATTTGGGCTAGCTAACTTAGTACGGTGAGCCGCTAGACCAGACTTATCGGTAGTAAATACATCACAACGACCTGATGCGTAGGCCGCTAACGCTTCGTCGGCCTTTTGAACTACTACAGGCACGTAAGATAATTTATGCTTACGGAAAAAGTCTGCCATGTTCAATTCTGTTGTTGTGCCTTGCTCAGTACAAACTGTTGCCCCGTCAAGATCCATTGCCGAAGTCACACCCAGATCTTTACGTACCATGAAACCTTGACCGTCGTAAAAGTTAACCGCGGTGAAGTCTAGACCCAAAGACGTGTCGCGA
The DNA here is from genome assembly GCF_018145875.1 of Marinomonas vulgaris. Classification (GTDB taxonomy): domain Bacteria; phylum Pseudomonadota; class Gammaproteobacteria; order Pseudomonadales; family Marinomonadaceae; genus Marinomonas; species Marinomonas vulgaris. The sequence goes on along the minus strand of NZ_JAGSSV010000003.1, from coordinate 18,036 downwards.
GTGTAAGTCCAAGTAGTGTTACGAGACAGCACATCGATCTCACCAGACTGTAACGCAGTGAAACGCTCTTTGGCAGATAATGGGGTGAATTTAACTTTTTGTGCATCGCCGAAGATAGCCGCTGCGGTAGCGCGACAAGCGTCTACATCGATACCAGACCAGTTACCGTCAGAGTCAGCGTTAGAAAAACCTGGAACACCTTGGCTTACGCCACATTGAATAAAGCCTTTTGCTTTTACATCGTCTAGTGTTGCAGCCATTGCACCAGCGCTGATAGTTGCAGCGATTGCGGCAGTCGAAAGTAGTTTACCAACGTTCGATTTCATTATTGAGCCTCCCAGGCGTTTTATAGATGTTGTTATCTTGCTGAATATTTCGTTTTAGACTGTTGTGTCTGTGTTGAATTAACCAGCAAGGTTAGTGCCAACATCCAATTGTTCTTGTTGTTAGGGATATATAGAGGATTCTTCTAAAAGATCATCTCACATCCTTATAGAATGATGGTTTTAGGGCTCAGTCAAGCAGAAAGTAGCAGGCAAAGCGCACAAACAGCCTGATTTATTGCACGATTGATATGCTTTGTCGCTGGGAAAATCCTGACATTTTGGACAGAATTCGAGCGTGAACGCCCAAAAAACGCAGGCTTGAGCTTATTTTTAGAATTTGTTTTGCACCGTGTTGGAGCGATATCTTATTCTGGCAGCACTGTTTTGATACAAATTGTATCTACTGCCTTGTTTCGGTGCTTTGTATACATATTTTTGGCGTAATAACTGGGTCAGCTCACAATATATTCAAGAAAGCGCTTTCCATATTTTGCAATCTGCATGGTAGACTTAGTGAAAATTGACGTCACGTAAGGAGATCCATATCTGATGGATAACTCAGCAAAACCGCTTGATCGCCTAGACAAAAAAATTCTTCGAGAGCTGCAAATCAATGGGCGCTTATCGAACGTAGAGTTAGCAAGCCGTGTTGGCCTAAGTGCCACGCCTTGCTTGGAGCGTGTGCGTCGTTTAGAGCGAAATGGTTACATTACCGGCTATTGCGCCTTAGTGAACCCGAAAAAAGTGGATGCGGGCTTATTGGTTTTTGTGGAAATTCGCTTAAAAACCACCTCGCCAGAAGGCTTTAATGAATTCAAAAACGCAGTGACGGAGATTCCAGAAATTCTCGAATGTCACCTTATTGCTGGGGATTTTGAATACTTGCTAAAAGCGCGCGTGTCGAACATGGATTCCTATCGACTGCTGCTAGGTGAAACCTTGTTAACCTTGCCCCACGTTCGTGAATCTCGCACCTATGTGGCGATGGAAGAAGTCAAAAGCACGACGGTCGTCAGTATCCCTTAACTTTCTAGTCCTTACCTTTTGTTGTAGTGATCACAACGCGCAGGCTTAACCTAGTAATTGGCTGAGTATGCGCTGAAGCTTTACCGGCCCAATTCCTTTTATATTTAACACGGCTTTTTCTGATGCAAAAGGCCGTTCTGCGACCAGCTTTTCCAGCACTCTTCTCGGAATGCCTTTGACGCTTAAAAGCTTGTCCACTTTGGTTGTATTAATGGCGAGATAGCCATCTGAGCAACCAATGGCGTTTTTTTTTACCGAATGTTGAGGCGTCAGAGCGGTTGGCTGATTGGGTTTAGGTTTTGAAGGCTTAGGCTCAACGCGATAAGGCAGGCCAAAATACGCCGAATCACACACGACATATTCTTCGCCATTCCACTCGCTCAGTTGCAACACAAGCTGCCATAAACCGGCAGGCGGCTCATTAAAGATCAAGTCGTACGAACATTGGCTAAGAAAATGCTGGTCTTTTATTTCGCCCAGCGTGGTAGAAGCCAAGACGGTCTCATCCACTTCGTGTTCACTGCCCTTTGGAAAGGCACAAAATTGAAGTCGCAAGGTGCCGCTGAGGTTATCTGCCATGCGGTGATTGCTGATCTGCTCAATAGAAAGGACAACACGGTCTTGCTCTATATAGTAAGCACAACCTTGCACTGTGATGTTAGCGTCGTACGCGTGACAGGTATCGACCTTCATGATATTTCCTTTTAGGAACCTTAACGATGAGAGATTTTTGATCAATATTCCGACACTTGCAAGCAAAATCCCGCTCAATCAAACATTGAGATACTGATCGTGATTCGGTAACCAGCGCGACAGTAAAGGCGATACGTGATCTGGGTATTGGCGATACAAGAGACTGGCGGCTTTTTGTACATCGTCTAGCAGGCCTTTGTCTCGTTGTAGGTCTGCCACTTTAAACTCCCACAAGCCGGTTTGACGCGTGCCGAGCAATTCCCCTGGGCCGCGTAATTCCAAGTCTTTTTCCGCGATTTTGAAGCCGTCGCTGGTTTCTCGCATGGTCGATAAGCGCTCTTTACCTTGTTGTCCTAACGGCGCTTTATAAAGCAGCACGCAATAGCTGGCGGCTTGGCCTCGACCAACACGCCCACGCAACTGATGCAGCTGAGCCAGACCCAGCCGCTCTGGATTTTCGATCACCATTAAGCTGGAATTGGGCACGTCAACACCCACTTCGATCACAGTGGTGGCGACCAATAATTGAATCTCGCCCGCTTTGAATTTCGCCATGATGTCGGCTTTTTCTTGAGATTTGAGTCGTCCATGCACTAAGCCGATCGATAAGTTTCCAAGTTGTTCTTGTAATAAGATCGCGGTGTCTTCGGCAGCTTGGCATTGCAACGCTTCGGACTCTTCAATCAGGGTACAAACCCAGTAGGCTTGCTTGCCTTCTTCACAGGCGCTTTTTACCCGATCGATGACCTCTTGGCGACGTTGGTCCGACACCACCACTGTGTTCACCGGCGTTCGTCCGGGGGGCAGTTCGTCAATAATAGAACAGTCTAAGTCGGCATAGGCCGACATAGCCAAAGTCCGAGGAATGGGCGTCGCGGTCATGATCAACTGATGAGGTTGAACCCCGTGTTTCATGCCTTTTTCTCGCAGGGCCATACGCTGGTGAACGCCGAATCTGTGTTGTTCGTCGATCACGGCCAAGGCCAAACGATCAAATTCGACCGTGTCCTGAAATAAGGCGTGGGTGCCCACAACAATGTGCGCTGCGCCGGAGGCGATGTCGGCCAGTTCTTTTTCCCGCGCCTTGCCCTTAAGCTTGCCAATCATCCACGCCACTTTTAAGCCTAACGGCTCGAACCACTGGGTGAAATTATGATAATGCTGCTCGGCGAGAATTTCCGTGGGGGCCATAATCGCCACCTGATAACCGGCTTGCACCACAGAGGCCGCAGCGAGCGCCGCAACCAAGGTTTTGCCTGAGCCTACATCGCCCTGCACCAAGCGCAACATGGGTTGACCAGTGCCGAGATCGCGTAGAATTTCTTCGAATACTCGTTGTTGGGCATTCGTCGGCGAAAAAGGCAATTGCGCCAGTAATTGTTGGCTGAGGTCCCCCGGGGTGTGAATTTTGACCGCCGCATCTTGCTTAGCTTTGATGCGTTTGCCGATGAGGGACAGCTGGTGCGCCATCAGCTCCTCGAAAGACAAGCGATATTGCGCTGGGTGCACGCCCGCTCGTAATTGCTCGAGATCCACGTCTCTTGAGGGGTGATGAAGAAAGTGAATGGCGTCGGACAAAGGCGGCAAGCTGAACTGGGTACGAATATCGTCGGGCAGCCATTCTTGTAAATTATAAGGGGTTAATCGCTCTAGGGCTTGTTCGCATAATTGGCGAATTTTGGTTTGCGTGACGCCTTCGGTGAGCGGATAAATGGGCGTTAGTTGTGCGCTTTCGGCTTGTGTTTCTTCGTCGCCGATCAGCTTGTATTCAGGGTGATAGATTTCAAACCCTGCGCTGCCACGACGAATCTCTCCAAAACAACGCACGCGCTTTCCCGTTTCGAGCTGCTTTTTTTGCGCGGCCGAAAAATGAAAAAACCGCAAACACAAGGAGCCAGTATGATCCTTGATGCGACACAACAGGCTGCGGCGTTTGCCCATCTTGATTTCGGTACCGGTGATTTGGCCTTCAATCACGGCTTCGTCACCAAAACGCAGCTGACCCATTGGCACCACGCGGGTTCTGTCTTGATAACGAATAGGAAGGTGAAACAACACATCTTGCACCGTATGAAGGTGCAGTTTCGCGAGCTTGTCGGCCATGGCGTTGCCGACGCCCTTTAGCTCGCGCACATCTTGTGTGTCCAAACCGTCGATCATACTGGGTCTCTGTAGGTTCGATTATAGATTCAAATGCGCACAGGCATCGCGGATAGATTGGCTCACCGAGTCGATCGCATTGGGGCGCGGAAAGCTGGCTCGCCATGCTAAGGCCACAGTGCGTTTCGGCGCGGGTGCTGTGAAGGGGCGCACTTCGAGCATGTCGTGGTCGATGTTAGTCACTGCCGATTTTGGCAACACAGTTACGCCTAAGCCCGATGCTACCATGTAGCGAATCGTCTCCAATGAACTGCCGTTAACCACGGTGCGACCGTCGCTGAGCTCCCCATCGCCCATTAATGGACAAGCTTCGAGCACTTGCTCGCTGAAACAATGGCCCTTACCTAAGAGCAGTAAGTTATCGGTGGACAGTTGATCTGTATCGATATAATCGCGCTTTGTCCACGGGTGATTTTTGGGCATCAGCACGACAAATTCTTCTTCGTAAATCGGTTGAGTAACCACATCTGGTTCACGAAACGGCAGGGCGACTATGATGGCATCCAGTTCGCCATTGCGCAGCTTAGGACGCAAATGTTCCGTAAGATCTTCTTCGATCACCAGCGGCATGCCAGAAGCCACCTTGTGCAGAGCCGGGATCATATAAGGGAACAAATAGGGGGCGATGGTGAAAATCGCCCCAATTTTTAACGGACCAGTCAGCTGGTTTTTGCCCGACGCCGCCAGCTCTTTGATCATGTTAGCTTGATCGAGCACGCGTTTGGCTTGAGTGATGATTTGCTCGCCCAGCGGCGTGATGTACACCGAGTTTTTGCTACGCTCGAAAATTGCCGTACCCAACTCTTCTTCGAGTTTTTTCACCGCCACGCTGAGGGTCGGTTGTGACACGTGACAGCGATCTGCCGCACGACCAAAATGCTTTTCATCGGCCAGCATCACAATGTATTTCAGTTCCGTTAATGTCATAGCACACCTTTACATTGGCTTGGTTCATTGTTAATAACTATGATAGTACATCATTTGATAAAGTATACTCGTTCTTTTATGCAATGATCGAGAATCTTACTTCAGGGTTTGGAGAACAAACATGGCAAAAATACTCATAGCAGGCTGCGGCGATTTGGGTTCAGGCGTGGCGGAAAAGCTGGTGGCGCAAGGGCACACAGTGACTGGTATTCGACGTACCCAGCGTGCCTTTCCTGATGGCGTGGTCGGTCAAACCGGCGACTTGCTGACGATGGACGATACGCAGCTGCCCGAGGTGGATCTGGTGTTCTTGATCATGACGCCGCAAGGCCGCCATGAAGATGCTTACCGAGCGGCGTATTTTGACACCGCGCAGGTGTTGATTCGTCGATACGGCTCGACAGCCACGCCGCCCACGGTGTTTTTTGTGTCGAGCACTAGTGTGTATGGGCAAAATGAAGGGCAATGGATCGACGATTCAACGCCAGCGCAACCCCATTCCGCCACCGCTAAGGTGTTGCTCGAAGCTGAGTTGGCCTTGTCGGCGGTCTTCCCTAGCGTGGCCGTGCGTTGCTCGGGCATTTATGGCCCAGGGCGTTTTCGCATGTTGGAAAAAGTACAGAGCGAAACACCGTGGGAAGCCAACAGTTGGACGAACCGAGTACATCGCGACGATGTGGTGTCCGCATTGGAACTATTGTCGCAACTGGCTTTGAAGGGAAATCGGTTGCCTGAACATGTTATTGTGACCGATCAAACGCCGGTTTCTATGTGGGAATTAAAGCTTTGGCTGGCAAGCTGTTTGGATGCCAAGATCATGGCGGGAGCAGGGAAAGATTTTGTGCCGGCATCGGGAAAACGTATTCAAGGGCAGTATTTATTGTCACAAGGTTGGCGACTCAATTACCCAAGTTATGTGGCGGGGTATCGGGATTTAATCGAGGCGTTTAAGATGTTGTCCTCTTAATCGACAACAGAAAATGAAATGAAAAAAAGAGGCCGAAGCCTCTTTTTTACACTAGTCGCTTCTTAAAAAGAGCGCTTAGTCTTCTAGCACCATGATGCCTTCGATTTCAACCTGAACGCCTTTTGGCAAGGCGCGAACGCCCATGGCCGCGCGCGCTGGGTAAGGTTGTTTAACGAACTGCGTCATCACTTCGTTTACTGTCGCGAAGTTGCCAAGGTCAGTCATGAAGATGTTGAATTTCACTACGTTTTCCAAAGAACCACCTGCCGCTTCGCAAACAGCTTGCAAGTTTTTGAACACTTGTGTGGTTTGCTCAACGATGTCTTCGCTGATCACTTCCATGGTTTCTGGAACCAATGGGATTTGGCCCGACAAGTACACTGTGTTGCCAGCACGAACCGCTTGAGAGTATGGGCCGATGGCAGCTGGTGCGTTTTCAGTGTGAATGACTTGCTTTGACATGATAAGTATCCTTTTAAAAAGAAAATAAATGACGAGCTTAAACAGTCGCCATGGGTTGCTTAAATGAGATATTAACGACCAACAATGGTTTCGCGGGTGACTTTTTCGACACAGCGCACCGCTTTGATACGACGCATCACATCCGCCAAGCCCACACGGCTGGAAATAGTAATGTTCAAACGCAAGCGACTGACGCGGCCACGCTCGATGATATCGAGATTCGACACTTGGAAGTCGGTGTCGCTGATGGAACTGGCGATATTCGCCACGGCGCCACGCTCATTAATATAGGTCACAATCAGGCTGATGTTCAGCTCTTCTTCAATTTCCTTGCCCCACGCCATACGAATAAAGCGTTCTGGATTAGATAAATGATCTTGTACATTTGGACAGTTAGTGTGATGAATCACAATGCCTTTATCAACTTGCACAGACCCTACAATCGGATCGCCCGGTATCGGCGCACAGCATTTCGCATAAGAAATAAGCATGCCTTCTGAGCCATTTACCTTGAAGGATTTTGGTGTGATCAGCGTTTCTTCGTCGTAATTTGGGAAGAGTTCTCGGGCAACTAAATAGCCCACATGACGACCTTTGCCGATGGACTCAAGCAAGTCATCTAACGATGTGAGCTGATGATTGGCTAAAACCTGGTCGATTTGTTCGGTGGTCAATTCATCAATGTTGGTTTTAAACGCATTAAGCGAGCGTGTTAGCAGGCGATTACCGATGGAAATGGCGTTTTCGCGCTGTTTGTCTTTGAGATAATGACGGATGTTAGTGCGCGCTTTGCCGGTAATCGCAAAGCTCAACCAGGCCACATTCGGTTGGGCGTTTTTCGCGGTGATGATTTCTACCGTTTGGCCGCTTTCAAGCTGAGTACTTAATGGTGCCAAGCGTCGGTTAATGCGACACGAAATACAGGTGTTGCCGATTTCTGTGTGAACGCCATAGGCGAAATCAACCGGTGTAGCACCAGAAGGTAATTCGATGATCTGGCCATTAGGCGTGAAAACGTACACTTCGTCGGGGAATAGGTCGCTTTTCACGTTATCGACAAATTCCACAGGATTGCGCGCTTTTTGTTGAATTTCTAACAGGCTTTTCACCCATTTTGTCGCACGATCGTGGTTACTTGGCATGCTTGACGTACCACTGACCTTGTAAGCCCAGTGTGCAGCGATGCCATTGTTGGCGACTAAGTCCATTTCTTCGGTACGAATTTGCACTTCCATCGGAATGCCATTGGAACCCAATACGGTGGTATGGAGCGACTGATAACCGTTGGATTTTGGCACCGCAATGTAATCTTTAAAACGCCCTTCGATCGGTTTAAACAGGGCGTGAATGACGCCAAGAATACGATAACAGCTGTCGTGGCGATCGGTGACGATGCGTACGCCCATCACGTCCATGATTTCCGCTAAAGATCGACGTTTTTTGTCCATCTTCTGGTAAATGCTGTAAATGTGCTTTTCTCGCACGCTGATGCTGGCTTCAATGTAATCGGCGGCTAATTCAGCGCGAATATGGTCTTCCAGCTTTTGTGTATCTTTGATGCGTTGCTGTCCATATTTTTTATGGATGGCGCGCTGCAACATGCGCGCTCGCATGGGGTAATAGGCTTGGAAGGCGAGAGATTCTAAATCGACGCGAACATTGTACATGCCCAAGCGGTTAGCAATGGGGGCATAAATATCCAGTGTTTCGCGGGCGATACGGCGTTTTTTGTGCGCCGGCATGGCATCTAGGGTGCGCATGTTGTGCAAACGATCGGCTAACTTTACCAAGATAACGCGAATGTCATCGGCCATGGCCATGGCCATTTTTTGGAAGTTGTGCGCTTGTTTTTCGATCTGACTGTTGAATTCAAGGTGAGTCAGTTTGCTCACACCATCGACAAGCCCTGCTACGCCTTCACCAAATTGTTCGGTAAGTGCTTCGCGGCTGATGCCGGTGTCTTCAATCACATCGTGTAAGAGTGCCGCAGTCAGTCCATCACAATCCATACGAAGTTCGGAGAGAATTTCGGCGACAGCGAGAGGATGGGTGACATAAGGTTCGCCACTTTTACGACGTTGGCCATCGTGGGCTTGTTCGGCGTAATAGTAGGCGCGTTTTACCTTAGCGACTTGGTCGTAAGGTAAGTATTGACTTAACGTCTGTGCTAAATCTTCAACGGTATACATCGCTCACCCCAACTAAGGCAAAAACAAAGTGCGAGAGCTGTGCTATGAGCGACACCATAGAGATTAAAACTCGTGCAATGGACGTTTTTGTTGATCAACATTATGCACGTTGATCACGTTTTCTGCGATTTCGCGCAAGGCGACAACCGTCACTTTATCGCCTTCTAAAGGCACTTTTGCGTCTTCGCCGCCAGTGGCAAGCTGACGAGCGCGTTTAGACGCCACCATCACCAATTCAAAGCGGTTATCAACGTTTTCTAAACAATCTTCTACGGTAACTCGAGCCATCTTGACCTCTGTATTCGGTTATCTATATTTCCAAAGGTAATTCTACTTAACGGCTTCTTACAATGACAAGAGATCATTTATAAGATTGCCATGTTTTTCTTGCATAATCGGTGTTTTCGAGCGCATAGCGCTAAAAATTGCCGCCATTTGTGTGAGGGCCGCATCAAAGTCGTCGTTGATGATGACAAAATCGTATTCATGGTAATGGGACATTTCGTTGACCGCTTTTGCCATGCGCCGTTGGATGACCTCGGCGGTATCGGTGGCTCTGTTGTTTAAGCGGCTTTCTAGGTCAGCAAGAGAAGGCGGTAAGATGAATATGCCGATCGCTTCAGGGTATATCTGGCGTATTTGGCGGGCGCCTTGCCAGTCGATTTCTAAGATCACATCCAGTCCTTGCTCTAACATATTGAAGATAGACTCTTTAGAGGTGCCGTAGTAGTTATCAAAAACTTGCGCATGCTCAAAAAAGGCGTCTTCAGCTATCATGTCTAAAAAGAATTCGTCGTCGACAAAGTAATATTCACGACCATGCTCTTCGCCGGTACGTGGTGCTCGTGTGGTATGAGAAATGGAAATTCGTACCTTATCATCTTGATTGAGCAATGCCTTATATAGGGTAGATTTGCCTGCGCCGGAAGGAGCCGATAAGATGAAGAGATTACCTTTATGTTTCAACATGAGCTTGTGTTGTCCGCCTTTCAGTTTATTTAATATTTTACTATATCATGAGACGTAGGAACGACCACTTTTCATCGCCGCTGAGGTTGTCCATTATTTGCTGAGCAATTAAGATTTATTCAGGCTAAACTCAAAGCTGATGAAGTGGCTTATTGCATCAGTTAAAACGTGGCACTCTATAAAAAGACGCACAAGGGGACACAATGGACTTACCTTCCGATAAACGAGCATACTGCAAAATACTGTCAGTGGAAGATGATCCAGATTATCAAGAAGCCTTGCTTAATGGCTTAAGCGCACTTAATTACGACGGCAAAAAGGTGGAGTTTCTGACTGCTGCGTCGGCCAGTGAAGCAGCCACTGTGATCGCTGCGAACCCAGATATTGCCGTGGTGTTCTTAGATGTGGTGATGGAAACCGACCAAGCTGGCTTGCGTCTGATCCGAATTATTCGAGATGTTATTGGCAATGATCTAATGCGCATCGTGTTATTGACTGGGCAGCCGGGGATGGCACCCGTAGACGATTTAATTGGCCAATACGACATCGATGATTACTGGTGTAAATCCGACCTTACTCAAGCTCATCTGCAAACCATTGTGTTAAGCAACCTGCGCACTTGGGAGCACCTTTCGGACATGAAAGAAGCGCGTCATGGTATGCAGTTATTGTTAGCAGCGAGCCAACGCTTAGCAGCAAAGTGCGATATTACCGACTACTCTCATTCCATTCTTGAAGAAATTGCCTTGCTGCTGAAAGTAAAAAATGGCGGCATTGTTTGTCTCTATCACCCTGAAGACGAAGCGATCGACAAAGCCTTAATTGTGGCAGGTAGCGGCGAATTTTCTCAGCATACGCACAAACATTTTTTGTCGGTTATCGAAGACACCGTATTAAAAAATGCAGTAGAGCAGGCCAACACACAAAAAAGTCACGTTTTTTTGGAAGGCTTTTCCGTGCTCTATTTCTCCAGCAAAGAGCTCGATGGCCTCGAGTATTTGGTGGTGGTGAAATTAGAGCGCCAGTTGATGTCGAATGAGATCAATTTACTGCAAGTTTTTTGTGAAAATATTCGTGCTGGTTTTCGTAATGTGGCTCTGCACAATAAACTCACGGAATTGGCTTACATAGAGCCGACGTTGGGCATCCATAACAAAAACTGGTTGGTGCGTGAAATCCGCGACATGTTTTCATGGGAGCGGGAAAAAGCCACACTTCTGATGTTTTATGTGGAGGATTTGGCGTACACAGAATCGGTGTTGGGCAGCAAGTATTGCGACCAATTGACCCTGTCCTTGTATGAACACCTCAGCCAGTTTTTTGATGGTTCAGTAGACATTTCTTTGTTGGAGCGCGATACACTGGTGCTCTTGGTATACGGTGAGCAGACGTTCAATGCGTCTTCATTGGAGCGCGTGATTCATTCCAGTGTGACCGTCGATAGTGCGACCTATGCTTTAGATTTAACGGTTAGTTTGGTGAAGTTTAGTGATTTTCCTTCTTACAACGCTGAGCAGTTAGTCAGTGTGGGCAAAAGCACTTTAGAACGGGCTAAATACGATGGTGTGTCGTTTTTGGCGTTTTCAGACTCGCTCGCTGAGGCCATGTTCGGTCGCTATGAATTACTCAAAGACCTCAGAGAAGCGATCGTCAACGATGGGATTGTGGCGTATTTTCAACCCAAATTGGATTTTAAAACCAACACCCTTATTGGATTCGAAGCATTAGCGCGCTGGATCTATAAAGACGGTACCTTTATTCCACCTGATCAGTTTATTGCTTTGGCAGAAAGCAGCGGCTTGATCGATAAGTTGGACCAGCAAATGGTTCGGCAATCCTGTAGGGCAATTAATGCTCTAAAAGCCATTGGTGTACATGTACCCATTTCGGTCAATGTGGCAGGCAGCGAGATCATACGTCCAGATTATTTTGATTGCTTCAATAGCTTGTTAGCTGAAGAAGATGTGCCTTACGATATGATCGAATTAGAGATCACAGAGTCGCAATTTATTGAAGAAAAAAGTTACATCAATGCTCATTTATCGGCGTTGAAGGATTTAGGTGTCGGTATCAATATTGATGATTTTGGTACGGGTTACTCTTCCTTAGCGTATCTATCAACCTTGTCCGTTTCGACCATTAAAATTGACCATAGCTTTGTCTGGCGCATGGATGAATCGGAGAAAGATTGGAAAATTTTGAAAATGATTATTGAGCTTGGGCATAACCTTGGCTTTAATGTAATCGCAGAAGGTATTGAAACTGAGCAGCAAAAAAATCATCTTTTATCTCTTGGCTGTGAACATGGACAAGGGTATTTGTTTGCTAAGCCGATGTCATTGGAGAAAACATTAAAATGGGCTCAAGCGGATTGATCGTTTAATGTTTATTGGACAGAGTGCCAGCAAAAAAAAACCACTATTAATAGTGTGCTTATCAGGCATTTTAGTCTTTATTCTACTGTTAAGCTGGGGTAGTTACCGATTTTTCTGGGACAGTAAGGTAAGTCAACTGGCGCTGAATGAGGCCGATATTTTGTCTCGAAGTGTGAGTGCTTTTAGCCGAGAAGTGGGTCATATTAAGCGTGTAACCTTGTTGTTGCGCAACAGTGTTCGAGCACGCCTAGTCTTACAAGAAGGCAAATCATTTGTAGATGCCAACCAAACTGAGTTTTTATTAGCGCCATTGGAAGATCAAATTGTGGCCGAATTTACACGGTTTGCTCAAACTTCTAATCTGATTTCTCAAGTGCGTTGGTTGAGTCTAGAAGGGCAAGAGCTCATTCGTATCAATTCTCAAAATGGTCTTACAACACGAGTACCTAATAATCAATTGCAAGACAAATCCGATCGACACTATATGGATATTGTGCCAAAAGCGGCGAGCAATGATGTCTTGATTTCCTCCCTAGATCTAAACATTGAAAATAAAGAAATCATTCGACCGTTGCAGCCGACTATTCGTGGCGTGGTGCAAGTGAGCCCAGATGTGCCCGGTATATTGGTTGTCAATTATGACTTGACGCCGTTGTTTGACGCGATTCGTTCTTTTAACCGTGAAAGCCTGTACGTAGAAATCTTGGATGCCAATGGGTACTGGGTGCTCTCCCAAGATCCACTTTTGGAATGGGGAGGCATTTTATACCCAGATGACAAAGGGGCCAATATAAAGGTGACTGCACCGGCGATTTGGGAAGAAATGAACCAGATGAATGAGCGAGAACATTTGTTCGACAGTCATCGGTTGTGGAGTCTACATAAAGTCTATCTGGATGAAGACGATGTGACGCAGCAAACTGGTGTTCCGCCGTTATTTTTTATAGCGCGATCTTATGAAGAGGCGGTAGCGTCTTGGCGGTTGACCTTGATCGCAACCATTTTTGGTATCGCGGGTTTTGTCTTCTACATTGTGTTTTGGTTGGTGTGGCGGCAAATAACCGCTCAATTCGAAACCTACCGGCTACTAACCTTGGTAAAACAAGAAAAAGCCCTCGTTGAGCGTGCCAACGAAAAGCTCAGCCGCACGAACAAACAATTAGTGGATTTACAGGATGAGTTGGTCGAAACGAGCAAATTATCGTCTTTAGGTTTGATGTTAGCTGGTTTGGCCCATGAAATGCACACGCCATTGGGCGGTGTGAGAATGGCCTTGTCGTCGTGCCAAGCGTGGATGAACAAAGAAGAAAAGGCGATACCGAGTGAAGTGAGCAAAGGCATCAATCAGTCTTTGTCTATTGCGGATAAAAACTTGGTTCGCGCGCTGGATGTTGTGGCGAGCTTTAAACGCATTGTGTCTGATCGCACGGCCCAAGAGATTCAAGCTTTTCAATTGCATAATGTTGTTAACGATATAGTGTTTACTTACAAACCTGTGCTTAAAAAGCGCTCCGATATTCGTCTTGATATTGACTGTCCTGACGACATTGACATGTTGGGTTACCCGGGAGCCATGTCGCAAATCATTCAAAACCTCGTTGATAACGCCCTTGATCACGCCTTTCATCACCGCGATAAAGGCGTGATCACACTTACGGCCAAGAAATACCAAGAGTCACTCGTTTTATCCATTCGTGATAACGGGCGCGGTATCGCCCCCGACATCAAGCAACACATCTTTCAGCCATTCATGACTACTGGCCGCGTGAAGCATCACACCGGGCTCGGCTTGCACCTCGTCAGTCAATGGGTGGATAAATTGATGAACGGCCGCATTGAATTCGAATCCGAAGTGGGCGTTGGTTCCTGCTTCACCTTGACTGTTCCCCGCTTTGCTGACGTGAATATTAACTCAGAGTATTAGTCTGTTTTAAAGCCGCGCACCTGAGAATTTAACTGCCAACGCAATAAATCAGGTAAAGCCTGTTGTCGGCTTTGTTGCTCTTCGCTTGGCGTTTCACTGTCTCCGCTGGTGCGTAAGCTGGTCGTGCTTTCCCAAGGGTAAAAGGCCGCTTTGCCGCTCATGGGGTAGGCACCGTTTTCATCGATCCATAGGGTGACGTTATACCCAAAAGCGCGACTCTTGTCGTCTTCTGGTGCCAACATATTACGGCCGGCAAGGGTTCGATATTCTGTGTCTGACAAACTCACGTTGTACAAAGTGGGGAAGATGTCCTTGTGGGAACCCACTCGACTTGGGTCATACGTCCATTCAGTGTTTTCCAAAATGGCTTTTGGCACGTGAAGATAAAAGGGTACGGCACGATCAAGCGCTTGTTCGACAGGGTAGGTGGCGTTCAAACGGCGCATTTGATGATCACCCGTTGCAGCGATGATCGTATTTTTGCCGGCATCAGACTGTTCGACCTTAGTGACAAATTGACCAAAGGCATCGGCCGCATATTGATAGGCTTTGAGTAAATCGTTTACCGCTGCTGCATCATCTTCCGTGTGCGCTGCCACATCGGGCGTAATGGCATAAGGGTAAGCCTCGTAACGTGCGGGTGCTTCATAAGGCGGATGGTTAGTAATGGTTAAAATGGTGATGAATAAGGGCTCTTGGCTGACGCTGAGCAAGTATTCGGCTAAACGGTAAGCGTAATCGTCCGGCACGCCCCAAGCGCCCAGTTCAGCTTCGGATTCAGGGTACATCCCCATCAGCGTGTTTTGGTCATACACCACGTCGACATCTTGCAAGGGTAAATAGGTTGATAAGTTGCGCCAAGCCATGTTGCCCGGTGAGATAAAAACGGTTTTATAGCCGGCGTTCTTATATACATTAAAGGGCACACCTTGCAGTTTTGTTTTCTGCTCTGAGCCGTGGCTGATGTTTTCAAATGGGCTGTGAAACAGCATGGCCGCTAACGATGGTGCGGTACCGTTGTCTTCAGATAAAAAGCGTTTAAAAACAAAATCTTCTTGAAAGTGACCACGTAGTTGTCCTAAAAGGTCGTTTTTTTCAGGGTGATCAAAAGCCAACATGTTACTACCAAAGCTCTCCATGACAGACACAACCACATTAGGCTTGTTGGATTCTAGCCAGGTATTCGGCGCTGTTTTGGCGTCTATGCCATCGAAGCCGAGTATGGCTTTTAACTCTTGACCTTTTTCTCGACTGACCGGCGCAAAAGAAGCGTCCATTTTTTTGTCTTTTAAGGCCCAATCCAGCGCCATAAAACCATTAGGAGACAGTTTATTGAGCAGCAAAAGCTCAGATACTTGTGCATTACCACGACGAAGGGGGAAGGTGCCGACACTGCCTCGTGCCGCGAGAAACAGCACAATAAATGCAATCAGCACATACACAATAAACACTACCAAGTTCCAAGGTTTACGGGGCTGGTCTCGCAATGTGTGCTTCGCTAGGCGGTAAGAAACATAACCAAGAAACAGAGATGCCAATACACCTTTCACGACAGGATAATCTTGCCAAATGTTCAACAGCACACTTTTGGTGTCATCGTCTGCCAAGCCAAACGCGAAGATGTCAAAATGATTGTGGTAGGTTTGGTAGTAGTAAAAATTACTGATGGTCACCATGGCGGTAGTGAAGACAATTAATCCCATCAGAGTGGGTGTTATTACCTGTAAAAAGCGCCATGAAAGACGGTGAGAGCAGAGTAGTAGTCCTACCAAATAAAACAGCGTCATGAACATGCCTGCGATACGAAGATCATATCGTATCCCGATCGACCACATCCTGATGACATCGTCACTGTACTTTGCGAGCTCTTCTGGCGAAGCAAAATACTGAAGCATAAGATAACGACCAAGCATTAAGACTAGAGTGATAACAATAGCCTGTAGTGCGAGGGTAACCAAAAGGGATCGCATTCGGTTCTGATACATTGACGTGATTGTCCTTAAATACACAAATAATGGACGATTATAGCACTGCTGGTTTAGGTTTAGGGCTAGCAAACCAGCCTAAAACGATCCAAATACTGCAAATGACGAGCAGCAAATACAAGGGAATATCCCAAGACTGTTGCCAGTCATACAGGGCACCGATTACGACGGGGCCAATAGCCGCCAAAGTATAGCCAATCAGTTGTGCCATACCCGACAAGGCCGCCGCTTGTTTTGGGCTGTGGGTGCGCATGCCGACAAAAGACAGGCCTAAAATGAACCCCATGCTGACGCCAAAACCAAAACTCACTGACCAAACGGCAGACCAAGCTGGCATAAACAAAAAGCCCACTAAACTTAGGAAGGTTAAGCCTGTTGAGACAGAACAAAGCCGGCGATGGCTGCCCAATCGATGAATAAAAGGCGCCAGCAACAAAGAAGGCGCAGCGCCTGCTAATTGCAAATAGCCCTGATACAAGCCCGCCGTGGTGTCGCTGTAACCTTGGCTTATTAAAATCGCTGGCACCCATGCCACAACAATGTAATTCATCAGAGAATTCAGCGCGAGAAAACCGGCTACCTGCCAAGCCGTCAGAGAGCGCCATACAGACGAAGACACCTCTAGGGTGGGGCTTGGCGATGCTTTATGCAGTGGGATTTTGCCACTGAACCAGACCGCCAGCGGTAAGGCAATAAACAAGATTTGGCAGGCGAGTGCAAACGACCAGCCACTCATCGGTGCGTTGCTGAGCGGCAAGGTGATATTGGCGCTTTCGGCAAAGACACTCAGCGGCACAACAAAGCTCGACATCAAAAAGCCACCAATGCTCATCATCAACACATACACGGCGGTCAGCTGAATAATGTGCTCAGGGAACTCCCGTTTGAGCAAACTGGGCAAGAGTACATTGCCTATGGCGATTCCAGCGCCAATCACGGCGGCACCGAAGTACAAGGTTTGCGTCGATCCTAAGGTTCTCATCACCATGCCAAGGGCGATCAAGCCCACGCCCGCTGCGAGAATACGTTCAATCGCGAAGAATCGCGTTAGCCACGAGGCCACTGGAGCGAAAAAAGCAAACGCCAGCAAAGGCAAACTGGTCAATAACCCCGATTCTGAGCTGTTTAGTCCCAAATCGTTGCTGATTCGGCTTAATAGCGGCGCGATTCCTGTCACGGGGCCACGCAAACTCAACGCCATCAACAGGATGAATAAAAGTAAATACACAGCGTTGTGCTGCGCTAGGCGTTGCAGTCGTTTCATGGGTATTCCAAAGAGGTGTTTATAACACAGTGATCACAACGTAACCGGCCAGCAGAATCAGGACCAAACCGGATAAGCGATCAATCAACATCGCATTGTGTTTGAGCTTATTGAGCAAGCGTGGGCTAGAAAGCAGCACAGCAATGAGGGTGTACCATAGACCATCGACGAGAAAAGGCGTTGCCACCATCATCACCTTGCCGCTCATATCCTGTATGGTGGCCACAAATGGACTAAATAAGGCGGTAAAAAACAGCGCAATTTTGGGACTGAGTATGGAAATCAAAAAGCCTTCTTTGGCGGCTTGGAACGCACTAACCGCTTGGCCAGATTCCAACTTGGTCGCAATGCCACCTTTAGACAGCAGAGCATTTACCCCGAGATACGCCAAATACGCCGCGCCTGCTAAGCTAATCGCCTTAAATAAGAGGGGAAATTGATGAAACACCACCGCCAAGCCGAGCAAGGAAACCAAAGCGTATAGCCCTATCCCCGCCGCATGAGCCCACGACGTCGCCAGACCATTCGCACGCCCTCCAGCTAGACTGTGTTTCACCACAATCGCGAGGCTAGGCCCTGGCGACATAGCGCCTAATAGACAAATAATGAACAGCGAAAACCAAAGTGAAAACGTCATTTTAAAACTCCTTGTGAATGACGGCACCATATCAAGCGCGAGGTATCATGTGAAATTATTATTTTTAGTTTTTTCTATAAATAGCTTCAATTTAAAGAAAATGACTTAATGTTTATCGATATAGTTTAACAT
>NZ_JAGSSV010000039.1 GCF_018145875.1 Marinomonas vulgaris | reverse complement strand
TGAGTTGATGTGACATGGTCAGGCTCGAAGGTTAAAAATGAATTGTCTCATGCGCGGGACTTATTCGCATCTTCCTTTGTCTTCTTATCAGCTTGGTCAAGGCTGCAAGCCAGAAACAAGCGTCAAATAGGCCTGTTGTTAGGAGTTGCGTTGGTTGCGCTTATCGTCGCCCTTAGATCTGGGAGTCAGTTTGATTTTTTTACTCTGATTGAGGGAAACCTTGGTATTGTCGCCATGTTAACAGGCGTCTCTCTTTTAGGCTTGCTACCGGATAGCGTAAAAAAGAGCCCATCGGCTACATCAACGAAAGGGGTGGTGCACACCTGGCTGAGCGTTCACCTACTCGGCGCCGTCATTAATATGTCGGCTATTTTTCTGGTGGGAGATAAATTACAACGCCAATGTACACATTTATCCATGCCACAATATTCAGTTTTAGTACGAGGCTTGACCAGTGCGGGTTTGTGGTCGCCCTTTTTCGCGTCGTTGGCTGTGGCGTTATCCATCGCTCCAGAGGCGCAATTTCATCACCTGGCCATGTTGGGAGTGCCAATGGCACTCTGCTCTTGCCTCATAACCCTCTGGGAATTTAAGCGCAAAGACTACTTATCTGACTTCACCGGCTTCCCCATTGCACTACATTCGCTGCGCTTTCCTGTTTTTCTAGCCTGCTTAGTGATGTTCTTCCATTACTGGGTATTACCCGATACACCCATACTCGCGATTGTGACCTTATTGAGCCCTTTGTCGGTTATTGTTTTATTAACCTTAAAGCACGGCATTAACCGCACCACTCAACAACTAAAAAATCATACACATATCCGCTTACCAAACATGGCTAATGAAATTGCCTTGTTTTTATCCGCAGGCTTTTTAAGCAAAACCATTGGCTTAGCACTCATGGGAACATTCGGCGACAACTGGGCGTTTTTTGATCACTTTGGTCTTATGGAGGGTATTGCATGCTTTGTGGCGATTTGCATTATGTCATTACTGGGCTTGCACCCTATTGTGGGGATTTCATTAATGAGTTCACTCGTACCCGCCACCAGCGTCGATAATACATTATTGGCGTTCGTATCATTAAGTGCTTGGGGAGTAGGCACTGCTATCAGCCCACTGTCCGGTATCAATTTATCCATAGCGGGCAAATATTCTGTCGATAATTTCAAGCTTGCCAGATCAAATTGGCTTTATGGTACGCTTATGGCCTTAGTGGTAACCCTTTCTATGACGATCTTAACATTGATCTAAAAGCACTCTGTGCGATTTTTCAAAACCAACAGCATGATAGGGGCAATAGCCTCCCGTTTACTCATATTTTAGACACAAAAAAGCCGAACACTGGGTTCGGCTTTCGTAACTTACTGATGAGTAAGTATAAATTTTGGTAGGACTAAGCAGATTCGAACTGCTGACCTCTACCATGTCAAGGAAGGTCGATCTAATCCACTGAAACAATAAAATACAACAAAACCTTTAAATTCAATATTTTATATCAATATCATTGTTTCATATGATTGCTGTAAATTGCTAATAATTACCCTATAATGTTTGCAGATCGTTTGCAGATTTAGAAAAGGGATAGTCATGGCAAAGGCAAGTATTACAGGGCTTACAGAGTCCGCATGTAGAGAACACATAGTAAAATCTGGGTATAGAAACGAACTATCTTGTCCTAAGATACTTGGTTTTCACCTTCAAAAGCTAAAAACTGGCGGGTGTTGGCGCTTCCGTTACCATGACTTTGACGGTAAAAAGCGACTGATAAACCTAGGTAAATACACTGGCGATACGGCAAACCGATTAGAAGCCGCAGAGAAAGCCATTATGTATCGCAATCAAGTCAGCCAAGGCTTTGACCCTGCAACAGAGAAAAACGCTAGGAAAGACGCTCAGCGCCAAGCAGAGGCCAGAAGACAAAGCGGCAAATTAGGTTCTTATCTCGATGGTATCTACAGTAAGCACCAGCATAGAAAAGCAAACAACGGCAAACACACTTTAGACATAATTAGAAACCACTTTTCACAGTGGCTTGATACACCTATGGAGCTGCTAACCGTTGCCGACTTTAAGCACTGGCAAAACGCCAAAGAGCAAGAAGGTCTAAGCCATGCAACAGTAAAACGGTCTTTTGGCGCATTACGGACAATGTTTCGTCATGCTGTGAGAGAGCATGTATTGAACGAAGACCCTTCCGCAAAATTCCAACTTGCCCCACCCACAGCACTGGAAAAAGACAAATCAAATGAGGGTGAAGAGCTTAAGTCGAGAAGGATGTTAACCAATACGGAGTTAAGCGCCCTCAGAGCTGGCCTAGACGCTTATAAAGCCCAATTGATACAGAAACGAGAGAATACACGAAATCATGGTAAAGACCGTTTACCGAGCCTAGCAAACCTTGCCCACCCACATTGGTTTTTCCCTTTCTTTCATTTAGCCGCCTACACAGGCTTAAGGTCGGGTGATTTGTATACGCTCAACTGGCAAGAGCTTAATCTGCAATTTAAGCGACTGGTGAAGGTGCCAAACAAGACACGCCATCATAATGACGCGATCAAAGTTGACCTTCCTCTAGATAGCAACATTACACAAATATTGGAGGGGTGGCATAAACAAAATGGCTCACCCACCAGCGGCCTAGTATTTCCATCTGATAGAACGGGATTAAAAATGGATAAGAAAGCCCACCTTACACATTGGCGCAAAGTGTTGTCATTAGGAGGAATAGAAGCAGACTTAGACTTTTACGCTTTAAGACACCACTTTATAAGCCGTATGGTAGCTGGTGGCTTTCCTCTTTTTACAGTAGCACGCTTGGCTGGTCATAAGTCCGTCAAAATGATTGAGCAGCACTATGGGCACTTAGCACCTCACGCCGCCGCCGATGCGCTGGCACTGGTAGCTGATGATTTCAAAAAACAAGAACCAAAGAGTAAGGACGCGAAATGGATGTAATAATTGGTAAAAAGCATAAACATCACGATAAATTCTACTGGCTTTTAGAAGACCGAAATCAGGTGTATGTCTACATCGGCAAAAAGAATGACGAAGATGAGGTAAAACCGACTAGGTGGGTTTACAAAGAAAAGTTTATTGATGTTGCTCTCACTAGAGCAATCATACTAAAAGAAAGCAAAACTTTTGATATTTGTTCAAAATTAGGCTTATTCAGCGATCTTTCGCCAGAATGGGAGGAGCGCTATGAATACGCTTTACATCAATTTAGCAATCCTAAAAAAGGGCGTCGCCCTTCCATTGATGATAATGCGGAGTTAAGAGAACTGGTTTGGGCATTAGCGCACTATTTCAACGGTAAAGCAATTGCAGAGGGGAAAATAGAAAGAGGTAGCTCCTTACCAATAACAGACAACAAAAAAGGCGAATCACTAGCTCACATTTTAGCCGAACACCTACATAAGAGCGAAAAGTCCATAACCAACGCATACAGTTATCAGAACAACATTTATAATGGCTACTTACCAAGCAAAGAATGGGAAGGAGCGGAAGATCACCTTAAGAAGTCTCGACAAAGTCTAAACATGAATAAAGAGCTTTATGAAGGAAATGGCATAAAAGACTACTTGAAAGGAGCATTTTCGCCACAGTGTTTGATTGACACTATCAAATCACGACGCATAAAGCAGCTACCATAAACTAACTAAAAAATCACCCTAATTAATTAGGGATATTATTTAGGAAGAGACTTAAACCCACAACCATCACCATTAGCCTCGTAACACAACAAGCAATCTTACGAGGCTTTTTTATGCAATTAGAAACAACACAAGAAAACCTAAGACTTAAAGACGCAGCGCGCTACCTTGGCGTTTCCCGACCTACCCTATGGCGTTTACAGCAAAATGACCCCAAGTTTCCGCAGGTCATTCGAATTACCTGCCGATGCTGTGTTTTTCGTAAGTCCGACCTAGACGAATATCTAGCCTCTAAATTGGAGGTGTCAGCATGAACGATTTACACGAATTATTTTTAGGCTTACCGCTCGCATTAATACCCACCAGCAACACACCAGCCGTTTACGCCATGCTTCAACTATTTGCCGACGGAAGATTACACGCCCGCGATGAACTAAATCGACTATTTGGCGAAACCTACAGGTCACACCTTCAGCAGTTGCGTGGTGATCGTTACGGCTACTGGCTAATCCATTCATTAAAACAAGAAGGTAGCAGAACCACGTCATTACAGCTGGATCCGCGACACCTAGCAAGCGACCCAGAACAAGACGCAGTTGCCCGCTTAGAGCGTCGCAGTCAGTTAAAACGTGATTCATTTACAGAGGCGCAGCAGGGATGGAAGCGATTACCCAAGGCACATAAAGCCATGCAAGAAGCCGATAAAGATTACCTTAAAAGCCTAGGCGAAGCCGCCAACGACGAAGCAGGGAGCAAGTAACAATGATTGATCAAGATGCGTTTATCCACTTTGTAGCGTCCGCCATGCAAACCTTGGAAAACATGAAACAGTTAGAAGCAGACGGGGAGCTTCACGCGTTTACAGGTGCCAACAGTGCCACTACTGGCTACTACAGAATGACACCCGACAATAAAAACTGTTCAGTGACCGTGGATTACTTCCATGGCAACTACGAAGGATCCGCAACGGTTACTTTTCTAATTGATCACGTCGAGGTATCAAAATGTCACTGAATAATGATGAGCATAAGCCCAGCCTAAGCCTTTCAAGGGTTCTATCAGGTGGCGCCAGCACGACTAAATTAGAGCCTTGGTATGTAAATGTAGAAGCTTTGGTGGAAGCCTTTGCCCCACACAATGTCTCTGTTGGTGGTAAAAATGGTCCTTATTTTGTCAGAGGGTTATGTGATACCCGAAGTGACAAAAGCCTACAAAATGCTCAAAACTTGTTGATCGTTATTGATGGTGATAGCTCTATAAATGAACACGGGGAACCAGTAGACGGAGCGCCATGCCCTAGGCATGTTCACCAAGCTATAAAGCAAGCGGATATAGAGCACATTATCTATACGACACACAGCCACCACAAAAAAGGCGAGCATTATCATAAGTGGCGCCTAGTGGTGCCAAGCGATGCCAGCGCTAAGACCCTAGCCGATGGCGTGGACACTATTATAGATATTTTGCATAGTCAGGGGCTTTTAGTCTTTCCAGTTAAAGAGAATTACGCACTGTCACAGGCGTGGTTTTTTCCTAGGCTGGACCAAGCACGAACGGATAGCTATTACACAGCGTCATACACCGAAGGGCAAAGATTCTGCGTACCCGTTCTACCGCTCAATATGGTTAAGGCTCAAACATACGAACCTAAACAAAATGGCGGCTCTGTGATTGATCAATATTGTCAGCGCACATCATTAAGGGACTACATCGAAGGGCTTGGCTTCAAGCGAATCAGGGATGACCGTTATTTACCACCAGAGAGCACCAGTGGCATTGCAGGTGCAAAAGTGCTACATGGTGACGATGGTATAGACCGCTTATACGTCCATAACAGCAGTAGCCCCTACTATGGTCATGCTTGGAGTGTGTTTGACCTATTCGTTAAGAATGAATGCCTGGAAGACTCAACAGTAGCTATTAAAAAAGCGGCAAATATTTTGGGGATTGAGCACAAACCTACACAAAGCACGCCTAATAAAATGTTTGCTGATTTGAGTAAGTCTTTTATTCATAACGAAGCCAAGACCGAACCTTACCCTATTGATTTAACGGGCGTTGGTATTGAACACCCTATGGGGCTTGCTGGCGAGATTTGCGACTACTTAAACGCAACCGCCCATAGACAAATACCTATGATTTATCCATTAGTGGCGCTTCATTTGATGGCTTTGGTAGCGGGTGATCGTAAAGGACACCACGGCGGTAAGCTTAACTTTTTTACGCTTGCGATTGCTCCCAGCGCGGCAGGCAAAGAGCATGGGCAAGGCTGGTTTGCCCAAATTGCCAGCGAATTAAAGTTAGGGCGTCATGTTGTTGGCTCTATTGCCTCAGATGTGGACATGATACGCAACCTAGTAGACGGTGACGGCCGTTGTTGCTACCGCATAGACGAAATTCAAGCTTTGTTTAATGCCATTAGCAACAAGAACGCTAATACCTACGAAAACAAAATAGGTGACTTACTGCTAACATTGATCACCTCAAAAATGTATCTCTTTGCGGGGAACCACAGACGGCAATTTGAGGAGTATATAAAGCGAGATATTGAGCAAATCGAAAAGAAACAAGCCAAAGCCAATAACGCACCTGATAGCGACCTAGAAGCCAAAGCGGACTTTGAAGAACTCGACTACGAACGCCGTAACCTTAAAGTAAAACTAGAGTTCATTAAAAACGGCTGGCCTGACCCAATGGTTTCAATGATGGGTCACTCAACACCCGAGGGCCTAGACAATATTGTCAGCGCCAAAAACATAAACAGTGGCCTTATCGGGCGTTGCTTATTGTTACGTTGCGCGGACTCACGGGCGCCATTAAACAAGGCTCAAAAAGACTTAGACGCTGAGCACGTAGCAATAAAACAGCGCTTAGAAAGGCTTAAGTTAGAGCACAGGCCCATGACAGCCTCAGCCGAAGCAAAACAAATGTTAGAGAGTATCCGTGCCTTTTATGACGATTATGATAGAAGGAACCACCCTACTCTTGGCGCTGTTTATGCGCGTGCTTTCGAACAGGTGAACAAGGTCTGTAATTTAGTGGCACTTGAGTCGGGAAAAGTTGAACCTCAACACGTCCGTTACGCTGTGGAGCTGGTTTATAGAAGCATTGAAGACATTGGTTACTTGATGCGCAAATCAGAAGCACTAGAGCATGACGCGACCATAGAAGAAATAGCCCAACATACGAGGGAATTAATCACCCGCAACATTCAGCCACTTGGCACCACGCCAAGCCAACTAAAGCAGAATGTAACGAAAAGCTATAAGCGACTAAGAGCCTTAAAAGACAGCAACCAAGGTCAAACGGACTTTTACGACAAGGTACTTGAGTACATGCTAAATGCTGGTGAGATCGAACTGAAACAAGACGGCAGAAAGAGCCGTGTCATGCTGGTGTGAAATGGTGGGTAACTTTAGAGCTTTACCGTAACTTTAGAGTCATGGCGGTATAAGATGAAAGCCTTATGTAGTAAGGGGTAGAGGGTATTTTAGAAGATTAGAGTGGTATTTTCTCTTTTTAATAATTCTTCATTTTTCTTATCTATCAGCTAATAAATCTCTATTTATAGGCAAAATGGTATAAAGCTCTAAAGTCCCCCCCAAGCCAGACATATCAAGGGGTTCACGTTATACCGCTAGACGGTAACGAAACTCTAAAGTTCTAAAGATTACTGATTTAGTGAGTACAAAATGAGTGATGATCTAATGACAGCGGTTGCAATGATGATGGTCATATTCATGAGCCTGTATTTTATGGTTTGCTTTGTTTATTTGAGAGTTGGGCAGATGCCGCCCTTAACGTGGGGGCTGTACTAATGACTTACCCCAAGACAGACGCATTACGCAGCCGAGTAATAGCAACGATCCTAGAAGCCCACCAAGACGGGCAGAGACATCCACCAGCCTATAAGCACATATGCCAGTTGCTTACACACAAAAAAATAGTGACGGGCTATGGTAGGCGATTCGATCCGACGACACTTTACGCGCTACTGTATAGGAGCGGTTATAGAGGTGTGTATGGTGTTATTCAACAAGCAAAAGAGGCCTAGATGGTCTCTTTTTTTTTGCCTGTACCAGATGAAAACCAAAGGTGACAAAAGCTAACATTAGAAGGTTAAACCTTACACCATAAAGGTGCCTCACTTCCCCATTGCCAGGGATCCAGAAGCGTATATTTTCCGCCACGTTACAAGCCCTATTTCGTTTAAGGTGTAAACCCAGACGCGAACCTTCAAACAGTAAGATTATGGACACAATAAAAAAGAAGGTTAATGGACAACCTACGAGATCAAACCATAGTTTTTCGAGGGGGCATTGAGACATGAGAGCAACTTTAAGCTAAATTAATTTTAGTCTCTTTCATTCATTAATTTTTTACAATCGCATCTATTAGCAACACTAAAAGTGAATATTGGGAGCTATATCTACCTTCAGACAAGAGCGAACACATGGGATACTCTTTAACTACCTAACATCTTAACATTGAAGCACTCAACCGCCTTGGAATACATAAATGAGAGGAGATCAACTATAAAAATAGCACTTATTATATTTAGATTAGAGTAAACGAGTTTTCAGATACTCTATAGAAAAAATCACCACATAAGAAAAACCTAAAGTAGCTAAAGGTAGACTAAGCAACACTCCTAGTAGCCTTAATTTTCTGAGTACATGGCTACAATACCATTCAGGCTAAATTCATCTTTTATCTTCTCTTTAAATAGCTCAGCATCTTTACGCAGTATGCCTGCGCCTACATTCACTATAAATAAATTGTCTTTAGTCTTCAAATAAGCAGGATGGCCGTAAGCATTTAACTTTTCAATTAGCTTAGATGCGTTTTCAAGAGATTTAAATGTTGCAATTAGCAGAGTCCAATCTCCATTTTTGGGGAGGCGCTGTGAGACGAGATTTGATTTTTCTTGAGACGCACCAATACCACATTTATCTAAAATTATATCAATAGCCTTGGCACTACCTTTCATAGAATATTTAAACCATACATCTCCTTGCCCATACCAAGGCACACCTTGTAGTGGCATAGTGAATTTGGCCACCTGATTAGAGATGATAAACTTATCTCATAACTTTACAGGTGAACAAATGACTAAACCAAGAAAGCCTAATTTTAGCCCTGAATTCCGTTTAGAAGCGGCACAGCTTGTTATAGAGCAAAATTATAGCGTCGCAGAAGCGGCTGAAGCGATGGGGGTGGGCAAATCCACCATGGATAAATGGGTGAGACAACT
>NZ_JAGSSV010000038.1 GCF_018145875.1 Marinomonas vulgaris | reverse complement strand
CTTTTGAACGGATTAACCCCTTGCGGCTCGTATCATCTGGTCAATTCTGAACACATTGGCTAAGGCAAACAGCATCGCCAGTTTGTTATCATTTTTCTCTAAGCCGCGATAGACGACTTTTCTAAAACCAAACTGACGCTTTATGATCCGAAACGGGTGCTCTACTTTTGCCCTGATACTGGCTTTTATGTATTTCGTTCGGATAGGTTGCTTATTTATTCTCGGGTGCTTCTTGTGAAGGGGCATTTTGCTTGGCCCTTTCTTTTTATAAGTAACGGTAATCAACCAATCCGCTTTGATGTCTTTGAGCTTTTCTCGTTTTTGAGCGCCTCGATAACCTGAATCCGCCGAGATAAAGCATTCTTCACCATGAAGCAGATGTCCTGTCCCTGTGATGTCGTGTTCGTTAGCCGCTGTCGTACTTAAACTTTGCGTTAGCCTTGTTCTAACCTCAACGCAGATATGAGCTTTTAACCCGAAGAACCATTGTTTCCCTTTTTGAGTCTGGTGCATGTCTGGATCGCGTGCTTTCGCTTTATTCTTTGTTTGAACTGGCCGCCTCGATAATAGTCGCGTCGACAATCGTGCCTTCTTTTAGATAAATACCAGCGCTGTACAACCACTTGTTAACCTCTTTGAAAAGCTAACGGCAGAGCTGATGCTTTTCCAGTAAGTGCTTAAAATTCATGATGGTTGTGTGGTCCGGGATGGCACTGTCCAGCGATAAGCCAGAGAACAAACGTATAGATGCGATTTCATAAAGCGCATCGTAAAAACAATCAGAATATCGCTTACAGATATTTTTCGGTTTTTTAATCAAGTCAGAAACACTGGCTACTGTTCAACTTCTTAATCGCCGTTTCCATAGTGGAGGTTAGGGAAACTACGATTAAGAAGTCGCAAAACACTCAACCTCTCTCTTTCGAATAAAAAAGCACAGGACTCTACTTGTTTTGATGCTTTTCACCACTAAACAAGGCTTATTTAGCCTTGTTTAGTGGATTTTAAACGGATTAACCCCTTGCCGCCCGTATCATCTGGTCAACCCTAAACACATTGGCTAAGGCAAACAGCATCGCCAGCTTGTTGTCGTTTTTAGCCAATCCTCTATAGATTACTTTCCTAAAACCAAACTGACGCTTTATGATCCGGAACGGGTGTTCTACTTTTGCTCGAATGCTGGCTTTAATGTATTCCGTTCGGATAGGTTGCTTGTTTATTCTCGGGTGTTTCTTGAGAAGACGCACCTTGCTTGGCATTTCTGCAATCAGCCAATCCGCCTTGATGTCTTTTAGTTCCTCTCGTTTTTGTGCGCCTCGATAACCAGAATCCGCTGAAATAAAGGTTTCCTCACCATGAAGCAAATTTTCTGTTTCTGTGATGTCATGTACGTTGGCGGCTGTTGTGCTTAGGCTATGCGTCAGGCCGGTTCTCGCGTCCACGCCAATATGAGCTTTTAGTCGGGTAAGGACAGTGTGTTACCACACCATCCTCCCCTAAGAACCGTACTTGAGAGTCACCTCTCATACGGCTCAAGCCTCTCAACAGCCTTAATATGACCGAGCCTCACTATGGGAAAACCGATCGACGGCGGCGCTCTAGGTAAGAGTTCCATGCAGGGTTATAGGGATTCACTGCACTACGTATTTTAATGTGCCTAACGATCAGAACGGACGCTGCTGAAAACAGCCGCAACCGTTGTTTTAATCCATTAACCCAACCATCAGACGCAAACACCCAGTGTCTTGCCCCTTCAACATGGAAGTATTTTTTCTTTACCCATTTCGCACCTTTCATGGCGTGCCTACGCACTGCCCACCGCCACAGAACTCGCCAGATTTGATGATCTATCCATGTGAAACGAGCCTTAGACACAATATGGCGGTGATACATCGCCCAACCTCGGATTACCGGATTGAGATTCAGAATCAGATTCCCCTGTGTCGCCGACTTGTTCTCATTCACTATTTTCCGGACCTTATCTAAAAGCGCCTTCACGCTTTTACGGGCAGGGGTAATCAGTAGTTTGCCCGAATACTTACGTATATTTTGGCCCAGAAAATCGAAACCTTGTGCGATATGCGTGACCTTAGTCTTTTCATCAGCAAGCTCCAAGCCCCGTGCCTTCAAAAACTCCTCGATTGCCGGGCGAACTTGGTGCTGCAAGACCTCTTTCGAAGCTCCTGTCACGATGAAGTCATCGGCATATCTCACGACGTTGATTTTAAACGGGCGTCGTGGCGTATCCTTTTGGGACACGCTTATATTAACGGCCTGTTCTAGCCCATCCAGCGTCAAATTCGCCAGTACCGGTGAGATGATTCCGCCTTGCGGCGTACCGCCCTCGGTAGCGAATAAGGTTCCTTTCTCCACATACCCTGCTTTAAGCCATTTACGCAGCACGACTTTATCCATGGTTATGTTTCTGAGCAGCCAATCGTGGCTGATGTTGTCAAAGCAGCCGCGAATGTCGCCCTCCAGCACCCATGTAGCGGATGTTCGCTTAGCGAGCGCATTGAAACAGTGTGCGATGGCGTCTGCGGTTGAACGCTCGGGCCTAAAGCCATAGGAATTCGGGTCCGCTCGGGTCTCTGCAACAGGTTCCAGTGCTAGTTTCCATAAGGATTGCATCGCTCTGTCTCGCATTGTCGGTATCCCGAGAGGACGCTTTTTTCCATTGCTCTTGGGTATGTAGATACGTCTTAGCGGTTGCGGCTGATAGCCGCGATGCTTTAACGTGAGTGCTCCCTTTGATTTGGCGGCCGGAGTCGACCATATCTTGCCGTCGATCCCCGGTGTTCTTTTGCCTCGATTTTCTGTCACTCGTTTTACAGCAAGCATTTTGCTGCAATAGGAGCGGGTTAGCAGTCGCTGCAAGGCCTTCACTTTGCCCCATCTACCTTCCTGTGTTGCTTTAGC
The DNA here is from genome assembly GCF_018145875.1 of Marinomonas vulgaris. Taxonomy (GTDB): domain Bacteria; phylum Pseudomonadota; class Gammaproteobacteria; order Pseudomonadales; family Marinomonadaceae; genus Marinomonas; species Marinomonas vulgaris. The sequence goes on along the minus strand of NZ_JAGSSV010000038.1, from coordinate 6,573 downwards.
GATACGCACTTGGAGTCGCCTCACGTCCTTCTCAATATGACACCAGTCTGCCCAGAGCCATACCAATTCTTCGTGCGAAGGTGCACCCGCGCCTGAGATTAGCGTCTTCACGCTGATTTCCGATGCAGTCATCTGCTTTCCTCCGTTAAACGATTTTTTTTTCAAGTTATCTCGCTATGAAAGACCTCGTGGAAGTCTGCTCGCTTTCGCGCCGGATGATGTTTCAACCCGTATCCTCTCGATTACAGAGAGGCCTTCGCTTTTTCCACATTCCTTTATCCGCAGCACCAACAATGTTCCTTACGGTTCACCTGCCAACGATGGCAGCACTACGGACTTACCCTGTTCCGCATGTATTTCAGAGCGGAGCGGACCTCCCCATTTCGCCGGTGGCGCATCATTCACGATGGGTTATTGGTCAGAACCCATACCTGGCCACACACCTTTTGGTTCAAGCCTATCAGCATCTTTGGCTTGTCTGGTTTAACGACGTTTATAAGAGATTCACATCTGTTGGCCGTAGCCGCTCATTCCTAGCACCACTCCGCCTTAATGCTGGCAGATTCAGTCTTCTCTCACGGTTCGACTGACCGATAAAAATCGGTGGTTACATTGTCCCCGAAGCTTCGCACGGTGCTGTTACCAGCTCCGCACGTCCGAGTAGGAAACGGTTGGTGAAACAACCGGTTTCGTCAGGTAGACATACCCTGCGAAACAGAAATACTTGCAACTTTCAGGTCGCACGACCAAAAAACCATTGCTTTCCCTTTTGGGTTTGGTGCATCTCGGGATCGCGTGCTTTCGCTTTATTCTTGGTTGAACTGGCGGCTTCAATGATGGTGGCGTCGACAATCGTGCCTTCTTTTAAGTAAATCCCTGCGCTGGACAGCCATTTATTGACCTCTTTAAAAAGTTGACGGGAGAGCTTATGTTTTTCCAGCAAGTGCCTAAAATTCATAATAGTAGTGTGGTCAGGGATAGCGATGTCCAGCGACAACCCAGCAAAAAGGCGCATCGACGTGATTTCATAAAGCGCGTCTTCCATGGCAGGATCGCTCATGTTGTACCAATGCTGCATGCAGTGAATGCGAAACATCGTAGACAATGGATACGGTCTTCTTCCTTTTCCGGCTTTTGGGTAGAAAGGTTCAATCACCGCTTCAAGCTGATCCCACGGCATCAGTTCGTCCATTCGAGTCAAGAAAATTTCTTTGCGTGTTTTACGACGCTTATTGTTGAATTCACTGTCGGCAAAGGTAAGTTGATGTGACATGGTCAGGCTCGAAGGTTAAAAATTAATTGTCTCATGGGAAGGACTTATTCGCATATTCCTTAAAGCCTTTATGGCCTACCCCTTCTTATCCTTATTCAAGTATCAGTAAAGCGTTTTTTAGCTACATTAAACGCATAGATAATGAAGTAAACGAGTAAACACCGCCTCAAACCTAGCCATCAAAACCCTCCTCCTTCACAGTGACATTTCAACTCACGATGTTCTTAACAAGTCACTAAAAGGAGTTTTACGATGAAATTTTTTATCCCCGTTATAGCAAGTAGCCTCGCTTTAACCGCTTTCAGTGGTATTGCCAATGCACAGGACATGACCAGAAATAACAGTGGTTTTTATGTCGGTGGTAGCTATGGTTATCTAAAGGTTGAAAGTGACGATGACTTTGATGACAACAACGATGTAACACAAGGCATTGTCGGTTATCGATTAAATTCCTTTCTTGCTCTTGAAGGTAGCTATATTGATTTTGGCCGCTACGGCAACAGTACAGCGAACGCATCAACAACTGGTTACACCGCTGCGTTAAAGGGGTCGTTGCCAATTACTCAAACGGTTGAGTTATTTGTAAAAGCAGGACAACTCTGGCATGAAACCGACTACAACATTGCTACAATATCAGATAGCTCAGCTGATGAAAGTCTGTTTGCAGGCGCAGGTGTCGACTTTAAAGTTACCGAAAACTTGCTGCTCAACGCCCAATACACCTGGTACGACGTCGATCTAAAAGTCGACAACGTGTCTTCCGACTCTGAGTTTGAAACTGATTTTAATCAAATGAGTGTTGGTGCGGAATACCGTTTTTAAACCCACGACCTTTACCAAAAATTCTTTATAAGAAGTATCGCCACACAAGCAGAACCAAATAGCTAAGTCTGTGGCGAAACTCTCGTTTCATAAGCCACCGACGAATGCTGTATGTGGTGCCTACCATTATCTTGCTGTGTTTATTTTGAACTAAAGAGTTGTCTTTGTGTGAGCTATGAAATTATACTGTATGTATATACAGTATAATTTTAGGTGTGCTATGCGAGTTACGTATCTTGGTGTTACTGAGTCCCCTTCATTTATTACGCCCAACAGTGTCCGTATCCCGCTCTATGCAGAAGGGGTGTCCGCTGGTTTTCCGTCACCCGCGCAAGACTTTGTAGAGCGAACTTTAGATCTCAACGAATTCTGTGTTTCTCATCCAACAGCTTCTTTTTTCGTGCGCGTTCAAGGCGATTCCATGATGGACGCCGGTATCTTTACTGGAGATGTATTGTTGGTTGATAAGTCATTAACGGCTCGCCATGGTGATATTGTCATTGCCTGTATTCATGGTGAAATGACTGTTAAGACTCTTGAACTGCACCCCAATGTTTTACTTCAGCCTCGCAACCGTGCCTATAAAGCGATTGTGATCACCGAAGAGTCAGAACTTGAGATATTTGGTGTTGTGACAAGCGTGATCCGCAAGTACGAGCGTGGATGATGCAAACCGTCTTCGCGTTAGCCGACTGCAATAACTTTTACGCCAGCTGTGAAAAGCTGTTTCGTCCCGACTTAAAGCACGTTCCCGTTGTGGTGCTGTCCAACAACGATGGTTGTGTTGTTGCACGCTCCAAAGAAGCAAAAGCACTTGGTATTAAGATGGGTGTCCCCTTGTTTCAAATCAAAGATCAAATTCAACAACATGGAATAGTCTGCTTTTCGTCCAATTACGCTTTGTATGCCGATCTTTCTAACCGAGTCATGACCATTTTGGAAGAGGAAGCTCCAAGGGTTGAAGTCTATTCCATTGATGAAGCCTTTATGGATTTAACGGGTGTTAGCCATGCTGTAGATCTCTTGACCTTTGGACAGCAAGTAAAAGCCAAGGTTGATAAATGGACAGGTATTACCATCGGAGTGGGCATTGCGCCTACTAAAACACTGGCCAAGCTGGCGAATCACGCCGCCAAAAAATATCCTGCTACTGGCGGGGTGGTGGATTTAATGAGTCCAGACAGACAAAAGCGCCTACTGGCGTTGGTTGATGTGGGTGATGTTTGGGGAGTAGGACGGCGCATATCAACACGGCTTAAAGAGCAGGGCATTCATACCGCGTTAGACTTGGCCCGCGCTAACCCCAAAGCCATACGCAGCGAGTACTCTGTTGTGTTAGAACGCACTGTCCGTGAGCTCAATGGAACGTCTTGTCTGGAGCTTGAAACCGTTCGGCCCACCAAACAGCAGATTGTGTGCAGCCGATCGTTTGGTCATAAGGTAACGGATAAACAAGAATTACGAGAAGCCGTAGCGAAATACACCACAAGAGCGGCCGAAAAATTGCGAGGGGAGCAGCGTCTTTGTCGTGTTGTGACTGTTTTCATTCGAACCAGTCCATTTATTCCTGGCGAACCGCAGTGCTCAAAAGCACTGTCAGCGGAGCTGCCCAATCCCACAGATGACACTCGCGATTTATTGGAGGTGACGAATGTGATCTTCCAACAAATCTACCGAGCGGGATTTCGCTATGCCAAAGCAGGCGTTATGTTGGCTGATTTTTATGAACAGGGTACCTTCCAAGAAGATCTATTTCGGCCCTCAACAAACCGAACACAATCAAAAGCGCTGATGTCTGTTGTCGATAAAATTAACCACAGTGGGTTAGGCAATGTGTTCTTTGCATCACAAGGCACATCTCCAACCTGGTCGATGAAACGTGAGCATTTATCGCCTGCGTACACAACACGCTGGGGAGATCTGAGAGGGGTTTTGTAATGAGAGATATACCCGCTCCCTTTAGGGGCGGCGTAATTCACCTTGTACACGCCTGAATTCAAGTCCGAAGTGCGACACTTTTCATTTTAAGCAACTCAGCACATTTCTTTCAATACTGCAGCTGGTTGCTTGAGCCCTAAGTATTTCCTTGGACATATATTCCGATTTACGAATCAAGAGTCTTGATAGCGCTGTCACAAATTATGACAGCGCTTTCAAATGGTTAAAATTAGGCACTGTTCTTTTGTGACGGCGTTTGTGACTTCTTGAAAACATTAAATACACAAAGAAAATACAGCCCTGATAATACGGCAGCGACTAGGTAGACGGAGCGTAAGTCACCGGGTAATAGTTCCATGAATGAGGTTAAGAATTGGCCTAAAAAGATTGCCATTGCCAAATAAGATAAGTTCTTCCCGCGTACCTTAGCTTCACTTTTTTCGACTGTCATATGGTTGAGTAGAGGAATTGACAGACCAAAACCGATGCCAGCAAAGACACCGCCAAGCAGCATAGGGAGAGCTTCTCCAAAGTAAAATGCGACATGTGACAGCGCATAAAAGGCAAACGCAAAGCCCAAGGTCCCTTTATTTTTCCAGCGTAAGTTTATTTTTGGTAAGAAGTGCGCAGTAATCACAGCAACTAAAGAAATGAAGGCCAAAAAGATGCCCACCTTATCGGCGCTGTAACCGGATTCTTCCATGCTAAAAGGCAATATCACAATGGCGGTGAAGAATAGTACCATAGCAACACAGGCAGAAATGTAGACCCAACGTAATGGCTCAAAGGTGCTTTGAGTAGTGGATGTTTGCGGTGATTCTGGCTCGTTGTGAAGGTGCTTGTTACTGGGTACAAGTGTTATCAACATAGCGAGAAATACCCATGCCATTAAGTATAAAAGAAAGGGTAAGTTCCATCCTGCAGTTGCTACAAAGCCACCAATAAACAAGAAGATTACGCCACCTAACTCAATCGCCATACCCTGTTTTGCGATCATGGTGAGGCGCTCATGGCCGGCGTAAAACTGAGAAATAAGAGTGGTGCCTCCAGCCATAATAACGGCCGTTGCAGCGCCGAGAATAATGCGGTTTGCGAACACAGCGGTTGGGCCTGTTAACCACTGCCCTGAGAGCCCCAATGCACCGTATAAAAAGAGTGCGATCAAAGTGCAGTAGTAGGCGCCATAACGGTCGATTAAACGTCCTGAAAAAGGTGCAAATAGAACCGCCCCTAACGCGGGTAAGGTAATTAATAGACTGGCGTTTTCAGCAACCCCCAATGCTTGTGAAATACTAGCAAGACCAGGGGCAACTACTGCACCCACCATAATAGTGAGAGAGGAAATGCACAGTAGAGTAAAGCTACCCAAAAGAGAAAGTGGTTTCATTACGAATTCCAGGTTGATGAAAAGTTTAAAAAGATAGGAGGCTGATTAATTGCGCTTAAAGCAGTGATAGAGCAGCCCAAGTCCAGTAATAGCAGCGCAAAAAACACACACAAAGAACCAGTTAAATTGACTGATAATCTTGACGCCAATGGCTGAACCAAGGGTAGCGCCTGAATAGTAGAACAGCATGTAAACGGCGTTGATCCGGCTTTGAGCGGCGGGGTCGATAGAGAAAATTCGTACTTGGTTAGCGACCTGTCCGCTGAATACGCCAAGGTCAATAAGAATAATGCCAAGGGCGAGACCCCAAAGGCGATCAGCAAAAAGAGCGGCAATAATAAAGCCCACTATGATCAGCGTCATGGAGACGATTAATATGCGGTAGCTGCCAAATTTAGGTACCCATTTTCCGGAAAGCTTGGCGCCTACGATGCCGGACATAGCAATAATGCCAAATAAGCCGATTTGTTGTGCATCGTAACTAAAGGGTGGTTTGCTCACATGCAAGGCTAAGGTTGCCCACATAGCATTAAAAGCAGCAAACCATAGCGCCCCAATCAATGCGCTTTGACGCAAGATTGTATGTTGTTTTACCAGGCCCCACATGCTGGTGATGAGTCTAAAATAGGGTAGGGTATTGGTGGGCTTGTTATGGGGTAAGAAGCGATACAGCAATAAGCCAAAACAAGCTGAAATAACACCGGACATAATAAACACAGCGCGCCACCCAAGCTGCTCCCCGATACTACCGCTTATTACTCGTGAAATGAGGATGCCCATCGTCAGTCCAGTCATGACAGTACCCATCACTTGTGCTTTGTGTTTAGCAGAGCTTAACGACGCGGCAAAGGGGATGAGTTGCTGGGTAATGTTGGCACTGAGGCCTAATACGAAACAGGCGACAATCAGGACATAGCCTGTTTGTGAAAACGCTGCAGTGAATGCAGTGAGGGTCAATAAGACGGATAAAATGGCAATGACATTGCGTCTAGGAAAACGATCTCCAAGGGGAGATATAAATAATAAAGCCGCTGCATAGCCAAGTTGGGTCGCGGCCGGTATGGCGCCTAGTAATAAGGGAAACTGCGATTAAGAATTCGCATTGTGCCCAGAATGCCTAATTTGGTTAAAAACCACAAAAAGTCACTCACTT
>NZ_JAGSSV010000037.1:8233-10734 GCF_018145875.1 Marinomonas vulgaris | reverse complement strand
CATTAAGATGCTACGCATCTTTGGCTATTCCCCACCCTCCTCCTTCGGAGGGTGCTCCCTAGCCGATTTTAGGTGGAAGCCATATAGATCAGCTCAAATCAGTGACACTAGGGTAAAGCGTCACAATTGATATAAACATATTTTTGGTGAGTCGTTCACACTCTGGGGATTTAGTGAAGCACCCTGCTAAAGATCCCAACCTATATTCAGAATCAACGTCTGTTCATTCGTTTATTAGCATTTTCAATTTTATGATGTGTTTTTTTTAGATATAGTATGATGATTCTTTATGGTGCAAAAAGCATGATTGGGCACATTTTTTGTGCAAAATGCCAATGAACTTATCTATGCGCTTACAATCCTATCTGTATCTAGTTGATATGAAATGAAAAAATATTTGAGTCGAAATCACTTTATTTTTAGGTTGCACCAAAATAAAACAATTTAAATACACACCTTTTCTTATTAAGGACAATATCCCAATGAGTTACATTCACCAAAGCATTGACTACTTAAAACAAACCAGCCCGTGTCAGTCTGAGTTTTACCAAGCGGTTGAAGAAGTTTTAGAGTCATTGACTCCTGTTTTAGATTCAAATGATCGCTATCAAAAACAAGCCATTATACAACGTATGATCGAACCAGAGCGTCAGATTATTTTTCGTGTGCCATGGGTAGATGATAAGGGCGACATACAAGTTAATAAAGGGTACCGAATTGAATTTAACTCGGCTCTAGGGCCATATAAAGGCGGGTTACGTTTTCATCCCAGCGTGAATGCCAGCATTATTAAGTTTTTAGGGTTTGAACAAATTTTTAAAAATGCCTTAACCGGTTTGCCTATAGGAGGCGGTAAAGGCGGCGCAAACTTTGACCCTAAAGGCCGCTCAGATGGTGAGATCATGCGTTTTTGTCAGTCTTTTATGACAGAACTTTATCGCCATATTGGCCCAACAACCGACGTTCCTGCAGGTGATATCGGTGTGGGCGCACGTGAAATTGGCTATATGTTTGGCCAATACAAACGTTTAACAGGTCGCTATGAAGGTGTATTAACTGGAAAAAGCCTCTTGTGGGGAGGCTCTCTTGCTAGAAAAGAAGCAACAGGTTATGGCGCGGTTTACTTTGCACAATATATTTTAGAAGATAGAAACGACACACTAAAAGGTAAGTCTTGTTTGGTGTCTGGCGCAGGAAACGTGGCTATATACGCCATAGAAAAGCTGTATCAACTTGGCGCTGTGCCTGTCAGTTGCTCGGATTCACGCGGTACTATTTTTCATGAAACAGGTATCGACCTTAAGCTCTTAAAAGACCTTAAAGAAGTATGTCGAACCAGTCTAGAAAACTACATCAATACACACCCTAGTGCTCAATATATCCCTGTATCCGACTACCCAAAAGACGGTCATGCTGTCTGGCGTTTTAAAGCGAATGCTGCTTTTCCTTGTGCAACTCAAAATGAATTGACGGAGAAAGATGCTCAAGCACTCATATCCAATGGCTGCATGCTTGTATGTGAAGGTGCCAATATGCCCTCAACACAAGCTGCAGTAGATGCGTTCATTGCGGCAAACATCGCTTTTGGTCCTGGTAAAGCTGCTAATGCAGGTGGCGTCGCAACCAGCCAACTAGAAATGGCACAAAATGCCAGCATGCAAAACTGGACTTTTAAAAAAGTTGATGAAAAATTAAAAGTGATTATGAAGAATATTTTTGATGCGGCCAATGATACCGCCAAAGAGTACGGTCAATCTGGAAATCTTGTTGTTGGTGCCAATATTGCTGGTTTCAAACGTGTTGCAGAAGCTATGATTGAACAAGGCATAGTGTAATAACTTGATTTATTTACAAGCCGTCAGCTAATGCAACATCATACAATCTCACTAACGGAGAAATATTTTTATGAAAATACTTCAAGTAGACTTTGACTATCAAGGCCCTATGGGCACAGATATGTCAGAAGCACTAAAAGACCTCGCTTTGTCCATTAACAAAGAGCCGGGGCTAATATGGAAAATTTGGACAGAAAGCGCGTCGGAACAACTTGGTGGCGGCATCTATTTATTTGAAGATGAAAAAAGCGCTCAAAATTACCTAGCCATGCACAGTGAACGCTTAAAAAACATGGGAGTTAAAGAAGTCAGAGGCATTATTTTTGATATCAACCTACCTTTGACTGAGATAAACAGCGGCCCAGTAATATAAATTAGTAAATCATAACTTCATAAGCCTTACTTTTAAATTTAAGTAAGGCTTATGTACATTCATATTCCGTAGCGAATCTGACCAGTCATTTGTACCATTATCCGCACACCTCCAGCCTAACTCCGAAATCAATGATCGAACTACCTTAAAGACAGGTATCTATCAATAATATCTTCTCAGTCTGAGAGACAGGTGTCTATCAGTAATACCGTCTCAGTCTGAAAGACAGGTGTCTATCAGTAATACCGTCTCGGTCTGAAAGACAGGTGTCTATCAGTAATACCGTCTCGGTC
>NZ_JAGSSV010000037.1:873-8223 GCF_018145875.1 Marinomonas vulgaris | reverse complement strand
GTCTGAAAGACAGGTGTCTATCAGTAATACCGTCTCGGTCTGAAAGACAGGTGTCTATCAGTAATACCGTCTCGGTCTGAAAGACAGGTGTCTATCAGTAATACCGTCTCGGTCTGAAAGACAGGTGTCTATCAGTAATATCTTCTCAGTCTGAAAGACAGGTGTCTATCAGTAATATCTTCTCGGTCTGGAAGACAGGTGTCTATCAGTAATATCTTCTCGGTCTGAAAGACAGGTGTCTATCAGTAATACCGTCTCAGTCTGAAAGACAGGTGTCTATCAGTAATATCTTCTCGATCTGAAAGATAGGTGTCTATCAGTAATACATTCTTTCTCTGAAAGGCTGCGTATTCCAGTGATTGCGATCACACATTTCGGTTTATTCCGGCCACCTGATCTTCCCTTTTTTCTCTCGTCCTATTTTTATTATAAGTGGCCGCATTGCACCAGTTTTCTCATTGATTCACCTCCCAGTTCTATCCGATGACTATTGTGTACCAAACTATCCATTAAGGTGTCTGCCACTGTGGCGTTACCAATCATGTTGCATCACTCCTTTACGGGAAGTTGGCTGATGACGATGGTGCTGCTATCTTGATAACGATATTCAAGCACTTCTAATAGGTGTCCTGATTGCTCTTGGGTCAGTTCTTCCATACCACAGTCATCGAGGATCAATAAGGTTTTCTTAGCCAGAGACTGAAGTTGTTTTTGATAGGTACCATCCAATCGACCTGCACTCAGGTCGTCGAGAAGGCGGGTTAACCAATAGTATCTGACAGCGTGTTGTTGATCACAGGCGCTAGTCTCCAGTGCACAACCAAGATACGTTTTCCCCACCCCTGTCGGGCCAGTGATTAAGATGTTCTGGTGTTTGTACAGATAACGGCCCGTTAGTAACTCGCTCATCTGTTTACGGTTAAGGTTTCGTGTTTCTTTGTAGACAAGTTGACTGGGTTGAGCATCCCATGCGTTTTGCTCAGACTTAACAGCCCAAGGCAGGAGCGGTAGGACTGCTCTGGATGAGGTTTGGCGTGGAGGATTTTATTAATGACTTCTCGAGTCGCTGGGCCGATGCTCGCTCCCCAACTGAGCAAGCATTCGGGCGACCATTTTTAATGGTGATGACAAGGCATGTGTTCTGGCTTTGTGCTATTGCTACGTTCTCTTTGGCTGCGTGGATGTTGAGTGACCATGTTGCCTTAATGATAGATCTACACCAGACGATTGGACGCTTCTAACTCAAAATGTTGATCCACGAGCTGATGAAGGACTGAGTAGTCAATAAACAGCTCGTCACCTGCAGTATGAAGTTGGTGTATGCTGAGTTTTTTATTTAAAACCAACGAGTGAAATGTTCGCAGAACTGGATATAGGCGAACGCCTGCTCTTGATATTGCTACCAGAGCAACATCTTCTTCATGCCCTTACGTCAAAGTTCGACAGCGTATTTAGTGAACCCAGACATGACTTTTTTCGTTAATCCGATCATTGATTTCGGAGTTAAGCTAAGGGTGGCCGGATAATCGCGGAATGAGTGATCGGATTAAACTGAAATAGGTGGCCGGATAGTACCGAAATGACTGGTCGTAATGCTCGAAATATGCACTGAAAGACAAGTGTCTATCAGTAATAAAGACTCTGTCTGAAAGACAGGTGTCTATCAGTAATATGCCTTGGAGGTGAGCTAGAAAGCATATAACAGAACACAAAAAACCTGAGAAACATTTGTCTATCAGGTTATTAATATTTATGCTGATTTTAGAGTAGACTCTATTTTTTCGACTTTATAAGCGCTTTTCTAACACACACAGGACACTCTCCCAAAAAAATCTCTTGAAAAAGGACGGGTAAAGACCAGAAATCCTGAGCTTTCAATGAATTAAACGCCGTATACTTATGAATCGTCATGACAACCTCTTACTACTATTTAATATCAAACAATCTGATCAAGTTTTTTCTTTAGATCTTCAAATAAATCGGCATGCTCATTAAATATCTCTTTTATTTTTTCCATTTGACTTTCTGAGTAGTCCTCTCTGGTAAAAGAGAAATTTACTGTGCAAGCTTGCTCACTTATAGCAAAGCTATTAGTAGAATCATTTTGCACAGCAGCATCTATCGCACTATTATTTTTAACCTGTAAAGCGTCATCTATCGTTTTGACGTCCAGAGAAGGTAGGCTAGATAATAAAGTCTTTAAGGATGACAATTCATTTTTAAACTCGTTAATAATAGTCGATTTTATGTTGTCAAGTGCAACAAAACTGTAGCCTTTTGGCGTGGTGTCATCTTTAACGGTTTTACGTATCGTAATTTTCTTTCCTGCTTCTTTTTCAATAAAATCAACGACTGACTTTGCAAATTTAGCCGATAATTTCCTTGAGTCGATATCGACTAGAAACTCATTTATTTCTGAATAAAGAATGGCGAACGGTATCATCAAAGAAAACCGACCCTGACTAAGAGAAGATGCTCCGGTAAGGTTATAGTTCTCTATAATGCTTTTAACAGATGCATTTGGCTCTGCTGCTGCGTACATTTCATAAAAAGAAAGGGCATTGATAGATTGCTCAGTAAATGTGAATTTTTGGTTAGAGTCCGATTTTCTGATTTCTTGCAGAACAAGCCACATACTATCTTTATCGAGCTGAATAACATGGATGTTGTATTTGATATCTATATTTAGCTTGTTATAGATATCAATACAACATGCTCTTCGAGTTGCACCATTGGCGATAAAAATGGTGTCAGATTCTGGTAGTGTATAACCAATAGCGGGGTCACTAAGCGCTTGAAATTCAGTTAGGTTTCTATATAAACTTAGATTTTCTAGGTCAATCTTCGAAATTTCTCTCGGGTTGAAAGGTGAAACTTCCGTCTTAATATCTAGTTCAGATGAGGCAATCGATACGTCACTAGTTTTAAAGGTATATTTATTTCCTGTGATTTGATCTATAAAAGTACTTTTATTGTCTTTTAAACTTGAAAGCCCGTTACCACTGGCCGTGTGTAAACCTCTGCTTCTTGAACGAAAATTGTCCATACTTTACGGTCTCATATTCTAAATGTTAAATTGATCGAATTGCTAAAATAAATTGGCTATATACAGCTTGAACGCTTTCCGAAGCTTTTCTTAAATTGATTTTTGAACACAAGCCTTCTGCATGAGACAAATCCAGAACCGTTCTATGCTTACTGGAGGCAGCGACAAAAGCATCACTATGAACAAAGTGAGACCCAAAAAGGCTTTCCTGAGCAGATTTTACAATTCTGTGCTTTATATTTACTTCGGCGGTAGATTTTGGATCATGATCTGTCAGAACCATCTTATGAACTTTAAGGTTCGTACCCTTTGAGGGTAATGTTGAATAGCGGCGATCGAGAGCCGATAAAAATGACCCAGTTGAAGAATAATCCATTTCTTTAGGAGCAATTGGCGTCAATAAAAAATTAGCGATTTCTAAAGCTAACCAAGTCAATGGACCGTCAACAGGCGGAGTATCGATAAGAATAACGTCATACTTTTCTTGTAAAGCAGGAAGAATAGTATCTCTTAGTCGAGCAAAAATTCTGTTCCTTTCCTCGCTACTTGCTTGCCAGAATTCATCTGTTAAGCGTTCGTCCATAGGGTGAGCTGGCATTACATTTAAATTGCATAAATGCGTTTCAAATGGCGCTTTTTGAATAATGTCTTTCTCGTCAGCCATATCTAAAAGCTCAGAAAACTGATTTTTCTCTAAGTCTTTCCCCATAATAATATCGACTAAGGTCAGAAATATTTCGTTTTCTGGATCATGAACTGTAAATTGATCCATACTGCCTTGCGGGTCAAGATCAAGAATTAAAACATTAGCACGCAAATGAAGATCTAAAGCAGTAGCTACTGCGAGAGAAGAGGTCGTTGTAGATTTCGCCACCCCGCCTTTTTGGTTGGCAACGGCAACTACACACTTTTTCAAGGGAAATCTATTGTTTCCAACATCTACTGAGTACTTGGGAAAATTCCAGTGATCTAATAAAGCATGGACTTCAGGCTGTGTAAGGAGGTAACGAAAATTTGTATTGCTCTGTATTGGTTCAGGTATAACACCCAGCTCAACTGCTTTTGCAAATTTCTCTCCAAATGTCTTTGTTGCACCACCAACAAACTTTCTTAATGCTGTTTTCGTAATAGCATGGTTATAGACAATTCGAGGCATACCATTAACCTGATCACTGTCGATATGAACAGAGTCATTTGAAAGGATTCGATCTTTTAATGTTTGTTGATCCGACAGCATCTCATGCCCAATTTTACTGGCATTGTTCGATACCGCGTTATTTGTAAAGTTTTTATGTGCCATGCTCGCTTCCTCTGTACACGATATGGAGCATAGTACATAAAAAACGAACAACTTAGAACCGATTTTTATAAAAAAGTTGTAATAAGTGGTTCTATTCTAGTTTTGTGGTTCTTTTTTGTTGTTTCGGTTTTTATGATCATTAATGGTTTTCAAGCATTCGCTTATGAATATTTAACCTCGTTGTCATTCATAAGTAATCAACCCTATCTAACTCCTGAAGTTTAATTTTTGGAAATCTGTACCTAGTTGATATTCATAGCCTGATCACGCTACAGATGATGCATTGTGATCTGCATTATCGGTATGTCCACAGTTGGCGTACACGAAGTGTTTCTATAACTTGCGGTTATCTAGGCGAGGTAGCCCTATAAACATGTGGAGAAACAAGTACAAAAACCGTCTGTATGTAACAAAGCACCTTTTTTCACCAATTTCAATGGTCAGATTTCTTATAAATTTCAGAACTCATGAGAACATCAATTTGCTGCTTAGCAGTTTCTTTTTTCGGCCTAAACTTCTCATGTGCTTCTTGTAAACCGAACTCTGAAAGATACTCTGAAAAACGAATACTAACGTAAGCACCTTTTAACTTATATTTAACAAATTCATCACGTTCTTCTTGGTCCCAGGAGTCCCATTCTTCACGGACTATCTCGCTAACAAACTGCCTCTCAACCGGATTAATGTACTCCGATAAAGAAAGTACGCCATTAGTCTCATGATAATCGAATTTTATAGCGTCTCTCAGCCAACCTGAAGGGTTAGCAATGGTAGTCACATGCTTGGCCTTGATGAAAAGGTTTAAGTTGTTTAAGCAACGCTCAATGGTGTATTTATTAATTAAGCTTTTTGCAATTCGAGAGTCAAAATATTTTTCAAGTTCTTGTGTCAAATCACCTTCTTTAACTAACTTAGCAATCTCAACTTTCGTCGCTTTTACTTTAAACAATATGTATTTGAAAACCGCACGAGGGTTATTTCTTCGTTCAGGGATTTCATAGTCAAACTCCAAATCCGTTCTACCATTGATCTGTTCTTTAGATCTATCTAATACCGCTCTTTTAAAATCAGCTAATCTTAGATATTTGTCTGTAATACCTAGTTGTATACGAAGCTCATCTACATTTTTTTTAAATGAGATTTCAGTTTTTCCTTTCTTTACAGTGTTAATAGGGAGCTCTTTCCTAAAAATATCGTATAAGTCAGCAGCAAGGTTTGATGTTAAGCTTATGACATATTTCATATAACTTTTGGTGAAATTTTCTTTAATATCAATCACATAAGGTTTAAACGCAGCGCCAAATTCAAACACTACATAACCTTCTTCGGCGTTGTAAGCAGAGGTGTCAAAAATAGAGATATTCTTCAACTGACTGGATTTTTTGCCTCTGGCCAATGCTGTAGCACAAAGCATATTTTCAGCGTTTGCATACATTTCACAAGCTTGTTTTTTTCTAGCTGACTCGTCATCTAATGTGACAATCTGACCAAGGTGATTAATCTCTGTCTCTAAAGCATCCTCTATTCGATCTATTGAAGGTGGTATACTTCGACCGTTCTCATCAAAGACGTGTAGACCAATATCATCATCAAAAAAAACACTCAAACCGTTTTTATCTTTGAACTCTTTGTCCTGTACATCGCTAAGTTTAATGTAAACACGTGAGCTGTCTTCTTTAAGACAAAGCCTTTTTCCGTCAACTGTTATACATGACGTATCGTAAATCAGTGGCGCTCTTACATATCTTGTCTGCAACTCTTCAAGCAAGCTTGGACTCCCTTTTGTCCCTTTAAGGTATTTACTCACATTAGACTTCGATGTGTTTAATGCATAAGCCAGTTGACTAGGAGTCACTCTAATTTCACCAATATCATGAGCTCGAGAATCGATCATTGCGATAGCTGCATGAAAGATACGATTTTCATTCAACGACATTTCTGCATGGCCAGCAATCAGCTCATTGCGCTTTGTGACTAATGCCGTATCTCTGTTAAATGCATTCTCAGATACAAGCGATTGTGTTTTATTAGAGTCTTCTTTTGGCATTGTAGGTCCATAGCACGATCTATAAAGGGGATATAAATATTTTGACTTCATGAAAGATAACGTATCGTGACAAAAAGGCAATAGGAATATTTTTAAAGTTTCCTTTTTGTCACGTTGATGTCATTAAATCTGAAGCGAATAGCAAAAAAGATATCGTGACAAAAAGGCAAGTCTATCCCTCATTAAGAGTTGTAAATCTGTCACGAAAAGGCCCAATACCAGATACATCGTGACAAAAAGGCAAGTCTCACCCTCATAAGAGTTGCAGATCTGTCACGAAGGAGTCTAATACGAGATATAGCGTGACAAAAAGGCAAATCTTACCCTCATAAGAGTTGCAGATCTGTCACGAAGAGGTCTAATACGAGATATAGCGTGACAAAAAGGCAAGTCTCCCCCTTACAGGAGTTGCGAAATTGTCACGAAAGCCTCTTGTATCAGATACAACGTGACAAAAAGGCAAATCTCTCCCTCATAGGAATTGCGGAATTGTCACGAAAGCCTCTGATGTCAGATACAACGTGACAAAAAGGCAAGTATCGCCCCTACAGAGGTTGCGAAATTGTCACGGAAGCCTCTGATGCCCGGCACAACGTGACAAAAAGGCAAGTATCGCCCTTACAGGAGTTGCGAAATTGTCACGAAAGGCTCTGATGCCCGGCACAACGTGACAAAAGGGCAAGTATCGCCCTTACAGGAGTTGCGAAATTGTCACGAAAGACTCTGATGCCCGACACAACGTGACAAAAAGGCAAGTATCGCCTTTATAGGAGTTGCGAAATTGTCACGAAAGCCTCTGATGTCAGGCACAACGTGACAAAAAGGCAAACCTCTCCCTTACAGGAGTTGCGAAATTGTCACGTAAGGCTCTGATGCCCGGCACAACGTGACAAAAAGGCAAGTATCGCCTTTATAGGAGTTGCGAAATTGTCACGAAAGCCTCTGATGTCAGGCACA
>NZ_JAGSSV010000037.1:0-863 GCF_018145875.1 Marinomonas vulgaris | reverse complement strand
CACAACGTGACAAAAAGGCAAGTATCGCCTTTATAGGAGTTGCGAAATTGTCACGAAAGCCTCTGATGTCAGGCACAACGTGACAAAAAGGCAAACCTCTCCCTTACAGGAGTTGCGAAATTGTCACGTAAGGCTCTGATGCCAAGCGGCAGAGTGCAGATGCATCGTGACATAAAAGCAAATCTCTCCCTCATAGGAGTAGCGGAATTGTCACGAAAACATTTGATGACAGATACATCGTGACAAAAAAATCATTTTCAATTTAGGCTAGTTGCAAGTTTGTCACGTTAATGGTGCACACATGCGTTATCAACTTTAGCAATTGTAAAAACCTTAGATGTCACGATAAGAGGTAAGAATGTCACGTTAAAAGGAAGTTATGTCACGTAAACAAATAATCAGTCACGATATATCGCATATCTGTCACGTTAAGGAGCGGAACTGTCACGATAAACCTACTAAAGTATTGATTATATTGAATTATTTTTTCACTAAACAAGTTTAAACATATAAAACAGGTATATAAACATGCACAAACAAGAAACAAATACACCCGGTCATCTTAAAAGATAAGTAAGAGGTAAAGATCCGCTCAATTAGAAAACGCTTTCGCTTTACTCAAGCACTAGCTATTGGAACAACAGAAACAAGATTATTGACTGGAGCCTACTAGATAAGGAATTGGGCGTGCATTTCGCCACACTTGGTACAGCCGCGTTATCAACGCGTCTCATGGCGAGCTTGTTGTATTTGCAACACCTGCATAATCTGTCTGATGAGAGTATGTTAGGGAAGATGCGAATAAGTCCCGCGCATGAGACAATTCATTTTTAACCTTCGAGCCTGACCATGTCACATCAACT
>NZ_JAGSSV010000036.1 GCF_018145875.1 Marinomonas vulgaris | reverse complement strand
AAAATAATTTCTCTACTGGAAAGACCTAAAAATAGCATGGCGCTTCTTGTCTGAAACGCCATTATTCAGGGACGACTAAATTGGCTGATGGCTTCTGCAACTTCTTTAATAACATGCTTTGCCTCATGCCAGCTCCCATAACCAGCACTCGCGGCTAACTTCTGCATCACCTTAATCGGCGGTGCTTTACCATAACCTCCGAATGCAGTGGCGTGTTCGTTGAATGGATGTGGGCTGTAGGTAACATCGTAAAAAGGTGCAGGATTCCATTGACCATCATCCGCTTGCAAAAACGCCCAGTTTTTACTGTGATCGTCTTGGTTAGACGACAGCAGGTTAAAAATGGCGCGGCGAAATTGCAGCTGCCCGGCAGCTGGTGATTTACATAACTGACGGCTAGCTTTTATCAAGTCAATATAATCTAAACTTGGCGTTCTAAAGTCTGCATTCAGCAGCCCGCAAGCGCTGTGCATATGCAATCGACCTGTACTGCGCTTGCTGCCTAAGTCGGCCTGTTCAGTAATATAATCAAAACGCTTAAGCGCTAACCACGCAGGCGCACCGCTTGAGGGTGGTGCTTCAATGAGTTGCCATAGCGGTGGTTGACACTTTGCTTGCTCCGCCATTTGCAAATAGACCGCCTCGCACAAACCTTCTTATTGAGGTGTCAAACAGCGTTTGCGCCTCTAACCCCAAGGTGGCTAAATCAATATCGGCTTGTGTCGTGGCTGAAAATTCAGACACCGGAGAAAAAGACAATGCGCCCATGCCTTTATCACCAACAAAGGCCAGCCTATCCATCGCCGTTAATTGATTAGGCAGGATGCCCTTTTGCCGGAAAATACGATCTTGCAACAGCATGCCCCAGCCATCGGGTAAACAATCTCCAAATACGCCATGTACTCCTTGATGAGGCGCTCTAGGTGCGGCTTGAACTTGCGCATTCGCTTGCAAAGTAAAAGGAGATAAATTGCCAAACTTCTGAAAATAGCTATCAGCATACTGAAAACAAATACCTTGCCGATTCTGCGCCAAGACGCCTACCGCTATCTGTTCACCTGAGCTTAACGTACGGGTTACGGTGAGTTTTTGAATGGGTTTAAAACTCATCTTTTAGCACCTCATCAATGCTAGTCGGCATAGCGAAGCGCTCTTTGTTCGGTTGTGTGAGCTGATAGAGCCTATCTAGCGAGTCAAGTGTCTGCCAAAGCAGCAGCAATTGGCGAAAGGAAATTTGCCCTGTCAGCTCAAACTTCTTAATGGTGGCCGCAGGTACACAGCTTCGCTCAGCAAGCGCCGTTCGTGACAGCTTTGCCTGCTTTCGTAACTCACGTAAATAAGCCGCATAGGCTTGGCTTACATCGGTATCGTCAAGTAAGGTAAAATTCATCCGCAAAGACCAAATGGATACAGTTATATCCATTATAGCGAAGTAAAACAAAAAGTGGATATTATTGTATCCATTATTAAATGAAGTGTTGAAAAAATACTTGATAAAGCCTTTCAAAACTGCTGTTTTTGAGTACTAACAGCAGTGTAAAAACGGCACTGTTTTTCCATTGCTAACCACTAAGATTTAGTAAAAGCCATAAGCAAGTGGTTGGGGCGGTTCTTTAAGAAGAATGAAGCAGTATGGCAATGTGTTGATGACTGCCGAAACCCAAGAAGACCTAGGCATTCGCTCTTTTGATGTCATTTCAGCAAACAACCAATTTGCCAAACAGTACCCAGAACTGGTCACTGCTTTCCTAAAGGTGACCAATGATGCTAACGCAGACTATCAAGCAGACCCTAAAGCGCTGCAACCGACCATTGCAAAAGCGTCCGGCTTGTCGTTAGCCGACTCCAATCAAATTTTGGATTTATTCTACTTTCCTCTTACTGCGCAACATGTCTCACCTTATTGGATGGGCGGTGGCGTACAAACCTTCCTCAAGGAAGTGGCTGACTTTTTTGTTGAACAAAACCAAATTCCAACGGCACTCGATGATTACAGCCACACAATTAACGCCACCTTTTTTAGCAGCGTTAACTAATCGTCATTCACACAGTTTAAGGAATTTATAATGTCTGAACTCAAAGCCAGTAACATCTCTATGGTGTTTGACGAACCAAACGGAAATCGAGTAGAAGCATTACAAAATGTGAACTTTAGCCTAAAACAAGGCGAGCTACTTGCTATTCTTGGCCCATCCGGTTGCGGTAAAAGTACGTTATTAAACATTATTGCCGGCTTTTTGGCTCCAACCGCCGGCAGAGTATCCAATGGTGATCATACTCTCATCCACTCTGGCCCTGACCGAGGTATGGTATTTCAGCAGGGAGCTCTATTCGAATGGATGACAGTATCTGAAAACATAGGCTTCGGCCCAAAAATGGCAGGGACGCCAGCACAGGAAATCGATGCGATTGTAAATGATCTTTTGGATACGGTCGGCTTGCAAGATTTCGGTGATAAGGCCGTGTATGAACTGTCTGGAGGTATGCAGCAAAGGGTAGCCTTGGCGCGCTGTTTGGCAAACAACCCCGACATCATTTTAATGGATGAGCCGCTTGGGGCCTTAGACGCCTTAACCCGTGAAAAGATGCAAAGCCTGGTGCTCAAACTTTGGAAAGAAACCGGCAAGACCATTATTTTAATCACGCACAGTGTTGAAGAGGCGCTCTTTTTAGGAGAGCGCTTATTTGTCATGGCACCTCGCCCTGGCCGCATCAAAAAGCAATACAACTTACCTTTCGCAGAAGCGGGACTAACGCAGAACCCAAGAGACATCAAAACATCCCCTGAATTTATCGCTACGCGGGAAGAAATCTTGTCCATGATCTGGGGAATGGAAGAAGAAATTATGGGAAACAGTCAAGCGGTGGGTGCCTAATATGACATTAATAAAATCCTTTACTGACTACATCGGCTTTACCAAATCAGGTATTCAGACACAAAAAATCTCCACTTTTGGCGATACCGAAGCCATTGGCAAAGGGCGACTTTGGAGTATTGTTTCTGTGCTATCACTGGCTCTGGTGTGGCACATGGGCAGCAAATTGGGCTTAATTAATCCCATTTTCTGGCCAGCCCCCAGCGCCGTATGGCAGCAATTTATCAGTATCTCTCAAGAAGGTTATCGTGGCTTCACCCTTTGGGAGCATATTTGGGCCAGCCTCTCACGTATTTTAATTGGCTTTGGTTTTGGCTGCCTGTTAGGTATCCCTCTCGGTTTTGCCATGGGCTTGTCAGAAAAAATACGCGGCTGGTTTGACCCTATCGTCGAGTTCTTTCGCCCTATTCCGCCATTGGCTTTTATTCCGCTGGTTATTATCTGGTCTGGTATTGGCGAGCGTTCAAAAATACTGCTGATCTTCTTTGCTGCCCTGTGGATCATGGTGATTGCAGCTAGAGCAGGTGTGAGCAGCATCAAGCTCAACAAGATTCATGCGGCTCATTCTCTTGGAGCGAGCAAAAAACAAATTTTACAACACGTTATTCTACCCAACTCTTTGCCTGAGATTTTTACAGGTATGCGAGTCGCAATGGGGGTGTGTTGGGGAACCGTTGTCGCCGCAGAATTGGTGGCCGCTAATTCTGGAGTAGGCTACATGATCATGGTGGCCAGCAAGTTTTTGGCCACCGACATCGTCGTTCTTGGTGTTATTATTGTGGGTCTTATTGGTTATAGTATTGATATTTTGATGAGAAAGATTGAAGCCAAGCTCGTACCTTGGAAAGGTAAGTCTTAGCACTTTATACGACTCAACCTCCGTTAAAAATAGCATGTTACTTTAGGTAGCATGCTATTTTTTTGTTCTAACCTTTTTCACTCTCTAATTAAAGAATGATTCAGCGCATCGGGAATAATGTCTGATAATATTTTAATACCCTGTTCAATTCTATCGGCAGAAATAGAGGAAAAACCGAGGCGAAAGTAGTTTTTCGGTCGGCTCGTTGCGTCAATAAAATGTATGTGGCCCGGCTCAATCAATACGCCCTCTTGCTTCGCTAGGGTTTGTAAACGGGTTGTGTCTAAGAGCTCCGGCCCCTTAATCCAGTAACAAGAGCCGCCAAAGGTCGGCGCTTTGTAGCTGCCTGGGAAATACTTGTGCAAAGCATCGTTCATCGCGTTCCAACGCGCTTGGTAATTGCGTGCGATATTCCTCATTAATGCGTCGTAATAACCTCGCTCTAAAAAGAATGCCGTTGCTCGCTGATTATTAGTAGCAGGATGACGAATCATCAGACGGCGTAGCGCCCTGAGTTCCTGAATCAAACGCTCGGACGCCACCACGTAACCCAGCCTTAAACCTGGCGCTAATGTTTTGGATAAGCTGCCGATGTAAATGACCCGATCATTAGTGTCTAAACTTTTCAAAGCAGGGCTGGGGTTGTTATTGAAGTTAGTTTCGCTTTCGTAGTCGTCCTCGATAATTAAAAAATCGTCTTTGCTAGCTTTGCTTAACAATTCATAACGTCGGTTAATCGGCATAGTTACTGCCGTTGGACACTGATGGCTCGGCGTAGTGTAGATCAGGTCACAACCAGTTAACTGGTCATCAACTATAAGACCATCATTGTCAATGGCCAGTGGTTTTATCTGGCAAGAGTACAAGCTAGCAATATTGCGTACATCCACATAACCAGGTTCTTCCAGCCCCAATACGGA
Organism: Marinomonas vulgaris; assembly: GCF_018145875.1. Classification (GTDB taxonomy): domain Bacteria; phylum Pseudomonadota; class Gammaproteobacteria; order Pseudomonadales; family Marinomonadaceae; genus Marinomonas; species Marinomonas vulgaris. The sequence goes on along the minus strand of NZ_JAGSSV010000036.1, from coordinate 7,414 downwards.
ATCTTGGTTCAGCAGTAATTGCACCAGCATAAACAAGGATTGCTGTGACCCTACCGTAATCAAGATTTGCTCAGCAGACGCCCAAACACCTCGACGAGGCAATAATCGTGTACGTATTTGCTCGATGAGCCGTGGATCGTCGTTGTTGTGATTATCAGATGCCCAGTCATGCAAGGCGGTGTCGCTGGCGGCATCACGACAACATTCTCGCCAATTTACGCTGGGGAAAATCTTCTCATCAAACTGCCCGTAAATAAAAGGATACTGATACGACTGCCAATCAGCGGCTTTGACTATATTAGTCTGCTTAGTGGGCATCATTTTAAAACGTCGCTCCCAATCGGGTAGCTGACACTCTTTAATGTGACTCGGCTCTATCTGCGTGGTCGCAACGCGCCCTTTTAAAATATCCGGATTAACAAAGTAGCCCTTCCTATCTCGTGCAACTAAATATCCATCGTCCAATAAGTGTTCATAAGTGAGCACCACCGTGTTGCGGGCAATTTTTAAGTGATTGGCCAATTTACGACTAGAAGGGAGTGGCGAGTCTAATGGCACATTGCCGTTCATAATGGCATTGGCAATCTGTTCTCGAAGCCTCTTTTGCAGACTGCCCTCTTTACTGGGAGAAAGGTGAAAAAGTTGCAACATAACAAAACATCCACATAATCAATTTATAAAAACAGCATCAACGAATACCACTAGGCTGAAACGTCAAAAGCTCAGCATGCTATGCTGAGCTTTTCTTATGAGGCTCAACATGATTGAGTGCTCATTGTGGCTTGCGTTGTTTCTTTTGTCGTACAGTTACATTTTGCTAACGGTATCCGCAATGGCTTCATCGATGGCAGCAACGATAAGGTCTAGGTCTTCTTTTGTTGAAATCAATGCGGGGGCTAAACAAATGGTGTTATTAAGTTCTTTAAAGGAGCGGTTAGTACGACCAATGATCACCCCGTTCGCCATACAATGTCCGGCAATGGCCATCACCACACTCTCTTCCACAGGCTCTTTTGTTGTGCGATCTTTGACTAGCTCAATTCCCACAAGTAAGCCTTTACCACGCACATCTCCAATGATCTCATGCTTGGCCATTAAGCCTCTCAAAGACGTTTGTAAGTGCTCACCTTGAACCAAGACATTCTCTAGTAGTTTTTCATTTTCGATGATTTCCATATTCACCAAAGCCGCTGCGGGACCCGCTGTGCAGCCACCAAATGTAGAGATATCACGAAAGTAGGCCATTCTTGGGTCGTCATCTTCTTTGAACATCTCAAACACCGCTTCGGTTGTCACCGTACAAGAAATCGCAGCATAACCTGACGCTACACCTTTTGCCATGGTCACTATATCCGGTTGCACGCCATAGTGCTGATAGCCGAACCAAGTACCGGTACGACCAAGTCCACATACCACTTCATCGATATGCAAGAGAATGTCGTATTGCTTACAAATTTCTTCCACCCGTGGCCAATAACCTTCTGGTGCTTCTATCACACCGCCACCCGCCGTAACTGGCTCAAGACACAAGGCACCAATGGTTTCAGGCCCTTCTTCTAGAATGACTTTTTCAATTTGATTGGCTGCCCAAACGCCATATTCGCTCATATCAGCACCCTCTTGAGCACGGTATTCACAGCAATGTGGCACTTCAATGAAATCTGGCACAAATGGCCCATATTGATTGCGGCGCTCATGTTGGCCTGATGCGCTCAAAGTCGCGATGGTTGTACCATGGTAGTCTCGCTCACGGTATAAAATCTTAGTCTTCTTACCACCATATTTTTTGTGTGCAATTTGGCGGACAATTTTAAAGGCCTTCTCATTCGCCTCTGACCCCGAGTTGGAAAAGTACACTCGATTCATACCTGGCATTTTATCGATCAATTTTTTAGAGAATTGCGCAGCCGGTATGTTTCCTGCGGTTTGCGCAAAGTAATTCATGGTGACCAATTGATCGCGCACGGCGTCAGCAATTTCAGTGCGGCCATAGCCAACGTTTACAGTCCAAACCGCACCAGAAACAGCGTCAAGATATTCGTTACCTTTAGCATCCCATACTCGCATGCCCTCGCCTTTCACGATCACCATAGGGCCGGTTTTTTCGAACGGTTTATGCTGTGCAAGATGGTGCCAAACGTGGTCGCGATCATTGTTTACTACGTCAACAGAATCAAAGTTATTTACATCGTATGTCATATTCACCTCTATCTAAATAATGGTATTAAATAACCAAAGTTTTTGTATAACTCATTTCACGAATGGCGTATTTAATACCTTCACGGCCAACACCACTTTCTTTAACGCCACCAAATGGGAAATGCTCAGTACGGAAACCTGGCCCGTCGTTGGTCGCTAATGTGCCTACGTCTAATTCTTCAAATAAATGGCGAATAACCGACAAATTATTACTGAATATACCCGCTTGCAAACCGTATGCTGTGTTATTAATAATTGGAATGATTTCTTCCACTTCATTAAACTTATATAACGGCATGACAGGACCAAACGTTTCTTCGATCATCACTTCGCTGTCAGCACGAACATTTTCAAGAATCGTTGGATAAACAAATGCTCCGTCGTACTTATTACCCAATGCGACTGTCGCCCCATCTTCGATGGCCGCTTCAATGCGTTGACGAATTTCATTCGCCGCTGCTTGATGAATAACAGGACCGACAAAGGTGTCGTCTTTCATCGGGTCACCAACGATAAGAGCAGCGCTTTTTTCTACTAGAATGTCACGGAATTTGTCATACACAGTTTCGTGTATAAACAAGCGTTTTGCCGCCGTACAACGCTGACCAGCAGTAGCAAAACGATGGTTAATCGCCGAAGTCGCTGCAGCGTCTAAATTTGCATCGTCCATGATGATCAATGGGTCATTTCCGCCCAGTTCCAGTAACAACTTCTTGTAACCCGCCGCCGCTGAAATGGCATTGGCCGCTGCGGTTCCACCGGTAAAGTTGATCGCATTAATGTCGGGGTGAGCATTCAGTCGATCTAGGTCTGACAATGGTGGCATGCAGAATTGCAACACTTCTTTTGCTATGCCCGCTTCATAACACAGTTCCACCAAAAACAGAGAAGACGCGGTGTTTTGTGGGCCAGGCTTAAAGAGTACGGTATTACCTGCCGCATAAGCAGGGCCAATTTTGTGCATGGCAATATTGATTGGAAAGTTAAACGGCGTAATACAAAAAATTGTTCCTAAAGGACGCCAACACACCACACCAATTTTACCGCCGGCGGCCGCATAAGCATCGGAATCCAAGGCTTCGCCACTGATCTGTCTTGCTTCTTCTGCACTGGCTATGGTCGCGTTAACGGCTCGTATCATTTCAACGCGTGAGTCGGAAATGGTTTTACCCGTTTCCAAGGTAATCAGCTTGGCCATTTTTTCGGCACTGTCTTTTAATAAGGTCGCCAGCTTAGTGAGCACATTGGCGCGTTCAAAGGCTGCCGTATTACGCTGGATTTTTTGACCCGCTTTTAATAATGCCAACTTTTCTTCAATCTCAGACCAAGTGGAGTACTGATACTCCCCCAAAAGGTCACCGTTGTAAGGATTAACTAAAGAATATCCTTGACTCATATCATTACACTCCTAATTGAATTAACTGATAAATAATTCGACCCGCTGCAATAAACAATGCCGCTTTCATAAGTAAAAAGAACACGCTGGTGCTGACATAACGTAAAATAACAATGCCCAATTTAGCGCCAAAAATGGCCGCTAAACTCAACACCATGATTAAAAAAGCATTGTCAAAAAAGGAAAAACCTAAAAATAGAAACGCTGGAATTTTGGTTAAATGGGTAAATAACTGCATCATGGATTTATTACAAACGATTTCCTCTTTCGTCATATCATCACGCATGAAAAAAACCGCTAGCAGTGGATCAATGGCTCCAACAATAATACCCATACAGCCTGTTGCAATACCCACCAAAAAATAGTATTTGTCGCGAATTTTTACCTGAGGTAGACGTTTTGGTTTAAATAAGGTGTAAACAATCAGTAACACCAATATAAGTAAGGGAAAAAATTGCCCGACATATTGCACAATAAAAAAGGTGGTTAATGCAGCACCCATGATGGTGCCAATTAAGAAGGGGAAGCACATCGCCCAACGAATATGCGCCCGCAGAAACCAACCACGCGCGGCATTATTGAATACTTGCACTACACCATGAATCGCAATAAGTGGCTTTACTGGCATAAAGACACTCATGGCAGAAAACATCAGTACACCACCTGCCATTCCCGTAATAGATGTGATCGCCGAAGCGAAAACGATGGCCATGGACAGCAAGATGACGCTTTCAGTTGATAAATACACTACATCCATTATTTCTTGTTGCCCCATCACTGTTCTAGTAAGTCAGGACAGTGTAGGAACTAGAAAAAAACCTTCATAGGTCCAGTTTGGAATTAGCTTAAGGCCACTTATTTTGTTAGCGCATTAATGGAGCATATGAAAAATAATAAATAGTAAAGGGAGATGTGAATAAGCCCCGTGCATAAGACAATTCACTTTGAATTTTAGAGCTATTTCTGTCACATCAACTCACTTTTGCCGACAGCGAATTCAACAACAAGCGTCGTGAAACAGACATAAAAAAATTTCTCAGATAGGTGCTAGAACAAGATTAACGCACAGTCTAAGCACAACGTAAGCACCAATCCAACCCTACCTGCCCATTACGTCCTCAAACCGCTAACCTTCTCGCTTCTTATTATTCAGGGAGCATGTCATGGCGACTTATCAAAAGTATATCTAGCCCGAGCTGTTTAAAGTTTCTGAGGAATCTGAACTTGCTCAAACTGCATTTTGCAAACAGCGCAACAACAACCCTTAATACCTTAATGTCAAGTTAAAGCAAGGTAAGAGTACTCAACCTACGTGTGTGTTCCACTACAATGACAGCCGTGCCCAATCGGTTCTATTGCGCGTTTTATCCTCAGACACACCAGTCATCGTGGTCAATAGCTATGAGTGGTATCAAAAAGCCAGTGATGAATTTCAGATAACGTGTTTAGGTGCTGGGCTCATGCCCGACGAAAGTTTAAAGAAGCCAAAGACGTGCAGCCTAAAGGCAAAATAGGAAAGGCTGACCAAGGGCTTAATTACATCCACTCGTTTTAAAAAAATCTCTTTGCGTGTTTTATCGCGTTTGTTATTGAATTCGCTGTCGGCAAAAGTGAGTTGATGTGACACGGTCAAGCTCGAAGGTTAAAAATGAATTGTCTCATGCGCGGGACTTATCCGCATATTCCCTAACACTTTAGAGAAGCACCTTTATTGTCAACTTCTATAGCAATATTAATTGCTTGTTCTTAATATAGTTTTTTTTCAATTCATTGGCAGTCTTGAACCTTTTAAATTTGCTTTATAACCTGTAATATATTTAAGTTATTTTATGATGCAGGAAAAAAGGAGTAATTTTAATGAAAGGCAGTATAAAAGTAATAAGCATTCTCAATAAAGTGCTAATAAATGAATTAACTTCGATTAATCAGTTTTTCTTACATGCCAGGATATTTAAAAACTGGGGATTGGAAGAGCTTAATTCGAAGTCTTATAAAAAATCTATTAAAGATATGAAGCAAGCAGATGAGCTTATAAACCGTATTTTATTTTTAGAAGGTCTTCCAAACTTACAGCAGTTAGGAAAACTCCAAATTGGTCAAGATACTCAAGAAATTTTGCAGTGTGATTTTAATATTGTTTCTGAGCAAATAGCTGATTTAAGAGATGCAATTAGCTTATGTGAATATGAGAATGATTATGTGAGTAGAGAGTTATTAAAAGATATCTTAGAATATGAAGAAAACCACATAGATTGGATAGAAACACAATTACTATTGATTAAGAATTTGGGTATTGAAAATTATCAACAAACAATGATGGAGTGCTAAGATGAAAGGAAATACAAAAATTATCGATTTATTAAATAGACAGTTAAAACTAGAACTGACTTCAATGGATCAGTATCTTGCTCACGCTAAGCTTTACGAAGACTGGGGTATAAACAAACTACACAAGCAGCTTGAACATGAGTACGAAGAAGAACTTGGTCATGCTCAGCGTCTGATTGAGCGTATTATTTTCTTGGACGGTAAAGCAGACACAGCATCAAGAGACCCTTTGTTTATTGGTGATAATGTTGAACAGATTCTAAAAAATGATTTGAAAGCTGAATATATTGTTGCTAATAGTTTGCGTGAAATCATTAGGGTTTGTGAAGAAGAACATGATTATGTTACCCGTCGACTTTTACAAGATCTCTTAATTGACACTGAAACAGATCATATTTATTGGTTAGAACAGCATCTAGGTTTGATTGAAAAGATAGGATTATCAAACTATATTCAGACGCAAATGTAATAACTATATGGAGATATTTAAATATTAGTGACTTCGGTAGTCAGTGTAACTGCCATTAAAAAATTAACTTTAGTCATTGACTTTAATCCTGCTAAATAAATAATGCTGCCTACTTCATTATTTTAGCCCGTAAACAAGTTCGTTCAGTCTTGTTTACGGAACTTTAATCGATCGTTCCTTAACAATGGCGTTTCAGATAATAACCCTATGTTATTTTTAGACCTTATCATTAGAAACGTTATTGTTAACCATATTCGACTTATAAAAGAACCAAAATACATGACGCAATAGAGCTGCTTTAAAAGACTCTTTTGTGGTAACGACTATGTTGGCTTTTATATTAAATTTGTAGTGTTTATGCGCTTTGCTTTTTGATATGCAGTCCACATTGTGTTCACGTAAGCTATACAGTTTATTTTTGCTTTGGCGATTTTTTATTAATCGATAAGCTTGGTTAAGTGTGTCTTCCTGTGTTTGGGTGAGTGTTAACCCTTGTCTTTTTATTTCTCTATCGACATCTCGCAGGACTTGCCCTAAAAAAACCTTTTACTTGCTTAATCGCTTTTCTTATCCGCTTATATTGTTTGGTGTGGTCATACGTCCGATTCCTGTCATTAACTCATGGCAGGTTTTGCCGTAGGTTTGTCTTAACGTGAGGTTTTTTTCTTCGGTTACTTGAATCCGTTGCTGTAATGTTCGGCATCGGTTGGGAAGGCGATATTTTTTCTTGTACCTTGGTGTCTACTACGACTCTTTTTAAGCTCGCTGGTTTGATCACTTTTAGTTTTAGACCTGCTTGTATCGTCTGGGTAAGCAGCCATTCGCAGCCTTCTTCTCCTAACCGTTTTCGCTATTTTACCAGGCTGGTCGGATGGCATGGTAAATCGGGCTGGAAAAAGGTCTCGCCGCAAAAGTATTGGTAGTAAGGCGATTCAAGCCATCGTTCTAAGGAAACTGCGATTAAGAATTCGCATTGTGCCCAGAATGCCTAATTTGGTTAAAAACCACAAAAAGTCACTCAC
>NZ_JAGSSV010000035.1 GCF_018145875.1 Marinomonas vulgaris | reverse complement strand
GAGTGACTTTTTGTGGTTTTTAACCAAATTAGGCATTCTGGGCACAATGCGAATTCTTAATCGCAGTTTCCCTAAACCATCGCACGATAGTCGGCGGATTATAGAGATAAAAAGAGTGATTACTATCTGAACACTATAAAAAACACATCTATATACACTCAGATACAAAACAGAACATTAAGACACTCTCGCGACTTGACTTAAAAATAAACGCGCTACGATTCCTTTTACGCATAAATATAAGTCATAACCAATCACTAAATCTTCCACGCAAAGGTGAGTGTCCCGTAGCGGGTAAATTTATCCAGATCGTTGTTTTGGCTGTCTTCGGTGAAACTAAATGGTGCGTTAATCGCGAAGGCCAGTGACATGTCTTGCCATGCGTAAGTCACACCAGAGGAGAACATATTGTAGTTGTGGTCGTAGTCGATAGATCGGCTGTCGCGAAAGGTATTGCCGTCGGTGAATATTTGGTTGCCGATCATGGTTAACTCAACGCCCGCGTAAATAAACCAGCCTTGATCAACGGCAATAGGGTTAGACGTTCGAGATTCAGACAACAACACAGTAGCAAAGGATGACTCAAGGTGACGGCCATAGCGCACCATAAAACCAGTGCTCACGCTGCTTCGTAAAGTACCAATACTGATGTCTGCGCCTGTCAGTAAATCAGCGTGCTGATTGCTCGCCACCCAGCTTCGCCATGTGCGCCCACGAGACAGTTCAAACACCAGTTCGTTTTCTAATTGCGTATCCCAACCTTGCGGCATTTTGGCGCTAATAACACGATGCACCGCTTTTTGCGTTTGCTCGCCCATGGCGATTGGCCCAACCACGCCCAATGTCGTGCTGACTCGATCAGCGTAACCCGGCGCCTCAGCGATATAAGTATTGGTAAAGCTCAATAAAGCAGAATAAGGAAAGGTGCCTTCGGCCGGTGTGGCGTCTTCTATGTCATAAGGCGTCATCAGGGTTTGGCCGACGCTGTAGACGTTTACCGACTTTAGCGGTGACTCATCTGGCATACTCCAGCTCAATGGTTTTACCCAAAAAGGCGTCGACTGTGTTGACTCTTGTTGGCTGTCCTTTACATCGTAAAGAGACGCAAAGAAGCCGTTGGTGTAGCCGTTGTCCTCATTGACAAAAAAATCGTTGTCTAGTGTGATCGACAGCCAGTTCACATCAGCATAGGCAAAGCGACCACCGAGTAAAAACAACAACAGCACAAAATATTTAAACACGGGCGTCCTTGTAGGCATAATGCATTAAGCGACACAGTATAAAACGAATTTGAAGCAACTTAGACCCATAAGAGTTATAACTTTATGGAAAAAAGAGGACATAGAGCGATAAAAAAACCACTGTTCGACGTTGGCCGAACAGTGGTTGGGTGAGCGTTTTCCTTTATAAAAATGGCAATTAATCAGAAAATCAGGAAGCCCAATGAAATGATAACGCCAGAGCCGATCAACGCCATTAAACAATAGCCCATCACATCTTTCGCACCAAGGCCTGCAATGGCTAACGCCGGCAAGGCCCAGAAAGGCTGAATCATGTTAGTCCAAGCATCCCCCCACGCAATCGCCATAGCGGTTTTCGCGGCATCAACACCCAATGCCGCACCCGCTGGCATCATAATCGGCGCCTGTACCGCCCACTGACCGCCACCCGATGGCACAAAGAAGTTCACGATACCGGCACTCAAAAAGGTGAATAACGGGAAGGTCGTTTCATTGGAAATTGACACAAACCCTTGAGAAATTAACCCAGCCAAAGACGCACCAGAATCTCCCGTTGCTGTCATCATGCCCATGATGCCGGCATAAAATGGGAACTGCAGCAAAATACCAGAACAGTTACGCGCCCCTTGAGAAATAGAGTTCAACAAACTTTTTGGTGTGCCATGCAATAACACTGCAGAGAACAAGAAAGTGAAGTTCACAATATTCAAATTCAGTGCGAAACCATTATTGATAAAATAATAAATCACATACGCAAAACCCATCACGCCCAATAACAAAGACAACACGCGGCTGTTTTCTAGACGCTCCGCAGGTGTCATCTCGGCTTTACTTTTTTCCGTTTCTGCACTTTTTTCTGCCAATAGCTCAGGCGGAATGGTCACCACATCTTGTGGAGCTGGGTGCATCAAACGATTCAATAAAGGAATCGCAACAAACATAGCCGCTAGAATCGCTAAGTTCATGGTCGAAAAAATGGTCTCAGACGTTGGAATGGGAGCCGTCACCGCGCCATTGGTCACTTTCGACAAATTCCCGCTGCCCGCGATCGACAACGGAATCGAGCCAGACAAGCCACCATGCCAGAATAAGAAACCGCTGTAAGCCGATGCAATAAGCAATCGGTAATCCACGCCTTTTACACGAGACGCAATTTCTCTGGCAAATATCGCCCCAACGACTAATCCAAATCCCCAGTTCACCCAGCACGCCATGGCGCTGATCACGGTAACAAGAATAATGGCCTGCCCCGGCGTTTTTGCGACCCCCGCCAACATGGCCAATTTGCTTTTAAACGCTGGCGCACTGGCCATCGCATGACCCGTCACAACCACCATGGCCATTTGCATGGAAAAGCTTAATAGATTCCAAAAGCCCCCTGCCCATGCGTTAACTACTTGCATAGGGCCTTGGCCTGTCGCTGGCATCACAAACAGAAACACCACAAAAGTAAGAACAATGGCAAAGATAAATGGGTCGGGAAGATAACGCTGCAGCAGCGTAACGAAGAACTGACTGGTTTTTTGTAACGCGGTTTGTTGTTGTACAGTATTCATGAGTATGTCCTATTTTATTATATTTATTAGTTAACTTTCTTGATCAAAGAAAGCGGTTTGGCTTTGAACAGAAACCAAGAAGCAAGGAAGTGCTGGTAAACACCCCCTTGCTTCAAAAACACCTTACTGACTTGCTTGTATTACGAAAAACTCTGGGTAGATCTAAATAGAAATAATGGATGACTAACGCGATATCAACATGGCCACGCCCATACCGCCGCCGATGCAAAGCGTCGCCAGACCTTTTTTGGCATCTTGACGCTGCATTTCGTGCAATAAACTCACTAGAATTCGACAGCCCGACGCACCAATAGGATGACCCAAGGCCACAGCGCCGCCGTTCACGTTGACTTTATCGGTGTTGAAACCCAGCTCTTTATTCACGCACATGGCTTGCACGGCAAAGGCTTCGTTGGCTTCGATAAGATCCAAGTCACTCACTTGCCAATTGGCTTTGGTTAGGGCTTTTTTCGTCGCGGCAATCGGGCCCGTACCCATAATTTCTGGATCAACGCCCGCCGCGCTGCCCGCTTCTATCACCGCAAGAATCGGCAAGCCTAAACGGTTGGCGTGCTCGTCTGTGGTGACGAACACCATTGCCGCGCCGTCGTTAAGGGTCGATGCGTTGCCCGCCGTCACCGTGCCTTCTTTGGCAAAAGCAGGACGCAATCTCGCCAGTGTCTCCGCACTGGTGTTTGGGCGAATTTGCTCATCGGCGTCGACGATAACTGGCTCGCCTTTGCGTTGAGGAATCGAGACAGGAATAATTTCTTCTACGAAGCGCCCAGCACTTTGAGCAGCAGCCGCTTTGTGTTGAGACTGGACAGCAAAGGCATCTTGCTCTTCTCGGCCAATATTCCAACGATTGGCAATGTTCTCCGCTGTTTGCCCCATGTGGTAATCGTTAAACGCATCCCACAAACCGTCGGTCACCATGGTATCTATCATGGTCCAGTTGCCCATTTTTTTGCCTGAGCGGCTGTTTGGCAAAACATGCGCTGCTTGGCTCATGCTTTCTTGTCCGCCCGCAACCACCATATTGGCATCGCCGTTCAGCACCGCTTGCGCGGCCAGTTGCACGGCTTTTAAACCAGAGCCACAGACTTTGTTGATGGTCATGGCCGACACTTGGTTTGGTAGACCCGCATGAATGGCGGTTTGACGCGCTGGGTTTTGGCCGCAGCCTGCTGCCAAAACTTGCCCCAAAATCACATCGTCGATGTGTTCTTTTAGTTCGGGTTGTTTTTCCAACATACCGGATAACAATTGAGTGCCAAGTTGCACAGCGCTTAATGAAGATAGTCCGCCATTAAAGGCGCCTATTGGCGTTCTTGCCGCCGCTACGATCACTGCTTTCATATCTAAAAGTCCTATCCATTTTGTTTTTGTTTTATTGCCTATACGTCATTGTCGTATTGAGCAATCAGGCAAATGTCATTTCTGGAACGTGATCAGGCACAATGAGCTTACCTTGAGTTTTCTCGATGATCTCTTCCACCGTCACTCCAGGCGCTCTCTCTTTTAATACAAAGGCACCGTTTTCAATTTCTAGCCATGCCAAATCGGTCAGTACTTTTTTGATACAGCCTTTGCCCGTTAGTGGTAAAGCGCACTCACTCAGCAATTTGGATTCACCATGTTTAGAAGCATGGGTCATGGTGACAATAATATTGTCGGCGCCCGCCACCAAATCCATCGCCCCGCCCATGCCTTTGATCAATTTGTTGGGAATCATCCAAGAAGCGATGTTGCCGTTTACGTCGACTTCAAACGCCCCTAATACGGTCAAATCCACATGGCCGCCACGAATCATCGCAAAGGATTCGGCCGATGAAAAAATAGACGCGCCCTTGACCGTGGTCACGGTTTGCTTGCCCGCATTGATCATGTCGGCGTCGATGGTGTCTTCGGTAGGAAATTCGCCCATACCCAACAAACCATTTTCCGATTGCAGCATCACTTCCATGTTTGATGGCACATAGTTGGCCACCAGCGTTGGAATACCAATACCAAGGTTCACGTAAAAACCGTCTTGTAATTCTTGGGCGACACGCTGCGCCATTTGCTCTCTTGTTAATGCCATGACTAAGCCTCCTTCACCGTTCTTTTTTCAATGCGTTTTTCGAAGTGACCAACAATCACGCGGTCCACGTAAATACCTGGCGTGTGAATGTGCGCAGGGTCGAGTTCGCCTACTTCGACGATTTCTTCTACTTCCACTACGGTGATTTTGCCGGCTGTCGCGGCTAAGGGGTTAAAGTTTTGTGCGGTGTGGCGATAAACCACATTACCGTAACGATCGGCTTTCCAGCCCTTCACGATGGCGAAGTCGCCGGTAATGGCTTCTTCTAATAGATATTCACGACCGTTGAATAGTTTGGTTTCTTTGCCTTCTGCGACAGGCGTACCCACGCCGGTAGCGGTATAAAAAGCAGGAATACCCGCGCCGCCAGCACGCATTTTTTCAGCAAGGGTGCCTTGTGGCGTCAGTTCGACCTCAAGTTCACCGCTCAATAGTTGCTTTTCAAACAGCGCATTTTCGCCCACGTAAGACGACACCATTTTGCAAATCTGCTTGTCTTCCAACAAGACACCTAAACCAAAACCATCCACGCCACAGTTATTGGATACAAAGGTTAAGCCAGTGGTGCCTTTGCGTTTGATCTCGTTGATAAGGTTTTCTGGAATGCCACACAATCCAAACCCCCCTGCAAGAACGGTCATACCGTCCTCTAAACCCGCCATGGCCTCTTCATAAGAACCGACGACTTTGTCAAAACCTGCCATTGCCTTTCTCCTGTTTTATTATTTTTACTTGCGGTCAGTTTGACTCATGGTGATAAATTAATTAAGTTTGTTTTATCTATTTATTAATAAGTTTTTTAAAATAATAAAAAAGGAAAACCCTCGTTGAACATCAAACAAGTTCGCGCTTTTCTCGCTGTCGCCCAGTCGTTAAGCTTCGCCAGCGCCGCCACCCAGTTACACTTATCTCAACCAGCCTTGAGCTTGTCGATTAAAAGCTTGGAAATCAGCTTGGGGGGAAAGCTTTTTACCCGCACCACGCGCCACATTTCGCTCACACCGGAAGGCGACGCCTTGGTTCCCATTGCCAGACGACTATTGGCTCAATGGGAAAATGCCGAAGACGAAATGAAACAACGCTTTGCTCTGCAAATGGGTAAGATTACGCTGGCGTCTATGCCCTCTTTTGCGGCGTCGTTACTACCCAAAGCCATTCGTAATTATCACGCGTCTTATCCGAACATTCAGGTTGCCATAGACGATGTGTTATCCGATGTGGTGGTCGAAATGGTGCGCAACAATCAGGTGGAATTAGGCATTTCATTTGAGCCGACAAACCTATTGGAGCTGTCGTTTTACCCGTTATACGAAGACAATTTCATCGCAATTTTACCGGCGAAGCATCCTTTATCTGTCCATGAGCGTATTACTTGGCGTGACTTATTAGCTTATGATTTTATTACCCTACAACGCCCTTCTAGTGTGCGCGACCTTATCGAGAATACGGTTAACGAAGCGGGTATTGAGCTCAATGTGGCGTTCGATGCGCACCAGCTAACGACCGTAGTGCGTATGGTCAGTGAAAACATGGGCGTCGCCGTGGTGCCAGCGGTATGCCGACAACAAGCAACTGAACAAAATGCAATTTGCCGTGCCGTTATTGAACCAGACATCCGTCGTCGCGTTGGGGTGATTTGCCAGCCTAGATCACACTTATCCATAGCCGCCGCGGCCATGCTCGACGTATTGGTAGAAACCTATGCAATAAGCCCCATACTGCAGTAAAAAGAGTAAATTCTGTTAAGATCAATAGAGTAGTATTACACTTAAATGCGTTAAACCTCGCTCAACGTCGTGAAAGCACGAAGGAATTATTTTGCTAGATCATCATTTCCACATTGAATTTGACCCTGAAAGAACCCTTCAGGATCAAATCCGTGAATGTCTTGTCAATTTGATACTGACCGGAACCTTGCCTCTCGACGAACCATTGCCTTCATCGCGAAATCTGTCGAAGAAGCTGGGCGTCTCACGTAACACCATAGTGCTAATTTACGAAAATTTGGTGGCAACAGGGTTCATCGAAGCACACGCGCGCAAAGGTTTTTTTGTATCGAAAAACTTTCATAATCCAGAAAATATCGACACAGACTCAGATCAAAACCCCATAATTGCCGCACCAAGCTGGTCTAATCGCTTTCAAAAGAATCCGAGTAATCGGCAAAATATCGTCAAACCCAATGATTGGCAAACCTTCGAATACCCGTTTATTTATGGGCAAATTCAGCGTGAATTTTTTCCACTGGAACAATGGCGAGATTCCGTACGAAAGAGCATGTCGGGGAAATGGAATAAATATTGGATCAACGATATGGTGGATTCCGACGATCCTCTGTTGATCGAGCAAATTCGTACACGATTGCTACCACGTCGCGGCGTGTATGCAGAAGCCAGTGAAATACTTATTACCATTGGAACACAAAATTCACTGTATTTATTGGCTAACTTATTATGTAGCAGCAAAACCCGTGTAGCGATGGAAAACCCAGGGTTTAGAGACGCGCTCAACATCTTTTCTTTGTTCGACAGCCAAATACAAAAACAGCCTGTCGACCAAGATGGCATTACTGTCGACAATCATCTTGACGACTGCGACTATGTGTACATCACCCCAAGTACCCAAGTACCCACCGGCGTAGAACTGAGCAAAACAAGACGCAAAAGCCTTTTAGACAAAGCTGTTAAACAGGATTTTGTGATTATTGAAGACGATTACGACGCGGAAATTAACAACAAAATAAATCGCCAACCGGCCATAAAAGCATTCGACAGAAACAATCGGGTGATTTACATAGGCAGCATGTCAAAATCCATTTCTCCCGGTATTCGGGTCGGTTTTATGGTGGCCGATGAAGAACTTATTACCGAAGTTCGTGCATTGCGACGATTAATGTATCGACACCCGCCGGTTAACATCCAGCGTCAACTTTCGCTGTTTTTGTCATTAGGGTATTACGATACTTACCTGCGAAAATTGCGCGTGATCAACTCGTCCAAATTGCAACGCATGATAGAAGCCGTAAACCGTCACCTCCCCGACATGATGACGACACAAAACGTCAGCCAAGGGGCAACCTCTGTATGGTTAGAAGCACCGAATCATGTCAACACAGAAGAAGTGGCTTGGCTCGCCGCGCGCAATAGCATTTTAATCGAACCCGGCGCCGTGCACTTTAGTAACGAAAACCCACCGAAAAACTTCTTTCGCTTAGGTTTTTCGGCCATCGAAACCCACAAAATAGAACCGGGCATCGCCGCATTAAAAGATGTATTTGATAATTTTTAACACTCACTGAAACTATTTTCCTGTTTCGCCGTAACTGTTTATAAGATCAATAAAGCACATCGCGTTATTGGTTATTCTTTTGAGAAAAATCGAACACTGATTTTTGGTTCCCCGCCACGCCCCGTTCCTAAATAAACGGGGCGTTCTCTTTTGATATTCACAAGCTGGGCCTGCATCCCCAATACTCCATCTGTTAATGCCATTCCACTTCTGTAATCAGCATGTAACCTGCACCATAGACAGTTTTAATCAGTGTGCCTGTGTCATTTTTAGGTTGGATTTTTTTTCTTAATCGAGAGACGCGTACGTCAATACTGCGGTCATAAGGCACGGTGTTTTCCCCCAGTAACTGGTCACGCGACAGTATTTGGTAAGGGTTTTTGAGTAAAGCCAATAGCATGTCGGCTTCCGCTCGACTAAGCATCTCTTGATGAGGAGTGTCCGCGTTAAGCGTAAGTGAACCGGGATGATAGGTAAATCCGGAAAACTGCGCATATTGCTTTGTATTAACAGGTTTCTCGTCGTGTGTTTGTATTCGGCGCTGCAAACTTTGTACTCTCGCGACTAATTCACGCGGCTCAAAGGGCTTAGTGATGTAATCGTCAGCACCCAACTCTAACCCTAACACGCGATCTGTGAGTGCATCTCTTCCAGACACAATGATAATGCCAATGTTTTTGTGCTGTAATCGTCGGATCAAATCAATACCATCCATGTCAGGTAACGTAAGATCAATAATGCAAATATCTGGCGATTTGGTCACAATGTTTTGCTCTGCCTCTGAGCCATTACCAAAATATTTTGTGTCAAAATAAAACTGATTCAACGTATTACAAATCAGAGTCCCGAGATCTTTTTCATCTTCAACGACATAAACCAGACATTTTTTATTCATTATGGTGTCCTGAGTTGTCTATAAAATGTGTGTTAATGGCTTCTAAAAGCGCACTGCTTTCGAAGGGTTTTTGAAGAAACACACCTTCATATTCAATGTTTGCCAATCGATCACTGTAACCTGTCATTAAAACGAAGAAGGCTCTAGTGTATTTTTCTTGAACTAATGTATGAACGTCATGGCAAGTAGCTATACCTGGCATCACACCATCCGACACCACACCTTCCAAAGAAGGTAAGCCAGCACGCAATAAAGCCAACGCTTCATCTGCCGTACTCGTTTCGATAACAGAATACCCAATCTCTATTAGCTGTTGACGAACTACACTGCGCACATCCTCATTGTCTTCTATTAACAAAACGAGCGCATTCTGAGTCACTTTTTTCAAGGTATTTTCGGTAGGAAAACTGCATCCTATGGTTTCTTTAACACCAGCATGAGAAGGCAATAAGATTTCAACACATGCCCCTGTATCAAGATTATTAGACACTCGCATATAACCTTTTGATTGCTTAACAAAACCAAAAACCATGCTTAACCCAAGTCCTGATCCTGAGCCAGATAACTTCGTGGTATAAAAAGGCTCACACGCTCTCATCAACGCCTCAGGCGTAAAGCCTGTTCCGCTATCTTGAATCGAAAATACAATATATTGTCCCGGCAAAACGGGCTCATCAAAAGTGTTTAGCGATGTAAATATGGCCCCATCAACTTGATTAACACTCAAAGATAACCGACCACCTTTTGGCATGGCATCTGCTGAGTTCAATATTAAATTCACTAGCGCGTCTTCCATTAATGCCGAATCCACATAAATAGCTGGGCAATGATCGAGGATCTGAGTTGTCAGCACGATGTTATCAGGCAGTGGCGCTGACAATAATGTCACCACATCATTAATAAGTGACCTCGGCTCAATATAAGTGGGAGATAAAGGCTGTCGACGAGAAAAAGCCAATAAACGCCGAGTTAAATCGGCACCACGACGTGTGGCTCTTATCGCTGGCGATAAATGATGGTGCCACAATTCTGGCACCGCATCTTGATGCTGCAGTGCTAATAAATTTCCCAAAATAATGGTCAGTAAGTTATTAAAATCATGGGCCAACCCCCCAGACAACTGACCAACGGTCTTCATTTTGCTGGCTTCAGCCAAACGCTTTTCGGTTTCTCGCTCCTTGGTGATGTCTATTGATAAGGTTAACAGCCCCACTACCTTTTTATGATCATCATAGAAAGGCAATACCGTCCGTCGAGTTAAAATAGGCTTCCCTTGATCAATCAAAGGGTACTCATAAATCACCCTCTCACCCTGTAAAGCACGCTCAATATGTTTACTCAATACAGTAAACATATCTTGATCTACTACCTGTGAAAGGCATTTACCGACAATGCTTTCTTTGGTTTCGTGGAATATTTCGAGGTATTCTCGATTCGCAAATACAAACTTCAAATCACTGTCTAAATACGCCACTTGAGCAGGCAAAGCATTAAGAATAAGCCGCTGCCTTGCTTCCGTCGCCCGTAATTCTGATTGAGTCAATTCAAGCCTTTGCACCGCACCCAATAGCTGTTGATTGCTTTCGGATAGGCACTGTGTTCGCTCCTCTACTTTAAGATTCAAGGTAGTAATATTGTCGCGTAAACACGTCACCATGTAATCAAACGACTCCGCCAATACTCCCAGCTCATCGTTGCGTTTAATGCCTGTTTTTGCCATTAGATCGCCGTTGTTGATTTTTTGTGCGGTGAGCGACAACTTACGAATGGGCGAAGTGATCCATTTAGCAAACAAGAACGCCAACAGCGCTCCCACTAACAACCCTACGACACCAATTGCCACAATACGTTGGCTTAATTGGACCGAACTGAACATAAGATCGTCAAAATACACAGAGGAACTGATGTACCAATCAAAGCCCGACAAATGCCGCGTTAATGAGAGCTTTTCGTAGTTATAATGCCCCGGATCGTCAGGGCGATCCCATTTGTAGTAAAGCTCTTCACCAGTGTCGGCCATCGACATAAGATCTTTGTAGATTGGGTTGCCTGTGACGGAATTGAGTTGTGTTTTGAAATTAATACCATTGATATTGGTATTCGGGTGGAAAAGCATATTGCCTTTGGAGTCGAAAACATACAAATAACCATTATTGGCAATATTAATGTCTTTTAACACCTCAGCGATTTCTTTAACGGCCTTTTCTTTTTGTGCGGTGATTTCTTTTTCAATGTCATCAATATACACACCCGCACCAATAACAAACCCCCACTGCGACATATTTTTAACAAAAGAATATTTATCAATGGCCTGGGTTTCATTGAGCCTATTCCACTTGTAGTTATAAAAGCCTTCTCTTTCTCTTAGCGCCAAATCCACCAGTTTTGGTATAACTTTTTCGCCATTAACATCAATATACAAAGACATATCCGTGCCATTAAACAAAGGCGATGGATGAGCTAAAATCTTTGCATCGTAGTCTGATATCCACACATACCCTTCAAAACCAAATTTAAAATGACGCAGACTAAAAAATATATCTTGCCAAATAGCGTCTTCAGTACGCCCCTTCGCTCTGCCATTTTCTAATGCGCTTGCTATGAAATTTTCAGTGAGTTCCACAATGGATTTTAAACGCTGCTCATGATGACTTAGTGTGCGATTAACGTAAGTATCAGAATTAAACGAAATACTGCTGGCCAAGTCATAAACCACATTTAAGACTTGACGATTAGAGTTAAGCTCTAATTTGAAAATATTGTTTTTAATCAGTGGGACAGAAAAGAGGTAGATAGCGCTGAAGATACTACTGATCAACAATAGCAGCAACACGAACAATCTAAGGGTGATGGTCGACATAGGAAACATGATTTTCTTCTTGTTTTTATTAGAAACCAATCCTATCACAAACTAACACAACGCCATCAGCTTGTTACATTTGGTTAGAATTGAAAAATAGTTTGGGAAGATGCGAATAAGTCCCGCGCATGAGACAATTCATTTTTAACCTTCGAGCCTGACCATGTCACATCAACTCAC
>NZ_JAGSSV010000034.1 GCF_018145875.1 Marinomonas vulgaris | reverse complement strand
CATTTTGGTATCGTGATGGTGTGTAGCTTATCGATCGGTTTCTCAACGCCACCATTGGGAGAGAACCTGTTTGTGGCATCGGGTATTTCCGATACCCCACTGGAAGAAGTGACGGCGAAAGCCATGCCGTTTGCCTTGGTGTCCACACTGGCGGTGATCCTGATTGCTTATATCCCGCAAATAGCCCTGACCTTGCCAAGATTATTAGGTTACTAATCTAAAATGACGCTGTTCTGTCCTGACCTTTAGGGCAGAGCACGGTTAAAAGGAGTGACGACATGCTTCAAGTGAATAAGATTTTATACAGCACGGACTTGTCAAAAGGGTCTGAAAAATCCTTTGAATATGCGGTGTTCTTAGCCAAAAGTACGGGCGCAGACATTCATATTTTGCACGTGGTTGAAAAGCTCTCTAGTGACGCTAAAATGGCACTAGAAAGCTATGTGATGGACGATGGTCAGCGTGGTGAAATGCTCAAAGCCCGTAAACGCCAAGCGTTGAGCAAGTTAGAAGCAAGACAAGATGAGTACTGGGCGGCTGTTGATTCTGATGATCTTGTGTTTCGTGACAAGGTAAAAAGCCTAAAAGTGATCGAATCTTATCCAGTAGAAGCGATTTTAAACACATCCCGTGATTTAGGTGTTGACCTTATTGTGATGGGAACTCATGAAAAAGGGTTTGTGGAAACTTTCTTGGGTAGTGTGGCGAAAAACGTATTGTCGAGATCCAGAGTGCCGGTCTTAGTCGTACCACTTATTGATAAGCGTCGTTAAGTTATTGTCTGCTTGCATTTCAAATATAGGTGCGCTGATTCGTTAGAAATGACATGATCGGCCACTTATTTTGTATCGATACAAAAAGCTCCTATATTGGGGCTTTTATCGTTTTTAATGGGCGCCTTTGCTGCGTGATGTAAAGGGAGGAATATTCAGTGAAAGACGACGATATGTCTTTATTTGCGCAAGAAGTAGCGGGCATCATGCCACTGCAGAAAAGCGAAATTTACTTAAAGAAAAAAGGGCTTGAGGTAGATTTTCAGGAGCGTCGCAGTGCGGCACAAATCGCCATAGAGGCGGACAATAATCACCTATCTCATGATTATGTGGAGAAAGTTGATCCTAATGCCATGCTGGAATACAAGCGTTCGGGTGTACAAGACGGCGTTTTCAAACGGTTGCGACAAGGTAAATATGGCATTGAATCACGGCTTGATTTACACCAAAAAACCGTGGCTCAAGCCCGTGAGCTGGTGTATCAATTTGTCGAAGATTGCCTTCGTAACGACATTCGCGTGGCCATTATTGTGCACGGGAAGGGGGATCGAACCCCTGATCCAGACATGCGTGCCATGATCAAAAGTTACATCAATAAATGGCTAAAAGATTTGGATCAGGTGATGGCGTTTCATACTGCCCAGCGCCACCATGGCGGCTTGGGTGCTGTGTATGTGTTGCTAAGAAAGACCGAGAAAGCTCGCTTGGAAGATTGGGAAAAACACCAAAAACGCTGAGTTTCCGTGTGTTTGCCAACAAAGCAATCACGTTAGTTCGTGCAGTAAAAGCCATGTTTTTGCTATAATCCCGCCACTTTGCTGTCTTGAGATTGTCTCAAGCTGCCCCAAAACATAGACAGAACAGAATTCTAATTTTATCGAGGTTGAGAATGGCAAATAGCACCGCGCACCATCCTGCGTTTACGTTTCTTCGCAGTGAGTTTATCGACGCTCTTAATGTTACCGTGCAAGAGTTTGAGCACAAAGTAACGGGTGCCAAGCATTTTCATATTGCATCTGACAACGACGAAAACGTGTTTCTTGTTGGCCTAAAAACGGTACCGACCGACTCTTGCGGTGTCGCGCATATTTTAGAGCATACGGTGTTGTGTGGCTCCGAGCGTTTTCCTGTGCGTGATCCCTTTTTTATGATGATCCGCCGATCGTTGAATACCTTTATGAACGCCTTTACGTCTTCGGACTGGACGGCGTATCCGTTCGCCAGTAAAAACAAGAAAGACTTTAATAACTTATTGGGTGTGTATCTAGACGCGGTATTTTTCTCTCGCCTAGACGAATTGGATTTTTCTCAAGAAGGCCACCGCTTGGAGTTCGCCGAGCCTGACAACGCGGAATCCGATCTGACCTTCAAAGGGGTCGTGTTTAACGAAATGAAAGGTGCCATGAGCTCCACGACGTCCGTGCTGTGGCAAACCCTGACCAAATACCTGTTCCCGAACAATACCTATCACTTCAACTCTGGTGGCGAGCCAACCGATATTCCAGACTTATCCTACGAGGATTTGCTGGCGTTTTATCGCACGCATTATCATCCATCGAACGCTGTATTCATGACGTTTGGCGACATTCCCGCGGACACGCTTCAAGCGGAATTTGAAAGCAAGGTGTTAAGCCGATTTGAACGTCTAGAAGAACAAGTCAGTGTGCCCAATGCGAAGCGCTATTTTTCACCCGTACGTGTGGAAGAAGGCTACGCGGCAGAAGAAGTCAAAGAAGATGGCAGCCATGTGGTTGTTGCTTGGTTGTTGGGCGAAAGCACCGATTTGAATCAGCAATTTGAAGCGCAATTACTGTCTAGTGTGTTATTGGACAACAGCGCTTCGCCTTTGCTGCGCGTGCTGGAAAACAGCGACCTGGGTCGTGCGCCATCGCCTTTATGCGGCCTTGAAGACAGCAACAAAGAAATGAGTTTCATGTGTGGTCTGGAAGGCGTGAAGCGCGAAGACGCGCCGAAAGTCGAAGCCTTAGTCCTATCGACGCTGGAAAACATAGCAGAAAATGGTGTACCACAAGAGATGGTCGACGCCATGTTGCATCAGTTGGAACTGAGCCAGCGTGAAGTGGGTGGTGGCAGTTATCCGTATGGTTTGCAGTTGATTTTGGCCGGACTATCGACAGCCGTGCATGCCGGCAATGTTATTGCTCAGCTTGATCTCGACCCTGTGATCCATGCCATGCGTGAAAAAGTGCAGGACAAAGAGTACATTCCTAATCTGATTAAAAGCCTGCTCGTGTCTAACGCTCACCGAGTGACTTTGACCCTAAGTCCAGACGATGCGCTTGAGGCTCGCCGTAACCAAGCCGAAAAAGATCGCCTTAGCCAAATCAAGGCGGCTCTTTCTGATGCCGACAAGCAGCGCATTATCGAACGCAGTGCAGCGCTAAAAGTGCGTCAGTCTCAAGTGGACGACATGAGCATCTTGCCGAAAGTCGGTTTGGAAGATGTGCCTGCCCGCTTGCCTGAGTACGACTGCGAGAAAGTCAGTGGAGATTTGCCGGTGACTTTTTATCCGCAAGGCACTAATGGCTTGGTGTATCAGCAGTTGGTGATTGATCTGCCTGAACTAGATGACGAAGAGCTGGAATATTTACCGCTGTTTTCGTCGATGATGACAGAATTGGGCATCGGCGAAGACGATTACCTCGCTGTGCAAGAGCGTCAAGCGCAAGTGTGTGGCGGTTTGGGCGCGTCTAATTCGATTCGTGCGACTACGTCTGATCGTCAGTCTTTGCAGGGCTACTTTATTTTATCCTCTAAAGCCTTGGTGCCCAATGTAAAGGCCATGAGCGAACTGCTTAAAGATACCATGTTGAATGTGCGCTTTGATGAAGCCAGCCGAGTCAAAGAGCTGGTGGCGCAGCGTCGCGCTCGTCGCGAGCAATCTATTACAGGGCAAGGTCACTCATTGGCGATGACCGCCGCCTCCAGTGCCTTGTCAGGTTTGGCCGCACAGCAAGAAAAATGGGGCGGCATGTCAGGTATTCGTAGCGCTATTGCGTTGGACGATGGTATGAAAGCCGATTCTCACATTGTGGATAACGTATTAGCGGTGTTTAAACGCTTGCACAACAAGCTGCTGCAAGCCAACAAGCAAATCTTGCTGGTGGCAGAGCCTCAGCATGAAGCAAGTCTACTAGAAATTGTTCAGGCAGTATTTTCTCAGATGCCAGCCGGCAGCGTGCAAAGCACTTTTGCCATCGCACCAGTAGATGCCACCTCTAAGGTGGCATGGTTGACCTCGACTCAGGTGAATTTCTGCAGTAAAGCCTTCCGT
This sequence comes from Marinomonas vulgaris, assembly GCF_018145875.1. Classification (GTDB taxonomy): domain Bacteria; phylum Pseudomonadota; class Gammaproteobacteria; order Pseudomonadales; family Marinomonadaceae; genus Marinomonas; species Marinomonas vulgaris. The sequence goes on along the minus strand of NZ_JAGSSV010000034.1, from coordinate 18,372 downwards.
ACGGCTTATGGCGAACACCCCGATGTAGCGGCCTTGACAGTATTGGGTGGCTTCTTGCGCAACGGTTTCTTGCATCGTGCGATTCGTGAGCAAGGCGGTGCTTACGGTGGCGGTGCGACATTCGATGGCAGCATAGGCGCGTTCCGCTTCTATTCTTACCGTGACCCACGTTTGACGGAAACATTGGCAGATTTCGATGCGTCCATTGAATGGATGCTGTCTGAAGATCACAGCGCAGAGGCTCTAGAAGAGGCCATTTTGGGCGTGATTGGCTCGATGGATAAACCTGGCTCCCCAGCAGGTGAAGCGCAAAGTGATTTCTATGTGCAACTGCATGGCCGCAGCTTGGCGTATCGCGAGGCATTTCGCGCGAAAATCTTGGCGGTGACCATAGAGCAATTAAAACAGGTTACTCAAACCTATTTGACCAAAGAAAATGAAAATCTTGCCGTGGTGACATCAACGTCCAAACGTGCAGAGTTAGAAAGCTTAGGGTTTGATATTCAAACCCTGTAATAAGCCTGGAAATAACGAAAACGACACAGTTTATACTGACGGAAAATTCAATGGATCAGTTTCATGATATACGCCCCTATAACGACGATGAGGTCGCCGAGGTGCTTTATAATCTGGTAGAAATGCCAGATTTTATTAATACGATAATCGGTTTTCGCTTTGCCAAATGGCCAAGATTCCTCCAAGCGCCCTTGGCGTTTGGGGTGAAGTTTGCCCTAAAACGGCAGATCGCTAAGATTAAAAATGTTCACGATTTTCAGATGATTGTCGCGAACTACATGGAACGTATGATCAAAACCACCACCACCAACGTGGAATACCGCGGTATTGAGAAGTTGGATAAAAATACTGGCTATCTCTTCTTGTCGAACCACAGAGACATTGCCATGGACCCTGCGTTTGTCAACTATGGCCTGTATTTAGCTGGCTTAAACACGGTACGCATTGCCATTGGTGATAATTTGCTGCGTCGGCCTTTTGTGTCTGATTTGATGCGTCTGAATAAGAGTTTTATTGTAAAGCGTTCTGCCAATGGCATCCGCGAGATGATGGCAGCGTTTGGTCAGTTGTCCGCCTACATTTCTCATTCATTGGTCAAAGATCAGGCGAATATTTGGATCGCACAGAAAGAAGGGCGCGCCAAAGACGGTTTGGATCAAACGGACCCTGCCATTATTAAAATGTTTTATATGAGCCAGAAGAAAGAGAAAATCCCCTTTTCTCAAGCCATGGCCAATCTAAAAATTGTTCCTGTGTCTATTTCCTACGAGTACGACCCGTGTGCTTTTGAAAAAGCCCGCGAGCTACATCAAAAATCTACTACAGGGAATTACGAAAAAGCCGAATTTGAAGACATCGATAGCATCAAAAATGGCATTGTCGGCCAAAAAGGTAAGGTGGTCGTGACCTTTGGTGATGTGATGAAGGATGAATTTGAGACGCCAGAAACCTTCGTAGCGGAAGTCGATCGTCAAATTATTTCGCATTATGCCATCCACTCAACAAATGAAGCGGCCCTGGCGATGCAACAAGGTTTGCCATCTACTGATAAGGTGTTCGCAAGCTATCTTGAGCGATGTCCAGACGACTTAAAGGAAACGGTGCTGGCTATGTACGCGAATCCGTTAAAACAACAACAGGCATATTCGCCAACCTAACGTAGGTAACAAAAAAAGGGAGTAAGGTGACAATGAGTATGTTGGAGTCGTTGAGATCCTGGGTTGGTTCGGTATTTTTCGCCCTGTATTACATGGTATCCACCATTTTATTTGGCGTATTAGCGCCTTTTGCGACGATATTGTTGCCGAAAAACGCGCGGCAGCCGGTGCTAAATTTGCACAACAAGGGGCTGTTATTTGTGTTCCGTGTGGCGTGTGGTGTGAAGGTCGAAATCATAGGCCGTGAGCATATCAATAAAAATCGTCCTGTAGTGCTGGTAGCAAATCATCAGAGTGAATGGGAAACCTATGTGCTGCAGGTGCTGATGGCACCGGTATCGACGGTGCTTAAAAAAGAGCTGCTGTCTGTGCCTTTCTTTGGTTGGGGGTTGCGTATGGTGCAACCGATTGCGATTGATCGCTCTCAAAAAACCAATGCGCTAAAACAAATTATTAGTCAAGGTAAGGAGCGTTTGGAAGACGGCCGTTCAGTATTAATCTTTCCTGAAGGTACTCGTATTGCTCCGAATGAAGTCGAGGCTTTCAATAAAGGGGCGGCTATGCTCGCGACATCGGCGAATGTACCGATTTTACCCGTGGTGCATAATGCTGGCTATACTTGGCCCGGCCGACGTTGGCGCAAGTTTCCCGGCACGATTCGTGTTGTTATTGGCGAAGTCATTGAGTCGGAAGGCAAAAAAACGTCTGCCTTGCATGAAGAAATGGATGTTTGGATGCGTGCTGAAATGGCTAAACTACCAAAAGGAAATGACATCCTTTTTAAGTAGACCTGACTTGGTACTTTACAATAGACAAATAAAAAGCCGCATTTTGAAAATGCGGCTTTTTTTGTGCCTAATCTAGTAGAAACTGGGATTAGGCAGAGTATTTCTTGAATACTAGGCTAGCGTTTGTGCCACCAAAACCAAAGCTGTTAGACATGATCAAGTTAAGATCAGCATCGTCTTTGCGTGTCATGACAACAGGAATATCGCCCGCTGCAGGATCAAGCTCATCGATATTGGCGGATGCTGCGATGAATTTGTTTTCCATCATTAGCAAACAGTAGATGGCTTCATGAACGCCAGCCGCACCCAAGGAGTGGCCAGACAGCGATTTGGTAGAGCTGATCAATGGGATATTTTTACCGAAGGTTTCGTTCACCGCTTGCAACTCTTTCATGTCGCCAGCAGGGGTACTTGTACCATGGGTATTGATGTAATCGATGTCGCCATCAATCGTGCTCATTGCCATTTGCATACAACGTACTGCGCCTTCGCCAGAAGGAGCAACCATGTCGTAACCGTCAGAGGTTGCACCGTAGCCAACAAGTTCTGCGTAGATTTTTGCACCACGTGCTTTGGCGTGTTCAAGCTCTTCGATCACTAGCATACCGCCGCCGCCAGCAATAACGAAACCGTCACGGTTGGCATCGTAAGCGCGAGACGCTTTTTCTGGCGTGTCGTTGTACTTAGAAGATAGCGCACCCATTGCATCAAACATGCAGGTTTGCGTCCAGCTTTCTTCTTCACCACCACCGGCAAATACGATGTCTTGTTTGCCAAGTTGAATCAACTCCATCGCGTTACCAATGCAGTGAGCGCTGGTGGAACAAGCGGATGTAATCGAGTAATTAACACCTTTGATCTTAAACGGCGTCGCCAAGCAAGCCGACACAGTGCTGCCCATAGTTTGGGTAACACGGTATGGACCAACACGTTTTACGCCTTTAGCGCGTAGTGTATCAGCAGAGTCCACTAAGTTCTTAGCAGATGCACCGCCAGAACCTGCGACCAGACCGGTGCGAATGTTAGAAACCTGCTCTTCTGTTAAGCCAGCGTCCGTAATGGCCTGTTGCATAGAAACATAAGCATAGGTTGCAGCATCGCCCATGAAACGGCGAACTTTGCGGTCGATACTTTCTGCATCTAAATCAATGCGTCCACAAACGTGGCTACGAAAGCCATGTTCTTTGTAATCTTCAGCAAAGCGAATGCCAGATTGGCCTTCGCGTAGGGAATTTAGAACGCTTTCTTTGTCATTGCCAAGACAGCTAACAATGCCAAGACCTGTTACTACTACACGACGCATAAATGTGCCTCTTTCATTCTTAATCTTTAGAAGTTATCTGTTGAGGTAAACAAACCAACACGCAAATCTTTTGCAGTGTAAATTTCACGACCATCAACTTTCACACTACCATCTGCAATTCCCATTACCAATTTGCGCTCGATTACGCGTTTAAGGGTAATGTGAAAGGTAACTTTTTTTGCAGTAGGTAGAATTTGCCCAGTAAATTTCACCTCGCCAGAACCCAATGCGCGACCTCGGCCTTTATTGCCTTTCCAGCCTAGGAAAAAGCCAACAAGCTGCCACATGGCGTCTAGCCCTAAACAACCTGGCATAACTGGATCGCCAGGGAAGTGACAAGCGAAGAACCATAGGTCTGGGTTGATATCCAGCTCAGCAATAATTTCGCCTTTGCCGAATTCTCCGCCTTCAGCTGAGATGTGAGTAATGCGATCCATCATTAGCATATTGCCAACAGGAAGTTGGGCATTGCCTGCACCAAACATTTCACCGTGGCCGCATTGTAATAGTTCGTCTTTTTCAAAAGATGAAGCTGTAGTCATTATAGTCCTATATCCACATCCAGCCGATGACTCAAAATGGTCTGGCGGATTGTCGTGGTCCAGTTTGCAGTAAAAAATCCCGCTGATTATATCGGTTTGGAACCTTAATATGAATGTTTGAGCTGAAAAAAACCGAATTACCTGCATGAAAAATGATCATTGTGTTTAAGTTTGAGTCATTTTGAGGGAATTCAATGGGTAAAAATAGAATAGATAGGCTTTTGTTATTACATCGGTGGTTGTATTCTCTGATTAGATATTTTTATGGGTTATATCTAATTGTCTTAAAATGGTGTGAAACGAATGACGAAGCACAAGTTGTTGCCGTGGCTGTATCCGGTAGAAGAAGGTCATATTCAGGGCTATACCCGTCTTGTTGATGACACATTATCAACGATTCATTTTTTGCACGGTAATGGTTTTGCAGTGAATACCTACATCCGTTTTTTAGAGCAGCTAGAGGGATATAACCTTGTTCTTCAAGATGCCGCAGGTCATGGAGAATCTACGGCTGGATCGCGATTTTTAGGTTGGAATGAAACCGCAGAGCGTTTTTCGGCTGCGCTCATGGCTCAAAAGGCCAATTTACCTCGTACCAAAGTGATTGGCATGGGGCACAGTTTTGGTGGGTGTATGACGGCATTGATGAGCGCACAAGATCCTGAATTGTTTGATCGTCTGGTTTTGCTGGACCCTGCATTGTTCCCTCCACGACTGATTTGGATGATGCGTGGTGTGAAATTCGCCGGGCTGAAAAGTCGTCTTCCTCTTGCGAGGCAGGCGCGTCGGCGTCGTACTCAGTGGGACAGTATTGAGCAGGCCAAAAATAGTTTTTATGAACGCGGCACCTTTAAGGGGTGGGAGCCTGAATGTCTGGACGATTACCTTGCCGCTTCTCTCAAACAAGTCTCAACAGGGCAGTATCATTTGCGTTGTCCAACCTGGATGGAAGAGGCAATTTTCTCCAGTTATCCAAAAGGTTTATGGCCTGCCATTAAGAATATTACCGTACCGACTTACCTATTGCAGGGTAAAAATACCTACGATTATTTCAAAGAGTCTTATCAACTGGCCGCAAGATTGAATCCCAACATCCGAGTGATTGAGGTAGAAGGTGGGCATTGTTTTATGCAAGAAGACACGACTGGTATTGCCGCTAAAGTGATGAGTATCCTACGAGAAAATCCTTAGTAAAATGAAACAGGTGCATTTTACTAAGGATGACATGGTTCTTTTTAGTTGCGACGTTTAACGGAGGCGTTTGCAAGACCAATAAGAGCCGATTTATATTCAGATTCTGGTAGAGAGGCGATGGCGTCAATGGCCAGATCCGCTTGCTCTTGTGCTTTTTGTTGGGTGTATTCAATGGCACCACACGATTGTACGTCGTTTATAATCGTATCAAGTTGCTCTAAGCCGCCGGTAAGAATGGCTTGTTTGACACGTTCGACGGCTTCTTGACTGCCATGTTTCATGGTGAAGATAAGTGGCAGGGTTGGTTTGCCTTCGGCTAAATCGTCGCCCACACTTTTGCCCATTTCTTCGGCGGTACTGGTGTAGTCCATCACATCGTCGATAAGTTGAAAAGCGGTGCCTACGTACATACCAAAATCTTGCAGTGCCTTCTGGTGTGCTTCATTGGCCCCGGCGATGACGGCACCACAAAGTGCGGCGCCTTCAAACAGTTTGGCGGTTTTGTATTGAATGACTTTAAGGTAGCTGTCTTCAGTCGTGTCTGGATCGCCACAGTTGATCAGCTGTTGCACTTCACCTTCTGCAATGATGTTGGTGGTTTTTGCAAGAATGCTCATGCACTGCATGCTGCCTACATCCACCATGATTTGAAAGGCGCGGGAATATAAAAAGTCACCGACTAAAACACTGGGTGCGTTGCCCCATTCTTCATTGGCGGTTTTTTTACCACGACGCATATCAGACTCATCAACCACGTCATCATGCAGCAAGGTCGAGGTATGAATAAACTCAATAATCGTCGCCATTTGAATGGTTTGATGTTGCTGCGATTCGTCTAGAGGCGCGCTGGCTTTGGCTGCTAACAAAACCAATAGAGGTCTAAGTCGTTTGCCGCCATTGCTGATAATGTAGTAGCCAATCTGCTCAATAAGGGGAATGTCACTGCTAAGCTGTGACATTATATATTCATTCACTTGACCAAATTCATTGGCCACAACATCGTGTATTTGTGTAGGTTGCATGCAATTTCCGAAGCTAAAGAATCTCAAGCTAATGAGCAAGTTTGCCCCATGCTAGGTAAGGCGTGTGTCAGGGTCAACCCAAAATGCAAAAAATGTATAAAGGTCTGGGTTTTAGCTTGTATTGGTTGGTGCGATTTTGTACAATCTTGCGTCCGATTTACCCACATTTTGCTCCCTATCATATGGTTAGTGATTTTTGTCCGATTCGGCCAAAGACTTATTGCCACTAGAAGTAGGTCAAATTCAATTTCAGTAGCCGGGTAAATCCAATTGGAGAAGAACATGTTTGCAGTGATCAAAACTGGCGGTAAGCAATACCGTGTAGAAGAAGGCCAAACCCTTAAAGTTGAAAAACTAGCGTTTGAAGAAGGCAGTGCGATTAATTTCGATGATGTTCTTCTTGTTAGCAATGGCGACGACGTTAAAGTTGGCGCACCTATCGTAGAAGGCGCTAAAGTAACAGCGGAAGTTGTTGCTCATGGCCGTGGAGACAAGGTGAAAATCTTGAAATTCCGTCGTCGTAAGCACTCTATGAAGCGTATGGGTCATCGTCAGTGGTTCACAGAAGTGAAAATTACTGGCATTAGCTAAGCCCTAACTAAATTAATTTTAAGGAGTAAGTCATGGCTCATAAAAAGGCGGGTGGTAGTACTCGTAACGGTCGCGATTCCGAGTCGAAACGATTAGGTGTCAAACGTTTTGGTGGTCAAGTTGTGATCCCAGGTAACATCCTTGTTCGTCAGCGTGGTACACAATTCCACCCTGGTGTTGGTGTTCAAATTGGTAAAGATCACACTTTGTTTGCTGTTGCAGAAGGCCAAGTGAAGTTTGAAGTGAAAGGTAAGTTGAAGCGTCGTACAGTTTCTGTTGTCGCTGCGTAATTACTTGCTAAAAACTTAAAAAAAGCTCCGCGACGCGGGGCTTTTTTTTTGGAAGAATTCTATAATCAGTCTATTGAAATTGATTAAACCACCTAAGAGGTGTTCCTGTGAAATTTGTTGATGAAGCCAGTATCTATGTAAGAGCGGGTAAAGGCGGAAATGGCGCGTTGAGTTTTTGGCGTGAAAAGTTTGTTGCGAAAGGTGGCCCAGACGGTGGCGACGGCGGCAACGGCGGCAGTGTTGTGTTGGTGGCGGACGAAGCCCTAAACACCCTGATTGATTTTCGTTTTACGAAAAAGTACATTGCAGAAAGCGGTGAGGGTGGTCAAGGTCGCGATATGACAGGTTCCAAAGGGCCTGACTTAGAAATCAAAGTGCCTGTAGGTACGACGGTTATCGATGACGACACGGGTGAAACGCTGGGTGATTTAGTACGCGATGGGCAAAAGCTCAAAGTAGCACAGGGCGGTCATCATGGTTTAGGCAACACCCGCTTCAAATCCAGTACCAACCGCGCGCCTCGTCAAACGACAAAAGGTACGGTAGGCGAAGAGCGTACGTTAAAACTTGAGATGAAAGTCTTGGCAGACGTGGGCTTGCTTGGTTTGCCAAATGCTGGCAAGTCGACCTTTATTCGCTCTGTGTCATCGGCAAAACCAAAAGTCGCCGATTATCCTTTTACAACTCTAGTGCCAAACCTAGGTGTGGTTAAAGTTAAGAAGCATCAAAGTTTCGTGATTGCCGATATTCCAGGCATCATTGAAGGAGCGTCTGAAGGTGCGGGTTTGGGTATTCGTTTCTTGAAGCACTTGGTGCGCAACCGTATTTTGTTGCACATCGTCGATTTGGCGCCGTGGGACGAAATTACACCAGCAGAAGCGGCTGTGATTGCAGTAAACGAACTGCATCAGTTCAGCCCTGCTTTGGCCGAGCGTGACCGTTGGTTGGTTTTGAATAAAACTGACATGGTGCCAGAAGATGAACTAGAAGAGCGCTGCCAAAGCGTGATTGATGCCCTTGGTTGGGAAGGTAAAGCATACCGTATTTCCGCTATTTCTGGCGAAGGTACCGAAGTTTTGTGTTTGGACTTGATGACCGCACTTGATGAGCAACGTGAACTCTTGATGGAAAATCCAGAGGCTCGCGAGAAAGAAAAAGCCGTTCGTGCGTTGATCGATGAAGAAGGTCGAAATCGCATTATGTCGTTGCGTGAGAAGCGCCGTTTAGCCGGTAAAGCCTTGGACGATGATGACTTCGACGAAGACGATTACGATGTGGAAGTGGAATACGTTAGCTAATCTGATAGGTGGGAAGCAGTAACAACATGGAAATGCGAGAGAAAATAGCGAAGGCGCAACGAGTCGTGGTTAAAATTGGCAGTGCACTACTGACCAACGATGGACAAGGCTTAGATGTGGCTCGAATTGGTTTGTGGGTGTCACAAATTGCGCAATTGCGTGCGCAGGGCAAAGAAGTGGTTTTGGTGTCCTCAGGTTCCATTGCGGCTGGTATGAAGCGCCTCGGTTTTTCTTCTCGCCCCACGCAGGTGAATGAGCTACAGGCGGCAGCGGCCGTGGGTCAAATGGAGTTAGTCGGTGTTTATGAATCCCATTTTGAGCAGCATGATTTATGCACAGCGCAAATTCTGCTGACCCATGATGATCTATCGAATCGCCGACGCTATTTAAACGCACGCTCTTCCTTGCGAACCTTGCTTGGTTTTGGTGTTGTACCCATTGTGAACGAGAATGATACGGTTGTAACCGATGAGATTCGCTTTGGTGACAACGATACCTTGGGGGCCTTAGTGGCAAACCTTGTTGAGGCCGATGCTTTGATTATATTGACCGATCAGCTTGGGTTGTTTGATAAAAACCCTCGTGATTATCAAGACGCCCAGCTGATTCCTCAGATTTCTGCTTCAGACGATCGGCTGGAGTCGATGGCCAGTGGTGGCGCTGGAGTGCTGGGCAGTGGCGGCATGTTGACGAAAGTGCGAGCCGCACGGCTGGCGGCACGTTCTGGTGCAGACACCTTGATTGCCTCCGGCCGAGTAGAAAATGTCATCGTCAGAGTGGCATCGGGTGAGCCTTTAGGGACTTGGTTGCAGCCAGAGCATGGTCGAGTGGCAGCGCGCAAGCAGTGGTTAGCTGGGCACTTAAAAAGTAGAGGTGCACTGGTGCTGGATGACGGTGCTGTGAAAGCATTACGTCAAGAGGGCACGAGCTTGCTCTCTGTTGGTGTTAAAGACGCGCAAGGCACGTTTTCTCGTGGTGATATGGTAATTTGCGTTGACTCTAAAGGTGGCTTAGTTGCGCGAGGTTTGGTGAATTACAGTGTGGCTGAAACACTCAAGCTGTTAGGTCAGCCTTCGTCCAGCATTGGTGACATCCTGGGTTATCGAGGTGAGCCTGAGTTAATTCATCGCGATGATTTGGTTATTATTTAAAAAGAGGCGGTTATGGCAAAGCCAGGCAAAGTAGGACTGGAACGTGTTTTAAGTGCATCTAAATATTCCTATCAAGGGTTGCGTGCGCAGTGGCAGCATGAGGCTGCATTTCGACAAGAGACGTGTTTGTTTCTCATTGCTTTGCCGCTCGCAATTTGGCTTGGTGAGTCTGGGCTTGAGCGGGCTGTGCTGATCTTTTCGGTTGGTATGGTGTTGATTGTCGAGACCTTGAATTCAAGTGTTGAGGCGGTTGTGGATCGCATTAGCAATGAGCATCATGAGCTGTCTGGTAGAGCAAAAGATTTAGGATCGGCTGCCGTGATGTTGGCATTGGCGCTGGCTGCGATAGTTTGGCTGGTTGTGTTGTGCGGATAACGAAATTTTTAGACATAAAAAAAACCGGCATTCGCCGGTTTTTTTTATAGGTATTAAGCCAGTGCTTTGATTTTAGCACTCAAGCGGCTCTTATGACGAGACGCTTTGTTTTTGTGATATAGGCCTTTGTCAGCGGCTTTGTCTAGCTTAGAAGTTGCTAGAACGTAAGCTGCTTGTGCGTCAGCTTGATTGCCTGCTTCGATAGCTGCATCTACTTTTTTTAAGTAGGTACGAACCATTGAACGAAGGCTACCATTGTGAGCGCGGCTTTTGATTGCTTGGCGCGCGCGTTTTTTTGAACCGGCGGAATTTGCCACGGTCTGGCTCCTTTAATTTTAAATACGAAATGACTCAGCACTTTGCTGCGCCATGAAATTATTGTCAAGTTTTAACTTTGAAATCTCGCGGCGGATTTTACCAGTTTTTAGCGCTGTCACAACCCTATTATACAAAATTTAATCAAATGAGCGGATATATTTGGCTGCGTTCGTATTGCGGCTGGTGTTATTCTGTTGCGCTTTGTTGGTTTATTTTGTTGTTTAAAAAGAAATTATCTATGTCTGTAAAAAAATCTACTGCTGAAAAAGAGCGTAAGTCTTTGTCTTTATTGCGTTCTGGTGTCTTAGTGTCTGTGTGTACGTTTTTATCTCGCATTCTTGGCTTGGTCAGAGATGCGGCGTTGGCCTTTGTTTTAGGGGCGAGCGGCAGCGCTGATGCTTTTTATGTTGCTTTTAAAATCCCTAATTTTTTTCGTCGTTTGTTTGCAGAAGGGGCTTTCGCGCAGGCCTTTGTGCCGGTATTGAGTGATTATCGTGTGAAAGAAGGGCCAGGAGAGGTGCGGGCGCTGGTTTCGGCTGTTACCGGTTCGCTGGCCTTGATTTTGTTGTGTGTCACTGTGCTGTTTATGGTGTGCGCGCCCTGGGTGGTGTATGTGTTCGCGCCGGGGTTTGCGGGCGACGAGGGACAGACTGCGTTGGCGTCTGAGTTGTTGGTGATTACCTTTCCTTATTTATTATTTATTTCTTTAACGGCGTTGGCAGGGGGGGTTTTAAATGCTCATGGTGAATATGCTGTGCCGGCGATTACACCTATCTTTCTTAATCTTTCTCTTATTGTCGCAACGTTATTTTTTGCCCGTACAGCAGCGCAAGCGGAGACCGCGGTGGCGTGGGGGGTATTTGCGGCAGGTTTTATCCAGTTGATGTTTCAAGTGCCGTTTTTGGCGCGATTGAAATTGTTACCGATGCCAACGTTAGGTTTTTCTCATCCTGGCGTAAGGCGTATTTTAGTGTTGATGGGGCCAGCTTTGTTTGGTGTGTCGGTAAGTCAGATTAACTTGTTGTTAGATACCGTGTTAGCGTCATTTTTGCAGACGGGCAGCATTACTTGGTTGTACTTATCAGATCGCTTGTATGAGCTGCCGTTGGGGATTTTTGCGATTGCGATCAGTACCGTGATCTTGCCGTCCTTGTCTCGTAGCTTTTCTGGTGGTGACGCGAGTCAGTTTTCAAGTACCTTGGATTGGGCGTTGCGTCTTTTGTTGTTGATTGCCATTCCTTCGTCGCTGGCGTTGTTTATGTTGGCAGAACCCTTAATTGCGACGATTTTCTACCGTGGGGAGCTGACGATCAATGATGTGACCATGGCGGCGCAAAGTCTGCAGGCGTATTCGCTTGGGTTGGTGTTTATGATGCTGATTAAGGTGCTCGCGCCTGGGTATTATGCAAGGCAAGACGTGAAAACGCCGGTTCGCATTGGCATTATCGCCATGGTGTCTAACATGGTGTTTAACTTGATATTGGTATGGCCTTTTGGGCACGTTGGCTTGGCGTTGGCGACCAGTATGTCGGCGGCGTTGAACGCATATTTACTTTGGTATGGTTTGTACAAACAGCAGCATCATGTGTTTTCAGTGCAGTGGTGGCGACTGCTGCGAATTTTGCTGAGTGCGACGATCGCTCTGGGGGCTTTTTTGTATGTCTGTTTGCAGCAAGGTTGGCAATGGACGCAAATGGATGATTGGTCGCGAGTTGGCTACACCTTGGCTATTGTGGTGTTGGGTGTGTTGGTTTATGGCTTGGTGGCGGTAATGGCGGGTTTGCGGTCGTCGATACTGAAGCATTCTGTGTGATGAGCATGCGTTAAAGCGCGGCGCAGATTGCTTGACTTGTTCAAGTTCTGGCCTACCTTCAGACGGTTAACTGCTATATAATCGCGGGTATTTTTTCAATACTGAGCTTAATGTTTTTGTACGGGGTGGTATGGAGTTAATTCGTGGTATTCATAATATCCGTTCAAGGCATAAAGAATGTGTGCTGACGATAGGAAACTTTGACGGTGTTCATCTTGGACACAGTGCTATTTTGTCTCGGGTGAAAGCTCTGGCGAAGCAATACGATGTGCCAGCGTGCATCATGATTTTTGAGCCTCAGCCAAGAGAATTTTTTGCGCCAGATACAGCGCCAGGTCGAATTGGTCGATTGCGTGACAAGGTGGCTTTATTGGCAGGTCAAGGCATCGATTATGTACTGTGTATGCCGTTTAACCCCAAGTTACAGCAGCTGAATGCTCAGGCGTTTTGTCAGAAAATTCTGCTTGATGGACTGTCGGTAAAGCATTTAGTCGTTGGCGATGATTTCCGCTTTGGCTGTGATCGACAAGGAGACTTTGAGTACCTACAAGCCTTCGGTCGTCAGAACCACTTTGATGTTGAAAATACCCCGTCCGTGTTGAATGTATTGGGTGAGCGTGTCAGCAGTACCGTGATACGCCATGCTCTTGAGCGTGGCGATGTGGCGGCGGCAGAAATGAACATGGGTCATCCTGTCACCTTAAATGGCCGTGTTGTACATGGTCAGCAGTTAGGTCGAAAGCTCGGTTTCCCAACCGCCAACGTCAATTTGAAGGGAGTGCGATCTGCGTTGTCAGGTGTGTACGCTGTGATGTTTGATGTGGAAGGTATGCGCCATAATGGCGTGGCCAATATCGGTGTGCGTCCAACCGTGAATGGTAAAATTGCCATTCTAGAAGTGCATTTATTAGATTTTAAAGGCGATCTGTACGACAAATATGTTCAGGTTACTTTCTGTCAGTTCATTAGGGCAGAGCGAAAAATGGCCGGCTTAAGTGAGCTGGAAAAACAAATTCAATGTGATAAAGAAGAAGCCATCCGCTTCTTTGCTAATCAGTGAAAAGATGATCTTTGAGGATAAATCGATAAACCATGAGTGATTATAAACCGACACTGAATTTGCCAGATACGACCTTCCCAATGCGTGGAGACTTGGCAAAACGTGAACCTGCAATGCTGAAGCGTTGGCAGGATATGGACCTTTACCAAAAAGTGCGTGAAACCAGCAAGGGTCGTCCTTCTTTTGTGCTTCATGATGGCCCTCCGTACGCAAACGGCAGCATTCATATTGGTCACGCGGTTAACAAAATCCTCAAAGATATTATTGTTAAGTCCAAAACCGTCAGTGGCTTTGATGCGCCTTACATTCCGGGTTGGGATTGTCATGGTTTGCCTATCGAGCACAAAGTCGAACAGATGATTGGGAAAGCGGGCACCAAGGTGTCTTACAAAGAGTTTCGTGCAAAATGCCGTGAATACGCTTACACCCAAATCGAAGCACAGAAAAAAGACTTTATCCGTTTGGGCGTCATGGGCGATTGGGAAAATCCTTATCTCACGATGAACTTCCAAACTGAGGCCAATATTGTTCGCGCCTTGGGTAAAATCGCCGAAAACGGTCATCTGGTCAAAGGCTTTAAGCCGGTGTATTGGAGTGTGGTCGGTGGCTCTGCTTTAGCAGAAGCGGAAGTGGAATACCAAGACAAAACGTCTTTGTCTCTCGATGTGCGTTACGCGCCTCAAGACGAAGCCGCTTTACTAGCGAAATTTGCTGATGTGACCGGTGAAGGTGAAGTGTCTGTGGCTATCTGGACTACTACGCCTTGGACGCTGCCTGCAAGCCAAGCGGTGTCTGTGCACCCTGAGTTTAACTATGCCTTGGTTGAAGTGGACATGGGCTTGGGTAAAGAGCGTCTAATCGTTGCTGAAGATATGGTTGAAGGTTTAATGGCGCGTTACGGCGTGACGGACTTTGCTGTTGTTGGTCGCACTGTGGGTGCCGAATTAAAAGGCACTGTGTTGAATCATCCTTTCTTAGAGCGTGATATCCCAGTCATCCTTGGTGAGCATGTCACCACAGAAGCGGGTACAGGTTGTGTCCATACGGCACCAGACCATGGCGTAGACGATTTCAATGTTGGCCGTGAAAATGGCATAGGTACGATTAACCTTGTACAAGACAATGGTGTCTATTCTGAAGCGGCCGGTGAATTTGCCGGCTTGCACGTTTACAAGGTGGACGATGCGATACTTGAGGCGCTAAACCGTAATAACGCTTTGGTTTTCGAGTCGAAAATCTTCCACAGTTATCCACATTGCTGGCGTACTAAAACGCCATTGATTTTCCGTGCGACACCGCAGTGGTTTATCAGCATGACCAAAGAAGGTCTGTTAGACGCCGCTAAACACGCCGTAGAAGGTGTGAAGTGGGTGCCAAGCTGGGGACAAAATCGCATGGAAGGGATGTTGAATAACAGTCCTGACTGGTGTGTGTCACGTCAACGTACTTGGGGTGTGCCGATTGCTTTGTTTATCAACAAAGAAACACAAGAGTTGCACCCAGACACGCCACGTCTTATTGAGGAAGTGGCGAAGCGTATCGAGCAAGAAGGCATTGATGCTTGGTTCGAAATGGACGCAGCAGAGTTATTGGGCGATGAGGCCGAGAAATACAGTAAGGTAACGGACACACTCGATGTGTGGTTTGACTCTGGTGTCACCCATTATTCGGTTATTGATCAGCGCGAAGAGTTAAGCTTCCCAGCTGACTTGTATTTGGAAGGGTCAGATCAACACCGTGGTTGGTTTCAGTCATCATTGAAAACCTCTATCGCAATCCGCGGTGTACCACCTTATAAGCAAGTATTGACCCACGGTTTTACTGTAGATGGCGACGGTCGCAAGATGTCGAAATCGTTAGGTAATGTATTGTCGCCACAAAAAGTGATGGATACCTTGGGGGCCGACATCATTCGTTTGTGGGTAGCGGCAACCGATTACACCACTGAAATGACCGTTTCTGATGAAATTCTAAAACGTGTGGCGGATTCTTACCGACGTATTCGTAATACGGCGCGCTTTATGATGGCGAATTTGAATGGTTTTAATCCGGCGACCGATATTGTGCCTTCAAGCGAAATGATCGCGTTAGACCGATGGATTGTTGACCGCGCGGCTTTGTTGCAAAAAGAATTAAACGCTGCATACAGCGATTACCAGTTCCATACGGTGAACCAGAAAATTCAAAATTTCTGTTCTGTGGATTTGGGTGGCTTCTATCTTGATGTTATTAAAGATCGTCAATACACCACACAAGAAGACAGCTTGGCACGTCGTTCCGCGCAAACGGCGCTTTACCATGTTATGGAAGCTTTTTCACGTTGGGTCGCTCCGATTTTGAGCTTCACCGCCGACGAAATTTGGCAAACCTTGCCTGGCGAACGTAGTGAGTCGGTTTTCCTAGAAACTTGGTACGAAGGGCTTGAAGAGCTGTCTGGCGATGAGCCGATGGGGCGTGAGTTCTGGAAGCAGGTTCTGGAGGCCAAAGTCGCCATTAACAAAGTCATAGAAGCAGCACGCAGTGCTGGCAAAATGAAAGCTAGTTTAAGTGCTGAAATTACCTTGTACTGTGATGAAACTTTGCAAACCACATTGAA
The DNA here is from genome assembly GCF_018145875.1 of Marinomonas vulgaris. Classification (GTDB taxonomy): domain Bacteria; phylum Pseudomonadota; class Gammaproteobacteria; order Pseudomonadales; family Marinomonadaceae; genus Marinomonas; species Marinomonas vulgaris. The sequence continues at coordinate 2,358 of NZ_JAGSSV010000034.1, read as the reverse complement.
CCGTTTAGGGGATGAGTTACGTTTTGTACTTATAGCATCCGACGTGAAGGTATTGGCTTTGTCTGACGCAAGCGATGAGGCGGTAGCAACCGACTTGGAGAGTTTGAAAGTGCACGTAGAACTAAGTAAATACACCAAGTGTGTGCGTTGCTGGCACCACCGTGAAGAAGTTGGTCAGCGTGAAGCGCACCCAGAGTTGTGTGATCGTTGTATTTCAAACTTGCCAGATGGGGAAGGTGAAAAACGCCTTTACGCATAATGACGGTTTTGACTGTATGGAAAAGAGTCCAGCGCTGGTGGGCGCTGGCTCTGGTTCTGTTTGCCATTGATTGGGTTACAAAACAAGCGGTTGAGTCCAATTTGTTTTATGGGCAAGAAATTCCTGTTCTGCCGTTTTTTGATTTAACACTGCGTTACAACACTGGCGCTGCATTTAGTTTTCTGGCGCAAGCTGGTGGCTGGCAGCGCTGGTTCTTTTCGATTATTGCTTTAGCGGTGGTTGTCGGGATTAGTTGGCGATTAGTGAAAATAGCCAATAGTAATCGTTTGGAATCTTTGGCGCTGACTTTTGTTTTGGGCGGCGCCATTGGTAATTTATACGATCGTTTAGTTTACGGTCATGTGGTGGATTTTATACAGGTTCATTGGCAGCAAGCGTGGTATTTCCCTGCCTTTAATGTCGCAGACAGTGCAATTACCATTGGTGTTATTTTGATGTTGATAGAAAGTGTTGTGACGAATAAGCAAGAAGGTGCAAAAAAATGAGCGTAATTACTGCTGCAAGTCGGGTAACTCTGCATTTTGAATTGTCACTTGAAGATGGCCAAATTGTAGATTCAACTTTTTCTCAAGCGCCTGCCAGTTTTGTATTTGGCGATGGTAGCTTGTTACCGGCTTTTGAGTCGGCTTTGTTAGGGATGACAGAAGGTCAAGAAGGGTCTTATGTGATGGCGCCTGAAAATGCCTTTGGCGCGCACAATGAAAACAATGTTCAGCGAATGCCTCGTTCTCAGTTCTCGATGGATTTGGAAGAGGGGATGGTGGTGTCGTTTGCGGATGTCAGCAAAAATGAATTGCCAGGCGTTATTGCAAACATCGGTGAGAAAGAAGTCTTGGTGGATTTTAATCATCCCTTGGCGGGTCGTTCGCTTACTTTTCGCGTTCAGGTGATCGCCATAGAGGATGCGGCATGAGCTTTGCCATTCAACTCGCTAATCCTAGGGGCTTTTGCGCCGGTGTTGATCGTGCCATCGATATTGTGAATCGCTGTTTGGATCTTTTCGAGGCGCCTATCTATGTGCGTCACGAAGTGGTGCATAATAAGTTTGTGGTTGAGTCGTTAAAAGCTCGTGGGGCAGTATTTGTTGATGAGCTTGATCAGGTGCCAGACGACAATATTGTCATTTTCAGTGCACATGGCGTGTCAAAAGCGGTGCGCGACGAAGCTACCAATCGCGGTTTGAAAGTATTCGATGCGACATGTCCTTTGGTAACTAAGGTGCATTTAGAGGTGTTACGCTATTCTCGAGATGGGATGGAGTGCATTTTGATCGGCCATGATGGGCATCCTGAAGTGGAAGGCACTATGGGACAGTATGATGATCGACAAGGTGGTGCTATCTATCTGGTTGAGCATCCTGACGATGTTGCGGGGCTTCCGGTAAAGAACCCAGAGCGATTGGCGTTCGTGACACAAACCACGTTATCCATGGATGATACCTCTGTCGTTATCGATGCATTGCGTACTCATTTTCCCCAGATTACGGGCCCTAAAAAAGATGATATTTGCTATGCAACACAGAATCGACAAGATGCAGTAAAAACTTTAGCGGTGGAATCTCAGCTAGTGTTGGTGGTTGGTTCGGTGAACAGTTCGAATTCGAATCGTCTTAAAGAGTTGGCAGAGCGCATGGGAGCGAAAGCGTACCTGATCGATAACGCAGGTGAGATAGATACGGCTTGGCTCAGCGATATCGAGAGCGTGGGCGTAACAGCGGGTGCGTCCGCACCAGAAGTGCTGGTCAATGAGGTGATTGCTCGTCTTGTCGAGCTAGGTGGCAGTGCGCCGCAAGAGCTTAAAGGGCGCGAAGAGAATGTTTCTTTTTCTATGCCAAAAGAGCTTCGTATCGTCGAGTTGTAGGGCTTTTATTACCCTTAAAAATATTAAATTTAAATAAATCGCGTTTTTCTTCAAAAAAGGGTTGCACTAAATCAGTAGATCCTTAATATACGCCCTCGCTGACACGGACAAGGCTTCAGAGCAACGAGGACCAAGTTCAACTCACTAGATTAACTTCTGGTTTGATTATTAAGTCAGCACGCTCTTTAAAATAGATAATCAGATAATTTGTGTGGGCG
>NZ_JAGSSV010000033.1 GCF_018145875.1 Marinomonas vulgaris | reverse complement strand
GGGCTATCGCCACAGAAGGCTGAAGAAGAGTTCTTTAAAACTTATAACGAGGTGGCCAGTTTTAGTTGACCACCACATCGCTTTGTTGTGAAGAAGGTTGGTTAATTGCTCTTCTAATAAACCGCGATAATTATCTTGTGCAAGTCCAATAAAGGCTTCATAAGAAGGATGAAACACATCTTTATCAAGCCCAAATAATAGATAACAACCATTACTCCACTCAATCTTGCGAGTTGAAATGTCCCAAAGCCAAGAACCCATTTTTGCGGATTTCTCAGCGTCTTCTAGCAAGCCATTAGAGTGTTGTAACTCATTTCTTAGATCTTCTAGTTCGGTTCTTTGGTGTTCTCTTTCTTCGTAAGCCATACGCAGTTCTGCATAGGCTGTCTGAAGTTCTTCGTTTGTAGATTGCAGCTCTTCGTTAGTGGTTTCAAGCTCTTCGTTAGAGCTTTGTAACTCCTCATTAGAGCTTTGTAACTCTTCATTCATTGACTGCATTTCTTTATTCGAAGTTTCTATTAACCCGGCGGCATTTTATATCTTCTAAGCGGCATAGCAGATTGACCTATGCTTAAAGTACTTTTTAACTCGATCTGGATGCTTCTGTAACATTCTCATATGTGAGACCACTCTTCCTTTTAAAGCTTGTTCATTCTTTGGCGCATCACCAGTGTGGATACCTGCTTTTAGATCACAATTTAGGTATTCATCTGGGTTAAGTTCAGGTGAGTATGCTGGCAAATAAAAGACTTCTATTTGCTCTTTGATTTTTGGCTTAGCCAACCACTCTTTCACTAACTTTGCATGATGGACTCGAAGGTTATCGAGTATCAGAAAAATCTTTTTCTTCGACGAGGAAATGAGTCTTTTCATGAAGCGAATTAATACTTTAGCGGTCATCGTATCGGAATAGGTCATAAAGCGAACCGTTCCTTGGTTTGTGACAGAAGAGATCATATTGAGACGGCAGTGCTTCGCTGGAATAACTTGGACTGGTGTTTTGCCTTTGGGAGCGAAACTACGACCATGCTGACTGTCGTTACGAATGCCAGTTTCATCACCCCAATGTATCTCCGCGCCTTCATTCTCCGCTCTTTCCTTGATTAAAGGGTACTCTTGTTCAAGCCATTTGGAGACTTTTTGTGGGTTCTGCTCGTAAGCCTTTTTCAATGGTTTTTGTGGTGTAAAACCCCAGCGTTTTAGATAGTCTCCTATCGTTCTAATGGGCATATTCTTTCCCCACAATTGCTTGATGAGTTGTTGGATTGCCCGCCGCGTCCACAAAGCAAAATTCAACTTACACTGATCCGGCATTTTATCTGTGATTTCTTGTTGGATGCGAGCTTCTTGCGCTTTGGTTAAGCTGCGAAATGAACCTTCTTCGCGGCCACGTTTCTTATACTCGAAGCTGTCTTTTCCACGTTTTAAGTAGTCTCTATACCAACGACCAACGGTGTCGATATGGACTCCAGTCACTTCTGATATTTCTTTCAACAAGAAACCTTTATCACGCAGTTTAACAACTTGCTTTCGTAGTCTAGCAAGCTCGGAAGTGGTCAGTTTTCGGGTGTCTATTTTTTCGTTCATTTGGTAATTATATCAGATAATTATTGCCGCCGGGTTAATAATTCTTCGATAACATTTTGTAGTTGTTCTTTTGTTTTTAATAAAAGGCGCTGTTGCTCTACAAGTACCGCTTGGTTCGTTGAATCGTGACTGTCTTTGGTTAATACTGGAATATTAACGGGTTCTTCAATCTGTGAAAAAATAAGAATCAATGAGCCAACAGGGCCTTCTCGTTTGATAGAAATTAAAATTAATTTCACCCAAACATCTTTACCGTCTAGATTAAAAGACTGGAAGCCGGTGTTTGCAATATCTTTGCCACTTTGTAATTGATGAAATGCACTGCGTAAATCAATAGAAAGCTGTGGATGAAGGTTTTTAAAAATATTATTGGTTGGCAAACCAGAAGGGCGAATAAGTAGCTTATTTTCTCCTTCTGTGAAAATAATATCCTGATTTTCATTCACCAACATAGCATTTGGTAAAACAAACTCTTTGAGAGTGCTCGAAATAATATTCGAAAATTCTTCATTTAATTTAGTGCGTCGAGGGCTTTCTTGTACAGATTGCTCTTTGTAGTCAAGGGCTTTCTTTTTAATATTAGTTGACTTCCTCTCTGGAGGAAGTTTTTTGCCGACAAATAAGGCTTCATAGATCTTATTTGTTTTAGACAGGGGGCGATATTGCTCTTGAAAAACACCAATAGATTCGGATTGACCTAACATGAGTATGCCTTTCGGGTTCAAAGCATAATGAAAGGTAGGAAGAATTTGGCGTTGCAATTCAACCGTAAAATAAATCATTAGGTTACGACAAGTAATAAGGTCTAGGCGTAAAAATGGTGGATCATTATTAATATCATGAACTGAAAATATAACATGAGATTTAATAGCCTTAGTAAGCTCAAATTGATCATCGTTCACCAAAAAGAACTTATCTCGAATCGCTTTAGGTAAATTCTGAAGTGCAGACTCTGGATATATAGCATTACGAGCAAATTCAATTGCATTTTTGTCAATATCAGTGGCGAAAATTTGTATTTTATAATCACTGATTCTTTCGCCTAGTATTTGGCTTAATATAATGGCAATAGAGTAAGGTTCTTCCCCTGTAGAACAACCTACACACCAAATACGTAATTCTTTGCTTTCTTTATTTTGAATATAATGAGATAGCTCTCTATCTAAGCTATCGAAGGCTCTAGCATCACGGAAAAAAGAGGTAACCCCAATCAACATGTCATTAAATAATAGACTGACTTCTTCAGGGTGCTCGGTTAGATGCTCCAAATATACCTTAGTATCATGAATACGAAGTGACGTCATTCGACGGTCAATCCGACGAACGATGGTGTTCTCTTTGTATAAAGTGAAATCGACTTTGCATTGCTTTTTCAAAATATTAATGATGCCGTTGTAGGTTTCCCTAGAAATGGCATTTTCATTATCCACAGAGCGTCGACGAGGGAAATGCATAATATTTTTTAATTCAGTACCAATCTCAGTGGACTGAACAATCAAATCCACATTGCCTGAATTAATGGCGGAATTAGGCATGCCATCGTATTTGGCATCTTTTGGATCCTGGACAATGCCAAAACCGTTTTCACCTTTAATGGCACGGATACCACGACTGCCGTCGGTCCCTGTTCCTGATAAAACAATGCCAATTGCACTTTCCCCTTTTACTGAAGCGATGGACTCAAACAACATGTCAACAGAAGGGCGAGGTGTACGACGAGTTTCAGGGTAGCTGATGAGGCTAATACGGTCTCCACTGGTGATTTCTATATTGAAATTCGGTGGGCAAATGTAAGCGTGATTAGGTTCAAGTACTTCGTTGTCAACAGCACTGGTAATAGGGATAGTACAGCCTTTTTCCAGTAAATCGACCATCATACTTTTATAAGAAGGGGACAAATGCTGAGCTACGACAAACGCCATATTTGTATCAGTTGGCAAGTTAGACAGCATCGACTGCAACGCTTCTAATCCGCCGGCACTCGCTCCAACACCAACGACTGTAAGGTTTGGTCGTGTAATGGCAATATTGTCATTGGAGTTGATATTTTTTGACATAGCGCATCTGTCCGTTCGTCGATAAAAAAGGAAGTATCTTATTCATTAATGTCGTTTTGTGTAATAAAACATGAACAGGACTCATTTCCTTGAGAGTTGTGCACGGTAACAACTTAAATCGAAAAATGGTTAGATACAAAAATTAACCTTCATTCTAACCATTCCAAAAGCATTTCACACGTGTTTAGCAAAAAAATTGTAGTGCAACAGGCTCTTATGTAAAGAATTTGAACCAATATCAACAAAATGATCTATTTAAAGGCAAGAAACTATTAGATGACTTACTAGCAGGAAAAAGCACCTTGGGAAATCGACAATGGATTCGCAAAGTGCTTTTTTTATTTTTTTGCAAATAGAGAACAAGGTGGTTTATGGCTTTGTTCTTCTATCTGCATAAAGTGGGACTTATTTACAAATGCAAAGCGCGAACTATTTAAACGAAATTGACGCTAAGATTTGGCGTTCACCTTCAAATGGTTGACGCGCATGCAGTACGGCGTGATTATTCAGCCAAAGCACATCGCCAGGTTTCCATGCGAAGTTAACACAGTTTTGATCCATCTGCTTGATAAGCTCGGCCATGACCGCATCGTCCATGGTGTCGCCATTGGCAGTAGTGACGGCTTTTCGACCTTGGTTGCGAGCATCGTCCCAGCCGGAGTACACGGCGACAATAGAGTTAAAAAATACTTTTTGTTGTGTTTCTTCGTCATAGCGAATGGCATCTAGCACTTTGGTTTCAGTTTTTAAATTACCGTCATCCAGCCACTCCCAGCGCATACCTGCTTTGGTCATTTCGGCTTCTGCATCGGCTTTGGTTTGTACGTTAAATGTTTCTTTCCAAGATCGACCAATTGGCGAGTTAGTATCGGTGACTTCAGGCATAACACGAACGTAGCGAACGCCTTGCTCTTCTACTTTTTTGGCAAATTCTGGGTTAATGGCGAAGAATTTTTCACAGATTTCACCAGAGTGCAAAATAGACGTTGCACCACCAGAAGTAGAAGCTTTTTCGCAATAAAAGAAAATGTAACCTGGCGGTGTAGGGACTTGTGCCATCTCATGGTGAAAAGGAATGGTTTCAGACGCTGGGGATTCATTTGCTGTGACAATTCGTGACGCAGTCACTTGTGTGCGTGGCGCAGCGCCACCCACATAGGGCATGTTTTGGTAGTCGGTTTGATCCAGCATTTGTTCGAATAATGATGAAGTGCCAACCGGGAAACCGCGAAACAGTACAGCCCCATGTTTGATTAGTAAATCATGAAGTTCAGCCTTATTGCCTTCGACCCATTGCAAAAATGTTGATTCGTTCTGTGCGGTATCGGCGTTGTCGGGGGTAACTAACAACGGAAAATCCAACCCATTTACTTGTTTTTGTTCTTCTAGTTTGGAAATGATAATACTCATGTGTTCTCCCATTTAATATTGGGGGTGATTGGCTGCATCTTGTTTTCTGCTTACAAAATGCATCTACCAAACACTCTAATTAGAATTGATTAATAAGTAAATCAATAGTGAATGAATTTACTCTAAAAAATGCCATGAATCACTTTAAGTAATTGATTTTAATGCTATTAAAAATTATTTCTTAAAAAGAAAAGCCATCGTCTTTTAAGGTGACGGCTTGTCCGGTTTGCGCAGAGTGTTGCGCAGCAAGACCAATCACAACGGCCCTTAGGCCATCTTCGATAGAAACGTCTACAGATGAGCCTTGGGTAATGGCGTTAAAGAACCCAAGATGCTGGTAATAAGTAGAGCCGTTATGATCACCGGCAGCCAGTAAGTTTTCGTCTACTGGAATGTCTGCTTCGATCGGTCCTTTTGGCTGGCGTGGGCTCAAGACAACTTTTGGAATAGGCGCCGCTCCTAGTGTGGCTTCTGGCCAAAAACGACCAGGACCGGGCACAAAGCATTCTAATTTTGCTTGTGGACCAATAGCGCATATTTCTTCTTGGTAGCGTGATCCTTCGGCAAACATATTAAGATCTAAGTTGGCGCGCTGGCCATTGGCAAAGTCAACAATGACAAAGGCATTATCGATGATGTCTGGCGTTTGGCCTTGATAACTTTCATCAAGGTGGTTGCAATCTTGGCCAGTTGACGCGTAAACACGAGTTGCTTCTGACTCGGTTAATAAGCGCATGAGGTCAAAAAAGTGGCAGCATTTTTCAACTAGGGTGCCACCTGTTTTGTTATTAAAGCGATTCCAATCTTGAACCTTTTCTAAAAATGGAAAGCGGTGCTCGCGAATGCTGAGCATTTTTAACGGGCCGATATCGCCATTCAATATTTGTTTACGAAACTGTGCAACCGGTGGCATGTAGCGATATTCCATGGCAACCCAAACTGGTGCCGGATGCTTAGCGGCTGCGAGGCGAATTTTGTCTACCTGACTAAGATGACTGACAACGGGTTTTTCTACCAAAATAGGCAAACTTGTTTGCTTAAACAATTGCAGTAATTGGTCCGAATGTTGGTAATTAGGAGTGGTGATAACCAAGGCATCAATAACGTTGGCGGTTAGCATGTCATCCAGTGAATTATAGAAGTCTACGTTGGGCACTAAATTAAGACAGCGTTGGCGCATCCCTTCATCTGGCTCGACGATAGCAACCACGGTGGCTCCTTCGATGAGTGCGATGTTTCTTAGGTGTTCTTGCCCCATCATGCCGCAACCTAGCATGCCGTATCGAACAGATTTTTCCATTGCTATAACCTCTTATTATTGTGTGGTAGTGGTGTATTTTCTTTGCGTTGTGAACCTTGTTTCGTCGCTAGTGCCAGCGGGCAAAGTAGCGACATTTCGTTGGGTCATACCAAGTGATAGAGAATTCTTCCACTTTGCCTTCGTTTGACCAACTGCGTCTTTGTACTCTTGGCAAAACCTGTTTTGGGCTCAAATTAAGCCGTTCTGTTACCCAATCGGGCGCCGCTTGACAGTCAATTTCATCTTCGACACGACTAATCCAAAAGGAGAAGTTTTCGCGATAATGCAAATAGAGAGATTCATGCAAATCCTTTGCTTTTAATGTGGGCGCGTGGGCGTGACGAAACCAAATTTGCTCAACGGCAACCAACTGACGATTCAAATAACGTAAGCGTTTAAGACACCATAGTGTCTGATTGCTTTGCATTTGTAGTTGTGCCAGTACTTCGGCTTGGTTGTCCTCTTCCAAGGATAAGTTGTCTGCTGTTGGTACACCGCCGCCGTCAAGTAATTCAAGGTGAAAGAACTGATAAATAGCACGTCCGCCCGACGCTCGTTTGACATAAGTACCAGACCCCTGACGGCGTTCTACTAAGCCATCTTCTTCGAGTTTAGCAAGCGCTTTTCTTAAGGTGCCAATAGCAACCCCTAGAGTATCTGCAAGCTTGGCTTCAACCGGTAATCGCTCGCCAGGAAGCCAATGGCCTGCAGCTATTTCTCTGTGCAGTAACTCGCCTATTTGAATGTAAAGGGGTAACTGTTTTGGTTTGTTTTTATCAGTCACTGTGCGCCTCTGTTTATCAACGTGCCCTACGAAATCATGGTTTCAAAATGCGAAGGGTAAAATAAAGAAAAATTCATTCACTATTGATTTACATCAATAGAATACACTGATACTGTAAATATACAACTCTCTTAGGAAGTGCAAACAGACCGAACTGGCTGCAACAAAACCTATTGAGACACCTATAATAATAAACGGTACAGCGTTTAAAATTTGGAGTCATTGACAATGCAAATGGTTCAACTTGGAAAATCAGATGTTCAACTAAGTCGTCTTGTATACGGTGTTTGGCGTTTAGGGGATGCTGATGATGTGTCCGTGTCACACATTCGAGAAAAAATTGATCTTTGTTTGGGGCAAGGTATCAGTACTTTTGATCATGCCGACATTTATGGTGATTACGAATGCGAACGCTTATTTGGTCGAGCTTTGGCTAAAGACCCAAGCTTGCGCTCTAAAATGCAATTAATTTCCAAATGCGATATTGCGCTTATTTCCGACAAGTTCCCTCAGCGTCGTGTGAAATTTTACGACACCAGTGCACGCTACATTGAAAGCAGTGTCGAACAGAGTTTACAAAACCTCCATACCGACTATTTAGACTTGCTGCTGATTCATCGCCCTGATCCATTTATGAATGCTAGCGAAACGGCTAAAACGCTAGACGGCTTAATCGAATCGGGTAAAGTTCGCGCCGTTGGTGTTTCGAACTTTGATGTATGGGATTGGCGCTTGTTGCAATCTTACATGACTCACCCTTTGGTGGTTAATCAAGTAGAGATGAGCTTGTTAAGCCGAGATACCTTCACCAATGGCCAATTGTCTGCAATGCAGTTGGATGGATTGGCGCCTATGGCGTGGTCCCCCCTTGCTGGCGGTGCTTTGTTTCAAGAGTCGGCTACAAATACACGTCTTGCACCCATCTTTGAGCGCATTTGTCAGCAGCAAAATTGCACTCTTGATCAAGCTGCCGTCGCTTGGCTGTTGGCTCACCCTGCCAATATCTTACCGGTAGTGGGGACCAATCATCCAGAGCGAATTAAAACGCTTTCCGATGCGATGGACATTCAGATCGATCGAGAAACTTGGTTTGAGTTGCTAACGGCCGCGGCTGGCCATGAAGTACCTTAAGTGTTGTTCCACTAAAGTACCTTAAGTGTTGTTCCACTAAAGTACCTTAAATAATCGTATGCGATGATGCGAATAGTCTCTTCGCATCTTTATGCCATCATAATAAAAATAACAGTTTGTGGAGCAAGATATGATCATTTTGCAAAAGGTCGTGCAGGCGTTATCAAGGTTGAATGACGTGATTGGCTTTATCGGTCGTCATATCGCTTGGGTACTGGTAAGTGCCATGATCAGTATTATTCTGTTACAGGTTTTTTGTCGTTACGTATTAAATGGTGCTCTGCCTTGGCCGGAAGAGGCAGCACGCGCCTTGATGATTTGGATGATGGCTGTGGTCGCCGGAGAGGCTTATCGAAAAGGCTCTTTTGTGGCGATTGACATGCTGTTATTCGCTTTACCAGAACGTGCCTCTCGGGTTCTAAAGTTACTGCTATTAGTCGTCGCTGGTTTGGTGTTATTGAAATTGGTGACATTGGGGATCGATTTCTTTGAGCGAGGCTTTCGCTCCAGAGCCGCTTCTATTCATATCTCTAGGGCGTGGATTTACTTAGCGATGCCTGTGTGTTTCTTCACTATGCTTTTAGCCAACATAGAGCTCTGCTTACGCGAAATAGGCTGCCTTTTTGGTGACAAAAAAGACTTTGAGTTGTCTTTTTCGGATCAAACTGGCAGCGCTGCGTCGGAATGAAATTCGAGCAGTGACACACCACATAGACTAAAAAAATAACAAGAGATTGATACTATGTTAGCGCTATTTTTACCTTTATTTTTGGTTCTTTTATTAATCGGTATGCCGGTATTTTTCTCCATGCTGGCGGCTCCAGGCTTGCTTTTGTATGCGACAGGCATGGAACGCGACATCTCTTTATTATTTCGCAATATTTATAATGGCATCGATTCTTTTCCATTGATGGCGATTCCGTTTTTTATGTTGGCTGGTGAGTTGATGAACCGAGGCGGTATTACCCTAAACTTGGTGCAATTTTCCCAAGCTTTTATAGGTCATGTTCGCGGTGGTTTAGCTCACGTTAATATTTTATCCAGTATGTTGTTTGCAGGCTTATCCGGCTCGGCAGTAGCAGATACCTCGGCGATTGGCTCTATGATGATTCCTGCTATGGAAAAAAACGGGTATAGCCGTAAATTTGCCGCCGCGATTACTGCTGCGTCTTCGGTGATTGGGCCTATTATTCCGCCATCCGGTATTATGATTATTTATGCTTACACCATGGAAGTGTCGGTTGCCGCCTTGTTTGCGGCAGGCATTGTGCCTGGCATATTGGTGGGTGTGGCTTTGATGGTCGTAGTTGCTTTAATGGCGAAGAAATACGACTTCCCCATTGCTGGCCCAAAGTCTTCTTGGCAAGAGCGTGGTCAAGCGACGAAGAGTGCTATTCTGCCTTTGTTTGCCCCTGTGATTATTTTGGGCGGAATAATAGGCGGCGTTTTTACGCCAACAGAAGCCTCTGCTGTGGCAACCGCGTACGCCCTGATTATCAGTGTTTGGGTGATGAAAACGGTTAAATTGTCTGATTTGCCCTCGATTTTTATTAAGGGTGCCAAAGCCTCTGCTGTGGTGCTTTTGTTAGTAGGTTCGGCCATTGCTTTTAAAACCGTGGTGAGTTTATCCCACAGTGCAGAGATTCTGGCTGACTTCGTGCTGACTATCAGCGATAACCCGCTCATGTTATTGTTTTTAATCAATATACTGCTGTTTATTGTTGGTATGTTTCTCGATGCGGGTCCCGCCATTATTATCTTAGGACCCATCTTAGGGCCTATTTTCATTAACCTGGGTATAGACCCAGTACATTTCGCTATTATTATGAGTGTTAACTTAACTGTTGGTTTGGCAACGCCGCCTATGGGGTTGGTGCTCTTTGTCGCATCGAGTGTGTCAGGCGAACGGATCGAATCCATTTCTAAAGCCATTTTACCCTTCCTAGCAGTTGAGGTGGTGGTGATCTTTCTCATTACGTTTTTCCCATCTCTGTCCATGACAGTACCAAGGTTGCTTGGTTTGGTGTCTGGATAGTGTTTTCAATCGCAAAGCAAGATAACAAAGAGGACAAATCAATGTTCATGAAAACAAAAATAAATCATGTGATTGCTGCAACGTTAATGAGTGCAGGTGTGTTACTAGGGGGGGCTGTACAAGCGGCTGACTTTAATTTGCGCGCGGTCGCCAACTCTAATGAAAACGATGAAGATTACGACGGCCTAGTGGTGTTTAAAGACTTTGTTGAGTCCCACTCAAACGGCCGGATTGCGGTTGATATTTTTATGGGGTCACAGCTTTGCAGTAACGGCGTTGAATGTTTAGAGTCCCTGGAATATGGCTCATTAGATGTGTATATCTCTACCACAGGGGGCGCAGCATCCATGTACCCCTATGTACAAGTATTGGATCTACCATATTTGCTACCTGATGATCGAGTGGCAGAAAAAGTGCTGGAAGGAGATTTCACTAGAGAGCTGCGCAAGCAAATTCTTGATGATTCAGATGGTATGGTTCGTTTGATGACCATTGGTAACACGGGGGGCTGGCGTAACTTTGCTAACACTAAGCGAACTATTACCTCTCCCGATGATTTGGATGGTTTAAAGATTCGAACTGTGGTGGCGGATCTGCCACAGGAATTAGTGCGATCAATGGGCGCAAGCCCAACTCCGATTCCTTGGGGTGATTTGTTTACATCATTCCAGACTGGTGTAGTAGAAGGCTCTAAAAATGGCATCACTGATATCATGGCGATGAAATTCACCGAAGCGGGATTGAAGTATCTTACCTTAGATGGCCATGCTTATATGTCTGCGCTGTGGTACATGAATAACGACACCTTCATGGATATGCCCGAAGACCTTCGTCGTGTTATGGTGGATGGTTTTAGCGCCTTACAACAAGCGACTTTCGCTTCGCCTAAACGTAAGTCGATCCAGGCTTATCAAGATTTTTCTAATACAGGTGGCACCTTATATGTGCCTACCCCAGAAGAAAAAGCTCAGTTTAAAGCGTCTGCAGAACCAGTATACGACTGGTTTAAAGAAAACGTCGAAGGTGGTGAGAAGTGGTTTAACCTCTTGTCTGCATCAGCTCAGCAAGCTCAACAGGAGATTGCTGTTGAATACGAGAAAGATCTAAATTAATTAGATTTTGTCGAATAAAGTCTGCTATTGGACGATTTGAGAAATGCTAAAAATTCCTGCCACTTGGTGGGGATTTTTGTTTCCGAAATAACGAAAATCCACTAGAAAAATGCCTATTCGCTTCAAACTAAGATAATCTGTTGTTTTATCTTTATGGGCTTATAAAATTTTCATAGGTAAATTTTTACTGTGAAATTATACAAACCCTACGTTTTGTGCGTGAACTGATTGGCAATTATATTGTATAATTTAGGGTCATTGCATATTAGCAATAAGGCGCTCAAAACAGGGTCTTATCGAAACCAGTGTTATAACAAATCTAATAGTCTGAAAATACAATAAAAAGTGGTGAGCATGGAATTAAAGCGTATTCGCAACAGTGGGTTGCACACAAAGGTAATGTCAGCTGAACAAGCTTGTGACTTCATTGAAGATGGCATGACAGTTGGTATGAGTGGTTTTACACGTGCAGGAGAGGCGAAAGCGGTTCCTAAAGCGTTGGCTGAAAAAGCGAAGCTGAATCCATTGAAAATTAATCTGATGACAGGCGCGTCGTTGGGTAATGATCTGGATAAATTACTTACTGAAGCAGGTGTGCTGGCTCGCCGTATGCCGTTTCAAGTAGACAATACTTTGCGTAAAGCTATTAATGATGGCAAAGTAATGTTTATTGATCAGCATTTGTCTGAAACTGTAGAAATGATGCGCAACAAGCAGTTAGAAATGCCTGATGTGGCGATTATTGAAGCTGTTGCAATTACCGAAGAAGGTCACATTGTACCAACTACCTCGGTTGGCAACTCTGCAAGCTTCGCAATTTTCGCGAAAAAAGTCATTGTAGAGATCAACATGCTGCACAAGCCCGAATTAGAAGGTTTGCACGACATCTATATTCCGAGCTACCGCCCAACTCGTACACCTATCCCTCTTGTGAAAGTGGATGACCGTATTGGTAGCACTGCAATTCCTATCGACCCGTCTAAAATTGTTGGTATCGTGTTTACTAACCAAAGCGACTCTTTCTCTACTGTCACAGATCCAGACGAAGAGACTGGTATGATTGCCAAGCATTTGGTTGAATTCTTCGAAGGGGAAGTAGAAGCAGGGCGTTTGCCTTCTAATTTAGGACCTCTTCAAGCCGGCATTGGTAACATTGCTAACGCCGTTATGATGGGCTTGTTAGACTCTAAGTTCACTGGTCTTAGTATGTACTCGGAAGTGCTACAGGACTCTACCTTCGATTTAATTGACGCGGGTAAATTAGATTTTGCATCTGGTTGTTCCATCATTTTGTCTGAGCGTATTAACGCGCAAGTTTTTGATAATCTAGACAAGTACCGCGATAAGTTGGTTTTGCGCCCTCAAGAAATGTCGAACCACCCTGAGCTAGTTCGTCGCCTTGGCATTATCGCAATCAACACTGCATTAGAATTTGATATTTACGGCAACGTAAACTCAACTCACGTTTGTGGTACGAAAATGATGAACGGTATTGGGGGTTCTGGTGATTTCGCCCGTAACGCCAATATCTCTGTTTTCGTTACCAAGTCTATTGCTAAAAACGGTGCTATCTCAAGTGTTGTTCCTATGGCTAGCCATGTGGATCACACCGAGCATGATGTTGATATTCTTGTAACAGAGCAAGGTTTGGCCGATTTACGTGGTCTTGCGCCACGTGAGCGTGCAATTGAAATCATTAACAACTGTGTTCACAGCGAATACCGTGGTTTGTTGCTAGATTACTTTGAGCGTGCTTGCGAGCGTGGTGGTCATACCCCACACTTGCTTGAAGAAGCTTTCAGCTGGCATTCTCGCCTTGAGCAGCAAGGCAGCATGAAAGCGTAATGGTAGATAGATAAGTAAAAACCCGTAATCAGAAAATCTGCTTACGGGTTTTTTTTGTGTTTTACAAAATGTATTTTGTTTGTGCAGGTTATTTTAATTGCCTTTAGTGCTTAAAGCGTACTACGAGTTCGTGTAATTCATCCGAGATGTCTTTTAAATGGGTAATACTAACGGATAACTCATCAGAGCTTTGTGTGCTGCTGTCGGCAAGGTCAGAGATATTAGCAACTTGTGTTTTGATGTCGCCTGCAACGTAGGCTTGTTCTTCTACCGCCGTTGCCATTTGGGTAGACATGGTGGCGATTTGGCTCACCGCCTTTGAAATACCAGCAAGCATTTCACCGCTTTCAATAACGTGGCTTAAGCCTTCTTCCGCATCTCTTGAGCCATCTTCGGAGATTTTTACGGCATTGTCAGCGCGTTCGGTAAGTTCCTCTACTATGGTATAAATTTCTTTGGTGGATTCTTGGGTGCGATGGGCTAAATTGCGCACTTCATCCGCCACCACGGCAAAGCCACGACCTTGCTCGCCGGCCCTGGCCGCTTCTATGGCCGCATTTAATGCCAGTAAGTTCGTTTGTTCGGCGATCTGTTCAATCATTTGTGCAGCTTGGGCAATCTTTGTTGTTTGGTCTGAAACGCCATGCACAGAACGACCGATTTCTTGCACTGTGTCTTTGAGTTTCACGATTGCGCTGTGCGTGATGTTAGCTACCTGGTTGCCGTCTATAGCCAACTGATTAGCGGTTTCAGCGTGGGTGGCGGTATCGCCAACGTGTTTTGATACTTCGGCAATGGCTGACGTCATTTCATTAATGGCGGTGGCGACTTGGCGAGTTTCGGTTTGTTGGCTTGATATGGCTTGTTGTGTTGACCCTGTCAGCCTTGAGCTTTTTTCAGACTCTCTTGCCACACCTGCAGCCGCACTTTCAATACGAGTGATCACAGTGTCTAAATGCGCGAGTTGGCTTAATATAGAAACTTTAAGCTCGCCAATTGCGCCATTGTCGTCTGTGTAAGAACTAACCGCTAATGGATGGGAAAAAGCGTCTTTTAGTATGGTATTTAGAGAGGTGAAGGCTGTCTTTGTTTGGTTGGATATCCATGCGGCATAAATGATAATGGCCATAAATATTGTGACTTGTGAAATCAGTGTGTAACCGAAGCTGAACAGTGCTGCATAACCACCTAGTGCAACAATAAGAAAAAGATTGGCAAGGGAGACAGGTAAGTGTGGCTTGGGTTGCTTGCCTACATTAATGTTCTGGTAAAGCTTTTCAGTACGTCTTACATCTTCTTTTTTGGGGCATGAGCGAACAGACTCATAACCAACAACTTGTCCATTTTCCGTGACCGGAGTCACGTAGGCATCTACCCAATAGAAATCGCCGTTTTTACAGCGATTTTTAACCAATCCCATCCAAGGTTTGCCAGCATTTAGGTGCTCCCACATGACTTTAAATGCCTGTGCAGGCATATCAGGGTGACGCACCACATTGTGCAGTTGGCCGATTAGTTCATGCTCTTCAAAACCGCTGATGTCCACAAACGCCTTGTTGCAACTAAGGATAATGCCTGCTTTGTCTGTAACGGATATGAGCTTTGTATCACGATCAAAGGTCTGTTCATTGTTGGTGACGGGCATGTTGTTACGCATTGAGAATCCTTTAAAGCGCTGAAGAGTGGGTGGTTTTTGTGTTTTTATTTTTTGTAAAAAAACGATCAGAGCTGATGCGCTTTTGAAATCAAATTAATCAGAATTTTCAGCAATATACATTAGTAGAGATAAATATAAAAAATATTAATGTTGGGTTTTGTAACAAAGGATAAAAACAGGAATTTTTAAGAAAACAAAAAGACACATTATGGTGAGTTTTTTCCTTAAATAAAGTGCGTCTTTTTCTTATTGATAGACTATGTTTTTTCTAAAATAAGGGGTTTTTTAATGATTTTTTGCGTTTATTAATGGCTTTTAGTGTGATTTTTAGCATTTATCGGTTTTATGTTTCTCTTTTTTCTTTCACTTTAATATCCTTTTATAGATAGGAATCACGCTATGATCTTCAATTTTCGACTACAAAAAGTTACAATTGGGTCGGTTCAGGGTAATCAATAGTAAAGATAATCGTGTAATTATAGACATAGGTAAAAAGGCATTTTTACGTTGCTTTGGCGATGATTGAGACGCCATCCTGCGTAGGTCAGCTGCACTGTATTTGTGCGTAAAAAAGCCAGTAAGAACCCTCATTTAATTGTTATGTTGCCAGCATTGCAGCTACTCGACTCAATCAAAGTAAAACAGAGTTAGAGACGATGCTTTTCAGTATTTCGATATAAAGACGTTTTTGTCATTCAGGCATTAAGCGTTGACATTTACCAAAGACATCTTGTGTTTGACATTTCTGTTAGCACACTAGGGAGAAAAAAATTGGAACAAATCCTTGTTGATGATTTATCAGGCGTAAAAGTTGTTGGTTTCGACTTATACACCAAAGGTTCAGACGGTCAGGACGTCGTTCTCCAAGATGCTTTGGTCAAAATTGCTTCGGGTGAGATGGAGATTGTATCGGGTGGTGAGGCTGTTTCCATCACGGACATTATCTCTGCGTCTAATCTTAACCTTGATCAAGTTGAAAACGTCTTCCTTGAAAATGTGTTAACAGAAAATGGCAAAGGCGCTGGTGATGGCGTTGTATCTGAAGAGGAAGAAGTTCAAGACGAAAGTGAACTTCGCTTGCAACAGCTAGTAGAAGAAGCGGCTCGATTAGAAGCTTTGCAGGAAGAAATCGCAGCGAAAGAAGCGGAATTGCAAGCACGAGAAGCCGCTTTAGCAGAAGAAGCCGAGGCGGAAGCGGAAGCGCAGGCTGCCGCAGACGAAGCGGCGGCTAATGAATTGGCAAGCAGTGAAAACCTCATTGACGGCTCTTCAGATATCGAAGACTTTGTGATCGAAACCCAAGAAGAGTCGGTGGATTTACCCGATCTGGCGTCAGAAGAATCGGAAGAGACAGCGCGGGAAGACTTGGGTACGGGAGTGAAAAAAGTACTGCCTCAGCCACAGATACAGCAAGTAACCGTGTCTTCGTCTAGCTCATCATCATCTTCGTCATCTAAAACCGGTGACATCGTCGAAGAAAAAGAAGACGTTAAATTAACGCTGGCTTTGGCCAGTGAAAGTGATTCTGCTACGGTTGGCGACTTCATCACCAACATTAACTCAGGCTTGAATTTTACCGGTACCGCGAATGCGGGTGCCAGCATCACCTTGACGTTAAACGATGTGGTCGAAACCACCACAGCCGATGGTACTGGTGCTTGGTCGGTTGCTTTTGCAGGTACTCTTGCTGATGCCAGTTATCCTGTGCTTGTGTCCACTACGACAACGCTTGGCGGCACAGCGTCTCTTAATAAAACGCTTGTTATCGATACAGTAGCGCCAACACAGCCCGATGCCAGTTTGTCCGCAGACAGTGATACGGGCGAAAGCGATACTGACACCATTACCTTCGATGCCACAGCGAAGTTTGAAGGACAGGGTGAGGCTGGAACCACCATAGAGCTAACTATTGACGATCGCACTTATAAAGGCGACGTCGGTTCAGACGGTAGCTGGTCGATTACTGTCACTACAGCTTTGACAGACGAAGTGGATAAAGAATACCAAGTGGTATCTGTAGACGATGCGGGTAACCGGTCACCAAGTTTTACCAATACCCTAACGGTCGACACTGTTATCAACTTAGAAGGTGGCCTTAGTGACCTTCGGGACTCGAATGTAGTTGGCGATGAAGTCACTAACATTACCTGGCCTACTTTTAACGGTGCGGGGGAGGCGGGCGCAAAGGTTGTCTTGACACTGAATGGCATGACTTGGAATACCACTGTCTCCAATGCTGGCACTTGGTCGTTTGATCCAGAAATGCAGTTAGAAGATGGCCGCTACGAATACACCTTAGTTGCCGAAGATGTGGCAGGTAACACTAAAACCCTTAACAACACTTTAATTATTGATACCCAGCCACCAGAATTAACGGCCCGTCTTGATGAATCTAGCGATTCAGGCGACAGCCGTTCTGATAAATTAACCAACGATGTATCGCCTAAATTCTCCGGTACGACGGAAGCAGGTATTACTGTTGAGTTCTATGAAGGTGAAGATCACACCGAGAGTGACGAACCCCTTTTTAAAACGACTTCGGATAGCAATGGCGATTGGTTCATTCAGTTTGATGATTCATTGCCTCAAGGTATCTATAAATATCATGTTGTTGCCACCGATTTGGCGGGCAACCAAACCGTTGTAAGCGATCAGATTGAAGTCGATACCGAGACCACGCTTACTGGCGGCCTCGATGCAGAATCAGACAGTGGCGCCTTGTCGGACGACAATTTGACTAAGGTTCAGACGCCAACGTTTTCTGGCACAGGAGAGGCAGATGCCACTGTTGTTCTTACTATTAATGGTCAGAATTACAGTACCAAGGTAGACGCCAGCGGCAACTGGGCTGTGACCGTGAGCGATGTCTTAGACGCCGGAGATTACGATTACAGTGTTGCCGCGACAGACAAAGCAGGTAACCAAGCCACGACGGAAAACGGTAGTATTACGGTTGATATCAGTACCGATGTGACTGCTCGCCTTGATGCCAGTGAAGACACTGGGCGTTCTGATGCAGACGCGGTGACAAAAAACACCTTGCCTATGTTGTCAGGCACTGGTGAGGCCGGTGCCACATTGGTTTTGACCGTCAACGACGAGGTGCAAGCCACAGACATCGTCGTCGATGCAAGCGGTAACTGGCAATACGCTTTCCCCTCGGTTTTGGCCGATGGCACCTATTCCTATCAAGTGGATGCGACGGATTTAGCGGGCAACACTGCAAGCACGACCGCGAGCTTTGTCGTCGATACGACGATACCGACGCCCTTCACCGCGGTAATGGATTCCAGTAGCGATTCTGGCAGCTTGTCAGACGATTACCTTACCAGGGTCACCATGCCGACGTTTTCAGGAACCTCGGAAGCAGACAGCGATGTGACCTTGAATCTTTATCAAGATGATGAACTGGTTTTCACCGACCTTGTTCGAGTTGGCAGCGATGAAAGCTGGGCGCTGGCTGTCACAGAAGCTTTGGCAGACGGCGATTACCGCTTCGAATTGTTTGCCAATGATGCGGCAGGCAACCAAACGGCGTCTGTTTCTCATGCTTTAACCATAGACACAGTGGCGGAGTTGTCGGGTGGTTTGTCTGCCGACTCTGATTCTGGCGTGTCAGACTCGGATGACCTGACTAAAAATGCCACACCGACCTTTAGTGGTGAAGGAGAAGAAGGGGCTCAAGTGAGCCTTACGATCGATGGTGAAACCTACAGCACGACAGTGGACAGCGATAAAAAATGGTCGATTACTGTTCCGACTGATCTAGTCGATGGCACGTACGAATACACACTTAATACCGTAGATTTAGCAGGCAACACCCTAGAAGGTGAGGCGGTGTTAACGGGCAGCATTGAAGTCGATACCCAAGCGCCGGAACCTTTTACCGGTCGACTTGCCGCGCAATCTGACTCTGGAAGCGACCAGAACGACCAACTCACTAACGAGACTCAGCCAGTCTTCGAAGGAACGGTTGAAGTGGGTTCTACCGTTACCTTGACCATTGCTGGTCAGAGTATATCGGCCAACGCAACGGTTGATGAAAACGGCAACTGGCAAGTGACTGTGCCAACAGAACTGGCTGACAGTGATTATCAATACACGCTAACAGCGGAAGATGCGGCAGGTAACACCACAGAACTGACGGGCGATTTCAAGGTCGATACCGTGACCACCTTGAGCGGTGGTTTATTAGCCGAGAGTGATTCTGGCGACAGCAGTAGCGATACCATTACCAATATAACCACGCCGAGCTTTGGCGGTACTGGTGAAGTGGGCGCAACCGTTGTATTAACCATTAACGAGCAAGCATTTTCTGCTGTTGTGGATGCCGCGGGTGATTGGACTATTACCGTTAATACAGACTTGCCTGAAGGCGATATCGACTACACCCTAGTTGCGACGGATCTGGCAGGCAATACGGCGCAGCAGTCAGGTCAAATTACGGTTGATACTCAAACCTCAGTAACCGCCAATCTGTCAGCACAAAGTGATTCAGGTGAGTCTAATAGCGACGCCATCACCAACAACACAACACCCTTTTTCAATGGTCAGGGTGAAGCGGGCGCCAGCATTACCTTGGCGATTAATGGCGAGAATTACATAACCAAGGTGACCGAAGCAGGCACCTGGTCTGTGCAAGTGACCGATGCCTTACCTGAAGGCGATCATACTTTTACGGTAACGGCCGTCGATGTGGCGGGCAATACCGATGTGACGTCGGATTCCATTACCATTGATACCAAAGCGCCAACGCCTTTTGATGGCGGACTGGCCGCAGACAGTGACACGGGTGCCAGCGACAGCGATAACATCACCAAAAATACCACTCCGTTCTTTAGTGGTAATGGCGAAGCCGGTGTTCGAGTAACACTTGATATTGCTGGTAACGTCTATGAAACGACAGTTGATAATAACGGCGAGTGGAATCTTCAAGTTACCAATGCACTCGCTGATAGCGTGCAAGATTACCGTATTTTAGCCACAGACGTGGCCGGTAACGAAAGCGAATTCACTGGTAAAATTACCATTGATACACAGGTTACATTGACGGGCGGCTTAAACAGCGCGAGCGATACGGGCTCTTCTTCTACCGATACGATTACTAACGACACGACACCGACGTTCAGTGGTACGGGCGAAGTGGGTGCCGCGATTGTGGTGACGCTTAATCAAAAACCATATTCAACGACTGTGGGTGACGATGGTAATTGGACGGTAGTCGCTAACGATGTATTAGCGGAAGGCGACTACAACTACAGTATTAAAACTACGGATATCGCCGGTAATACCGCATCTAAAACGGGTCAGTTTTCTGTTGATACGACTGCACCGCTGAATTTCAGTGGTGGTGTGGATTTGTCCTCCGATACGGGTCGTGCGTCAGACGATGGCATCACACAAACTCTTCGTCCTACTTTTTCTGGCGCTGTCGAAGTGGGCAGTACGGTGTCCTTGTTGATCGCTGGAAAAACGTATAAGGCCACGGTTGATGATCAGGGAGAGTGGGCACTTACCTTGCCTACCGCTTTGTCGGTGGGTGAGCATGAATACACGCTAAGCGCTACGGATGTAGCGGGTAACACCTCGACAATCGATCAATCTATTACCGTTGATAACGAGACCAGCTTGACCGGTGGCTTAGCGCAAACCAGTGACACAGGCACATCCAACAGCGACGGTTACACAAAAGACACCACACCAATATTTTCTGGCACCGCTGAGGCGCTGGCGGATGTTGTTTTAAGCATTAATGGCAAAACCTATTCGGAACGAGCGGATCAAAGCGGTAACTGGAGTATCGAGGTCAGTGACACTTTAATTGATGCGGATTATATCTACTCGATCACTTCGACCGACATTGCCGGCAACCAAGATTCAGTCGATGGCAGCATTACCATAGACGCCACGACGTTCTTAACAGCGAAGTTGGCGACGAGCAGTGACACAGGGGCGTCCAGCTCAGACACCTTGACGAAAGACGACACGCCGACCTTTAGCGGAACCGCAGAAGTCGGTGCCACGGTTACCTTAATCATTCAAGGTGCGACCTATACGGCAACGGCTAACAGCAGTCAGGTGTGGTCAATCGATGTGACAACGCCATTAGAAGACGGTGAAATTGACTATACAGTGTCAGCTGTCGACAAAGCCGGCAACGAAGAAACCTTCATTGGTCAAATTACCCTAGATACCCAAGCGCCTGAATTTGCTGGTGGCTTGAGCAGTGAATCCGACAGTGGCGAATCGTCAACAGACGGTATTACCAATGATTCGAAGCCGGCTTTCTCAGGAACGGGTGAAGCTGGTGCGAGTGTGTCTTTTGTTGTTGCAGAAGAAACCTACCCTCTAGTAATCGACGCTAACGGTGAGTGGCAAGTATCAGTTGATACGACTTTAGCCGATGGGTCTTACGATTACAGTGCCACCGCAACAGACAGTGCCGGTAACGTGAGCACATTGAGCGGCTCGATTTTAGTCGATACGGCCATCCAATTTAGCGGCAGATTAGACGCAGCATCGGACACAGGTGTCTCGAATAGCGACAAGATTACACAAAGCACCACACCGACCTTTTCGGGTACGGGTGACAGCGGTGACAAGGTATCTCTTCTGATCAATGGTGTTACCTACAATGAGACCATCGACAGCGATGGCAGCTGGTCAATCACTCTCGATCAAGCTTTATCCGATGCCGCTTACCCTTACACTTTAACGGCAAGCGATACGGCCGGTAACCAAAAAGTCTTCAAAGACACCATTACGGTCGATACCACAATGCCAAACGCGTTGACTGGTGGCTTGGCTGTCGCGTCAGACACAGGGTCATCTTTTAGCGACGGTATTACCAAAATTACGGCGCCTGTTTTTTCCGGTACGGTAGAGCAAGGTGCTCAAGTCACACTGGTGATTAATGGCCTTCGTTATGACGCTACGGTCGATGATCAGGGCGCTTGGCAGGTTGACAATGTTACGGCCTTGCCAGATGGCGAGCACAGCTATCAAGTCATCGCCACTGATGACGCGGGTAACGAGCGCATCCTAAATAAAACCGTTACCGTTGACACCAAAACCACCTTGACTGGCGGTTTAGACACAGCGTCTGATACAGGCGACAGCAGCACGGACGGCTTGACCAAAAACAGCCAGCCAGAATTTTCCGGCGCCGCAGAAGCGGGTGCTGAGGTCGCTTTGACCATTGGCGATCAAACCTACAGCACCACAGTCGACGAAAGTGGCGCATGGTTAATCCCGGTGACCAATGAACTAGACGATGGGCAGCAAAGTTACACGATTGTGTCGACGGACATCGCCGGCAACCAGAAAACCTTGTCTGGCAGCATCGACGTAGACACAGTGACCACTCTGACGGCTCGCTTACAAAGCAGCAGTGATTCTGGTTTGTTGAACTCAGACGGTGTAACCAATGTCACCACCCCGACTTTTACAGGTACTGGTGAGACTGGTGCAACCATTAGCGTTAACGTGGAAGGCGTGCCTTATAGCACTGAGGTTTCCGATTCTGGTACCTGGAGCCTTCAACTAGAAACGGCACTCGATGAAGGTGATTATTCACTGACCTTTATTGCAACGGATACGGCAGGCAACACCACGCAAAAAATTGTTGATATCACCGTGGATACTTTAGATCCAACGCCATTAACCGCTGAGTTGGCAACAGACTCAGACACGGGTGTATCGGACACGGACGGCATTACCCAAAACCTCCAACCAATCATTCAGGGAACGGGGGAAGCGGGTGCGCGTATTGCTGTGATTGTGGATGGCAGCACTTTATCAACGACAGTAACGGAAAGCGGTGAGTGGTCTGTTCAGCCATCAGAACTTAGTTCTGATGGTACTTTTGCTTATCAAGTCACTCAAACCGATTTAGCGGGTAACACTTCGACGTTAGCAAGTTCTTTTGTTTTGGATACGAGTGCGCCAACTATTCAGGGCGGCTTGATTCAGCTCGACGACTCTGGGCTTTCGAACACTGATGGCATTACCAATGTTAATACGCCAACGTTTAAAGGCACCGCGGAAAAGAGTGCCGCGATAGCCTTGCAAATCAATGGTGATAGCTACACGACCACGGCTGATAGCAATGGTAACTGGACGATAGAAGCGACCGACGCCCTGCCAGAAGGCAACGTGGATTACAGTATCTCAGCTGAAGATGTTGCAGGTAACAGCTCAACCATTAACGGCACCATGACGATAGATACCCTAGCGCCAACAGGATTAACGGCGGCGCTTGAGCAAGACAGCGACAGCGGTTCATTGCAGACAGACAAGCTTACCAAGGTGACGACACCTTATATTGGTGGCCTAGCAGAAACAGGCTCTACGGTTGTGGTCACCATTAATGGCCAGCAATATTCGACGGTGGCTACCGATGGCGAATGGCGTGTTCAAGTCACTACGTCATTGCCCGATGGCAATCACGCATTCAGTGTGATGTCCACCGATACAGCAGGCAATAGCTCTGCAGCCGTAACGGGGCAGTTCGATGTAGACACCAGCACCTTTGTGTCGGGCAAATTGGCTGCCAGTTCCGACACGGGAAGCAGCAACAGCGATAATTTGACGCAAAACGACACGCCTACTTTTGTCGGTACGACTGAGGTTGGTGCATCCGTTGTACTGAACATCAATGAAAATTCCTACAATGCAACGGTTGACGCTTTAGGCAACTGGACTCTGAGCATTCCTGCCTCACAACCCTTACCAGAAGGCGAAACAAGTTACACCATTACCGCCACAGATTTAGCCGGTAATACAGCCGTCACAAACGGTTCTGTTATCGTTGACCAAACAGCGCCAACGCCATTCACCATAGAGTTGGCGTCAAGCAGTGACAGTACCATTCAGGGCGACTCGTTAACCAACATCAACACGCCAACTATTCAGGGTAGCGGTGAGCCGAACGCCACCGTTGAGCTTTATGTGGGCAACCAAACTCAAACCACCACAGTGGACAGCGATGGTAATTGGTCGATTACGTTAAATACATTAGCGGATGGGCTTTCCACCATTGAAGCCACCGCCACGGATGCGGCTGGTAATGAATCAACACTAACATTGCCAATCACCATAGACACAGTGACCACTGTCACTGGTGCGATGAGCGCGGACAGTGACAAAGGCTTCTTGAACACCGACGAAATCACTAACGTCACCACGCCGACCTTTAACGGTACAGGCGAAGCAGGCGCGACCCTGGTGTTGACGATCAACGGTAACCCTTACGAAACCACCATCGGCACCGACGGTAATTGGTCGGTAGAGGTAACGGATGCCTTACCAGAAGGCGATCATGACTACAGCATCACGTCGACCGACGTGGCGGGTAACACAGCGACCGACACCGGCACAGCAACGATCGACCTTACCGATCCTGAAAACTTCACCGGTGGCTTGGATGCGAACAGCGATACCGGCACCAGCGATTCTGACAAACTCACCAATGACACCACGCCGACCTTCACGGGAACGGGCGAAGTGGGCTCCAAAGTGACGCTTAATTTAGATGGTCAAAACACAACCGTCACCGTGGATGGCGATGGCAACTGGAGCATCACCCCTGATGCGGCACTGGCCACAGCAGGCGACTACGACTACACCCTCACCGCACAAGATGTGGCGGGCAATACCAAACAAATCAGTGATACGTTTGAATTGGACTTGGTGGCGACACTGAGCGGCCGTCTGGACGCCGACAGCGACAACGGCTTCAGTGACAGCGATAATCTCACCAACATGACCACCCCGACCTTCACCGGTGCAGCGGAAGCGGGCACGGTAGTGACTCTGACTATCAACGGCAAGCCTTACAGTACCACGGTGGCTGCAGGTCAAACTACCTGGTCGATCACGGTTCCTGAGTCCGACGCTTTAACCGATACGAGCGGTGATACAGAGAGCGGCACGGATTATAACTACACCATCAGCGCCGTGGATTACGCGGGCAATACCGCTACGCCAGTGACCGGCACACTGACACTGGATACAAGCAATCCAACGCCGTTAACCGGTGGTTTAAAAGCCGATGCGGACAACGATACCGGTCGTTCTGAAACCGACACCATTACGAATAATCGCTTACCGACGTTTGAAGGCACGGTAGAAGAGGGTGCCAAAGTCACCCTTAAGATCAACGGTGGGGTATACCAAGCGACCGTGGACGGCACCACCTGGACCTACACCTTACAGGCAGGCGAAATCCTGCCGGCCAATGGCACGCTCAATTACACCATTGAAGCCGAAGACTCCGCGGGCAACATCAGCACCCTCAGTCGTTCTATTACGGTGGACACGACGAATCCAGCCGTGACCAGTGCTTTGGCGGCAGAGAGCGACAGCGGTGTGTCGAACACTGACAACCTGACCAATGACACCACACCGACCTTGAAAGGCACCGCCGATGTAAACGCGGACATCGTGGTGACGATCTCAAGTACCGGCAAAACCTACGAGACTCAAGCGGACACCGATGGCAACTGGAACATCACCGTACCAGCGGGTGAAGCGCTGAGCGAAGGCGAGCAAAATTACACGGTCAAGGCGACCGACGTGGCGGGCAACACCACCACGCTTAATGGCGACCGCTTTACCGTCGACACCACGGCCCCTACGACCCTAACGACTGACTTGGCCACGGCCAGCGACAGCAGCGATTCGCGTAACGCCACGGGTACCAACAGCGATGGCATCACGAATGACACCACACCGACCTTAACGGGCGCGGTGGAAGCCGGCTCGACGGTCAAAGTGACCCTAAATGGCAGCACGTTTGACGCCACCGTGACCGGCACGAGCTGGAGCTACACGCCTAGCGCGGACTTGCCACAAGGCACTTACGACTACAGCGTGGTGGCCACGGACGCCGC
>NZ_JAGSSV010000032.1 GCF_018145875.1 Marinomonas vulgaris | reverse complement strand
ATCCACTGGTTTTCACTTACCGTCCCCTGTTTATTTAAAATAACAAATGAGGCGACAACTATCCTGACACAGGGGGGTGGTGTTATTCAAAAATATATGGATAACGATTCTTTTTGTGGAAACGACCTTGAAGCAGGACAAGAAAGGATCTCTGCTGCTTTAGCAAAAAACAACCTTGTATATAGAGTGAATGGCCATGTCATACCAGCAGGTTCAAATTCAATAACCAAAACTCTTGAAGATTTTTTTAAGACTAGTGACTTTTCGTCTATAGAAAAAGAATTCGAAAGAGCTGTGCTAAACATATCTTCAGACCCTCATGCATCAATTACAGCTGCATGCTCAATTATTGAATCTGCATTGAAATTTTATATCGAGAAGTTTGAGCTTGAGATGCCGAGAAAACTAAACGTAATAGATCTATGGGGAGTAGTGCGTATTGACCTTCCTTTGAATTCTGATGCCGTATTAGCTGCAGATCAGCATAAGATTTTAAAGGGGCTATCTGCAGTAATCGATGGAGTTGGAGCTTTCAGGTCCCATATAGGTTCCGCACATGGAAGAGGACAAACTCCCCCTTCTATTGTTCAAGCAGAGGCAAGGCTAGCAGTTAATGCATCCCATACAGTTGTAGTGTTCGTAATGGAATATTTGCATGCGAAAAGTGTCTAACAAGGCAAATCACGGGGACGGCTAAAGCTGTCGCATTTTTGTTAAAAAAAGAAAAGGAGCAAAAAGCTGCGCCAGCGTTTTCGGCGTTAGGGTCTCTGTTGAATCCAGCGTCATCAAAAATAAAATTATTAATGTCAGACTTCTTGATCGCAGTTTCCCTAGAAGTGATGTTAATAGGAATTAATTGAGCCTCTTTAATTATGTGACAAGGTCAGTTGACTAGTGAATGTTAATTTGAGTTCAAAAATGAGCGGAATGTGAAAGTTTAGAGAAGCTACAACGCCAATAGGATCTCGTCGAATCATTGAAGTATAACCTTCCATGTATTCAGCAGATGCAGAGTGTAGTGGTCAACTAATTCCGGACAGAAATTAGGTTGCTCTTCTGCTTTGGCAGGTAGTAACTCGTTGTTAAATTTTTGCCGATGTTACATGGCGAGTCTTGAAAACCAAAAATGAATTAACTCATGGGAAGTTCATTGTTCATATCTTCTTTTTCTTAATTAAGACAATAACTAGCAAACCTACGAGTTCCAGTTAAAAACTGAGGAAGTCGATTTAATCGACTTTTAATACGTCATATATTGTCGCGTTAAATCCCTACAATGCTTCAAAACAAGCAAAGGGGTGCACGATGGAAAGTTATAAAACGTTAGGTTTTATTGATAAATGCGATAAAAATGCCGAGCCTATTATTAAGCTTTGGGTGCTTAGAATTTTGGTTAATTTATCGGCGGTGAATCAGTTTGTGCAAAAGCACCATTTTAAAGACGAGAGCATCGCTGAATTTTTGGGCTTGGGTCACTATATTGAAGGAGACATCGAATTTAATCCACAAGTAATAAAACGCGAGCTTTCTGCCACCGCTGCAGCAATGGAGCTTCAAAGCGAAGGTAATTTATTGCCTTCAAACTTACAAAATAACTTAAAAAGCTTGAGTATGCAGATTGAGTTAGATGATGTAGAACAATGCTTGGTTGGTTTTAGTATTCTTACTAAAACAGAGCTACTGCTTGTAAAATGCGTTGACTATTTAAGTTACACTTTATCGACTTCTAAAGCCTACCATGCTTTATCGGTTATTTTAAATATCCCCGAAAGTGCCATTAAAAAGGCATTGGGTACTAACAGTAACTTGGTACGTTCGGGCATTTTAAAACTAGAAGAGCATATAACAACGCTTGATGAAAAATTAGAGTTGGTTTCATCAAGGTTTGCCGATGCTGTATTAATCGGTGAGACTGACCTTGCAGAGCTTTTTAAAGGCACGGTTGCTAAAAGCCTCTCTACCACTTTAGGTCTCAGTGATTATGAGCATGTTAAGCAGCTGGCTATCTTGTTACCGTTTTTGCAGAAAGCCATTAAACAGGGTTTAAAGGGCATTAATATTTATATTTACGGCCCTGCTGGCACAGGCAAAACACAGCTGGCAAAAGTGCTAGCACAAGAGTTGCAAACAGATTTATTTGAGGTAACTACTGAAGATGATAATGGTCACCCCATCAGTGGTGAAAGACGCTTGCGAGCGTTATCAGCAGCGCACAGCTTTTTATCACACCGCAAGGCGTTAATACTGTTTGATGAGGCAGAAGACGTATTTAATAATGAAGCACAAAATGGTCAATCTGGAGGTTTTAGCAGACAAAGTACGGCACAGCACTGTAAAGCTTGGCTTAACCGTTCATTAGAGGAAAACGCCACACCTACAATTTGGCTAGCTAATACGCGTAATGGTCTGGACCCAGCGTTTATTAGGCGTTACGCCATGGTGTTTGAATTGGCTGTGCCCCCGGAGTTACAGCGCAAAAAAGTGCTTAACCAATATGCAGGAAAGTTTTTAAGCGAACACGTAGTCAAGCAATTAGCTAAAGCCGATAGCCTTACACCTGCGGTTGTTGCCAATGCAGCCAAAGTTACTGACATTATTAGAGGGCATGACACGAGTATTAACACTGATGCCGTATTTACAAGCTTGATTAACCAAACACTTGAAGCCCAAAACCATCCCACTATTAATGTGCATTACCATCCAATAAAAGAGCAGGCTTATAACACTGATTTTCTGAATACCAGCGTCGATATTGCCGTCGTGATTGCTGGCCTTAAAGCCTCTCGCCAAGGTCGTTTGTGTTTTTATGGCCCACCAGGCACGGGTAAAACGGCCCTTGGTAAACACATTGCCAAGATGTTGGAGCTACCTTTTATTTGCAAAAAGGCTTCCGATTTACTTTCTTGCTACGTGGGTGAAACCGAAAAAAACATTGCTCGAGCCTTTAAGCGTGCTAGGGAGGAGGGCGCTATCTTGTTGATGGATGAAATTGATAGCTTTTTACAACACCGAGCGAATGCTCAACGATCGTGGGAGCAAACCCAGGTGAATGAGATGCTCACACAAATGGAAAACTTTGAAGGCATTTTTATGGCAACAACCAATCTCATTGATACGTTAGATGTTGCCTCAATTCGCCGTTTTGATGCCAAGATAAAATTTGACTATTTGAACCAAAAACAATTGACCGATATGTTTGGTCGCTTTTGTCAAAGCTTTGAGATTGAGCTAAAGGCCAACGCATTAAACAACCAAATAAATCACCTGCACGCCATAACCCCTGGCGATTTTGCCTTAATAAGCAGACAAAACAATTTTAACCCTGTTACATCATTAGCCGATCTAATTTCAAGGCTAAAGGAAGAGCAAGCCTTAAAAGGCGAAGTGAAAAACAGAATAGGATTTATCTAAGATCAAGGCAAATCCATGAGTAAAAGACAGTGGGGTGCACATCAAGTGGCATATCCATAACGTCCGTCATTTCAAAAAAACTGCTGGTTAGTCATCATCTTTGGCAGATATGACGCCTATGTCGATGATCATTCGTGCTGGTACATGGTGTTCATATTTCCAGCAATTTGCGCAATCCATTGGCGCATAGATTT
The DNA here is from genome assembly GCF_018145875.1 of Marinomonas vulgaris. Taxonomy (GTDB): domain Bacteria; phylum Pseudomonadota; class Gammaproteobacteria; order Pseudomonadales; family Marinomonadaceae; genus Marinomonas; species Marinomonas vulgaris. The sequence goes on along the minus strand of NZ_JAGSSV010000032.1, from coordinate 22,515 downwards.
GGGTGATAGCACTTCTATTTTATCGCCCTGGCTTAAAATCCAATACCGGAGCTCATGGCTGTCAATAACCGTTGCTGTGAGCTTGTGGCTCTCGAGTTCTTTATTGTTTTGAATTTTTTGGTCAGTTGATAATGGCATTTCTGTTAAGTGGTATTTTAAGTAGCTATGAATGTTGGCTTTTAGCTTGACCGTAGTGTCCGATTTTTCTCTATCCCAAGGCCACGACATTTCGCCTCGGTCAAGGTAGCCATCTATATTAAAATTTGGGTCTTGCTTAATGCTTTCATCTAGCCGTTCTACATCACTGTAGCGTTGTAATGCTGTAATACGAATGTCATCGTAATCAAAAAACTTGCCTATTAAGTACAAAGTATTGGCTCGTTGCACAATGCCAAAGGGGCTAACGACCTGATCAGGTCTGCTGTTGTAGCGGCATTTGAATTTTGTATTAGCAAGCAAAGCCTCATAAATCTCACCAACAGCTTCTTGATCCACTTTGGCAGGCATTAGAACCGTGTTTGGCAAAATGCGTATTTTATCAAACCAGCTGGTAAAATTAGCCTGGTTAAAGGTTTCTAAAATAGCTTTGGCTTCATCTATGTACTGTTCAATATGCTTCAACACTTTTTCTGGCATTAAGCATTTGAGGTGCTCATAGCCCATTAGTAATGTTAAAGCTGCCGATGGATCCATTACTGGCAAGCCACGATTAATGGAATGCTCACTAAAAGCCCAGCCCACACCCTCTTTGCCACGACCTGTTGCTGGTGTATCAATAATGCTAAACGCACCACTGGCTGATAGCATTTGAATATCACGTTGCACTGTTCTTGCTGTGACATTAATACCTTGGTTTTTAAGATAGTCTACCAACTGCTTGGTGGTCTTATATTTGGGCCAGCGTGGTAATTCCATCAATATAAGAATTTGGCGCATGCCTGAATCTGCCATAGTGAGCTCCTGCTGTTTATCCGCTGCATTACTGTTTATATCTGCGACACAATATGACGCAATGCCCACCAAATAGAAAGTATCAAGACACCAAGGGTTTCGTTAGTCTGTCGTTTTGGCGGCTCTTCTACAAACGTCACAATATGTCGCTTTAAAAGCCAATAATGTTCCAAGTCTTTACGATAAAGCAATGATAAAGCCTGACTTTACTAAATTACCGGAGTTATATATGAAAGTAGCCATTATTGGTTCCCGCTCGTTCTCTGACTACTCTTTAGTTGAAGAAGCCCTAAGGACAAGCATAGACGTCAACACCATTACCGTCATCATTTCTGGTGGCGCAAAAGGTGCCGACACGTTAGCTGAAAAATTTGCCGCTGATTACTCCTTAGAAATCCAAATATTCAAGCCAGACTGGAAGCTCTATGGTCGTGGTGCAGGTATTGTCCGTAACAAACAAATCATCGAAAGCGCTGATAAAATATTTGCCTTCTGGGACGGGAAGTCGAAGGGGACACTAAATTCGATAAATATCGCTAAAAAGCTAGGAAAATATTTAACTATTGTTCGTTATTAACGTGATTTCATAAAGCGCATCCTCCATAGCAGGATCGCTCATGTTGTACCAATGCTGCATGCAGTGAATGCGAAACATGGTGGATAACGGATACGGTCTTCTTCCTTTTCCTGCTTTAGGGTAAAAAGGCTCAATAGCGGCTTCAAGCTGGCCCCAAGACCTCAATTCATCCATCCGAGAAAGGGAAATTTCTTTGCGTGTCTTACGACGTTTGTTGTTGAATTCGCTGTCGGCAAAAGTGAGTTGATGTGACATGGTGAGACACGAGGGTTAAAAGTGAATTGTCTAATGGGAAGGGCTTACTTGCATCTTATCTAGACAAAGACACTAATTTTAGCTCTATTTTGGTGCGTTTTATTGAGCACAATTTCAACACTTTATAGTTATTGACTTCAGCTTCTGCAATAGAAAAAATTTCAAAAACCTACTCACATTCCTGAAAAATAAAAATCTAAATTCTAAGCTATATGAAAATATTCATTCAAATCAGATGTTTAACTAAATATTAACCAGATGCTTTACTTTACTTTAGATTTTTTACATCTGAAATTTTCCATTCGATACCAATACTAAACATCAAAAGTTGGCCACGTAATTGCTTTATTAATTTCAATTAATCATGATTAATATGGTTATTTACATATTGGAAATATTTTTTAGGATTTGATGTGACAACTGAATTCAAGAGTAAAGCAAAAAGAAAATTATCGGATTTGATTGTTGATGAGGTGAAAAGACTCATAGTCTCCGACGAGCTTGTTCCGGGGGATCGTCTTCCAAGTGAAAAGGACTTAATTGAACAGTATGAGGTGTCAAAAGGCACAGTTCGAGAAGCTATGAAAGCTTTAGAAGTTGAGGGGTTAATAAAAACTAAGCCTGGTCCAGGCGGTGGAGCTTGGTTACAAGAAGTTGGTACAGAGCCAGCCAGCAAGGCTCTCAGAAACTATCTGTACTTTCGTCATATAAGCGCCAAACAGCTTTATCAACTAAGAAAATTAATAGAAGTTGAATTGGCAGTTTCAGTAGTTGGTTTCTTATCTGACGACGATATATCTAAATTAAGACTCTATACAGATCAATGTAGTAATAAGCCCACTACAGAAGAGGAGCAGCGTCTTCAAAAAACAGCTGAGCTAGAGTTTCACAATGTTCTAGCAGATGCTTCACCAAATCCAATTTTGGGATTTTTTGGGCGCTTTTTGAATGAGTCTCTAAGAGATTTGGTTGTTTTGAAAAAATCATATTTGATTGATTACTTTGAATTCACCAAATCTAACGTTGAATACCATTATGCACTTATTAATGCATATGAAAAAAAGGACGTAAAAAAAGTCCGAATGCTAATGTCAGAGCATATGTGTGAAGCAGAAAGACATTTTGTGGCATTAGATGGAAGTATTTCAAAAAAAATGTAAAGGAGGAAAGCAAAGGAAAACGTTAATAAGAAGAGCTTATAGAGCCTTAAATACTTATAAATAACATAAAAGGAACGGAAAATGACTAATAAATATATTAAGTGTACAGCGTTAGCAATATCAGTAGCTTCTTTATCAGGTGCTACATTAGCTCAAGATGATGCGGTAACCATTTATGGTGTTAAATCTATGTCTGGTGCATTTGCTAGTTATGGCAAATATGCAGATATGGGGTCTAAGCTAGCGGTTGATCAATACGGTGAACTACTCGGAGAAAAACCAAACTATAAGGTGATTGACACAGAAGGTAATGCGGGTAAAGCATTACGAAAAGTTCAAGAGGCAATAAGTCAAAAAGATGCTAAATTTTTTGACGGTGGAACATTGTCATCTACATCATTAGCAATTGGTAAAGAGGTAAATAAATCAGGAGGTGTTTTTATTACCCCTGCTGGTGCTGACGAACTAACGGGAGTTGACTGCAATGCCTCGACATTTCGTTGGTCTGTACCAACTTATGGTGCAATAAGAGAGACAGTTATTCCTTTGTTTAAAGAGCATCCAGAGAAGAAACGTTGGTACACGATTACACCTCAATATGTATTTGGTGAGGCTTTATTATCAAATGCAGAGACTGTTTTTGAAGAGCTTGGTATAGAGCATGTTGGTAATAGCTATCACTCCTTACAAGAACAAGAGTTTTCCGGGTACCTGACCAATGCTATGGCATCTCAACCAGATGTTTTATTAATACTTAATTTTGGTGCTCAGTCTTCAAATACTTTGCGTCAAGCAATAAATTTTGGCCTTAAAAATCAGATGACTATTCTAGTTACTTGGTCGTCTGGATTGGAACAGTTTCAAGAGCTAAGCGCATCGGTCACTGAGGATGTGTATTTTGGAGCTCAATATTGGCATACGGTTGACACACCACTTAATAATCAGCTGGTAAAAGATGTGAAGGATGTATATGGAATAACACCAAATTATCCTTTAGCAGCTGATTATATTAGTACGAAAATATTACTGGATGCAATCGCTCAAGCTGGAACAACGGATCCAACAGCAGTTGCGAATGCGCTTGAAGGAAAATCATATGAAGGGCCAACAGGAACTGAGACTGTTCGTGCCGCAGACCATCAGGTTCTTAAAAACTATTATTTATTGAAGGGTAAAGCAGCATCCAAAATGAATGATTCAGATGATTATGCTGATATTGTTAGCTATGGAAAATCATTTCCAGACGAGTCCTCTTTAGAATGTAGCGGTATTTAAAAGGCTATATTATGCCACTTATCAATTTTATTGACTAAGTGGCATTCCATACTCAAGAGAGGTCAATATGAATCTATATTTATTTCAGGCTCTAAACGGAATTGGTCTTGGCATGATTTACTTCCTTATCTCGGTAGGGCTGACAATCATTTTCGGATTACTTAATTTTGTAAATTTTGCTCACGGTGCATTTTATCTTTTAGGCGCATATTTAAGTTATACGGCAGTAGTTGTAACTGGTAATTATTGGGTGGCACTCATTATCGCTCCTATTATGATTGCTTTAATTGCATGGGTCTGTGAACGGACTTTAATAAAAAGAGTTTATCATTTACCGCATACTTACCAAATTTTAGTAACCTTGGGTGTCGCTTTAATCATTCAAGAGTTATGCGTCTCTATTTGGGGACCAATTGGTAAACATATATCTCCTCCCGACTCGCTTAAAGGGGTCTTTCAACTTGGTGATTTCTTTTATCCACAATATCGACTCTTTGTCATTGGGTTCGCTGCTGTTGTCGCTATTTTGGTGTGGCTACTTCTAGATAAAACAAAATTTGGAGCATTGGTGCGAGCCGGTAGCGAAGATGCAGAGACAGTTTCCCTGCTTGGTACTCATACACATAGACTTTTCTCGATTACTTTTGCATTAGGGGTTGGTTTAGCTGGGCTAGCCGGGGTACTTGCGGCACCAATAAGGGGAATTCATCCTTTCGTCGGGCCAGAAATTCTTGGTATTGCATTTGTTGTGGTTGTTATAGGAGGTATGGGGTCTTTTACAGGCGCTCTAGTAGGAGGACTTTTAGTTGGTTTGGTCCAGAGTCTAATGACGACTATATGGCCGCAGGGAGCTAGTTTAATGATTTATGGAGCGATGGCATTCGTCATTTTATTGCGACCATATGGACTGTTTGGGAGAGCATAAATGAATAGCAAAACTTCTATTTTCAGAGGGATAACCCTCATTGCACTTGTGCTAATTGTGCTAATGCCATTTATATTGCCATCTGTTACTTTAGCGACAGAGATTCTTATTTTTGCGTTAGCTGCTCTAGCTTGTAATCTACTGTTAGGTTACACCGGACTATTATCTTTCGGCCAGGGGATATTTTTTGGAGGAGGAGCATATAGTGCGTCATTGGTAATGATACATTTTAATTTTGGCCTGATTAGTGCTCTTCTAATATCTATTTTAGTAGGGGCTGCATTAGCTTTTATAGTTGGTTCATTGTCGATACGTAGAACTGGTATATATTTTGTCATGCTGACCTTGGCCTTTACTCAAATGGCCTATTTCTTGGCTTATACATTTAGCGATTGGACAGGTGGGGATAATGGACTATTAGATGTTCCTAGACCTGCTTTGAACATCCTTGGTATTACAGTTAGTGATTTAAAAAGCAGTGAGTCTTTCTATGCATTCGTAGCCATTGTGTTTTTTGTAGTTTTTGTATTTGCACGAAGAGTTATACACTCACCTTTTGGCACGACGTTAGTAGCAATAAGAGAGAATGAAAATAGATCATCAGCAGTTGGATTTTCTACAAATCATTTTAAATTAGTCGCGTTTGTAATATCAGGGTCTATAACAGGTCTAGCTGGTGCATTGTATGCAATGCTTCTTAATTTTGCTCCTCTCTCCAATATAGACTTAGTAATGTCTGAAAATATATTAATTATGACAATTATTGGTGGGACAAGCTCACTACTTGGTTCCTTACTAGGCGCTGGTGCTATTGTTCTTCTTGGAGATGTATTATCTTCTATATGGCCTAGATGGATGATGATTCTTGGAGTTGCTCTGATCGCAGTTGTTCTATTTTTACCTGGTGGACTATGGGGAGGGGTAACCTCACTATTTAATAAACTAATAAGCAACAAAAAGAATAAAGAAGAATCATCTACAGAGGTATCAAAATGAGTGAGTATTTATTAGAAACCTCAGGGCTTGGTTTGGACTATGGTGCTTTTTCGGCTGTTGGCGAAGTTAATCTAAAAATACAAAAAGGTACTATTCATACTGTTATAGGTCCAAATGGAGCAGGAAAAACATCACTCTTCCACTGTTTGACTGGAGAGCGAAAACCATCTCGCGGAAAAATACATTTCAATAATGAAAATATAACTTACCTAGGTGCCCATAAGAGGGTTTCTAAAGGGATGGCTCGTTCCTTTCAAGTTACAAGCTTATTTCAAGAGTTATCTGTTCTAGAAAATTTAAGAATTGCTGCGCAAGGTCGTGATGGTCTTAAATCTCTTAAATTCTGGGTGTCAGAAAATAAGAACCACCATAATTTAGAAAAAGCACATGAAGTTCTAAATAAAATTCAACTAAATGATGTATCTGACCGACTAGCAGGTGAACTTTCTCATGGTCAGCAAAGGGTATTAGAAGTTGGTATGGCGTTGTGTGGTTCACCAGCACTGCTTCTACTTGACGAACCTACCTCCGGTATGGGTGTTGACGATATTCCTATTATGACTGGGCTGATATCTGAACTAGGTAAGGAGCACACAGTAATGTTGATAGAGCATAATATGAGACTAGTTATGTCAATATCAGATCGAATTACTGTAATGCATCAAGGAAATATTCTTGTTGAAGGCTCTCCTGATGAAATTAAAGGTGATGAAATGGTTAAAAAAGCTTATTTAGGGGAGAGTGGGCATGAGTGAACTAGTTATTAGTAATTTACACTCCTATTATGGAAAAAGTCATATTCTAAATGGTATCAATTTATCCGTAAAATCTGGAGAAATTGTCACTTTGTTAGGTCGAAATGGAGCAGGTAAAACGACAACCCTTAAAACAATAGTTGGTATTGTCAAAGCTCAGCAGGGTGAAGTGGTTCTTGATAATGAAAATTTGGAAGGTAAAGAAATATTTGAAATTGCTCGAAGAGGAATTTCTCTCGTCCCTGAGCATCGCGGTATATTTGGAATCCTTTCAGTTGAAGAAAACCTTAAAATTGCCATTAATAAGAATAGTCCTTGGAGCCTAGATGATATTTACGACATGTTCCCTCGATTAAAAGAGCGTCGTAAAAATGGTGGTAATGCTCTTTCTGGTGGTGAGCAGCAAATGCTAGCAATAGCAAGAGCTTTGGTTAATGATCCTCGTATTCTACTTCTTGATGAACCAACAGAAGGGTTAGCTCCGGTTATTGTTGATGAAATAGTTCGTATTCTCCATCAAATTCGTTCTGCAGGTGTAGGTGTCTTGTTAGTTGAGCAAAACTTATCTGTTTGTGAGAAGTTAGCAGATATGCACTACATCATTGAGCTTGGTGAAATTGTTTATCAAGGAACACAAGCAGAATTCAGTAATCAGAACGAAATAAAAAATAGATATCTTGCGGTTTAATAAAAGGATATTAGTTGTGAATAAATCAACATTTTTAACAAAAGATAATGTTATTAAAGTGAATTCTGACCGCCTTTGGGACTCTTTGATGACACACGGAAAAATAGGACATACGGAAAAAGGTGGCCTTAATAGACTAGCATTAACAGAACTTGACAAACAAGGCCGTGATTTATTTAAAAAATGGTGTGAAGAAGCTGGATGTAAAGTAACAATTGATGAAATTGGTAACATGTTTGCTCGCAGAGCTGGACGAGATGACTCTCTACCACCTGTTATGACGGGTTCACACATTGATACCCAACCAACTGGCGGAAAATTTGATGGTTGTTTTGGCGTAATGGCAGGTCTAGAAGCTATTCGAACGCTTAATGATTTAAAAATTGAAACTGTTGCTCCTATTGAGGTCGTTGCATGGACGAATGAAGAAGGTTCAAGGTTTCCTCCTTGCATGATGGGGTCAGGTGTATTTACTGGAAAGTTCCCCTTAGCTGAAGCGCTTAGTACTTGCGACGAGGCGGGCGTATCAGTTAAGGAGGCGCTCATTCAGATTGGCTATGATGGTAGTAAAAGTCATATTGGTCATGCAGCCACCGCTTACTTCGAGGCTCACATAGAGCAGGGGCCTGTTTTAGAAGATCAGGCTAAACAAGTCGGTGTCGTAATTGGTGCTCTTGGTCAAAAGTGGTTTGATATTGAGATAACAGGCGTCGAGGCTCACGCAGGTCCAACTCCAATGGAGTTGAGAAAGGATGCCTCATTAGCTGGTGCAGAGTTAATCCTTTTTATCAATAGTATCGCAATTAGTCATGCGCCTCATGGGCGTGGAACTGTCGGTTGTTTTGATGTATTTCCAAGTTCCAGAAATGTTATTCCGGGTACGGTTAAAATGACTGCCGACTTAAGACATCTCAATGAACCCGAATTAGATGAAATGGTAAGTAGTTTGCGTTTAAAAATTGATGAATTAATTAGTAAGTATGAAGTTAATATTATCATTACACCAACAGCTGACTTTCCACCAATAGCTTTTGATTCAAATTGCGTTAGTAGCGTTAGAGATGCAGCTGATTTGCTGGGGTACCCAAATATGGATGTTGTAAGTGGCGCTGGCCATGATGCAATTTTTATGGCTGATGTTACATCGGCAGGTATGATCTTTGTCCCCTGTGAAGGAGGAATAAGTCACAACGAATTAGAACGAGCAGATATTGAAGATTTAGGTGCTGGTGCATCTGTTTTGCTAAATGTCTTATTGTCTTCAGCAGGTGTTATTGATCATGAATAAAGTAATTAAAACTAATATTGCTGACATGTCGGCTGTTGAGCTAACCGAACTTTTTAAGCGAAAAGCACTTTCACCTGTTGAAGCCGTTCAGGCATCATTTGATCGAATTTCTCAATGCAATAGTATTGTGAATGCATACTGCTATTTGGCCGAAGAAGAGGCCCTTAAAGTTGCTCGTGAGTCGGAGATTCGTTGGTATAAGGGTAAGCCACTTAGTCTAATTGATGGAGTGCCAAGCTCTATAAAGGATTTAACATCTGTATCCGGATGGCCAAATCGTAATGGCTCATTAACAACTAATGATACTCCGATGACCTATGATGCACCATTTACAAAAAATATGTTGTCTGCAGGTGCTGTTATACTTGGTAAAACGACTACTCCAGAGTTTGGGTGGAAAGGGGTTACCGACAGCAAATTAACGGGAATAACTAGAAATCCGTGGGATACATCTAAGACCTCCGGTGGGTCTTCTGGTGGAGCGGCTGTCGCTGCAGCATTAAATATGGGAGTGCTTCATCAGTCGAGCGATGCAGGAGGGTCTATTCGTATTCCAGCTTCATTTTGTGGTGTATTTGGAATAAAGCCAACATTTGGCTTTATTCCTCAATGGCCGGCAAGTGCTATGACCACTTTATCCCACCTTGGACCTATGACACGAACGGTCCAAGACAGTATTCTAATGATGGATGTTATTACACAGCCAGATAGCAGGGACTGGTACTCAACTCGTATATATAAAGATCATAAAGACAAATATAGTCCTAAACCTTTAAAAGGACTGCGGGTCGCTTATAGTCCTACGTTAGGATATGTTGATGTTGATCCTAAAGTCTATTCCCTGGTTGACTCAACTGTTAAGAAGCTTGAGGAAATGGGAGCTGTTGTTCAGCTAATTGATCCTCCCTTTCAGGACCCAATAGATACATTCTCAACTCTTTGGTTTTCTGGAGCAGCCAAAGTTATTTCGAATTTTAGTGCTCAACAGTGTGAGCTTCTAGATCCTGGCTTTTTAGCAATAGGTAATGAAGGCTCAAAAATACCAATTGTGGAATATATGAAAGCTACAGATAGAAGAGCCGAATTAGGGGCTATTATGCAGAATTTTCATACTGACTATGACATTTTAATTACGCCTACTATGCCAAGAACAGCTTTTGACGCTGGAAAAAATACTGAAAATAATCAACAAAAGCATTGGATGGAGTGGACTCCATTTTCTTATCCATTTAATTTAACACAGCAACCTGCTTTATCTGTCCCATGCGGTCAAGTTGATGGTCTTCCAGTGGGACTTCAAATCATAGCTGATAGAGGAAATGACTTGTTAGCAATGGAAGTTGCAAAGTACATAGAGCTCATCTCACCAAGTCAATTTTTAAGCTTGCCTGTGGAAAGATAATATCCATATTTTGGCTGCTGAAGTTACGAATTCGGGTCAGCTCACCATTGCGAAATAGGTGTTCTAGAATTATAAGGACAGCGTAAACTAATATCGATAAGGTCTGATGGCTCAACTAATTGTTTGGCCGGGAGATCACATACCAAGAATAAAACGAAAGCACATGGCTAAGAGCTACACCAAATTCAAAAAAGATAAGCTGTAGTACTTTGGCTTAAAAGTTAACATTTGGCGTTGATGCTAGAACAGGGCTAACGGACAGTCTAAGCACAACGGCGGCCAACGTACACGACATCACAGAAACTGAACATCTGCTTCATGGTGAAGAACGCTTTATCTCGGCGGATTCAGGTTATCGAGGCGCACAAAAACGAGAAGAGCTCAAAGACATCAAAGCGGATTGGTTGATTACTGAAATGCCAAACAAGGTGCACCTTCTCAAGAAACATCCAAGAATAAATAAGCAACCCATCCGAACGGAATACATAAAAGCCAGTATCAGAGCAAAAGTAGAGCCCCCGTTTCGGATCATAAAGCGTCAGTTCGGTTTTAGGAAAGTCGTCTATCGCGGCTTAAAGAAAAATGATAACAAACTGGCGATGCTGTTTGCCTTAGCCAATGTGTTTAGAATTGACAAGATGATACGAGCTACAAGGGGTTAATCCGTTTAAAAGCCCGTAAACAAGGCTGAATGAGCTTGTTTACGGACTAAAAGTACTGAAATAGGTGACATTTTGCGCTTTTTTAACTGAGTTAGAAATACTGACTGCTGTGCGACTTCTTAATCGCAATTTCCTTAGGTATGTTGTTTTAAATTTTGCCCAAATATAAACAAAAACATCTCTGCCTGTGCTGCGGTGCATTCTGAAGATAGTGCGAAATTATTCATAATTTTCAGATATTCAGGATAAAGGTTTGGAGCATTTGTATAAGTTATACGCTTCATACCAACAAACTCTTTATATATACCTGTATTAATGGCTTCAATTACACGTATGTCCAAAATTAGTGGTTCATGCTCTCCAATTTTACCACCAACAAAATATAGAAATTTTGAGTATGTAGATAATCCTAGTCCACTAATTTCTTTTACTTTTTTGTAGTGTATTTTCCAGTTATCAATACCCTTCGATGCACACTGTAATAAAGATACTATTTCAGGCAATTTATTAATAATCTTTGAGAAATTGTTACCTCTCATACCTGATGAGTAGCCCCATAGAATGGTTGCTATTATTAACTTTTTGTAATCCTGAGTATGAGCGATGTCTTTGAGGTCTTGTCTGCATAGTTTTACCTCCAGTTCACCAGAAAATATAGATTGTAATGTATTCCAGATTTCTGGGTGGCTCTCTTGATATTTTTCCCAAGTAGCTAGTTTTGTCCCAATAGCATGGTCTGCTACAGGCAAATTACTAATTAGGGATTTGTAATTTTTCATAGTTCCCTCTGAATACCTAACGCCCGCTTAAGCGGACGGAAATAGTTGGCTAAAATTTGTGAGGAACGAACAACAGCCAACTGTTTACGTTCCGTTTAAAGCGCTTGTGTACGCCCAGCATGGGCATGAACTAATGAGGTGAAAGTCCTCTGTAGGAAGGTCACCATCCTTAGCGATTTATGTCGTTATTAGATGTTAACTACTAGCGAATGGCAAGGGCTTAACCGCGAGGTTTGGTCTGAAGGAAGCCGCTAGCAAAACTGCGAGCTGATGAACAAGAATATCATATGAGGCGTAGGCTGGAGGCGAGTTGGCACAAGACGACGAAGCCCTGTGATCTAACGGCCACCGTAAATGATGCAGTTGCGCAGGGAAAGTTCATGCTCTTATCTGGGGAGATCTGCTTAACAGGCGATCGGAAACTTAAACAGTTCTAAGCTACTGATTTAAACAGGCTTGGCAAACAGAATTCATCAAACTGTTTGAGCAAATATGATGAAACCGATAGCGCTGATATGGGTAACTATATTAGTGATTAAGCAGAAGTCAGCAGACGGCATAGTAGCCAAACGCCCATCGTAATGGCTGGGACACGGTGAAGGCCTGAACATTTAGAATAAAGGAGGAGCCTTGCCAGATTTGAACACACGAATACCGTCCGGTAATGACGTGACTCAGCATTTTAGCTTGCAGCCATCCTTTAGCGAAAATCTATTCGAACGCACCCTGCAGCGAGAAAATATTCAAGCTGCATGGAAACGTGTTCGAGCCAACAAAGGAGCCGCTGGCATCGATGGCATGACCATTGAAGAGTTTCCAGACTGGGTAAGATCCGGTCAATGGGAACGAGTGATGCAAGAACTTAAATCAGGCGTTTATAAACCTGATCCTGTTCGTCGCGTAGAAATTGAAAAGCCTGACGGGGGTATTCGTCAGCTTGGCATTCCTACGATTAAAGACCGCGTCATTCAGCAAGCGATTGCTCAAATACTAGTGCCTATTTTTGATCCGACATTTTCCAATAACAGTTTTGGATTCAGACCGAACAGAAATGGGCAGCAAGCTGCTAAACAAGTACAAAACATTATCAAGGAAGGCCGACGCTTTGCCGTTGATGTTGATCTTTCGAAGTTCTTTGATCGAGTGAATCACGATCTATTAATGACGTACCTGAGCTATAAGCTGAAGGATAAAGCGTTATTGAGATTAATTGCAAAGTATTTACGTGCAGGAATAATGAAAGATAACTACTTTTCAGAAAGCCGTGAAGGCGTTCCACAAGGTGGCCCACTTTCACCTCTGCTCGCGAATATTATGTTAGATCCACTCGACAAAGAATTAGAGAAACGAGGCCATAAGTTTGCTCGCTACGCTGACGACTTTACTATTTTGGTGAAAAGTAAGCGTGCTGGCGAACGTATCCTTAACAGCATCTCGAACTACTTGGAGCGTCGATTAAAACTCATCGTTAACAGTGATAAAAGTTGCGTTGTGAAAACCTCAGAAAGTAAATTTCTGGGCTTCACTTTTCGATCAGGAAGAATTCAGATTCATCCGAAAACACTGCATCGATTTAAGGAACAAGTACGGCGTTTAACCAACCGAAACTGGGGCGTGTCGATGCGCTATCAGCTCTTTAAAACCAGCCAGTATTTACGGGGCTGGATTAATTATTTTGGTATCGCCAATTGCTATCAACTTTGCATGGATCTAGATCATTGGATTCGTCGCAGAGTTAGAATGGCTTATTGGCGACAGTGGCGAAAGCCACGCACTAAAGTAAGAAATTTAATGAGGCTAGGTGTTCGCGTTCAAGCTGCGGTAGCTTGTGGTATTACGAGTAAAGGCCCATGGCGTAGCTCTAAAACTCCGGGGATTAATCAGGCATTATCAAATGCTTATTTAAAAACCGAAGGATTATATTCGTTACGCGATGGATGGATTAAGCTTCACCATTCTAAGTGAAACGCCCTGTGCGGATCCGCATGCAGGGTGTTGTGGGGGCTGGAGGCTAGATACCTCCGGCTACCCGATTAGCCAGCTACTGCTGAAAAAACACCTTTAAAACAAGTTGTTATCTTTAACATATCTAAAATAAATAATATTTCAAAAAGCATCATCGATGTTGGGATTATATAAGAAAGTAAATACATGGAATATGACTTAATATGCATGAATAACCTTTTCCCACCTGTAATATCGAAATCACTAGGAGTATCCAAAACAGCAAAAAGATGATCAACCCTAGTATGATTTTCTGGTTCTGTTGAGATCACATGATATTTATCATGGTATGTTTCTAGATTAATACTCTTTCCACTTGCCTTAGACTCCGCCATTTCATTTCTAAGCGTACGGATTAACTCTTTGATGCTGACACCGCAATCATCTAATGACTGTGCTCGTAAATCATACTTAGCTGTTGCGTTAACAACTGAGTATACAAGAACCGCAACAGCTAAGAATATCTGCAACATGCTTAGCACTTCAGAGCTATATGGAATGGGGAGGCCTGAATTTTGAAATAAAGGGATAAATATTAAACCTAGCGATAATATCGTAGTAGTTAAGAATGAATATGTACTTGCTCTCTTTAATCTAACTGAAGCATTAAATCTACATTTAGCAGTAATTCTCATGCTGTTTAATAATTTTTTGGCAGGATCTGTTTCATTTTTTTCTTCTGGTTGAGTAGAAAAAAACCATCTAAAAGGTATTTTGAGAAATTCAATCATCTTGTTTGAAATCCAATTCTTAGTTTTAGCATATTTACGTAATGTTCCAAATTTAATCATATTGCCAATGTAAATGAATTGCTGGCTAACATTTTAATAGTGCGCATGCGCGTTTACACATTTCAAAAAACGTCTAGATTTCTCTATAACCAACTGAATTTAAAGTGTTTTATAAATTCTTTCATAAAATTCAAAAATAGCTAAACAAGCGTGCGTGTTATAACTTTTATCCCCAGCGCGTTTTCTCTGTCCTGAAAATCTTTATCCATTGATGCTAAATGATTTTTTATTTATCCACCAGTATAAACATGCACAACAGTGATTATTTTTAGACAAAACGAGCAAGAAATGTGAGCGTCAGCTAAGGAAACTGCTGTTAAAAAGTCGTGCAGTTGTGAGAACTGTCTAAGGAATATGCGAATAAGTCCCGCGCACGAGATAATACACCTTTAATCTTCGAGTCTAACCATGTCACATCAACTCACTTTTGCCGACAGCGAATGCAACAACAAACGTATTTAAACATGTAAAGAGATTTTCTTGACTCGAATGAATGTACTGATGCCGTGGAATCAGCTTGAAGCGGTTATTGAAACTTTCTATCCAAAGGCTGGAAAAGGAAGAAGCCCGTAACCGCTGTCTACGATGTTTCGCATTCACTGCATGCAGCATTGGTACAATATGAGCGATCCTGCTATGGAAGACACGCTTTATGAAATCACGCCCATGCGTTTGTTTGCTGGATTGTCGTTAGGCAATGCCTGTTCCAGATTACACGACTATCATGAATTTTAAACACTTACTTGAAAAGCATAAGCTCTCCCATCAGCTGTTCAAAGAGATCAACAAGTGGTTGTTCAGTGCTGGCATTTATCTAAAAGAAAGCACGATTGTCGACGCCACTATTATTGAATCAGCTATTTAAACCAAGAATAAAGTAAAAGCACGTGATCCAGAAATGCACCAGACTCAAAAAGGTAAGCAGTGGTTCTTCGGGCTAAAAGCTCAGATCGGCGTTGATGCTAGAACAGGGCTAACGCAAAGTCTAAGCACAACGTACACAACATCACAGAAACAGAATATCTACTTAATGGTGAAGAACGTTTTATCTCGGCGGATTCAGGTTATCGAGGTGCTCAAAAACGAGAAGAGCTAAAAGACATCAAAGTGGATTGGTTGATTGCTGCTTACAAAAAGAAAAAGCCAAGCTGGTGTGCCTTCTGCATATTTCGGAGCATTCCGAACAGCCATTTCCCCCCCGTGTCAGCATAGTTGTCGCCTATTAATTTGACCTATTTAAGGAGACAACATGCCAAGGCCTGCAATTGATTTAGAAATAAGGGAGCAAGGAAGAGTTTGGTTGCTTCCTCCATATAGTTACTCTGTTCGGCATATTGCTGATAAATTAGATGTTGGGAATGGAACAGTTAACAAGTGGAGACAAGAATTGAAGGAAGAGGGTTTGCTACCAATTAATGATGACGGAGGAAACGCACATTATAGCGCCGAACAGGTTTTTTCTTTTGTTATTGAGACTGCCACCATGTCCGAGCATGAACTGTCGGCGTACTGCCGCGAAAAAGGGCTCTTCGTGGAACAAGTAAAGAAGTGGCGAACCGCTTCCATTCAAGCACATCAACCGAAAAATGAAATTAAGCATAAACAAGATTCCCAACGCCGTGCAGATAGAAAAAGAATCAAAGAATTAGAAAGAGAATTAGCCCGAAAAGATAAGGCCTTAGCTGAAACCGCAGCCCTTCTGGTGTTGCGGGAAAAGTTCAATGCTCTCTGGGAAAACGACGAGGAAGATTAACTTCTCTCCCAGAGCGGCTGAATATCGTGACTCTTGTCGAAGAAGCTGTTTTCAAAGGTGCCCGTAAGACTCGGGCATGTGAGGTCATTGGGGTATCTATCCGTACCTTGCAACGATGGGTAGACAGTGATACTGGAGCAATATCTGAAGATATGCGCAATTCTTCAGACAGGCCGACACCACACAATAAGCTGTCAGACGAGGAACGACAGACTATTTTGAATATTTGTAACTCACCGGAGTTTGCAAATTGTCCACCAAATCTGATTGTTCCCTCCCTTGCTGACCAAGGGACTTATATTGCTTCTGAAGCTACATTTTACCGGGTGCTTAGGGAGCACAATCAATTGGCTAGTCGTTCGAGAGCTAAGGCTAAAGGCTGCTATAAGCGGCCACGTGCTCAGAAAGCGACAGCACCAAACCAAGTGTGGAGTTGGGATATCAGTTATTTGCCGTCAGTGATAAAAGGCAACCATTACTATCTGTATATGATTACCGATATTTTCAGCCGAAAAATTGTTGGTACAGATGTCTTTGAGCAAGAGCTAGGAGAGCATGCAGCCGAGCTTCTACAAAGAGCGGTGTGGAGTGAAAAATGTGTCACATCACAGGTGGTTCTCCACTCAGACAATGGTGCTCCAATGAGAAGTTTTACACTGCTGGCTAAGATGCAGGATCTCGGGATCATAAGTTCTTATTCGCGACCAAGGGTAAGCAATGACAATCCATATTCAGAATCACTGTTCAAAACAGTTAAATATCATCCAACTTGGCCTGTAGCAGGGTTTAGCTCTTTAGATGATGCCAGAGCATGGGTGGCAGAGTTCACCCATTGGTATAACAGGGAACACAAACACAGCGGTATCAAGTATGTGACACCTCAACAAAGACATAACGGTGAAGATATAGAAATCCTTGTTCAGCGAAAGCAGGTCTATCGCCAAGCCCAGCTAACTAGCCCGGAAAGGTGGAGTCGACAGACGAGAGACTGGAACTATATCAGTGAAGTATTCTTGAATCCGGAAAAGAAAGCGGCTTAACCAAGTTTGTTATCATAATGTAAAATACGCGACAACTTACTTGAAAAATAGCGTTTCGGTATGATCCGAACACCTATTTCCGCGATTATCCGAACACTTTTAAGCGAACTCCGAAATCAGCGTTCGGAAGAGCGAAAACCGCGTTCGGAATGCTCCGAAATATGCACTACTGGCGTTGGTCGATGTGGGTGATGTTTGGGGAGTAGGACGGCGCATATCAACACGGCTTAAAGCTCAGGGCATTCATACCGCGTTAGACTTGGCCCGCGCTAACCCCAAAGCCATACGCAGCGAGTACTCTGTTGTGTTAGAACGCACTGTCCGTGAGCTCAATGGAGCGTCTTGTCTGGAGCTTGAAACCGTTCGACCCACCAAACAACAGATTGTATGCAGCAGATCGTTTGGTCATAAAGTGACGGATAAACAAGAATTACGAGAAGCTGTAGCGAAATACACCACGAGAGCGGCCGAAAAATTGCGAGGTGAGCAGCGTCTTTGTCGTGTTGTGACTGTATTCATTAGAACCAGTCCATTTATTCCTGGCGAGCCGCAGTGCTCAAAAGCACTGTCAGCGGAACTGCCCAATCCCACAGATGACACCCGCGATTTATTGGAGGTGACGAATGTGATCTTCCAACAAATCTACCGAGCGGGGTTTCGCTTTGCCAAAGCGGGGGTTATGTTGGCTGACTTTTATGAACAGGGTACTTTTCAAGAAGATTTGTTTCAACCTTCAATAAACCGAACGCAATCAAAAGCACTGATGTCTGTTGTCGATAAAATTAACCACAGTGGATTAGGTAACGTGTTCTTTGCGTCGCAAGGCACATCTCCAACCTGGCCGATGAAACGTGAGCATTTATCGCCTAATTACACAACATGCAGGGGAGATTTGAGAAGGGTTTTATAATGAAAAGACATGAAATATTTGCACAACTCGAATAGACAGTTTGACGCCTGAAAATAAGACGATTTCAGTCAGACATAAACCGTTCAAAAAAACCCTAAACAGGGTTACATTGCCTTGTTTAGGGGAAGGGTGTACTAAAATTGATGATATTTTGTGTTTTAATAGGAGGAAAGAGACCAACTGTTTGTGCTCCGTTGATCGTAATTTCCTTAAAAATGTTAACCCCATACACCTTTAACAAAGTTAACTGTACTACCTTCATAGTGCAAGGCAGGGTCTCTGTCTCTTGACAGTAAGAGTGGACCATCAATATCAACCCAACGCGCCTGTTGTGCAAGCAATAAAGCTGGCGCCATCGCTAAAGAAGTGCCAATCATACAACCAACCATTATATCAAATCCTAGTTTTTGCCCTTCTTCTAGTAGGGCAAGGCCTTCAGTTATTCCTCCTGTTTTATCTAACTTAATGTTAATTGCTTGATACCGACCCATTAGCATAGGAAGAGAGGAACGGTCCAAACAGGATTCGTCAGCAACAATTGGTATTGCAGGATTTAATCCTGACAATAAATGCTCTTCCAGAGGGGGAAGTGGTTGCTCTATCATCTCAACACCTAAATTGACAAGATGCGGTAAATACTCTTCGAGTTGTGCAAAGCTCCATCCAGTGTTCGCATCAATGACTAATCTTGTATTAGGTGCTGCGGCTCGTATAGCTCTTACCCGCTCTAGATCACCATCTCGCCCGAGCTTAAGTTTTAAAATAGGACGATGATTTTCCAGTGCCGCGGCACTAGCCATATTTTCTGGAGTATCTAGAGATAGTGTAAATACCGTAGTGACTGGCGACGGTGAATTTTTTAAGCCCGCCAATTCCCAAGTTGAGCAGCCTAGCATATTGGCTTCTAATTCAAATAAAGCGCAGTCTACCGCATTTCTAGCAGCTCCTGCAGGAAGGTGTAATGGTAACTCCTCTCGGCTTAATCCAGCTTCAATTAAAGGTTTTACTGATTCTATCATTTTTAAAATATCAGGATAATCAGGCTCAAATACATCCATACGCTCACACTCACCACGACCAGTGCAACCATCTTGCTCAACTGTGACAACAATAACCTCACCATTTAATTGTACTAGCCTCGAGATGATAAACGGCTTATGTAACGGCCATTTTTCAGTATCTATAGACATATTTCGCATCATAGGTTCTCCAGTTGATCTACAATTGAAGCCACTCCGGTACGGACAGGGTCAACAACTGGAACCCCAAATTTTTCTTCAAGATGTGCTATCTCACGAAGAGCTTCTTCATGAGATAAATTGACAGTATTAAGTGATATCCCACCTAAACGAATATTTGGGTTGGTAACGGCTCCCATTGCAAGATTAACTTCGATTACCTTATTTATATCAGGTACCACATAACCTTCCATAGAGTCCATTTGAATACGACCAGCTTCATGACAGATAATCAAAACATCTGCCTGTGCGCCATGAAGTAACCCAAGGCTTACACCTGCATAAGCTGGATGAAACAAAGAGCCTTGACCTTCAATAATATCCCAGTGATTCTCGACGTTATCTGGAGAGAGTGTTTCAACCATGCCAGCAATAAAATCTGATACTACAGCGTCTATAGGAACACCATTCCCCTCAATTAAGATACCAGTTTGGCCAGTTGCTCTAAATGTTGCATTTATGCCACGCTTTTCCATCTCTTTATGAATTGCTAGCGTGGTAAACATTTTGCCTACACAGCAGTCTGTCCCCACACTTAGTAAGCGCTTACCTGATCGTGGTAACCCAGTACCGCATACCATTTCACCTTTTGGTACTCGAACATCAAATAAAGTTTGCCCAGTACGAAGAGCTGTATCGACCAATTCAGGTATATCCGCTAACTTCATGTGGAGACCACTAGCTATATCTAACCCAGCTTCCATCGCCTCTATTAGTATGCTTATCCATTCTTTCGGTAAATTACCACCAATTGGAGCTAAGCCTAATACAAAAGTTTTTGCACCCGCTTCAGCCGCCGCCGCTATAGACATTTCTGGAAGCCCTAGGTCTGCCTTTGCTTCTTTTAAACGCAACTGAGCAACACATTTTTCTGGTCGCCAATGGGCTATTCCTTTTGCTACTTTTGCCATAAGCAAGTCTTCAGCGTCGCCCAGAAAAATTAAATATGGAGCTTGTAATTCTAGAGTGTTCATAGGTTTTCCTTTTTTAAGTCGAGCGAATCTGAAGAGATAGAAATATCACTTTTATCATCGCTATTTTTAAGTTTTATTACTGGTAAAGGTATAAAGTTCGTTGTTAATTTTTGGGGGATCTATGAGTGACCTGTTTGGAATGAATTTCGGTGGTTAACAGAGATTTTCTTATAAACAAGGTGTCTATTAATAATCCGTTCTATCTGGTGCCAAAAAAATACAAATCCGGTTGTAATTAACAAATAAAGGCAGGCAGCAATAAAATATGTTGATATATCAAACGTTTGAGAGAAAACTCGTCTTGTTTGTCCCATTAAGTCCATAACGGTAATTACACTGGCAACAGCGCTTCCTTTGAGCATTAGAATGTACTCATTACCAAGAGCTGGAAAGGCTAAGCGATAAGCAAGGGGCATAATGATTCGACGATAAAGCAAGGTTGATTTCATCCCCATTGCTCGACCTGCTTCAATAGAACCTCTGTTAACTGATTGAATGGCACCACGTAAAATTTCCGTTTGATAAGCGAGTGAATTTAACGTGAAGGCTAATAAGGCACAATTTATAGGGTCCCTAAAGAAAGCCCACATACCAATATCCATTAAAAAAGGGCGAAACTGGCCTGTTCCGTAATAAACAAGAAAAAGTTGAGCAATTAATGGTGTACCACGGAAAAATGAGATGAATGCTTTAATAGGTAATTTAAAGTATAGTTCTGATCTTGCTCTTAAAACAGAAAGTGGGATAGAAAGTATTGAGGCGATAATTACTGATATAAAAGTAATTTTAATGGTTAGTATTACACCATTTAATAATGTAGAAGTATGGCTTTGTATGATATCTAACATATAACTTACCTTTTATATTAGTTGTTAGATCGAAATCCACGGTTAGAGCGTCTCTCAAGTATCTCGAGTATTCTCTCGAATATGATACAGACCCCCCAATATATTAAGCAGACAGTAAGGTAGAACAAAAACGGTTCTTTAGTAGATCCAACCGCAATGTTTGTTACTCTCATTAAATCATCAAGAGCAATTACAGAAACTAGGGCTGTATCTTTTATTAAATTGATCCATAAATTACCTAATCCAGGTAATGCTATTCGCATGATCTGTGGACGCTCAATTAACCAGAAAATCTGTACTCTTTTCATGGATAAGGAGATGCCTGCTTCTCTTTGTCCCTTATCTATAGACTGCCATGCACCACGAAGTACTTCTGCAGAGTAGCCGCTAAATACAAGCCCTAAAGCCACAACACCAGCTAAAAACGGACTAAATTCAAAGTATAAGTTTTTGGAGCTAAACCACTTCAAAATTTGATTGATTAGCAATCCAACGCCATGGTAAATAATGAATAGAGTTAAAAGTTCAGGTAATCCCCTAATTATTGTTGTATAAAATAAAGCAAATGTTTTTGCTGTACGGCTTTTACTAATAGAAAAAGAGGCTACTATCGTTCCTAAAATCAAACCCACTGGTAATGCGGTGAAAGCAAGCATCAAAGTAATCCATAAGCCTTTTAACAGCTCATCACCCCAGCCAGTATCGCCAAAGCTTAAGTATTCTAAAATTTCCGAAACTGCTATCATGCCTATTAATACTCATTTCTTTAATAATTAGGCATTAGATTATTAATCTAATGCCTAATATTATCTATTTAAGGGTTAATATATTCAGAGAGAAGTATTTATCATTTATTTCCTGATAAATGCCGTTTGATATAATGGAAGCTAAAGCTGAATTGATTTCATTTAGCAACTCCTTGTCTTCTTTTCTTAAAGCAATACCAACACCTTCACCCACATAGGCAGGGTCAGTAATCATTTCGCCAACTCGTTCGCAACATGCGCCTTCTTCTGAACTTAACCAGTCAGTCATTGGCATGATATCACCTGCTTGTGCATCAATACGGCCACTTGCTAGGTCTAAGTTAACAGCATCTTGAGTGGGATAAAGTCTAATTTCCGACTCTTTATACTCTGCAATCAAAAAATCAGCTTGGGTTGTAGAGCAGGGCAAACGCATGAACGCTTTTTGATCAGTTGATGCAGCATTTGCATTCAATCCGTGTTTGATTGATGATCGTG
>NZ_JAGSSV010000031.1 GCF_018145875.1 Marinomonas vulgaris | reverse complement strand
TAAGACGAGAGAAAAAAGGCAAGATCAGGTGGCCGGATTAAACCGAAATGGGCGATCGCAATCACCGGAATACGCAATCAAAAACTCTTGCTTCAAGATACCATTCACTCTTTCTGCTAATGCATTTTGATAACAATCATACTTACGGAACTGACGGAAGAGTTTCGAATACTAAGAATTTAAGCAGGTTTGGAAGGCTCGATTTAGTTGACTATATCGGCTTCTCCGGATTGTAATGTAGCTAGATTGTTGTGAACGGTTAAAAGACATTCCCTTAGAATAGCTACCTTTTCTTCGGATATTCCTTCTACGGCGAGGAGGTTGATCACCTCCGCCTTTGGTACGAGAACAGACTGTAAGCTACGGCCCTTCGGCGTTAGGTAAACTAGACGCCTAGGCTTCCCTTCAACAATAGGACGCAATTCAAGTAAGCCAGCTGCTTCCATTCTTTTAACGACGGAATTAGTTGTCGGCTCAGACAAACCAACTCGTTCACTAAGTTCGCGTTGGGATAGTCCTTCTTCACTCCATAGTTCTCGTAGGTATGACCAATATCCATGGTTCACACCATGTGGTTGGAGCTGGCTCTCTAGACAAACTTGAAAATCTCGGACTACTTGACGAACGATATGAGCAAGACGCTCATATTTGATTGCCACTGTACCGCCAATATTTTCTGGAGTTTGACTTTTAGCTGTAAGGGTATTTTTCATTATTAAAATTTCATATCTAATTGTTTATAAGTACAGTTTTAGCGAAATAGAATTATTAACCCAGCGGGAAAGTATATTCATGATACGTAGCTGATTACTGGATGTTCAAAGTACTTTGCAACTCTCTTTGGTTTTTGTTGCAGAATCCTCATGTGACTAAGCACTTTACCTGCTAAATTTTCTTGATTTCTAGCTGGTGCCGAACTTCGTATCCCAGCCTTAAGGTCAGCGTTCAAGTATTCATCTGGATTCAGGTCTGGTGAATATGATGGCAAATAGAAGACCTCGATCTCATCCTCATGACGCGCTAACCATGCTTTTACCAACTTGGCATGGTGTACCCGAAGATTATCCAAAATGAGAAATACTTTTCGCCCTGCATCTTTTATCAGCCGCTTCATAAAACACAGTAGCACTTTCGCGGTCATGTTTTCTCCATACATCATGAAACGGACCGTTCCTTGATTATTAACCGCTGAGATCATATTCGTTGAGAAGCGTTTGGCATTAATTTCTATAACGGGTGTTTTTCCTTTTGGTGCATAACCTCGACTGTGCTGGCAGTCATTTCGAATACCTGTTTCATCGCCCCAGTAGATCTCAGCACTCTTCTCAAAGGCTCGGCTTTTGATCTTAGGGTAAGTGTTATCCAACCATTTTTTAACCGCTTTTGGTTTGCGCTCGTAAGCCCGTTTTGCTTGCTTCTGAGGGGCATACCCCCAACGTTTTAAATAGTCACCGACCGTGCGAATAGCAATGTGAATACTCCACATCTGTTTGACCACGGCCTGAATTGCTTTTCGATTCCAGAGTGCAAAGGGCAGCTTCATTTGGTCTGGATTTTTGTCACAAATTAACTTTTTCAAGACTGATTCTTGAGCTTCAGTGGGCAGCCTTTCCTCTGCTGATCTTCGGCCTCTTTGTCCCTGTTTTATCGCCACCTCACCCTTTTTCACCCAAGCCCTAATCCAGCGGCAAACAACGCTATAGTGAATACCTACAATTTCTGTTCTCTTTTTGTCTTGCTGGAACGGCCGGATAGCCAAGTCTCGATTGTGTTGTTGAATTTCAGGTGTGAGCTTACGTGCGTCTAATTTTTTCATACATGAATCTTAACACATGATTACCTCTTTTTCTGCCTGGTTAATAATGGATCAGCTTTTTTTGAAATGGGATGAGTGGCGATATGCTTGGGAGCATTACGATTTGTGAATCCAGATTGTAATTTACAGGGTCTTTTACTAGCACGGCCAAAAGATATAATTTTGGCCGAAAGCGTACATTTTACCCTAAACTGCTATGGCCTAATTGTCTCTGGAAGATGCGAATAAGTCCCGCGCATGAGACAATTCATTTTTAACCTTCGAGCCTGACCATGTCACATCAACTCACTTTTGCCGACAGCGAATTCAACAACAAGCGTCGTAAAACACGCAAAGAAATTTTCCTTTCTCGGATGGATGAATTGATGCCTTGGGACCAGCTTGAAGCCGTTATTGAGCCTTTTTACCCCAAAGCAGGAAAAGGAAGAAGACCGTATCCGTTATCCACCCTGTTTCGTATTCACTGCATGCAGCATTGGTACAACATGAGCGACCCTGCTATGGAGGATGCGCTTTATGAAATCACGTCCATGCGTTTGTTCGCTGGATTGTCGTTAGACAGTGCTATCCCGGATCACACGACCATCATGAATTTTAGGCACTTACTGGAAAAGCATAAGCTCTCCCGTCAGCTGTTCAAAGAGGTCAACAAGTGGTTGTCCAGCGCTGGTATTTATCTAAAAGAAGGCACGATTGTCGACGCCACTATTATTGAAGCGGCTAGCTCGACTAAAAATAAAGCGAAAGCACGCGATCCAGAAATGCACCAGACTCAAAAAGGTAAGCAATGGTTCTTCGGGTTAAAAGCTCATATCGGCGTTGATGCTAGAACTGGGCTGAGTCACAGTCTAAGCACAACGGCAGCTAACGTACACGACATCACAGAAACAGAACATCTGCTTCATGGTGAGGAACGTTTTATCTCGGCGGATTCAGGTTATCGAGGCGCTCAAAAACGAGAAGAGCTTAAAGACATCAAAGCGGATTGGTTGATTGCTGAAATGCCAAGCAAAGTGCGCCTTCTCAAGAAACATCCAAGAATAAACAAGCAACCTATCCGAACGGAATACATAAAAGCCAGTATTCGAGCAAAAGTAGAGCACCCCTTTCGAATCATAAAGCGTCAGTTTGGTTTTAGGAAAGTCGTCTATCGTGGCTTAGAGAAAAATAATAACAAACTGTCGATGCTGTTTGCCTTAGCCAATGTGTTCAGAATTGACCAGATGATACGAGCTACAAGGGGTTAATCCGTTTAAAAGCCCGTAAACAAGGCCGAATGAGCGTGTTTAAGGGCTAAAAGTAATGAAATGGGTGACATTTTTTGTTTTTTAGCCGAGTTAGAAACACTGGCTAAGGTTAGATGTCTTAATCGTAGTTTCCCTCTCAATAGAGCCATTTTATTTGATGGTACACTTTGGATTATCTGGTTCGAGCTGAAGGATAACAGTACTCTGCCAGGGCAGTTTCCAAAATAGGTCAACTTTTACGCCTAAAGAAGAAATACACAAGCTAAAATTTTATAATAAATTAATTATCTTTATTATCATATAAGCTCCGCAATAACCGCACTCATATTCGATCGACCAATTTAAGAAGCACCATCACAAGCAGGCATTGAAAACGTAAATTTTCTACTTATTAAAATGTACGTTTGAAAAAGTAAAGTTTCTGTAATAACATTCATGTGCGTAGTAATAGCTTTTTTGAAGCCTGAAAACATAAGAGATTTAGACAAAAGTGCGAGTTGTTCATATGAGTTCGATGTGGTCAATTTTGATATAGGTTTGATTCAACAATGAGTGAGGTAGAAATGGATCATAATGATGCTTATCCTAGATTGCTCATTAGAGAAGATATCAACCAAGAGCTACTATTGCCATCCAGCACTTTAAGTAACGTTCAAGACAATCCTGCTATCGCCTATTTATTAAGCCTAGGTTCAAAGCGCAGTAGGCAGACCATGCAATCATTTCTTAACATTGTTTCAAGGATGATTGGATTCGATGACTTAAAGCACTGCATTTGGAGTTCATTAAGGCGCCATCACGTTCTGGCCGTACTCGAAATGCTCGCCAGCACCGAAAAAGCCCCAGCAACCATTAATACTTACCTTTCAGCACTAAAAGGCGTTGCTCTTGAAGCCTGGACAATGAAGCAGATAGATACAGACAGCTTTCAGCATATCAAGCAAATCCGCTCAGTAAGAGGTTCTCGCCTCACGAAAGGTCGAGCGCTTGAAAGGCGTGAAATCCGACGCCTTTTTGATACTTGTGCCGGCGACCACAGCGCTATGGGGTTGCGAGACGCTGCGATTTTAGGTGTTCTTTTAGGTTGCGGGCTGCGTAGATCGGAAGTGGTGGCTCTTGATATTGACGATATGATCTATAAAGATAAGGCGCTAAAAGTGCTTGGAAAAGGCAACAAAGAAAGACTGGCCTTTGTACCAAACGGCTCTTGGGAAAGACTCGAGCGATGGATTCATGAGGTTAGGGGGGTGTATTCCGGCGCCCTATTTTCAAGAATAAGGCGATTTGATGATGTCACAACCTCAAGGCTATCTGATCAAGCTATTTATCATATCCTTGAAATGCGTCGAATAGAGTCGAGGATTGAAAAATTTGCCCCTCACGATTTGCGTCGTACCTTCGCCTCAGCAATGCTGGATAACGGCGAAGATATCGTCACCGTCAAAGACGCTATGGGTCATTCGAGCATCAACACCACTCAAAAATACGATCGCCGAGGGGATGAGCGACTAAGAAGAGCAAGTGAGCGCCTTGGCATTACTGATTAAACAATATAAGTAAATTGGATAATACATTTTCAAATTTTACTTTATTAACCCACTACATATCGACACACCAAATAATTATTTAAACTATTTTATTTCTTTGATCCTTTCGCCATTACGCCCTGCTTCGATTGACACACAGCTGTATACTAAGCCCCATCTTTTTCTTTTTTAAATCAATATCTCGCTATTCCGTTCATTACAGTCAAGAAAACTTCTTTGTGTGTTTGCTGGTGACCTTTGGTTTACTGCTTTTCGACAAAAATGAGTTGATGCGACATGGGCAGGTCTAGATGACAAAAAGTGAATTCTTTCACGGACGAAGCTGCTCTAATCTCTCTGAGTGCCTCGACTTTGACTCATGCCTTTGTAGCCCTCCGTAGAGAACTGCACATGTATATTTTAGATACATTTAATGCACTTTAATCTAATTAAATCAGCAACTTATAAAATAATAAAAATTAAATAAAAGGTGCATTAAAGTGCTTTAACAGCTATTTTTTGGTCACAAATTGACAATAGCATACTTGCAAAAATGCACAATTAATAACCGGGCATAAAGCAACCTAGACTTACCAAAATTTATTAGACAATAGCTGCCTCCAACACATACATCATCGCGAAAGCATACCTTAAGCCTTCGATAGCCCTGCCTGTTTCGGTGTTAATCAAGTTAACGCCTAACCAACCATACTTGCCGACTTTGGCATCGCTGTTTGCTAAACCTGTCAGAATGACACGTCGATTAGAGAGGTTTAAACACTTTCTCCAATGCGGTAGACAAACTTTTTTAAGGTTATTGCCTGATTGCTTTTGCCCATGCAACAACGTAAATGACAACGATACCTTATCGTTAGTCAGTGTACTTAACGCATCGATGACTGGTTCGGCGGAAGCAATGTCAGTAAACCTGAATAGGTAGTTACGCTTTTGGGTATGTTTAGAAAAACCGTTTAATAGAGCTTGCAGTTTGACTGGGTCTTTTTGGGCCATAATTTGAAGACGGTCTACTACCTCGACATAAGCATTTTGATCAATGTCGATGTTTCTTGGCTTGGCTGGCAACGGTAGCGTTTCGTTTTGATAGCGCTCTAAATTGATTTTTCTTGAGCAGTTTCCAACACCGTCAGAAGCAATCTTATGTCTTTCTAAACTGAGCAGAGATAAGAGATTTCTTTCCCACTTCTTGATCTCTGATGCATTGATTCCAGTTTGCTCTGATAACGCGTCATACTGCTTATATTCATCGATTATTAACACTGGGCTTTGAATCAATTTAAACAATATTTTTCGACAGTCATCAAATTTTCTGACCGTATTATTGGCAATAAGCTCCAATCTGAAATTGGAAATCGCAGCAGAAAACATCACTTGACTAGGCTGCGGCAAGATTCTTTTGTACTTCTTATGTAGACCCAAACGATACCCATCAGCACCATCACGCAACCATCGATAGATAGTAGTTAAAGATTGCCCTGATGCATCCGACAACATCTCTGCCGTTGGCATTATTCGTTTTTCAATCGAAACGCGAGCAAGGTAATCCATACAATGAATGTAATGTTCCAATGTTGTCTCTGGCGACGCGTGCCCCATCAGTATCGATAACGCATAAAGGTGTCTTCTGGTTGGATCTTGGCTCGCGTATAAGTAATGCTTAAGAGCTGCATTATCAGCCAACCAGCTCTGAGTTTCTGGGTGCTGTTCATAGATGGATAGCTGACAAGACTCCTCACTCATCAGTTTTAATAATGTCAGAGTTGCAAATGAATGACGAAGGTTGTGATATCTAAGGGAATCATCCCCACATACAGCCCTCATCACTCTGTGTATAACAGGAAATACCAAATCGGCATTTATGCAGTTATAACTTTTTGATGCGCATGCAAAAAGAAAAGGTGAGCTACTTTCGCCACTATCAAGCTGCCCACGCCTCTTGTTTAACCAGTCTCTGAATAACAACAATTCATCGTGACTTAGAAAGTTTCTCAACTCGAAATGGCGCTTAGCATTGTTTGTTTTAAGTGTACGATAATGGTGAGGTCGAACAATAAGGTAGCAATTTTCATCGCCCTGGATGTCTTCTACTCTCAACTTTAGACCTTCGCTTTGCCTAAGCCCACAGCGGTATCCAAGAATAAAGATTAATCTGATAACGACATTCACCTCTGGTGATAAGTCGAGCTCATCAATACCTTCCAATGTCTTCAGGACATTTAAGTATTCGTCTACAAGCAGAATATTCGCATCAACTGGCAACGGTGAATTTTGAATTCCAAACACTTCTCGTGAATCAATAGCGTCAACATAGTGGTAGTTTTCCAAATATTTCTGGAACCGATCCAGCATACTGGCCAATTTTCTTTTTAAACCAGCCGATGAAACTGTACCAAGAAGCTCTTCATATAACCCTTCTAAATCTTCAGAAGAGTACAAACTCATATCATCTTTTTGCACCAAACCTGACAGTCGAGAACCGACCGAGCACATCATATAGGCAATACGTTTTGTTTGTAGATTTGTGAAGTCATTACTACCAACACTTGCTAAGTGCGCACCCCACATCAGCACCAACCTTTGCACCGGCTCCAATTCCATATCGTTCTTAAGAATAACCGAAATATCACGCTCCAAGCTTTCCTTGCTGTCTGACTTTTTGATGTGCTTTTCAACCCATGTCCAACTTACAGCCTGACTCTCTTCTTCTTGCTCAGATGTGTTCGACATTGAGTGCGAATCATCAAGCGATAAATATTGATCACTAGGAGCCCAAGCAGGCTTAACAGGTGAATCACTATTTTCGACACCATCACCAAGAGCAAAATAGCCCGCCAAACGATTAATAGCGCTCGGCTTTAATGAATGACTAATAAACTCTCGATGACAATATCGAACAACAAACGAGGGCACGACCTGCTCATAATGAACAGACACAACATTAAGAAGAGCCTTAAGGTTCATTTTCTTAATTACGAGATTTTTTTTGAAACTTTTAGGCAGGCTAGAAAAAACACCTTGAATAAGAGACGTTATTTTCTTTTTCATCTCTTGTTTTTGGCCTGTTATTATTTCAATTTCTGAGAGCTGACTCTTGAGCAGAAGTGTTTCAGTCAGTGTATCTGGATACCAGAAACGACTTTCAGAGTGCAGATACTCTCTCGTTTTTAGATCTAAAGGCCAAATTTTTTGACTGTTTACAAAATAAGGTTGTTTAGACGAATTAACCAACAAACCGTATAAGCCTTCTACTGACAGAAGACCACCATACACAATCGATGACAGTAGTATTTGTCCTCTTTTAACGTCATCCTTGCAATTCGGTTGCTTCAAAGATTCAGATAAAGCGTTAACAATATCTTTATATAAAACGACATATCGATTAAGTCTCAAAGGCGTTAGTCGCCCAGCCTCTCGATGCATTTTTTGTGTTAACGCTGGAAGAGTAACACTACTGTCTAACTCACCTATTTTTTTCAAATACAGGACCAGTACCCTTAGCACCTTCGACACCTGAACAATACCTTCAGCCTCTAGCTTGCAGGTGTTGATAAATCGATTAAAAAGCTTGTTAACATTAAATTTTTTACGTTTTTTATCATCTTTGTATCCGATAAGAATAGCTTTTGAATCTGTGGTTTTATCTTCAGCAAGCCAAGTCATAAAGTACTCAAAATAATGCTTTTCGGAGTCAGCTATGTCAGCTTCAAACTTATTAAATATCGGCAATCTCTTTTCTGTTACTTCAGCTCTCCATGAGGCGTTAGACTCAATTTCTTGCGCTTCAAACATCAGCAAGCCCTCGTTCAATCGTAAAACTCAATTCGTTAAGCATATCGTTAATATTCGGTGCCACCATCTCAAGAAGCTCAATGGGCGAGCACGTTGAGAATTTACCCCAAGGTTCTTGGCCTGCTCCCCAGTGCCCCATAAACGCATTAATCAACTCACCTCTCACTCCTTTTTCTATCAAATAGGTGCGAATAAATCGACGGTTAGTGTTCATCGGTAGATTCAAAAAAGAGGCTTGAAGCTCAAAGCTTAGGCTAGGTTTAATTTCTGCAGAATGAAGATCTTTATCGAGATAGAAATAGTCTTGTATGTCTATTAGTGAATTGTTATTAATAGCCAAAAAGTAAGTGGTGTTTTTGAGTTGCTCGACGTGCTTTTGATAGGCCTCTAACTGCTGACAAACGAGTTTAGGTAATATACATAATCGTGAGTTATAAAAATCATCACCATCTTTATCAGAGATAACGACCGTTTTTGTGTCGGAATCAAAAGCAGTTAAGCAAGCAAGCGGTGAGCAAATAGCACGCACCCCCGTTCCATACGCAAACATCTGAGCGGTGTAATATGTCATCATGTTATGAACATTCAAAATTTCACCAGAATCTTTTGCGGATTTGATCGCACTTTTACTTTCCTTCACCATATTAATAATGCTACCCAGCGTCGGGCATAACGGTGAAACGGACAGTGTATTTACTACAGGTAATTTAGCGGCTTCTGACTTGATAAAACTAGGCAAAGAAACATCATCACAGAGATCCCTCCAAACCTTATGCCTAACCGATTCAAGGTAACTAGGCGAAGGCGCGCTGTAATGCAAAAGCGTCTTTCCGAGCGGAAGGTACTGACCAGTGGATAAGATCGTAACCGCAATATCAGCTGTTTGATGAGTTATATGAGCGGGTAAAAAATTGGCAATTTTATGCTCATTCAATCGGTTACTATCAGGTAATAAGCGCAGCAAAGCGTTTAAAATACGTCGGTACTCAGGTAGCTTCTTTTTAAAAATCCTCCCCACTTCTTTTTTTTCTAGCTGCTCTTTATGCTGCTCTTGTAGAAAATTAGCCAGACCAAACTCATCAGGAATTTTAATATGTGATTCCACAACTCGGCATTGCTCTAAAACATCTTGAGTCATCCGTTTTGCGCGTCGAACATTTGCAACCTTGAGAAGCCAAAACCGCTCGCCACTCACCAACACCGATGTTATCTTTGCTTTAGAAGCAAGGTGGTCAGCAGACCACCTGGTACCGTGAGTAACATCTCTTAAAGAGCAACCGGTATATAACATCAATAAAGCAATTGGCGCTGCATGAGAAATCAAGTCATTATAAAACGCAGGCCGACGCATTACGTCTAAACAAAGTTCAACAAGCTGAGCGATTTCAACGTTGGTAGCGTTAGAAAATTGACAAATCAAATTTTGATTTGATTGTGCAACTTTAGTAATTTGTCGATTCGTGAGAATGTTGTTACAGCTAGGTGTTGGGTCTTCAACACTAATAATCTCATCATAATCGCCCTGTTCATCCTCTTCCAAATCGGCGTATTTAGCCTCTTCCTCAGGTAACAAAGCTGAAGTTTTTCTTATCTTGATACTGTTAACAGGGATACTATTTGAACCATGCCCAAAGCCCGTCGCCTCAACAATGCAGTTGTCATCAATCAAAATAGACTCGCTGATAGTGCCCGAGTGATATCGGCAATAGCCGCCATGCCAGCCGGAAGACTTTCGGTTATAAGGCTTAGCTTTGCCGCGCTTTCTTGTCGCGTTGACACCTCTACGCTGAGACTCAAAGCTTATCCACCTCGAAATCAATGGACTCATTGTTTGACGGTAGATTGGGCGCTCCTCTGTAGCCGAATCATCACGTGCCGCTATAATATCTTCACACCATTCCAACACATTAATGTCATCACAAAAAAATTCTATCTCGTCATCATCAACATTATTATCTGACCAATTACGAATAAAAAAGCCAGCTGTTGATGCAGCGCTTTGATGTTTTTTCGAGCGTTTTTCTTGGTCTTTGATGTACATCGAGAAGGTCTTAGGCGAATGATTCAATGATGAATAAGCCGCAAGCACAATGATCTGTAACCCATGAAAATTGTTGATATATTCATTATCTTCAAGAGTATTCATAAGCATCGAATAAATGGGGTATCGCCCCCATTGGCCCTGCATAGGGTGTCTTCGATCTTCAACAACATCAGGTCTTTCATGCCATATAAAAGCATCCACTTGCTTCAACAAGGTTATGTGCTTTTCCATAAAATCAGCAAAGAGACTTAGCCCTAATAATCTCTCACCAAACACATCTTCTAGCAATGAAAGGTCATCGCATTCATCCCTGACACTTTCGATGGCGTCACTGATGTTTTCAACACAAAGATCGATAGCGCGCAAATGGGGCGGGATATGACACAGATTACAAAAATGAAGTATAAATTGACGAGATTGTTTCGCCGTCAAATTGGCAACGGTCAATTTCTGTTTCTTCATCTCTTTAAGAAAGCGATGCAAACAAGAGCCGTCAAACTCGACAGTTGATGAACGATGGGTACTCAACGACTGATCTCCTGTATTGTTCTAGCATCTAACCCAAACAACGCCGCAAACTTCTTGCTACTACAAGATGCGAAGAAAGATTGCTTATACAAAGGGGAAAACGAAGGCAGGAGCGTGTCAAAGGTTTGCTGAAGCAAGCTCTTTTTTGTACTGTATATAATCGGAAGGCCCAACACTTCCATCGTGTTTAGTCGTTTCAGAGCCAGCCCCATTTTCCCTGTGAACCAGCGAACTGGCACTTTTTGCTTCTTGTCTAAAGTATTAACAGCTTGCACATATGACTGAATTCCAGCAACGCAGTATAACTTGCCTTCTTCTCGCACTAATACGATCGGAGATAGTGTTAAATAATCCAACACTTCATTCCGTTCTAATGGAAGTAACTCTCGAACAAAAGCAGGAAAGCTGCGCAAAAAAGCCATCACCTTGGGGTGAATGCTATCAATGTCGGATAAAGCGACATCACATGATTGGTCTGTAATGCAACTATCTGAATGGGTGTCAACAAAATCACCAGCTTTCACTTTAGTCTGATTTGACTCACTGAGCTTCGGCAGAATAAAAGGTACATAACTTGCGGTTTCGAGGTCACTAAAAGCCCGAGAAGCATGTAATTCAAACTCAGCCACACAACTCATATCCCACAACCGTAGTTTGAGCAAATTTGACTGTTGCTCACCAACATCAACAGATGATATTTCTGTGCCAAAAGAAATGTTGCAGTCTGAAATTACGCTTTTCAGACAGGCATATGATTTTTCTTCTGCTCTAGCCTGCGCAAATGACAGCTGAGCTAAGCGGAGTTTCCGTTCCTTGCCATCACGCTCATAACAAATAGACGCTGTCTCTGCGTCATACCCAACATCAGAACCTGTTTTCAACAACAAGGATCCAAAAGCCTCAAATTGATCAATAAAAAGACCGTAGCCATTTTCTTTGAAATGGAGATACACGAACCCTTTCGAGACTTCTATTAACCTTATATCCATACTTCTTCCTCAATAAAGAATGTTATGCGTCCGCATGAAAGCAAACACCGTTAACAAGACCTCACTTGAAAAGCGCTACTATATTGGTAAAGTACAGACTCTCACCTCCGACCTTACCAGCGGCACTTTTAAGCTGGCCTTGGTTTTATAGATGCTTACCGTCTAGTAAACGATAAGCATCTATTCCTTAATGACGCTTCTAGTCGCATCAAATTCTTCATACCTTAAACATCGGACTAACCATGAAATAACAATGCTATTTCTTCTTGTTTTTACCGAATAGCCCATATACTCCATTACAATACTGCAAATTAAATTAATATCAAACAAAATAAACCACTTTATTTTAACGTCATTAGAATAATGTTACGTTTTATTGACGTTTACCCTTTTCTCATCCACACTGTGGCGCATCTAATAAAGGTAAATAAAAATGACTCAAACTCTTGGTGATTTTGTGGATATAAGCACCGGCTATCCATTCAGAGGACGTATAGAACCAAGCAAGGAAGGGGAGGCTTTTGTCGTACAAGCCAGAAATATTGGCCCAGATGGTGAGATATTTACGAACAACTTGGTATGTTCAGAACTGACAGGGAAAAAAGACCCTGGTTGGCTTCAATTCAACGACATTATATTTTTAGCAAAAGGCACAAAAAATACAGCCTCGTTAGTCAAAGATCTGCCTGATAACACGGTCTGCTCCCCCCACTTTTTTCGGTTAAGAGTCAAAGCTTCAAAGCAAAAAAGTGTGCTGGCAGAGTTCATTTGCTGGCAACTGAATCAAGAAGCTGCTCAGCGCTATTTCAAGGTCTCCGCTGAGGGCAGCCTACAAGTCAGTATTCGAAAAACAATTTTACAAGACACGTCAATCGCACTACCCGATGTAGCCACTCAAAATAGCCTAGTAGAATTGCATCGCAACGTCATACGCGAGAAAAAAACCTATGAGAAGCTTATAGAAAACCGGCAGCTAGAAATGGCAGCCATTGCATCAGTATTGTTAAAGAAGCCAATGACAACCGACGAACAAAACGATTAATAAGGGATTTACACCATGTCTAATACACAAATCAATCAAGAAGACATCAACAGTGCAGTATGGAACGCTTGCGACACCTTTCGTGGTGTCATCAGCGCTGACACTTACAAAGACTTCGTTCTCACCATGCTCTTCTTGAAATACATATCCGATGTCTACCAAGACGATTATAAAAAACTGGTGTCTCAGTTTGGTGATAACCCAGAGCTCATTAACGCAATGATGGAAAAGCGTCGTTTCGTTTTACCAATAGGCGCCAGTTTTTGGGATTTATTTGAGCAGCGAAGCCAACCTGGTAATGGGCAAC
Source organism: Marinomonas vulgaris (assembly GCF_018145875.1). GTDB lineage: Bacteria > Pseudomonadota > Gammaproteobacteria > Pseudomonadales > Marinomonadaceae > Marinomonas > Marinomonas vulgaris. The sequence goes on along the minus strand of NZ_JAGSSV010000031.1, from coordinate 13,328 downwards.
GCATCGACCAAGCCTTACATGCTATTGAAGAGGCCAACGGGACCAAACTGCAAAATGTCTTCCAGGACATCAGTTTCAACACCGATAAACTGGGCCAAGAAAAGCAAAAGAACGATTTACTCCGCCATCTTTTAGAAGATTTCGGTAAAGACATCTTAAACCTCAGTACAGAACGCGTTGGCAGTTTAGATGTCATTGGTAACGCTTATGAATACCTTATTAAGCACTTTGCCGCAGGCAGCGGAAAAACCGCCGGGGAATTCTATACACCACCAGAAGTATCCGATTTATTAGCCACTATTTTAGAGCCTGTGGAAGGTGACCAAATATGCGATCCAGCCTGTGGTTCTGGCTCTCTGCTACTTAAATGTGGCGCTATGGTACGAAAAAACTCTGGCTCAAAAAAATATGCCCTATTTGGGCAAGAAGCCATTGGCTCTACATGGGCACTCGCCAAAATGAACATGTTTCTACACGGCGAAGACAACCACCGCATTGAATGGGGTGACACCATTCGTAATCCATTGCTACTAGATAAAGACAGTAACAATTTATTGCATTTTGACGTGGTTACCGCCAACCCACCATTTTCGTTAGATAAATGGGGCCATGACGATGCCAGCAGCGACCCTTATAGCCGCTTTCATCGTGGTATACCACCAAAAACAAAAGGCGATTATGCCTTTATCCTACACATGATCGAAACATTAAAACCAGGCACCGGCAGAATGGCAGTGGTTGTCCCCCACGGCGTGTTATTTAGAGCATCCAGCGAAGGCAAAATCCGCCAACGACTGATTGAAGAAAACCTACTTGATACCGTTATTGGCCTACCAGAAAAGCTATTTTTTGGTACAGGCATCCCTGCGGCTATATTGATCTTTAAAAAGCACAAAACCGACGACAAGGTGCTGTTTATTGATGCCAGCCGCGAATTTAAATCAGGCAAAAATCAAAACCAACTCACGCCTGACAACATTCAAAAAATCATCGACACCTATAAAGATCGAGAAACGGTTGAAAAATACGCATACCTAGCAAGTTTTGATGAAATTGCCGAGAACGACTTTAATCTTAACATCCCTCGCTACGTTGATACCTTTGAAGAAGAAGCCGAAATTGATTTGGCGGCAGTGCGCACCGAGCGGATACAACTTAAAAATGAACTGCAAAACCTTGAACTAGAAATGGAAGGTTACCTGAAGGAACTCGGATATGAGTAACCCTGTCACTCATCAATACCATGAATTGGTTGATACTATTTCAACGGCATTTCGTGAAGGGCAGCAAAAAACGGTCAGTGCCATTAATGCGGGCCTAGTATTCACCTACTGGAAAATAGGCCAGCATATTGTGGAATACGAACAAAAGGGGAAAGCACAAGCAACTTACGGAAAGCAGCTGTTAAAACAACTCAGTACAGACCTAAAACTAAAACATGGCAAAGGTTTCAGCATCAGTAACTTGCAACGCTTTCGTCAGTTTTATATGCAGAACTCAAATTATGCGACAGTGTCGCACAATTTAAGCTGGTCTCATCATGTTGAGCTATTGAAAATAGACAACTCGACTGAGCGGTCGTTTTATACCCAGCAATGCATCCATGCCAACTGGAGTGTTCGGGAGCTAAAACGACAAAAAGACAGCGGCTTGTTTTTGCGACTGGCTGCGTCCAAAGACAAAGAACAGATATTAGCCCTTGCCACGCAACAAGCACTTGTTAACAAACCGGAAGATGTGCAACGCGACAGCTATGTATTTGAATTTTTGGGATTACCAGAAAAACAACACTACAGTGAAAAAGACCTAGAAGAGGCACTATGCCAGCACCTAGAGCAATTTCTACTAGAGCTAGGTAAAGGCTTTACCTTTGTTGGTCGCCAATACCGCATCACGCTAAACAATACCCACTACAAAGTCGACCTTGTTTTTTACCATCGCATTTTGCGCTGCTTTGTTTTAATTGATCTTAAAATAAACGATGTGAAGCACCACGACATTGGCCAAATGAATATGTACATGGGCTATTTTGCTGCAGAAGAAAACATCGAAAGCGACAACCCACCCATTGGTATTATTTTAAGTAAAGACAAAGACGAATTGCTGGTTGAATACGCCACCTATGGCATGGATACGAATTTGTTTGTACAAAAATACCAACTGTACCTACCCAACGAAGAAGAGCTACGCCGAGAAGTTGAAGCAACACTGATGGAGCAGAGCCATGAAAAATAAAGAACAACGATTGACCCGCAAAAACGAACTGCAAAACCTAGAAGCAGAAATGGAAAGCGACTTAAAGGAGTTGGGTTATGGTGCCTAATGGGTGGGAGTCAGCAACTCTTGGAGATTTAGTTAATAAGAGTGCCTTTGGACCTAGATTTACGTCTGAATTGTACTCAGAGGATGGTGCTATTGGGACAATTAGAACAACTGATTTGTATAACGAAGGTGAAATAAATTATGCAACAATTCCTTATGCGAACCTAGATATTTCAGAATATGAGGAACACGCGTTAAAAGAAGGAGACCTATTGATAACCCGATCTGGAACATGTGGTATTCCGTGTATTTTTACTGAGCAAGAAAAACCAATCATTGCTGGTGCTTTCCTGATTCGTTTTCAGTTGAATAATAAGATCGATTCTAAATTCTTACATGAGGCTCTAAAGTCCGCACCAATACAGTCAAATATCAAACGTATGTCTGCGGGGGGAGTACAGAAAAATTTAACGGGAACGAGTTTAAGAAAACTTTTAATTCCAGTTCCCCCACTCACAGAACAACGCAAAATTGCCACAATCCTTGGAACTTGGGATAAAGCGATTAGTACCACCGAGCGCCTAATCGACAACAGCAAACAGCAGAAAAAAGCCCTCATGCAACAACTGCTCACAGGTAAAAAACGCCTACTTGATGATTCAGGTAAACCGTTTAAAGGTGAGTGGGAAGATTTTTATCTTCATGATGCTGCAAAAATAATTGTTAGCCCTGTTGATAAAAAAACTGTTGAAGGTGAAATTCCTGTTGAGCTGTGTAATTACACAGATGTTTATTACAACACAAGGATCACCAACTCTATAGACTTTATGAAAGCTACCGCTAAGAAGTCTGAGATAGATAAATATACCTTACAGGTTAATGATGTGATCATAACTAAGGACTCCGAGACTCCGGGAGACATAGCAATACCTGCATTAGTAAGTGAAAATTTAGGTGGTACTGTCTGTGGATATCATTTAGCCATTATTCGCCCAAACAGTCGATTAGCTGAGGGAGCATACCTCAATTACTTATTCTCGATGCCAAAAACACGATACTATTTTTTCACTTTAGCTACAGGCGCAACACGATTTGGGTTGTCAATTGGTGGCATTAATAAAGCTCATTTCACACTCCCTCCCTTAGATGAGCAGCAAAAAATCGCTTCAGTATTAACCAATGCCGACCAAGAGATCGAGCTATTAGAACAGCAGTTAGCCGATTTAAAGCAAGAGAAAAAAGCTCTGATGCAGCAACTGTTAACAGGCAAGCGTAGAGTTAAATTGGATGAGAAGGAGGTTACATGATCACGCAAAAGCGACCTCGCACTATTCAGATTTTCTTACCTACAGGCGACCCTGCGGGTATTCGCATTGCGGAACAAACCACCTCGATTATTCGCCTAATTGAAGTGCCGCGTAGTGATATTGCTGAGTTCGTGAAAATGCCGGAAGCCAAACAGGTTGGCCTGTATTTTTTAATCTCTGGCGATAGCAAAGATGAGCTTTATATTGGACAGTCGGGTGATGTAGGCAGCCGATTGATGCAGCACTATAAAGACGAGAAGAAAGAATGGGAGCGAGCGCTGGTACTAGTGTCGCTCACTAACAACTTAACCCAAACTCATGTACTGTATTTAGAATCTCTGTCGATAGAAAAAGCCAAACACTGCCAGCGTTATGAGTTGCTTAATGGTAATGGTGGGCAAAAGCCCCACACGCCGATTCCACTTAAAGCCGATTGTGATGAAATTCATGAAATAGGCAGTTTGTTGCTAGCCACTCTTGGTTATCCAATTTTTGAACCTCTTGCTGAACAATCATCTACTAAACCCGAACAGGTATTCATTTGTAACCGTGCCGATGTGGATGCCAGAGGCATATACACTAACGAAGGCATGGTGGTACTAAAAGGCTCCTCCGCCCCGATGACAACAACACGCAAAACCGACCAAAGGTTTTACGATAAACGCGACCGCCTTTTAGCTAAAGGGGTAATAGTTGAACAAAATGGCCGCTTTGTATTTCAACGTGACTATTTGTTTCCCTCACCCAGTGGTGCCTCAATGTTTTTATTGCTTGCCACAGCTAATGGTTGGGTAAACTGGAAAACAGAGCAAGGCGTGACATTGCATGATTATCAAGGCAGAACACTTGAGTCAGCTAGTGAGCAAGTACACAGCGTGACATAACCCATTAGGTTGTTTTATTCCCTGCAATCTATGACGTCTTGACCAAACAGATGTTTTCATTTGCGGGCAAAATGGGTGGTCGGTCGACTATAATTAGTTCATTTCAATAACGAGATGGTAGCCTAGGTACGACAGTTGTTTACTGGCATACGTCGGGTTAAATTACATAACGAAAATTTAGAACCAAAGGCAAGCTAATGGAAGTTAAAAAGTTAACACTTCGCAATATAGGGCGTTTTGATACGTTAGAAGTTCTTTTAGCCCCTGCAGGAAATAAACAAAGCAATGTTACTGTCTTCGTCGGTAATAACGGTTCAGGTAAAACATCGATACTAAAATCTCTTGCGACATCGCTCAGTTGGCTTGTCGCACGTATCCAAAGTGAAAAAGGCGTAGGCAGCCCAATCCCAGAATTAGTCATTAAAAATGAAGCGTCATCCGCTTCCGTTAATCTCGATGTTTATCATTTTACTGGCAATACCGCAGACCCTGATGCTGAAGGAGAGTCCGATGATGGAAACTATTTCCCTTGGCGCGTTGCAAGAACACGCAAAGGTCGCAAAGCTTCATTGAAAAGTGATTACTGGGGCGTCACCTCTTTGGCCAATCATTACCGTACCTTACTGTCACAGAACGATAAATCATCATTGCCTTTGATCGCCTTCTATTCAGTTGAGCGAGTTGTTATTGATATACCTTTGAAAATAAAAGGGAAACACTCGTTTTTACAACTTGATGGTTATGACAAATCTCTCAGTCAGGGCGTGGATTTTAGACGTTTCTTTGAATGGTTTAGAGAGCGTGAAGACACTGAAAACGAATCAAGCATATCAGACGATATGCTTGAACAACTGCGCCTTGTTTTTGGTCACGACGATGAGAGCTGGGCAAAACTTAAAGAAATAAAAGCATCAAAAAGAGATATACAGCTGGCCGCTGTACGCTCAGCTATTTATGCATTTATGCCGGAATTTTCAAACCTGCGTGTACGACGTAAGCCAAGACTGCATATGTCGATTGATAAAAATGGCAAGACATTAAATGTTGCTCAGCTTTCTCAAGGTGAAAAGTCATTAATAGCACTCATTGGTGATATTGCGAGACGCTTGGCGGTTATGAACCCGTCGCTAGATAATCCTTTGATCGGAGACGGTATCGTCCTCATTGATGAAGTGGACATGCACCTTCACCCAAAATGGCAACGCCGTCTTATTCACCAACTTACCAGCACATTTCCACAATGCCAGTTTGTACTCACAACACACTCACCATTGGTTATCAGCGACAGTGAAGGGGTTTTAACCTACCTGATTAACGAGGACGAAGTGCAAGAACTGCCCTCACTGTATGGGCAAGATGCAAACACAGTACTCCTTGATATTATGGATACTGACATCCGCAATGCAGTGATAAATGAAAAGCTTACGCTTTTATACGACTCGATTCACGATTCTGAAATCGAAAACGCTAAGCAGCAATTAACAGAGCTACAACATACCCTCCCCATAGACAACATAGAATTATCCAAGGCAAGGCTATTGCTTCGTAAAAAGGAGCTTAACCTTGAAAGAGATAATTAAACGATTAGGGTTTGAACCTGAAGTTATAAAGAAGTGGAAAAAACACAATCCAATAGGTCAATATAGCGACCTTGGCGAAGTTGAAAGAGAAGCAATACGATCAGAGTGCTCCTCAGAACAATATTACCTGTGTGCATACTGCTGTAAGAAAATATCAGGTTCAACCAAAGACACCATGAATGAACACGTTGAAGCTCGAAGAATCGCACCTCAGCGCAGTTTAGATTTTTCCAATATCGTTGCAAGTTGCAGAACCTTTAAGCAATGTGATGACGCTCATGGGTCTCAACCACTTCCATTCTCGCCTTTAGTAAAAGCATGTGAATCAGAATTAAGCTTTACGTTAAGCGGAAAAATAATTGGCTTAACTGATAGAGCAAAAGAAGCGATAAAAATCTTAAATTTAGGTGACGAATTGACCGGTAACCGTTCTCTTATAGAACAAAGAAAGCAACTCGTTACTTCACTGTTATTGTGCAACGGCGTGGACCCAGAAGATGGGATAGAAGATAACGAAATTCTTAAGATGCTAATCCAAGACTTGTCCACACCTAAAGACGGAGAGTTGGAAGCCTTTTCACCGGCCGCGATCAGTGTACTCAAACAATGGGTTTCATAACTCAACCACATTAAAAATAAACGTTTAAAACAGTAGCCTTTGGTCCTGAGAGATCAATCAGTTAAAGAGTATTTAATATGGACATAACTCCGCCTAAAGCCGTCAGTTACTCGGAAGAATTCAGCGCAAAAATCCCAGCGTTGTCTTTACTCTCAAATCTGGGCTACACCTTTATTCCACCAGATAAGTGCGAAGCCCTACGTGGCAACCACGCAGGCATAGAGAAAAAAAGCACTCACCAAGTGATCTTGCTCCCCGTATTAAAACAGTTCTTAGCAAAGCAGTCCTTTCCCTTTGCCGGAAAAAAATACCTACTGTCCGATGCCGTTATTGATAAAGTCATTCATGAGCTGAACCCTGCAATGAACCTTGGGTTAAAAGCAGCCAATGAAAAAATTTATAATGCCTTACTGTATGGCATCAGTGTTACTGAGTTTATAGATGGGAAAAAAGCCTCTCCAACGATTCAGATAATCGACTGGCACAATATTGAAAACAATTCTTTTCATTTCACTGAAGAGCTGGTGGTCAAGAACGCAGAAGGTACCAGTAACCGTATTCCCGATATTGTCTGCTTTGTAAATGGTCTTCCTCTAGCGGTAATCGAAGCCAAGCGACCAGACTCAAAAAAGGAAGGTCGCTCAACAAATACCGAGGCGATTTCTCAGCATATTCGCAATCAAGGCCAAACCGAAATTCCTCACCTTTATGCCTACAGTCAGTTATTGCTTTCGGTCAATGGTCACGATGGTTTATATGGCACCTGCGGCACACCTGAAAAGTTTTGGGCTAAGTGGAAAGAAGAAGATTCTCACAATGGAATAACAGAAGCTGAGTTTATCCGTTTGAAAAATCAGGCCTTAGACGATCAACAGCTCAACCGGCTTTTTGATCACCGACCCACCTTCGCTAGAACACGATACGAGTCGTTAATAAGCGCCGGAGATTTGGCCGTGACCGATCAAGACAGGATCATCACTTGCTTACTACGCCCCGACCGTTTACTGGAAATGACCCGCTTATTCACTTTATTTGATAAAAAAGCAGGCAAAATCATTGCTCGTTATCAGCAAGTATTTGGTATTAAAGCGTTAATAGAGCGTATCAGTACGTTTGACCCTGCTGGCGCACGAGAAGGTGGTGTAATCTGGCACACCACCGGCAGCGGCAAATCCTTTACCATGGTATTATTATCCAAAGCCTTGATTTGGTTTGAAGAGCTCGCCCAGTGCCGAGTAATCATTGTTACCGACCGAATAGACCTAGAAGATCAACTAAGCCGAACTTTTTCATCCGGTGGGGTATTTACCGTACGAGATAAAAAAGAGGCTATGGCGACATCAGGTAAGCGGTTAGCAGAGCAAATCGGCCAAGGCAACGAACGAGTCATCTTTTCCATCATCAATAAATTTGGCTCCGCGGTAAAACAAAAGAACTGTTTTAACGACAGCCCAAATATTATCGTTTTGGTGGATGAAGGCCACCGTAGTCAAAACGGCGAAAACAACATTCGGATGCGACAAGCCTTACCAAAAGCCGCTTTTGTTGCCTTTACCGGAACCCCCCTATTAAAAGACGATAAGACAGAAAATAAATTCGGTAAGATCATTCACTCCTACACCATGCAACAGGCCGTTGAAGACCAGACGGTCACACCTCTATTGTATGAAGAGCGCATTCCCGATTTAAATGTGAATGACAAAGCCATCGATGCCTGGTTCGATCGCATTACCGAAAAGCTTACAGACGAACAAAAATCGGATCTGAAAAGGAAGTTTTCCCAGAAAGGCCAAATTTATCAGACCGAGGGTCGTATTGAGCTAATTGCTCACGATATTTCTGACCACTTCCAGAACTTTAAACAAAGACATTTAAAAGGTCAGTTGGCTTGCGACTCAAAAGCCACGGCCGTTCGCTACCAATATGCTTTGGATAAAATTGGCAAAGTCACTTCGGTACTTGCTATGTCTTCGCCAGACACCCGTGAAGGACACGAAGATGTGGATCAAGAAAGCAAAGACATCGTCCAAAAGTGGTGGAAAAATAACGTAGCAAAAACGTATCGTGGTGATGAAAAGGCATATACCTCAGCGATCATTAATGAGTTCAGCCGTGATGAAGGCCCCGATATCATGATCGTCGTCGATAAGCTATTAACAGGCTTTGACGAGCCCAAAAATACCGTTCTGTATATTGATAAACCCCTCAAAGAACACAATTTGATACAAGCAATTGCTAGGGTAAACCGCTTACACAACAAAAAACAGTTTGGTTACTTAATTGATTATCGCGGCATTTTAAAGGAACTAGATACCACAATCGATAAGTATCAAGACTTGGCCGAGCGAACACAAAAGGGCTTCGAGATTGATGATTTGAAGGGTTTATACAACCGAATGGACATGGAGTACAAAAAACTCCCAGGCTTACATCGTGATTTATGGGCCATTTTTGATGATGTGAAAAACAAGCAAGATGGCCCCGCATTAAGACAAGCATTAGCGCCAAAAATCCGCGAATCAGACGGGCATTTTAGTGATGCAAATTCGAAGAAAAGAGACGATTTCTATGCCGCTCTCACTGCATTTTCTAATTGTATGAAGGTTGCCCTTCAATCAGCCAATTACTTTGAGGACAAATTTTTTGATGGTACTTCCTCGGCTGAGAACAAACGGGATCTGTATAAACGTGATTTAAAATCGTTTGTTGAATTGCGGCTACAAGTCCGTGAAGATGCCAATGAAACCATCAACTATGACGAATACTCAGAAGACATTCGAAGCTTGCTCGACAAGCATATTGCCGGCATTGAAATAAAAGAGCCTGAAGGCGCCTATTTGGTAGGTAATTTGGGTAGGCACGCACAACCAGAAGAAATGACCAGCGATGAAGCTCGAAATCAAACTGATAAAATTACGGGGCGTATCACCAAAATGATTGAACAGGATTTGGCAGATGACCCTTATGCTCAGGAGCATTTTTCTAATCTTCTAAAAAAAGCCATTGAGGATGCGAAAGCCATGTTTGATGCGCCGGTCAAACAGTACATTTTATTTGCCGACTTTGAACAAGATATTAAAGAACGCAAGATGCCAGACATGCCAAACGATTTTGTCGACGCGTCTGGAAAGCTCAACAGACATGCACAGGCCTATTTCGGATTATTCAAACTTCTTTTTGATGATGAGCTCTTATCTGAAAAATCATTGGATAATAGTCGTTTGGTTTCTCTCGCGTTTGAAATTGATGAGGCTGTTACAACGGCTGTTGCAGAATATTCTATTAATCCAGCTGAAATTGAAAACGCCATCAGCATGAAGTTATTACCCGTGTTATTTGTTTCTATAGGTCTCGATAACGCTCAAAAATTGATAGAAGAAGTTCTAAAAATTACACGTTTAGGCTTAGCAAGAGGGTAAGGCGAAATGACAACACCCGGTGAAACTGGTCTTTTTACATATGGAGACAACGCCATTCAATATCACATCATTCGTAAACTAGCGGCCTGTGATGATGTGTTAAAAAGTAACCGAAAAGTTACGATAAAAGTGTATCCGGACCAAAAAGTAACAGCCTCAGCCCCTTTTGATGCGTCTGAAGAGCTCATAAGAAAAGCTGTGCTAAAGCGAGCTAGATGGATTTGGCAAAGCATCGAAGCGTTTGCTAAGCAAAAAAATACTGTGATACCGAAGCATTACGTCAGTGGCGAAACACAATTTTATTTAGGCAAACGTTATGTTTTAAAAGTGCTGGTGGATACTAACCAAACAAACAACGTCAAACTGAGTCGTGGCCAACTACAGGTAACATTTCAGCAGGATCACGAAGAGCGTACCAAGAAAGTAAAAGCGCTCGTTGATCAATGGTACAAAAATAAAGCTCAAGTGCTGTTTCAACAACGACTGACAGAAATACTCAGCAAAACCACGTGGGTGACAGACACGCCATCATTTCGTGTGATGGCAATGAAAAAACAATGGGGGAGCTGCTCCGCCAAAGGCCTATTAATGCTCAACCCTCACCTTGTGAAAGCACCTAAGGAATGCATTGATTACGTGATACTTCATGAGCTTTGTCACATTGCCGAACACAACCACAGCGAGCGATTCTGGCGACTACTCACACAAGTCATGCCCAACTGGAAAGAAGTAAAAGCCAAACTCGATGGTATGGCTGAAGTCTACTTAAATGGATAAAAACCACTCATGAAAAAGGGCCTAGCACAAACAGCTAAGCCCTTATTTATTGTTATTATCTATAACGTTTTACCAGCAGTCCCCTTGAAGAAATGCAGGAACACTTCCAACTAACGAACCTCTGAGCACCTCATAACTCGAAAAACGCTCGTAGTCACTCGTTAGCTTATCTTGAACCCATAGTGACACAGCTTCAAAGTTCGAAAATACTGGCGAGACATTGAGGATTGAAGCAAGCCCAACACCGTCGTTTATATGAAGGTCATCGATCAACATTTGTGATGTTTTTAATGCCTGAGGTGTCACCCAAATATTTGATTGTGTCATAGTGTTTTCTCCCCTTCAGCGGAACTCGAGTCACTTTTTCCAAGCATTGCAGCACTTTCTCTCTGTAATAAACGGTCTAATGCTGAACCGTCCTGTCGAGTCAGGTTAGGTACATACCGAGAGTAAACGCGAAATAACATCTCCGTCGTCGTATGCCCCATCTGACGAGCAATCCATTCTGGATTTTCACCCGATGCCAACCACAACGTCGCTGCTGTGTGGCGTGTTTGGTAAGGGCGTCGTTTCTTGAGATCCAACAGCCTTAGCAGTGGATACCAAATACGCTTCGTCACAGTGTCACTTCTAAGAGGCGTACCATCAATATTGCAAAATACTAACTCCTGATCATGCGTCATTTTGTATTGCGCTTTTAATGCGTCATAGACAGGCTGAGACATGTAAATCTCACGCTGCGAGCCATCTGTTTTAGTATAAGTAAACTCCCCTTTTACCCAGGTTTCACGAATTAGAATCTGCCGTTTTTCAAAATCAACATATTTCCATTTAAGACCATCCACTTCGCCAGTACGCATTCCCGTAAAAAACCGCACTGTGAAGTAACTTTTGAAGTCTCTTCTAACCAACTGAATAATCAAATTTACTTGATCTAAAGAAAACGGATCTATGTCTGTTTTCATGATTTTTAACGATTTAATTCCTTTCCAAGGAGAGGTAAACTCGTATCGGTCGGCGGCCTCATTAATAATCATTCGAAGAGGTGTCATTATCTTGTTGATTGATGCAGGCTTAAGAGCACTAGTTTTTCGTTTAAGTTCTTTGGCGAGAGTTGAACGAAAATTTAGTATGTCTGCTTTTGTGATGCTGCCGACTTCTTTTTCACCGAAGTAAGGTATTGAGTACACATCAATGCTATTCCTCACTGAAAGAGCATGTGAATTCCTCCACTCGATCTTTTTTTCATCAAACCAAAGCTCTGCAAACTCTTTAAACAAGAGCGTTTTTCTGGTTTTTTTCTCAACATGCTCAGCCAGTATTTCACCCTGCTCTCTGAACAACTTAGCCTTTTTACTATTTGGGAAATAATCCCAATACTTAAATGTGCCCAATGTAATTTCAGCCTCAATGCGATCAAGAATTTGCTTTGCTCGCTTCTTGTTCGCAGGGGAGTCCATCAGCTTAGTCTGCTCACGGCAGCGCTCACCCTTAAAACGAAAACCCAGCAGCAACTTACCGCTTCTAACGTTAATGCTTCCCATATACCACTCCTAGTGGACACCAGCCATCAATGTGTTAATAGCAGGCACTTTAAACATGTCTTCCTCTATCTGCTCCCAGATGTACAAAATTTTGCGACCACCGAACGGTCGAAAATAATGGATGCCCTCGATAAGAACCGTGTCTTTTAATTTGCGACGTATGGTCTTACTGTCGTACTTGATACACTCAGAAAGTTCTTCGGTTGTTAAGTATTTTTGATTCATAATAGATCCTATTGATTCTTTTATGACTCATTTGAGTCATAAAAGAACAATAGTAGGCTTTAATGACTCAGTCAAGATAAAAATGACTCAAATATGACTCATTTGATACAATAGGAAAAACTCTAATTGGAGAAGAACAATGCTGCGTGTCATGTTTAAGCAATTACTCGATGAGAAATCATTTAAAGAAGGCAGGAGAATTACTGTCGGAGAAGTAAGTCAAGATATAGGTATAAGTAGGGCTACTTTGACTAGGATAGCCAATCAGCCAGGCTACAATACCAATACAGATACACTTAGTGCACTATGTGACTACTTTGATTGTGAGCCAAATGAGCTACTAAAACGCGTGCTCTGAAAAGCTGCTCCAAGTTAGGGAAACTACGATTAAGAAGTTGCAAAACACTCAACTTCTCTTTTCCAAATAAAAAAGCACAGGATTCCATCTGTTTTGATGCTTTTCACCACTAAGCAAGCTTATTTAGCCTTGTTTAGTGGATTTTGAACGGATTAACCCCTTGCCGCCTGTATCATCTGGTCAACTCTAAACACATTAGATAAGGCAAACAGCATCGCCAGTTTGTTGTCGTTTTTCGCCAGCCCTCGATAGATCACTTTCCTAAAGCCAAACTGTCGCTTTATGATCCGAAACGGGTGCTCTACTTTTGCTCGGATACTGGCTTTGAGGTATTCTGTTCGGATTGGTTGCTT
>NZ_JAGSSV010000030.1 GCF_018145875.1 Marinomonas vulgaris | reverse complement strand
CCTAATGCACAAAGCCTGGCAGACATCGAAGCACTTTTGCCTTGGCATTGTAAGGACGTGGTTGGTTAGGCGCTTACGGAAGATTTCACTTCTCTATTAAATGCTTCTTCTATAAATGAACTTACTCTTCCTAAATTTGATACGTACTTGCACCAGTTACAAAGTACGCTTGCTGGCACATTTTGTCAGGATCACCAGGCTAAGACTTCTTTATCGGATGATAGCAGTTTACTCGTCGTGAATTGCTTTAGTGAAATGCGTGAAGTTGAAGCATTACATGATTTTTTATTGAATCAATTCGCCAATTCCCCTGATTTACATCTCGACGATGTTCTTGTCGCTATCCCTAATTTAGATAAGTACGCTCCCTTTATACGTGCCGTCTTTGACGTCGATGTTCACAGTGAAAAGAGCTTTCGTATTCCTTATTTTATTAGTGGGAGCCTAGCAGCCGCAGAGTCACCTTTGGTTAATGGTTTGTTAGAAATCCTTGAAATACCGAGCTGGCGTTTTACTCGTGAACAAGTCATGGTATTAGCCCGTAATCGTTTGATACAAAAAAGGTTTAATTTTACGGATGATGCTTTAGATCAGATTGACAGCTGGTTAGATGATGCGGGGGTGCGATGGGGAATAGATGGTGCACACAAACAATCGCTTGGTTTGCCTGCTTCTGATCAAAATACATGGAGAGTAGGGTTAGACCGTTTGTTGTTGGGTGCTGTATTACCTAAAAAAGTGAATGCAACAGTGCCGTTATTTCATGAGGTTTTGCCAGTTGATGAAATAGAAGGAGCATTAACGTTATTGTTGAGTCAATTTGTTGTCTTCTGCGACACACTGTTTGATTGGCATCATCGATTAACGTCAGCTTATTCAGTGCAAGATTGGCAAGAGATTTTGCATGCTCTACTTAATGATTTCTTTATCATTGATGAACTTGAAGAGAGCAATCATATGCAGTTATTAGGCTGTTTGAATGAGTTCGTCCAACAATCGCAGCAAGCTGGTTTTGATTCTGATATAGACGTTCAATCACTCGTTGTCTTTTTAAACAATACCATTTCAAGTACTGTCGGTTCTGGCCGTTCTGTTGGAACAGTTAACTTTACCAGTATGAATAATCTGGCTGGCATCCCGTTTAAGACGCTTTGTTTATTGGGTTTAAATTACGATGCTTGGCCAACACAACAACGTGAGCCTGGTTTTGATTTATTACAATCACAGGCCGTTGGTGGTCATCGACAAGGCGATAGGAATAGAGCGAACGATGAGCGTTATCTGACACTTCAATTAATTATGTCTGCCCAAGAAAGTCTGTACGTCAGCTATGTCGGTCGTAATATTCATAATGGTACAGACATCCCTCCTTCTGTGCTGGTGTCTGAATTATTAGATTGCTGTGCTCAGGTCGCCATTCCCATCACGGTACATCAGCATGCTATGCATGGCTACAGTTCAGGTAATTTCTCCACAGATTCAGAATTGCTTGGTCACAACCAAAAATGGTTTGAAGTGGCTGCTGTTATTGGCCAAGGCGATAAAATGGTCAGACCTTTATTCGAGAAAAATATAGACGTTGAACAAGTGGTTCATATTGATTGGGATGAGCTAAGCGGCTTCTATGGAAACCCTCAAAGACATTTTCTACTTCATAGTTTAGGTGTTTATCTTCAAGACGAAGCTAATGATTGGAATAATGTCGAACCGTTTAATCTATCTAACTTTGCAGACAGTCGTATTCGTTCAACAGCGTTACAGCAAGCCATAAAAGGTGTTCCTGACACGTCGTTGGGTATGTCTCAAGCATCGGGTGAATTGCCGTCTGGATTACCAGGAACAATACTACAAAGTATTGAGCAGGGGACAGTTGATGAATTACTAGAAGGCGTTGATCCAGAATTTTTAACAGACACTCTGCCCGCTATTCCGGTCGATCTTCACATCAATGGCATTAATATTACTGGTGTTTTAAGAGATTTACGCCCTGAAGGGCAGTTGTTATTAATTAGTGATCAATTGCATGATTGGCAAAAAGTAAAAGTATGGTTGCAGCACTTAATACTATGTTGCGTGAAGCCTGAAGGTGTCTCAAGAGTCACTAAAGTGATTAGTTTGAGTGATGGTCTAGTATTCAAAGAAATAGAAAATCCAGAAACGTTATTAGCAGAATGGATTCAAGCATACTGTGATGGTCAAGCTGAGCCATTGCCATTTTTTGCCAAGCTTAGCTTTATTTATGCGCAAAAGTTGGAAGATGGCGAGGATGCGGCAAAAGCGTTGGGTGCCGCTCATAAAAAATGGGCCGATGGCTATGAATTTACAGGGGAAGTCAGCAAACCTGTTAATGCGTTTTTATATCGAGGCCATTCACCACTCGATGACGCGTTTGAAGCACTATCTCAAAGATTGATCAGTCCATTAATACAAGCAGGGAGAGCCGAATGATAAATGACAGACAAGCTTTTGATGTGTTTAAAGCGCCCTTAATTGGCAGTAATTTAATTGAGGCCAGTGCGGGAACAGGTAAAACGTGGAGCATTACCGGTTTATATCTTCGTATGGTGGTCGAAAAGGGCTTACTGCCTGAAAACATCCTCGTCGTTACCTTTACTAAAGCCGCCACAGCAGAATTAACAGGGCGTATTCGTCAGCGATTACAGCAAGCAATGAGCTGGCACAATGGAAACAAAAACAGTCAAGAAGCCCACTTTTTCACAGGGCTTTTTTCCCAGTGGGAGGAAGTGATATCCGATGATGAGATTCGACAGCGTTTATTAAAAGCATTGGCTCGCTTTGATCAAGCCGCTATTTTTACGATTCATAGCTTTTGTCAGCGCGTGTTAAATGACTACGCGTTCGAGGCTGGTGGACGATTTAATTTAAATCTCATAACAAACAGTGATGAACTAATAGACATAGTTGTCGCAGACTTTTGGCGCATGAAAGTCAGTGCACTTAGTGAAGATGATAAGGTCTGGGCGACTTGGTTAATCCAGCAAAAACAATCTCCAGAGTTATGGCGTAGTGAAATTAAGAACTATATTAATCGTCCATACCAAATAATATTGCCGCCAAAAGCTGTGGAGTCAGTGGATCAAGCATTAACCCAAAAGGTTAAAGAACTGCAGCAAAGTGTTGTATCCCAATGGCATTTCAGGAAAGAAGACATAAAAGCTGATCTCAAAGGCCTGATGCTAGATGGTTTACTCAAAGCAAGCAGCTATAAAATTGATAATTTAGATACTTACGTTGCGCATCTGGATGCCTACTTACAGCATGATTTAACTGCTTACTTTGAAGTCGCTTCTAAGGAAGCAAGGAAGTTTGCCCAAAATGAAATTACGGACAAACTGAAAAAAAATAAAGAGATCAAAGATTATCCCTTTTTTACGGAATTAGAAGATCTCATCGAGTGCCACGATCAATACAGCACTCAAATGACCGGTTATCTGTTTAACAGAAAGCAAAACACACTGATTGAGCTGTTGGGATACACCAACGTCAAGCTTGCTGAGATGAAGTCTGAGCAAAGTGTTTTAGATTTTGATTCCATGCTTTTGAATGTCTATAACGCGTTAGACATTGATCAGGCTGAAGTGTTGGCAAAAGCGGTTACCGGTCAATATCAGTCGGCATTAATAGATGAGTTTCAAGACACGGACCCTCTACAGCTCTCCATATTTGAACGGCTATTTGCGCAAACGAAAACGCCACTTTTTTATGTGGGGGATCCTAAACAAGCGATTTACAGTTTCCGGGGTGCCGATATTCATGCGTACTACCAAGGCGCTAAAAATACCGACACACAACAAACCTTACTAACCAATTTCCGCTCTTCACCGGCGTTGGTTGATAGTGTGAGTGCGTTATTTAGTCCAACACATCCAAGCTTTATTACGGAGAATATTCATTTTGACTGGGTGCGTTCACATCCTAAAAAACAGCTGTTTATAAAAGACAGAAATGAGGCCGCTTTACAGTTTGTTATTGCTCAAAATGAAAATGGTAAAGCCTTTAGTAAGGGGAGTGTTGAACCGCTTGCTATTGCAAATACTGTCCAGCAAATTGGGGATATTTTATTAAAATCCCAATCTGGCGATGCGTATTTTGAGGACGGTGAGCAGACTCGCTCTAAGGTCAGTCCATCTGATATTGCCATTCTAGTCCCAACTCATAAACAAGCTAAAATGATGGCACAAGCCTTATCTAGACAAGGCATTATGAGTGTTCGACAAGGACAGGATAAAGTACTTCAAAGTGATGCCGCTTATACGTTGTTAAGACTGATGCAAGCAGTGGCAGAACCCAGTAATGAATCGCGTATTACCGAATTACTTGCTGATCCTATACTCGGATTCAGTGGTCCGCATATTGTCTCTTTAAAAGAGCAAGGGCATGAATGGGAGACATTATTAGACGGCTTTTGGCAACTTAAAACGGTGTACTTAGAAAATGGTTTCAGTTCTATGTTTCGCAGTTGGTTAAATACCGTAGATAGTAACGGTCAAACACTACCTCAACGGTTAACAGAGTATGTAGACGGGGAGCGCAATTTAACAGATCTGATGCATCTAGCGGAAATTATGCAACAGCGAAGTAGGCAGCAAGTCAGCCTGAAAAGCTTGATCTCATGGCTGCAATACGCAATCAATGGTAATGGTGCGGAAGACGAGCATCAGTTAAGGTTAGAAAGTGATACGCAGCGGGTAAAAATAGTCACACTACACGCATGTAAGGGATTGGAATATAACATTGTATTCTGTCCTTTTTTATGGCAAGGAAAAAAGCAATATGACTCGACGATTATTGCTGCGCATCAAGGTGAACAAGGAGTAGTTGATTTTGGCTCTGAAGACTTTGAAAAAGCCAGCGTCGAGGCGGGAAAAGAGCAATTGATGGAGCAGTTACGATTATTGTATGTGGCATTAACTCGCCCGGTTCATCAATGTATTATCTTCTGGGCTCACGTTCAGTATGGTCAATATATATACACAGCGAATTCGGCCTTGGCGTGGTTACTATATGGTGATGACACCATGCTCGACGATCCTGTGGACAAGCTGCGTGAGAAAGTCAAAACAATGTCATTTGACAGTTTCGTGGCGGGCGTAGAGGCATTTAAAGATACGAGCTCAAATCGTCATCCATCGTCTGCGTTGTCTAATAGTGCAAGTATCGACATCACAATTATTCAGGACTCGGAACAGCCGACTTATATCCGTGATTTTCAGGAAGACAAAGAAGCACTCAGGTTGGCACCTTTTCCGACTAAACCTATTTATCCATCTTGGACGACCGCTAGCTTTTCCGCATTAACGGCCGGACAGCATGCCACTATTGAGCGTTCTGCTCATGCCGATGATGTGCCCGATATGACAGAAGAGCCTACGCAGTTAGATCCTAACCAAGAGCCTATAGCGCCAAATATTTTTACTTTTCCTCGTGGCGCTATGCCAGGGGAATGTTTGCACAGCATTTTTGAGCATTGGGACTTTCAAAGTACCGATAAAGAAGCGTTAAAAACGTTAGTTTCTGAAAGTATGAATCGTTTTTCGATCGCTCATGTTGATTTGCGCCCACAATGGTATGAGCCTGTGGCTAAGGCGGTATTAGATGTTATTCATAGGCCTTTATCGACCTCATCGGATGGTTCGAATTTTTCTCTTTCCAATGTGACGTCTGATAATAGACAGGCTGAACTGGAGTTTTTACTGTCAGCTCATGGTTCAACGCAAGATATTCAGCGCGTGTTAGCGGACCCTAAATACCATGTGCCTCATGAATTTGTTGAAGCGAGCCAGCAGCTTACGTCCAAACATATACAAGGTTATCTCATGGGCTTCATTGATTTGGTCTTTAAAGATGATGATGACCGTTATCATGTACTGGATTGGAAATCGAATTACCTTGGTAGCAGCAGTAAAGACTATGCGCCAGAATTAATCGAACATGCGATGGCGGAAACACATTATTACTTACAAGCGCTTTTGTACTTATTGGCCTTACATCGCTATTTGAAGGATAGCCTTCCACATTACAATATTGAGCAGCATCTTGGTGGCGCTTGGTATGTTTTTATACGAGGTGTGGATATTAGTCAGCCAGCAGATGAGCCTATCCATGGTGTATATCAATTTACACCGTCTTCAGAATTGATTTTGGCGCTAGACACGTTGTTAGTTCGTTTGGAGGTGTCTGCAGCATGAATACATCAATAATCAAAGCACCGAGCGCTCAGTTGGCTGAGCAATTAACTGCGACACTTAAAAGGCTGTGCAAAAACCCTAATGCCTTAGATTTGGTAGAGAAATCGCTTAAATTTGTGTTTGAGGCGTTAGAAGCGGGAAAGATCAGTTTAGATATGAGATTGATCCCAAGGGGTATGACTGTTGTTGATTATCATGATTGGCAGAAACAGCTGATTGATGCCGGCGTGGCGTCCTATGCCGGCGGTTTTACGCCTTTAATCATCGATTCCGATCAATTGTTTTTAGCTCGATATCATTTATATCATTCTCAAGTACATACTCGGTTATCGCAGCTAGCCTCTGAATTGGTATCGAGCTCTTTAGCAGATACCACTAATTCTCAGGAAATGGTCGGTGTATTAAATCGACTGTTTCCTGCAACAGATATTACACCGGATTGGCAGAAAGTAGCGGCGGCATTAGCGCTTAAGAAGCGACTTTGTATTATCTCCGGTGGACCTGGTACTGGTAAAACCACCACGGTATTACGGGTTATTGCCGCCCTGTATGCGTCTGAAAATCGTGTACATAATAGATTGCGGATACGACTCGCGGCACCTACAGGTAAAGCCGCTGCTCGTATGCAGGAATCCATTCGCAATAACATAAAAGACTTACACTGTGATGATGAGCTTAAACAGCAATTACAGCTTGAGGCTTGTACTTTGCATCGATTGCTTGGGTTTAAGCTAGGCTCTGTCAATTTTAAGCATCATGCAGGAAATCCGTTGGCGCTCGATGTTTTGGTGATTGATGAATCCTCTATGATCGACAGCGCCATGATGGCGAAATGTTTAGAAGCGTTACCGGTGAATGCACGACTAATTTTATTAGGCGATAAAGACCAACTGGCTGCGGTCGAACCAGGCAGTCCTTTTGCCAGTATGTGTAGCCAATTTGGGTTTAGTAAGGCGTTTGCTTCTGAACTCGCTGATCTATCTGGGCAGTCACTCACCAACTTTGTTTCCTTAGCACCTCAGCCTTTAGGCGATAACCTGATTTTTTTACACCATAGTTATCGTTTTGATGAATCAAGTGGGATTGGACAATTGGCTAAGACGATTAACGCAGGCCAATTTTCAGAGTCACTAGCCGTTATGAATAATGATGATTACCCTGATATTGCTTGGTCAGACTATAAAGCGTCGGAGTATCGATCCTATTCAAGCAAAGAGCTGGATCCACTCATTGATACAGTTCAGCAAGGTTTCTCTGATTATCTTCATATATTGAAAGCCAAGAATGCAGACTTAGTGAAAATCTTTGAAGCATTTACGCAGTTTTGTATTTTGACTGCGACCCATAAAGGGCATTGCGGGCGAATTGAAATAAACCTTTTATGCCAAAAAGCATTAGGCTTTGATCTGGAAAACCATTGGTATCACGGACGTCCTGTTATGGTCAGTAGCAATGACTACCAAACAGGCTTGTATAACGGCGATGTTGGTATCTGCCTTGATATTGAAAACAACGGAGAATTACGCGTGTATTTTCCGATTAGTGAGGGCTTCAAGGACTTCACGCCAAGCCGAATTCCGAATCATGAAACGGCTTTTTCAATGACGGTACATAAGTCACAAGGATCTGAATTTAAACAGGTGTTGTTTATATTGCCTGATAGTCCTAATGCGGTCTTTACTAAGGCGCTTATTTATACGGCGATTACACGCGCGAAGCATTCTGTTGAGTTATGGGGACAAGAAGAAGTGCTTTTGGCGTGTGAACTCTAAGCATCAATTAAAATGATATCAATGATCTACAACAATGCGTGAGAATTTTTATCAGTAGGTAGGGTAGTACTAGGTTTAGATTTGCATCATGGAAAACATATAACGACACATCTTGTCGCAATAACTTCATAATATATAAATTTAAGCGTTGTTGTATTGCCTTGGAAAGCCCATTGGAGTGCGTCCATTCATACGTACGAGCAGTACGATCAATCTGATAATTAATAGACGGTGCGGTAAATTGAACTGCATTATATGAAGCTGAAAAAATTATATTCACCAAAAAAATGTTACAACAATTATGATTAAATCTTATTTAGTATCTGCCGAAGAAGGTGATCAGAATTCACAGTGTACATTAGGTTCCCTTTATGAGTCTGGGTATCCTAGACAATCTGATGACGGTGGCTTTCATGAGCTTGGTTTTGTAGGGGCTAACAAGGGGAAGTCATTTTATTGGTACCAAAAAGCAGCGGATCAAGGCCATATGGAAGCACAGTATGCATTGGGCCGACACTACGATGATGAGCGAAGTACAATTTACAGTTCTGAAATTGCTTTCAGGTGGTTCTTAAGTTCCGCAAAGCAAAATCAAATGGATGCTCAGTTTAAAGTTGCGACCATGCTCCAAGAGGGGAAAGGGGTCCAAAAAAATAAGGCTGAAGCCATTCAATGGCTGAAAAGTGCCGCAAATCTTGGTCATAAAGAGGCGCAATATTCACTTGGTTGTCAGTATGACGTTGGATCATATCTTACCAAAAGTGATGAACGTGCAGCGCAGTGGTATTTACTCGCAGCCGCGCAGAACCATATCAAAGCTCAGTACAAAATCGCGTGTATGTACGAAAGCGGTATTGGTGTAACACAAAGTAGTACTAAAGCGGTTCATTGGCTCAAAAAAATTGTAGGTAAAGGGCATAAGGACGCTCAATATAAGCTTGGCACTATGTATGAATTAGGTCTGGGTATAAATCAAAGTAATAAGCATGCTTTGAAGTGGTATTTCAGAGCAGCGGAACAAGGTCAGAAATTGGCAGCTGAAAAGGTAAAATCACTCAATAATCGATAATATAAATTTTTACGAGAGGTATGGATGTTTTTAGTGACGTTTAGATAAGGATATGCTGCATCAGTTGTTTGAAAGAGCCTCATGTTCATAGAGATACCGAGGTAGTATTAAATGTACAATAGCGAATTAACACATTAGAAAAAGGTTAAGGAACAACCATGGCGATACCAGATTACCAAACTCTCATGTTGCCCTTTCTTAGGCTGTTAGCGGATGGCGCCGAGCATCAACTTCCCGAGGTAACAGAGTCTCTTTCTCTAGAATTCCAATTAACAGAAGAAGAGCGAAACGAATTACTTCCAAGTGGCAATCAAGCTATTATGCGTAACCGTGTTGGTTGGGCGCGTGCTTATTTGAAAAAAGCATTACTCTTGGATGCACCCCGCCGAGGGGTATTTCAAATCACTGATCGGGGACGCGAAGTATTAGCCGATGCGCCAGAGAAAATCACCGCCCGTTACCTGAGGCGATTTGAGGAGTTTTGTGAGTTTCAAAACTCTGCATCGTCATCAGAAGAAATTTCAACACCACAAAACACGGATGAAAACCGGACACCAACCGAAGCGATCGAAGTGGCATTTAACACCCTGAACAACGATTTAGCCACAGAAGTACTCGACTCTATTAAAAAGCAAACACCGCAATTTTTCGAGCAACTTGTCGTTCAGCTTATGCAAGCAATGGGCTATGGCGGCTGGAGCAAAGAATCTGGTCGAGCTACTCAGTTCACATCAGATGGCGGCATAGATGGCATTATTAACGAAGACCCTCTAGGGTTAGAAACCATTTACCTGCAGGCTAAGCGTTACAGCGATAACGCTATTGGTCGCCCAGACATTCAAGCCTTTGTTGGTGCACTCGAAATGCGACGTGCTCGTAAAGGTGTATTCATAACAACCAGTCGATTTAGTAAAGAAGCCCTAGAGTACATCTCAATGATTGAGAAAAAAGTCGTACTCATAGATGGCAAACAACTAGCCGATCTTATGATCAAACATAACCTTGGTGTCACCGTTAAACAGACTTACCAAGTAAAAGACCTCGACACCGATTATTTTATAGAAGATTAAATCACCATGGCCATTAAAAAAACCGAACTCTACTCAAGCCTATGGGCAAGCTGCGACGAATTGCGCGGCGGTATGGACGCATCCCAATACAAAGATTACGTATTAACCTTGTTGTTCATGAAGTACGTCTCTGATAAATACGCCAAAGACCCATACGGGTTGATTGACGTGCCAACAGGAGCTACTTATGGCGATATGGTCGCGCTAAAAAACGACAAAGAAATTGGCGATAAAATTAACAAAATCATCAGTAAGCTGGCCGAAGCCAACGACCTGAAAGGCGTGATCGACGTGGCCGACTTTAACGATGAAGACAAGCTAGGTAAAGGCAAAGACATGGTTGACCGCCTAACCAAGCTGGTGGGCATTTTCCAAGGCTTAGATTTAGCCAGCAACCATGCCGAAGGTGATGATTTACTGGGCGACGCTTACGAATTTTTAATGCGTCACTTTGCGACAGAATCCGGTAAATCCAAAGGGCAGTTTTATACCCCAGCCGAAGTCTCGCGCATTGTTACTAAAGTGGTTGGCATTACTCAAGATACCTCACAAGACGCCACGGTTTATGATCCAGCCTGTGGTTCTGGCTCCTTACTATTAAAAGCCAGCGACGAAGCGCCCCGTGGTTTAAGCATCTTCGGTCAAGAAATGGACAACGCCACCTCAGCCCTTGCGCGCATGAACATGATCTTGCACGACAACGTCACGGCCAAAGTGTGGCAAGACAATACCCTGTCTAGTCCTCAGTGGAAAAACAGTGATGGAGGGTTAAAAACCTTCGACTTTGCTGTAGCCAATCCGCCGTTCTCGGTGAAGAGCTGGAGCAACGGCATCAACCTAGCCGATGACAAATTTAACCGCTTTGAATACGGCACACCGCCGGATAAAAACGGCGACTACGCTTTCTTACTGCACATACTTAAATCCTTAAAAAGTACAGGGAAGGGCGCGGTGATTTTGCCCCACGGTGTGTTGTTTCGCGGTAATGCTGAAGCGCGTATTCGTGAAAACCTCATAAAGCAAGGCTACATCAAAGGCATTATCGGCCTGCCAGCTAACTTGTTTTACGGCACGGGTATTCCAGCCTGCATAATCGTATTAGATAAAGCCGAAGCCGCTAATCGCGACAGTATATTTATGATTGATGCCAGCAAAGGCTTTATGAAAGACGGCAACAAAAACCGCCTGCGCAGCCAAGACATTCATAAAGTCGTCGATGTGTTTACCAAGCAGCTAGAACAAAACCGTTACAGCCGCATGGTGAGCCTAGAGGAAATCGCCAGCAACGATTACAACCTCAATATTCCACGCTATATCGACTCATCGGAGCCAGAAGATCTACACGATTTAAGCGCCCATTTACAAGGCGGCATACCTAACGTCGACATAGATGCACTTAATAAATACTGGCAAGCCTTTCCCAGCGTACGTGCGTCATTATTCGAACCCGCTCGCCAGGGATACAGCAACATTTTAGTGGCCGCTAACGACGTAAAAGCCAGCATTTTGAATCAGCCAGAATTCAAAGCCTTTGCTCAAACCGCCATCGACTTATTTCATGGTTGGAAAGCGCAGGTCGATTTAACTCAGCTGACCAGCAATGCTGAAGCCGCGAAAGAAAATAAAATCTATGAAAGCCCGAAAGACATCATTCATCGCATTTCTGAAGCGCTATTAAGCGCCTACAAAGACGCGCCTTTATTAGATAAATACGACATCTACCAAATCATCATGGATTACTGGGCAGAATCCATGCAAGACGATGTGTATGTCATCACCCAAGACGGCTGGCAAGCAGGCAACACCCTGCGCAAATTGGTGGTTAAAAAAGGCGACGGCGCTTCAAACAAGTTAAAAGAAGTGCCTGATTTGATCATCAATAAAACCAAATACAAGGCCGAGCTGATTCCCCCGGCTTTAATCGTCGCGACATTCTTTAGCGATGAACAAGCCGCCCTAGATGAATTGCAAGCCACACTGGACGCCAGCACCCAAGAACTAGGAGCCTACATAGAAGAGCACGCTGTCGAAGAGGGCTTGCTAATCGAAGCCACCACAGACGCGGGTAAAGTCACCAAGGCCACCGTGGCCGCGCGCTTAAAAATGGCCGAAACGGTTGCAATGCAAGCGGAAGAAAAAGACGCGCTAAAAACCGTGAGAAGACTCATCGACACCGAAACCGCCAACAAAAAAGCGGTGAAAGACGCCCAAGACGCCTTAGACCAACAGGTATTTGCGCAATATCCCCAACTGACGATTGAACAAATAAAAACCCTCATCGTAGAGGACAAATGGCTCGCCACCTTGCAAGCCAGCATAGTCGCTGAAATAGAGCGTATTACCCAACAACTCGCCAACCGCATTAAAACCCTAGAAGAGCGCTACAGCGAACCCATGCCCACCTTAGTCGATCATGTTGCAGAACTGAGCGATAAGGTAGACGAATACCTGAAAAAAATGGGGTTGGCATGGTGAGCGAGATGACAAGCGTAGAAAAGGTGACCATACCGGAAGGGTATAAACAGACAGAGGTTGGAGTGATTCCTGAGGATTGGGTTGTCACTACCATAGAAAATGTTTTATCTATCACAACAGGCAATAAAAACACACAAGATAAAGTCGCTGATGGTATATATCCATTTTATGTTCGCTCCCAAACAGTAGAAAGGATTAATAGTTACACATTTGATGGAGAGGGTGTTTTAACTGCTGGAGATGGTGTAGGGACAGGTAAAATATTCCACTATATAAATGGGAAGTGCGATATCCATCAGCGTGTATATCTGATGCATAAATTTTCAGATAGGCTGCATGGATATTACTTCTATATCTACTTCAAAAATAATTTCTATGACAAAGTAATGTCAATGACAGCTAAGTCATCTGTTGATTCCGTTCGAAGAGAAATGATTGCGGATATGTATATTGCTTTACCCGTAATCAAAGAACAAACCGCCATCGCGAACGCCTTGTCTGATGTGGACAATCTCATCGCCGCCTTAGAAACTCTGATCGCCAAAAAAAGCGCCATCAAAACCGCCGCCATGCAGCAACTGCTCACCGGAAAAACCCGTTTACCCGGTTTTGGAAATCAAGGCGATAGCCATCTCACTGGTAGCCGATCTATGGCTGACACCACTCACATAAAAGACACAGACCAAACCGCGACACGCCTTGGGTACAAACAGACTGAACTGGGGGAAGTGCCGGAGGATTGGGAGTTGGTTGAGCTTGGTGAATCTGTAGAATTTCTAGACGGTTTAAGAAGGCCAGTAAAGTCTGGGGATCGAGAGAGGATGCGCGGTGAGTATCGTTATTACGGTGCCTCGGGAGTGGTTGACTACGTTAATGACTATCTTTTTGATGGTGAATATATTTTATTAGGAGAGGATGGAGAAAACATTCTAAGCCGTAACCTTCCATTAGCTTTTAAAGTAACCGGTAAGTTTTGGGTGAATAATCATGCGCACATAATGCAACCTAATATTGATTTTAATATTGATTATCTGGCTTCTTTCTTAGAGTGCTTAGACTACTCGCTGCTTAACTCCGGCACAGCGCAACCAAAACTTAACAAGCAAAATTGTTTAAGTATTAAAGTAATCAAGCCTACTAAACGTGAACAAGCCGCCATCGCCACCGTCCTTTCCGATATGGACACAGAACTCGACGCCCTACAACAACGCCTCAGTAAAACCCAAAAAATCAAGCAAGGCATGATGCAAGAACTACTCACCGGGAAGACGAGGTTGTTATGAATAAGGCCCTAGACAGTGACGTCATTAGCGTAAAAGATTTATTGCAAAAGCCTAAGCTCACCATTCCTGTGTATCAGCGTCCGTATAAGTGGACTGAGCAGCATGTTAGCCAACTGTTTGAAGATATCGACCTGCATAAGAATAAAAAAGCGTACCGTTTGGGTACGCTGGTTTTTCATCGTGATAAAGGTGGTGAGGGTCAGGGTGAAGAGCGCCTAAATATAGTCGACGGCCAGCAACGTACGCTTACCTTAACGCTGGCGGTGTTGGCGATCATTGAAACTCGCCTTGAGGCTAGTGAGGATCACAAAAATAGAGTCATACAGCGCACTGATTTAAAAAAGAGTTTGATAGAGTTAAAGAAATGCCTTGCAGAATTTATAGCGAACACTCACTTTGATAGCGACATTTCTCAGCGTAACCTTCATCAAAATTATCTAGTCATTAAACGCCATGTATCTCGCTCTGAATTTACCGAAGACCACATAGAATTGTTACTGAATAAATGTCAGGTAGTGACGTTTACACTAACAGATGTATCTGAGGCTTTTCAGTTTTTTGATTCTCAAAACGCTCGTGGTCGAGATTTAGAACCGCACGATTTATTAAAGGCGTTTCATCTGCGCGAGTTTAGTGAAGTCGAGAATCATTTAAAAGCGCAAAGCGTTTCCCACTGGGAAGACCTAAAAACTAAAGCCCTCGCGGATTTGTTTGGTAAGTACCTGTATCGCATTCGCCAATGGACGCGGGGTAACTCGGCCCGGTATTTCAGCAAAGATGATGTGCCTCTGTTTAAAGGGGTTAGCCTCGATAAAGTGGAGCAATACCCCTATATAAAAGCAATGCGCATGGCCCATCATTTTGTAGACGATTATAACCAGCAGTATCAGCGTAAAGTGGATGGTCATAAAATGGACTTTCCATTCCATTTAGATCAAATACTCATTAATGGCCGTCGTTTTTTTGAAATGGCCACACACTACGATACTCAGATAAACCAAGTGGTTAAGGCGGAGCATGGCGATGCCAAAACCCTTTTTCATGGAGATAGCGGTAGTCAGAAACTAACAGATCAAGCCCATAAAATATTAACAAAGCTCAACGACTACCCGAATAAAAGGCGTACAGGAGATCAATACGTTCGCAGTATGTTTGACTGCCTGTTGGTGTATTACATTGATAAATTTGGCTATGTAGAGATATCTCGGGCCATCGAAAAAATATTCATCTGGGCCTACCGTTTGCGTATTACGCAGCAGGTGGTGCAATTGGCCAGTATGGACAATTATGTATTAAACAATAATTGGTTCGTACGTCTTAAAGAGTCGACACAGTCTACGGATTTTCTAAATTTACCATTGGCTTTGATGTCAGACACTGACAACCAAAATAATAAAAGGGCGGGAAATGCTGCTAAGGATGATTTAGTCATATTGTTCAAAGGGATGAATTATTATGAGTGAGTCCAGTGTGAGTCGGTCTAACTTGTGTCAGTCAAAGGGGATAACTGAGTTTTTAGTTAAAGGTTTATTAGCCGACGATACCAATTATCTGGTGCCCATGTATCAGCGTAACTACGCCTGGGGCAAAGGTGAGATTGACCAGTTAATTCAGGATGTTCGCGACAGCCAAGCAAAAAGTGTTAGCCAGAATAAAGGCGCGGAACATAAATACTATATCGGCACCTTGGTGGTATTTAAACGCAAAGATGGCGCGTTTGAAGTAATAGATGGTCAGCAACGCTTTACCACTTTATCGCTAATGGCCACCTGTTTAAAAAATGGAAAAGCCAACGAAGAGGGGGAGGACAATACACCATTCAATTGCGATATGGGCTGGTACACAAATACCAATATAGTTTTCGAAAGCCGCCCTAAATCCAGCACCACCTTTGAAGCCATATTTAATCAAACCTACCCTTTGCACATGCTTAACACAGAAGAGTACAGCGAAGGTATTGTGAATGGCTATCGACTAATTCAAGAGGCATTAAGCCAGCTAAGTGAAGACGAGCAAGCAAGCTTTAGCAAATACCTATTTGAGCAAGTTCAAATCATGCGGGTTGAGGTGCCAGAAGACACCGATTTAAACCATTATTTTGAAGTGATGAATAATCGTGGTGAGCAGCTGGAAAAGCACGAAATTATCAAAGCTCGCTTAATGGCTGCACTGAACCTTATTCAAGATGATGCAGACAAGACCAGTGCTATAACCGTATTAAATACAGTGTGGGAAGCCTGTTCTAACATGGAACGTTATGTGCAATATGGCTTTACCACGACCGAGCGCAATAAAATATTTGGTGATAAAAACTGGGGGCGTTTTGAGCTCAATAATTTTGATGAACTGCAAGCGGCGCTGGCGGTAGATGCTCAATTGGATGAGTCAAAAACCGATAGCGTTGAACAGGTAAAGCCACTCAGCCTTCAGGCGTTGATACAGCCTAATGCTATTGTGGAAAATAAAGGTAGAACAAAGAACAAGAAAGATGAAGCTGAGCCAGATCGTTTTAGCAGCGTGATTAACTTCTCTAATTTTTTATTGCATGTGCTGCGGGTGTGGTCTGCTAAAGATAAACTGCTCGCAGAAGACGATGACTTTTCATTGGATGACAAGCGCCTCATCGAGCTATTTGATCATTACATATTGCGTTTGGACAATAATGGCACTACAACATCTGAGGCAACCATTAAAGCGGTTAAAAGCTTTACCTTTGCCTTATTGAAATGCAAATACCTGTTTGATCAATATGTCATCAAACGCGAGCTTTCAAATAACAAAGATGCATGGAGTTTAAAGCGCTTAAAGCTTTATGAATCCGGTAGCACAAGTTTTGTTAATAGTTTTGATGCCACTGGTGAACATAAAACCGATGAAGAGGGCGGTTTCGAAGGTGTTAACCGTAACGTCTTAATGCTGCTATCTGCCTTTCATGTGTCGACGCCTACCTTGGTGTACAAACACTGGCTAAATGGTGCGCTGAATCATTTGTATAATCAGCCAACTAATAACATAGATGCCACTGCCTACCTCGACTATTTGCAAGCACAAGCACAAGCTTTTGTGTTTGATCGTTTCTTATGTGTGGGTGAGCCTAAGTCCTATTTGAACATGCTGTTTAGAGATGTTAAACCTAAGCGTATTAAGCCAATCGACCGTGATGAATTAGACATGGGCCGGTTATGTTATGGCAAAATCGAAAATAACTTTGTATTCAATTATCTAGATTATTTGTTGTGGTGCGATAGCAGGGAGAATGGCGCTCTGAATAAGTTTGAGTTCACCTTTCGTAGTTCGGTCGAGCACTTTTATCCTCAGCACCCCATGGATGGCTACCAACCTTTAGCGGTAGAGCCACTTAATACTTTTGGTAACTTATGTTTGATTAGTCATAGCAAAAACTCACGACTGAGTAACTTTGACCCCAAATTGAAGCTAGGGCATTTTCAAAAGGAAATCAAAAGCGGCAAGATAGATAGTTTGAAGCTGCATGAAATGATTAAGTTGATGGAAGAAGAGAAGCAGTGGGATGAGCCACAGATCCAGCATCATGAGAAAATGATGCTGGGCGTGCTTTTAGGGAAAAAGGAATAAATTCTATAGCTAATATTGAAACACAATCGTTACTTTATCATTTAACTGATATTGCAAACTTAGAAAACATACTCACTGATGGACTGAAGCCGCGCAGTGAGTTGCAGTGCTTTAGTGATGTAGCTGATCATGAAATTTTGGATAAACGAAAAAAGTTAGATTTAGAGAAGTATGTACCCTTTCATTTCTTTGGTGGTAGCCCATTTGATGGGGGAGTTCAGAAAGCTAATTTAGATACACAGTTTGTCCTGCTTACTGTACGACGTGATCATGCTAAGGCAAATAATTGGAAGATAATCCCTAGCCATCCATTGGCGGATGATGATATCGAACTCATGGACTATGATGAAGGGTTTTCTGCAATCGACTGGGCTAAGATGAATGAGCGTGAATATAGCGACCCTACGTCGAAAAGTGTTTGTATGGCGGAATGCCTCTCGCCGAATGAAGTTCTGCCAGCGCGGTTTTTCTCTATTTACGTTAAAGATGAAATTGTTGAAACTGAAGTTCAGAAGCTGTTAAAAAAAGCAGGGTTATCGCCGCACCTCAATATTAACCAAGGTATGTTCGTAAAATAAAATGCCATACGATTACAGTAAAAATATTAATGCTGAAAAAGCCCTGATATGGCGTATTGTTCATAGGGACAATTTGCCATGGATACTTGCTAATGGCCTACATGCAGGTAATAGCCAAATACAGTCGCCGAGTTGGGTGCATATCGGCAATCCTGAGCTAACCGATAAGCGTGCAAGGCATAACGTCCCTGTTCCGCCTAATGGCGTGTTAAATGACTATGTGCCTTTCTATTTTACGCCGTTCTCACCTATGTTACGCAATATCAGTACGGGCTGGGGTGGTATTACCAAACGTCCTAATAATGAGATTGTGATATTGGTATCTAGCTTGCCAAAGCTAAAGGGCATGGGCTATCCCTTCGTCTATACCGATAGTCATGCGTATTACATGTGGTCTAATTTTTATACTGATTTAGCGGATTTAAAGGAAGTTGATTGGCCCTTATTACAAGCCAGAGACTTTAAACGCGACCCCAATGACCCTGGCAAGTTTGAACGCTATCAGGCGGAAGCCTTGGTACATGGGCACTGCCCAGTGGAGGCGCTTGTAGGTATGATTTGTTATGATGATAAGACTAAACAACAACTTGATGTCTTAGTTGGCCAGCATAGCCATACTCTTGATGTTCACGCACGGCCAGAGTGGTATTTCTAATGATTCATTACACAAGTGGAAATTTGCTAGAAGCGAATGTCGATGCTCTTGTCAACACGGTAAATACCGTGGGTGTGATGGGTAAAGGCATCGCTTTGATGTTTAAAGATCGTTTCCCTAAGAATATGTCTGAGTATGCAAAAGCATGTAAAGCTCAGCAAGTAGCAACAGGCCAGATGTTTGTTACTCAAACAGGCGAACTGATGGGCCCTCAGTGGATTGTAAATTTTCCTACTAAGCAGCATTGGCGCTCGAAATCTAAGATGGAATGGGTGGTTGATGGTTTAGCTGACCTTAAGCGCTTTATTATTGAAAATAATGTTCAATCGATTGCTTTACCTCCGCTAGGTGCTGGTAATGGCGGGCTGAATTGGACGGATGTGAAGCCGCAAATAGAAGCTGCTTTGGCTGATCTTGAAAGTGTCGATATCTACATTTATGAGCCAACCGCAAAATACCAGAATGTTGCAAAGCCTAAGGGGGTTGAAACCTTAACCGCGCCTCGGGCGCTAATCTCTGAAATGGTGCGTCGTTATTGGGTGTTGGGTATGGATTGCAGCTTGTTAGAAATCCAGAAACTCGCTTGGTTTTTGCAACGGGCTATTCAGCAGCAAGGCCAAGACTTGGATTTGAACCTTCAGTTTAAGGCTAATTATTATGGCCCATATTCTAATAACCTAGGGCATTTATTAAATGCACTGGACGGCAGTTATTTGCAGGCTGATAAACGCATTTCGGATTCATCTAAAGAAGATATTATTCGCTTTAATGATACGAAAAAAGACAAGCTAACCGCTTATTTAAATTCGGACGCAAAGCACTTTTCACCGTCATTAGACAAAGCACTGTCTACTATAGAAGGCTTTGAGTCGCCTTATGGTTTAGAGCTTCTTTCCACTGTGGATTGGGTTATTAGTCAGCAAGGCTGCCAGCCTGATTTGGCTTCTGTACGATTGGCTATTGGTAGCTGGCTAGCGGGACCAGAATGGGCTGCGCGCAAGCAAGGTATTTTTGATGATCGCAGTCTTCAGTTTGCCATCGATCGTATTCAAAGTACGTTAATGTAATGGCCAAGTACGAAGTGACCACTACTGAAGGTGAGTTTGAACCTGGTTCAAATGAAGCTGTATTAAAGAATAAGCTAGGTATTATAACGGTCGATGATATCAATGAGGCTGAAACTGAGCTGCTTATTCAATTGTATGAATATATTTTGAGTGAGACGGACCATTCAGCACTTACGGCAGTAGACATTACAAATTGGCACAGAATGTGGCTCGGAAACCTTTATGAGTGGGCAGGTGAGTACCGCTCTGTCAATATGAGTAAAGGTGGCTTTCATTTTGCCGCCGCCAAGCAAATTCCCAAATTACTGCAACAGTTTGAAAGTGACTTTCTCTCTCAGTTTGAGTGTCTTTCGCAGCTTGACGAAGAAGCGGTTATTTCTTTTTTGGCACAAAGCCATGTTGAGTTTATTTTGATACACCCATACAGAGAAGGAAATGGGCGGCTCTCTCGTTTATTTATGGATGTGTGTGCTGTTCAGGCGGGCTTTGATGTACTGGATTATGAACTTTGGGATGACAATAAAGAATTTTATTTCAAGTCGATTCAGGCAGGTGTTTCAGGGGATTATCAGCATATAGAGCGCTTAGTTCGAGATGTTTTGAAGTAAGCGCCTGTGTTTTGTTATGCAAAAGCTAGAGATAAATGTTTAAACTTGCCATTTTGGCTGTTCAATTTAGCTTCAATTATTTTGGTAGGAACGCCTGTTTCTATCGCACTTGAGCTTGCTGCAGCGCGAATTAGCTTAGATTTAGCTACTTTTTTCTTTGGTCTGCTAGTCATTGCGTTTCTCCTAATTAGGGGAACATTATAGCATTAAATAGTCGTATTAAAACGGGTTAATTAGGCTGCTGTACAAGACCGCTAGCCCCTTTATCGCCTTTTAAGTAGGCTCTTTATAATTAGTTAGTATGTCTCGTCATACTGGGTGTATAAAAAGGAATAAACCATGAGTAACGTAGGCCAAAGGGAAAGAATCACCCAGAACAGAGTTGTTGGTTTTTTTCAGACAGAACTGGGTTATGACTATCTTGGCGATTGGCAAGACCGCGAAGGCAATAAAAACATCGAGCCAGAATATTTGCGACAGTGGTTGTTGTCGCGTGGTGTTGAGCCTGTGTTGGTCGAAAAATCGATTCGTCGCTTAGATACGGCTGCTGCCTTGGGTGAGGGTAAAAAGCTTTATGATGTAAACAAAGCCGTTTATCGCTTATTACGTTATGGTGTGAAAGAAAAAACCGGCGCAGGCGAAGTAAAGCAAACCATCTGGCTGATTGATTGGAAAAACCCTGAGAATAACCATTTTGCCATAGCCGAAGAGGTTTCGGTAAAAGGGGAGAACCTGTCTCCTAAAACTAAGCGCCCCGACATTGTTTTATACGTGAATGGTATTGCTTTGGGCGTGATTGAACTAAAGCGCTCGTCGGTATCCTTTGGTGAGGGAGTACGCCAAAACCTAGATAACCAGAAAAAAGATTTCATCCGTAATTTTTTCACCACTATGCAATTGGTGATGGCGGGTAATGATTCACAAGGTTTACGTTACGGTACCATTGAAACCCCAGAAAAATACTATCTCGAATGGAAGGAAGACAGCGCAATTGATTGTGCCAGCCCACTTGATCGGCATCTAGCACAGGTGTGTAATAAAAAACGATTTTTAGAAATCATTCACGATTACATCGTATTTGATAGCGGCGTGAAGAAGACGTGTCGCCATAACCAATACTTTGGTATTCAGGCGGCTAAGCAACATATTGCTCGTCGTGAAGGCGGTATTATTTGGCATACCCAAGGATCAGGTAAGAGCTTAACCATGGTGTGGTTGGCTAAATGGATACGTGAGAATGTAAAAGATGCTCGTGTCTTAATTATTACTGACCGCACCGAGTTAGATGAGCAGATTGAGCGGGTTTTTAAAGGTGTTGATGAAGAGATAGAACGCAGTAAAAGTGGCGCTCATTTGCTGTCTAGCTTGAACGAGCCTAACCCTTGGTTGATGTGTTCATTGGTGCATAAGTTTGGCCGTAAGGGCGAACAATCTGAAGACTTAGCAACTCAAGATTATATTGAAGAATTAAAGAAAAACCTACCTAAAGACTTTTCGGTTAAAGGCAATTTATTTGTCTTTGTCGATGAGTGTCACCGTACTCAATCGGGTGCTTTGCATGAAGCGATGAAGGCTATTTTGGTGGCTGAAAATGGCCCAGAGCCTGTTTCAGAACCCATGTTTATTGGTTTTACTGGTACGCCGTTGCTTAAAAAAGATAAACGTAAATCCCTCGAAGTGTTTGGCCCTTATATTCATACCTATAAATTTAATGAAGCGGTCAAAGATGGTGTGGTATTGGATTTGCGCTACGAAGCGCGTGATATTGATCAAACCATCACGTCGCAGAAAAAAGTTGATGAATGGTTTGATGTGAAAACGCGCGAACTAACTCCGTATAACAAAACACAATTAAAACAACGTTGGGGCACGATGCAAAAAGTGCTGTCGAGTAAGTCGCGTTTGCAACAGATTGTTAATGATATCTTGATGGATATGGAAACCAAGCCACGCCTGATGGACGGTCGTGGTAACGCCATGTTGGTGTGCGCCAGTGTTTATCAGGCGTGTAAGGTCTATGAAATGTTTAGCCAAACAGACTTCAAAGATAAGTGTGCCATTGTCACCAGCTATAAACCGATGGCCTCGGATATAAAAGGGGAAGAGTCTGGCGAAGGCTTAACCGAGAAGCTGTTTAAGTACGATGTTTATCGCAAAATGCTGGCGGATTATTTTGAAAAGCCAGAAGACGAAGCGGCTAAGTTGGTTGAAGAGTTTGAGAAAGAGGTAAAGCAGCGCTTTATCAAAGAGCCTGGGCAAACGCGTTTGCTGATTGTGGTAGATAAATTATTAACGGGGTTCGATGCGCCTTCTGCCACCTATTTGTACATTGATAAACAAATGGCTGACCATAACTTGTTTCAGGCCATTTGCCGTGTGAATCGTTTGGATGGTGATGAAAAAGATTACGGTTACATCGTTGATTATAAGGATTTGTTTAAGTCATTAGATAAAGCCGTTCAAAGTTACACTGAAAATGCTTTAGATGGTTTTGACGCGGAAGACGTGGCTGGCTTATTAACCGATCGATTATCGCAGGCCAAGTCTGACCTTGATGAGGCATTGGAGGCGGTAAAAGCCTTATGTGAGCCCGTTAAGCGACCAAGAGATACCAAAGATTATTTAGAATACTTTTGTGGTGATACCTCTAAAGCAGAAGACCTTTTAGACAGAGAAGGGCAACGTGTTGCCTTGTATAAGTTGGTCGCTAAGTTACTGCGTTGTTATGCTAATGTGGCGAATGAGATGCAAGCGGCTGGCTATACACCTGAGCAAGCCATTGACATTAAGCAAGATGTTATTCACTACGAGAAAGTGTGTGACGAAGTAAAGATGGCCAGTTCTGACTATTTGGATATGAAACGTTTCGAGCCAGCTATGCGTCTTTTGTTGGATATGTATATTCGTGCCGATTCTAGTGAGCAGTTGATGGATTTCGAAGAGTTGGGACTGATTGAGCTAATTGTCGAAAAGGGGGAAGACGCATTAGATGGTTTACCTGATGGGGTAAAAGGCAATCCTGAAGCGATGTCGGAAGCCATTGAAAATAACATGCGTAAAACCATCATTGATGAAAACCCAGTTAACCCGAAATACTACGAGCGTATGTCGGATTTATTAGACGCCATTATCGAAGAGCGCCGTAAGCAAGCAATTAGTTATCAAGAATATCTTGAGAAGATTAAAGACTTAGCTCGTAAAGTGGTTAGGCCACAAGGTACTAGCAAAAAGCCTTATCCTGTAAGTATTGATACCCCAGCGAAACAAGCTATATTTGATAATTTAGGTGAAGATGAAGTGTTAGCCTCAAAAATTGACACGGCCATTCGCTATACCAAAAAAGCCGATTGGATTGGTGATCGCTTTAAAGAACGCGAAGTCGCGAATGCCATTCGAGAAGAGTCGAAGGGTTATGACGTGGATATAGCCGATGTATTAGAGCTTGCAAAAAATCAGCGTGAGTATCAATAAGCTCATGGCGGATTCAGAAATCATGGTAAGTGGCATTCGTATCCAGATTGTCCGTAAAGCTATTAAACACTTGCATCTTGGCGTGTATCCACCTGAAGGTCATGTTCGTGTGGCCGTGCCAGAGCATGTGACAGACGAACGCATTCGCTTAGCGGTAATTGATAAACTAGCCTGGATCAAAAAACAGCAAGCTGAATTTATGGCGCAGCCAAGGCAAACTGCTCGTGAGATGGTGGCGGGTGAGAGCCACTATTTCTTTGGTAAAAGCTATCGCTTAGAAGTGATAGAGCAAGTTGGTAAACATAAGGTTGAGCTGGTGGGTGGTAATAAGATTCGCTTATCAGTCACTGCTAACACCAGTACAGAAAACCGTTTAAAGTTGATGAGTGAGTGGTATCGGGAACAACTAAAGCAAATTACCCCCAAGCTATTAGCTAAATGGCAAGCCAAAATAGGCGTTGTTGCTGACGACTGGGGGGTTAAGAAAATGAAAACCAAATGGGGAAGCTGTAATATTGAAGCGAAACGTATTTGGTTAAATTTGGATCTTGCTAAAAAGCCTCCAGAGTGTCTTGAGTACATTCTTGTGCATGAACTGGTGCACTTGTTAGAGCGCCATCATAATGATCGCTTTATTGGGTACATGGATGAGTTTATGCCCAAATGGCGACTTCATCGTGAGACCTTGAATAGGTCTCCCTTGTCTCATGAAGAGTGGGAGTATTAGTCGATTCTGTTATGTAAGAAAAGAGGGCTTGAGTTAGGGGTTCTTTTTAAGTTTTTAGATAGCCGTTTGCAAAGATATCTACAGTCAAAACTAGATTGTACTGAAGGGCTAAACGCAGAAGTCACTCAAATAATTACCACTATGACTTCTGCGCTCAGTCGTGATTTCAATCACCCAATAATGTCTGCTCCCAGAGCTTAATAGGTGCTTTACTTTCTATTGAGTTCAGTAATTCTCCAACAAAAGAGATTTCTTTTCTTCGACTGACCATGGACACTAGCTCAACGCAGAACTGGTTGTCATTTGTTGTCACGTCGCTCAGTAGGGCTTCTTTTGCTTTGCGATATGTTAAAGACATACAGGCATCTTCTAACAAAGATAAGCAAAGCGATTTAATTGAATTATCCTTTATTTCAGTTGTTCTTTTGAGTAATACGCGCTGTAAAGCATGCTGTTCTTCTTTTTCTATTGTGTGCTGCAATTGATCGATTGCCTGCTTCGCAGCATCACCAGCGATTAAGTCGTACCATGCTAAATAGAAAAAATAGCCTCTATTGTGATGCTTTATTGCCGCTTCTAGAGAGATGTACTCGCCAATGTACTTCTCCAGGTCCGTAAAGTGATCACCTAGAAGCCTTAATTCTAGTTCTCCTGTACCTTCTACGTCAGAAACGATCGCGACTTTTTGAGTATAGTTTTGCGATGTTTGGTGTTGTTGGATGCTATTCAATAAATAGCATCCCTTAAATCGTACCAGGTTACCGACATCGTCTAAATCAGGTTGTGTAGCAGATCGAGCTTGAAAATTACGCATAACGCACCTCCAGTTGAGCATCTAATAATCTTTCCATTGCACTGCCGTCCATTCTTGTGAGGTTGGGGACATAGCGGGAATAAACACGAAATAACATCTCTGTATTTGCATGGCCCATCTGTCTAGCGATCCATTCAGGTGATTCGCCTGATGCTAACCAAAGCGTTGCTGCAGTATGTCGTGTTTGATATGGGCGTCTTTTTTCAAGATTTAGCCTACCAAGCAGTGGATACCAAACTCGTCTGGTCACATTGTTATGACTGAGCGCCTCGCCTTCACGAGTGCAGAATACAAATTTGTTAAAACGAGCAGAATGCTTATATTGGCGTTTTAATGCATCAAATACGGGTTGGCTCATCTGAATGTCACGAATAGAAGATTCGGTTTTAGTCTCGTCTTCTTCACCTGCAACAATGGTTTCGCGAATTTTTATTAAGTGCTTATCAAAGTCTACATATTTCCATTTCAGACCATCGATTTCCCCTGTTCGCATACCAGTAAAAAAACGTACTAAAAAATAGTCTCGATAATCAGCTCGGACTGTATTTAGAATTTTATTTACTTCATTAACGGTAAATGGATTAGCATCTGTCTTAGGAGACTTTAAAGGTTTTATACGAATATAGGGCGTGATAAAGTTAAAATCATCGGCAGCATCCTCGAAAATCCGCTTCAATGGATTCATAATCTTATTGATGCGAGTGTTTGATAGACTTGCTTTACCGTTTCGTCCTGGTACTTTGGCGAGAACTGTGCGAAACGTTAGCAGATCATTTCTTGTGATGTTGTCGACCTTTTTGTCACCAAAAAATGGCAGATAGTGTTTATTAATGATGCTTTCGACGTTGATTATATGAGAGCGCCTCCAGCTTACTTTGTTATGGTTAAACCAATTCGCAACAAATTCAGAAAAGAGTACTGCTTCTTTTTTGTTTTGTTGTTGTAGCCAAATATCAGGCTCATAAAGACGCTGTTCTGCATCAGAAAAGTGCTCATTCATTTTGCTTTCTGGAAAGCGGTTGGCGTATCGGAACGTGCCAGCTATGATTTCAGACTCGATTTGTGTAAGCAGCTTTTCAAGCTTACGCTTGTTAGCGATGGTGGCTTTTAAAGCCGTTTGTTCGCGACACCTTTTCCCCATGTAGCGAAAATCAATGTAGAGAGTGTTTGTTTCTTTGCGTACGCTAATGCATGCCATAATTACATTTCCTCTGTGTAGGCCAAAGCTAGTGAATCTTCAACTTGGTTTAGCATGTCTTGTTCGACATTTTCCCAAATGAAAAGAATTTTTCTGCGGTTGAAGGGACGAATGTAGTGGCGGCCTTCAAATAGGCAGCTGTCAACTAAATCGTTACGGATAGTGCGAACGTTGTAGTGAATTCTTTCAGCTAATTGTTCAGTGGTAAGGTAAGTGCTCATAAGGTATCCTATCAAATGATCTTTTATGGGATGAATTGATAATATATATTATCAATAAGGTAAATTTAGATCAGTTGAGCAAGGTTGTCAAACCTTTTTGAT
Organism: Marinomonas vulgaris; assembly: GCF_018145875.1. GTDB lineage: Bacteria > Pseudomonadota > Gammaproteobacteria > Pseudomonadales > Marinomonadaceae > Marinomonas > Marinomonas vulgaris. The sequence continues at coordinate 722 of NZ_JAGSSV010000030.1, read as the reverse complement.
TAAAAATATTATCATACGGTGTTTTATATGATCAGATTCAGGCTTCAAGAGCTGATTACAGATAAGTCGTTTAAAGAAAATAGACGTATCACTATAGGGGAGGTGGCTTCTCAGACAGGTATTAATCGAATGACGCTGTCCAAAATGATCAATCATAGAGGGTACAGCACAGTGACAGATAACTTAGATAAGCTTTGCAGGTATTTCGAATGTGAACTAGTCGATCTGGCAGAGTACTTACCAGTCAGTAAAGATGATTAGATTTGATCTAGGTTATCGTGTCTTTTTGGTAGGATAAGCACGAGAACAGAACACTACAGTTGAAACTTTAGAGAACATGCTAGATCCACACTAGCCGCGATGTTGAGCGTCAAACGCTTCTTGAAGTGGAATCTAGGGAACGCTATATGCGACACCATATTGGCTTCAGTATCTGTAACGTCTAATCGTTTCATTGAAAAGCGTATTAATACGCTAAGCATTAAGACACTGAGGCGTCGGCTGATACTAAGCACAAACCACTTAACATTCTTCAAATGTATATTTCTCATAAAGACCAACAACAAAGGCTGAATTTAAACACGCTTGGCCGGGCTAAAGTCAGTTTTGATAACCTCTTAGTCGCAGACTAGAAAACAGTAGTTCCGGCGTTTTTCAAGGTAGTTGTCGCCTAAAATAATTAAGCAGCGTCTTTATGTTGCTCTGGATTTAATTCCACATCA
>NZ_JAGSSV010000002.1 GCF_018145875.1 Marinomonas vulgaris | reverse complement strand
ACTCAAAATCTATTACACTAACAATAACTTAATCGATTCATCATCCTAAGATCACAAACCAACATAAAGCGAATTGACGTGTTAGACGTTTCGCAAGACTTCAATTTTTTTGATCGCTCACAACCTACTCAGTAAACTAAGTAAACCGTGTCGATCTTCTGAAGCCTCTAGCGAGCGCCCACACAAATTATCTGATTATCTATTTTAAAGAGCGTTACCAAGCAAGCTGCTTGGCTGAGGTCGTGTATAATACAGATTTAAATTAAGCACGCAACTATTATTTCAAAAAAACCACTACAAAATAATTGCAGTGGTTTTTATAAACGCTAACGCTCTGAAACTGTTACTTTATTTCAAGAGTTTGCGCTTCAATTTTAGTTTTCCACTCAGCAGGCCCTGTAATATGAACAGACGTACCCGCAGAATCCACCGCAACGGTAACCGGCATATCAACCACATCAAATTCGTAAATGGCTTCCATACCTAACTCAGGAAAAGCAATAACATCTGCTTTTTTGATCGCCTTAGATACTAGGTACGCCGCGCCACCTACTGCCATCAAGTATACAGCACCAAATTCTTTAATGGCTTCGATAGCAACCGGACCACGTTCAGACTTACCAATCATACCCAACAATCCGGTTTTCTCTAAGATCGTATGAGTAAACTTATCCATGCGCGTCGCTGTGGTTGGACCCGCAGGACCCACTGCCTCATCACGAACAGGATCAACTGGCCCTACGTAATAAATAAAACGACCTTTAAGATCGACTGGCAACTCTTCGCCATTCGCCATCATTTCGACCATTTTCTTATGAGCCGCATCACGACCTGTCAACATTTTTCCGTTAAGCAGTACGGTTTCACCTGGTTTCCAATCCTTTACTTGCTCTGGCGTGATGGTGTTTAGATCAACTCGACGAACACTGTCTCCCACTTCCCAAGTAATTTCTGGCCAATCATCTAGTGAAGGTGGAACAAGGTCCGCAGCACCCGTACCATCTAATACAAAATGCGCGTGACGTGTCGCCGCACAGTTTGGAATCATTGCAACAGGCAAAGAAGCAGCATGCGTTGGGTAATCCATGATTTTTACGTCTAGTACCGTTGTCAAACCACCAAGACCTTGAGCGCCAATGCCCAAATCGTTTACCGCTTTGAAAATTTCAAGGCGCAGTTCTTCGATACGATTTTGAGGCCCACGAGCTTTAAGTTCGTGAATATCAATTGGCTCCATCAAGGATTCTTTTGCCATCACCATGGCTTTTTCTGCTGTACCGCCTATACCTATACCAAGCATACCTGGTGGGCACCAACCCGCGCCCATTGTCGGAACGGTTTTCTTCACCCACTCAACAATATCATCAGAAGGGTTCAGCATGGCCAGCTTAGACTTGTTCTCAGAGCCGCCGCCTTTTGCTGCCACATGCACCTCAACTGTGTCACCCGGCACAATTTCCATATGGATCACCGCAGGTGTATTGTCTTTGGTATTTTTACGAGCACCAGCAGGATCATCAAGAATAGAAGCACGTAACACATTATCAGGGTGTAAATAAGCACGGCGCACACCTTCGTTTATCATGTCGGTAACGCTTTTTGTCCCTTCCCACTGAACATTCATACCCACTTTGATAAAAACAGTCACTATGCCCGTATCCTGACAAATTGGACGTTTACCTTCAGCACACATGCGAGAGTTAATAAGAATTTGCGCCATGGAGTCTTTTGCCGCTTTGCTTTCTTCTCTTTCGTACGCTTCATGCACCGCTTTAACAAAATCTAAAGGATGGTAATAAGAAATAAACTGCAACGCGTCGGCCACGCTGTCGATCAGATCATTTTCTTTGATAATGCTCATGCTTCTCTCCTGCTGAGTATTACGGTTAATTCGAAAGCGAAATGGTAAAAGATGCCAGCGCGCAAGGAAAGCATTAAGGTGGGTTTTAAAGAAATATACCCTTCATCATACAAATGAATGAAGGGTATATAGCAAAGGAATGTGTAGGGTGCGTACTTAAACTACAAAGAGATGTTTCCAACAAGCGTCACAGACTAGCGGCTTGCTTTTTGCTCTTGACTGGCGCCTGGTTTTTTCACTGAGTGCTGAATATATTCCTCCAATATTTGCGCAGTAAACTTTTCTCTCTCTGACAATGAAGAAATACGCTCCGCCTCCCAATTAATGAGGCGAATAAACACAGAGTATTTTTTAATAAAGCCATAGCCAACATCGCGCACACCAATGGCATTTTTTTCCATTAGATAAATGACTTGCTCGAGGCTTTTGTGAGCTTCGAATTGACCACCTTCACTGGCCGTAATAAGTAAACGCTGTATATGTTGAACTGGATTTTCGGATGGCTGAGCCTTTTTCTGATGATGATTAGAGTGTAAAAATTTATCCAGCATGTCTTCAGTATGCTGTTCCCGCTGATGCACATCCTGAATTTTCGCTGATTCCCGCTCTAATAGGCGAATAAACAAACTTTTATTTTTAATGTCTGAGAACTCAAGATCTTTCAAAGACAGGCCATTTCCTTCCATCAGCGCAATCACTTTCTCAAACGAACTTTCACCTTCTGCCGACACCGCCATCACTAACTGCCCACGAAGGTCATGCATAATTTGTGCGGCGCGATAATCTTCTTTGCGTTGAAGGTGCTGTCGATAAGACTCTTTGTTTTTTGACAAGGCATCATTAAGAGCCTCGAAATTCTGCGACGCTTCTTGCTCCTCCTTTAATCGTGCCATCCGCAGATTCGCACACTCTGCTTCCCATGCTTCGTACGCCTTAGCTCTGGCCTGAAAAGCACGCTCCATGGCTTCCTCAAAACTCTGCTCGATTCGAGCACGTTCCGAGCGCTCTTGCACTTCTTTTTGCTCGTGTTCGTAACGCTGCTTTTTTTTGCGTTCTAACGTTTCTTTTGCGGCATTTAGCTTTTTATCAAGCACCTCAATATCAGACTGAACCGCTACCTCATCAAACTCTTCGAGTTTTTCATGCATTGCAGACCAGTAACTGTCTTGTTGAAACGGAACTTTAGGGTCGCTGGTCGCATATTGGCTTTTTAACGTTTCAGCAAACGAATCATTCGTCGAAGACGCTGTCCGAAACGCTTGAGCAGCATCAATCACATTATCAGTCGTTGTGTATTGCGATGTGGGCTCAGTTGCCTCGAATGGCTTTCCACCATCTTCATGGCTTTCTTCAGTCGCTTGATTATCCGCCGCATTAGTAACGACCTCTTCTGCATGGAAGCCACTTAAATCGGCATCATCTAATATGGTCCGAGCCGTTTCGTACAAACGACTAGGATCGGGGCTTTTTTCACTGAAACGTCGAGCACGAATTGGTTCTGGAGAGGGTTTAGATGTTGACTCTTTGACATGTCTTGGAGCCGCCCCACCCCAACTCACACGATACAACATGGAGCGTTCGCATAATTGCAAAATCGGTAATTCTTTCTGAGCAATTTGATACTGCCTAATAAGAGATTCAGCATGACGCAAGGCCACCACAGATTCACTGGAATTGGTCGATGTTGCTAGATTCAGCAACTTGACCACTTTCTGAATAGCTTTCTTTCTCTTAGTTATGCTCATAAAACCGATTTCCAAGCGACATTAGAATAATATTAAAATGAACCCTCAACGATGAATAAGCTGACTTTTAACCAACAGGCAAAATTAAATCATCATTGAGCAAGGTTCTTATCTTCTGCAAGATATCAGCCAATTCTTCATCATCATAAGCAACAGCAGGGAGTTTCCCCCAAATTGGGGCCGGCCAGCAGGAGTCGGTCTGGTAGCGCACAACATGATGTAAATGCAATTGCGGCACCTGATTGCCAATGGCGGCAACATTTAGCTTTGTCGCCGAGAAAGCATCGTGCAACGCTTCGGCTAATAAACAGCTCTCTGCCATAAGCTGTTGACGATCCTCTTCAACTAATTGGTAGATCTCTGTTACATCGTTTCGCTGAGGCACCAAAACAAACCAAGGGAATTGCGCATCATTGATCAAACGCAACTGGCACAAATTAAAGCAACCAATCAGAACGGAATCACGCTCTAACACAGGACTTAACTCAAACATCTTTACTATCCCTATTTACAAAAATGGCTTTCGTAAGCACTATAGCACCCTATTTTCAAAAACTCTCAGAGACTTGGAGCTCGCATGACGGATATGCACTGTGCAGTCGATGCACAAGCAAAATTAGCCGAATGCCCACGATGGGACGAACGCACTCAGACACTGTATTTTGTCGACATCGACGCTTTTATTTTATATGCGTACGACACAAAATCAAACGCACTGACAAAGCGTGAGTTTACCGAAGAAATAGGCTGTTTCTCGTTAACCGAAGACGATGGATTTATTGCCGCTTTTCGATCCGGCGTTTACACATTTACAGATTTTACCGCTGAGTTAACACCATACTGGTTGGCCACTTACGACCAAAAGACCACCCGTTTTAACGATGGCCGATGCGACGCCAAAGGCCGCTTTTTATCTGGCACCATGTATTCACCGAAAGATGCCTTTAATGGCGCGCTCTATCAATTCAGTCACGGCTCATCAACTGTGCTAGATCAAGCAGCGTGGACGTCTAATGGTTTGGCTTTTTCACCCGATAGCTCCGTAATGTATTACTCCGATACCCCCAATCATGTGGTGTATCAGTTTGATTACGACATCAATACGGGGCAAGCCAGCAATAAGCGTGTCTTTATTGAATTTCCTCGTGGAAACGGTCGCCCCGATGGCGCGGCGGTCGATTGTGAAGGCAATTACTGGTCAGCACTTTATCAAGGACAACGAGTGGTAAAAATCAGCCCTGCTGGCGAGATTCTTGAAGAACACGCCGTTCCTGCCTTGTACCCCACTATGGTAGCGTTTGGCGGTCCAGATATGTCTACACTGTTTGTAAGCACCTGCAGAGCAGCGCACAGCGAAGAAGAATTGAAAACCTACCCGCAAGCGGGAGGCATTTTTGCAATAGAAACCAATGTAAAAGGGCAAATTGAGCCACGCTTTGCAGGCTAACGCTTTTATAACGCCCAAATAATCAATACCCATACTCTTATTTAACCTCAAGCACAGACACTATTATTATGCGCGCAAGCAACTATTTATTTTCGACCCTACGTGATGCACCAACAGACGCGGTGGTCACTAGCCACCAGCTAATGGTGCGCGCCGGTATGATTCGCCAAATTTCCAAAGGCCTTTATACGTGGCTACCAACTGGACTCAAGGTTTTCCGCAAAGTTGAACACATTGTTCGCGACGAAATGGAAAAAGCAGGCTCTTTAGAAGTTATGATGCCAGGGGTTCAACCTGCAGAGCTGTGGCAAGAAACCGGACGCTGGCATAAATACGGCCCTGAATTGCTTCGCTTACAAGACCGTCACGGTCGTGACTACTGCCTCGGACCAACGCACGAAGAAGTCATTACTGAACTGGCTCGCAATGAAATCACCAGTTACAAACAGCTACCAATGAATTTCTTCCAGATTCAAACTAAATTTCGTGATGAAGTTCGCCCTCGCTTTGGCGTTATGCGTTCACGTGAATTCTGCATGAAAGACGCTTACTCATTTCACGTTGGCGCAGATTCTTTGCAACAGACCTACGATGTAATGCACCAAGCCTACTGCAACGTGTTTGATCGCATCGGTTTGGATTACCGCCCTGTGCGCGCCGATACTGGCAGCATCGGTGGCGCCTTTTCTCACGAATTTCATGTGTTGGCTGACTCAGGCGAAGACGACATTGCCTTTAGCAACTCTTCTGACTTTGCCGCTAACATTGAGCTGGCTGAAGCCGTCTGCTTAAAAGAAAAAGCCGATGAGCCAACGCAAGAACTCAGCGAAGTATTCACGCCCGATTGCAAAACCATTCAAAAAGTCGCTGATTTCTTATCACTAGACGTCACTAGTACGGTTAAAACCATGCTGGTCAAGGCCATTGACGAACAGGGCGAACCCACCATTGCGGCTTTGGTCCTTCGTGGCGACCACAATATCAACGAAATTAAGGTCGAGAAGATTGCTGGCCTGGTCGTGCCATTTGAGTTCGCCGACGAAGCCGACATAATCGCGAAAATTGGTTGCGCTCCAGGCTCCATTGGCCCGAAAGGACTCGAAGACAAGGGCATTCGCATCATTGCCGATCGTTCAGCTGCGGTGATGTCAGACTTCTGCGCGGGCGCAAACAAAGACGACTACCATTACGTTGGCTTAAATTGGGCTCGCGATTGCGCAGAGTTCGAAATCTCCGACATTCGTAATGTGGTTGAAGGCGATCCCTCTCCAGATGGCCAAGGCACCATCGTCATAAAACGCGGCATTGAAGTGGGTCATATTTTCCAACTTGGCCAACAGTACGCAGAAGCGCTAAAAGCAACCGTGCTCGACGAGAACGGCAAAGCGCAAGTCATGCATATGGGTTGTTACGGCATTGGCGTGTCTCGCATTGTCGCTGCGGCCATTGAGCAAAACTACGACGACAAGGGCATCTTGTGGCCAGAAAGCATCGCGCCTTTTGATATTGCTATCGTTGCGATGAACTACGATAAGTCCGAAGCCGTTCGTAACGAATGCGATCGCCTTTATAGTGAACTAAAAGCCAAAGGCCTCGACGTATTACTAGACGACCGTAAAGAGCGCCCAGGGGTGAAGTTTGCCGATTGCGAATTACTTGGCATCCCTCATAGATTGGTAGTTGGTGACATGGGACTAGAAAAAGGCACCTTAGAATACCGATACCGTAAAGCGGCTGAAAACGAAGACATCGCCATTGCTGATGCAGTTGATTTCATCGCCAATAAAAAGTAGCCCTCAACCCGCTTTATTCCAAAAAGTATAAGGCGGGCATCCCTCCAAATTTTGATCGATAAATAGGTGCCAAGATGACCACTATTTACCACAACCCTCGCTGCTCAAAATCCCGACAAACATTGCAATTGCTCGAAGAACACAACATAGAGCCAGAAATACGTTTGTATTTAAAAGAAGCCCCAAGCATCGATGAGCTTCAAACACTCTTAAAGCAACTTGACGTTACACCTTTGGCACTCATGCGTACCAAAGAGACTCTTTATAAAGAACTGGGACTTACAAACGAAAGCAGTGATGAAGAACGACTGCAAGCCATGCATCAACACCCAAGCTTAATAGAGCGCCCTATTGTCATTCACAATGACAAAGCCAAAATCGGTCGCCCGCCAGAAGCGGTTTTAGCCTTGTTCTAATAGGAGCCCCCATGTCAGCAAACCCATATGTTTTGATTTTATTCTACAGCCGTCATGGCTCTATTGCGGAAATGGCGAAACACCTTGCCCGTGGCGTTAACACCGTAAATGGTATCGAAGCGAAAGTACGCCAAGTTCCTGATGTAGCGAGTACAACCACGCTCGCTGCACCCGCATTACCAGATGAAGGCGCGCCGTATTGCACCCTTGAAGAATTAGCCGACTGTGCCGGTCTTGCCATGGGATCACCATCCTATTTCGGCAGCATGGCTGCGCCTCTTAAACACTTCATCGATCAGACGTCGACCTTATGGCTCACTGGTCGCTTGATCAACAAGCCAGCCTGCGGATTCACCAGCGCCAGCACCATGCACGGCGGACAAGAACAATGCCTTCATAGCATGATGACGCCTCTTATTCACCACGGCATGATATGGGCGGGCTTACCCTATAAAAACAAAGCCCTTATCAGCACCCTGTCTGGCGGCACGCCCTACGGCGCAAGTCACCTCGCCAACAGCACTAACGACACCAACCTGACAGAAGACGAAAAAGCCTTGTGTGAAGCGCAAGGCAAGCGCATCGCTGAATTGGCTATTAAACTGTCAAAATAACCGTTTAAGGTGTGAGTAACAGGCAAAAAAAACCGCTCACTGAGCGGTTTACTATTTTTAAGGGACTGGCAACATCCAGAGTATCCAAAGTGCTTTGCGAATCAATGTCGCGGTAACTCTGTGTCTTTAAACAACTGCTCAACGTCTTGACGATTTCCCGCTGACATAGCGGCCATCACCACCTCTTTGGTCAAATGCGGCGCGAAAGACTCTATGAACTTGTACATATAGCCACGAATAAAGGTATTACTGCGAATGCCAATTTTAGTACAACTGTCCGCAAACAGGTGCGAGGCATCTAAAGACACCAAATCCGTATCCAGCGCATCGTCGTAGGCCATTGAAGCCACAATACCGACCCCTAAACCCAGTCGCACATAGGTTTTTATCACGTCGGAATCGGCCGCTGTAAACACCACATTAGGCTGCAAATCAGCCTCCTGAAAAGCTTGGTCCAGTTGTGAACGTCCGGTAAAGCCAAAAACGTAGGTAACAATAGGATATTCCGCTAACGCATCGAGCGTTAATTTACCGACACTGGCTAAAGGATGATCCTTTGGCACCACAACGGAGCGATTCCAAGTATAACAAGGCAACATCACCAGATTGCCGAACTGTTCAAGCGCCTCGGTAGCGATAGCAAAATCCACCACCCCATCATTGGCCATCTCAGCAATTTGCATAGGTGTCCCTTGGTGCATGTGCAACGCAACATCCGGATAGCCTTCAATAAACTGATTGATTACCTTAGGCAAGGCGTAACGCGCTTGGGTATGAGTTGTGGCTATGTCTAAAGAGCCTTTACGCTCATTACTGAACTCCTTGGCAACACGCTTAATGTTTTGCGTTTGACTCAATACATCACCTGCCAAAGCAATAATTTTTTCACCCGCTGGGGTAATATGGGTGAGGTGTTTACCGCTGCGCGCAAACACTTCAACGCCCAACTCATCTTCCAATAAACGGATCTGCTTACTTACACCAGGCTGCGATGTATACAAACTTTGCGCCGTGGCCGAAACATTTAAATCATGGCGTGCCACTTCCCATATATACCTGAGCTGCTGTAACTTCATCATTTCCCTTATTCGAAAAAGAGTTAAAAACATTGTAAAATATTACTTTATAGAATAGTAAAAAAACTCTGTGGTTGCCAGCTTAATTGATTTTTACAGTCTTTTAAAACAGGCATACATGATAACAATTGATTGCTCATTGGTGCCTCGCATTTGGCAGCCTATTCTTGTCACCGCTTCGATCGATTTTAGTGTAAAATGCCTATCCCTATAATAATTAAAAATCATCACCCAGCGGTTCTTTCGCCAATCGAAACAGGATATTGTAAACCGCTACAAACAAAAGTAAAAAAGCAGGAAACCTCGTAATGAGTAACATTCGTCTAGAAGACTTAAACATTGCCTCTTTTACCTCTTTGGTAACACCGAGCCAACTTAAAAATGCGCTACCTGTTAGTGACAGTGTCAGTAATCATGTTGCCGAATCTCGCGATACCATCAAGAACATTATGGACGGCAAAGATCACCGTCTCGCTATCGTGATTGGACCTTGCTCCATTCATGACCCAAAAGCCGCTCTAGATTATGCAGTGCGCCTTAAAGCGCTTGCTGAAAAACTTGACGATACTCTTTACATCATTATGCGAGCCTATTTTGAAAAACCACGTACCACGGTAGGGTGGAAAGGCTTGATCAATGATCCAAATCTTGACGGCACCTTTGACATCGACAAGGGCATTCGTATCGGTCGTAAACTCTTGATCGATTTAGCTGAACTGGGTCTTCCATTGGCCACCGAAGCACTGGATCCTATTTCTCCGCAATACATTCAAGATCTTATTAGCTGGTCAGCCATTGGCGCGCGCACCACAGAGTCGCAAACTCACCGCGAAATGGCGTCGGGCTTATCGGGTCCTGTTGGCTTTAAAAATGGCACCGACGGTGGCCTGACTGTGGCTGTCAACGCGATGCAATCCGTATCTCACTCGCACTCCTTCCTAGGCATCAATGAAAATGGTCAGGTGAGCATAGTAAACACCAAAGGCAACCCTTATGGGCATTTGGTGCTTCGTGGCGGTAACGGTCTACCCAATTACGACGCGGCGAACATTGCGCTAAGCGAACAGGCATTGTCAGCGGCTAACTTAAAGCACAACATCATGGTGGATTGCTCCCACGAAAACTCCAATAAGAAACCAGAACGTCAGGTAACGGTGTTAGAAGACTCGACTCAGCAAATTCTTGATGGCAATCAATCCATCATGGGGCTTATGATCGAGAGTAACATTGGATGGGGCAACCAAAAAGTGCCTGCTAACTTAGCCGATCTGGAATACGGCGTGTCCATTACCGATGCCTGTATTGATTGGGAAACCACAGAGAAATCGTTAACAGCCATGGCGGATGCCTTGCGCGACGTACTACCAAAACGCAACCGCGCATAAGATCAAATAGCCATTAAAAAAGGGAAACAGCGTTAGTTGTTTCCCTTTTTGTTGTCTTTATGGAAGCTCTAGGCATCACATAAAAGCATTATCCGTTACCGTGTGATCTGTTGAGTCTTTTACAGCGGTTAAACCTGGCACTTTTTCAATCAACGTCTTTTCAACGCCTTCTTTTAACGTTAAGTCCACAGCGCTACAGCCTTGACACCCACCACCAAATTTCAAGATGGCCACACAACCATCAACCACGTCGACCAAGCTCACTTCACCGCCATGGGCAGCCAAACCAGGATTGATGTCAGAATACAAAACATAATTAATTTGATCTTCTATCGGACTATCTGACGATACCTTGGGCATTTTTGCATTAGGCGCTTTAATAGTTAACTGACCACCCATTTTTTCAGTGGCGTAATCAACAAATGCTTCGTCTAAAAAGTTGACCGAGTTTTTCTCTATGTACACTTTTAACTTGGGAAGATTCAAGATTTCATCGGTGTCATTTACTTCATCAGGACGACAATAAGCAAGACACGTTTCCGCGTGAGGTGTGCCTGGCTGCTGGATAAAAATACGCACAGCAATTCCTTCAACACCCTGCTTTTCTAACAAAGAAGATAAATACTCTTGAGCGTTATCTGTAATAGTAATATTCATAGTAAACCTTTCAAAATCAATAAAACGATCAATGCCAAGCATATTACCGCAGTTACACAGCAAAGCCAAAGACCCAGTAAACAAGTAAGGTATTTTTCCTCTTTTCTAAACAACTGACACAGAGCCAACCTCAAAGAAGTGTCACCGTATCAATAAGCATTATAACTAAAACAACTTAATATATAGTCAAATATTCATATTTAGTATAAGCAAGATTTGCTAGTATACTCTTACCAAAATTTATCAACCACGGTTAACCTCACTATGTATCAATACGACGACATTGACCAACAGCTTGTTGAAGAGCGCGTAGCGCAATACCGCGATCAAACTCGACGCTACTTAAACAAAGAATTAAGTGAAGAAGCGTTTTTACCTTTACGCTTACAAAACGGTCTATACGTGCAGCGTCATGCTCCAATGTTGCGCATCGCTATTCCCTATGGCATGTTGTCCAGTGTTCAATTACGCACATTAGCCGACATTAGCCAACGCTACGATCGTGCTTATGGGCATTTTAGTACTCGTCAGAACTTACAGTTAAACTGGCCTAAACTAGAAACTGTGCCTGATATCTTAGCGGAACTTGCACAAGTGCAAATGCACGCCGTACAAACTAGTGGCAACTGCATACGAAACACCACAACAGATCAATACGCTGGCGTAATCAAAGACGAGATTGTTGATCCTCGTCCTTACTGTGAACTGATTCGTCAGTGGTCAACCTTTCACCCTGAGTTCGCTTTTTTGCCGCGCAAGTTTAAAATTGCTGTCAACGCAACAGAATCAGCCGATAGAGCTGCGACTCAAGTCCATGACATCGGCCTGCATATCAAGAAAAATGAAGCAGGCGATATTGGCTTTAAAGTCATTGTGGGCGGTGGACTAGGTCGTACGCCTATGGTTGGCGTAACCATAACTGAATTTCTGCCGCGCGAAGACTTGCTAACCTATTTAGATGCAATTTTGCGGGTGTATAATCAACAGGGACGCCGTGATAATAAATACAAAGCACGCATCAAAATCTTAGTAAAAGCACTGGGTATTGATGAATTTCGTCAGCGCGTCGAAGCCGAATGGGCTCATTTAAGAGGCAAAGAAAGCACAGTGCCTATGAGTGAGTTCGATCGTCTAAGTCGATTCTTCACTGAACCTGAGTATCAAGTTTTAGAAGATCAACCCAATATCCTGACAACCAAACTAGCCGAAAGCGCAGGGTTTGCTCGCTGGTATCAACGCAATACATTTGAGCACAAAAAATCAGGGTATCGCATTGTCACCTTAACGCTCAAAAAGCCGGGACAAGCACCTGGCGACGCAACCGCTGAACAAATGATTAAAGCGGCTGATTTAGCCGATCAGTACAGTTTTGGTGAATTACGTGTCAGTCATGAGCAAAATCTAGTTCTTGCGGATGTTCGACAAGATGAGCTAATCAATGTTTGGGAAGCCGCAAAAGAACATGGCTTTGCAACGCCAACCCTTGGGCTGCTGACTGACATGATCTGCTGCCCAGGCGGGGATTTCTGCAACCTTGCCAACGCTAAATCTATCCCGATTGCTGATCAAATCCAGGACACCTTTAACGACCTCGATTATCTTTACGATTTGGGCGACATAGACCTCAATATTTCAGGGTGTATGAACGCTTGCGGTCATCATCATGTGGGTAACATTGGCATCCTAGGTGTAGACAAGAAAGGCGAAGAGTTCTACCAAATTTCAATTGGTGGCGCATCAGGTCACGATGCAAGCATTGGTAAGATTCTCGGGCCTTCATTTGGCCAAGAGCAAATCAGTGACATCATTCAAAAATTGATGAACGTATACGTTGAACATCGTACAGAAGAAGAGAAATTCATTGATACTTACCGCCGTATCGGCATCACTCCATTCAAAGAGGCCGCTTATGCCAAAGCTCATTAAAAACGGTGAAATCGTCGACAACACTTATGTTTGGCTAAAAGACTCAGAACAAGACGTTGTGGCTAATGCCATAGTGCCGGCAAAGAAGTGGCTGGATGAACAAGATCAAATCGGAGAGGTGGCCGGCATCTGGCTAGACGCTGGAGATGGCGTTGAATCCTTACAAGGTATCGACCTGTCACAGTTTGCCGTCATCGGCATTTACTTCCCCGTATTTGTTGATGGCCGCGGCTTTAGCTACGCGCGACTCCTGAAAGAACGCCTCAATTATCAAGGCGAAATCAGAGCCCTTGGTCATTTCATTCCAGATCAACTAGGCTACTTGTTGCGTGTTGGCTTCAACAGCTTCCAATTTAATGAAGACGTTGACCTTGAAAAAGCCCTAGCGTTACACAAGCCATTTTCAGTGGCATATCAAGGGGATACTGCAGAGCCTAAACCTATGTTTTTACGCCGTTAACCCTAAGTTTTACGTAAATCTCTGATAAAAGGCCATATGTATGGCCTTTTTTATTGCGTATTTGCTGACGCATGATTATCGTATAAAGCAGTTAAAAGTGATTGATAATTGAAGGAACTTTACGGTGTCTAAAATACGCATTTCAAGCCTACTTATTGGCGCCCTACTTTCTGCGGCAGCTCATTCTGCCACAGTGTATGTCTCAGACATTCAGTTTGTCGCGATACGTGAAGGCCAGGATAATAATACCCGAGCGGTAGAACGCGGCTTAAAAAGCGGAACGCCCCTTGAATTGCTAGAGCAACAAGGTGGCTACACAAAAGTAAGAACCCCTAGCGGAAATGAGGGCTGGGTAGCCGATTATTTTTTAAGCGATGACATGGTGAGTCGAGATCAATTAAGCACACTACAAGATCGACTAACACAAAGTACCAATGACAAAGCTGAAATGGCAGATGCCTTAATTGACGCAGAGAATACAATTCAACAGCTCAGCGAACTCAATAGCGCGATGCAAGATGAAAACTCTCAACTCAAAAAAAGCATTACCGATACTGCAGAACTTACAGAAAAAGCACAAAGAATTGTGGCGCAAAACCGAGATGTCAGCTATCAAATAGAAAGTTTAAAACAACAAACAGCCAATGCCCTTGCACAAGCGGAAAGTCTAAAAAGCTCTACCGCGCAAAAATGGTATATGCTCGGCGTTGCAACCTTGCTAGGTGGCTTAATATTGGGGATTTCTTTGCCAATGATGCGTCGCAAGAAAAACAATACAGGATCTTGGTCGTAATAGCGGATTTAACGACAGATTAAGAATGGGCCGTAAAGCAATCCGCACTGGATTCTTGATGGCCTTAGCAACTTGTTTTTGTTGTACCTAAGGTTCTTTTTCCTCAAAATGACATCAAAAGCACTCAAATATAAAGGGGATAAGTGGTTTCCATTACATGCAAATGTACAATTTATCACTAGTTATCAATACCATAGAACATTTCTGAAATGCTTTCCCCTTGCCCCTTTCTTTAAACATGCAAAATATAATAGAATAGCGCGAAATACCTGACTGCAATACAAAAAGTCTTGTATACTAATGCGCAAATTTCGTCCTCACTTATTTAGAGTAATGTAATGGCTGACTTATCAAAATACAGAAACATCGGTATTTTTGCTCACGTTGACGCGGGTAAAACAACCACCACAGAACGTATCCTTAAACTTACCGGTAGAATTCACAAAATTGGTGAAACTCACGAAGGTGAATCTACTACCGACTTTATGGAACAGGAAGCTGAGCGCGGTATTACTATCCAGTCTGCGGCTGTAAGTTGTTTCTGGAAAGATCACCGTTTTAACGTTATCGACACACCTGGACACGTTGACTTCACAGTAGAAGTTTACCGTTCTTTGAAAGTTCTTGATGGTGGTGTTGGTGTATTCTGTGGTTCTGGTGGTGTTGAACCACAATCAGAAACTAACTGGCGCTATGCTAACGAATCAGAAGTTGCACGTTTGATCTTTGTCAACAAACTAGACCGTTTGGGCGCTAGCTTTTACCGTGTAACTGAACAAGTTCAAAAAGTACTGGGTGCAACACCACTTATCATGGTGCTACCAATTGGTACAGAAGACGAGTTCTGCGGTGTTGTTGATCTTCTTAGTCGTAAAGCTTACATCTGGGATGAGTCTGGTCTGCCAGAAAACTACAAAATCGAAGATGTTCCTGCTGACATGGTTGATCAGGTTGAAGAATACCGTGAGAAACTAATCGAAACAGCCGTTGAGCAAGACGACGATCTTATGATGGCATACATGGATGGTGAAGAGCCTTCTATCGATGACATCAAACGTTGTATCCGCACCGGTACCCGTGACCTTGCGTTCTTCCCAACCTACTGCGGTTCAGCGTTCAAAAACAAAGGCATGCAGCTTCTTCTTGATGCTGTTGTTGATTACCTACCAAGCCCAACAGATGTTATTCCGCAAGATCTTACGGATGAAGAAGGTAACCCAAACGGCGAAAAAGCCATCGTTTCCGCTGACGAACCGTTTAAAGCACTTGCATTCAAAATCATGGATGACCGTTTTGGTGCCCTGACTTTTGTTCGTGTATATTCTGGTGTATTGAATAAAGGCGACACGATTCTAAACAGCTTCACCGGCAAAACAGAACGCGTAGGTCGCATGGTAGAAATGCATGCAGACGATCGTAAAGAAATCAGCTCAGCGCAAGCCGGTGATATCTTAGCGATTGTTGGTATGAAAAACGTACAAACAGGTCACACGCTTTGTGATCCTAAACATCCTTGTACGCTTGAAGCCATGGTCTTCCCTGAGCCAGTAATCTCTATTTCTGTTACGCCAAAAGACAAAGGCGGTAATGAGAAAATGGGTATTGCTATCGGTAAAATGGTTGCAGAAGATCCAACATTCCGTGTTGAAACAGACCAAGATTCTGGCGAAACTATCCTTAAAGGTATGGGTGAGCTTCACCTAGATATCAAAGTGGATATCTTGAAACGTACTTACGGTGTTGATTTGATCGTTGGCCAACCACAGGTTGCTTACCGTGAAACCATCACTAAGCCAGTTGAAGATACTTACACGCACAAGAAACAATCTGGTGGTTCTGGTCAGTTCGGTAAGATCGATTACCGCATCAAACCAGGTGAGCCAGGCTCTGGTTTCACATTCTCTTCTTCTGTAGTAGGTGGTAACGTACCAAAAGAGTTCTTCCCTGCTGTAGAAAAAGGCTTCAAGTCCATGATGGACGAAGGTGTTCTAGCTGGCTTCCCAGTACTAGACGTTGAAGTTGAATTGTTTGATGGTGGTTTCCACGCCGTTGACTCCTCTGCTATTGCCTTTGAGATCGCTGCCAAAGGCGCTTTCCGTCAGTCTATTCCAAAAGCTGGCGCTCAGTTGATCGAACCTATCATGAAAGTAGATGTGTTCACGCCTGATGATCACGTTGGTGATGTTATCGGTGACCTTAACCGTCGTCGTGGTATGATCAAAGACCAAGAGAAAGGCTTGACTGGCGTTCGCATCAAAGCAGACGTTCCTCTATCTGAAATGTTTGGTTACATCAGTACTCTACGTACAATGACATCTGGTCGTGGTCAGTTCTCTATGGAGTTCTCTCACTACCTACCATGTCCTTCTAACGTAGCGGAAACAGTTATTGCTGCAGTGAAAGAGAAGAAAGAACAAGAACGAAAAGACAAGTAATACCTGACTTTTTGTTAAAAAAACCCGATGTTTTTGCATCGGGTTTTTTATTGCCTAAAATTTATTGTCACATCGCCAATCAGTCTTTTATCAAGACACAAAAAAAGCGCCGAAGCGCTTTTAGAATACCGTTATATCCACCAACCTTAGAAAGGAACCGGATATAGCTTAAAGACCGCCATGATGTCTTGTAACGCCTCATCAGACAGATTCAAATCAAAAGCATCCATGTCCTCTTTAAGCTGCTCAAGCGATGTTGCCCCGATGATAGTAGAACTAACACCATCAACTTGATCACACCAAGCCAGAGCCAACTGAGCAGGCGTCATCTCATATTTTTTTGCCACATCGACGTAGGCTGTCACTGCTTTGTCTACAAGTGGCGTATCACGAAAAATCCCATGACGTTGAGCGTATGTCCAACGACTACCCTCAGGGCGCGCACCGCCTAAATATTTACCTGTTAGTGCGCCTGCCGCTAAGGCCGACCAAGGCAAATACGCAACGTCTTCGTGAACACAATGTTCAATTAAGTACGGCCAGTCTTTGGCGTGTAACAAGCTGAATTCATTTTGAATAGATGCCACGCGTGGTAAGTCGTGTTTCTCACTCAAACGAAGAAACTCGCTAATACCCCAAGTAGTGTCGTCCGATAAACCAAAGTGGCGTATTTTCCCCGCTTTAATACAAGCATCAAGACCATGAAGAATGTCTAATATTTGCGCAGATTGCTCGTTACGTTCTACATCGCTAAACGAAATCGTACCTGGGAAATGCTTAGCAAAATGCGGCGTCGTACGATTAGGCCAATGCAATTGATACAAATCGATATAGTCCGTCTGCAAACGCTTTAAAGAAGCATCCACGGCCTCGATCACTGTTTTACCCGATATATTACTGCCGCCTCGAATGTACTTTAAGCCAGGGCCTGCTATCTTGGTGGCTAAAATGAATTCTTCCCGACGCTCTGGGTGACGAGAAATCCAATCACCAATAATCACCTCTGTTTTACCATAAGACTCAGCGGTAGGCGGCACAGAATACATTTCAGCCGTATCAATAAAATTCACACCATTTGCCAACGCGTATTCAATCTGTTCGTCAGCGTCTGCTTGGTTGTTCTGCGTTCCCCATGTCATTGTGCCTAAACACACTCGAGAAACATTTAAACCGGTTCGGCCAAGTGGCACATACTTCATTATTACTGTCCTTAAAAGTCAAAGAAGACGATAGAGTGCGTAAAATAATAAACCATATGCGCCCATCCCCCAAACTAATGCTCAAGTAAATGTTCGTATCGGCGATCCGTTAATGTTTTCAAAAATGCCACTATGGCATCGACTCTCTCGTCTTTTAACGCTGGGCCTGATTCTAAATTTTCGAAATCAATATTCTCTGCCACTTCAGGCTCACCCCATACCTCACCGGTTTCTGGGTTGATAGTGCGCTTAGGGTTGTTGTATTTATCATAAAACAAAACAACGGTACGCAAATCTTGAAACACACCGCTGTGCATATACGGCCCCGTCACCGCCACGTTTCGCAAGGAAGGCACTTTGAATTTACCGGCTTGATTCACGTCTTTAACCGCTGGATTTTCTAGCAGGCCGAGGTCTTTCTTATACCCTTCCCTGGCAACTAAAGCAGGATTAGCGGGCACACCAATATTTTTATATTCAAAATTGGTAAAGGTCTCTTGAGGGTGAAAAGGCGATGTATTTAACTGATGGCATGCATTACAATTTGTAAATTGCTGTGAGAAAAACAGTACTTTACCCAGTTCTTCTTGCGGCGTCAGCTTAACTTCCCCACGTAACGCTCGATCGTACTTAGAATCAAAAGGCATAAACATTTCAGTCTTTTCAAACGATGCGATGGCATCCGTTATCGCCGAATACCCTTTTTTAGGATCATTCAGGACATCTTTGCCATACAAATCGTCGAACATGGCTTGATAACGCTCATTGGCTTTGACTCTACTTACCACATCTGCGCCGTTAGGCAATGCCATTTCTACGGGGTTCAAAAAAGGCCCCTCTGCTTGCTCCGCCAAACTGGACGCTCGGCCATCTAAAAATTGCCCACCACGATATTCGCCGTCAGACATTTGATGAAACATCGGAGAAAACGCCGCATAAGCCGCCGACGGCGTGTTACGTGTTCCCATAGAATGCATGTCGCTGCCTAACGACACAGCGCCTTGCAACACATCACCTCGGCTGTCGATAAAACCATGGGCTATATCGTGGCACGTAGCACAGGACTGATTGCCTTCTTTAGACAAACTGGGATCGAAAAACAACTGTGCACCAAGCAGTGCTTTCGGATCGGTAGAAGGAATGGGCAACACATTGGATTGACTAGAGACTTTAGGCTGGGCACTTAATTGCTTAGGCTCACTGCAAGCAGAAAGAAAAGAAGCCGCTAGCACACCCACCAAAAACATTCGCAGCATATTTGATCACTCTATCGCGTCATGAAAAGAACATTCATAATACACCGATGGAAAAACCCAGTACACCAATGATAATCAATCTTACTTGAAAAACACAAAAAAAAGCGCTTAACAGGATCTGTATCAATCATCCTACTAAGCGCTTCTTTTAAACAGCCATTATCTTGAAAAAACGGCTTTTACTCAGGCAAGGTCACATTCAACTCCAATATCGAACAATCGTCGGTATTGTCCAACTGAATTTGAACGTCTTCGCTGCCAATGTTCACATACTTACGTATAACATCGATAATCTCTTGCTGCATCTGCGGCAAATAATCAGGCTGACAACGCTTAGTACGCTCATGGGCAACAATAATCTGCAAACGATCTTTCGCTACAGAAGCCGATGTTGGAGCATTTTTACTTTTAAAATAATCAAAAATTCCCACTCTAGCCTCCCAGCAAACGTTTGATAAAGCCTTTTTTCTGCACTTCTAAAAAGCGCAACGGACGCTCTTCACCCATCAAACGATCAACCGCATCGCCGTAGGCCATTCCCGCTTCAGAAATAGTGTCTAAAATGACTGGCGTACCTTGGTTAGACGCTTTCAATACCGCTTCAGATTCAGGAATAACGCCCAACAAGGGAATAGCCAGAATGTCTTCTACATCCGAGACACTGAGCATTTCGCCCAAAGCAACGCGTCCTGGGTGGTAGCGTGTTAACAACAAATGCTCCTCGATCGGCTCTTTACCCTCCTCGGCGCGTCTGGATTTGCTTTGCAAGATCCCCAAAATACGATCTGAATCGCGCACAGAGGATACTTCAGGGTTGGTCACAACAATCGCTGCATCAGCAAAGTACAGCGCCATTTGAGCGCCTTTTTCAATGCCCGCTGGAGAGTCGCAGATAATGTACTCGAACTCTTTTGCCAACTCTTCCAGTACTTCCTGCACCCCTTCAATGGTCAAAGCATCTTTATCGCGTGTTTGTGAAGCGGGTAAAATGAACAGGTTTTTAGTGCGTTTGTCTTTAATCAGCGCCTGAGACAAGGTCGCTTCTTTGTTGATCACATTCACAAAGTCATACACCACACGACGTTCGCAGCCCATGATCAAATCCAGATTACGCAAACCCACATCAAAATCAATAATGACGGTTTTGTGCCCTTTCAACGCAATACCAGTACCAATAGCAGCACTCGAAGTTGTCTTACCGACCCCCCCTTTGCCCGAGGTGACCACGATAATTTTTGCCAATGCTATATCCCCCGATAAACCCTCTTTGGGTTTATCTTACAAATAAATCTTAATGTTAAAATTGAAGTTAATGTTAAAGCGGTGCGATTTCTAAATTATCGTCAACTAATAACACTTGTGCGCTGTCTTTCCAAACAATGTCTTGTAACGCGTCAGTCAACATAAAATTCCCTGCAATAGAAACCAATTCGGCCTCCATGCTTTTACAAAAAATACGCGCTTCCACATCCCCTTTAACACCAGCCAAGGCACGACCTCGTAGAGCGCCATAAACATGAATATTGCCATCGGCTAACACTTCTGCTCCGGCACTGACCTGAGCCAGAACGATCAAATCTCCTTCAGCATACACTTGCTGACCAGAACGAATCGGCTTACTGATCACCTTGGTTGATTGGGGTACTAACCGTTCTTCAACAACCGTTTTGACCACCACATCAGGGCTCACCTCTTCTTTGGGCGTGGCCGCATTACTGATGGCTCTTGCTTTGCTCGCCGGTAACAATGGAATGGTTACTGACGATTTCCATACCGGTAAATTTTCTGGATCACAACGCCACCCAATAACGCCTAACCCCAAACCACTCACTGATTGAATAAGGGTCTCAAATTCTTCTAATGTGATGCCGCGCTTCATTTTCGAAATATCGATAATAATAGGCGCTTGATTGAAAAAATGCGGTACTTGATCAATTTTTTCTTTTAAATGATACACAATATCATTCAATGAGAAGAACTGAATCTCTAATAATATCGTAGTAACAACACTTCCTTTGAGTCGGAAGCCTGAGTCAGTCATGCAAACTGTCCTTTTTTGATGCCCAGAAGATCATTTAGTGCCTCAGACAGAGGCTAAACGATCAACAAACGAGCTATTGGTATATTCTATCAAGCCAATGAATTAAAGAAAGTGACATAAGCACATTCTTTACACATTAGACACCGAGTATTTTTCTGCTCAACGCAGGCAAATCAATACTCAGCGCCTGATTTAGAGTAAAAGTTTAACCATTTGATTTGGTTGCTATTTTACAATGTATTGACTGAATTGCACCCGCTAATCTCATGGCTCATTCGCTAAAGCTTGATAACTCCGAACGAACAGCAAATTCGCTTGATAATCGGCTCACGCCCAGACCACTTTGCTTAGTTAATTTGATTTGCACCGGAATGCGCTCTTTCAACGCCGTAATGTGGCTAATAATGCCAATGGTTTTGCCCGATGCATGAAGATTATCTAACGCGTCCAAAGCCGACTCCAACGTTTCTGTGTCTAACGTGCCAAACCCTTCATCCAAAAATAACGAGTCAATGCTGGTTTTGTGAGACACCAGGTCCGATAAAGCTAACGCCAACGCTAAACTTACCAAGAAGGACTCCCCACCCGACAATGTTTTGGTGTCCCTTGTCGTGTCGGCCTGCCACGTATCGACAACAGCCAACGACAAGGCGCCGGCGTGTCTCATGAGCTGATAACGACGATGCAAAATAGTTAGGTGCTGATTAGCAAGATACACCAAATGATCCAGAGTAAGACTTTGGGCAAAGCGTCGAAATTTCGCTCCATCGGCAGAACCAATCACATGATTTAGACGCTCTAAATGTATGAAGGCTTCTCGACGTTCAGTCAATTGCTGCATTGACGCCTTCGACTGCTCTCGGCGCTGTTGCTCCTCGCGAATTTGCTGCGTTACCACGCCCCATTGTCGATGCAAAGCTTGCCTGTCTTCTTCAAGCTGATAGCACTGGGCGTTTAGCTGATCTAACGCTAAACGCAAAAGCGATTCATTATCTGGTTTCGATTCAAGACACTGATCGAGGGACTCTTGCGCTTGCTGTAATAATGTTTGTCCTCGTGAGACTGCGTTTTTAAGCTGTTCGGCGTGCTGTTGATATTGCTCCTTTTCCTCTTGAGACAAGATGGCGCTTGACCAAGCTGCGTCATCTGAAAAGCCTTTGTCTTTTAGCAATCGCGTCCAATTTTTCACGGCGGCTTCGTACTCAGCCAGAATGCTCGTATGCGCTTTTTTCAGCGTCGCTAACGTGGCTTGCAGTGATGCGATGTCTTCAGCAAGACGGTGTTTTTCGGTTGTGTATTTATCTACCGCTTGTTGTTTTTCGGTTAATCTTGCTTGCGTTTCTTCTCGCCATTGAGCCACACTTTTCTCTGCCAACAAACCCTTTAACTTGGTGTGGATTTGTTCGAGAGAATCAACAAAACCTTGCGCCTTGCTTTGAGCTTCTTGTAAAGAGTGCTGGGTGTCTGCCACCTGCGCCTCTGTGTGTTGACATTCTTGGCGAATCTTGTCCTTTTGCTGTAGCAGCGCATCGTGTCCAGCTTTGCTTTCACGCCACTGATCTATGTCGTTCTGTAACGACGCAAGCACAGCATTTATCTCAAACTCTGCGGTCGATGCTGAATCCAAATAGTGCTCAGGCACCGCAGCCGCTCTCAGCGCCTCGATTAAACTTGCCAAGGTGGTATCGACGTCGCTTTCTAGGGCAAGTAAGGCTTGTTGCTGAGTGTTTAAGGTTTGCAGCAACAGCTGACATTGGGATTCTACTTGTGTGCATTGCTGCTGCACGGAGGTCATTTGGTTTTGCAGCTCTTGCAAGGCAGCATCTGCTGTCAGCCAAGCCTGGTGTAACTGATCGACCTGAGTCGCTTGTTCGCTGAATGCAAGCCACGTCTCTTTCACCGCCTGTAGACGCGCCCTGATTTTTTCGTCATCGGCAACATCAAATACTTCTTCAGGAGCCAGCAATGTCAACCATTCTTTTAGCTCGAGCTCGGACGCCTGCAGACTCGACTGCATCTGCTTGCCCTGTTCCGATAGACTCTTTTGTTCTCGAACCGTTGCTTTGGCCACTTCCGACAGCTGAATACCCTGACTCTTTAGCCGTTCTAACTCAGCCACCAGTTGATCATATTCCGCTTGGCGACCAGAATCGGTTGGGTACAAGGCATGGGGAAAGTCGTGCTCAATCGAACCACACAAAGGGCAAGCCTCTTGATCCGCCAAGTCTTG
This sequence comes from Marinomonas vulgaris, assembly GCF_018145875.1. GTDB lineage: Bacteria > Pseudomonadota > Gammaproteobacteria > Pseudomonadales > Marinomonadaceae > Marinomonas > Marinomonas vulgaris. Next base: position 293,809 of record NZ_JAGSSV010000002.1, on the reverse strand, counting down.
GCGCAATGTCGTTAAGGCAACAATATGACGCTCGGCGTCAACTAGTTTTTCAAGCGTGGTTTTATGGTGATTTTTTTCACTGTAACGAGTTCTTAGAAGTACGAGCTCACTTTGTTGCTGCTCAATACGCTGATCCAACGTCGCCAAGGTCTCTCCCAGAACAGCGTATTGATGATGTAACTCTTGGTGACGACCGAGGTGCTTCCAAAGTGATTGAGCATCACGATAATGTCGCTCTGATTGATGCAAGGCGGCTTGCCATTGGGTGATATCCCGCTGTCCAGAGCATTGCATGAAAGCATCTCGTGCCGTCAAAGCAACTTGCTCTTGCTCCTTAATGGCGTGATGGAGCTGCTCGGACTTCGCCTGATGGCTGACAAATGCTGTCTTGGCGGCATCGTATTCTGCGTTGGCCGAGGAAACACTTTTTTTAAGTGTCAGCGCTTTATCCCGGTTTTGCGTAATAGATTGCGCTTGGTGATGCCAGTTAGACAATTGGCTTTCAATTTTCTCGGGTTCCTGCCACTTAGCCAAAATAGCGTCGCTTTTCTCGCTCGCTTGTTGAAGATCACTTAGCTGACTGGTCAGCGCTTGTTGCTGCGTTTGCTGCTGTTGTCTCTTTTCAATGAGTTGATTTACTCGCTCTGCAGCATCATTAGATTGCGCAGTAAGAGTGGCTTGTTGAGATAATAAGGGCTGAACGTCTTGTTCTATTTTTTGAGTTAATGCCACCCACTCTGCTTGAGCATCCGCTTTATCAGACAAGGCTTGCGTTAGTTTCGCTTCTAAAGACGCGCTAGACTCTGCACGTTCAGCTAATTGAGACTCACATTGGCTTGTTTCATCTTGATTTTGCTCTAGCCTTTGTTTTAAGGCTTGTTGCTTATCAAAATCTGGCAGTAAAGTTTGTGCTGTTAACGCCTGATCCAATGCCGCTTGCTGAGGTTGAAACGCCTTTAATGCTGCTTCAGACTCTTTTACTTCTTGCTGATATTGGGCAAGGCGTTCCATGGCGTGTCGCTCTTTTTGTCGCCACGCCAATACAGTCTGATGATCGTTCAACACTTGAGCATTTTGCTTGTCAGTTGCTTCAAAAGACGCTTCGCTCTCTTGTAAAGCAGATAACGCCTCATCGGTCAACAAGACCATTTGCTCATTAAACGCCGCGAGAGACGCTATCGTCTGTTTTTCGGCTTTGTGCTTCTCAAACACCCATTTAGACACATCGCCATAGATTTCAGTGCCGGTTAATTCTTCTAATAATTCTGCTCTGTCATTCGGTGAAGCATTCAAAAAGGCCGAAAAGCCGCCTTGGGCGAGCAACATGGATTTGGTGAAACGCGAAAAGTCCAATCCAGTAAGCTGAGCAATGGTGTCGATTTTTTCGTTGATTTTTGTGGTGATAATGGTGCCATCAATCTCGCATAGCTCACAGGTCATGGGCTGTAACTTGCCTTCGCTGCTGCCACGGGCACGACGTTGTCCCCAAAACGCACGATAGCCCTTGCCCTTAATTTCAAACTCCACTTCCGCCAAACATTCCGCGGTATGCTGTGTCATTACTTCATTTTGGCTAGGAGACACTTTTAAGCGCGGCGTCTCATGGTAAAGCGCCAGACAAATGGCATCCAACAGAGTCGACTTGCCAGCGCCAGTGGGCCCAACAATGGCAAAGACGCCGGCGTCATCAAAGGGCGCCTTGGTGAAATCAATTTCCCATTCGCCTTTTAGCGAGTTCAAGTTTTTCAGACGTAATTTGCATATTTTCATCGTGCTGACTCCTGAATCGCGTTTGCTTCTTTCCATTCGGCCAAGCAGTCATTAAACAACAGGGTCAAGGCGGACGTGTCGTTTTCGTCCAAATCCAATTGGGTAGCCAGACTTTGCTCAAACACATCGTTCACGGTCAATTCGGACAAGGTTTGACGCTCAACAAAGTCGGCGGTTTTTCTCTCGGCGGCACTTTTTCGCATTACTCTTAAAAGCTCAACCGGCTTATTTTCCACTACTTCGAGCAGCCGTTTGTGCACATCGCTTAGATACTCATCGGCGATCACAGTGACTTCAAGCCACAAAGGCTGTTCGTCGCTTAGAGCAAGGGCTTCTATTTGTTCGATCACTTCTTGCAAGCTGCCTTTGATGCTTAACATGGCTTGAAAGGTAGGAATAGGGATGATTTTTAGCGGCTTGACTGGATCGGCGAACAAATCGTCTGCAAAACGAAATTTTGCCAACAAATCCACATCGATTAACACCAGACTTTTTTCTCGACCAATTTCATCGAAACTTAAAGGAATGGGAGAGCCACTGTAGCGAAAGCGACCGTCCTTGGTAATGCCTTGGGCACGATGAATGTGCCCCAAAGCGAGATAATCAAACGTCGGAAATACCGACGTAGGCAAGGCTTCTAGCGTGCCCACATACAAGTCGCGAACCGACTCACTGAGTTGACCGCCCATGGCTGTCAGGTGCCCCGTACCAATAATGGGCACCGGTTTTTCTAACCGTCTGTTTTTAACGCAAGCGGCTTGATAGACACGACGGTAAAACTCGCCAATTTGCTGCAATAGACTGTGTTTTTTCTCTTGTTCAGATTGGCCAGAAAAGCTCGTCATCACATCTTTTGGTCGTAAATACGGCACAGCACAGACCCATACCACCACGTCGCCCTGTTCATCGTACAAGGGCACAATATGTGACTCAAGGTCACTCACACTGGCTTGGCTGGATACGTGCGCGTTTAAATACGTCAGTAAACTTTTAGATTCATTCAGCATGCTCACCGAATCGTGATTGCCTGCCACCACAATCATCTGACAATTGCGTGCTTTCATGTCTAATACCAGCTGATGGTACATTTCTCGTGCGTAGCTTGGCGGCGAACCGGTATCAAAAATGTCTCCCGCGATGATCACCGCGTCGATGGCCTCTTCATCCACCAGCGCCAATAACCACTCGATAAAGGCTTTGTGTTCTTCTCGGCGGGATTTTCCCATAAAGTGTTGACCAAGATGCCAATCGGAAGTGTGAAGAATTTTCATTAAAACAATCCATTAAAAAGAAATAAAGCAAAACTAGCGTACAAAATGCAGCGCCTTGGTACGCACTCTCAGAGAGCGAAGCGTCGTATTCCAAGCGTCTGCCGATATATTTTGACCGTGATAAATTAACGTAAAACCTACTCGACTGCGCTGCGCTGCCTCGGTAAGAAAAGCGACGACTTTTTCGTCTTGTAACGCGTCGATGGGGTTGTCAGTCGTCGGCAACACGCAATGACCAAGATAATCCGCCGACATTTGCAATAAGGCGTGATGCCAGTAGGATTCAAACACCTGATTATTTAACGACAACACCACAGCCACAGGCGATTCAGCCACATCCATTTCATACAAAAGACGACCCTTTCTAACGCCTGCCGATACACTAACAAACAACGAATCGCCGGTGGCTAAAGCCTGCATGCGTTGCCAATCTTGACCTTTGAGCTGACTTTCTTGCAACACAATTGACAAGGGTGCCCCAGCGGAATTTAACGCCATGCAGTCATAAAAAACAGCATCTTGATCATCCGATAGCGAAACGGACACTCGGTCGCCAAAAGACTCGTCGCTGGCACCCAGTAATGTTAGTGCAACAGACGTCTCGGTAGAACGATCACAAGACAACACGGAAAATACCACTGGCTTAGAAGGAAGCTTCGACAAGAGCGTCATCGATGATTGAACCGAGGTTTGGCATGCCAGCACAGACTGATCAGCGCCTTGATCAAATAATCGACAGGCTCCGCAAACACCGGCTCGACAACCAAAACGCACATCGACTCCTTGAGACAACAAAGAAGAGAGCAGATTCTCCCCTTCTGTTGTCTCGTATGCGACTCCGTCGACTAAAATTATCCTTTTTTGTGACGTCATACCTCACCTTTACCGCTTCAACCTATTAAAAGGCGTTATTATGTCACACTCTACTCTTGGTACATCGAGTAAATGCCCAGGGCTTAACGCTGAGGCGTTGACGCCAATAAGGCCACCAACAGATTCCAGAAGTCGCCAACCGAATCAATCTCCATTCGTTCTGCTGGCGAATGAGCGCCACGAATGTTCGGCCCAAATGAGACCATTTCCATGCCTGGGTATTTTGCTCCGATAATGCCACATTCTAGCCCTGCATGAATGACCTTCACATTGGCGGCATACCCAGTGATGTCTTTGTGCACTGCTAAAAAGTGCTTCAACAACCCTGCATTCGGATCAGGACGCCAACCAGGGTAACCGTTTTCCAGTGTCACCTGAGCCTCAATTAAGGAGAACGCCGACTTGGCCATGAGGGAATGGTATGCCACCGCTGAATCCACCAAAGAACGCACCAGCAAACGAGCATCAAACAGCTTGCCACCCTCATCGGTGTTGCTCAGGTTGATCACACCAAGATTACAAGAGGTTTCTGTTACCCCATCAAGCTCAGCACTCATTCTATGCACACCATGAGGCGCACAGAACAAGGCACTCAATAGCGCCTTGGCATCTTGCTCGGCCAATTGCGTATCACTTTCTGTTGGGGAAAGCTGGATGTTTAAATGTGGCTCGGTCGTTGCAAACTCAGCTTGTGTGGCTTTTGCAAACGCCTCAACGAAAGCAACAATCCCTTGATAATCAACCGATTTGATGTTGATCATAACGCTGGCATCTCGAGAAATCGCATTGCGCAATGTGCCGCCAGATAAAGCGCTGAGGCCAAAATCGTACTCTTCTTTGAGCACATTCAGCAGTCGAACAATCAACACGTTCGCGCTAGCACGACCTTTTTGGATGTCTAACCCAGAATGGCCGCCACGCAAACCGGATACGCAAATTTGTAGGCCAATACAGTCATCCGCAGGCGCAACAGACGCATAACTTTTCGCAACACTGATGTCCATCCCACCAGCACAACCAATGTACACATCGCCACGGTCTTCAGAGTCGAGGTTAAGCAATATTTTGCCACGCAGTAGATCTTCTTCAAGCTGCAAGGCACCTTTTAAACTGGTTTCTTCCTCGATGGTAAACAAGGCTTCTATGGGACCATGTGCTAAGTCGGTGGACTCAAGCACAGCCAAGGCCGCCGCGACACCAATGCCGTTATCGGCTCCCAAGGTGGTACCGGTAGCATGAACCCAGCCATCTATTATTTGAGTCACAATAGGGTCTTTAGTGAAATCGTGGTCGCTGTCGGCGTTCTTTTGCGCCACCATGTCCAAATGACCTTGAAGCACGACAGTTTCTCTGTCCTCCATGCCTTTTGTGGCCGCTTTACGAATAAGCAAGTTCCCCACAGGGTCCACGTAGGTTTCAAGCCCTAACTCTGTCGCCCAGTCAATGAGATGTGTTCTTAGGGCCGCTTCGTGGCAGGAGGGACGAGGAATGTTACAGAGGGTTTGAAAATGTCGCCAAATAGCAGAAGGCGCTAAGCTCGTTAGATTATCGTTCATCTGGGTTCTCTTTGTTGTCTAAGAAAGTTGTCTAAAAAAAAGACGCCTAGAAGCGTCTTTTTGCAGTAGTTTTGCAGTAAGTCAGACTTTCTATGGACTATTTACGTTCTTTAAGCGCCGCAGCAGAAAAAGTCACAAACTCTTCTGCACTGGTTGGGTGAACCCCCACGGTGTCATCGAAGTGTGCTTTGGTCGCACCCGCTTTAATGGCAATGCCCAGTCCTTGGATAATCTCACCAGAATAATCGCCCACCATGTGCGCGCCGATGACTTTATCGTCTGCATTATTGACCAATAACTTCATCAAGGTGCGCCCAGTGCCGCCACTTAGTGTGTGCTTCATGGCACGAAAATCTGTTTGGTAGACACGGAAGTCTAATCCGCGTGATTCCGCTTCTTGCTCAGATAGACCCACGGTACCGATAGCAGGTTGACTAAACACAGCGGTTGGGATGTTATCGTAATCAAAATCCACTTCTTTGCCATCGAACCAGTAGGCAATCAACGCCATGGCTTCTTTAATCGCAACCGGAGTCAGTTGAATCTTGTCGGTAACATCGCCCAAAGCAAACACACTGTTTGCAGAGGTGGTAAAGTTACGATCAACGATTACTGCGCCATTTTTACCGGTTTCAATGCCCGCGTTTTTTAGCCCTAAGGTACTTACGTTTGGCACACGACCTGTCGCATACAAAATAAGGCCAAACTCTTCAGAATGACCCTCTTTGAAGTGAACTATGCGAGCGCCGTCTTGGTTACTTGCGTCCGCCAACTCAATACGTTCAACATCGGTATTTAAACGCAAATCGATGCCAGATTTTATGTACTCTTCACTGGCAAAGTCACGAACGTCTTGATCAAAACCACGCAATAACTGATCGCCACGGTATGCCAAGGTCGTTTCTACGCCTAAGCCATTCAAGATACCAGCAAACTCAACGGCGATGTAACCACCGCCCACGACGAGGGCTTTTTTCGGCAACGATTCTAAGTAGAACATTTCATTGGAACTGACGACTAAGTCACTGCCCTCAAACTGAGGAATGAAAGGCTTGGCGCCCACTGCGATTAGAATACGCTCTGCCGTGTAGGTTTTGCCGTCTACTGAGACAGTATGAGCGTCTACAAAGCTGGCAAAGCCAGAAATTACTTCTACGCCCGCGTTACCAAGCATGTTGCCGTAAATGCCATTTAAACGCTTGATCTCATTAGTTTTGTTATCACGCAAAACCGACCAATTAAAATCTACGCCTTGATTCGTCCAACCAAATCCAGCGGCCTCGTCAAAACCATGCTTGTATTCAGACGCATAAACAAACAGTTTTTTTGGAACACAACCAATGTTGACGCAGGTACCACCTAAAGCACTACCTTCGGCAACAGCCACTTTATAGCCTTTAGACGCCGCAACACGGCTGGCTCTTACACCACCAGACCCGGCACCGATTACAAACAAATCGTACTGATACGCCATTTCTTCCATCTCCAATATGAATACATACAATAATGTGTTCAGTGTAACAGGGCTTTATCAGGAAGTTAAAAAGAATACCACTATCAGACTGATCAAAAAGATTCGCATCCTTAGATCCGCTCTTTATCGAATGAAAACAACTAGGTATGATTAAGACAACTCGTTATGGAATCGCTAACATGAAATTTGTCTCTTTTAATATCAACGGCTTGCGCGCTCGACCGCACCAAATAGCTGCGCTTGTAGAAAAACACGCACCCGATGTTATTGGCCTGCAAGAAATCAAGGTACACGACGACGCCTTTCCCCATGAGATTCCACAATCAATTGGTTATCATGCCTATTATTACGGGCAAAAATCTCACTACGGCGTGGCCATTTTCAGTAAACAAGAAGCCACCAGTGTCGAATACGGTTTTCCAGGGGACGATGAAGACGCACAGCGTCGAATGATCATTGCCACTTTTGACACCCCACAAGGGCCTGTCAAAGTGCTAAATGGCTACTTTCCTCAAGGAGAAAGTCGTGATCATGAAACCAAATTCCCAGCCAAACGCAAATTCTATGCTGACTTAATGGACTACTTAGCGTCTCACTCTCCCGATGAAAAAATCATCGTCATGGGCGACATCAATATTTCACCAACCGATTTAGACATCGGCATAGGTGCGCCCAATGCCAAACGCTGGTTGAGAACGGGTAAATGCAGCTTCTTACCAGAAGAGCGAGAATGGTTTCAAACCCTAAGCAATTGGGGTTTTACAGACACCTATCGCCACCTCAATCCGGAAAAAGACGACCGTTTTAGCTGGTTCGATTACCGCTCAAAAGGCTTTGATGACACACCAAAACGTGGTTTAAGAATCGATGTCATCATGTCGTCAAATGGCTTAACACCCTACCTTGACGATGCCGACGTAGATTACGATTTGCGCGCCTTAGAAAAACCATCGGATCACGCACCAATATGGACAACTTTTACCCTAGATTGAGTAAACGCCTAAAAGGATTTATTGTACAAATAACACACAAAACACTATAATGCCGCCCCTTGCGAGGGAAGACACAATCTTCCCTCGCTATTAACCTGCTTATCCACAGAGAATGTGGATAAAACAGCCTGACAGGGATGAATGTTGCGGCTTTTATCACCGTTAATAAGAGACACACTATGACCCAAACTATGACTATGGAAGACATGCTTCGCCAGTCGTCGCAAGCAGCTACCTTTTTAAAGGCCCTAAGCAATGAAAACCGCCTAATGATTTTGTGTCATTTGCTGGACAAAGAATTGTCTGTGACCTCGCTCAATGAAAAACTGCCTTTGAGCCAATCTGCACTTTCTCAACACCTTGCTGTGTTAAGAAAAGACGACTTGGTCAAAACCCGTCGCGAATCACAGACTATTTATTACAGTTTGGGTGACAGCCGTGTAAAAGAGCTTATCCAGACACTTCATTCGCTGTTTTGCCCTACCCTTTAATTTGCCAACCCTAAAGAATAACCTACGAACAGTGCTCTGTAAGGAACACCGAATGCACTGTCCACTTTCTTTTATTCCTTGTCCCGATAACGTAGAAAGCTGGCAAACCTAGGTACTCCCCTTTCTGTAAAACCGTGGTATTTATAAGTGATCTGCTGCCCAATCTCAGGCGGCAAACGTCGCTCTTGATCTGAAAATCCAGAGCCTATTTTAAAACGCAGTCCAGAAGGCATTTCCACCAATACAGCCCCCATCATTGCTGTGTATTTACCAGTACCTTCTAGAACTTCAACTACCTTGGCTTCGGCATCCATGTAGGGTTTTAATTTCAGCAAGTTATCTGTTCGACCCGACTCAAAGCGAGCGTCTTTACGATGCAGCATTAAGCCTTCTGCGCCTTTAGCCACATACTTATCTAACAGCAACGACAGTTGCTGATTATCCGTGACAGAAAATTGCTCGACTGCTAAGAGGTGATTGAGGTTTGCCTCCTCAATGATTGAAGAATAACGCTGATACCTTTGCGCAAAAGTCATTAGATGTGCCTGATCAGGCGCGTCAAAGATCATATAACGAATCTGTCGCCACTCCTTCTCAACAGGTACGTTTTTTCTTACGGTTGAAACGATAAACTCAAAGTCATTGCGTCTTGACCAAAGTTCGCCATCAAGCCAAATGTTTGGCAATGGGGCGGTAAACCAGTCGGGAGCATGAATGGGGTTGCCTTGGCGCGACATTAGTACCTTGCCGGTCCAAATAGCTCGGACGCCATCGAGTTTCTCGCTCACCAGATAATCCGATACCTGTACATCTTCAGAATAAGAAGACGCCAGCTGAACATCGGGCTGAGACAAGCCAAGAGAAGAAACCAATACGAGGAAAGTAGCAAAAATAGATTTAACAAACATAACTCACTCCTTTGAGAACAACACACCTATCCTTGGTGAGCTTCTAAATTAAAGGATTTAACAGCCTGAATCAACCAACCGCAAAAAGCGGATAAAAAAAAGCCCATCACTGAACTCAGTCATGGGCTTGGTATGCAAGGTTATGAACGTCGTTTATTTACTCAGCTGAACAATCAATTTGTTCATTCGGCTAACAAAGGTCGCTGGATCTTCAAGTTGCCCGCCTTCGGACAAGGTCGCTTGTTCAAACAACAACCAAGCCATATCAGCAAAACGATCTTCGTCAGATTCTTCGTTCATCTTCGCGACGATTGGGTGATCTGGGTTCACTTCTAGAGTCGGCTTGGACTCAGGCAACTGCTGACCCGCTTGTTCGAGCAAACGACGCATCTGCAAGCCCATGTCGTATTCCCCTACCACCAAACACGCTGGTGAATTAGTCAAACGATCGGTGGAATTAACACCTGCGACTTTTGCGTCTAAAACGGTTTTCATACGATCAAGAAGCGGCTTGATCTGCTCAGCTTTTTCTTCTTTCTCTTTCTTTTCTTCTTCGTTTTCTGAATCGGCTAAATCCAACTTGCCTTTGGTAACATCTTGGAACGATTTGCCATCAAACTCTTGTAAAGAAGACATCATCCATTCATCGATACGATCACTCAACAATAGGACTTCAAAGCCTTTTTTGCGAAGGATCTCTAAATGAGGGCTGTTTTTCGCTGTATTGTGGTTCTCAGCATAGATGTAGTAAATTTTATCTTGGCCTTCAGTCATACGCTCGATGTATTGAGCCAACGAAATCGTCTGCTCTGGTGCATCGTCGTGCGTTGAGCTGAAGCGTAGCAAGGCCGCAATTTTATCTTTGTTGCCCATGTCATCAGCAGGGCCTTCTTTAATGACATTACCGAACTCGTCCCAGAATTTTTGGTAATCTTCTGGCTCGTTTTTCGCCATTTTCGCCAACATGTCTAATACACGCTTCGTCAAAGCAGAGCGCATGGAGTCAACAGCATGGTCGTTTTGTAGAATTTCACGAGACACGTTCAAAGACAAATCGTTAGAGTCCACTACCCCTTTGACAAAACGCATGTAAGGCGGCAAAAAGGCTTCGGCTTCATCCATGATGAAAACACGCTGCACATACAATTTAAGACCGCGTTGCATGTCGCGATTCCAAAGATCGTAAGGTGCTTTAGAAGGAATATACAGCAGACTTGAATACTCTAACTTACCTTCTACCTTATTGTGCGACCATTTTAGTGGCTCTTGGTAATCGTGAGAAATGTGCTTGTAAAACTCTTGGTACTCTTCGTCTGTGACTTCGTTACGAGGACGAGTCCAAAGGGCTTTAGCCGAGTTAACTGCTTCAAATTCAGCAGGTTTGCTTTCGTCGATCGGCTTAGGGTTGCCCTCTTCATCCATTTCTGGGTAAACGACTTTTTCCATTTCAACCGGAATAGAAATATGATCTGAGTATTTTGTGACCAAAGAACGCAAACGATGATTATCGGCAAAATCTTTTTCATCCGTTTTCAGGTGCAGTGTAATGCGCGTACCACGGCTGGCTTTGTCGATGTTTTCAATGGTAAATTCGCCAGAACCGTCAGAGACCCAACGCACCGCTTCACTTTCAGCCGCACCGGCACGGCGCGTTTCAACGGTTACTGTATCAGCAACAATAAAAGCAGAGTAAAAACCCACGCCAAATTGACCAATCAACTGGCTGTCTTTTTTCTGGTCGCCACTTAGTTGCTCAAGAAAAGAAGAGGTGCCGGATTTTGCAATCGTACCTAGGTTAGTAATGGCCTCTTCTCGTGACATGCCCACACCGTTGTCGTCGATCATCACAGTATTGGTGTCTTTATCAAATTCAATGCGAACGCGCAGATTAGGGTCTTCGGCAAGAAGGTCTGCGTTAGCGACAGACTCAAAGCGAAGCTTATCGACCGCATCGGATGCGTTTGAGATGAGCTCTCTTAGAAAGATTTCCTTGTTGGAGTACAAAGAATGGATCATCAAATGAAGTAGTTGTTTGACTTCGGTTTGAAACCCTAACGTTTCTTTTTGAGTATCGGTTGCCATGTTTAAGCGTGCTCCTATTTGAATGAACCTTCGGATAAACCACCAAAGGCGTGTTTCTTTTCACTGGTGCTACATAAGTAAAGCCTCTTGATGGAATTTCAAGAGGCTTTTAGTTGAAAATAATCATAAAGGCACAAAAAAATTAGAGGAATGAGCAAGTTAGGCGTGTTTTCGAACTAGGGTTAGACCATCACCAATAGGAATAAGGGACAAATCCACCTCGTCATCTTGGTGGATGTGAGCGTTTAATTGACGCACTATTTGGGTATCTTTATCTGTAAAAGCCTCATCCGCCACGTTGCCCCACCACAAGGTATTGTCAATTAACAAACAACCACCTGGGCGCAACAATTGTTTTGCTACATCATAATAAGCCAGCAAATTCTGTTTATCAGCGTCGATAAAAATAAAATCAAAGGTTTCTTTTTGCTCTTCTAAAAACGACATCATCATTGGCAAAGCTTTGTCACAATAGGTCGTCACTCGGTCCTTAACATTCGCTTGCTCTAAATAGCGTGTTGCAATATCCAGCCACATTTGCTTTTTTTCGACAGCAATTAAATGTGCATTTTGAGGCATCGCCATGGCCATCGACAGTGTGCTGTAACCCGTAAAAACACCAATTTCCAACAACTTAGTTGGCGCTTGTAACTTGACTAACAAGGCTAATAATTGCCCAACCTCAGGGGACAATTGCATACGCGCCATGTGATATTGCGCGGTTTCTCTTCGCAAAGCTTGTAGTAGGTCACCTTCACGCACAGACACATCAATGAGATATTGATAGAGCCTATCGTCTACTTTAACAGTACGATTCACCGGCTTATTGTCTTCCGATACAGGTTTAGGAAAATTAGGAAGCATGAGATTTAATTACCAGACCTCGACTTAATGTTTTAAAGGTTTTTGACCGAAATTCTCTACGATACAAGACGGCAACCACCATTACACTGGCCGCCATACAAAAATACGGCCCCAAAAACCAACCACAAAACGCCATGGCAAAATAATAAGCACGCAACCCGTAGTTAAACTGATTGGCCGCTAAGCTGCAGATCTTCGCCATGTGCATGGCATAAAGTTCTCGCTCACTTTCTTCAACTCCTCGCTCTGTTGCCAAAGGAGCGCTGCCGACCAACACCGAGCAAAAGTTGTATTGACGAACCGACCAAGTAAAAGTGAAAAACGCGTAAGCAAAAATCACCACCAACACAATGATTTTTAACTCCCATTCTTGCTGGCTCATCGGTGCTAAAAAGTAAAAGTCCGATAAGATGCCTAAGGCTTTTTCAGAATAATTAAATGCGGTAAACAGCCCCGCGATAATCAACAAACTACTGGACGCAAAAAATAAACTGCTTCGCTCTAAATTAGCCATTACCGACGCGTCAGCGATACGATTGTCTCGTCGCAATAATCGTGACATCCAAGCCAGTCGGAATTGGTGTAATACACTGACCAGACACGCCCGTCGCTTGGAATTATAAAGCGCATAAAAAGCATAACCCCACCAACAGGTGAAAAAAACAAAAAGTGTTGTAAGATCAAGGCTATTAAGAAGGGTGGAAAAGGAATGATTTTCCATAATTTTACTCTATCAGAATAAGGGTTCGTTAGGTTTTATTAGAGCATTTTTCTTCTACTCTGTCCCTGATTCCCTTTAGAAATTTTTTGAAATAATCACCTGAAAATAAATCTTAAGCCTCCAATAAAAACACTTGCATCCATCATTAATGTCGGTATTATGCCACCCAATCAACACGACATGCGGATGTGGTGGAATTGGTAGACACGCTGGATTTAGGTTCCAGTGCTTCACGGCGTGAGAGTTCGAGTCTCTCCATCCGCACCATCTATTTAGTCATGCACACTCCCTTCGCTCTCACTACTTATTCATTTTTAATTTCCAATACTTTTAGTTCGTTTTCTATTTTTCAAGCCTTACTGACTGCATAAAAAAACCGAACCCATTGCTGAATCCGGTTTACTTTTAATACTCTGTTAATCAGGGTTTTCACGTTAGCAATACATTACGCCGATTTAAGCTTCCAAGCCACTTGCTTACCAGCAAAGAAAGGCACGATTGGTTCGCCTGTCGATAACATAATAGACGTTGGCACTTCCCAAGCTTCGCGTACCAAGGTTACTGTGTCTGTATTGCGCGGCAATCCATAAAAATCAGCACCATATAGGCTAGCAAAACCTTCTAGCTTGTCTAATGCGCCTAATTCATCAAACACCTGGGTATACAATTCAAGCGCTGACCAAGCACTGTAGCAGCCTGCGCAACCACAATCGGATTCTTTACGATGCTTTGCATGAGGCGCCGAATCTGTCCCTAGAAAAAACTTATGAGAACCCGATTTCACCACAGCACGTAGGGCTTCTTGGTGCGTACTGCGTTTAAGCACCGGCAAGCAGTAATTATGAGGACGAATGCCGCCATCGAGCATGTCATTGCGATTTAACATTAAATGCTGCGGCGTGATAGTCGCGGCTACGCCTTCACGGGCAGCCAACACAAAATCGGCGGCATCTTTGGTGGTAATGTGTTCAAACACTACTTTCAAATTGGGCACTCGCTCCACAATTTTCACCATGTGCTGATCGATGAACTCTTTTTCACGATCAAAGATATCAATGTGCTTCTGGGTCACTTCCCCATGAATCAATAACAGCATGTCATTATCGGCAAGGGCCTCGAACACTGGATAAAGTGATTCAAGGGAGTTTACGCCAGAATCCGAGTTGGTCGTCGCGCCAGCTGGGTACATTTTAGCGGCTAACACACCGGCGGCTTTCGCGTCTTTTATATCCTGTACGCTGGTTTTATCCGTTAAATAAATAGTCATGACTGGCGTAAAACTACTGCCCGCTGGGCGCGCAGCTAAGATACGCTCGCGGTAGGCAACCGCCAATTCCGCGGTCGTCACAGGCGGCATCAAATTTGGCATAACAACCGCCCTTTCGAAACAACGAGCTGTCGCCGGCACGGTTTCAAGCAGCATTTCTTGGTCACGAAAGTGTAGATGCCAGTCATCTGGCTTAATTATAGTAATCTCGTTCATCATCAGCCTTTGTGGTCTTATGGGAAACAGTTTTCCGGTAAACGTATAGATATTAACAGAATTTACCAGTAAGCATCAGAGCATGACTTTGCTACAGGTATAAAAAAACCGAGTCAAGACTCGGTTTTTCATTGTATTGCTGAGTAAATCCAGCGTTAGCTGTCTTTACGTGGCGCTCTTGGGCGACGATCACCACGATTGTTATCGCGATCACGGCCACCTGAACGCTTACGATCACCAAAATTAGATGGGCGACGGTCACCACCAGCACGCTTGCGCGTAGAAGGCGATGCAGCACGCTTATTCAACTCGTCTGCATTTTCTAACTTGGCAATATCGGTGCGCTGACCACAGATACGTGTTTTACCCAACTTACCTAACGCGTCGCCACTAAGGTTAGTAGGCAAATCGACTGTGGCGAAATCTTCATAAATTTCAATATGACCAATGTAACGACTTTCGATATCTGCTTCATTGGCAATAGCACCTACAATGTTACCTGGCTTAACGCCATCGCTGTAACCCACTTGAACCACGTAGCGCGTCATCGAGGTGTTTGGATCATCTTTTAACGGCATAGCTTCTGCCGTTACCGGACGAACCTTACGCTCGCGAGGAGCTCGATCACCTCGGTCGCCGCGATCACCACGAGAACCATCACGATCATCACGACGCTCTCTGCGCTCTTGACGAACTTCCATTTCAGACAACAACAAAGGCGTTTTGCCTTGTGCCATATGAGCTAATGCAGCCGCCATTTTCAAAGGATCTACATCGTTGTCTTTCTGGTAGCTTTGAACAAGCTCTAGGAAGAAATCGAGATCTTCGTTGTCCATAGTGTCCGTAATACGCTGTTTGTAGCGCTCTACACGATGAGCATTGATGTCAGATGCCGTTGGCAATGTCATGCTTTCGATTGGCTGACGAGTCGCACGCTCAATCGCTTGCAACATACGACGCTCACGGTGAGCAACAAACAAAATAGCAGTACCCGTACGACCAGCACGACCAGTACGGCCAATGCGGTGGACGTAAGACTCAGTATCGTATGGAATGTCGTAGTTGACTACGTGGCTAACACGCTCAACGTCCAAACCACGAGCCACAACATCGGTTGCTACCAAGATATCGATTTGACCTTTCTTAATGCGATCTACTGTGCGCTCACGCAAGTTTTGGCTGATGTCACCATTCAAAGCTTCACAAGCGTGGCCACGAGCCGTTAGCTTTTCAGCCAACTCAACCGTTGCTGCTTTTGTGCGCACAAAAATGATCATGCCATCATGCTCGTTCATTTCAAGAATACGAGTCAAGGCGTCAAGCTTGTGCAAACCGCTTACTGGCCAGTATTTTTGAGTAATCGTCATCGCAGTAGACGTTTTTGTAACGATTTTCACTTCTTTCGGATTATTCAAATGGCGGTTAGCCACTTGACGAATCACAGATGGCATGGTCGCTGAGAATAAAGCGATCTGACGAGTTGGCGGTGTTTGTTCAAGCACCCATTCAACATCGTCAATAAAGCCCATGCGCAACATTTCGTCTGCTTCATCAAGAACCAGTGCTTTCAAGCCATCCAGTTTTAATGTTTTACGACGAATGTGATCCATGACACGACCAGGGGTACCGACAACCACTTGAACGCCGCGTTTTAGCTGACGAAGTTGAGTGTCGTATGACATACCGCCGTAAATCGGCAATACGTGGAAATCTGGAAGGTGGCGAGCGTAGGTTTGAAATGCTTCAGAAACCTGAATAGCAAGTTCACGAGTAGGAGCCAGAACAAGTAATTGCGTTGTTTTATCTGTAACATCAATGCGAGACAACAACGGAAGCGCGAACGCCGCTGTCTTACCAGTACCCGTCTGCGCTTGCCCCAAAAGGTCTCGACCTTCTAATAGATATGGAATACTTTGCGCTTGGATAGCAGATGGTTGCTCGTAACCTAGGTCAGCAACCGCTTTAAGAACAGGGGCGATTAGGCCCAACGAATCAAATGTAGGCTGAGTATCAGCGTCAGACATGTAAATTAGTACCTTTTTTTGGTGAGGATAAGGCCTGTAATCATTTACATGCCTTAATAAAATTCTCTAGAAATTCTTTGAGGAAAAACTGATGGCGAAGTATATACAAAAAAAGGAAATTAAGCTAGCCACTCCTTCAAATAGATTGAACCATTTGGTTAGAAGAGTCGTAGCTTCGATAGAAAGTACCTTAAGGTGCTTTACCGCCTTTCGAATCTGAATCGATAATAACAGCCAACCAATGCATTTTAGGATTGGCCTCAAACGCCAGCTTCATAATGATGGTTAAAGGAATCGATAACAGCATGCCCACAGGGCCAAATACCCACCCCCATAACAATAAAGACAGAAAAACAACGAGAGTCGATAAGCCTAATCCCTTGCCCATGTATCTTGGCTCAATCATGTTGCCAACAATTAAGTTAACCATAAGAAAAGCGCCCGCGGTTAGCCCAGCAGACAAACCACCTAACTGAACAAATGCCAGCAGTACCGCAGGAACAGCGGCAATGATAGAACCAATGTTAGGGACGAAGTTCAGCAGAAAAGCACACACCCCCCACAGTAGAGGGAAATCTACCCCGAGCGCCCACATTGCTAGTGTAATAAGCACACCAGTCAACATGCTAACCAAAGTTTTGATTACCAAATAGCGGTTAACCGATTGAATAAAAGATTCCAACTTATCTATGGATTTAGAAGCATCCGTTAGCGCCAACGAGAGTTTTTTTGGCAGCTCTACCGCTTCAAACAAAATAAAAATAACGATCATTACCACTAAAACCAAATTGGTTAAAGCGCTCCCCAAACCTCGAAGCGCATTGGCAACCATTTGCATTAAAGCAGATGGGTCAATGTAACTTCGCACCTGTTCGTAGGAGATTTGCAACCCGAAGCTGTTTACGGTTTGGATCAGACCAGACATCTCATCTGCGAAACGCACTCGATAGCTTGGCAACTGGCTGGAGAAATTGTCTAACGACGCCCCCACCAAGACAGCCAAAGAACCGATACCCACAATGATGACTAGAACCACCAGCAAAATAGACAACCAAGTAGGCATGCCTCGCTTACGCAAACTCGACATCGCCGGCGCACAAATAATGGCGATAAAAACAGATAACATAAAAGGAATCACAATTTGTGACGCTGCTTTTAGCCCTGCAATAATAACGATAAAAGCGGCAAAGCCGACCAACCAATGAGTTCCTTTGTGCTGTTCACTCATTCATTTTTTCCTTATAAAGCCACTGGGTAAATACTTTGGGCATAATCCGCTAAGTCTTGCAGCATAATCTGTTTTGTTGCTGACAAATCTGGAGTTTGTGCGATTGTATTCAATCTCTCAAAATACTCTTCCATATAAATAGAGCCACCGCCTTCTTTGTCTAGCAGACGAAGCTGACGATACTCTTCCCATTCTTCACCCTGCTGCTCATTTAATTGACCTGGATAGTTACGACCAATATAGCGCATTAACATTTCTGGCAAACGACGATCATCAAACGACATAGCCAGTTCGGACAACTGCTCAGGTGGCGTTGCTCGAATGGTATCCATTCTGGCCTTATCTTCTCGAGAAAAGAAGCCGCCTGAATACAGCATCACATCGGGGTCTTTGTGAATCGGTCGATCTTCTTGTGCAAACACCTGACTGATTTTCGCTGCCAAATCTGGGCATTGTTTGATAATGGCGAGATTCTTACGACATACTTCACCATCTAACCCTAAACGTTTTACCACATCGACATCTTTCAAAAAGGTGCCAGGTGCTACCGCTGGTGATTTGTTGTAATGAATGACCTTTAATGGCAAACGCTCCAACTCGCCAAGCTCATCTTGACGGGTAAAAACACGATGACGAATCTCTTCAGCGCTGAGAGACACCAGCGGTTGTGCATCGGCCATTAAATCAAACACCACAACGCCATTCTTATTGGTAGGGTGCGGGGCAATAGGTACCACAAAAGCAGCGTAATGCTTGGCCTGGCCAAACATACCAGATATATGCAAAAACGGCTTAAAACGGACAATGTCAATGAACTGCTGTAACTCGTGCTTCTGTCGCATTTTGAAATAATAGGCAAACAATTTTGGCTGTTTTTCGCGGATTAACTTGGCTATTTCAATGGTACCGTACACATCTGATAACGCATCGTGAGCTTGTTCATGGGCGATATTATTGACCTTGGTTAAGGCTTCTAGTTTCATCGAAACCTGCCCATCCTCGCCTTTTGGCCAGACAATGCCCTCTGGTCGAATGGCGTAAGTCATGCGCACTAAATCGATCACATCCCAGCGAGAACAATTGTTTTGCCATTCGCGAGCGTAAGGGTCGATAAAGTTCCGATAAAACCCGTAGCGCACCACTTCGTCATCAAAACGGATAGAATTATAACCAAGGGCACAAGTACCCGGCTGCGATAACTCTTCCTCTATGGCTTGCATAAATTCCGCTTCGCACAGACCTTCACGGTTGGCGTCTTGCGGGCTTATGCCAGTCAACAAGCAGGCTTCTGGGTGCGGCAATACGTCTTCCGCCAAGCGACAATAAAACATCACCGGCTCACCGATAGGATTAAAATCTAGATCGGTGCGAATTCCGGCAAACTGCATCGGTCGATCCCGAGCAGGATCAACGCCTGTTGTTTCAAAGTCAAACCAAAAAAATGAAGTTGGGCCCGCTGAACTCACAAATAAATCCTATTCACCAATTAATATGGCACGTATTATACGCACCTTAAAGCGGATTTGTTAAAGTGTATTTAACCTAAGAAAAGTAAACAAAAGGAGTGAAAACATGGCAAATTCTTTGCCTTGTCCGTGCGGGTCAGAATCACAGTACGCCGACTGTTGCGGGATTTTCCACGTTAATCCGGGCAGCGCTCCCACTGCCGAAAGCCTTATGCGCTCTCGTTATAGCGCCTTTGCTTTGGGGCAATTTGATTACATAGACGCCACGCAAGCGCTGCCTCTCGCAGAAAACGCAGAAGACAGCAACGGGCGGACACTGTGGACAAAACTGGAGATTATCAGTACAGAACAAGGTATGGAGTCAGATACAACTGGCAAAGTCACTTTCGCGGCGCACTTTAAAGAGGGCAAACATACTGGCTGTTTAAAAGAAGTGTCCATGTTCGAGAAACAGCAAGGAAAATGGTTTTACGTTTCAGGAGAGCATCGGGTAGAAGAAAATCCGCCTCTGCCAAACGCCTCTTCAACAAAAACTGGGCGTAACGATCCTTGCACATGTGGGTCAGGCAAAAAATACAAAAAATGCTGTGCCACTAAAAATTGACACCGCATTTAGCGTTACAGTCCTTTAACCCCGTGCACTCCATTTGGCTTTGATGTCTCTTAATTCATCCGCGATATGCAAGAAACAATCTACTAACTCAGGATCAAAATGCGTACCGGAAGATTGCTGAATATGCTCAAAAGATTCTTCGATTGTCCAGCTGCGCTTGTAAGAGCGCTCCATGGTAAGGGCATCAAACACATCCGCTAAACTGACAATACGCGCCGATTGGGGAATGGCGTCGCCAGACAAACCTGCCGGATAACCCGATCCGTCCCATTTCTCATGATGCCCCAAGGCAACTTCGGCTGCGAGCTGAAACAATGGTGCTTCGCTTTTAATTAAAATCTGATGCCCTATCACTGTATGTTGGCGCATAACTTCCCACTCGTCTTCAGTCAACTTGTTGGGCGACTTTAAAATGCTGTGCGGAATCCCTACCTTACCCGTGTCATGTAATGGCGCCGCGAGCTTTAGTAACTCGACTTTTTCGTCTTCCCAGCCAATGGCTCGTGCCAATGCCGCACAGTAGTCAGCCATACGCCACATATGAACGCCCGTATCGGTGTCGTGAATCTGACTAATTTCGCCTAACATGCCAATCGCCGATTCCAATGAACTGTCAAGTTCTCGCGTTGTTTGCTCAATGACGCGTTTTTTACGAAGGTTCTCTTCTGCCAATTTTAAATGCGTGGCCACTCGAGACAGGGTAGTTAATGGCGTAATCGGTTTGGTGATAAAGTCCACACAACCCAGTGCAAAACCGCGCTGTTCATGTTGAATATCCGTCATAGCTGTTAAAAAAATAATAGGTATGTCGGCCGTTTTAGGGTCTGCTTTTAATCTTTCGCACACTTCAAAACCGTTCATATCCGGCATCATAATATCAAGCAAGATTAGATCAGGTTGTGATCTATGCACAATATCCAACGCAACACGACCACTCTTCGCTATTTGAACTTGATAGCGCTCAGTCAAAATATCTTTTAATAGATCTATATTTCTTGGCACGTCATCAACGATCAGTACCTTTTTATTTTTTAAACTATTCACTTCTTTTTCGTAGACGGCATTCATCAATTAATTCACCTCGACACTATCACGACACAAAGATCGCTTAAAAGATTCCACTTTTACTAGGGCGTCCTGATAGTCATACGAAGCAATGTCTTCGACAGCAGACTTTAAATAATCAAGACCATGGCTTGAAACATTTTGACTAATAAGATCTTTTATTAAGTCTTCCGACTCAAGTCCTCCTTCTAACAATGCACTTTCAAGGACTTCTAATTTAACGAGCAACGCCTCTGCTTCGCTGGCTTCCAGTTCAAAGCAATCACTGTTTTTATCTGGATGACTCGCACCATTATGAACAGATGTTTTTGTTAACAAGATCCTGATTTTTTCTAATAGCACTGCAGGATCCAACGGCTTTAATAGAAAGTCCTCTATCCCAAAAGAACTAAATTCTTCTTCCTTAATATTAAAAACATCCGCTGTTAAAATAATAATTGGCGGTTTGTTACTCCCTAAAGTTAATTGGATTTCTTTGCTTGCCTGATAGCCATCCATAATGGGCATCCTTATATCCATAAGTATAAGGTCATAATTATTATCTTGGGCCTCTTGGTATGCTATTTCACCATTTTCAACCCAAACAACTTGCGCGCCTGTTTTCTCAATAATAGCTTTAGCAATGCTTGCATTAACTGGGTTATCTTCTGCCAACAAAATTTTCTTATCCTTAAAGCATCCTGCAATATCTAAGGGGAGAGTTTTTTTCTCATCAGCACTTTCTTTAGGAAGTTGCAAAGCGACAGGGTGCTGAATTTTCTCCGAGGTAACCAGGCGTAAGCTGCTATCAGTAGCACCATAATCAACAACATCTTTGCGGTTATCAGTATCTAAAACATAAGGTAAACACACTTTAAATACCGTTCCCTTACCAAATTCACTGGTGAAAGAAATGTCTCCATCTAATAACTCAACCAGCTTTTGAGTAATACTAAGACCCAGTCCTGTACCGCCATAAAGTCGCGTAGTGCTACTGTCAGCTTGTTTAAACACCTCAAACACATTCACACCATCAGCAATACCGATACCACTGTCTTTGACTTCTATAACTAAAGTCGTTTCGTTAGATAAATAAGCATGAACCTGCACAGAACCTGTGTGGGTGAATTTAATAGCGTTACCCACCAAGTTGATCAATATTTGCTGAATTTTTTGCTCATCACTTTTTAAAACAGCCGAAACCATCGCGTCACGATGAACCAATAGCTCCAAGCCTTTTCGATCCGCTTCCATTTCATTGCTATGGTAAATATATTGCAGCACATCATCCAAATTGAAAGTTTGTACATCTAACTCAACTTTACCAGATTCAATTTTAGTAAAATCTAAAATACTATTAATTATCAATAACAAACTATCAGCAGACCGTTGGATTCTTAGCACCCTCTCTCGGACTTTATCGTTCAAATCACTATCAAGCAATAAATAACTAAATCCAATAATAGCATTCATTGGGGTACGAATTTCATGACTCATAGTCGCCATAAATTCAGACTTTACTTGCAATGCCTGTTCAGCTGATTGAACTGCGACTTCTAAATCTTTCGTTAATTGTTTGGATTTTAAATAGGACTTCTTTGTAATTTTTAACTGACGAAACAACATGCCAATAATAAATGCGACTGTAATCGTCAAAAGTGCAATTAAGGTACCCAAATACAAAAACAATCCTAAAGAATCTTCTCTTGCTTCAACTTTGCCCTTTGAACGCGACGCCAAACTGTTGAGCACCAAAAGTTCCGTTTGCTGCTGAATTTCTCCACTGTCCTCCAAAATCGGAGGTATGTCAGATCGCGTCACATCAGCAAACAAAATTGAATCAATGTGTTCCATCTTCGTTTGCATGGTCAGCAAGATGCCGTCAAACTCGGGCATCTTGCTGTAAATATCTCTTAATTGACCTCCTTCAATGATATGAATACGGCTATACAAAATATCAAATCGAATCATGGCTTCTTCCAGCCTTGAATCTGTATATACATCGCTTAGAAGCTGTAACGCGTTACGAAGCTTTAAGGCTTCACGGTCAAGCTGGTAAGACGCCCATAAGGCGTCTTCTTCCGCCGCTGACATAATAGCTTTTTGACGTTCAATTAACTCAAAAAATATTAAGGTAGACGCACCCATGAAAATACAGGCGGCCGCCACTAGAGCAAAAAACGGTGAGGTTTTTCTTTGTTTAGAGCGGTCGATCGAAAAAGAAAACAATTGCGTCATTTTACCTATTACTCAACACGTATAGCTTTTATTTGCCAAACAGAGCGATTATGAATCACTTCGTTGTTTAAGCTTGGGTCTTCGTTGAAAGGGTAAAGAAGAAAAAGCGGCCCTTTCTTACGAATAGTCATCGGCTTGCCATTGATGTCCATAGCAAGCATGAGATTGTAATCTTTACTGTCTTGAACCGGCACAACTGCACTGTAATCATTTAAAGCCGTCACCGACAAACTGTCAGAAGTACTTCCAACGGCAGCCAACACAGAACGCAACAATGGACCACGGTATACATCTACTCCTTCGCTCCAAGGTGTTTTTGTTTCTAATTCAATCACCTCAAGATTCATTAACATGGCGCGGTCAAACTCCGCGGTTTTCGCCTTAGTATTGGTGTGTTCAATGTTACCCGACACCGTTAAAATGACTCTTCCTTCAGGTTTTGGCAAATCTTTCGCCTGTACACTTGTTATTGCTAACATCCCTGAAACAATAAGCCCTAAGACCTGTGATCGCGTCATGTATTACCTCTCTAACTACTATGTTAATAAATGTTCTGCCGATTATAGACAATGGCAAGGCGATTTCCGTCGTTCTATTACGAATCAAAACATCTATTACGAAATGTCACATACACTTTACTAACCACAACAAAGCAAAAATATCAGATACAAATCATCACGCTCAAGAATGGTCTGCGAAGCAAACACTCTTTTGGTTTACGAACAAATAAGGTAGAGAAGCCTCCCTTAAACACACGAGAACAATAAAGATAACTTACCTCCTACTTTGAAGACGACACCAGCACCAGCCAATGAATTGCTATAAAATACCTCTGCGGTACCTTTTCACGCGCTGACATCAAGCATCATCAAAGGTATACTCTTTCTCATTCAAGACAGACCCCTTCCATACAGGGTGACGCGACCACACTTTTCGGATATTTTTGGGCAACTCCGAACCCAGACACTCGCAGCGCTACGCTATTAAAGAATAAACACAACACACTGTGATGGAATTAAAGATGAATTCAATAACACTCGGCCCGCTTTCAAGCGCTAATGGTGAAATCCAAATCCCTGGCTCAAAAAGCCTCTCAAACCGTATTCTGCTTCTAGCTACCCTAGCCAAAGGTACCACTCGAATCACCAACTTATTAGACAGTGATGACATTCGCCGTATGCTTGAAAGCCTGACTAAGCTTGGTGTGAACTACACATTAGAAGACAACAGTACAACCTGCATTCTCGAAGGCCTCGGTGGTCCTATTCAAGCCAACCAAGGTGACTTATTTCTCGGTAACGCCGGTACGGCCATGCGTCCTTTAACAGCGGCTCTGTGTTTGGGCAAAGGCGAATTTCACTTACACGGCGAGCCGCGTATGCACGAGCGCCCCATTGGCGATCTCGTTGACGCACTGACTGCTTTGGGTGTAGATATTCATTATGAAGGCGAAACAAACTACCCACCTTTGCGCATCAAGGCAAACGGCCTATCCGGCGGGGAAGTGTCTATCAAAGGCAATATTTCCAGTCAGTTCTTAACGGCGATTTTGATGAGCGCCCCCATGGCGCAAAGCGATCTCACGATTAAAGTGGACGGCGAATTGGTGTCCAAACCCTACATCGACATAACCCTGCACATTATGAAGCAATTTGGTGTAGAAGTCGAAAACCAAGACTACCAAGCCTTTGTGGTAAAAGGTCAGCAAACTTACCAAAGCCCTGGCGAAATCATGGTAGAAGGCGACGCCTCATCCGCATCCTACTTTTTAGCCGCTGCGGCCATTGCCGGAGGCAAAGTTAAAGTTCATGGTGTTGGCAGCGACAGCGTACAAGGCGATGTAAAGTTCGCCGATGTGTTGGCGCAAATGGGAGCCAAGATTACCTACGGGGCGACTTGGATTGAAGCGGAGCGCAATCAGCTAAACGGCGTCGATTTGGACATGAACCACATCCCAGATGCGGCCATGACCATAGCAACGACGGCATTGTTTGCCAAAGGCCCAACCACCATTCGCAACATTTACAATTGGCGCGTCAAAGAAACCGATCGCTTGTACGCTATGGCAACCGAACTGAAAAAGCTCGGTGCCGATGTCGTCGAAGGTGAGGATTTCATCAAGGTCACCCCAGTGGCCAAGTTACAGCATGCCGCAATCGACACTTACAATGATCACCGTATTGCCATGTGCTTTTCTTTGGTGGCTTTTTCAGACACGCCGGTGACTATTAACGATCCAGGTTGTACCTCCAAAACCTTCCCAACGTATTTTGAATTGTTCAACACCGTCGCCAGCTAACTAGACGCTTTTAAGACAGCGCGGGGTCCCAGTCTTTCCAGACCACCTCGCGCCCTTGTGAGCGAATCATTTGCGCTACCAGATCCACTGATCGCTCGTCACTGATTTCAAATTGCTCCAACGCGGTTTCAGCATCATCGGCATACCCCCCCGGCTGCGTTTTAGACTCCGCACTCATGGTCGTAAAGCCCATCCTCACCGCATGGTCACGAAACTCTGCTGACTCCCGGGTCGACAAACTCATTTCTACATCCCTATCGAACAGGCGCCACGCAGCAATAAGCTGCACCAGCTGCCGATCTGAAATCACCGACTTGGGCACAATTCCACCTTCACAAGGACGAATCCGAGGAAACGCCACACTAAAGCGGCTGCGCCAATAGCGCTTTTGTAGATGTCGTAAATGAAACGCCATTAGTAAGGAATCCGTGCGCCAATCGTCGAGCCCCAGCAAGACTCCTAAGCCAATTTTATGAATGCCCGCCTGACCTAAACGATCAGGCGCGTCGAGTCGAAAATTAAAATTGGATTTATTGCCCCGTAAATGATGTTCAAGATAGGTTTTACGTCGATAGGTTTCTTGGTACACAAGCACTGCGTCTAACCCTATTTCCTGTAGGCGCTTATATTCCGACGACTCCAGCGGCTGTACCTCCATCGATAACTGACTAAAAGCCGGTTTAATCAAGGGCAACATGCGCTCAAAATACGCCATGGCAACTTTGTTGGTTTCCCCCGTCACCAGCAAAATATGATCAAAGCCTTTGCCTTTAATGGCCGCCACTTCACGCTCAACTTGCTGTTCATTCAGGGTCAAACGCTTGATGGCATTGCTCATGGAAAAACCACAGTAGGTGCATTCATTGGCGCAGGTGTTGGACAAATACAAGGGCGCAAACAAACTCATGGTGTTACCAAACCGCTGCTGAGTCAGTCGTTCACTTTTCGCCACCATGTCCAGCAAGTAGGGCTCGGCGGCAGGGGAAATTAAAGCGGCAAAATCCTCTTCGTTTAAACTATCTTTAGCCAGCGCCTGCAACACATCGGCTTCTTGCTTATTGCGGTGAATCTCGGTCATCGCCGACCAATCGCAGGTCTCTAAAAACTCACTGAACTGACCCGCCACGGCAGGACTTTGCTCTAACAGCCGCACCTTTTGCACTGTCATGCCAAGCCCCCCAGAAATTCGGTCAATGGGCTGGTCGCCTTAGCCTGTATACGCTTTTCCCCTAAGCCAGATTCAAACGCCAAGCGCCCAGCTTGCACCGCCCAGCGGAACGCTTCGCCCATTTGCGCTGGATTTTTCGCTACCGCAAGCGCTGTGTTTACCAGCACCGCATCAGCACCAATTTCCATCGCCAAAGCGGCATCCGAAGGCGCACCAATACCAGCGTCTATTATCACGGGCACGCGACTTTGTTCGATGATCATTTCTAAAAACGGACGGCTTGCCAACCCCATATTAGAACCAATGGGCGAACCTAATGGCATCACACACGGACAACCCACCTCTTCGAGTCGCTTGCACAACACTGGATCGGCGTGCACATACGGCATCACCACGAAGCCTTTTTTTACCAATGCCTCGGCGGCAAATAGGGTTTCCGCACCATCGGGCATTAAATAGCGCGGATCGGGGTGAATTTCTAGCTTTACCCAATCGGTTTCTAAGGCTTCCCTGGCAAGTTCAGCGGCAAACACCGCCTCTTTCGCCGTTCGCGCCCCTGAAGTGTTCGGTAACAGCTTGATTCCCTGCTGCTGTAACGGTTTGAGAATATTATCCGTCTGATGTTTCAAATCCATACGACGCAACGATAAGGTCACCAGTTCGCTTTGACTGGCCACCAGCGAAGACACCATGGCTTCGGCGCTGGCGTATTTGCCTGTTCCGGTAAACAATCGTGATTGAAATTCGTGCCCTGCAATGATTAACGCGCTCATTTTAGCCCCCTGCAATGGATTCAAAAATACACACTTGGCTTTGCTCATTCAGCTCAGTAGTACGCCACAAACTTTTTGGCACCACCTGCTGATCGAGCGCAATTGCAATCCCTGTTGTGTCTTTTTTTAACTGCTTCAACAGATCATGCAAATTGTTGCCGTTAAATTCATAAACACTGTCATTAAGCAAAATATTCATCGCTCCACTCCCTTTGCTCGATCAAATGCCGCCATGAGCTCCCTTATGGCGGCTTCAGGTTCTGCCGATTGAGTAATCGCCGTTACCACCGCCACACTGTTTACGCCTGTTTGTGCCACCAAAGGGAAGCGCTCTGCGTTAATGCCGCCGATGGCTACTGTAGGAAAATGCTCATGAAGCAAGGTCGCATAATGCTCAAGTCGCTTAAGCCCTTGGGGTTGCGAGGGCATTTGTTTAGTCTGCGTGGGGAAAATATGACCCAGCGCGATGTAACTTGGGCAAATAGACTGACCTCGCGCTATTTCATAATAACCATGAGTGCTGATACCCAGGAGTAAGCCCGCCTTTTGGATGAGCGCCAAATCTGCTTCTTCCAAGTCTTCCTGACCCAGATGCACCCCATACGCCCCAAGAGCAACGGCCTGCGGCCAATGGTCATTAATGAACACTTGCGCATCAAACTGTTCACCTAAGCAGATCGCTTGCGTAATTTTGTCCTCCAGTTCAGGATCATCAGGGTCTTTAATACGCAATTGTGCGATCTGAACCCCTTGTTCTAGAACCAAAGCCAGCCATTCAACCGAATCGACGACGGGATACAAGCCCAGCTTCTGTTCGTCTACCTGCTCAAAGGCAACGCCCGTTCCCAAACTGTCGCCGTCTGACGACACAATCTCTGGCAAGTTTTCTATCTGTAATGGCCAACCGGGACGACCAAGCGGCCCTGCTCCTTCGCCAATTTTCACGCCTGTTTTCAACGCCCCTGTGATGTAAGCTTTCGCCATGGTTAGAGCGTCTAACAGCTCGTAGCCGTGCGCCATAAAACTCGCCAACGCGGTCGACAAGGTACAACCTGTGCCACGGGTGTTATGAACCGTCAAACGTTGAGTACGAAAGCCTGTTATGGACGTCCGCCCTAGTAGCCAGTCGGTTGCTTGCTCAGAATCATCATGGCCACCTTTGAGTAGCCAAAGCGCATGAGGGCAAACGCCTTCGGCGAACAAAGTTTGTTGAATGGCTTTTAGTGGTGGACCTAAAGAATCGTCTAGCGACAACCCCGTCAGCGCAGTAAATTCCATTGCATTGGGCGTGATCACATCTACCCACGGCAGTAAATTAGCTAACAACGCCGCCCCAACCGAACTCTGTTGTAAACGATTGCCCGACTCGCTACTGGCGGCCATCACAGGATCAAATACAATAGAAACACGAGGATGGTTTTTACGAATACGCTGCAGCCACACAGAACAGGCTTCCACCAGCGCTAACGACGGCAGCAAGCTTACTTTTATTGCATCCGGCGGCACATCATCCAGCAGGGTTTGCCACTGAGCATCAAACATGGTCACCGACACCGCTTCGACCGATTGAACCACTTTGGAATTTTGCGCGGTCACGCAGGTCACTATGGTTTGCACATGGCAGGATAAATCTTGCCCAGTACGCAAATCTGCTTGCAGCCCCGCGTGGGCGGACGAATCCGACCCGCCCACACACCAAACAATTGGAGGTTTTTTCATCCTTTTTTCTCCTCTAAGCTACTGTGTTTTCTCGGTAGACTCGGCCAAGGTAAACTTGTCTGTCGTTAGATACACATCACTGCCGAGTTCGCGAAACTGCGCCGACATTTTTTCCATGCCGCTCTGTGCGTCCATTTCTTCCACCGCGCTCATATTGATTTTTTCAGCGCTTTCTAATCCCTTGGCGTCTTCTAACCCCTTGGCATATTGGCGAACTTCTTGGGTGATTTTCATCGAACAGAATTTTGGCCCACACATGGAGCAAAAATGCGCCACCTTGCCAGAGGCCTGAGGCAAGGTTTCATCGTGATAAGCTCGAGCCGTGTGAGGGTCGAGAGATAAGTTGAATTGATCTTCCCAGCGAAATTCAAAGCGCGCTTTGGACAAGGCGTTGTCACGAATTTGTGCACCAGGATGCCCCTTGGCCAAATCCGCCGCATGGGCAGCAATTTTGTAGGTAATCAGGCCTTCTTTTACATCGTCTTTATTTGGCAACCCCAAATGCTCCTTGGGCGTCACGTAGCACAACATGGCACAGCCATACCAACCAATTTGAGCCGCGCCAATGCCTGAGGTAATGTGATCGTAACCGGGGGCAATGTCTTGAGTTAACGGCCCTAACGTATAAAACGGCGCTTCATGACAAAGGCTTAGTTGCTCCGTCATGTTTTCTTTGATCAACTGCATCGGCACATGGCCTGGGCCTTCAATCATTACCTGCACATCGTATTCCCACGCAATTTGAGTCAACTCCCCTAAAGTGCGAAGTTCTGACATTTGCGCTTCGTCATTAGCGTCCATAATAGAACCAGGGCGCAACCCGTCCCCCAAAGACAAGGCCACATCGTACTCAGCACACAACTCGCAGATCTCACGAAAGCGTTCGTACAAAAAGCTTTCTGTGTGATGAGCCAAACACCATTTCGCCATGATGGAACCACCACGAGACACAATGCCGGTCAGGCGTTTTGCGGTCATGGGCACGTAACGCAATAACACTCCCGCATGAATGGTGAAGTAATCCACGCCCTGCTCGGCTTGCTCGATCAAGGTATCGCGAAATACTTCCCAGTTTAGGTCTTCGGCCACACCATCCACTTTTTCCAGCGCTTGATAAATCGGTACGGTACCAATCGGTACAGGGGAATTGCGCAAAATCCACTCGCGGGTTTCATGGATGTTTTTGCCCGTCGACAAATCCATCACAGTGTCAGCCCCCCAACGTGTCGACCAAACCAATTTTTCTACCTCTTCCTCAATGGAAGAGGTCACCGCTGAGTTGCCTATGTTGGCGTTTACCTTCACCAAGAAGTTTCGCCCTATGATCATTGGCTCAGATTCAGGGTGGTTAATATTATTAGGAATAATAGCGCGGCCACGAGCCACTTCGTCACGAACAAACTCTGGCGTAATGCGGGTTTGCAAATTGGCACCAAAGCTTTGCCCAGGATGTTGTTTAAGCAGCAGCTCGCTATTGATCGCATCCATATTCTGGTTTTCACGCAGAGCGATGTACTCCATTTCTGGCGTGATAATGCCTTGCCTTGCGTAGTGCATTTGCGTGACGCATTTGCCTTTCCGGGCCTTACGAACCTTAGGAAGCGTCTGAAAACGCAAGTGATCTAAAGACGCATCGTCTAATCTTGTTTGAGCAAAGTTGGATGACACATTAGAAAGTAGTTCAGTATCTTGCCGCTTTTCGATCCAAGGCGCACGCATAGGCGATAAGCCCTTGTAAACATCGATGGTTTCTTCAGGGTCAGCGTACGGGCCGGAGCAGTCGTATACGTAAATCGCCTCGTTAGGTTCGAAAGTAAGCTGATCAGGGTCAGAGCCAATCGGCGTATCAGTAAGGTTGATTTTGCGCATG
Source organism: Marinomonas vulgaris (assembly GCF_018145875.1). GTDB lineage: Bacteria > Pseudomonadota > Gammaproteobacteria > Pseudomonadales > Marinomonadaceae > Marinomonas > Marinomonas vulgaris. Next base: position 262,882 of record NZ_JAGSSV010000002.1, on the reverse strand, counting down.
GGCACCCGAATGGAGTCATCAGAGCCGGTGAGATAAATACGCTCAGACGCGGGGAAAGGCGACCCTTGTAGCGATTCGATAAAAGACTTCGCTGCGAGGCGTGATTCTTCACGAGTTTGCTTGGTGATTTTTTGAGTTTTCGTATTCGTTGTCGACATGAGCATTTCTCTTTTTTGTCGTAAAAAGTGGGAGAATTGCTTGTCTGGGGTGCTGTTTTCCATTCATGCACAAAGGCATCAATGAAAAGCAATCAATGACTCCTGACGAATAACGATAAGGAAAGATGCTGAGCTTGAAGCTGACATCGAATCGCTCATCTTTAAAAGACAGGAGTTCATTCGATGCAGAAAAGAAAATATTAGACTTTCTTGTTTCCTACGCGGGTATTAACCCGATCAGGTTCTGCGGATCCCGCATTAAATAATGCGATCTCAGCCAAATGGCACTCCGACAAGTGATTGCGAGTATACTCAGTCTTACCGGAATGTAAATACCCTCTGATTCAGAGGGTTTTCTATTAATATACTAAAAAAATTAATTAGTCGGCCTGCATCTCTAAGGCCATTTTGTAGAGGTAGTTTTTCTTCTCGCCAGTGAGTTTTGCCGCCATGGCAGCGGCTTGTTTGACGGGCAAATCTTCTAACAAAATACTTAAAATACGCTTAGCTTCAATGTCTGCTTCATCGCCGCTTTCTTCGGTAAAACTCAACATAACAACAAATTCACCGCGCATTTGGTTAGCATCTTCGTCGAACATACGAAGAATCTCTTCGGCGGTGCCAGACAAAAAAGTCTCAAAGGTTTTTGTTACTTCACGCGCCAACACCAGTTGAGCATCGTTACCATACACTTTATTTACGTCCGTTATAGAATCGTAAATACGATGGGTAGACTCGTAAAAGACCACGGTACCCGTTTGCTTTTTCCATGATTCAAAAAGATCGCATCGTCCCTTGGATTTGGCCGGAACAAATCCGGCAAAAAAGAATTGATCAGTTGGCAAACCCGATGCACAGAGCGCCGAAATTACCGCACAGGCTCCTGGAATCGGCATTACCTTGTGGCCTTGAGAACGCAACGCATGCACCACATGATAACCAGGGTCTGAAATTAAGGGCGTACCTGCATCAGACACCAAGGCAACGCTCATACCTTCATCTAACAAACTTGCTACGTAGTTGGCTTTGTCTTTTTCATTATGATCATGGATAGAAAATAATTTGGCCTCAATACCAAAATGATTCAACAAACGTCGGGTATGGCGGGTATCTTCGGCCGCAATGTAATCTACCTCTCTGAGGGTTTGTTCAGCGCGTTTACTAAAATCATCAAGATTGCCAATTGGGGTCGCAACTATGTACAGCGCCCCTCTCACATCATCAGAACTATGTGATACCATGTTGCCTCTTTTATTTGTCATTTTATAAGCTTATGAGCCTCATTTATCCCCGCATCATATCATTAACGCTTTGCGCTTTGCTGCTAAGTGCGTGTAATTCCGTAAATTTAAACATGGACAAGACACAAAGTAGCAATCAAACGGATATCACTAGCAGCTCACAACAAGAGCGCACACCACCGCCGAGTATTTATCACCCGTTATCAAAAACCGCGGTATCTGAATCGGCGACAAAAGCATACCAAGACGCCCAAAACTTATATCAGCAAGCAGAATATCAACAAGCGCTAGACACGTTAAACAACAACGTCATTAACACTGATTCCAATGTTAAATTAGAAGGTTTACTGCTGGCAGCACTGGCGGCATCCAAACTAAATATGCCCTTGCAAGCGCAAACCTTCTTGAAACAGGCTGAGCAACTGCCTGCTGCAAGTCACCCAAATAAACAAAACGCTATCAAAGAAACTCGTGCTAGCCTACTCGAACAAGTTGGCGATTGGATTGGCGTCGTCAATTTACGCATGGACATGACTTACTCGCTTCCTCTAAACGAAGAAGGCGATAATCAGGCTAAGCTGTGGTTAGCCATTCAAAACCTCACTCAGAACGAGATGGATGAACTCACCTATCAGCAAGCACCTGTATTGAGCGGCTGGCTTACAATCAGTAATATTTTGAGAGACCAATCTCAATCTATTGAACAGCAGTTAGCGATGTTCGAACAATGGCAAATTGCCAACCCAACCCACCCTGCAGCTTTATCACCACCTCAAGATTTTCAGATCATGTCATCTGTTGAAGAGATGGCGCCCAGTACCATTGTTCTTATGCTACCAATGAGCGGTCCCCTTGAGCGTGCTTCGCAAGCCATTGTAGAAGGTTTTTTTGCGTCTTTTTATCTCCAAAAAGAAGCCAGACCGCAAGTTCATATTATTAACACGGAAGATTATTCCAACATTCGTAATGCCTTAACCGCGGCGAATGAAAAGCAACCAGATATCATCATTGGCCCTTTGCAAAAAAACAATGTGGCTCAAATCAGTCGTTTACCACTACCTTACCCTGTGATTGCATTGAATCAGCTTGACGTGAATCAGCACCCTAATAACCTTTATCATTTTTCATTAACGGCTGAAGACGACATCCATGAACTAATTACCTTCGCTAAACAAAATGGCGCGTCAAAAGCGGCCATACTCAGCACACAAGACACTTGGGCACTCAAACAGAGCGATGAGTTTCAGTCGGCTGCGACAACAGAAAACGTCACGGTCACATCCAATCAAGCCTATGCCAATACACCGAGAGGGCGACAAGAGGCTATTCAAAAGCTACTTCTAGTTGACGAAAGTTATGCCAGACGCCGCTCTATTGAACGCTGGATAGGAACAGAAGTAGATAGCATAGGTCGTTCACGAGAAGACTTAGACTATGTGTATTATGTCGGCAAACTTAATGATGCCAAACAAATTAGGCCCTTATTGGATTTTTATTTTGCCAACAAAATCCCTATGCTTGCCAGCAGCACCTTGAACGATAACCCGCCAGAAAAATCCACTAAAGCGGAAGATATTGAGCGTATCTTATTTACCGAAATGCCCGCTCTTTTGCCCGCTAACGACTCACTAAGTGCTTTATCAAAAAACCAAAACTCTAATATTTTACGCCGCTTACAAGCACTGGGAGCAGACGCTTTTTTACTTGCCAACAAATACCAGTTATTCACTTTATTGCCGAGCACCAAAATTGCCGCTAACACAGGTATTATTACCATGGATGAGAAAGGTATTTTTCATAAGCGACCCGAGATCATGACTTACCGAAAAGGAAATTTGGTATATGCACACAATCAAACATTTTTTGAACAGAAGGAAGGCATCGAGCAATAACGGCAAAAAAGCAGAGCACACTGCTGAGGCATTTTTACTCAGTCAAAACTTGCACTTTATTGAACGAAATTACTTCTGTCGTATGGGTGAAATTGACCTTATTTTTGCCGATAAAAACACCATAGTGTTTATTGAGGTGCGCTACAGAGCAAATAATATTCACGGCAGTGCCGCTGAAAGTCTCAGCCCATCGAAATTAAGGAAAGTTCGAAATAGCGCACAACTATGGCTACAAAAGCATCAAAAAGAACACAGTGCTTATCGCTTTGATGCGATATTATTCGACGAAAAAATTGATAACCACCATTTAACCTGGCTTAAAGCAGTATTTTAAACACTATGGATTTTCAAGAAGCAATCTACACCCAATTCGCCCAAAGCTTTGAAGCACAGCAACAAGCGCTGGAAAGCTTGCCTCCCTATATTGAGCATGCGGCAAAAGTAATCTTTTCTAGTATCGCGTCTGGAGGCAAGATCATTTGCATTGGTAACAGCACTGGCTCCCATTTGTCACAATATTTTAGCACCTTGATGCTAGATAGAATGGATCGGGAGCGCCCGGGCTTGCCAGCAATCAATCTCAGCGGAGAAGGGGCTGCGCTACTTGCCATCACCCATAACGACAGTTACCACGATGTGTTTTCCAAACAAATTACTGCCCTTGGCAATCCAGGCGACATCTTGTTTGTTGTGGCCAACAGGGGCAACACTTCCCCCATTATTCAAGCTATTCAGGCCGCCCATGAGCGAAAAATGAACATAGTAGCGCTCACAAGCCCAGAGGCAAAAAACGTATCTTCTCTTACTTCGCAAGACGATACAGAGATTAAGGTCAATTTGCTTGGCACAGCACGTGTGCATGAATGCCAATTAAGCGTCATTCATATCTTAATTGACTTACTGGAGCGTCAGCTATTCGGCTACGAAGACTAGAGCCGAAAATAAAACCCAAGGCCCAACAATCAGCAAGACTATATTACCGATTGTTGGGTCTTGTATTAGCTGCTATTTGACCACTTTTAACTGAAAACCTTTTTTCGGTGGCTCAGGTGGTGTGGGTGTGGGCTCCACATCAAAGTCTTCTTCAGGAAACACAAAACCATCGCCATTTTCTTTGGCATACAATGCAAGCGCCGCGCTCATCGGCACATAAACCTGCATAGGCTTGCCACTGAAACGCGCTTCAAATGAGACCGCTTCCTTATCCATAATAAGATGACGCACAGCCGTCATACTGATGCTCAGCACAATCTTGCCATCATTAACAAACTCAGTTGGTACTACAACGTTTTCCTGCTCGGCATCTACCAATAGATGAGGAGTCATATCGTTATCAATGACCCATGAATAGGCCGCGTTCAGTAAATAAGATCGTTTTGGTAACATACTGTCCTCTCACACTAACGATTAAGCAAAAAAGGAGCCTAGGCTCCTTTTTATTTTCTGGCTATACCTATTAAAGGATTAGTCCAAGCGCATCTCTTGCTCTGCTTCAGAAAGACTTTCTTGGAAAGACTCTCGTGCAAAAACAAGATCCATGTATTTATACAAAGCTTTAGCTTGTTCTTTTGGAATATCAACACCTAAGGCTGGCAAACGCCATAAGATAGGAGCCAAACAGCAATCAACGATGGTGAACTCATCACTCATGAAGTATGGTTTTTCTTCAAAAATTGGAGCAACGTTTAGCAAACCTTCACGCAATTCTTTTTGCGCTTGCGCAACAGCTTCTTTATCTTTACTGGATAAAATAAGGTCTACCAATTTTGCCCAATCACGCTGAATACGATACATAAACAATCGGCTTTCGGCACGTGCTACTGGGTAAACAGGCAGCAATGGCGGATGCGGAAAACGTTCATCTAAATATTCCATCATGACATTTGGCTCGTAAAGCACTAAATCACGATCGACTAAAGCAGGCAGTTCATTGTATGGATTAACATCAGCCAACTCATCTGGCTTGTTAAATGGGTCTACATCTATGATGTCCACTGTGACGGCTTTTTCAGCCAATACAATACGAACTCGATGGCTATAATGATCTTCTCCATCTGAGAAGAACGTCATTGAGGAGCGCTTTGCAATAACACCCATGTCTAACCCCTATATTAAAACATCAATGTCCCCTTCAAAGGAGGAGACGAACTATAATACGGCGACGAAGCAAAAAGGACGACATAGCCGTGACAACAACGAAAATTTCTAACAATTTTCAATAAGAGAACATTCTAACATTATTTTAGAGTGTTTTTTCTTAGATAGATCATTTTGTTGTAAAGAATACTTGTTCACCTTTCTTACAAGCAAAAAAAACGCTTGGTGAAATAACCAAGCGTTTTAAGCATTCCAAAGCGAATATTAACGCTTAGAGAACTGAGGACGACGACGTGCTTTGCGTAGACCCACTTTCTTACGTTCAACTTCACGAGAATCTCGTGTAACGAAGCCTGCAGAACGAAGAGTACGACGTAGAGTCTCGTCATATTGCATCAATGCACGCGTGATACCGTGACGGATCGCACCAGCTTGACCAGAGATACCACCACCTTTAACAGTGATGTAAACGTCAAATTTTTCAGTAGCATCAACAAGTTCAAGAGGCTGACGAACAACCATTTGCGCTGTTTCACGACCGAAATACTGAGAAAGGGTACGGTTATTGATAACTAGGTTACCAGTACCGGCTTTAAGGAACACACGAGCGGTAGACGTTTTACGACGACCTGTACCGTAGTATTGAGTAGCTGACATAATGATCTTCCGTATTAAATGTTAAGGGCTTGAGGCTGTTGAGCAGCATGTGGATGCTCAGTACCAGCGTACACTTTCATTTTCTTGTGCATTGCACGGCCCAGAGGACCTTTTGGCAACATACCTTTAACGGCGATTTCAAGAACGCGCTCTGGAGCGTGATCAATCAGCTTCTCGAAATTCATAGAACGCAATCCACCTGGGTAACCAGTGTGGCGGTAGTATTGTTTCGCAGCGGCTTTGTTACCAGTAACGTGAATTTTCTCAGCGTTAACAACAACGATGTAATCGCCAGTATCAACGTGTGGAGTGTATTCCGCTTTATGCTTACCACGTAGACGGCGAGCAATTTCAGTAGCCAAGCGGCCTAGAGTTTTGCCTTCAGCATCAACCACGAACCAGTCGCGGCGAACTTCAGCAGGTTTAGCTGTAAAAGTTTTCATCAAAAAACCCTTTCAATACGCGTGTTCAATGACACGCTATACCTATTATTATTGGTTGCTTTGACATCTTTATGCAAAGCAACGTGCACTTACCTTCAAAAAGGCGAGCGAAGTATACACCAACAAAACACAAGAGAGAAGGTAAAAGTGCTTATGGGCGATGCTCTAGAGATAAATATTCCTCTGATTGCATTTCTAAAAGACGGCTCACAGTTCGATCATATTCAAACGCCAATCTCGTGCCTTTATAGATTTCTGGAATAGCCACTTCTGCAGAGAAAATCACCTTTACGTGACGATCGTAAAATTCATCCACCAAGTTGATAAAGCGTCTTGCTAAATCATCAGTTGATGCGTCCATTTGTGGTAAATTCGAAATAATTACCGTGGTGTACAGTCGAGCCAACTCAATATAATCCACCTGACTCCTTGGCCCATCACACAGCGCCTTGATATCAAACCAAGCCAAGCCTTCGCAGCTGCGGATTAGCGGAATGCCACGCCCTTCAATCTCAGCCACACCACCTTCGACAACATGGGAAGCGTCGGTTATTAGACTGTTAAAGCGCTCTTCTAACACCTGATCAGCCTCAGCATTGAGCGGAAAATGATAAAGCTTCGCTTGTTTTAAAGTACGCAGACGATAATCTACACCACCGTCTACGTTCATCACTTTGGTATGCTTTTTCACCAATTCAATAGCAGGCAAAAAGCGCGCTCGCTGCAAGCCGTTTTTATACAAACCATCAGGCTCTATATTAGAGGTAGCGACCAATGTGGTGCCATTTTCAAACAGCACATCTAACAAGCCCGCCAAAATCATCGCATCTGTGATGTCTGTCACAAAAAATTCATCAAAACACAGCACCTGTGCTTTTTCAGCAATTTGCTTACCGACTACTTCAAGAGGGTTCTTCACATGCTCAAGCTTGCGCATTTCTTGATGAACCATTTGCATGAAGCGATGAAAATGCAAACGCATTTTTCGTTCTGTCGGTAAACAGTCAAAAAACGTGTCCATTAAATACGTTTTACCGCGCCCTACTCCACCCCAAAAGTACAAACCTTGCTCAACAGTAGGGGCTTTTTTCTTTAAAAAACGCCCTAAAATACCCGTTGAAGGCTTTTCTGATTGGCTGGCCACCAAACGATCGAACAAATCTTGCAGGGCTTCTACAGCTTCTTCTTGAGCAGGGTCGTAGTTAAAGTCCGCTCGTGTTAAATCTTGTTTATAACGTGTAATGGGAGTCATCGGCGCTCTTTCGTTCTATTGGGTTAATTGCAAGCATTCTAACAAAATGCAACTTAAACAACACCTATCAAGCTGTTATCGTAGGGGCTGTTTCGTTATAATGAGTCATCAGTTTTTTGGAGCAAGTCATGAACTTAGAAGAATTCAACATCATTATTTTTATTACTGGCATCATTATTGGGTGTGTGACAACCATTGCTTTTAAAAGCTTCGGCTCTAAAAACAGCAAACAGGCAAACTCCAATATCATCACGATGAAGTCACTGCAGCAGGAACTAGACAACAAACAAGTCATTATTGATAATTTTTTCGCTGACAGCCAAGAGCACATTGCCTCAGTCGAAAAGCGCCTAGCCGATTTCAGAAAATGTCTTGCCGACAACGCTGGCCAACTCAGCAACATCACAATCGACAGCACGATTAATACAACCACCCAACCTGAGCCCACTGACGTACCAACTGATTACGAACCGCCAAGAGATTACGCGCTTAAAAGCGCCCAAGAACCCGGTATGTTGAGTGATCAATTCGGTCTAAAAGATGAAAAAGACGACGTAGAACCAAAACGTACTATGTAACCCCCCTTCATACGGCGTAAAAAATGGGCTTTAAAAAAGCCCATTTTTTATTTATTCATCTAATTCAACGCTTTAAAGATAAAACAAAATTACGCTGGACTATCAATATCAGCGAATACCGCTTCCAAACCACATTCTACCGATAGAAACTCAGCAATAGATTGAGCACCAAAACGCTCGGTAGCATGATGCCCAGCCGCAACGAAATGAATCCCCATTTCACGCGCAATATGAACAGTCTGTTCGGACACCTCACCTGTAATAAACACATCCGCGCCAGCAGCGACAGCTTGCTCTATATAACCCTGCGCACCGCCAGTACACAAAGCAATACGTTGAACCTTGTCATCTCCCACCTGCTCAAAGAGAACATCGCGCCCCACGGCTTGAGCAACCAGAATTTTGAAATCCTCGGGGGTCATAGGTGCGTCTAACACACCGACAATACCAATGGCATCTTCAAGAGCGACGCCAGCCTGCAAACCTTCTCGTTGCGTTAAACCAATCGCGTCGGCTAATCCGGCATTATTACCCATGGTAGGATGCGCATCTAAAGGTAAATGATAGCCATATAGGTTGATGTCATGCTTTATCAGGGCGGATAAGCGACGATACTTCATACCAACCACACGTGGGTCTTCGTTTTTCCAAAAATAGCCGTGATGCACAACAATGGCATCAGCCTGAAAAGCGATCGCCTCATCAATTAGGGCTTGGCAGGCGGTCACGCCCGTTACCACGCGTTTAATGTCTTTTTTGCCTTCTACCTGCAAGCCGTTAGGCGCATAATCTTTAAATCGATTTGAGCTCAACGTATTGTTCAGAAGTAATTCAAATTCATTATTTAACACAAGGCTCTCTTTTAAATCCAAGTTCAAAAAAAACTCACTTCTCCGTGAGCTTGATATTAAAGCAACTGTTCAACTTGCTCTTTAAGTGAGGCGAGGCTTTTTTCGAAGTTATTCCCTGCAATGTCATTAGCAAATATCGCCAAATAAGGACTGAGTAAACCGGCACTTAAACGACCTTCAATCGTCCATTTAACCAGCGTGCCGTTTGAATCTGGCAAGAATTCAAGACTATTGCTGACCTGATTCACCGCCGGTTTGGGGCGAACATCAAAACCAATCCGATAAGATGAAATATCCGTCACCGTCAGAACACCCTTGTCTTCACTGTCCGCATAGGACAAGTCGACCGAATCACCTTCGACAAGTACACCATCAAACCCATCAACTTGGCCACTTTGAATATACATCCATGACGCCAGTTGATCACCTTTCAGCACATGACTCACTACCAGATCCCGTGGCGCATCGATGACCACACTGCGCTCAACCCGATAATCCGTTGGCATAAAAAAGCCAACTCCAACCAGCAGCAGAATAATAAGTGCCGTAATACGGGTTACTTTTCTGAACTGATACAGTGCTGCTGGATGGCTTGTGTTGGCCATGGTTATGCGTCCTTGAGAATACGGTATTCAGCCGACATAGCGTGGGCTTCTAGTGATTCTCCTCTCGCCAAAGGTGAAGCAATTTTGGCCAACTCACTGGCTCCTTCTGGTGAACAATATATCAACGAGCTGCGTTTCTGGAAATCGTATACACCTAAGGGCGACGAGAAACGCGCTGTGCCTGATGTAGGCAGAACATGGTTAGGCCCAGCACAATAGTCACCCAAGGCTTCTGGAGTGTGCCGACCCATAAAAATAGCGCCCGCATGACGAATTTTTTCCACCCACTTTTCAGGCTCATCGATAGATAATTCAAGGTGCTCTGCCGCGACAACATTGGCGATTTCCATCGCTTCGTCCATGTCTTTCACATGAATAAAGGCACCACGCCCCTCTAACGAAGCCTTGATAATGTCTTTACGTGACTGTGTATCGACCAAACGTTCCATAGACGCTTTCACTTGCTTGATAAAAGCCAAATCAGGAGAGATCAAGATAGACTGAGCATCTTCATCGTGCTCGGCTTGGGAAAACAAATCCATCGCGATCCAATCAGGGTCTGTTTTGCCGTCACACACCACCAAAATCTCTGATGGGCCAGCAATCATATCAATTCCAACCACACCAAAGACCATTTTCTTCGCGGTTGCCACATAGATATTACCAGGCCCGACTATCTTATCGACTTTAGGAATCGTTGCCGTGCCATAAGCAAGCGCAGCCACGGCTTGAGCGCCACCGATGGTGAAAACACGATCAACTCCAGCAATATAAGCGGCGGCCAACACAATATCGTTCACGAAGCCATCTGGCGTCGGCACCACCATGATAATTTCTGCAACACCAGCCACCTTAGCGGGCATGACGTTCATCAGCACAGAAGAAGGATAAGCCGCTTTACCACCTGGCACATACACACCGACACGATCTAGCGGTGTCACTTTTTGACCAAGCACAGTGCCATCGCCTTCCTGGTATTGCCAAGAGGGTTGTTTTTGACGCTCGTGATATTGATGCACACGCTGCGCTGCCGCTTCTAAGCTTTCTACTACTTCAGCACTGACGCGATCTTTGGCTAGAGCAAGCTCTTCGCGGGAAATTTCCAATTCAGTGGCTGAAGATACCGTGCGACGGTCAAAACGGTTTGTAAACTCGATAACCGCGTCGTCACCTTTTAAACGAACTTGGTCAACAATATCCGCAACGGCTTTTTGTACGCCCGCGTCAGATACTGAATCCCACGCCAGTAACGCATCTAACTCTTCACGAAAGCGCTCTGAGTCAGAAGAAAATTCTCGAATAGTCAGGTTCAATTACTTACCCTCATTGTCTTCTACAGCACCGCGCAACATATCCAAAATCGGTTCAATTTGCGCGTATTTTGTTTTATAAGCGGCTTTGTTAACCACCAAGCGTGTACTAATAGGTGCAATCAATTCACGTGCCTCAAGACCATTGGCTTTTAAGGTGTTGCCCGTGTCAACGATGTCGACAATCAAGTCAGCAAGACCCATAATCGGAGCCAACTCCATTGCGCCATACAGTTTGACGACATCAGCCTGCACGCCTTGCTCGGCAAAATACGCTTTGGCGGTTTTAATGAATTTGGACGCTACTTTTAAACGGCGGTTAGGCAAGGCTTCCCCAACCACTCCTGCTGTCATTAAACGGCACTTGGCAATTTTTAGATCAAGCAGTTCGTAAAGATTGTTAGTCGATGCTTCCATCAACACGTCTTTACCAGCCACACCAAAATCTGCCACACCATGATCAACATACGTTGGCACATCTGTCGCTCGTAAAATTACCAACTTGATGTGTTCGTGGTTGGTATCAAAAATCAACTTACGACTTTTACTAATATCTTCAACTGGAACAATGTTCGCCTTTTCTAACAGCGGCAAAGTTTCACCAAGAATGCGCCCTTTCGACAACGCAATCGTTAATGTTTTATTCATATTAATTTAAAACCCGTGAAATTTTCGCACCCAGTGAACCGAATTTTTCCTCGATACACTCATAACCACGATCAATGTGGTAGATGCGATCAATTTTTGTGTCGCCTTCTGCCACCAGAGCAGAAAGCACCAAACTGGCAGAGGCGCGCAAATCTGTCGCCATCACAGGCGCACCTTTTAAGCGATCACAACCACGAACGATTGCCGTGTTGCCACTTACCTCTATGTCAGCACCCATGCGCAACATTTCGTCAACATGCATAAAACGGTTTTCAAAAATGTTTTCAATTACTCGTCCAACACCGGTCGCCACTGAATTTAACGCGACAAACTGCGCCTGCATGTCAGTAGGAAAAGCGGGATAAGGCGCGGTGCTGATGTTAACCGCTTTAGGACGACGCCCTTCCATATCCACTTCAATCCAGTCGTCACCGCAAGTGACTTTGGCACCGGATTCTTCTAGCTTAGCAAGGACTGCCTCAAGGGATTTCACGTTCGTATCAATCACGCGCACCTTACCGCCAGTAATCGCCGCGGCGACCAAAAAAGTACCCGTTTCAATGCGGTCTGGCATCACTGGGTAACTGGTGCCGTGCAATGTCTCTACGCCATCAATCACAATAGTATCCGTACCATGACCGGTGATTTTTGCACCCATGGCGATTAAGCATTCTGCTAAGTCCACCACTTCAGGTTCGCGAGCAGCGTTTTCTAAAATGGTTTGTCCGTCTGCTAAAGTGGCCGCCATTAACAGGTTCTCTGTTCCAGTCACAGTGACCTTATCAAAGAAAATACGCGCACCTTTTAAGCGGCCATCGACTGTCGCGACAATGTCACCGCCATCTACTGTAATGGTCGCACCCATGGCTTCTAAACCACGCAAATGCAAATCCACTGGGCGACTACCAATCGCACAGCCACCAGGCAAGGAAACAATCGCTTTACCAAAATGGCTCACTAATGGGCCTAACACCAAAATAGACGCCCGCATGGTTTTCACCAATTCGTAAGGCGCTTCACAATTATTCAGTGTGGAAATATCCAGTTGAACGCTCATTTTTTCGTCGACAACCACACCGCATCCCATAGAACCTAATAGCTCTAGCATGGTAGTAATGTCATGCAAATGGGGAAGGTTTTGAATGGTGATCAATTCTTTGGTTAACAAGGTTGCTGCCAAAATTGGCAAGGCAGCATTTTTCGCGCCAGAAGCACGAACCACGCCATTAAGCCGAGTACCACCGGTAATCAGAAGCTTATCCATATTTTAAATCTCTTATAATTGCTTTTATAGCTTGCTTATTTGTTCTGGCGTGTAAGTTTTCATCGTAACCGCGTGAATGGCTCCGCTTGCAATCGCGTCTTGAAGATGTGAATAGACAAGTTGCTGTCTTTTAACCGTAGACAAACCTTCGAATTCGTTTGCTACTACCACTACTTGAAAGTTGCAACCTTCGCCCTGCGCTTCAACTTCGCAGTCACGGATTGAGGATTCTAAAAGTGCTTTAACTTCAGCTGCGTTCACAGTCGCTCCAACAGATATGTATGTGTAATTTGTCGTATTCTACATGAGTTCAGCCAACTACTTAACACCCCTGACAATCTCCACGGACAAAAAAGTCGGTGTTTCCTTACATTTTAATTAAGGCTGACTATTCACAGGGTATGAAACAAAAAATCCGAACCCATTCAATGGGTTCGGATTTTCTTCTGGCCGCTACAAATAGCTGTTTACATTAAGCTCAATACTCAGCTTTTTCTTGCCAACCAGCACTAAGATTTTTTCGCTAACCAGTACTAAGATTTTTTTGCTAAAGAGTCACGCCATGCCGTAATAGCCGATTCGATGTCATTTCTGTTTTGCTCCATCATCACACCAAACTGCTTGCGAAAAGTCAGACCAAAGTTAATATTGTTAATAACAACATTGCTTAGCATCCAACCAGACTCTTCCGACTCCATGTAGAAGGAAATATTCAACAACCCACCCGCTTCCATTTCAAAATCCACGTCGACTTTGGTTTCTCTGCCGCGCCCCTGTGGACCAAGTGGCAAGACGTTAATCCGATCTGGATCGAGTTCTAACAAAGAGGAACCGTAGGTTTTTAACAAGGTATCCTTGGTAACATTCGCAAAACGTAAACGTTGCTCAGGTGTTGCTCGACGATAATATTTACCCATCACTTTTTTGGAAAAATCATCAAAATCGACAACTTTAGCCAATATGTTGTCAACGCGCTTTTCAAGCAAAGCAGGATCATTCGCTAATACGGCTTTATCAGCTACGATGTCAGTGCGAAACGCATCGACTATTTTCACCACAGCATCACGGGCCTCTTCGCCATTCGCCCAGGACACACTGGCACCGAACAACGACAGCACAAATACCATAACTGGGATAATTTTAGACATAACTTAGTCCTCTGAATCGCTTTTAAATAAGAATTGACTGATAAGGGTCTCAAGGACGAGGGCCGACTGGGTATCGTAAATTTCATCGCCATTACCTAGCATTTCATCATCTGCACCAATAGACAGCCCGAGGTACTTTTCTCCCAAAAGGCCACTGGTTAATATCGCAATCGAACTGTCTAGTGGGATGTTATCCACGTCCGCGTCGATATTCATGGTCACAAGCCCCATATACAGCTCTTTATCCAAAACAATAGACTCAACCGAGCCAACCGTCACACCCGCAATAGTGACTTTTGCACGATTGGTTAAACCGCCAATGTCGTCAAATCTCGCGACAATTTGATAAGAGTCTTTTTTAGCAGAAAACGCCAACCCACTCACTTGAACTGCTAAATAGACGAAAGCAAGAACCCCTAAAACAATAAAACACCCAACAAACAACTCTGTACGCTTACTTCTCATTTCAAAAATCTCCAAACATGGCGGCAGTTAATACAAAGTCCAGCGCCAAAATAGCCAATGAACCTAATACGACAGTACGGGTGGTTGCTTTCCCTATCCCTTCTGATGTGGGAACACACTCGTACCCCTGATAAACAGCGATCCAAGTAACAGCAACAGAAAAACACAAAGCCTTGATAAAACCGTTAATAATATCGGTATCAAAATATACGGATTGCTGCATTTGCGACCAAAAAGCACCATCATGAACCCCCAACCAATTTACCGACACAACATAGCCACCCATGATCCCGGTTGCTGAGAAAATCAGGCTTAACAAGGGCAAACAAATTACCCCAGCGATGAACCTCGGCGCTATCACACGACGCAGCGGATCGACACCCATCATTTCAAAGCTCGACAGCTGCTCAGTCGCTTTCATCAGACCAATTTCCGCGGTTAACGAAGAGCCGGCTCGACCGGCAAACAACAAAGCCGTAACCACTGGCGCCAATTCACGCAACAACGACAGCGCCAACAATTGCCCTACCGCTTCTTCCGAACCAAACTTGGCCAAAATACTGTAACCTTGCAGCGCCAACACCATGCCAATAAAAGCACCAGACACCACCACAATAACCAGCGACAACACACCCACCGAGTAAAGTTGTTGCACCAGCAGCCGTACTGCCTCATTAAAGCGCACAGGCACACGAAAAATACTTTGCGCTAAAAAAATGCCCGCTCGCCCGACGGCCTCAAACCAATCCAGCAAAGCCGCACCTAAGAGGGAAATGGATTTCATATAACCGCCTCTTCACTGTGTTTATCTTCAGGGTAGTGAAAAGGCACAGGCCCGTCCGGCTCACCTTTTAAAAACTGCACCACTTGAGGGTCGCTAGACGCTTGAATCTCCGCCGCAGAGCCTTCAGCAATCACTGTGCCACCAGACAAAATACAAACGTGGTCAGCAATTGAAAGAGACTCTTCCACATCGTGCGACACCAACACCGACGTAATATTAGCGTCGTCGTTGAGTTGTCGTATCAGTTTCACCAAAACGCCTTTCGAAATAGGATCTTGCCCAGTAAAGGGCTCATCGTACATGACCAATTCTGGGTCTAACGCAATGGCTCTCGCCAACGCCACACGACGCGCCATACCACCGGACAACTCCGAAGGCATCAAACTTGCTGCGCCACGCAACCCCACACTGTGCAATTTACTGGACACAATTGTTGCTATCTCATCTCGAGTAAGCTTGGTGTGTTCTTCCATCGGGAAGGCAATATTTTCAGCAACAGACATATCACTGAATAAAGCGCCGCTTTGGAACAACATGCCCATTTTTTTTCTCACTTTATACAGAGCAGATCGAGACAAGGCATGAACATTTTGGCCATCTACTAAAATTGTGCCACTATCTGGTGTAAGTTGAGCAGCAATCAAACGCAACAAGGTGGTTTTCCCTGTGCCGCTTGGCCCCATAACCGCGGTTATCTTCCCTTTAGGTATCGTGAGGGAAACATCGTCATAGATCATCCGCCCCCCTCTTGAAAAGCGCACGTTCTGAACTTTTATATAAGCCTCTGTCACTGCCACACCTTTAATCCTGATAAAAACGTTTAGATATTACCATCGGGACTCTGCAAATAACATCGCGGCTCAGTCAAATCCATTTTGTTTGTAAGATCAAAACTTGAATTTCAACGTCAAACCTCATTAAATGGTAGCCCCTAATATTATGAGTCACGCCACCACCATGCTGTTGTTTTCCATTGCCCTTATTGCAGGGCTAATTTTACTGGTTATGAGTTCCGACAAATTCATTGAACATTCTGCTTTAGTTGCGGAAAAGCTAAACGTAAATCCCATGGTAATTGGCATCACCTTGGTGGCATTTGGCACCTCGGCACCTGAGATGGTGGTGTCCGCTATTGCTGCATTTGACAACGCGCCAGAAATTGCCATTGGTAATGTTTTAGGTTCAAACATTGCTAACATTGCTTTAGTTCTGGGCGTCACCTTGCTCTTTTCTGCGATTCCTGTCGCCAAAGGGTTATCGACCAAAGAGGTGCCACTTGTGTTAGCAATCACAGTATTAGTGGGTGTATTGCTCTTTGATCAAGCACTAACCACATGGGATGGCATCATTCTGATCTTGGCTTTTGTGGTGATATTGACCCTTTTGTTGCGTGGTAATAAGGATTTAGAGGCAGAACTGCAAGACAGTCTGCCAGAAGAAGACGATAGTTCTATTGGTAAATCTATAGTCATTGCTGTGATTGGTTTGGCCATTCTGATAGGCAGCTCTAAATTATTGGTATGGGGTGCGATTGGGATTGCGACGGCACTCGGCGTGAGCGAGCTGGTTATAGGGCTCACCATAGTGGCCGTTGGTACTAGCTTACCCGAGTTAGCAGCTTCAGTAAGTAGCGTTCGTAAGGGGCATCATGATATTGCCATTGGCAATATACTCGGCTCGAATATTTTTAATCTTGCAACAGTGCTACCCTTGCCAGCTTTAATCGCACCCGGCTTAATAGATAATAGTGTTGTAGCTCGCGATTACCCTTGGGTCTTGGGCTTGACGGCGGCCTTGGCCATTGCTGTATTTGTGTTTCAGCGCTCGAAGAACAATCGCGTTCCAAGATGGATTGGTTTACCACTCATTTTATCTTATGCCGCTTATCTGCTGATCGTTAGTACCAGCAGTGTGGCTTAATTATTATGGCTAAAAATCGCACCCTTTTGAGTCGTATCGGATTAATCATTATGGGTTTAGGTGTCGCCTCTTCGGCTTTCTGGTTTGGCGCTACCACCAAGGAATCTCTCGTACAGGATAACTCGTTGAGCAGTTCACCGGATTACTTCATCACAAAAGTAGCAGTGAAAAAATTCGACGACACTGGGGCTCTTGTAGAAACGCTGCATGCAGAGCAGACGCTTCACTATATCGCCAGATCCACAACCCTTCTTGAAAATCCAAGTGTCGAGCGCAGAAACGTCTCAGGGAAATGGACAGCAAAAGCAGATAAAGGCGTTATCGAAGACGGAAGTGATGATATCCTACTGACAGACAACGCCACGGCCACCAAACAATATTTAGATGCAGAAGACATCCAATTGATGGCCGACAATGTACATTATTTAGACAATGATCAAACATTAACCAGTTATGGCAATGCAACATTACTTTCTACGCAGGGCAAAACTTCCGCTGAGACAATTACTACGTTTGTTCACTCAGAAGAAGTTATCATGACCGGATCCGTACGAGGACTATATGAATCAATTCGTTAACGCCAGCATCATAGTAGCTTCCATTTTATGGAGCCAAGGCGCTTTTGCATTACCCGAAGACGTCAACATGCCATTGGAAATTCAAGCCGATGAAGCATCTTTCAATCAAAATACCGGTGAAGCCATTTATCAAGGTAATGTTTTTGTCAAACAAGGCACCATCGAAATTCAGGCGGAATACTTAAAAGTCACCACCAACCCCGAAACTAGAACCTTTAGCCAACTCGAAGCCACGGGTAAGCCGGCTAAATTCAGTCAGCAAATTGATTGGAGTGGCAATATAGTCATCAGCCAAGGCAACGAAATACATTACTCTACCAGCGATTCGCAGCTTGAAATCATCGGCGAAGGGTATTTAAGCCGGATGCAAAACTCCATCACGGCGGACTATATTCTCTATAAAATCCAAGACGGCACTTTCAGCGCAGAAAAAAAAGACACAGGCCGAGTATCTATGACTTTACAACCTCAAACACCTGAGGCGAAAAAGTAAATGGCAATATTAGAAGCAAAGCACCTGGCCAAAAGTTATAAAAAGCGCCAAGTAGTCAAAGACGTGTCTATTTCGGTAGAGTCCGGCCAAGCGGTTGGCCTACTCGGACCTAACGGTGCTGGTAAGACTACCTGTTTTTATATGATAGTAGGCATGGTCACCAACGATGCCGGTGGTATTTTTATCGACGGGCAAGACATCACTCGCGATGCCATGCATGTACGTGCACAAAAAGGGGTTGGTTACCTTCCTCAAGAAGCCTCGATTTTTCGCAAAATGTCTGTTGAAGACAACATTTTGGCTATTTTGGAAACCCGAAAAGAGCTAAGCAAAAAGCAACAACAAGACAGAATGGAAGACTTACTAGAAGAATTTCATATAACTCATATTCGCAGTAACCTAGGAATGGCATTATCAGGCGGCGAAAGACGCCGTGTAGAAATAGCAAGGGCTGTCGCGATGAACCCAAAATTCATCCTACTAGATGAACCCTTTGCTGGTGTTGACCCTATTTCGGTTGGCGACATCAAACTCATCATAAAACACCTCCAAGAAAGTGGCATCGGCGTATTAATTACCGACCACAACGTCAGAGAAACACTCGACATTTGCGATAAGGCTTACATTGTTGGAAACGGTTACATTATTGCCTCGGGCGATGCTAGTACCGTCATCAATAATGAACAGGTTAAAAAAGTCTATTTAGGCGACGACTTCCGCCTGTAACCCCTTATCATCGTTGTAGAAAGGGAGTAGTATGCATAACTCGTTCCAATTCACTCAAATAGAAAGAGTTGCTCTATGAAGCAGTCTTTACAGTTAAAGCTTGGTCAACAACTGACCATGACACCGCAGCTGCAACAAGCCATTCGTTTGCTGCAATTGTCGACTTTGGATTTAAAACAAGAAATCCACGAATTTCTTGAATCTAACCCTCTTCTTGAACTCGACGACGACGAACAAATTCACGTTGACGTTCCTGCAAGCATTGAATCCAAAAGCGCAACGGACACGCCCGTTGATACGCAATCTGAAGAGCCTCGACTCGAATCCGAATGGACAGAAAGCATCCCAGAAGAACTCTCCATTGATAGCAATTGGGATGATACCTATCAGAGCTCGGCAGCCGTCAGTGATCTCAACAGTCATGATGGTGATGGTGATTTTGAAAACCGCAACGCGCCAGCAGAAAGCATTCAAGACCACCTTATTTGGCAGTTAAATCTGACTCACATGTCAGACCGAGACATCGAAATCGCTTACGCTATTATTGAATGTGTTCAGCCAGACGGTTACTTGAGCATTTCTACCGAGGACATTTGTGAGTCTTTGTGCCAAGTGCTAGACGACCTAGACATCGACGAAGTCATGGCTGTACAGCATAGATTGCAACGCTTTGACCCAGTCGGCGTATGCTCAATTGACTTACGCGACTGCCTACTGGTGCAACTTGAAGCCTTTAATACACACCCACTGTTCAAGAGCACCTACAACCTTATTGATCTGTACCTGCCTTTGCTGGGTAATCGGGATTTCGCTCAATTAAGCCGGAAAACCAAACTAAAAGACGAAGCACTCAAGGAAGTGGTGGATTTAATCCAACAGCTGAATCCGCGCCCAGGCTCAGTGATCGACGCCGACGACACCGATTATGTCATTCCTGATGTGTCCGTTAAAAAACGTCACAACGTATGGCAAGTTGAGCTCAATAACGAAGCCTTACCACCCGTTAAAATCAATGAAACCTACTCCGCAATGGCCAGCACAGCGGCCACCTCTGAAGACGCAACTTACATAAAAACGTCTTTACAGGAAGCAAAATGGTTCATCAAAAGCTTACAAAGTCGGAATGAAACTCTACTGAAAGTGGCCAGCTGCATCGTCAGTCGTCAAATTGACTTTTTTGAGTTGGGCGAAGAGGCCATGAAACCCATGGTATTGCACGATGTTGCCGAAGAAGTGGGCATGCATGAATCGACTATTTCTCGAGTAACAACCCAAAAATACATGCACACGCCAAAAGGCATTTTTGAGCTAAAATACTTCTTTTCTAGCCATGTTAACACCGCTTCTGGAGGAGAATGTTCTTCCACAGCGATACGCGCTATGATTAAAAAATTGGTGGCCGATGAGCCAGCTAAAAAACCATTAAGCGATAATAAATTAGCGGCTATTTTAGCCGATCAGGGCATACAGGTTGCAAGACGCACTGTGGCCAAATATCGTGAGGCGATGAACATCCCTCCTTCCAACGAACGAAAACGACTGATCTAAACGGATACCATTTTATCATGTCCTTGAAATCATTATTAAAAGCAGAACTTGTTCTTGCTAAACAAGACATTGTGAGCAAAAAACGCGTCCTTGAGTGCGTGGCCGACGTGGTGTCTAACCGATTGCATTGCGATAACGAAGCCATTTATGATGCCCTTTTAGGTCGAGAAAAACTCGGCAGCACCGGCATAGGTAATGGCATCGCCATTCCCCATTGTCGTTTAGAATCGGCCAACCAAACCGCCATTGTGGTGATGTCACTGCAAACGCCGATTGATTTTGACTCTATCGACAAAAGAGCAGTAGATCTTGTATTTGCCTTGATTGTGCCGCCTCAAGAATGCGATCAGCATCTTGCCACCTTGGCGCAAATTGCCGAACTGGCACAGTCGCCAGAAGCGCTCGACAAACTCCGAGCCGCACAAACTAACGAAGATCTATTTAATATATTTGACGCCCTCATATAGGAAGAAAGCATGCAAGAAGCGCCCATCACCATTATTAACAAACTGGGCTTACACGCTCGCGCAGCAGGCAAGCTGGTAGAAACAACATCTCTTTTTTCTTGTGACATCACCATTGAAAAAGACGGTCGAAATGTCGATGGAAAAAGCATTATGGCGATGATGATGCTGGCCGCAGGAAAAGGCACCGACATTCTGATCAAAACCAATGGCGAGGATGAAGAAGCGGCGTTAAAGGCCATCATCGAGCTTATTAACAATCGCTTTGGCGAAGACGAGTAATCTCTCATGTCTGAGCAAGATAACCTTAATCATCTGCAAACCATCACGGAGTCCTTGGAAGCGGGGACAACGGTACAGATACGTTATTTGCTCAATGGCGCTTTACCCGCTCAAGATGTCGCACGGTTATTAGAATCCTCTCCTCCAAAAGAGCGTAAGTTACTTTGGGAGCTGATCGAAGCTAAAAACGAAGGCGAAGTACTTCAATACCTCAGTGAAGAAATTGGCGTCCAATTTCTAAAAGACATGGATACAGAGCGGCTGATTGCCGTTTCTGAGCACTTTGAAAGCGATGATCTGGCCGATTTACTTCAGCATTTGCCTGAGACCATCGTAAAGGAAGTCCTTGCTTCCATGACCGCGCAAGACAGAATGCGGCTTGAAGCTCTATTAAGCTACTCGGAAGATTCCGCTGGTGGCTTGATGAACACGGACACCATTACTATACGACCAAACATTACTTTGGACATAGTGTTACGCTATTTACGCAGGCACAGCAAATTACCCGACATGACAGACAGCCTTTTAGTCGTCAGTCGTTCCGATCGCTTGCTTGGCATCTTGCCCCTCACCAGACTCCTTGTTTCTGATGTAAACCTAACCGTTCGCGACATCATGGAGACCGATTGCACTGTCATAAAAGCCGACACACCCGCCAATGAAGTTGCACAAATATTCGAAAAAATGGACTTGGTATCGGCACCCGTTGTCGACGGTACAACCCAAAAATTATTGGGTCGTATTACGATCGATGACGTGGTAGATGTAATTCGCGACGAAGCCGAGCACTCAATGCTAAGCATGGCAGGTTTAGACGAAGATGAAGACACCTTCTCCCCTATTCTGAAAACCACTCGACGCAGGGCTGTGTGGCTAGGTATCAATTTGGTCACCGCGTTTATCGCTTCCTATGTAATTGGATTGTTCCAAGACACCTTGGATCAGGTTGTGGCATTGGCTATTTTAATGCCGATTGTTGCTAGCATGGGCGGCATTGCTGGATCTCAGGTGTTAACGCTGGTGATTCGTGGTATTGCGCTGAACCAGATTGGCTCTGCTAATGCGCGGTGGCTACTAAATAGAGAGCTGATTGTCGGCCTTATCAATGGTCT
Source organism: Marinomonas vulgaris (assembly GCF_018145875.1). Lineage (GTDB taxonomy): Bacteria > Pseudomonadota > Gammaproteobacteria > Pseudomonadales > Marinomonadaceae > Marinomonas > Marinomonas vulgaris. The sequence continues at coordinate 240,366 of NZ_JAGSSV010000002.1, read as the reverse complement.
ATTGTGGGCGACGGTCATCGCAGCACTCACCGCCGTTTGGTTTGACAACATTAAGATTGCCTATATCATTGCGGGCGCAATCATAATAAACCTGCTATTTGCGGCCACCACTGGTACACTGCTGCCAATTTTATTGAAGAAGCTGGGTATCGATCCAGCACTCGCAGGCAGCGTAATTTTGACAACCGTGACCGATGTGGTCGGATTTCTTTCCTTCCTTGGTCTCGCTACTATTTTTCTTATATAGGTTCCCATGACAGATTTTGATCAATTTGAAAACGAAGAAGACATCCCTAAAAGCAAAACCCAGATCAAGCGTGAAATGGAAGCCTTGCAAGATTTAGGTAAAAAGCTCATGAGCTTGAGCAAAAATCAGTTAAAAAAAGTAGAGATGTCAGACACTCTACGCGAAGCGTTTGTCGAAGCAGGCCGTATAAAGCAACATGAAGCCATGCGCCGTCATATGCAATACATTGGTAAAGTGATGCGCACAGAAGACCATGAAGCCATCGCCCATCGCGTTGCTTTGTTTGATTCAACCTCTGCGGCGTACAACAAGCTGTTTCATCAGCTGGAAACCAAACGCGACGCTCTGATCGGTGAAAACAGCAAAGAAGTGCTGTCCCAATACCTTGACGAGAATCCAGAAATTGAAGAAATTCAATTGCTAAGACAGCTTATTCGCTTGTCTCAGAAAGAAGTTTCACAAGGATCAAACACCACTAATCGCAAAAAACTGTTTCGCTTTTTACGTGAAACTGAAGAAAAGCGTCTTGGTCTAAAGGAATAGTTCGAGCACTGTCGTTACTTATTCTGATATAAAACCTCAGTCAACCTGGTTGAACTGAGGTTTTTTTATTAACGCAATCGTCGGTGCGCTTGGCAAGGCATTTTGGCTCGTCGCTCGGATAACGAATCTTTATCGATAGAATAAACAAAATAGCCAGGCTCATCCTCTAACCCCGCTAATCGCTCACCAAAAGGCGAATACAACACACTGTGACCATAGGTTTGTCGTGTCGGACTGTGCCAACCACATTGACCAACACCTAACACGTAACATTGATTCTCTATGGATCGTGCGGCCAGTAAAATATCCCAGTGCGCCTTGCCGGTCACATAGGTAAATGCCGCAGGAACTAAGAAAACATCCGCCCCTTGCGCAGCCAATTCTCGATACAACTCTGGAAAACGCACGTCGTAGCAAATACTCAAACCGACATTAAAACCATCAACATTGACCATATTGAGTGCAAGATCGCCAGGTTCAATAGAATCAGATTCCTTATAAGACGCCGCCTTGTCATCCACCATCACATCGAATAAATGAATCTTGTCATAACGTTCTACAAAATCGCCCTCGGGATTAATTACCCAACATGTTTGCCTAACGCGCTTATGCTCAACTTCAGTCCCGTCTGGACGCGACAAGGAAGGATGAGAGCCGACCACAAGATAGATATTATGCAGCTTAGCTAAGTTTGAAATTCGTGCCAGTAAAACCGCTTGGTCTTCCGATTCCGCCAGCTGACGCATTTCTTTGCCACCAAACAGGAATACATTTTCAGGCAATACCACCAAACGAGCGCCGTCTTTGACGGCCAACTCGACCAAACGAGTTACTTCATTCAGGTTTTGCTGCCAATCTTTCGTACTGGTGAGCTGTATTGCGGCGATATTTAAGGTTGAAGTCATTTTGATTTACCCAATGGTTGATAGCGAACGGGGCTCATAACAGGATCATTGAAAGAGCCCTCTACCTTATATTGTACACTGGTCACCTTTGACAGCTGGTCACCAATTAACTTGTCGGTAATGAAGAGAATGCCCGCCAATTGCGGCGTTCCCCACAGCAGCCCAGCTAAGGGCAAGGTGCCCGAAATAGGAAAAGTAGCGGTCAATTTTTCGTTCAAGGTTTCAGTAACAATGTTCGCCTCACCAGACACCACCAATTCAGCGGAGGGTGAAATAATCGTAATCGGCGAGACCGTTTTCAAAATGCCGTTGTTCAGTGAAAGCGTCCCTTTGAAGGAGTCATAGGTTAAACCTGGCTGATACACATCCGAAAAATCCAAGGTCAAGCGCCTACTCAGCGCCCCCATATTAAAAATCCCCAACGCCTTCAAAAACGCAGGTAATTCATCAACTTTGACAAAGTTGCCATTCTCAGCTGAGAAGTCGATATTTCCCGAAACAGTTTCGCGAGCAAAATGGAAAGGATGACCTTGCCAATTCAACCCAACATCGATGTTGTATTTCTTGGACGAGACAAAAGCGTCGTTTGAAAATTTTCCTGTCAATTCAGCCAGATCAGCGCCATTTGCATTAATGGCCAGCTCGACGCTGGAATCGACTCCTCGGTCTAGCCAATAAAGATGCCCTTTAAATTGCCCAGTTTTTAGCTTGGAGCCGATAGGCTCTATTTTTACCCTATCACCGTCGCGTGTAATGGTCATTTGCCAGTCACCATAAGGGCTTTCATTCAAATAAAACTGGTCAACCGATAGGCTCATATTAGGGATTTGTTGCGCTGTGATTGGTGCAATTGAGGCGTCGGTTTCTGCAACAGACACATCTTCTGGCTCGGTGTTCCAACTGAGAAAACCAAAGTGCACATCTGGCACGCCGCCTTGCTTAGTAATGGAAACATTCATTTCGTCAGAACTGACACGCAACGCGCCACCCTCACCGCGATTATAGGCAAGTTTAACGTTGTGCCAGGTGTTGTAATCGTTCACCACCACTTCGTCTACAATGACGTTGGCTTGGCTTACCCATTCCGGCAAATCAAAGTTCGGCGCTTGATTCTCAACACTCGCCTTAGTATCGGACAAATCCGTAAACGCCGACTGCCAATCTTCCACCATGAAACGCTGGAAACTGCCCGTTACAACCAAACCTTTGGGAATAGAAGAGCGTAGGGTCATGCCATCTTTTCTTCCAAGAACCAACTCTCCACCAGCAAAAGCGCCGTCTTGCAGCAAGATGCGCGCCTTAGACATAGCAGCGTAGTCGGCATCTATCACTATATCGCTTTCGTGCAACATCACCTTGACTCGCAGGGGGGTTTCTTCTTCTGCCGTTTTACCCACTGGCTCAGGCAAAGTGGCCGCCACTCCCACCAAAAGACTGTCGATATCAAGGTCGATTTGCCCCTCTTGAGATTCGTTTATAGCCAATCGTCCAGTATAACGAGCTTGACCTTGTATTTTCTTCACACCCACATCTGGAAGGTTGTTCCAGATGGCGACTTTTTTGATATCGACCGTTCCCGCTAAATCACCCAATATGGCCAATCCACCCTCCGGCGTGGTAGCTGAACTCAAGGCTAATTGAGTAACGCCACCCAAGGCTTGCACATCAAATTCAGAATCTGTCACACCACGCTCGGTATCGTAGTGAAATGCTCCCGACTGAACATAGCCTTCAAGCTGGATGTCTTTTATCGATAAAGCATTGTCTTGAAACGCTAGATTCAAGGCAACCTTAGCGTCTTGCCCCTCAGAAAAAGGAATCGCCACATCAAAATCACCAGAAACATCCCCCCCAACGTACCAGCTCTCGAACGGCTGTAGCACCAGCTCCGCCAGTGGAGTTTTGCGCAAGGTCGTCAGTAACAAGTTAACGTTCTCGTCCATCGCACCTCGCAAGTTCAACCAAGGCGCTTCTCCCTCAGTAACGGGCACACTGAGAGCGAGATTTTTTACCGGCAACTCTAACAAATACCCTGACGACACAGCCACAGAAACACCCGCCGCATCGTAAGCAAACGTCCCATTCACGTCCGTTGCTGTCGGCCAGTTTTTATCAAACATCACATCCGCATCTGACACAGCCATCTTGACCCTAACGTGTGGTTGACCACCCCCAGACAATTCGCCATGCACAATAACATCGGCCGTTGGGATCTGCCCATCGCCTTGAAAAGCCTCTTCGATCCACGTCATTAAATCTGTGCTCAACGCTTTGGGCGGAATATAGGTCAACCGATCATCGACCGATAAGTTATTGCCGTGTAAATCCAAAGCGATCAAATCAGGTTCACTGTCTCGCACTTCAAGGCGAAAACCACCGCTGACATCAGCGCCTTTACGTTGAACTATCAAATCTCGCCCAGAAACAACAAAAGCGTCTTGCTGTTTTTGCCAACCGACAAAACCCGATAAGGCGTCTGTGCGCCAAGCATCGTCGTACACTGTGTCGAAATAAAGCTGACTACCTTGGCCTTTAAAATCCACATAGCCGCCATCATTGGACAAACTCAAAATGGCGTTGATATTACTCACCTGAGGGATGCCGTTATAAGCATTCACAGAAGTGGATTGTAAGTTACTAAGAAACTGAAATGACACCTGCTCGTCTTCTTTCCACAGCCGAACTACGCCATTCTTGGCCGTACCAACAGGACTAAGACCGGTGAGGATTTTCGCTGCCACCGTCTCATCAGGAACAAAATACGCAGCAATACGGTTTGATAACGCCAAATCGAGTCGATTGAACGCCACACTAGATCGGCCAGTTAACGAAGACCAATCAAAGACCATATCGCTAGGGGGATAAATGACGCCCTCCTTGTCTTCAATTCGCAAATCACTCACATCCAAACGCACCGCGGGGTGTTTTTGAGCATAATTTAACTTAGCGGCAGAACGTAACTGGTAAGTCTGACCATCTTCAAATGCCAATGTCAGCGCCGTGTTTTGAGTCTGTATCTCCAACTCTTTACCCAGTCTATAATCCAGCCAGATATCGCTACCAAACCGAACGGATGCCAATGAAAAATTATTGCTAGGGAGAAGAGTGTCAACTGGCAGTGCCATGTCTGGCGTTTGAATTGACGCTTTAACACGATAATCACCCAAAACACTGTGTGTTTTATTGATGCGAGCACTTAGAGTCAGTGGTGAGGTCGCATCATCCAAATACAAATCAGCGCTTAGTAAGGATTCAAAGGTATTTTTAACCAGATAGATGTGAGGAATATTAAGCGTATGCTCTCCAAATTGGTCGCTGTCTACGGCCATATTGGCGTCAAGAATGGAAAAATTCTGTTGTGCTGACAAATAATCCAACACCCTTTCCATACCCACATCGTTTTGCTTGCTGCGAGACGCCGTGGCACCACTCAGCTGCCATTGCCCTTCTCGCTCTTGAAGGTTAACTGAGGGACGAATAAAACGAATGTAAGTAAACTGCGGGCTCAGATTTATCAGAGATTTTACCGTATCAAGCCGAACACGTAGCTCATCAATATTTACGGCGGTTTGGTCTTTGGTGTTCAGTTGAAATCCACTTATCGATACAGTCGGGTCAATGCCCTCTAACCGCCCATCAATATCGTTAAGACTAATTGGATAGCCAATAATTTGTTCTAAATTTTGCTCAATTTGAGGACGGTAATTATCAAGATAAGGCAGTAATTGCCCTACAGACAGGGCAAAAATCGCAATAATAGCTGAGAAAGTCACCGCTCCCCAAAAAGAAATAAGGATTAACTTACTCAATAGCCAGCGCATATTACGGCCTTATCTAATTAACGAAGGACAACATCGTATTGATCTTGAGTGTACACAGAATCCACCTGAAAGCGGATGCTTTTACCAATAAAAGCTTCTAGCTCAGCCACGGCAACACTTTCCTCATCCAGAAAACGTTCCACTACCGTACTAGCGGCTAACACAGTATAAGTTTGAGAATCGTAGGCGCGATCAGCCCGTAAAATCTCCCGAAACACCTCATAACATACCGTCTCTGGGGTTTTCACTAAACCAATACCGCGACAAGATCGACAAGGCTCACACAAGGTTTGCCCCAAACTTTCTCGGGTGCGTTTACGGGTCATTTCAACCAAGCCTAGCTCAGAAACACCGGTTATTTTGGTTTTTGCGTGGTCGCCTTCCAGTGTTTTTTCCAACATCCGCAACACTTGTCGCTTATGTTCTTCGTCTTCCATGTCGATAAAATCGATAATGATGATGCCACCTAGGTTTCGCAACCTAAGCTGTCGACCTATGGCCGTTGCGGCCTCAAGATTGGTTTTATAAATGGTTTCTTCAAGGTTTCGACTACCAACAAAAGCACCCGTATTCACATCGATCGTGGTCATGGATTCGGTTTGTTCAACCAACAAATACCCACCTGACTTTAACTGCACCTTACGATCCAGCGCCTTATGAATTTCGTCTTCTACGCTGTATAGATCGAAAATAGGACGCTCGCCTGGGTAGTATTCGATACGCTCTTTTAATTCTGGAATAAAATCTTCAGCAAACGCCCGCAATTTGGCGTAGTTCTCTTTTGAATCAATACGAATTTTTTCCGTGGTCAAGCCCACAAGATCTCGCATGGTACGAAGATGTAACGGTAAATCTTCATAGATAACAGACGGCGCTTTAGCATGTTGCATGCGGCGCTTTACCGATTGCCACAATCGAGTCAAAAACTTAATATCAGAAAGTATTTCTTCTTCGCCAGCACGTTCAGCGGCGGTTCTTAAAATATAACCGCTGTTTTCATCCGCATCGGTTAACGCACTGGACACCAAAGACTTCAAACGCTCGCGCTCTACTTCGTCTTCGATGCGCTGACTCACACCCACATGAGCTTGATCTGGCATGTACACAAGATAACGAGATGGAACAGACAAATGCGTGGTCAATCGCGCGCCTTTAGAGCTAATAGGGTCTTTGGTGACCTGCACCACCAGCGATTGGCCTTCACGCAAGTAATCACCTATTTGATCGCTCGGGTTCACCGCATCACGGCTAACCACTTCGGATACATGAATAAACGCCGCTCTTTCAAGGCCAATATCAACAAACGCCGCCTGCATACCTGGCAACACTCGGACGACTTTACCTTGGTAAATGTTGCCGACTATGCCTTTGCGACTCGAGCGTTCGATATAAACTTCTTGTAATACACCGTTCTCTACCAGCGCCACCCGGATTTCCATTGGCGTTACATTAATTAAAACATCTTCACTCATGGGGACAGTACCTCTAATGAATGGATTCCGAACTGAGACAATATCTGCGACGTTTCAAACAAAGGCAGACCAACAATAGCGGAATAAGAACCGGACATTGAGCGCACAAAAACCGCACCCAACCCTTGAATAGCATAAGAACCAGCTTTGTCTTGAGGCTCACCAGAACGCCAGTAATGTTCAATTTCGACATCTGAAATGTCACGAAAACACACATCACTGCTAACGCACTTAGCCACTAGGTGATCCTGCTCTAGGTTCGAAATACAGAGCGAGGTTAAAACTTGATGAGATCGACCGGAAAGCTGCCTTAACATGACTTTTGCTTCATCAAGGGAAGCGGGCTTTCCTAATATGTTGCCATCAATAACAACACTGGTATCGGAAGCAATAAAAATGGCCGCCTTGTCTTGTAGATCGGCGGCTTGCTGTTGGTATTTGTGTATCGAGGCCTGAGCTTTTTCTTTTGCCATACGCACCACATAATCGGCGGGAGCTTCTTGCTCGTAAGGCGTTTCATCAATATTGGCAGGCAACACCTGAAAAGACACTACCAATGTTCCCAACAACTCTTTTCTTCTCGGCGAGGCCGAAGCCAAAACAAGCATAATCCTTCCTCAAGCCCCACTAACGGATCGCATAAATACGCCGTACGCTGCGCAATACAATAAATGACCAAGGCCACAGCAGCCCCGTAATCACCGCTGGCATAAAGATCATCAACGTAGGATCAGCATGACCTAGGTAATGGTCTATCCAAAAATCCAACAGCTGGTTAATACTCACCAGTAAACAGATAAACACCGCCTGCTGCCACGTGTGGTACATTCTTAATCGTTTATAAAATACAGAACAAACATAAGCAATAATTACATACGTTAACGAATGCTGACCAATGATGCCACCTTGTAACAGATCTACCATCAGGCCCAAAAACCAAGCAGCGCCGACGCCAACACGAAACGGCAAGGCAATAACCCAATACAAGATAACCAACAATGCCCATTCCGGACGATACCAAACAAAGCCCTCAGGAAACGGCAAAGCCTCCAGCATCAAGGCCACTAGCAGGGTTAAGAAGAATACAATGAAAGGTTTCATTCAGCGTCCACCTTGGCCTTTTCAATCAACATAACATGACGACTTCGGCCCAATTGCGCCAACGGCACAACATCTACATCCGCGTAGGATTTACCTTGCGTATAGGTCACACTTCTAACCACACCAACGGGATAACCACTTGGAAAACGCTTATCCAAACCTGAAGTAGTGAGAATATCGCCTTTTTTTATGTCTACAGAACGAGGCACACTCATAAGCTCTAGTCGCTTCAAGCTACCTGTGCCGCGCAAAATGCTACGAAAACCGGTTCGTGCAAGTTGCACAGGCACAAAGTGACTGGCATCAGCAATCAACAGCACTCGACTGCTATAAGCCGACATTTCCACAACTTGACCTAACACACCCGTCGCGTCTAACACAGGCTGACCAACATAAGCACCCGAAGAAAAGCCTTTGTCTATCATCAGTTTGTGGCTGTAAGCGTTCTGATCAAAGCCAATGACTTCCGCCATGACAATCTTTTCATCCACGCGCTGTGAGGCATCGAGCAATTCGCGCAAACGAACATTTTCGGCTTGGAGGGAATCCAGTCGCTGCTGTCGACTGCGTAGTAGCAAGACTTCGCCTTGTAGAGCTTGGTTCTCTTGAACCAAATCTTCACGACTAGCGAGGTGTTCACTCGCCCAATTCAGGGCTTTTTGCGGAGCTGTGACAACAATCTGGATCGGCGTCACGAACAAAGTCAGGTAAGGCCTTGCATTCGCGAACATCCCATAACGAACATCCGCGACTATCATCGCCACTGACAAGAGTACCAATATCACAAAACGGGCACTGGATACCTTGCCATTAAAGGGAAGCGAATTATTAATGACACACTCCTAACTTTTACTCGTTATCAGCAGTGAAAAGTTCAGAAGTATGCTTGTCCATCATTTCTAATGCCATGCCGCCGCCACGGGCCACACAAGTAAGCGGGTCGTCAGCGATAATCACTGGCAAGCCTGTTTCTTCGCTGATCAGACGATCGATTTCACGCAACAAGGCACCACCGCCGGTTAATACCAAACCGGTTTCACCGATATCTGCCGCCAACTCAGGAGGCGACTGCTCAAGCACCGCTTTGATCGCTTGAACGATTTGCGCCAAAGGCTCTTGAAGCGCTTCTAAGATTTCTGTGCTGTGCAAAGTAAACATACGCGGAATACCTTCCGCCAAGTTTCGTCCGCGCACATCAATTTGCAACTCTTCACCGGAATGGTACGCCATGCCGATTTCAGTCTTGATTCGCTCTGCGGTGGCATCACCGATCAGGCTGCCGTATTGGCGACGCACGTAAGTAGTAATGGCTTCGTCAAAACGGTCGCCACCCACACGAATAGATTCGGAAGTCACAATACCATTCAATGAAATAATGGCGATTTCTGTCGTACCACCACCAATGTCTATCACCATGGAACCCGATGCTTCAGCCACTGGCAAGCCCGCACCAATCGCAGCGGCCATTGGCTCTTCAATGATGTACACTTCTCGCGCACCGGCACCCAATGCAGATTCTTTGATCGCACGACGCTCAACTTGCGTAGACTTACATGGCACACATACCAGCACTCTTGGGCTTGGCTTTAAAAAACTGTTTTCGTGCACTTTAGAGATAAAATACTGCAACATTTTTTCTGTTACATGAAAATCAGCGATCACCCCGTCTTTCATTGGGCGAATGGCGGTAATGTTGCCCGGCGTTCTACCTAACATACGCTTCGCGTCTGTGCCCACTGAAGCCACTGTTTTTTGATTGCCATTGTGGCGAATAGCAACAACAGATGGCTCATCAAGCACGATGCCGCGACCACGAACGTAGATAAGGGTATTTGCCGTTCCTAAGTCGATTGATAAATCGCTTGAAAACATTCCCCTGATTTTCTTAAACATGAATTTGTACACCCTGATAATACGATACGAACAGCGTCAAAATGTAACAATCAAGGGGGGATTGGGCAAGTTGATTCAGCGTAAATTTTCAAAAACTTCACAGCTATTCCCTTGTTTACTAAAATATTTTTAATAATTGCAAAATAAGCTGTGTTTTTAACCAAGCGTGCTTTATAGGCTCACATTGAAGAGATACAATAGCGGCCATTTACGATTGACAAAGGAATCAGGTGGAACATGTCCATAGACAAACAAGACGTGCAAAAAATTGCGCACCTGGCGCGCCTCGCCCTTACTGAGGAAGACGCCGACCAGTACCAACACTCCTTATCCAGCGTTCTATCGCTTGTTGAGCAAATGCAATCTGTGAATACCGATGGCGTAGAACCGCTTTCAAACCCACTGGAAATGACGCAAAGACTGCGTGAAGACAAAGTCACCGAAGAGAATCGCCGAGACGCATTTTTAGCCAATGCCCCCAAAACTGACGCCGGCCTTTTCCTAGTCCCTCAAGTGATTGAATAACGAGACCCTATCATGTTTGAACAGAGCATCAGCACCCTTGCGCAAAAGCTGCGCGACAAAGAAGTATCCAGCGTCGAGTTGACTCGTCTTTTCCTCGATCGCATTAAAACCATTGACCCACAACTTAACAGCTTCATCACTGTCAGCGATGAACTGGCACTGCAACAAGCCAAAGCGGCAGATACTCTTCTTGCCAATGGCAACGCCACCAGCTTGACGGGCATTCCCATCGCACACAAAGATTTATTTTGCACCCAGGGCACCCTAACGACGTGCGGCTCCAACATCTTAAACAATTTTATCCCACCGTATGAATCCACGGTAACCAGCCGATTTCAGCAAGCCGGCGCGGTTATGCTGGGCAAAACCAACATGGATGAATTTGCCATGGGTTCATCGAACGAAAACAGCTTCTACGGCGCAGTAAAAAACCCTTGGGATCTTAACAAAGTGCCAGGCGGTTCTTCTGGTGGCTCCGCCGCAGCGGTATCAGCTGGCCTTGCTGTAGCAGCGACCGGCACAGACACAGGCGGTTCGATTCGCCAACCCGCGTCTTTTTGTGGCATCACTGGTTTAAAACCCACCTACGGTCGAGTGTCTCGCTTTGGCATGATCGCCTACGCATCCAGCCTTGACCAAGGCGGCCCAATGGCAAAAAGTGCCGAAGATTGCGCACACCTAATGCAAGCTATGGGTGGCTTTGATGATAAAGATTCCACATCATCTGAAACACCAAACGATGATTATTTGACAAACTTGAATGCACCGCTTACTGGTCTTACTATCGGCTTGCCAAAAGAATACTTTGGTGAAGGCTTAGATTCTAAGGTCGCCGACACCATTAATACAGCCGTTAAAGAATTTGAAAAGCTTGGCGCCACCATTAAAGATGTTTCACTGCCCAATTTGCAACTGAGCATCCCAGCGTATTACGTAATTGCACCATCCGAAGCATCGTCCAACCTATCTCGCTTCGACGGCGTTCGCTTTGGCCATCGCTGTGAAAACCCAAAAGATTTAATGGATATGTACACACGCTCGCGTGCTGAAGGCTTTGGTAGAGAAGTTCAAAAACGCATCATGGTCGGCACTTACGCGCTGTCAGAGGGTTATTACGACGCCTATTACTTGAAAGCTCAAAAGATTCGTCGCCTCATCAAAGAGGATTTTGTCAACGCCCTTAAAGAAGTGGATGTGATTATGGGCCCTGTTGCTCCGACCACGGCATTTGGCCTTGGAAGCAAAACCAGCGACCCTGTGGCCATGTATCTAGAAGACATTTACACCCTATCCGTTAACTTAGCCGGCATCCCTGCTATGTCTGTTCCAGCGGGCTTTGTTGACGGTATGCCAGTTGGACTACAAATCATGGGCGACTACTTTGCTGAAGCGAAACTGCTAAACATCGCCCACCAATATCAGCAGCATACTGATTGGCATTTACAAACCCCTGACTTAGCAAAAGGAGCACAAGCATGAATTGGGAAGTAGTCATTGGCCTTGAGATTCATACTCAGCTCTCTACCAAATCTAAATTGTTTTCTGGTGCTGCAGTTGGGTTTGGCGCAGAACCAAACACTCAAACCACCTTAGTGGACCTTGGAATGCCAGGCGCTTTACCGGTTTTTAACAAAGAAGCATTACGCATGGCGGTGATGTTTGGCCATGCCATTAATGCAGAAATTGGCATGACGTCCGTATTTGCTCGCAAAAACTATTTTTACCCAGATTTGCCTAAAGGCTACCAAACCAGCCAAATGGATCATCCTATCGTTGGCAAAGGGTATTTAGACGTCACATTGGAAGATGGCACTACATCACGTGTCGGCATCACCCGCGCGCACCTTGAAGAAGACGCCGGTAAATCCTTGCACGAAGATTTTCATGGTATGACGGGCATCGATTTAAACCGTTCGAGCACGCCTCTGCTGGAAATCGTTTCCGAACCGGATATCCGTTCTGCCAAGGAAGCCGTCGCTTATGTGAAAATGATTCACTCTATTGTGACTTATCTTGGCATTTGTGATGGCAACATGGCTGAAGGCTCAATGCGCTGCGACATCAACTTGTCTTTGCGTCCAAAAGGGCAACAAGAATACGGCACACGCACCGAGATCAAAAACGTCAACTCGTTCCGCTTTATTGAAAAGGCCATCTACACCGAAATCGAGCGTCAGGCTGACATCCTTGAAGACGGTGGACGTATTATCCAAGAAACACGCTTGTATGATCCAGAGAAAAACGAAACACGCAGCATGCGCTCTAAAGAAGACGCTAACGACTACCGCTACTTCCCCTGCCCAGACCTGCTGCCTATTGTGTTAACGCAGGAATATGTAGATGACATCAAAGCCACGCTACCTGAGCTACCAAGCCAAAAAGCGGCTCGCTTCCAAAGCGAATACAGCTTAAGCGAATACGATGCGCACGTATTGTCTTCGTCTCGCGCCATGGCCGAGTACTTTGAAAACGCTCAAAGCGTGGTAAAAGATGCGAAACTGACGGCTAACTGGGCAATGGGCGAATTGAGTAAATTACTCAATCAAGAACAGATCGATATTGATCAGTCGCCGGTAAACGCAATCGCTTTCGGTGAATTATTGGTTCGTATCAAAGACAATACTATCAACGGCAAAACCGCCAAAGATGTGTTGCAGGCCATGTGGCAAGGAGAAGGCTCCGCCGATGACATCATTGAGGCGAAAGGCCTGAAGCAAGTCACCGACACAGGCGCCATTGAAGCCATGATCCAAGGCATTCTCGATGCCAATACAGCACAAGTGGAGCAATTCCGCGCGGCCGACGAAGATAAGCAGAAGAAAATGATTGGCTTCTTTGTTGGGCAAGTAATGAAAGCCTCACAAGGCAAAGCCAACCCTGGCATGGTCAATCCTATCTTGGCTAAAATGCTGAAAGGTTAATCGTTATTTGGCAACTGCTATAAGCGCTATTCTGTTAGAACGATGAAAATACCGTACTTTGAGTACGGTATTTTTTTATCCCATCGCCCCTATTCCCTCAGCCATCAATATTCTAGAATAGACGACACTTGTCACTTTCTATACATATATTGTTTAAAAACTGACATCTACTCTAGGGTAAATAAGGATCGTTTTAATGCAATGTCGACCAAGTTGCGGCGCATGTTGTACAGCTCCCTCCATCAGTACCCCCATTCCAGGTATGCCTGATGGCAAAAAAGCAGGCGAGCCCTGCATACAATTACTGGACGATTTGCGCTGCGCTTTGTTTGGACAATCGACTCGCCCCAAGGTGTGCGAAGATTTCACCGCGGAACACTATGTATGCGGCGACTCAAAAACAGACGCCATACGCATTTTAACCCAACTTGAAAATGACACTGCCCCCATTCCGTCTCGCTCATCAATAAGGATGCCTTAATGACATTAGTAAAACACATCATTCCGCTGATTTGCGTAAGCGTTCTAATCAGCGCCTGCTCTTCTTCAAATCAAGCACCACGCTTTGTTGTAGTACCTCCGAGCGAAGCGCAAATAGAAAGCAGCGTCAAAGACCAAGTATTGCTCACACTCAATGCCTTTACACCGGTGGCTGGCCAAGCGCTGCCCAACAACACCGTACTAGACGCCTATGAAATGCGTGAATACGAACCGATTTGGATCAAAGACAAAACCATTAATATGTCTATCTACAAGCTGGTCGACTTACTGGAGCAATCTTACACTCACGGCCTAAACCCCATCCATTACCACGCCGGCATTATCAAAGAATACCTTGATATTAAAGAGCCAACGCCACAGCAATTGGCGGAAATGGACGTTATTACTACCATCGCCTTGACAAGCTATGCCCACGACTTAAGCAACGGCCGTTACGAACCTCAACTTATTGATCCAAACTGGCAACTCGACGCCCCCAGTAACAACTGGAAAGATTTGCTATATCTAGCGTCCGCCACCGATATGGTTAATTCTTTGCCTTTGTTAGCCCCTCGAAGCCCTCAGTATCAAGTTCTACAAAAATGGCTCGTGTATTACCAAGACCTTGCCATTAAAGAAAAAGACATCTTTGTGAGCGCAGGTGTGCCGTTGTCCCAAGGGGACGAAGGCCCACGTGTTGCACAACTAAGGGCACGTCTTGTGCAGCTGGGCGATATTCGCTTTTCCACACGCAAGGTCAATGAAGAAGAATTTGATGACCGCCTACGAGAAGCGCTTATTCGCTTTCAACAGCGCCACCATTTATCCGCAGACGGTGCCGCCGGCTCCCGAACCATTCAAATGCTCAACATTCCTTTAAAAGAGCGTGCAAAACAGATTGCCTATAATTTAGAAAGATGGCGCTGGATGCCCAGTGAACTGGAGTCTAATCGTATCTGGGTCGATCTTACCAACTACACAGTAGATATGTTTCTCCATGGTGAGCGCACCTCTATGAAAGCGGTGATCGGTAAAAAAGAGCGTAAAACGCCCGTTTTTAAAGGCACCATGACCTACATGGTTGCCAACCCAACATGGCGAGTCCCCCACAGAATTGCACGAGAAAACCTATTGCCTAAACTGCAATCTGACCCCAATTATTTGGTCAAACATGGCTATAAGCTTTATTCAAGCTGGAGCGTTTCCGCTAAAGAGTTGGACTCTACTAAAATCAACTGGAGCGCCATCAGTGAAGACAAGCTAGCTTATCGCTTCGAGCAAGAACCCGATGAAGGCAATGCGCTTGGTCAGTACAAATTCATGTTCCCCAACAAAAATGAAATTTACTTGCACGATACGCCGGCAAAACATCTGTTCCGCGAGAATGACAGAGCCTTCAGTTCTGGCTGTGTGCGCTTAGAGAGTCCTGCTGAATTTGCTCAAGAAATCACCAAAGGCTTTAAACAATTTGATGAAATGAACTCGGCCATGAAAAATGGCTCTAACACTGTGATCTCATTGCCTACCTACATCCCTGTCTACTTGGTGTACTTTACCGTTGTGCCCAATGCTAATGGCATGCTGGAATTTAGAAACGATGTTTACGAGCGCGACGCTCTAATGGAAGAAGCCATGGGATATTCTCCTTTTAAAGCTAGTGACTCTATCTAATATTTTTGCTTTGCTCGCGTACACCATAAAAAACGCCTCATAAACCAATGAGGTTTATGAGGCGTTTTATTATGTCTTACGCTGTTTAAATTCTATTTCACCATGATGCACACGGTGATTTCTTCGCGGTCATGATACAGATGCTTAATTTGATAGTGATAACCAACGCCTGCTTTTTTCAGCAAGCTCTCAATAGCCTCAAGGCACAACACCACTTCTTGATAGCGTTTTTTCATCGGCAGTTTTAAGTTAAATACCGCTCGACGTGTCCAACCATTCGCTAGCCATTTGGCCATTAGCTCAGCGACTTTAATCGGACGCTCCACCATATCGCACACCAACCAATCAACCGTATAAGGTGGCTCATATTTGAAACCGTCGGCTTTTTCATGATCGACCAAGCCAGTAGACATAAGCTCTTTTTGCATAGGGCCGTTGTCAATGGCAATCACGTGGATGCCTTTCTTAACAAACTGATAAGTCCAACCACCCGGTGCTGCCCCTAAATCTACGGCCGTCATGCCTTCAGTTAAGTCTCGACTTAACGTTCGCTCTGGAACAAACTGCAAAAAAGCTTCTTCGAGCTTCAACGTTGAACGACTCGGTCCCGCTGCAGGAAATCGTAAACGGCGAATCCCCATAGGGAATTCACTGCGACAAGAAGCGTAAGAAACACCTAAATAAGCCGAACCACCATCCAACATAAACACATGGTGGCGCACACCGACGGCTTTATTGCGTAACACACCGGATTTCTTCCAACCTTCGCGCAGAGGTTTTTCAAGCTTTTTGATTAAACTTGATAAGGATTTTGCTTCGTTAGTATCCGCTGTTTCAATCCATATTTCTTCGGCAAGGGGCAATTCGCGCGCTGCCTCCAGCAGAGATTCTACGCGACCACCCTGCTCTAATTCGATCACGTCGTTAACTGCAATAATCTGACGAGCAAAAATTAGGCGATTAAAATCCAACTGCTGTATTAAGGTCTCTCCCGCATCACTTTGCTCAAAGTTATACACAACAAAACCTGAATCCGGCACGACCTTGGCGTACCCATAAAACCCTTTCTTACTGGCGACGTCAGACAGCTCTGCCGCACAGTCTTTTTCAAACCCTTGACGGCAATACACCAAAACATTTTTCATTCATATTCCTTCTTAGTCAGCCACAACGACCACTAAGTCTTATTAATTACTTTTTAGACGGCCAATGTAAGGCCGCTTCATCAAAATTCGTCATTACAAACTGCACCAACTCATCCGAGTAGTATTCCCCCGAGCGAGCAGGATACAGATATTCTTTAGGTTCACCTTGCCATTCAAACGCCAATCGATAAGCATGAAGATAGCCTCGGTCCGCATCTTCACCACTGTATCTAGCATCCCCGAGGATGGGTGAGCCAATGCTTTTCAATGCCACACGAATTTGGTGTGTTTTACCCGTTAGGGGTCTCACATAAAACACCCTAAGTCCTTGATAAAATGCTGAAAAAAACTGCGTCTCAGCGACATTCTCTAAGGTTTTGGTTAACTTCCATTGACCCCGTCGACTGGGCGACATTCCCCCTGTAATCGTCCCTTGTTTCTTCTTGGGCTTTTTGGCCGACAATGCCAAATAACGCTTCTCAACCAAATGCTGCTCAAATAACGACCCAAAGGTCGCCGCCGCTTGACTGTTACAGGCCACAAGCAACAGACCCGAGGTCATTTTATCCAGCCGATGCACAGGGTAAAAAGTGTGATCAGGATAGGTTTGAGACATATATTGCATCACGCCGACCGATTCTGACTCCGCATGGAAGCTCATGCCTGCCGGTTTTTCAATTACCCAATAATCATCACAACTATAAACGACAGTGATCAAAGCAGCCTCTTCACGAAAAATAAAGAAAAAATCGATTAGCCAACAAGTTTATCCACAGAGAAAGTGGACAACTCATATGTCAATACAAAGAAGTAACTATATTCTAATACTGGTACTCGGACTGTACCGAAAGTTGATTTCGGCCATTTCGTTTAGCGGCATATAGACCCTTATCCGCTTGAGCCAAGATCTCTTCGTAACGAGATACATGGGAATCAATGGCAGCTAATCCTATGCTCACGGTGACAGGAATCACAATGCCGTGATCGGTTTCAATAAGCATGGCTTCAACGGCTTGGCGCATTTTTTCCATCACGCTTTCAGCGTCACTCAAACTGGTGTCACGCATAATCACAATAAACTCTTCGCCGCCGTAGCGACCAATTTCATCTTGCGGACGAATCACATCGGCCATCACAGCAGCGACCTTGGTCAACACGAGATCGCCGGCTTCATGGCCGTAGGTATCATTGATTTTCTTAAAATGATCCAAGTCCACAATGGAAAACACACAAGATTCAGAATTGATCACAGAGTCCGCGAAAATATTTACCGCATCGGCCAAGACCTTACGTCGGTTAGATAAACCGGTTAATTCGTCTTTTTCCGCCAAGGTTCGCAAATGATGATTAACCGATTTTAATCGACTCATGACCAAACTAATCATTAATGCAAAATTGATTGCTACTAAGAAAAAAACCAAACTGATGGAAATACTTTTATCCACTGCTGTGAGTAACATCCCACGCGTTTCCAAAAGTTCACACATTAAAAACAAAGCTAATGAAGCACAAACCAGCCAATATTTGTGCGCTCGCTGATCTGCTCTAAACACGACAAATGCATAGGAAATGACATTAAGAAAAAACCAATGGAAGCCACTGCCTGTACCAAAGTAAAACACACTTAAAATAGTCACCTGAGCAATCTTAGTGACTGGCATTAACCATTGAGCACGAGAAAAATGACCGATGTAATTGTAACGCAAGCCCGCCAAACCAATGAGCAGACCTAAAGAAGAGAAAAAAGCCACGGCATACATTGAACGCGTTGCAAAAACCACCAGCATAAACAGCGAGCTGGCGCAAAACATCATATAAGAGAAGTTAACAACGTGCTTTTGGTTTAAATCGTTGTCAAACTCATCATCAAAGCCTAAATTTAACAGCTTATTTATCGTTGTTTTTATCGATGCAAACACAGTGCCCCACATTGATCAATTGTTATCGAAGCGACATTATCAAAGCAAGGAATAAAACAACCTTGTCCGTAATGAGACGTCCACAATGCTAAAATAAAGGCCATTATTCTACAGAGTATCCTGCACTTTTCCTATTCATAAGGCCGCAGGATACAAATCTCCAACATAACATGACGCCTATGGTGGGTATAACAGCAAGTTGTAAATAACGTCATTAAAGACAAATGAGTGAAAATCTCGTATTCTACGCCGCGTTAATAAAGTGTATTGGCATGATAATTGATATCCATAAATCAAATTTTAAAAAAACACTTTAAATTTAACTAATCGGTCAAATAAGTGAAAGCATTGCATTTTTGTCGCACCAAAGTGGCACATAACCCGGCTCATATTGGTGCGAAATGATTCTATGTTTTGTAATATGCGCGCATACGCGGCGCAACACGTAATAAATAGCCTTTTAGCATTTACTTAATCTTAAAGATAAGGTGCCAGAACATTGAAAAAACAACATTTGGTATCACGACTTGAACTTGTCAAGCTGACCAAACAGTACCCAGGCTGCCTTGCCAACGACAACATCAGCATAACGCTTATGCCCGGTGAAATTCATGCTTTATTAGGCGAAAATGGTGCTGGAAAAAGCACCTTAGTTAAGAGTATTTATGGTGTCGTTTCTCCTGACGCAGGTGCCATTATTTGGGATGGTAAAGAAGTTGATATCAAATCGCCTTCCATAGCGCGCGATTTGGGAATCGGTATGGTGTTTCAACACTTTTCTTTGTTCGAAACCCTAACGATTAGTGAAAATATCGAGCTCTGCCTGAGTAAGACTCAACTTCACCAAATTGGCGATTTAGCGACTCGTATAACTGAATTATCTGAAGAATACGGTCTAAATGTTAATCCAACCCGATATGTTCACTCTCTCTCTATCGGCGAACGTCAGCGTGTTGAGATCATGCGCTGTCTTGTGCAGTCAGTAAAACTACTCATTCTTGATGAACCCACCTCAGTGCTGACCCCACAAGAAGTCGCCGGATTGTTTGAGGTTCTTCGCACGTTATCAGAAGAGGGTTGCAGTATTTTATTTATCAGCCACAAGTTGCATGAAGTGACAGAAATCTGCCACAAAGCGACTATTTTACGTGGCGGTAAAGTCGTTGATACTTGTGTGCCTAACGAAGAAACACCTGCCTCTATTGCCAAAATGATGGTCGGCGACTTAGCTGAACAAGACGCCGGTTACGTTAAAAGAGAAGGTCAAGAGCGCATATTTGAAGTGGATAACCTGTCTCTGCCTTCTAAACAACCCTTTGGCACGGCGTTGAAAAACATTCAGTTTGACCTAAAAGCCGGCGAGATTTTGGGAATTGCAGGCGTCGCGGGCAACGGTCAAGACGAGCTCATGGCGGTTATTAGTGGCGAAGACGAACGGAATGTCAAAAATCAGCTGTCTTTAAATGGTGCTCCTATCGGTCATTTGCACGCAGGAGAGCGACGCAAGCGTGGTATGGCGTATGTTCCTGAAGAACGCTTAGGACGAGGTGCCGTGCCAGACATGAGCCTATCCGAGAACACCCTGCTAACCCACAGTGATGGTTTTATCAAAAAAGGCTTGGTCGATTGGCAAAGCATCAAAGACTACACCGCTTCCATCATTAAAAAATACAAAATCAAATGTCACGGCGAGTTTTCCGAGGCGAAAAGTCTCAGTGGCGGCAACCTGCAAAAGTTCATTATGGGGCGTGAAATTGGTCAGAACCCGAGCGTCTTAATTTGTGCTCACCCAACGTGGGGAGTCGATGTGGGCGCAGCTCTCGCTATCCACCAAGCCTTACTGGAACTAAGAGATCAAGGTGCGGCTATTTTGCTAATCTCAGAAGACATCGACGAGCTATTTTTATTGGCAGACCGAATGGCTGCAGTCTGTGATGGCTACTTGTCTCCCGTCGTCAAAACAGATTCAACAAACATAGATCAAATAGGACAATGGATGGCGGGTACCTTTATTGACACGATTAATCAATCAACGCAAGGAGCTGGCGCATGATTCGCATCCAAGCTCGAACTGAGCCCAGCTCGTTAATGAAAGTACTGTCGCCTGTGTTGGCCATCGTACTGACATTAATTTTCGGCAGTATTTTGTTTACCGCAATAGGTAAATCACCATCGCAAGCATTGCACGTGTTGTTGATTGCGCCCTTGGCAGACAGCTACAACATAGGCGAAATGTTCGTTAAAATGGCGCCTCTTTTGTTGTGTGCTGTCGGCCTTTCGCTTTGTTACAGAGCGAATATGTGGAACATAGGCGCTGAGGGTCAGCTTCTTGCTGGGGCGCTAGGCGGCTCCGCTATGGCATTGTATTTCATTGACTCTGACTCTGTTTTTGCTTTGCCGATCACCTTACTCGCCGGTATGGTATCGGGAATGCTTTGGTCTGCCATTCCGACGTTTTTAAAATTACACTTCAACTCCAACCTCATCTTGACCACCATCATGTTTAACTATATCGCTTTGTATCTTTTGATATGGGCGGTACACGGTCCATTGAGAGATCCTGATGGCTATGGCTTTCCTGAATCGGCAATGTTTTCTGATGCTACTATGTTACCGACTTTGTTTGAAAGTAGCCGTACCCACTTGGGAATTGTGTTTGCTGTGCTGGCTGGCGTGGTAGGTTGGTTTATTTTAAGCAAAACCCACCTAGGCTTTCAAATTCGCGTGTTTGGGGCCGACGAACCTGCCGCACGATACGCAGGTTTTAGCGGCAAAAAACTAAGCTGGTTTGTGATGTTGTTTGCTGGTGCCTTGGCAGGACTTGCCGGCATTGGTGAAACCTCCGGACCCATTGGTCAGTTGGTTCCAAATGTTTCTCCAGGTTACGGCTACTCCGCAATTATCGTGGCGTATTTAGGGCGACTACACCCTATCGGTGCTATTTTAGCCGCCGCATTTATGGCCGTACTTTATATGGGCGGCGATTTGGCACAAATTGAAATGGGTATACCTGTTGCCGTTGTCAGTATGTTCCAAGGGGTATTGTTGTTCTTTTTATTGGCGTGTGATTTCTTCATCAATAACCGCCTTTCTTTTACCAATCAAGCGACAAATTAGGAGCCTATTATGGACTCAGATCTTATTATACAAATCTTATTTGCCGCGATAAAAACCGGGACTCCGCTTTTATTCATCGCCTTAGGCGAAGTTATTTGTGAAAAATCGGGCGTGTTAAACCTAGGCCAAGAAGGCATGATGCTAATGGGCGCCGTGGTTGGTTTTCTAGCGGCCTACACAACGGGAAATGCCGGCCTTGGGGTCATAGCCGCTATGCTAATGGGCAGTATCATGAGCCTTATTTTTGCTTTTTTGGTTTTACATCTTGGGGCAAATCAAGTGGCTACAGGACTGGCACTAACTATCTTCGGTACTGGCTTAAGTGCTTTCATTGGCTCTGGTGTTGTGGGTCAGACCCTTCAAGGCTTCCAGCCTATCGCTATTCCTTTATTATCAGACATTCCCTACTTGGGTCGCATTTTATTCCAGCACGATATTTTGGTGTATACCTCTTTCGTTATGACCTTTGTACTTATGTTTGTAGTGAACAAAACTCGCATTGGCTTAACCTTGAAAGCTGTTGGCGAAAACCCTCACGCTGCTAACGCCATTGGTATTAAGGTGCTCAGAGTACGTTATTTAGCGGTCATGTTTGGCGGTGTCATGGCGGGTATATCAGGCGCTTATATGTCATTGGTTTATACACCAATGTGGGTAGAAAACATGACAGCAGGACGAGGCTGGATCGCTCTGGCGTTGGTTGTGTTTGCCTCATGGCGGGTAGGTCGCATTATGCTGGGCGCATACCTATTCGGTTTGGCCAGTATTATGCATCTGGTTCTACAAGGGCTAGGCTGGTCTATTTCACCGAACCTCTTGGCCATGTTGCCTTACGTCGCCACCGTAGTCGTGATGGTGATCATCAGTGCAGACAAATTTAAAGAGAAACTCTTATCGCCTCGGTCTTTAGGCAAGCCCTTTGATCCTAGACAAATGGCATAAGAAGAAATTTATACCCTTTAAAATAGTCTTATATATGTGATTTAAATATAATTTTAGTTAATACAACAAAATCGCCTCAGTGGCAAAAGGAGCAGCAATGAAACTTAAAAGTTTACTGGTTAGTTTGGGATTATTAGCAGGAGCCTCCCTGGTTCACGCCGAAGACCCATTTAAAGTAGGTTTTGTCTATGTCGGCCCAGTAGGCGACTTAGGCTGGAGCTACGAACACGATATGGGTCGTAAAGGCTTGGAAGAATACTTTGGCGATAAAGTAGAAACCACATTCGTTGAAAACGTGCCAGAAGGTGCCGATGCAGAACGCGTTATCACGCAGTTGGCTAAATCTGGCAATGACATGATCTTCACTACGTCTTTTGGTTTTATGAACCCAACAGTGAAAGTTGCGAAACGCTTTCCAAATGTAACTTTTGAACATGCCACTGGCTATAAACTGTCTAAAAATTTGGGCACCTATGTATTGCGTACTTATGAAGGCCGCTATATTTCTGGTGTCACCGCCGGCATGATGACCAAAACCGATACCATTGGTTACATCGGATCTTTTCCTATTCCAGAAGTTATTCGTGATATCAACGCCGTTTACATGGGTGCGAAAAGCGTCAACCCAGACGTGAAAATCAAAATCGTCTGGGCGAACACCTGGTACGATCCAGGTAAAGAAACCGATGCAGCAAATGCGTTAATGGACCAAGGCGTAGATATTTTATTGCAACACACAGACAGCCCAGCGCCACTTATTGCGGCGGAAAAACGCGGTTTACGTGGTATTGGTCAAGCGTCAGATCAAAGCAAGTTTGCTCCTAAAGCGCACATTTTCTCTGTTCGCGATGATTGGTCTCCGTACTACATCAAACAAGTACAGGCCGTTATGGATGGCACATGGGAACCTAAAGATTTCTGGGGTGGATTCCAAGACGACATGCTAACGCTAGCGTCTATTAACTCGAACCTGCCTGCCGATGTTCGAGCTAAAATCGATGAAACGCACGACAAAATCAAATCAGGTGAATTTAAGCCTTTTACTGGCCCAATCACAGACAATAAAGGCAACCTTGTTGTGCCTGCAAACCATTCTTTGACTGACGTAGAACTTGCGAAAGTGAACTGGTATGTAGAAGGCATTACCGACGAGATTCCTCGCTAATACATCTAGTTCAGCGCGGATAGGTATCTCTGCCAAGTCTTACAACCTCTAAGCAAATAAACAGATTTCTGTTTATTTGCTTTCTTTTTTTACACTAACATCGTTTCCCATTGTCATTAAGTCACCAAAGGTATCGCTATGGACACAACAAACACATTGATTGCGCTTTCTAAAGCCATGCCAAAAACCGAGCTACATTTACACATAGAAGGCACGTTTGAACCGGAACAAATGTTTGCCATTGCACAACGCAATCAGGTGGCCCTTAAATACGATTCCGTTGAAGCATTAATCGCTGCGTACCAGTTTACTAACCTTCAAGACTTCCTTGACCTTTACTACCAAGGCATGTCTGTCCTTTTGCATGAAGAAGATTTTTACGATCTCACCATGGCCTATCTGACGAAAGTACACAGTGAGAACGTGGTGCATGTGGAGATTTTTTTCGACCCCCAAGGTCACTTGTCTCGCGATGTGTCTTTTGATGTGCAAATCAAGGGCATTTATCGTGCCCTTCAAGATGCTAAGCAACAGTGGGGCATGACCAGCAAGCTCATAATGTCTTTCTTAAGACATCTTAGTGAAGAAAGTGCCTTTGAAACCTTGGCCTTAGCCAAACCCTATTTAAAGTGGATTGATGGTGTTGGTCTAGATAGCTCAGAGCTTGGCCACCCTCCAGAAAAATTTCTACGAGTTTTCCAAGCCTGCAAAGCATTAGGACTAAAAGTAACCGCTCATGCAGGTGAAGAAGGACCACCAGAATACGTGTGGCAGGCCATTGAAGACATTGGCGTTGATCGAATAGATCACGGCAACCGAGCACTGGAAGATAACAACCTAATTTGCACCATTCAACAACGTAATTTAACCCTTACCGTGTGCCCCTTATCTAACTTAAAGCTGTGCGTCGTGGACGATATGAAAGACCACCCCATTACCCGCATGCTGGCGCTTGGTTTAAAAGCCACGGTCAATTCAGACGACCCGGCCTACTTCGGTGGTTACATGAATGACAATTACGCCTCTTTGATTCAACACACAGGTATAAATCTAGCTCAACTGTATCAATTAGCCAAAAACGGCATTACCGGCAGCTGGATGACAAGGGCCCAACAATCTGTTCACCTCAACACGCTGGACGCCCTCTTTAAGCAATACAAATAAATAAAGCCGTTCTTCATCGTGCGTCTCGCCCAGACAAAAGCGACGTATATCGCGTCGCTTTTCGTTTTACCAGTATGATAATATGGCGTTTTTTATTATTGAGCCATTCTTATGACAACCTCCGCTTTCGACGACACTTTTTATCGTTTGCCCAGCAGTGAACGCTACGATCAGGTGCTGACTCTAATCAAAAAACAACACGCAATCTGGACGCTGGCCGACAACGAAGGCTGTTTAATTATTGATCTTGGCAGTGATAAAGTACTCCCCATTTGGCCAGAACAAGCCTTAGCCCAAGCTTGGGGCGAAAAAGATTACGAAGGCTTTCAGGCGCTTGAAATTAAAGCAACTGACTGGATTGAAAAATGGCTACCTGGCATGGAAAAAGACGGCTTTGCCGTTGGCGTTGCCCCTAATTTAGCTGGCGAATGCATTGTGTCCTCAGCGCAAGAGCACAGGGCAGACATTCAGGGTTAATAAAATTACATTTAAGTACAAAAAGCTTTGGGTGTTAGCTCAAAGCTTTTCAAAATGAATGACGTCAGACAGTTTCATTAATTGGCTTTCTCAACAATGTGCTAAGCACCTCTTTTTTCAGCATTACCCTTTTACTCCTCTTCAAGCCAAACAAAAAGTTCATTTTTACAAAGTAATTCATTAACAATAGATTGCTGTGTTTATTATATTAGATAAATTGAATGAGCACTTTGTTAATACCCCGATTCTACAGATAGAAGATAAATCGGTTATTTTGCATTTGATAACGCACTTATTCTTTAAAATTGTTACTGCAACAAAAGAAAACACTCAATAACATAGATTTACAAATAGATCTGGCTTTTTTTTCATGATAAATTCTTACCTCGTAGATGCACTTTTCATGCGTTATTTACCTCTTCGTAATATCACACAAAGTAACAGCGGCTGTCTCCATGGACGAGACGCTGCATCTACACTCTTCATAACGACAAAAAACGCTTATAGCGAATCACAATCGAGGACTTTCTATGCAAGCATTCATTGATTTCTTAAACGGAGTCATTTGGAGCCCTGCCCTAATTTATTTGTGTTTAGGTGCCGGTTTATTTTACTCAATACTTACCCGTTTTGCCCAAGTACGACATTTCAAAGAAATGTGTTCTTTACTTTTCAACTCAAACGACTCAGACAAAGGCATCTCGTCTTTCCAAGCCTTAGCTGTGTCACTTTCAGGTCGTGTGGGTACCGGTAATATCGCAGGCGTTGCCGCTGCAATTGGTTTTGGTGGCCCTGGTGCTGTTTTCTGGATGTGGGTTGTGGCGTTTTTAGGCGCAAGCACCGCCTACGCAGAATCAACGCTTGGTCAGCTTTACAAAGAAAACGACAACGGCCAATACCGTGGTGGCCCAGCGTATTATTTTGAACGCTGCCTAGGCTCAAAATGGCTGGGGGTGTTGTTTGCTTTTGCTTCCATCCTTGCGTGTGGCATCTTCCTTCCAGGCATCCAAGCCAACTCGGTGGGTAATGCGGTAACGCAAATCTTCGGTGAAGGTGTGGTGGTTTCTAGCTCTTTCGGTGATGTGGGTTCTACAAAATTAGTAGCGTTAGCGGCTATTTTGTTGGTGTTGGCCTTTATCATTTTTGGTGGCATCAAACGCATCGCAGGCTTCACACAAATCGTCGTGCCGTTTATGGCGCTAGGTTACATTGTGATGGCTTTGATTGTCGTGCTCTTAAACATAGACAAGGTGCCTGGCATCTTCGGTATGATCTTCTCTGATGCGTTCACCGCTCAAGCCGGTTTTGGTGCAGCGATTGGTTGGGGCGTGAAACGTGGTGTTTACTCAAACGAAGCAGGTCAAGGTACTGGTCCTCATGCGGCGGCCGCGGCCGAAGTGCAACACCCTGCACAGCAAGGTTTGGTTCAAGCTTTTTCTGTGTATGTTGATACCTTGTTTATCTGTACAGCAACCGCCTTAATGATCTTGATCACTCAACAGTACAACGTGCAAGGCACCTTGCCAGATGGTCAGTTCATCGTACAAAACGTCGATCCTTCCACTATTATTGCTTCCCCTGCCTTTACACAAATGGCCTTGGCCAGTGTGTTTGGTAGCATTGGACCAATCTTTGTGGGTATCGCCTTGTTCTTCTTCGCCTTCACAACGATTTTGGCGTACTACTACATTGCAGAAACCAACGTGGCGTACCTTCGTCGCGCATTGAAAATTAACGTGTCTTTGACTTTCGTTAAGCTATTGATCATGTTCATGGTAGCTTACGGCACAGTTAACACCGCAGGTTACATTTGGAACCTAGGTGATGTAGGCGTGGGCTTAATGGCTTGGTTGAATATTGTCGGTATCATCGCTATTTTCTTCATGTCTCGTCCGACCATGAAGACATTGCGTGATTACGAAGACCAAAAAGCCGCTGGCGTAACAGAATATACCTTTAACCCGAAAGCCCTTGGCATCAAAGGCGCGGAGTTCTGGGAAAAACGTTACGACGAACAGCAAGCTCAGAAAAACGCGAAGAAATAATCTTTTCTAAACGTTCAAAAAAAGCCACTTCACGGTAATAGTGAAGTGGCTTTTTTTGTTTCTTGTAACGACTTAAAGCAAGGTCACCACTGCAAACAAGGCCGCAACTAAAGCATAAAAAAGCATGGGCACAATCGTACGCTTAATGATGTAACCCTCTTGGTTTTTAATGCCTAGGATCGTCGAGACAGCAATAATGTTGTTAATGCACACCATGTTCCCCATGGCCGCACCAGCCGACTGCAAAGCCAACACCAAGGTCACAGGCAAACCCACCTCTTGTGCGATGCCTAATTGAATGCCACCAAAAGTGATGTTGGAAACCGTCGCGGAACCCGAGAAGAAAGACCCTAACCCACCCAACAAAGCGGCAGCATAACCCCAGTAATCGCCCAATAAGTTGGCAAACGCCTGTGCCAGCAACAACATAGGTGCGGCGTCACCACCTTGCATCATCAGCTTCACCATCACCAAAGCACCAATTAACGACAATACTGGCAAAAGTAAGCGTTGGCCGGTATCACGAAAAGATCGGCTTACCAGAGAGCGCGACATGCCAAAAAGCGGAATACAAATCAGTGAGACGATTAGGAAAGGGATCATCGCCGGCACATACAAACTCTTATATTGCCAACTGACAGACGTACCTAAAATGTTATTTAGGCTAAAGACTAACGCTTGGCTTAGCTCAAATTCGGTTGTGCCCATTTGAGCCGACCACAAAGGCACCATGCTGTTGAGTAAATCTTTTATGCCCCACTGGGGAATTCGGGTAACGATAAGAATCAGAATCAGCAGCGCAAAGGGTAAAAAGACTTTTGCCACTTGACGCAAGCTAACCGGTGCGTCTTCGTTACTCACCTCAGACGCAGCCTTCAAACCCAAGCCTTTTTTTGCAAAAAACACATTAAAACCAAGGCCAACTGCGCCACCAATCAAAGAGGGAAACTCATAATTCCATTGGGCAAACAGCACATACGGCACAGTACAAGACAGCACACTCAGAACAATAAACACCGTATTCTGACGAATTTCTTTCCAGCTCAATAAGAAACGCAATGCCACAAAAGGAATCACTAACGCCGCCAGACTATTCAACAGCGCCGTTTGCTTTGAAATATCCATCAATTGAAGTTCAGAAAGCGGCAGTGCCGACAGACCAAACCATATCGGTGTGCCCACGGCGCCAAATGATACCGGCACCGAGTTCATCGCTAAGGTGAAAATCGCCACAGGAATGGCAGGAAAACCCAATCCCACCAAAATAGGCGCAGCAATCGCCGCAGGCGTACCAAAACCAGACGCGCCTTCAATCATAAAGGCAAACGCCCAACCAATAATCATCAACTGAGCCACTTTATTGGTGCTGATGCTTTTGAGCCACTGACTCAATACCGCCTCAGCACCGGAAAAGAACAAAATACGATTCAACAAAATCGCCCCAGCAACAATAGAAATAGGCGTCAAAACAGACAATACGCCTGCCACCACATTAGCGCTCAGCAAACGCATATCCGCCTGGAACAAAAACAACTGAATGAACGCCACCATTATGGCGGTTAGAGGCAGAGCAATGTGCGAAGGCACGGCATTGCGCTTCGTCATGGCCCAAATTAGAAGCAAAATGGGTAAACCAGAAACAAAAGTAGTCATGCTTTTCCTTGATGAGTTAACAGCAAACGCTCACAGCCCATAAAAAGCGAATGCAAGAATGGCGCGCAATTCTAACATTGATCACACACCACCATCATTAAACAGTATAAAAACAGTGATAAAACGCACAAAATATTCAGTTTATGACGTTTCTCTGTTTCATTTAGGCATAAATGATAAAGCGTTGTGAGTGTCTACCATTTGCTAAACACCCATCATTCGGTAAACCAAGCACGTTTTGTTCCTGATTGCGTTATACTGCGCAGATATTACGCCACTTTATTTTTACTCACCCATTTGAGCCACTTATGTCATTTTCAACGCTAGGATTATCTCCTGCTATTATTAAAGCCGTGCAAGATCAAGGCTACCAACACCCAACACCCATTCAACAGCAAGCCATCCCCGTCATTCTCGCTGGAAAAGACCTCATAGCGACGGCGCAAACAGGCACAGGTAAAACAGCGGCGTTCGTATTGCCCATATTGGAAAAACTTCAGCACATTCAAACGCGCCGCAGCAAACGCATCAAAGCCTTGATCATCACACCAACACGAGAATTGGCGGTGCAAGTCGCGTCCAATGTGGCTCAATACAGTCAACATTTAAACGTCCGCTGTTTGGCCGTCTATGGCGGAGTGGACAGCGACGCACAAAAACAAAGCCTGATCGAAGGCGTAGACATTCTCGTCGCCACACCGGGTCGACTGCTGGATTTGGCACATCAACGGGCGGTGCATTTTGACGAACTGGAACACCTCGTGCTCGACGAAGCCGATAGAATGGTTGATATGGGCTTTGTTGACGATATTTACAATATTCTCGACCGACTGCCATCCCAGCGTCAAAATTTGCTTTTTTCCGCCACCATGACCGACAGCGTGCGTGTGATTGCGAACGAATTTTCCGACAGCAAACAAGACAAGCCTGCGTTTGAAATCGCTATTTCGCCTAAAACCAAAGCTGCTGCGAACATCAAACAATGGTTGATCACTGTCGATAAAGACACCAAATCGGCCTTACTGAGTCACTTGATCAAAGAGCAAGAATGGGATCAGGCACTGATCTTTATTGAGAAAAAACACGGGGCGGCCAAACTCGTCGATCAATTAGCTAAACGCGGCATTATTGCCGATTCCATTCATGGCGATCGCAGCCAAGCTATGCGCGAGCAAATTTTAAACCAATTTAAATCCGGTGAACTCAAATACCTAGTGGCAACGGGCGTCGCGGCACGCGGTATCGACATCGGCGCATTAAGCCGTGTGGTGAATTACGATCTGCCATTCAAACCAGAAGAGTACATTCACCGCATTGGTCGAACCGGTCGCGCTGGTGCCAGCGGCGAAGCTATTTCGTTTGTTGCCATGGGAGATTTTAAAAACCTCTGTGCAATCGAAAGTCGCCTCAACCACCTTATTGAACGTAAAGAAATCGATGGCTTCCCCGTACGCAAAGTCGTACCGGTTTCTATTTTAAATTACGTTCGCAAGAGCCAACGCTAAACCCTATAAAAGGTCTTACTTTATGTCTTTATTATTTGAAGAAATCGACAGCCAAGACTCGCCATTAGGCGAAATTTCTTTACGTAAACGTCGCATTCCGACGTTTGGCGACCGTGATATTTACGAAGTAAAACTCGGTGAAGAATTTTTGATGTCGAGCATGTTTGTCGACGCGGAAGAAGCTCTATCCGATCTCGGTTTAGCCCAAGTCAAAGGCGAGAATTTGAGCGTTGTTGTTGGCGGATTAGGCTTAGGCTACACCGCCGTCGCGGCGTTAAAAGACCCACGAATCAAAGAACTCTTGGTGGTCGATGCCCTAGAAACCGTGATCAGCTGGCACCAAAAAGAACTCGTGCCACTGGGTAAAGTACTCAATGAAGATTCACGAAATCGCTACGTACTCGGCAGTTTTTTTGACCTTGCCACGGCCCCAGAAACAGGCTTTGATCCAACATCTAACGGTAAAAAATTCGATGCGATTTTACTCGACATCGATCACTCCCCTACCGAGTTTCTCAACCCTTCCAACGCCGGTTTTTACACCACTGACAACCTCACGCTCATGGCAGAGCAGCTTAAACCCAACGGTGTGTTTGCCATGTGGTCACAAAACCCACCGGAGGACAATTTCATTGCTCTACTAGGCACGGTTTTTAACCAGGTCGACGCTCATCTGGTATCTTTTTTCAATCCCTTTCAAGGCAAAGACTCCACCAACTCGGTGTATGTTTGCGTAAAAAACTGACATGACGGCTTAGAATAACAAAGAGCGATTCATTTCAACTGACTCGCTGTTTGTTGTTTGCAATGAAGTCTCTTTAAAAATTCAGGAGCGAAGTCAGCCCCATTCGGCCAGACCAGTGTTTCTAACTCAGGATCAAGGGCAACCTGATTAAATGTCTCAACGCTTTTAAGCGGTTCAAACATAGGCCCTTTTAACTCATCGGTGAGATCAATGTTCCCCGAGGTTCCGTCATCAAATGCCACCCAAAGCCTGAAACCTGAAAGATACTTTACCGATGTTACATGCAACATAACTTACTCCAGTGGGTCGATAGGATTTAAAGGCTCACCGGCTCTTGCTCGAGACCAGTTTTCTTCTAACTCAACTTTGTGGATATCAATCCATTCTTGGACAAAAGTACAGGCTCTTCGTGGCAATTCACCATCTAAAACAACGCCGTCAAAGTCAAACAAGGCTTCATAGCCAGAATATTTGGCATGAAAATGAGGGGGATTGTGATCGTTAAAATACATAGCAATCAAAATCCCATAAAAACGACTAATCACAGGCATTCCTTTGCCCTCCGTGTGGTCATGTTTTAGGTCAACCAACTATCGTAAATTTTAGAACAATTTCAGATAGTAAGAAAATTTTCTAACTTCCTTTTACTGCCCTGCTGCTTCTTTTTCGCGATAAGCGTAGGTGGCGTCAAAACGCGACTGTATCCAGTCACCGCTGAGGATGGCGTCATATTTCGCTGGTTTTTCTGCCGTGGCACAGCTAGGCACGCATTCCACATTGGTTTCGTAATCGGGTTCCACGAAAAATGGGAAGGAGTAACGATGTACGTCTGGCAAGGACGCTCTCACACGGTGCGCGGTCGACACGTATTCGTCGTTGGTCCAGCGTTGCATTAAGTCGCCAATGTTTACCACGATGGCGTTTTCAATAGGCGTCGCATCAACCCATTCACCTTGACGAGTCTTCACTTGCAATCCACCAATTTGATCTTGCAACAATAAAGTCACACAACCGTAATCTGTGTGAGCGCCTGCGCCATTGTCGTGTTCGCTGGCTGGACGCGGCGGGTAATGGATCATGCGTAACACAGTCACATGGTTCTGAAAGCATCGGGTGAAAAAGTCGTCGTCTAGAGACAGGGCTTGCGCCATAGCGGTTAGCAGCTTTTGCGCGACCTTAAAGGCTTCCACATAATAGTCTTGCAGTACTTCGACGGTTTTTGGATCACTTGGGTTTTGATTAGGCCCGTACATGGTTGGGTATTTCGCCGCTAAAGGGTGATCGTTTGAAAAATCCAATGCCATGTCGAAGGTTTCTTTCCAGTCGGCGTGGCCTTTTTCGTCTAACTGCTCTTCGCCGATATTGCCATATCCACGATGATTGATGCTGTGTTTAATATCGATGGCATTTTTGACATCTTGTGGCTGACCAAAAAAGCGCTTCGCCTCACGCATTAAGGCCGACATAAGCTCATTCGGGATGCCGGTATTAATCAAATAGAAAAAGCCAATTTCTCGACACGCTGTGTCTAACGCCTGTATTTCACTCTGACGAACGTCGCTGCTGCCGTGAGTCAGTTTGGATAAATCAATTAATGGGATAGACATTGCCCTGTTCCTTACATTCTGGAAGATAATTTAATAAGTTGAGTGTGCTTGGTATTAAAACGCTTTAATCCCACTTCGCCGAAATCGACGACTATCATAGGTTTATCGCCTTGCTCTTGGCGGACGATAACACCTTGGCCAAACTTGTCGTGACGAACCTTGTCACCGGGTTTTAAACCAT
Organism: Marinomonas vulgaris; assembly: GCF_018145875.1. Classification (GTDB taxonomy): domain Bacteria; phylum Pseudomonadota; class Gammaproteobacteria; order Pseudomonadales; family Marinomonadaceae; genus Marinomonas; species Marinomonas vulgaris. Next base: position 207,122 of record NZ_JAGSSV010000002.1, on the reverse strand, counting down.
TTTGCGCCTCCACACGATGGTGGAACACTAACGACGGAGAAGGTTCCACCGCGCTTAAATAACGCTGAAAAACCGCGCCCTTTTCGGAAGCAATGGGTGTGCCAGAGGGCACATCGTACCAGGCTTCACAAATTTGACTAACAGCGTAAGGCTGAGCTTCAAACACAAAGCGGGATAAGGACAAACTTTTGACCGCCGCACGAGGAATATCGCCCTGCTTCATGCGTTTATGCTCGTCAGCCGTCGGTGTTTCAAGGATCACCAATTTTTTCCTAGCACGAGTAATGGCCACATAAAACAAACGACGCTCGGAAGCCAAATCGCTGGCGGCTTGCTTGTCAATGGCGCTCAAATCTTCGTCGTAATAGGGGAAGCGCCCCTCTTGTAGCCCCGACAACAACACCTGATCAAATTCCAACCCCTTAGACTTATGAATCGTCATCAGGTGCACGCCATGGCTGTCGTCGGTGTGCCTTTCATTCAAGGTGGCAAGTTGCTCTAGAATAGACTGAGCTTCACCGCCCACACCGCGAACATAAGCCATAAAAGCATCGCAGGTGGCAATTTTCTCTTGGGTTTGGATGTCTTTGCTGCTGGTGCTTTCAAAGTAACGATAAATGCCCAGTTTCTCCAAGGTGTGCGCTAAGCCTTGCGCCGGATCGCGGCGATACATGCCTAAGCTGCGTAACCAATCTGCCCGTTCATAAAGCTTTTTCGCACGCCAGCCATCCATCGAATCCGCCAGTGTTTCTATCATTTGTGGCAACAAATGGGGTGACTGACGAGCCTGCTGAATCAAGGTTTTTCGTTGTGCCATGGAGCCACCCAAACTGGGAACGGTCAGTAAATACTCCACATCATCCCGATGAAAAAATACCGCAGGATTTTCTAAGCCACCCGCAATCACCGCCAAATACGCCATTAACATGCGAATTTGACGATTTTCCAACAAGGGTGAATCCCCATGCAATTGATAAGGTACACCCTTGTGCATCAAGGCCAGTTGCACCGGCACCATGTCGCTGTAAAGACGAACCAGCACGGCACTGTCGCTCAGGGCATGGCCTTCATCTACCCAAGATTTCAGCTCTCCCAATAGAGCTTTTCCGGTTTTTGGCGCACGAGCAAAAGACACTCTAGTACGCTCGCCAGCGCCGATTACCAAGGCATCTGGGTCATTTTCACTGATCACGCTGGACGCCATTAACCCCACCGCATGACCAAAACGAAAACTGCTGCTCAGCGGGTAAGTCACCGCTTTATCGAAGTCTATATCGAACTGGGTCGCCATGATCTCAGGGCTAGCACCACGCCATTCATAAATGCATTGTTGCACGTCACCCACAATCATCCATTGACACGGCGCAGGATAAAGCCGCTTTAACAACTCATACTGACAGGGGTTGATGTCTTGAAATTCATCAATAAGCAAGTAGCGAAAATCCGGCACCAGCTGCCTGACTCGTAAGCACTCTGCTTCGGGCAATTCGCTGATCAACTGATAAGGGTCACTGAGCAAGTCAGCAAAAAAACGGACGTTATCGCGTTTGCGTAAACGTTCTAGTTCATCGTATAAGTCGGGGAAAAAACGTCGCTCAGTTGACCAACCAAGAGCATCAAAAACACGTTGTGCCGATTGGTCCGACGCTTTCACTTGATCGATAAACAGTAGGGCATCTTCTAGCCAGTCTTTTTCATCTTGCAAAGAAATCTGATCGCCTTTGCGCACCAAGCGTTGCAAGGCGTCGCGCAACATTTTCACTAAACTAAAATCGTCCGTCACCAGCTTGGCGGCTGGCAACCAATTTTGCTGTTCTAAGCGTCGGCAAAACTGCATACCAAAGGCATGAAATGTCATCACACTCGGAGAACGAAAGTACCCTGCTGCGTTTAAGCGCTTGCTCAAACGCTCAGCAAACTCCGCTTGGGCGCTTTTGTTAAACATAAACACGCCAATGTGTGAAGGATCGACACCTTGCGCCAATAAATGCTCGATACGAGCGATTAAGGTCGTGGTTTTCCCCGCCCCCGCCACAGCAATGACTTTCGCTGGCGTGGTCAAGTCGTGATCAACGACCCCTTGCTGCTCATCGGTTAACGACGAGGATAGGCGGGCATCAGATTGTACAGCTGTCAAAATAATCTAACCTTGTTCATGATCAAAGCGCTAGTCTTCAAATAAATGGCCCATCTCACGAAACGCAAGATGCTCTCTGCCGGCGATTTTAGCAATGGATTCACCGCACACCACCAGCCGACGTTGCACACGGGCAAATAAAACGCCATTGGTGCGAGCAACTAACGGATAGGAAGAGGTTTCCACGTTGTCGTCGGTTAGATTCACCACCTCGCCAATCACTTCGCCCGCCTCTACTTCGTCGCCAATGGCTTTGTGATAACACACGATGCCCGCGCACGGGGCTTTCACCAGATCCATCGCGTCAAGGGGGTAATACACCAGTTCGCTGTCGTCGATCGCCGGTGCTTTACCAGCAATGACCTCGCGCAACACCAAATAATCAAACAAAGCTTGAGCATCTTGTTGCGCAAAGTCGTTAGAAATATCGTTTTCGCCGCGCAGTTCTACAGTGAGCGAGCGCGTTCCCCAAGGCACTAAATGCGCATAATGGGCTTTTAGCTCGCGCCATACACTGACATTGGTTTCATCGAATGAAGCCGCGCCGGTTTCTAATTCAGATAAGCCCACCTTAGCACCCAACAACGCCAACAGCGGTCGAAAGTGCCCTTCAAATTCTTGCGCTACATAGGCGTGCATACTGGCTTCACCCGAGCAATGTAAGTCCAGCACTTCGTCTGCGTCCATCGACAAGGCCAGTAAGGTTTTCTTCATGCCTTGTAATTCTGTGGTTTCTGGCAGTAAGCATAGTTCTTCGTGAATGGCATGACGGACTAGGTCAACATTGGCCGCAATATCGCCTGTTATCTCACTTTTGATGCGCTTTTCTACTTTTTGCCCGAGCTGAGGCCAATTGCGATTAAAATTACCGCCACCATCCGAAAAAGCAAATCGCCCTGGAATATAGCCATGGAAATTCTGCGCCAAACCAATAGGGTTAGCCACGGGAACAATGACAATTTCCCCTTGAATTAAACCCGCTTCATCGGCTTTTTTGAGCATTCGAAGTAAAGTATTGAGGACCAAAAAGCCCGGCCATTCATCGGCATGTAGTCCCGCTTGAAGATACACTTTCGGTCGCGCTCCAGCCTCGCCAAAATGATTCGCTTTAAGCACACGCTGAGTTCCTGGGGTTGCATTAGGTAACGCATGGGAAAAAATTTGGTACGTCATAACACCTCATCAATGACCGTAATCGACACAAGGTATACATAATGACACAGTCAGATGCACTCTATTTACCGCTGCAACATGGTACGCTAAAAGCCATTTTTAATAAAAAACAATTGCCATCGGTGTAACAATTCACCCGTTACATACGTCTTATAATAAATCGCTTATGACTGTTAGGAAAAAACCATGAAAAAAACCTTTATCGCTGCGTCAATGGCCGCCGCTTTTATGCTCTCAAGCGTGTCCGCTTTGGCCGTCACCAGCAACGACCAATGGCAACAAACACTTGAACAAGCCAAAGGCCAAACCGTGTATTTTAATGCGTGGGGTGGCGCCGATAATATCAACGATTACATTCAATGGGCAGCCGATCGTATTGAACAAGAATACGACGTGACGCTCAAGCAGGTAAAACTGACCGACGCGTCCGATGCGGTGAACCGTGTATTGGCCGAAAAAGCCGCAGGCAAAAACAGTGAAGGCTCCATTGATCTTATTTGGTTAAACGGTGAAAACTTTCGTGCCATGAAAGACAACGCATTGCTGTTTGGGCCTTTTAGCCACAATTTGCCTAACTATGCTCATTACGTCGACGAGTCCGCTCGTCAAAGTTTGACCCAAGATTTTGGTACGCCTGTTGATGGCATGGAGTCGCCTTGGGGCATGGCACAGGTGATTTTCATGCACGATACCGAAACCTTAGCAACGCCGCCTAAATCCATGAATGAGCTACTTAGTTATGCCCAAGCCAACCCAGGCCGAATTACCTACCCAGAGCCGCCGCAGTTTTTAGGCTCCACGTTTCTAAAACAAGCGCTGCATGAGTTAACACCTGATACCAGCTTGTTATCCAACCCTGTCGATCAAGTAGATTTTCACGCTGTTACCGCGCCTTTATGGGCGTATTTGGATCAGCTGCATCAAGTGGCGTGGCGCAACGGCCAAACCTTTCCTTCCAGTTCTGAAGAAATGATGCGTTTGCTCGACGATCAGGAAATCGACGTGGCGTTGAGCTTTGACATTTCAGCGGCGTCGATACAAATCGACCGCGGCAATTTGCCAGACTCGGTTCGTTCTTATGTGTTTACTAAAGGCACCATTGGCAATACGCACTTTTTGGCCATTCCTTACAACAGCAGCGCCAAAGCGGGCGCTCAAGTAGTAGCCAACTTTATGTTGTCTCCCGAGGCGCAAATTCGCAAACAAAACCCCACTGTTTGGGGCGATTTAAGTGTCTTGTCCTATGCGAAATTGTCCAAGGAACAGCAACAAGCCTTCGACACTATTCCCCGTGGTATTGCCACCTTAAGTATTGAGGAGCTTGGACAAACACTGCCTGAACCTCATAGCAGCTGGGTGACCGCTTTAGAAAAAGAATGGCGTGAGCGTTACGCACAATAATCGCCAACCACTGACTAAGAAGTAAAATGCCCCTAATTCACACACGCCTTATTACTTGGGTAATGGCTTTGGTACTGATGATCCCCATTGCCATTGGTCTCATCGGTACCTTATTGCCTGCCTTTCAATATTTCCCGCCACTGGGTGAATATCAACTGTCGTTGTCACCATGGCGAGATTTATTTTCCCACGGCGAGTTTTACGCCAGCCTGAAGTTAACTCTGATCACCGGCATTGGCGCGCCTATTTTGTCTTTATGGCTGGCGTTATCATTGTTAGCGTGGGGCTATCAGCGACCTTTTTTTACTAAAATAGAAGCCTTGCTGTCGCCCTTGTTGGCCATTCCCCATGCGGCCATCGCTATTGGTTTGCTGTTTTTGCTCAGTCCTTCGGGCTGGTTGGTGCGGGTTTTTAGCCCTTGGTTAACTGGATTTGAACGACCACCTAATTGGATCAGCGTACAAGACCCTTACGGCGTGTCTTTGATTATCGCCTTGGTGATCAAAGAAATGCCTTATTTGTTGTTTGTCATGCTCACCACCATGAAAAGCATTAAGGCTCGTGAAAGCTTGCAGGTAGGACAGGCCCTTGGCTACAGCCGTTTTACCTTGTGGCGTAAAGTCTTGATCCCGCAGTTATACCCTATTGTGCGTTTGCCGATTTTTATTGTCGTGGCCTTTAGTCTTACCGTGGTGGATTTGGCACTGGTCATTGGCCCCAACACACCCTCTACCTTAGCGGTTACTTTATTGCGCTGGTTTAACAACCCAGATCTGTCGATGCGATTCATGGCCAGCGCTGGGGCCGTATTTCTTATGTTGTGCGTGGTGTCTGTGTTGGCAGGCTGGGAGTTGAGCCACAAACTGACCAGCAAAATCACTCGTTCCGAGCGTAGCAACGGCAAACGCGCCGGTTTGAGCGACAACTTACTACGCTTAGGTGTTATTGTTGGGTTATTGGCGTTGCTGAATGGCTTTGTTGCTCTGGTATTGTTGCCGATATGGTCTTTGGCTCGACGCTGGCGTTTTCCCGATGCCTTGCCAAGCCAATGGACGCTTAGCAATCTTGAACGTGCGGGCCCATTGTTACTGGAACTCACGACAAACACGCTGTTAATCGCGTTTTTGTCTACCTTACTGGCGTGCGCTATTAGCCTGATCATGCTGGAAACCAAACGTCAGGATATGGACAAGCAACATCAGCACACGAAAAACCATTTATTCGATTGGTTGATTTATGTACCGATTTTGCTGCCGCAGATTGGCTTCTTGTTTGGCTTGCATGTTTTACTGATTTACTTGGAACTCAACGGCGACCTTTGTGCCATTATTGCTCTGCATCTGATGTACGTGCTGCCCTATGTCTACTTAACCCTCAAGGGCCCTTATCTGAGCTACGAAGAAGGCTATTTGCAACAGGCGAACCGCATCCATTATCGGCCTTGGCGAAATTACCTCGGCATCAAAATCGCCATGCTCAAACCCGCGATGTTTACCGCATTCGCCATTGGTTTCTCGGTCAGTATTGCGCAATACCTGCCAACGCTCATTGCTGGCGAAGGCCGCTACAGCACACTCACTACCGAAGCCGTTGCGCAAGCTGCCTCTGGCGATCGTAAGCAAGTGGGCAGCATGGCCATGTTGCAAGCTTTCTTCCCCATATTGGTGTTTTGGCTCGCACAATTTATTCCTCGTCGTTGGACAAGATGGCGTCTCTTCATCAAACAGTGCGTCATTCGTAGCAAACACTTTTTCTTCAAAAAGGACACCCAGTGCTAATCGTAAAAGACTTCTGCTTATCCCTTAAAGATAAACGACTGATTCAACACGTGAGTTTCGACATCGACAATGGCCAGGTGCTGTCCATTATGGGGCCAAGCGGTATTGGTAAATCCAGCTTGTTGCACTTTTTGAGTGGCACTTTACACCAAAGCCTCACCGCGACAGGGGAAGCCTTTTTGAATGATACGGCGCTTCACGGTAAGCCTACGACGGCTAGGCGAGTCGGCTTGTTGCAGCAGATGCCCTTGCTGTTTCCACACATGAGCATTTTGGAAAACCTACTGTTTGCCATTGCCGAAGACATTCCACCTGAGCAGCGCCACAAAATGGCGCAACAGGCGCTGGAAAAGCTCGGCATACCCGACAAAGCCAACGCACTGCCGAAGGAATTATCTGGCGGACAACAAGCCCGTGTCGCCTTACTTCGTACCTTGCTTTCAAAACCAGATTATCTGCTGCTAGACGAGCCTTTTAGCAAACTCGACCCCGCCCTACGACGGGACGTGCGCGCCTTCGTGCTGGCCGAAATACGCCACGCCAACATCCCTGCATTACTGGTTACTCACGATTCAGAAGACGCCAAAGCCATGCAAGGCAAGTGTTTGGAACTGGAAAAAGCCACCTGATTGGGTGGCGCTTTTAAATGAAATAGTTGAAAGAAATTATACAGCGCGCTTCAGAGCTCTGAGTCGTTTCATTCGATGCCACTGTGGTTTGTTGAATTGTTTATAAAGCCACAAACAGCCAATGTCGAAGCCAAAATAAAACATGCTGATGCCGCTGGGTGGGTTGCTGCTGGTGATAAATGACACGGTTGCAAACCAAGTATCTGGCCATGTCCAGCTGCCAAAATACGTTCCTAAGAGTTCTAGGTACACCACCATAAAAAACATGATAAGAAAGAAGAGTTCATAGCCGGTTTTCTTTCTTAGCAATAACAGAATAACCAAGGTACATAAAAAGCCAAAACGGTCTTGATCAAGCCATAACCAAAGGCTCGAATAGACCACCATTACGCCATACAAAATGGTGGTCAACGGCTTTTTGTACTTTTGAACACACCTTTCTTTATGGAGATAAAATACCGCGGCGTAAACCAAGCTGTGCCCAAGTGGCACATAAAAAGGCACATTGCCGAGCCGGTACTCATACATACCCAACCAGAGTGCAAATACGACTTCCCCAAGGTATGCGAGGCCGACGCCGTAGAGCATCAACTTTTTAATTCTATGGCTGACTTGCCAATATACCCAAACAAAGCACGCCAACACCAAGCCATTGGTGATCGATTGGCCTTGTTCTATACGCATCGCCATGGTGTCGCTGTCTAACAATAACCCAAGCCAAAGCACGAAAAAAACCGGTAAATAAACACGACCATACGACAAAGAAAACATCATCAACTGGCTCCTTGTGTCGTCAGCTGTTGCAGTAAAACGTCGTATTTCAGCAGCAAATTTTCAGCGTAATAATGGGCGACATCTGGCTTACGTAGTGGTGCTGACGATAACTCAAGTATCCGGTCTACCGCCCCTTTGGCTTCCTGCGCTATGTCTTCAATGTGACTTTGATAGAGAAATGGCGGCTCAAACAATTCTGGGTATACCTGTCTGTTAGGCAGCACGGGCAGACAGCCTAACGCGACGGCTTCAAGTACGGACAAACCTTGAAATTCATGCAATGCCGTGGACAGCACCATGTGAGACGAGGATAAAAACGACAGATAATCCGCCCGGCTGGGGGCAAAGCCAAATTGGGAGATTTGGTCGCTAAACTCAGCGTGTATTTGTGCAAATATTGGCGGCGTGGTGCGAAATTGTTCTCCCAAAATAGCTATTTCAAACTTAACCCCTCGTCGCTGCAATTCCTTGAGAATGGCGAAGAGACGCTCTGGGCCTTTGTCGAATTCCCAACGTGCCGACCAGACGAGTTTAATCGGTGACTCTATGTTTGGTATTGAGTTTGGAGCAAATGGGGACGACAGGGTAGCTTGAGGTATTTCTAAAGGCACAGGCAACACATCGGCTTTAGATTCCACTTTATCAAGCCAGCTTGGCGACACAAAATCGGGCAGCTTTTTCAGTAACGCTCGCGCACCGGCAAAAAATGTGTGTTTATTAAACACGCTGTTAAAGACACATTGATCAGCCGCCAACGCACTGTACAAAGTCACCATTTGCATCTCTACCAAGCCTTGCTGTTTGTCGTTGGCAGGGTAAGCAAATTGATTTTCATGAAAATACAGCAACCACGGAAGGGACTGCAAAGCGGGACAAAAGGCTTTCAAGCCGACCACGTCGGTCATCGAGGTGGCGATAACCAGGTCGTAACCAGCGTCTAATGTGGGTTTATTCTGAGGGTCAAAAGCAAAACTCATGGCATTCCCGCGAATGCGCCACGCAAAATGTCGCGCTGGCAAAGACAAATAGGTCCATTCGTGCTGATTTAACCCCGTCATTAAGGTATCAGACCACGCTTTGTGACTGCTGGCTTCGTAGGCACTGATCAATAAAATTCGCACAGGGTTCTCTTTGTTATTTGCAAAAAATTTAGTCGGTAAAATGTGCTTTTGTGGCTGGCTCATCCATGGCAGCTCGCCTATTATGTAGGAAAATTACATTTCTTTAAGGAAAACCATGATCATTCAACGTCACGATCAAGACATCGACACCCCAACAGGCACTATGCGCTGCACCGTTTATCGCCCTCAAGCAGAGGGTAAATTCCCTTGCGTCTTTTTCTATTCTGAAATTTTCCAACAAACTGCGCCCATTGCGCGCTCAGCCGCTATCATGGCAGGCCATGGTTTTGTGGTCATTGTGCCCGAAGTGTTCCACGAACTAAACCCAATCGGCACAGTGCTGGGTTATGACGATGCAGGGAAAGATAAGGGTAACGCCGATAAATTCACCAAAACACTGGAAGCACACGACAGTGACACAATAGCCATGATCGAATATTTCGAACAAAAGACCTATTGCACAGGACAATTTGGCAGTATGGGTGTGTGTTTAGGCGGACATTTGGCCTACCGCGCGGCGTTAAACCCTCGAATCCAAGCGGCTTTCTGCTTGTATGCCACGGACATTCACTCCAACACTATACCATGCCAAGAAGGTAACGATTCTTTTATGCGCACTAAAGACATTCAAGGGGAAATCGCTCTTGTGTGGGGTAAGCAAGACCCTCATGTTCCGACCGAAGGCCGCCAAAAAATCTACCAGCAATTGATCGACACGAACCGCAATTTCACTTGGCAAGAAGTAAACGGACAACACGCCTTTATGCGTGATGAAGGTGATAGGTACGACCCTGCATTGGCACTTGAATGCTACGCAAAAGCAGTCGCGCTATTCCAACGGACACTTCACAAAGCTTAAATAACAAAACAATAAACCCCAGCAAGCTGGGGTTTATTTGTAACAGTGTTTTTTCTAGCGCTGGCAAAACAAACGCCAGTAGCAGACTTTTTACAACGCCTTATACGCGTTTAATCCACCTGCCACGTATTTAGCATTTACATAGCCCATATCTTTAAGTGATGCGGCAGACAAAGCGCCACGGTTATTAGCATTGCAGTAGCACAAAATTTCCGTTTCTAAGTCTGGAATTTTGTCTTCCACGATCATTTCTAGTTTTCCGCGACTGATGTTTAACGAACCTTCAATGTGGCTTTTCGCATGCTCATCAGGATCACGAATGTCTAGCGCAATCGCACCATTTGCTATGCGCTCGTTAACAGAACTTGGCTCAATGCCTTCGGCTTTGGCTTGAGCGGCATCGGCCATGGCTTGGAATTTTGGGGTATATTGCATGATGTACTCTCATAGAAGTTAATTAAGGTTCATCTAATATATTGAGATTAAGCTTACTTATCAAGCTATTGGCTTTATTCAAGAAACCAATGACGGCCGCAGCACAGCATTTTTACAGTAAAATCATTGAATACCTTTTAACCCCTTAATTTTGACGAGAAAAACTCATAGATACTCTGTAACTTATGGTATTTTTTGCTCTATGATAGTTGCCCTGTACCCCTGAACTTTTTTGGAAACGTTTTATTATGAATAACCCCCCTACTCACAAACCACGTCCTATGGTTGACTTAATTGTCAGCGTCATTTTACCTTCTTTTATTTTGATGAAGCTCAGTGGTGAAGACGCTTTAGGCGTAAGCGGTGGTCTTATGTTGGCGCTGGCCTTTCCTTTTGGCTGGGGTGTGTTCGAATTAATCAAATATAAAAAGTTTAACTTTATCGCTTTACTAGGCATCGTCAGCGTATTTTTAACTGGTAGCATTGGTTTATTCGAGTTAGACAATAAATGGCTCGCGATTAAAGAAGCAGCAATTCCTGCGATTATTGGCGTGGCGGTTTTAATCTCAACCTTTACCCCCTACCCCTTGGTCAGAGCCTTATTTTTCAATGCGTCCATTATGGATGTGGAGATGATAAAGCAGAAACTCGAAGAAAATAACAGTTCAGAACTGTTTGAAAAGAGGCTGATGACAGCCACCTACTTTATTACTGGCTCTTTCGCGTTTTCTGCCACCATGAATTACATTCTGGCAAAATGGTTAGTGACCAGTCCAGCCGGTACCGAAGCGTTTAATGAGGAGTTAGGGCAAATGACCCTATACAGTTACCCTATGATCGCCATTCCTTCCATGGTGATGATGATGGCTATTTTTTACTACCTACTGCGCAGCATTAAACAAGCAACAGGTTTGAAGCTAGAAGATCTGCTGATTAAAAAATAAACTCCACAAAAGATAACAACCAAATAAGGACGAAAAAATCAAATTTGTCCTTATTAATATCATTTCTCACAGTGTATTGCGTTATATTTATTTAAATAGGAAATAATCATGTTTCCTAATGATAGATCTTAAGAACCATTGGGTATAAATCATGAAAATCAAAACGAAATTACTGGTTGCATTTTCGGTTGCTACGCTCTTGCCTGTGCTCATTGTGAGCTCCATCACGGCTTTTTTCTCCTCAGATCAAGCACTAAACAGCTTCTCTAAAAACAGTGCACAAACGTTAGGCGCTGTCGAAGAAACCTTTGTTCAATTCATGAATGATACGAAATACCTAATAGGATTTATTGCCGACAGCGATAAAGTCACCGCCAAAGATGCGCCGCCTTTAACATCTTATGCGGATATTATAGGCAAAGCGCCTAGCAAGGTCGCGATGCAAAACGGTGGTCGGGAAGCAGGTCTTTACAACCTATTTAAAGCAATTGGCACCAATAACCCCAATTTAGTGTACGTTTATCTTGGTGACAAAACCAATGGCTACTCTGAATGGCCAGGCACCTACGAATATGCAGAATGGTCTCCAGTTGAGAGAGATTGGTATAAAAAAGCGCTCGAAAATCCTGGTGAAGTCATGCTTCGAGAGGCCTACTACTGGGAACCTGATGACGCCGTTTACATTTCAGCCGTTCAAACCTACAACAAGGGGAGCGAGATAGGTGGTGTTGTTGCGGTTGATGTGTCGATTAAAACCTTGACTGAAATGGCAGCCAAGACCCAGCTTGGTGAATCTGGCAGTATCATGGTGATTGAAAACACAGGTACTGTGCTCGTTGATCCCTTGCATCCGGATAATAACTTTAAAAATCTAAAAGACATTCCAGGCAAAGCCTACACAGCCATTGCCAACACTGATTCAGGGATGATTAATTTCACGATGGATGGTAAAGATTACTATGCCAACATCATGACATCGCCAAATTTAAAGTGGAAGTTTATCGGCCTCATGCCTGCGGCTGAAATCTACGCCAGTACGGTTGAGCTGATCAAGACAACATTGATTGTGTGCGTACTGCTATTAATTGTGTTTGGCGCATTAGCCTTCTTTATGGCACGAAACCTAATCACACCGATTCAATCGGTATCGATGCATTTGCGCACCTTGGCAGAAGGTGAAGGCGATTTAACGTCTAAAATTACAATCGATACTAACGATGAAACTGGCACCTTATCGAACTGGTTTAATCAGTTTATTGAGTCTACTCGTAAACTCATGTTGGGTATCAAGCAGTCCAGTGTGCAAATGGAACAAGCCGCGGCAGACACATCCTCAAAAGCAAGCGATGTAGCCAAATCTGCAACTGAGCAACTTCAATCTATTGAGCTAATTGCTGAAGCCGGTCAGCAAATGCTGATTGCCTCTAATGAAGCGGCGGAGAGTTGTGCCAATTCTGCTCAGTTTTCTGAGCAAGGCCTAGAAACTACTATCGCGGGCAAAGCTTTATTGAAAAACAGCGCAGATGGGGTCAATCGTTTAGGTTCCCGATTAAAAGAGTCTAATCAGATCATTAGTGATTTGCAGAAAGAAACCAGCAATATCAATCAAATCTTATCGACGATTCAAGGGATTGCTGAGCAAACCAATCTATTGGCGCTAAACGCGGCTATTGAAGCCGCCCGAGCGGGTGAGCAAGGTCGCGGCTTTGCTGTTGTCGCAGACGAAGTACGAACCCTTGCAGGGCGTACTCAAGAATCCACAGAGCAAATCAGCCACATTCTTGGCCTACTGGCAAACCGCACCAAACAAGCGTCGGATTCCATGTTGACCAGCGTGGCTGAGTCAGAAAGTGCCATCGACTTATCCAGCCAAGCACTGGAATCCTTCGAAAAAATCGAAGAAGTCGTTAAGCAAATGCGCGATATGACCATGCAAACCGCAGCCTCCGCCGAAGAGCAGCGCGCGGTCACGGAAGGGGTAAACGAAAACATCAACACCATCAGCCAATCTGCACATCGTGTGTCGAGCATCTCTGGGGATGTGGCTGACCTATGCCACAAACAAGATGTATTGAGCAAAGAGTTACACTCTATGGTGGCACGATTCCGTACCGAATAAGCAACCGGCCCTTGTAGACACACTGTAATGCCCCGTCTTGTCATGAGCCGGGGCTTTTCTTTTGCCTGAAATTTTAAATATGGTTAGAAACGTTGTAACTTTATGACATAATCAACGGTATAAATAGCAAATATGAGTGTGATTAAGACAATATCTGCGCAATACAAGACGCTCTACACATACATACCTTGCAAACATTCACCGCACCAGCTGACCCAAAATAGACATATTAATGTTACAAGACTCTCTCGGTAATACAGAAAAAAATGCAGTAAACTCAAGGGATACAGTCGATAGACGCTTTTCCATCGCACCCATGATGGATTGGACCACATCTGATTTTCGTGTCTTCGCCAGAACGCTGACTAAGCGTACCTTGTTGTATACAGAAATGGTAACAACGGGAGCCTTGCTGCAAGGTAATCATCCTGAAAGATTCTTACGATATGACGACTGCGAGCACCCTATTGCTCTGCAACTGGGCGGCTCCGATGCAACCGCTCTTGGAAAATGTGCCAAAATGGCCGAACAAGCTGGCTTTGATGAAGTCAATTTAAACGTAGGCTGCCCAAGCGATCGTGTACAAAACAGTCTAATTGGTGCCTGCTTGATGGCTCACCCAGACAAAGTAAAAGACGCCATGTGTGCCATGAAAGACAACTGCGACATTCCAGTGACTATTAAACATCGAATTGGTTTAGATCACGAAGAAAGCTACAGTGTTGTGCGAGATTTTGTCGGTGACATCGCCACAACGGGTGTTACTACTTTTATTGTTCATGCACGTAACGCAATTTTGGCTGGTTTAAGCCCAAAAGAAAATCGTGAAATCCCACCGTTAAAGTACGATTACGTTCATCAGTTAAAGAAAGATTTCCCACACCTTGAAATCATTTTAAACGGCGGCATTAAAACAGTAGCTGAGTGCCAAGCACAGTTAGCGCATGTAGATGGGGTGATGGTGGGGCGCGAAGCCTACCACAACCCTTGGATAATGAGCGAAGTCGACCAACAGCTGTTTAACGATGTCGCTGTCGTGGCTAGTCGCTTCGACGCGTTGGATGCTTTTGTTCCTTATGTAGAACGAAAATTAGACGAAGGTGAACGGTTACTGCATTTAACTCGTCATATTTTAGGCATTTTTCAAGGTGAACCCGGCGGCAAACAGTTTCGTCGCTATTTGTCTGAAAACGGTCATAAAGCCGACGCCAAGATCAATGTATTATTAGAGGCCATTGATTTGGTCAAACACCATCAACACAAAGGATAAGAGCAATGAGCAACAAATTATCTCAATTAAAAGCGTTCACGACCATTGTGGCCGATACCGGTGATATCACAGCAATTAAAGACTTTTTACCTGAAGATGCGACAACTAACCCGTCTTTAATGCTTAAAGCAGCACAAATCCCTGAATATGCCCCCTTCCTTGATCAAGCCGTGGCTTGGGCAAAAACACAAAGCGATGATAAAGATCAGCAAATTTTAGATGCCGGCGATAAACTCGCCGTAATCGTAGGTACAGAGATTTTAAAGTATATTCCAGGTCGCATTTCAACAGAAGTGGACGCACGCTTATCTTTTGATAAAGAAGCAACCCTAGCGAAAGCTCGTAAACTGATTGCACTGTATGAAGAAGCCGGCGTCTCTCGTGATCGCGTTTTGATAAAAGCGGCCTCAACATGGGAAGGCATCAAAGCGGCGGAAGAATTAGAAAAAGAAGGTATTAATTGCAACCTGACCCTGCTGTTTTCATTCGCTCAAGCCCAAGCATGTGCTGAAGCGGGTGTGTTTTTGATTTCACCGTTTGTGGGTCGTATTCTAGATTGGTACAAAAAATCCACTGGGCAAGAATACACAGCCGAGACTGACCCGGGTGTTGTGTCTGTGACAGAAATTTACAATTACTACAAAGAGCATGGCTACAACACCGTGGTTATGGGCGCGAGCTTCCGCAATATTGGTGAAATTGAGCAATTAGCCGGATGTGACCGTTTGACTATCAGCCCAAATTTGCTGGAAGAGTTAAAGAAAGACGAAGGGACATTGGAACGCAAACTCATCCCAGCAACAGATGTGAAACCTGCGCCTGAGGCGATCACTGAAGCCGCATTCCGCTGGGCAATGAACGAAGACGCTATGGCAACTGAAAAATTGTCTGAAGGCATCCGTAACTTCGCCGTCGATCAACGTAAGCTAGAAGTAACCTTAGCCTCTATGCTGTGAAATATTTTATGTAATTAAGCACACCAAAAAACGCGACCTAGGTCGCGTTTTTACTGTCTATTGTAAGGTGAGAATATGAATTTGACAGAGTTTGACAAAATGCGGCAGGGTAAACCTTTTAACGCCATCGATCTAGATTTACGCCTACGGCGCGAAGCCGCTCGATTAGCCTGCGCTAAATTTAATGCTCACCCAAGCAAAGGCAACCTTCGCCATATAACACGCCTGTTCTCGTCTTTTGACAGTCTCGTCATTGAGCCAGGATTTCAATGCGATTACGGCACGCAAATAGACGTTGGAGAACGCGTGTTTATTAATTTTAACTGTGTGTTTTTAGACAGCGCCAACATCCATATCGGTGACGATGTGTTAATAGGCCCAGGAGTGCACTTTTATACTGTTGATCATCCAAGAGAACCAGAACAACGCGCACAAGGCGAATGTTGCGCCCGCCCTATTTTCATAGGCAACAACGTCTGGATTGGCGGTGGCGCAAAAGTTTTGCCGGGTATTAATATTGGCCACAATGCCATTATTGGTGCAAATGTCGTGGTAAAGCGAGACGTAGCTGAGAATGAGCGCTATGTGGGTTAATTTGAAGTGATCTGACGAAAAAAGGTAAGCCTGAGCGCCTTACCTTTTAAGGTATCTATGATTCTATGGTATGTCCCTAAGAAGAACTTGTTGCTGTTTCTTCCTTCTCGGCGGCTTTGATGCGGTGATAAATTTCTTCACGATGGACACTCACGTCCTTGGGTGCCTTAATACCTAATCGGACTTGAGAGCCCTGAATTCCTAATACCGTTATTTCCGTATCGTCTCCAATGTTGATGGTTTCACCAGAGCGTCGAGTGATAATTAACATAATTCCTATCCTTTGGTTGTTATCGACAAAATCAAAATACAGTTTACGTTGTATAGCTGTCAACCAGATGCGCTCTAATCACGAAATTTTTGCATAGAAAATATTACTACGCCAATGATCGTCATACTGTCGTTCGCTTTGATCTGAGTATAATCGGTATTGAAAGAGCACAAATAACAATTGTCACCTTCTACTACCATTTTCTTAATAATGACATCTTGATGCTCTGCTAATTTCACCACAACAACATCACCATTTTGTGCCGTTTGACTTGGTTCTACTAAAACAAGATAGCCTTCTGGAATGCTGCTCCCAGATTGAGACGTCATACTGTTATTTTTCACTAATAACCAAAACGCATCTTGTGATGCATCGAAATACGTAGACACCCAAGTCACATTAGTAGGCGTGTGGTATTTATCAGGCCACAATGCGGCTTGCTGGTATGTAAGAATGGGGCGTTTACCAGCGTTATGAATATGATCAGAAGCAACATCACCGTCGTAACCAAAGGGCTGCTCTCGAACTTCTTTACCCTTACCATGCATTAACCATTCTGGGCTGCAGTCAAGCGCTATGGCTAACTCCAAAATTCTACGAGGGTTACGTGTTTGGCCATCTTCGATTTTTTGCAATGACTGCTGACTAATGCCCACGCGGCTCGCTAACTCCACTTGAGTCAATCCTAATTTATGTCTTTGCTGTTTAATACGTTCGGCTATTTTCATGGCTCGAATCATTACAACTTTGTTTGTTTCTAACAAACAATATTAATTGTTATTTATACAGTAAAAACTGTTTTTCTTTGTTAGTTCATACATTAACTATCAAAGATATTGATAATTAAGCAAAGACCTCATGAGTCATTTAGAGCAAACTGCAAACGAACAGAATCTTCACCCTGTAAATCCCAAAAGATAATCGTGTTGTTATCTGCGTATGCTGTACAATTCGCCACAATTATTCCTTAGCAACCATTTAGAAAGTGACCTCATGGCAACGAAAGCGACAGTGTACAAAGCATCGGTTCAAGTATCAGATATGGACCGCAATCATTATCAAAGTTATGAATTAACGCTTGCATTACACCCATCTGAAACAGAAGAACGCATGATGGTTCGCCTTGCAGCATTTGCGTTATTAGCCGATGAAAAAGAAGGTGGCGAACAACTTAGCTTTACCAAGGGCATTAGTACAGAAGATGAACCTGACCTTTGGCAGAAAAACTATTCAGATGACATTTTATTGTGGGTAGAGCTAGGACAGCCAGATGAAAAACGCTTGCGCAAAGCTTGCGGTCGAGCTAAACAGGTCATCATAGTGAACTACAACGATAAATCAGACATTTGGTGGGAACAGAACAAGGGCAAAAACAGCCGATTTGATAACATGCGAGTGCTGCAATTTCCTGAATCACAAGTGCAAACCTTAGTAAAAATTTGCACAAGGTCCATGCAATTAAACGTAACGATTCAAGACAGTGAAATGTGGATCTCTGGTGAATTAGGAGAATGCGCCATGACCCCAATATGGCGAGGTGAAGCATAACGACGGCGGATATTTTTTCGTAAACATGATCAATAAAAAGCCAGATAATCAATATCTGGCTTTATAGTTCTTAGTAATCAGATTGTGTCATTGTCTAATTTTCACAATGACAACCGATATTAAGACGGTAATTTAACTGTGCGTAGGTAAGGCAAAATTGTGTTCACTTCACCGAATTTTTCTTTCGCTTGCTCGTCTGTCAAAGACAAGGCAGCGATAACATCTTGACCCAATTCCCAGTTAGCTGGCATAGCAACAGGTACACCGTAGCTTGCTTGTAGTGCGTCTAGTGCGCGCAATACTTCTGCAAAGTTACGACCAACAGACATTGGGTAAGTCATAGACAATTGCAATTTCTTGTCTGGGCTGATGATGAAAACAACACGAACACTTGCAGAATCAGCGGCTGTGCTGCCGTCTGGTAGGTAAGCATCAGCTGGCAACATGTCTAGCGCTTTCGATACTTCTAGAGAATCATCAGCGATGATTGGGAAGCCTGCTTTGGCACCAGAGTATGACTCAATGTCCGCTTTCCATTCTTTGTGTTCTTCAACGCCGTCAACAGACAAACCGATGACTTTCGTGCCGCGTTTTTCCCACTCTGCAGACAGCTGTGCAACGGCACCGAATTCTGTTGTACAAACTGGTGTAAAGTCTTTTGGGTGACTGAACAAGATCGCCCAGCTGTCGCCGATCCAATCGTGTAATTTGAATGTGCCTAGGTCTGTTTCAAGTTCTAGGTTTGGAACGACATCATTAATACGTAAAGACATTACTGTACTCCTTAATAAGAAACTAAAATAAGCATTAAGCTTTGCTTGCTCAATGCGTAAATATTAGTATTATCTAATATTTAGTTCAACGCAGATTTTTCTATGATCGTCATTGAAAAAACTAATTAGGATTCAAGCTTTCGATATAAAGATCTAAGGCTAATACCCGCCACCTTTGCCACTTTATCCTTATCTCCCTGATAAAAAGCCATCAATTCCGACAAATATCGGCTTTCAGCTGTCTTCAGGTCAACCCATTCTGTCTTATTAGAGGGTGTTAATACAAGCTCTGAATTCATTAAATGCGCATCATTATCATTTTCTTGACTTAACTCATAATCAATGTCTAAACACTCTTGAATGGTGCTAGGCTCAATTAAGTTGGTGTCAGACAAGATAACAGCGCGATTGAGGAGATTACTTAATTCGCGGATATTACCAGGAAAGTCATAACGCTTAAGCACACGTAAAGCAGAATCGGTTAAATGGTATTCTTTGCCCTCACTGATGCGTTTCAATAAGGTGCTTATAAGGAGGGGCAAATCATCAGGCCTTTCACGCAATGAAGGAACATGAATAGGGAAAACATTGATCCGATAGTATAAATCTTGTCGAAACTCTCCTTTCTTAACCATATTGGCCAGATGTTTGTGAGTGGCACAAATGAGACGGAAGTTGCTGTGTTTGATAATAGAAGACCCCACAGGTCGAAATGACCCTGTTTCAATCAGTCGCAATAACTTCACCTGCATCGATAAAGGTACATCTCCTATTTCATCCAAAAATAATGTACCACCATTCGCTAGCTCTACTAGCCCCGTTCGGTTGTTATTCGCTCCGGTGAAAGAGCCTTTGACATGGCCGAACAGCTCACTTTCGAATAGAGAATCCGTTAAGCCAGCACACTCAAGCGTCACAAGAGAATTCTTCGACCTTTGACTACCTTGGTGAATTGCTGTCGCAACCAGCTCTTTCCCACTACCGGACTCCCCTAATAACAACACAGACGCATCTTTTTGACTGACTCTAGACACCTTTTCCAGCATCTGATTAAAGCGGCGGCTCGCCCCAACTAATTTGGTGTTCAAATTTTCAGGGCTAGATACCGGAATGCTGCGCAGCAATTCCACAAAAAATAACAAGGCACCGTCGTCATCAAAAATAGGCAACATTTCAACGTCTACATGCTCTTTTCCTCGAGGGGTTTGATGAATGTGTAAAATACGCTCTTTATGACCACTTTGTACTACAGCAGACAAAGGGCAATCTTCACCAGCCTCATCACAAGGCACAGTAAAACCGTGGGATACCTCATAACACCGAGGCTTATCGGTTAAAGAAACTCGCCCAAACTCATTACGATAATGCTGATTGGTCGCCAATATTTGATACTCCACAGACACTAAAATAGCTGGGCAATCATAGCCTTCAAGCATATTTGCCAAGCCTTCTGTGGAAGGAGAATCGGTTGCGATTATATTCATCAGAAATGTCACTTTTGTCATAAAAACTCAGTCAAATATGACAAGAATCACTACATTAGTCAAAGCTGATTTTATTTTTGGTTTTTTTCTCCTTAATAAACATAAACTTAAAAATATTTAACTTGGTGGCATGATTCATGCTAACAGTAAGTTTAGTTAATCATATAGCGTATTTTTATAGATGTAAGCCATGCAAGCTTATAAAAAGTGATTGTGTTACCCGCTTTTCTAAGCTGCATTCATTTTTAGTCGACGATTTGGTTACCCATTTTATGACCGCCAACAAAGAAGCAAACATCCTAAGCACATTGCGAAGATCCATTGTTAATCGATTGATCGAAACCAATGCGACAAGAACCGTTAAGGTGAGCAAAATTAAAAAAGGAGGCATCCTTTTCAAAGAAGGTGAGGCTTTCGATCATATTTATGTGATTTTCTCTGGATCGGTTAAAACCTACACCACAACACTATCCGGTAACGAAAAAATAACCTGTTTTTTTCATCAAGACGACATTCTAGGCTTCAGTGGCATCGACGCCGGCACCTATCCTGTTTCGGCAAGAGCACTAGAAACGACCCATGTATGTCGGATCATGTTTAGCGATATCGAAACACTTTCACTGAAAGATCCTGAGTTACAAAGAAGTATTTTCAAGCTCATGAGCCGACAAATACATGAAAATCAAAAGCTCCTTTCACTGTTAGGAAAAACGCAATCTGAAAAGCGAGTAGCTTCTTTTTTACTTAATCTCTATTACCAGAGACATGCACTGTCCTCTGAAATACAACACAAATTAACCATGTCTCGAAAAGATATAGGCAATTATCTTGGTATTACCGAAGAAACGGTTAGCCGCTCTATTACTAAACTCAGTAAAAGCGGTTTTATTAGCATTAGCGGCAAAACCTTTAGCATTATAGATACACAGAAACTTGTGGAGTTCATAGACGGCTACGTCAAGTAGCCTAAATTTCAGCAATTGCTCACGCTTTAATGCAAGAATCTGAATACTGCATTCAACTAGGCAAGCAATCCGCAATTGTGAAGGAAGTCCTTCCTAGCCTCGCTCTAAGCCAAACTTTTTGTTTATACTGCACACAAATTCGCGAGACGAGGTCGCACAATGAAACTTTGGATTCTATTTATCACCAGCCTATTTACATTGGCAGCTCACGCCTCACCATCTGCATCGGAAGAGCCACTTAATGTACACGAAGTCACGCAATTCAATGGCATTCCATGGGGCATTGCCTTATTAAATGACAACGAGGCCATTGTTACTATCAAGCAAGGCTCCGCTTATAAGATCAATCTAACCAATGGCAACAGCCAAGCTATTATTGGATTACCAAAGGTCGATAGCCGTGGCCAAGGTGGTTTGCTTGACGTGGCAAAATCGCCACATTTTTCCGAACAAGGCTGGTTGTACTTCACGTACGCTAAACCGTTCCAACAAGGTAGTAAAACCACCCTTGCCCGAGCAAGATTATCTGGTAATACGTTGGAACAATGGCAAGACTTATTGATCAGTGATTCCGCTAGTAACCAGAGTGTGCACTTTGGCGGACGCATCACTTTTGATGATAAGGGCCACGTTTTTTTCTCTGTGGGCGACCGAGGCAACCGAGATAACGCACAGAACTTAACCAATCATGCAGGCAGTATTTTACGCCTTAATCTTGATGGCAGCGTCCCCGAAAGCAACCCTTTCGTAACCCACGCAAATATTCGTAATGAAATATGGAGTTACGGTCACAGAAACCCGCAAGGCTTATTTTACGACACCAGCACGCAAACATTCTGGTCAAATGAACATGGCCCAAGGGGCGGAGACGAAATCAATTTAATCAGACCTGGTGCCAATTATGGTTGGCCAATTGTATCTTACGGAAAAGAATATCGGGACGCCTCCACCATTGGCGAAGGGCAAGTAAAAGAAGGCATAGACAACCCTGCCAAAGTATTTATTCCGTCTATTGCACCGAGCAGTTTACTGCGTTATCAAGGGATTTTGTTTTCAAACTGGAACGGTGACTTTTTATCAACCGCTTTGGCATTAAGACATTTAAACCGAGTGAAAGTCGCTAACAATGGCGACACCACTGAAAATCGTTATTTACAAGATCTTAATGAGCGTCTTCGTTCAATTGCTCAAGACTCAATGGGGGCTTTATATCTCGGCACGGATTCAGGACGGTTACTTAAAATTACTTTGGCACCACACGTTACTGTCAGCCAATAAGCAAACACAAATTACACTGTGCTAAAACAAATAAACGTCTCGAAAGGCGTTTATTTGTTTATGAATGCACTGAGTGTTACAAGCAAAGCGTTTAACGATTACTCAGCCCAACTTGAGTCATCATCGCCCCAGCTGTCTTCTTCACCCCAGCTATCATCAGCGGCGCTAGCATCCTGTGTCGATGCCTTTACAGGCACATTACCATCGTAGACTTCAAATGCACGAGACTGTAAGTAGACATCACGAACAAAACTATAACGATCACCTACGATCATGCCTTCAGCATTTAAAAGGCGAGCTCTTGTTTGCACAACGTCTAAACCAAGCAAAGCCAACTCTTCTTTGTTATTCAAATCTAAATAATCAGTTTCATCAATGGCAACGTACTCCGCTACTAACCCCGTGCCATCACGCACTGTAGAAGGTCCAAAAAACGGTAACACCAAATATGGCCCTGAATTGACCCCCCAATATCCTAAGGTTTGACCGAAATCTTCATCGTATTCTTTCAAGCCAAGCTCTGATGCCACATCAAAAATACCAAACCAACCCGCTGTACTATTAATCAAAAAACGAAAGGTCGACGAGGCCGTTTGATCCCATTTACCTTGCAATAAATTATTCGTGATGTTGCCGATTTCGCCCAAGTTAGAAAAGAAATTACTCACACCTTTCTGAACTGGGGTTGGGGTCACAGCTTTGTACCCTTTCGCCACCGGTTTGAGCACAGCCCCGTCTATTGCATCGTTAAAAGTAAACATAGCACGGTTAAACCCTTCCCATGGATCTTCTTCAGTGGCCGCGAATGTCATATTTGAACACACAAAAGATACACTCAAGAGCCAAAAAACCATCAACTTACGCATTTTTTATCCTTTTAATCACTGATTTATTAAACCAATTTCTTCACTTCGTTCCACTGTTTTGCTAAACGCTTATCTGAAATGGGTTCCAATGTGCCGACCGATTGGGCGAACAAGGAAATTCGGTATTCTTCTAACATCCAACGGTATTTAATCAACTCTGGATCATACAGGGCCTTGTCGTGGTGCGCTCTTTTTTGACGCTCGAAGGTTTGCCATAAAATTTCTAATTGAGACACGGCGGCATTTTCTTTGTTCAAATGATTTTGAAACCGCTCTAGTCGAACTTCAATACCTTTAAAATAACGTGGTAACTGCCCCAACCAAAACAAGGGGGTATTGCCAATAAAGCCTGGGTAAATCAGCTGCTCAAGTTGAAATTTGATGTCACCATATACTCGCGTCCATGGCAACGGCACAGATCCTTTCATTTTTTTCGCCACCCCTTGGTAAGAAGACAACACTCGGTAAAGCTGAGTGGCCATCTCGTTAGCGACCGTCACTAGTTGCGACTTGTGTGTGGACACACAACGTTCAAATTCAGCTTTACTACGAGGTAAGGGGCGCCCATCCAGAAACACCTTATCTAACACTGCATTTAGCAAGTCTTCTAACAAAGTTTCTTTTTTACCCAAAGGAGCAAAAATTAACATGGACTCTTTCAGTTTAGGTAAATTCTTCTGCAAATACCTAACCTCTTTATTGAGCATCAGCTTTAATAAAGTGATCACCCCTTTGCGATGGGTTTCGATCGCGGTGTTCTGATCATCAAACATTTTCAACGACACACTGTCACCCTGAGACACCAAGGCCGGAAAAGCCGTGACTTTAATGCCGGCTTGCTTGATCTCTTGTCGCTCAGGAATACCTTGCTCAGGCCACGTCGTTAAACCTTCTTGTTCATGCTGTTTGGTACCAAACTTAGCGAAACTTTCATCTACTAGGTCACTGAATTGGCTTTGCAATTGCGCCAAGTTTTTACCCACACCAAGTACTTTGCCACGCTCGTCTACCACTTCTAAATTCAGGGTCAAATGGGAATCGAGTTTGTCGGCATTCCATTCGTTTAACGGGATATCAATCAAGGTTTCACGCTTAATTTGCAAACTTAACTGTTCCAGCAAGTCGCCTTTGTCTCTCGAAAGATTCGGATAAATACGCTCAACAAAGGGAGGAATCGGCACAAAACGACGTCGCAAGGCTTTTGGTAAAGCACGCAATAATGCTTCACAACGCTCCTTGATAAACCCCGGTACAGCCCAACCTAAATCTTCCAAGCTCAATTGTCTGAGCAAACCTACAGGCACTTTTAAGGTCGCGCCATCGGTGGCTTTACCTGGGTCAAATTTGTAATCTATCGGTAATGCCACACCATGCAACCCAAAAGAGTCGGGGAATGCCTGATCATCAACACTCACCTCTTGATTGATCAAATCATCACGTGTCATTAACAGAATATCAGGGGACTTCTTAACAAAGTAATCCAAGCTTTTTTGGTTTCGAACGGTCTCCGGTAAGCGCGAATGATAAAAAGCAAACACGGTTTCATCGTCGACTAAAATATCGCGGGTACGTAGCTTGGCTTCTTGTGTCTCTAAAGATTCGATCAAGGCCTTATTTTTGCGATAAAACGCCTGCTTAGTTCGCAGCTCCCCTTCTACTAAACCAGAGCGGATAAAAATCTCTCGGGCTTCTTCTGGGTTAATTTGTCCATAATCCACTCGACGTTTCGCCACCACGATCAAGCCATACAAAGACACTTGCTCGTTGGCCATAATTCGGCCTTGATTGCGCTCAAAATGCGGATCAAAGTATTGACGCTTCACAAACGGCGCCGCATATTCTTCGATCCATGCAGGATCAATTCGCGCTGTTACACGGGCATATAACTTGCTGGTTTCCACCAGCTCGGCCGCCATAATCCACTGGGGTGGTTTTTTAAACAACATAGAGTTTGGAAAAATCGACAGCTTACGAGAACGGCATCCTAGCATCTCTTTACTGTCTTCCATTTTGTTTGCCACTTGAGTAAACAAGCCCGCCAACAAAGAGCGGTGAATGGCTTCATAGTGGCGCTCCTCGTGTTGCACTTCCTTGAAACCGAGCTGCTTACAAGCGATCATAATTTGGCGGTGAATATCTCGCCATTCGCGCATGCGCATGAAATTCAAAAATTGTTTACGACAATACTGGCGCAAATGATTTTGCGACAAAGCCTGACGCTGCTCTTCGTAGCGCTCCCATAAATTAAGAAACACAACAAAATCAGAATCTTCGTCTTTGTCTACGGCATGAGCTTGATCCGATTGAGTTTTCTTATCTTGAGGTCGCTCGCGAGGATCTGGAATAGATAATGCACTGACGATAATCGCTACTTCTTTGAGCACACTATGTTGTTCTGCCGCAATCAAAATACGACCCAATTTAGGGTCAATGGGCAACTTAGCCAACTGACGACCAATCGGTGTTAAACGATCTTTATTCAGCGCCCCTAACTCAGTCAACGCTCGATAACCGTCGTTAATCATGCGCTTTTCTGGCATTTCTACGAAGGGGAATTTTTCCACAGCACCTAACTTGAGACTGGCCATTTGTAAAATAACCGACGCCAAATTAGTGCGGAAAATTTCAGGATCGGTAAATTCAGCACGATTATTAAAATCCGCTTCATCATACAATCGAATACAAATACCATCGGCCACACGACCACATCGCCCTGCACGCTGATTCGCACTGGCTTGACTAATCTTTTCAATGGGTAATTGCTGTACTTTTGAACGCACGCTGTAACGACTGATACGCGCCAAGCCAGGGTCAATCACATAACGGATTCCAGGCACCGTTAATGAGGTTTCCGCCACGTTGGTCGACAACACAATACGACGACCGCCATGTGACTTGAAAATACGCTGTTGTTCACTGGCGCTCAAACGGGCATAGAGCGGTAAAACTTCGGTGGCTCTTAGCTCAGCGCGACGCAGTATCTCGGCGGTTTCGCGAATTTCCCGTTCACCGGGCAAAAAAACCAAAATATCACCGGCACCGCGATAACCAGATTGACGCTCTTCGGCGATGAGTAACTCAACCGCATCCAGCACGCCTTGCTCCATGCTTTGGTCTTCGTCGAGCTCTTCTGAATCCGACTTACTTAACAAAGGTTGATAACGCACTTCCACTGGGTAGGTTCGACCAGACACTTCAATAATAGGCGCATTGTCAAAATGTTGTGAAAAGCGCTCCACATCAATGGTGGCTGAAGTGACAATAACTTTTAAATCTGGTCTTGCGGCCAAGACTTGCTTTAAATAACCGAGCAAAAAGTCAATATTAAGGCTGCGTTCATGGGCTTCATCTATGATGATGGTGTCGTATTTATAAAGGCGTTTATCTTGTTGGATTTCAGCGAGTAAAATACCGTCAGTCATCAGCTTAATCAGCGTTTCTTCGGTGCTTTCATCGCTAAAGCGCACCTGAAAACCCACCTGCTCACCCAACTTCACCTGTAACTCGTCGCTAATACGCTCGGCTACACTGCGCGCCGCTAAACGCCTTGGTTGAGTGTGACCAATAACACCAGCGACCCCACGACCCGCTTGCAAACACATTTTGGGCAACTGAGTAGTTTTACCTGAGCCTGTTTCACCCGCAATAATCACTACCTGATTGTCTTGAATCGCCTTGATGATTTCGTCAGCACGTGCGGCAACCGGCAAACTTTCGTCATAAGTTACTTTCGGCATACGAGACAAGCGCGTCTGATAAAGCGTCTCAGATTGCTCGATCATAGTATTTAACTCAGTTTGCGTTCGGTCAAAGGGCAAACCGTCTTTTTGGCGCTTAGTGAGCTGCTGCTGTTTGCGCTCAATGAGATGACGATCACGGGTCATCAGTGGAGGATTTTGCATACGACTAAAAAAGTATCCTGTGTTTTGGGTGCTGACCTAATCAGATATCTTGATAGATCGCACATCGCCTAACGATATAATGGCCAATTCTAACATCAATACCCATCAATGAGTTAGAATGGAAGCATTGACGTAAAGCGGCTTTCAATGCCCGTTCGATGATCATTAATGCAGTTTTTTTGTACCGTAACGAACCATATCTTTGCCGTTTTCATATACGTCTGCGCTGACCCAACGGCCTAATAAAAGCTGCTGTTTATCGTCTAACACAGCAATAAAAGGTCGACCATTGGCGTTATTCGTAGCTAATGCGACACCTTCCACATTGGCTAAGCCAAGACCGCCAATTTCAATTAGACGTAAAAACGCCTCAAGCTCTTCTAAGGTTTCGATCACATCGTTGTCGTTAATCATCTTGCACACTCTGTAAAGACTAAAAGGCGAGCAAGAATAGCAGAAAATGAAATAAAAATGTCTGGATAAGGTATTTTACAATTCACATAGAAAGGTGACACAAACGCCTTACAAAAAATCGCTCAATACACTACAAACGCACTTTAATCTTTAAAAGGAGAGCACCATGTCCGTAACGAAACTACTTATTCATGCACCGACAGTGGATGCATTGAAACGCGCACAAAATAACGCGCGTAATTTGTTAAAACTAGAATCAAACGCCCAGGTTGAAATCGTCGTCAATGGCCCAGCGGCAGCCCTTGCGGTTACCCTCACAGACGCCGACATATTAGCTCGATTAGTTCTTTGTCGTAACAGCCTACAAGCACAATCTCTCACGGCTCAACCAGACGTGAAACTTGTCGCCGCCGCCGTTCAATACCTTGCTCACCAACAAGCCGATGGCTGGAGTTACATACGAGCTTAAAGATATTTAGGTTAAGAAGTCGAAGCAAAGCCAATGAGGGAGGTCAAACGATAGTGTCGAGTGAATGGTTTTGATTTGATGATTATTGAATAACAAAGTCATTAAATGGGTCGAAGCAAAGCCAATGAGGGAGGTCAAACGACAATGTCGAGTAAATGGTTTTAATTTGATGATTGTTGAATAACAAAGTCATTAAATGGGTCGAAGCAAAGCCAATGAGCGAGGTCAAACGATAGTGTCGAGTGAATGGCTTTGCTTCGACACTCATTAAATCATGCAAACCAAAAATTTAAAGATTTGGCCTGATCTGAAACACCACTTCCCCGCCTTCAAAAACACACAGCTCACCTTCCTGCATTTGATTCCATGTTTCATCTTGGGTTAAAGGCTGCGTAGCGATGACGGTGACGACATCTTTGTCGGTAGTGACTTCTTTAAAATCGATGATGACATCTTCGTCAGACAAGGTGGCTTGTTTAAACGGCGCACGTCGAGTGATCCAATGGAGTTTTGTGGTACAAAAGCAATACAATCGAACGCCGTCAGAAAGCATCATATTGAACACGCCGCGGCTTTTGAGTTGCAACGCCAATTCTGACAACAATGTTGAAATGTCGTCCAAACCAGGTTCCTGATCCCCAAATCGTGCTTGTAACTGCTCGATAATCCAACAAAAAGCACGTTCTGAATCCGTATTCCCCAAAGGGTGATAGCGCTCAACCGGCAAGTCATTGACGTTTTCCAATTGGCCGTTATGGGCGTACGTCCAAGTTTTCTCCCATAATAAACGACTAAAAGGATGGGTATTTAACAAAGAAACAGCACCAACATTGGCTTGGCGAATATGGCTAATCACAATGTCACATTTTAACGATGAATGGCTCATTACTTCAGCCATATCTGAATCGGCACTCGGCCTTGGGTCGTGCACAGCCCACACGTAACCGTCGCGATACATAGCCATACCCCAACCATCCTTGTGCGGGCCGGTTCGCCCGCCACGAGCACGCAAACCTGAAAAGCTGAAGCAAATATCTGTTGGTACATTGGCGCTCATGCCCAATAACTCACACATTGTCTAAACCATCTTGATTAAGGGATTGATGTTTCTGGCGGCGATACCACCATACTGCGATAAAAATAATCAATACCACGCCACTTATCGCAAGATAAAGAGAGGCATTGGTTGACGATAAGTCTCTCGCACTGGCGATAACTTTTTCGACCTTAGGTGCCACCTTAGGCTCGCCTTGCGACATCTCTGAATCCTCGATATCGTCGCTGTTTACCAAAGTAAAGGTTGGCGCTATTTGCATAGGTGCTAGATTTTTATTGCCGGCCATATCTGGAAGCACTGCAGCGACTTGGGTTATTGCTTGAACTAAACCGACACTGGGAGCAGCGTCACCCACTCGGGCAAAGCGCCAAGTAGGTGTCAAATAATCAAACGTCGTACCGCGGCTAGTTACACCCCTAAAATGACCTTGCACTGTCACATTATCATCCGCTACTACGGGAATAATTTTTTCCCAATAGCCTTGATTTAACAGCGACATAGTTTCTGTGTTAGTGGTGCCATTGCTGTACGAGAGTTCTAGCGTCAACTCGGAACGTAAGAGATCGAGTTGATCAATAGTTGGCGTGGCAGAAAAGGACACCAGATTGCCACCAGATAAGCTGCCTGTAAGCTCAATAGCCGGTGACACTGTTATAACTTGGCTGATTTGGCGGAATACGCCAGCACCGTTGATCTCGGTGCGAAGTTCATAGTGACCTGGGGACTCAATGCCCGACAACGTTTGCTCAAATTGCTCAGCATTTTGTGTCATCGATTGGGTATAAAGCGTTTCTTTTAAATCGCCATTTAACCGCATTAATGTTTGCGTCGCATTTAGCGGCTGACTGCCTCTCAGAAGACTTACTTGGGTTGCGATCGGTTCATTCTGAAACACCACGGTTGGTAAAGGCGTCGCTTGAATAGTCAGTGGGCTAACAATACGAACACGAGTACGATTCATATCTGCTTGATTAACTTGCCAATCGCCCACTTCAGGCTTTAACAATTCAATAATGGTGTAATGCGCCGATTCTTTGACAGACACCGCTTCGCGGTTACTCAATAGCAATGAGCTGCCATCGGGGTGAAGTAATTCGGGTGTGACGCCAGGCTCATGGAACGTCAGCAAAGATAAGCGCTCTATGGACTCGTCTACATAAAAGCGGTTGCCATCTAAAGGTAGTTCATTGGAAACCAGCGCTTGAGAGAAAATACAGTCAAAGGTATCGAGTAAATCGTCAGGCACCGCGACCTCTGTGTGGCTTGCATTGGTTTGCAAAGAGATGGCATTTAGTAGCGCTTTGTCTGTGTAACCGGTCATGGATACTGTGTGCAAATGCACGTTCAGGTCGTTCAATTCACCGACTAGCTCCGACAAGATACGATCACGAGAGGCTTTGTTTACTGCATCATCTAAGCTGATATCGACAAAACCATCGGTTACTAGAATCCAATGTCGGTCTATGTTTAAAGATAAATCTTCAGAATCGGGTGTGTCTAAAAGTAGACGGAGAATCGCTTCTAAATCAGTTTTCACATCTTGCGTCACATAGTGGCTCACATAACGCGCTAAGGTCGCGCGGCTGTCGTCATTAACAAGAGACTCTGGCAACAAGACTCTAGGCTCTTCCCCAAATAACCAAACACCTAGGCTGCTGGTTTCGTCGGGAGAAAGCTCTGACAGCAAACGCAAAGCTTCAGAGGTTAACCTGTCTGGATCGCTGGTTTGCATACTGCCAGAGGCATCAACAATGATACGAAATTGCGTGTCCGCCACAGCGAAAGACGTCCATAAAGACAAGAGCGCTGTCGTTAGCAAGATTGCCTTGATTTTCAACCACTTCATGTTGACACACTCCATTTGTGACGCACTTAATGTTAAGACCGTTAAATAATCACGTATTCATATCATAAGGTTCTGGCATACCATGCACCCACTTAATGATATGAGTATCCCACTCTTCTTCGTCGACTGTCGATTCGTTCACGGCGTAATGTTCAACCGTTAATCCCTGGCGCATCATCTCTTTGCGACTGCCCACTACCAAAGGATGCCAGTTTGGCAGCTCCTTGGTTTCATGCAATACACGATAACTGCAAGTATCTGGTAACCACTGAAAATCATCGATCTGATCGGGCGTAAGCGTTATGCAGTCGGCGACTTTAGCTTGTCGCGATTCATAAACCTTACACTGACAAGTCGCAATGTTAAGCTGCTTGCAGGACAAATTGGTGTAAAAGACCTCTTCGGTTTCATCGTCCTGCAGTTTTTGCAAGCAACATTTACCACACCCATCGCACAAGGATTCCCATTCATCTTTGGTCATTTGCGACAAGGGCGTGGTTTTCCAAAAAGGCTCATAACGCTTTGCTATCATAATCAGTACACCGCTTGCGTCGGCGTTTTATATAGGTCTAGTAGGTAATCGTCTTTCGCTGGTGGTAACTGCAGATAAAAGCCTTTATCACGAAGCCCTT
Organism: Marinomonas vulgaris; assembly: GCF_018145875.1. Classification (GTDB taxonomy): domain Bacteria; phylum Pseudomonadota; class Gammaproteobacteria; order Pseudomonadales; family Marinomonadaceae; genus Marinomonas; species Marinomonas vulgaris. Next base: position 175,427 of record NZ_JAGSSV010000002.1, on the reverse strand, counting down.
CAATGACACTTTGTGCATTTGCACGGGCCAATTTACTTTCCGGCGTCAACAACATGGTCATAGCACTCACGCCCTTACCGAAGCGAGACATTAAGTCTTCTGGGATGTCTTTCAAGCCGATTTTCTTTTCTACGTACAAATACATGCCATCGTGCTTGGAAGAACGAAAGACTTCGACAATTAAATGTTGCTTCATAATGCTCTCTTGACCTTATTTGGTCATTTGCTATTTTTTGAATTTTTCTAGTACTGGGTTCACGATCACATCGCGGCGCCAGCCGGTCATCGCCGGATTGGCCCAATCAATGTCAGAGCCATCAAACAAATGACGCACCAAAGGATCGAGTAATTTGCGTTTCATCATGGCCTCTGGGGCGATGTTTAACGCCTCAGATTTCTGTCTAATAAAAGCCTTAATCGATTTGGTCAGTTCACCCGCTTGAGATGGCAAAGGCATTTCTAGTGGCAGCTGGTATTCATCTGGCGAGAGTTGGTTCACCAAAGCGACTTTTTCTAAAATCACCTCGCCATACAAACGATGCTGCTTGCCCGTTAGTTCTTCGGCGTCGGACACGGCTTTGTGGTGAGTCGGTAACATTTTTGCCAACGACCAAAGAGTGCGATCTTTTAATATCTGACCCTTTGGCACGTTTTCTTGGCGCGCTTGCTCATCGCGCCAAATGAACAGCAAACGCAACAAAGTCAGCCCAGCCGGCGATAAGCGCCACGCGGTTTTAATACCATCCCAGTTTTGCTCAGGATCGGAATTCATTTGATATTGCCATTTCAGCGACTCGCAGTCTTCTAGCACCCACTCCTGCATGTTTTTCTCTTGCAGACGGGCAATTTGCATCGGGTACACTTTAGCTAAGTACACCACATCAAGGGCGGCATAACGCTTTTGCGCATCGGTTAGCGGGCGTTGTGTCCAGTCAGAACGGGTTTCGTCTTTCGCCACTTCAATGTGCAAGTATTCATGAATCAGCTTCACATAACTAAGCGACCATTGGGCGCTAGCATAAGCTTCGCCGATTTGGGTGTCGTAAAACGGGGTTGGAAGCACGCCAAGTAGTCGATCGAACACGTCCAAATCTTCTGAGCAAGCGTGAAATACTTTCATCACCGCAGGATTGACCATCAAGGCTTTTAATGGCGCCCATTCGTCAATCGTCAAAGGATCGATCAGTACGGCTTTGTCGCCCTCACTAATTTGGATCAAGCCGGTAATTGGAAAATACGTGGTTCGACGAATGAACTCGGTATCAACAGCGATGACCGGCAATTGCGCCCAGTAATCACACCAGGTTGCCAAGGATTCATTGTCACCAACCCACACAATTGCCAGAGTATCATCTTGATCATTCATATTAGAGTGTCTTCCGTCCCTCCAGCGCGAGCGCCAGAGTGTTGCCATCAACGTATTCCAGCTCACCGCCCATAGGAACACCGTGAGCAATACGACTTACATTGATGTTCAATGTTTTTAGTTTTTCCGCGATATAATGGCAAGTTGCCTCACCTTCTACCGTAGAATTGGTGGCGATAATCGCCTCTTCCACGCTGTTGTGCTGAACCAAGGCTTCTAATCGATCCAGCCCCAATTCTTCTGGGCCAATGCCATCTATCGGTGACAAATGCCCCAGCAAAACAAAATAACGCCCCGTGTAAGTGCCTGCCGACTCAATGGCGACCACGTCCGCCGGGGTTTCAACAATACACAAACGCTTTGCATCTCGCTCGGGATCTTGGCAAATCTCGCACTCTGATTCTTCTGTCAAAATGCGACAACTGGAGCAACGCCCGACTTTATCGAGCGCCTCTCGCAGCGCATTCGCTAACCTGTCTGCCCCTTGAAAATCACGTTCGAGTAAATACAAAGCCATTTTTTGCGCCGATCTTGGGCCAACGCCTGGCAAACAACGCAACGAATCAATCAATTCTTTAATTAAGGGACTAAACAAATTCCACTCCTAGAATGGCATTTTAAAACCAGGTGGCAAGGACATACCCGCTGTGGCGGCGGCCATTTTTTCTTTTTGGCTGACTTCAATGTTACGTACCGCGTCGTTAATCGCAGCAGCGACTAAATCTTCTAGCATTTCTTTGTCATCGCCCACAAGGGAGTCGTCAATAGAAACGCGTTTTACATCATGGCGACCAGTCATCAGGATTTTAACCAAACCCGCGCCGGATTGACCTTCTACTTCCATGTTTGCCACTTCTTCTTGGGCTTTTTGCATATTTTCTTGCATTTGTTGCGCTTGGCGCATCATGTTACCCATTCCACCTTTAAACATATCTTTGCTCTCCAAATTAAGCTTTAACTTTGACGGTATCGTATACCAATTGTGCGCCCATGGTTGTCGTTAGGGCTTGCACAACGGGATGTGAATTCAAATATTGTATAGCCACTTGTAAGGCCTCAGCGCGCTTACTCGCGGCAAATTCTTCTGCGGTCACGCCGCTGGTGTCTTCCACCGTGTCAATGATTAGAGGCACCGCCATAGCGAAAAAATCACTCAGTGCCGACTGCACCTGTTCATATCGTGCTTGGTTCAACATGTGCCCATATTCTAAAGGCACTTGCAAGCGAATACCTTGATCACTAGCATCAACTAAACTCGAGTTCATGACAATATTTTGCACCAAGCCTGTCAGACTCAAACGCGGCGCCACCAACCACCAAAGCTTCATGGTTAAGTCTTGAAAATGCGCCAGTTCTGGCATAGGCATCCCTAATGCCGGCTGGGCAATGGTGTCTGGCACCTTCGCCAGACGAGTATCCATTCCGGTGCTTTCTAAACTCGTCTCGTCGGATGATTCACTCTCTGACGGTACAGGATCTGCGGCCAACGCATCGACTAAATCCGCCGCTGGATTAAAAGGATCGGTCACATCGGCGATCGCTTGCTCTTCGGCTTCTTCCTCATCCTCGTCTTCATCGCTGATGCTGTCATCATCGGCAAACGATGTCGCCGCCACGAAAGGCGTCTGTTCCTGTTGTTTTGGCTCGACATGATCGCTCGGCGCCGGCGACGCCACTTGCTCGGTGTCATTTATATGGGTTTGAGGCGCTACACTTTCAACGGGCGCGACCTCAACCGCTGTTTTTTTTTCATCTGAGCTTGGCGAATCTTGCCAAGGTGGGCGCTCGGCCTGCAATTGGGCTGTTGTTTTGCTTTCTACTGCTATGGCGGTTGGCTCAGGTTCAACGGGCGCTTGCGTATCTACTGGAGGCGGCTCAGACGCTACAACCGGCTTTGGTTGAGCCTCTTCGTAAGTCTTTTCGTATGTCTCAGTGTTCGTGATCGGTGCCGCTTGATGGCTCACCATCATGGGCGGCGCAGGGCGAAAGGCAATAAGCCTTAGCATCAGCATTTCAAAACCCGCACGAACCGAATGAGCGAGCGGCAAATCACGTCGACCGATCAACAAGCTTTGATACATCATCTGAATTTCTTCGGCGCTGACGCTGGACGCTACCGCTTGAATTCGAGGCAAATCTCCCAATTGATCCACCAGCGCGCCCGGCACCTGCTGTTCGATCGCTACACGGTGCAACACATCCAATAAACTGCCACAAATAGCGCCAAAATCAGGCTGATAATCCGCAAGCTGCTCGATGCGTGATAACACTTGTGCGGCGTTTTTTGCCGCCACACTTTCTAATAAATCTAGAATTTGTGTCTGATTGACCAAGCCCAGCATGGCCGTAACGCCAGATTCAGAAATGGTCCCGTTACCAAAAGCAATGGCTTGATCGGTTAAGCTCAACGCGTCTCGCATGCTGCCATTAGCCGCTTGGCCGATTTGCCACAAGGCGGGCTGGTCAAAACTCACTTCTTCTGTATTCAATACGGTTTGCAAATAATCCACCACCCGTTGTGGCGACATGTTTTTAAGGTTGAATTGCAAACAACGTGACAACACAGTCACGGGCAGTTTTTGTGGATCTGTGGTCGCCAATAAAAATTTAACGTGTGCAGGCGGTTCTTCTAGCGTTTTCAACAAGGCGTTAAAGGAGTGAGTCGAGAGCATGTGAACTTCGTCTATCAGATAGACCTTAAAGCGCCCACGAGTTGGTGCATATTGTACGTTTTCCAGCAGCTCGCGAGTATCTTCGACCTTGGTTCGAGACGCCGCATCCACTTCAATCAGGTCGACAAAACGACCCTCGGCGATTTCACGGCAACTGTCACAGGTACCGCATGGCTCAGGAGAAATACCGTTGGTTTCACAGTTTAAGCATTTGGCGAAAATACGTGCAATGGTTGTTTTACCCACGCCACGGGTGCCGGTAAACAGATACGCATGGTGCAAACGCTGTTGGCGTAGTGCGTTGACCAACGCTTGAAGAACATGGTCTTGCCCAGCCATTTCTAAGAAGGTTTGCGGGCGCCATTTACGTGCTAAAACTTGATAACTCATGATGGGTACTGGCTGATAAAAAAGCGGTTTTTCATTGTACGGCAGTACGAAGCATTTCGGAACCACTCATCGCTTACGAGGTGATCAGGAAAGGGAAGAAATAACAAAAAATGACGTTATAAAGATCTAAAATAAAAGATTAGAATGACTTTTGCTCACTGTATTGTTTGCAGCAAACAAAAGTCGTAACAAAAACAAGGATTAAGCCAATCGATTTAGCTGGCTTGCGCTTCGCGTATTTTACGTTGACGCTCTTTTTCGAGGGCTTTTTCAACGCGATGCTTCTCTACGGCATCCAAGACTTCGGCTCCAATGTGCTCTTCGCCTCGAGCGCGAGCCAATTGCACTTGACGTTCACGCTCGATAAATCGCTGGCGCTGTTCATCGGTAAACTTATCGATACAATGTACACAGCTGACGCCCTGAACATAATGCTCGCTTTGTTTTTCTTCTTCCGTGATCGGCATACGACAAGCATGGCACTGGTCGTATTCGCCCTTTTGAAGGTCATGGTTTACCGAAACGCGGTTATCGAACACAAAGCACTCGCCTTCCCACATGGTGTCTTCTTTTGGCACGTCTTCAAGGTATTTTAGAATGCCGCCCTCAAGGTGGTACACCTCTTCAAAGCCTTGCTCTAGCATGTAAGCCGTGGACTTTTCACAACGAATACCGCCGGTGCAAAACATGGCGACTTTTTTCTGCTTCGCTGGGTCCATATTCTCTTTCACATAACCTGGGAACTGGCGGAAAGTATCGGTTTTTGGGTTCACCGCATTTTTAAAGGTGCCAATTTGCACTTCGTAATCGTTACGGGTGTCGACCAACATCACATCGGGATCGGAGATCAACGCATTCCAATCGGAAGGTTTTACATAGGTTCCCACAACACGCTTAGGGTCTATACCTTGAATCCCCATGGTGACGATTTCTTTTTTCAGTTTTACTTTTGTACGGTAGAAGGGCATGTCTTCGTCGTAAGACTCTTTGTAGCCGATATTTTCTAAGCCAGGCTGCTGATCTAGCCAAGCTAACAAGGCATCGATGCCTTCACGAGAACCCGCAACCGTGCCATTGATGCCTTCGCTGGCCAATAGCAAGGTACCGCGAATAGCGTTGTCTTCAAGGGTATTTAATAAGGGTTCACGCAGAGATTCAAAATGCGGCAATTCAACAAACTTATACAAGGCACACACAACAACTTTAGACATACTTTCTCCTATGCGATCTGGAACGTAAAACCAGAGCAATTAAACAAGGCGCGCATTATAGAGACTTATCGATGTATTTTCGAGGCAAACAGCCTATAAACATCAGGATTCAAGGGAATATAACCGTACTTTTATTGATCTGGGTCAAGCGTCATGCTTGTGGTGTTGTTCACTCGAAACCACCCTGCGATGCTGTGTCGAGTGCGCTTGGCGACAATCACTTCATGATGAAAGCATTCACTCAGAAAAACCGCCAAGCGGCCTTTTTTTGGGAAAAAACGACCTATTTCAATATCGGGGTTGTTTTCATCGTAAATCACCAGCTCTCCGCCATCGCCATCTTGCCAGTCGTCATTAAGGTACAAAACCGTAGACAAAATTCGATTACTTTCACCTTTAAAGGCGTCTAAATGCTTTTCATAAAAGGCGCCTTTTTCGTAACGAGCGAAGTGCGCCTCATAATCAAACAAACCTAAAAAAAGTCGTCGATTTAACGCAATGCGAAGCTCTTCCATGGTACGCAAAAAGTCTTTCCGTATCGGTTTATCTGGGTCAATCCATTGAATGTAGTCACGTCGCGCGTCCAATACCAATTGATGATCTTGCTTGCGCCCCACTCCCGCTTGTAGCATAAAAGCATTTTGAATGTTTTCTGCCTCATCTTTGAGCGCCTGGGTAAATCCAGTTGAAAAAAAATCATCCTGTACGCTCCAACCCTGCGTTTGCAAATCCATTAGTAATGAAGAAAAAGGCGCCTCTCGGCTAAAAGCTGGGATGGAATTTTCAACATAAAGACGATTTAAGTCGGGTTCAAGGGTAGGCATAGATAGATTAATCACTGTCAAAAAGGCAAAATCACCGTGACGGCTATAGTACTGCAGCGCCCCCTTCAACACACCAAGATTTCGATACGCTATGACGACAAATCACACTTTTAAATTACGGGATTACCAAACACAAGCCGTTGAAGCGGCTTTGTCGCATTTTCGTCAAAGCAGCGATCCAGCGGTTATTGTTTTGCCCACGGGCGCAGGAAAGAGCTTGGTGATTGCCGAGCTAAGCCGCCTTGCTCGGGGTCGAGTCGTTTGTTTGGCTCACGTAAAAGAATTAGTGGAACAAAATCACAGCAAATTTTTAGCCACGGGCGCCACGGCAGGTATTTTTTCGGCGGGTCTAAATCAAAAGAATCACGCGTCTAAAACCACCTTTGCCAGCATTCAATCCATGGCCAGCAACCTAAACGCCTTCAATGATCCTGTTAGCCTCATTATTATCGATGAATGCCATCGTGTTGCCATGGAAGAAAGCGGCCAATATCAACAAGCCATTGAGCACTTCAAAGCGCTCAATCCAAAGGTAAAAATCTTAGGCCTAACCGCAACACCTTATCGTCTCGGCAGTGGCTGGATCTATAAACGGCACTACCACGGCTATATTCGAGCCGTCACTGATGCCTTTTTTAGCGACTGTATTTTCGAGTTACCCTTGCAGCACATGGTCAAAAAAGGCTATTTAACCCCTCCTATTCATTATGACGCTGCCATCACCCATTATGATTTTAGTTTACTCACCGAGAGTCTTGATGGGGAACAAAACACCGACGACATAGCCTTAAACGAACTCATTCACAAGCACCCTCGCGTTACCCAAGCGGTTAGCGAGCAAATTGTACAGTTAAGTGAACACCGCCAAGGGGTAATGATTTTCGCCTCATCCATTGATCATGCCGAGGAAATTGTCGGTTATTTGCCCAACCATAATACTGCACTGATCACAGGCAAAACCGCACTCAAACAAAGAGATAGCATTATCTCGGCATTTAAAGCCAAACAGATCAAATTTTTGGTCAATGTGTCGGTATTAACCACAGGGTTTGATGCTCCCCATGTGGACGTGATTGCAATCTTAAGACCGACTCAGTCCATTAGCCTGTTTCAGCAGATTGTGGGTCGTGGCTTACGTTTGAGCCCTGGTAAAAAAGACTGCCTAGTATTGGATTACACCAATAATGGCTATGATATTTTTCAGCCAGAAATCGGTGAAAAACGCCCTACTCCGGACTCTGTGGCGGTACAAATCCACTGCCCTGAATGTGATTTTGCCAACACTTTTTGGGGAAGAAAAGACTCAGAAGGTAATGTGTCAGAACATTTTGGGCGACGTTGTCATGGCTTGGTCGAAACAGAGCAAGGGGAAGCACAATGCGCTTATCGTTTCCGTTTTAAACGCTGCCCCCATTGCAATGAAGAAAACGACATTGCCGCCCGTCGGTGCCAACACTGTGACGAAAAACTCATCGATCCAGATGATCTACTCCGCAACGCTCTCAACTTAAAAAACAATAAGGTACTACGCTGTTCGGGCATCACAACAGAACTGGATAAAAACAAACAAGCACTAAAGATCGTCTACCATGATGAAGATGGTGTCACCTTATCAGAGACTTTTCGATTTAATTTAAATAAATCACGAAAGGTGTTTAATGAGCAATTTGCGAGAAGATTAGCTAATGGAAGCCACGTCATTGAGTTTGAAAAAGTAGAAGATGTCACACAGTTTTTAGAATACCTACCCTTTCCAGACTTTGTTATCGCAAAGAAAATGAAACAATATTGGCAAGTTACAGAACGATTATTTGACTACGAAGGCCCTTATCGTAAAGCAAATGAGCAGCACTAAAAGTCGACTAACGAACGGAGCTCATGTTTGGCATATCAGACCGTTCAAGCGCCAATGACAAGTCTGCCATAAAGGATTCAATTCGCTGAGCGTTGACGCCAAAATCTCCATTCCCCACTCTGGAGCAAGAACGCATATCCACCTTCACTTCGCCATCTTTAAAATCCGCCACTCGAATTACCACATCATCACGAAAGCCAAAAATGGGTGTGCGTGCTGTAGCTTCAATAATACCGGCGGCTGAATACAGAGCAACAATTTCCCAACCACGTTCTTGTACAAGCCTTACAGCTAGAGCGTATACATAGGGTTTGTCTTTATCAGAAAAAACAGGCTGCACATCTGGGTAATACTCTTGCTGAATAGGTGCAAAATCGGCATCGTAGTGAAGGTCGTTTTCTTTGGATTTTCGGATGAAATTAACGTTTAAGTAAGCTGGCGGCATGACGGTATCTGTAGTGATATCGCTAATTTTAGGCAAGTTTATGCGCTGTATGTAAAAACCTATCCACATGATGCTGTAGGCCACTGAAACAATGAGCACAAGGGAGAAGAAGCGCTTGTAAGCAGGGTTAGACTCTCGACGGCAAACCCCTAGAGACAAAGCTGCCAAAATAGATAAGATCAAGGAGGCAAAAACGCTTTTACGCAATAAAGAAAATCCGGTCGTTGGCTCAAACATACCAACACGAACTCCGGCAATAGAAATAAATGCTACACACCCGACCAACATAAGCAGAATGTACAAAACCGGAGAGATATAACGACCCATAAACAACTCATACCTAAAAAATAATATCTGTCACCATATCGCGACTAAAGAACCACGAACAGAAGCAAATCTTAGCTTTGTAAGCATTCCTTGGTATTTGCATATTTTATGTAAGGTTTTAGTGAAAAAAACCAATATGACAGGACTTTGTTTACGATCTGAAACATTCGAAACAAAGCAAACTGACCTAGACATTTTGAAAGAAAGGGAGATAATAATTGCTCAAATTTCGAGTGCAGCCTCTTCCATCTATGACAGCCTACAAGCACAGTGTCGATATATTACGCGAGCAATGCAGAGTCGACTCCACAAGACCCTTTTTAGCAAGAGGTTCTAATACCCGTCGTTGTGAAAATTGCCTTATGGCAGAGTTTGCTTGCTTTTGTTTTAACCGAACAAGCCAAACATCTCCCATTCATTTTATCTTGTTATTTCACCGTGACGAAATTCACAAACCCACGAACAGTGGTCGACTGATTGCAGACCTCTTCCCCCACGACACTGAAGCATTTCTATGGGATAGAACCCAGCCATCAAAGGCATTGTTGGCTTCGCTAGAAAAAGCTCAAAATAATTGCACCGTTTTATTCCCACGCACAGACAAAGCAAAAGAGCAGAAACGGTCAGAAAGAGCCCTGCCCATTCAACAATGTCCAGATAATACTAAACACACCTTTGTTATTTTGGATGGTACTTGGAAGCAGGCTAGTAAAATGTTTCATCAAAGTGAATGGCTTAAAGCACTTCCACACCTTGAGCTAAACAGTGATGTGCAACGCTCATTCCTTGTACGCCACTCAAAGCATCAAATGCAATTCGCTACCGCAGAAGTGACGGCTATGCTGCTGTCTGCACTAGGTCACAACACTCAAAGCGACACACTACTTCAATACTACACTTTGTTTAATGAGCGCTGCTTAGCAAGTCGAAAGCGTGGCAATGAGCTGACAGTGTGAAAGAAAATAACGTAATTTAATAACTTAGAACACGCGATAGAGCAAGTTCACCCAGCCATTTGAATGGAACTGAGCTGCTTGCTTCTTTTTCTTACCAACCAAAACTGGGCCATTATCCAGAAATAAACATGCCTTCCAAACTCTTTTGAACACCCCCCAGGGCATTTCAAACACCAACTCATTATGGCAACAAAAGTAAACCGTCGTATCTTCTCCCCATGCAGAAAAGTGCGCCAATAATAGCTCAGGCAAATCGTCATGATCGCTGTCCCATGCTTTTTCCCACAGCAGCTTACCATTTGGCACCTGAGCAGCCTCTTTTTGTTGCCAATCTTGTGTCGAGAAATGATCCGGATGCAATTGATCAGCACTAATGTAGTTACGCCAAATTTCTCTCGCCGCCAACTCAGTCAACATCTTAATTTGAGCAACATCTTCAGGCGCAACACTTGGGTCGCTGCGTTTAAATATCCAGCTTTTTGAAAAACCTTCTAACGGTTGGTACAAGACAACTCCTAGATACAATCTATATGATGAAAAAAACTAACGAAACAGATGAAAAACGATCGTTTGCTCGATAATCATCTCCCCCTTACACTTCTTTTTGTTGTAATAAAACAACATTTTTTAAGTAAATCAACAGGAGATAATCATGGACTCACAAGAACAGTATGAAGCACTTTTAGCTAAATGGGGCTATACAGACAACTCGGCTAAAATCCAACGTCGCCGTCAGGCTCGCGCTAAAATAGTCAAAGCCTCATTGGTATTTTTAACCTCGATCATTAAACGGGCCAAAAAACTCACCCACTCCCCTGCACAAGCAGGACAATTAAGTCATTAATTATTTAGCTATAAGAATCATCTACTTTTTCATGCTCATAATAAGCAGTCACTAAGTTATCGTAAACACTTCTTTTCCAAGGGATAAAAATAACAACCCGCCCTTTCTTTCTGTCATAAGAATTCGTTACTATCCAAACACAGCTTCAATATGGATTTTATCGTTATGGCTTATTCTTACAAAGCAATTATCTTTGATTGTGATGGCGTTATTGTCGATACGGAAACGCTTTCTAACAGAATACTCAAATCTCTTTTAATCGAACAAGGCTTACACCTAGACGACAAAACACTGCACGCGCAATTCACCGGCTTTACCAACCAAGAAAACTTGGCAAACGCAGAAAAGCTTTTGGGTCGAGCCTTACCTGTAGACTTTGATGCTAATTATCGCCAACAATTCCATAACGCCATCAACAACAAACTCACACCAATCAAAGGTGTCCTGCAACTATTGGAAAAAATACAAGTTCCCATTGCGATGGCCACTAATGCCCGTCGCGAAGAAATGGAATTTAAACTTCACAAAATACAATTGAGCCAACGATTTGCTACTCGTTTCTGCGTGGAGGATGTGAAAAATGGAAAGCCTGCTCCCGACCTTTACTTAAAAGCTGCGGCCGCGCTTAGTGTTTTACCCAAGGATTGTTTGGTTATCGAAGATTCAGTAGCAGGAATTGGCGCCGGCCGTGCCGCCGGCATGAAGGTGCTCGCTTTTAGTGAAAGCGTAGACAAAGCAATACAGCTAACAGCAGGTGCAAGCGAATGCTTTGACTCTATGGCGGAACTTGAAACCTTGCTTGGGCTTTAGGTGCACTCGACAACACAGCCTAAATTTAGCCCTGCTGTCGAAACAATTTAATTAGACATGGACTGAAGCTGCTTAAGTAGGCTTTTTGGGAGCTCTTTTATCGTTAGTGTGCCAGTATCCGCATCGAACACTATTGATTCACCCAATAAGTCACTGTCAAAACTCATCGTAAGGGCGCGAGAGCTGCCAGACAATCTTGTCAGCTTTTTAAGTGCTGCCTTTTCCACAAAGATTTCTTGTTCCATTTTAAAGGAGTCAGAGTCCGCTATTTCTAAAAATTTATTCGCCTGTTCTACCGAAAAACGCGACGCAACCTGAGAAGCTATGTCTTTTATCGCTAACGGCTCTCTTTCTTCTGCCTTCGCCTGGCATTGCTCTGCCACTACTTTTTTAAATTCATTAGCCTGCTTTGATGCCAAGCCCTCTGACTGACAAAATGCCGAGGTCAAATCTACTAATTTTCGCGTTTCTTTCGCTGCAACTTTAGGCTCATCACATCCAATAAATTGAGTGAAGTATTCGCTTTCATGTTTGGGAGCCCGACCAAAACGAAAAGAAATATAACGCCCTTCATCGCCAGCTTGCCACGCACTTAAGTTTATCCGCAAAGACATGTGCAATTTCTCGACTTCAATTTGTTCAATTTGAGACAAACTAAGGTCAGCACTTAATCCAATGCCCTCTTTTCGCTTAAGCATCACAATATAAAGGAAATGTGTGCCATGTAACTCGTAATGATTGAACCATAACAAGCCACCAGCGACCTCTTCGACAGGCTCTAAATAGGTCAGATAATTTGCAGCACATTCACGTGTAAAACTGGGAAAGTCGGTAAAAGCGTCCTCTTTAAAATACTTAGTCAACAAAGCGGGCAATTGTGCCCCATCCACACTGCCTTGCGGATTGGCAAAGCGACCGGTATTCATTCCGGACCGGTTAAATAAACTTGTCACTTGAGCAAACAAGGTTTCTGCTTGATCATCGATAGGGTTTTCGTTAGGCCGAGCAATCAGTATGGCTTTGCGCTCACCTTGTTGTTTTTGAATCTCATGCACAATTAAGTTGCTAATAGACATCAGCCACCTCTTACGTTTAATATGAATAGAATACGGTCAATATTTAACCCATCGACAGCAGGATCTTCTCCATTCCTATCACCATGATAAAACCAAAAACAACAAAAAAAGACACACGCAAAGAGCTTGAATCATTGGTCGATCAGTTTATTGAAAGGAATGGTTCGATCCAGCAAGTTGATATGGGAGAATCTGGATTAATTGATGGCAAGTATAACACGAGTCACATTGGCTTTAGTGAGCCGAAACAAAATCGAACGCCATTAAACCACGTAGTCGCCGCCATCCAACAAAAAAAGCATAAGAAAACCACGACACCAGTCATCGTCAAAAAGAAGCCAAAGAAAAAAGTCATTTATGATGATTTTGGTGAGCCTCTGAGGTGGGTCTGGGAGGAATAAGAAGGTAAAAAGAATTTTTAAACTCCTTTGTTGAACCTAGCTAATTTTACTGCATTAATTGGCCCTCTTAGTCACACTCATCTATTCCAAACACACACAAACAACAGGAATCCTGTATGTCTATACGCTACTTACACGCCATGATAAGAACCGATAAACCGGAAGAGAGCCACACTTTTTATACAAAGGGACTAGGCTTAATTCAAACTCGGCGCATGGACAGCGAGAAGGGTCAGTTTTCGCTTATTTACTATGCAACCGAAGAAGGTGCACCTGAAGTGGAGCTCACTCACAACTGGAGTGATCGAAGCTACACTGGAGGCGATCAATTTGGCCATTTGGCTTTCGAAGTGGAGAATATTTATCAGGTCTGCGAAAGACTCCAATCCATCGGTGTTACAATATTACGCCCACCAAGAGATGGCCATATGGCGTTTATTAAAGATCCAAATAACATTTCAATTGAATTGCTACAAAAGGGCGACGCTCTTGAAAGTGCCGAGCCTTGGGCATCTATGGATAACACAGGCAGCTGGTAGTTACAAAAGATTACACAAAAAGCGAAAAAATAAACAAACTTACAAATATCTGTTGGCTATTTCGCTTGTTTGTTTTTAATCTTATTGCATGAAAGCACTGTATAAGGTCTGAGCATGAAGTTACCTATTCGAATCATCAGCATTGTTAGTATGTTGTTTGCCTTTCAAACACACTACACTATTGCATCAGAGACTCTCTATACCTCTGATATACAGCCTCGCCTTGCTGATGCAGACAAAGATGGTGTTATTGATGCTAGAGACCTTTGCCCAGGCACACCCATAAGTGCGGCCATTGATAACAATGGCTGTTCTAACCAGGTAACAAAGCTACTGTCTGTGGAACTAAATGTTCTTTTCGACTCTGGAAAATCTGATATTAAGCCTCGCTTTTACAGCGAACTTAAAAGCCTTGCTGATTTCCTCAAGAGCAACCCAAACAGCAACGTTGTCATTGAAGGCCATACTGACAGCGATGGGTCAGCCGAATTGAACCTAAACTTATCTCAACAACGAGCATCAGCCATTTCAAATGTACTCATAGACAGCTTCAGAATTGATCCGAGCAGAGTTAAAGGCATTGGTTATGGTGAAAGCCGCCCTATCTCTGAAAACGATACTGCTGAAGGTCGCGAACTAAATCGTCGAGTGGTTGCTGAAGTTTTTGCACAACAGCAATTTGCAAATGAGCGCTGGACCATTTACAGCATAGATAATGAAAATACCGCGTTTAACAGCAAGTAAGTCTTTTTACTGTTAAATTAGAACTATTTTTCCTAATAACTCAATCCTATTGAAAGGCAACAGACATAAGTTTGTTGCCTTTGTATCAAGATCCTAACGATTTTGGATATCTTGCAGTAATTCATCAATCTTCACCACAACCTCAATACTTGCTGTTTCCATAATATCCAAATGAGTCAACATATCTTTTGTGTTGCCAGCTTGCGCTGCTGCCAATGCCGCTCGACCAGAATCATGCACTGCTTTATGCGGTCTTTCTATGGCCTGAAAACTGTTTGAGCTCTTATACTGTTTGGCACCATAGCCTTCGTAGTACCACTTTCCTAGACGACATTCTGTATGTAAGTTCACCGTTTCTGCGAAAGATTTTTTATCGATTCTCTCGTACACATCGTTTTTCCATACTGCGTGATCTAACTTCACCGTATTCAAAAACGAGTAGGTCGCGGCGATACCAATGACTTTTTGCATGTGATCAGATCGCTCGATTACGCTGTCCACGACATGGTCGATTTGCGTAGAAGAAGAAGACACATCCATGGCACTCGCTTGGCTTTTATCGACCATTTCTTTAATTCGACTAGTTTGATCAATAACCTGATTAACCAACTGCTCAACTTGCTCGCTGGCCGTGTGAGTTTTGCTGGCAAGGTTTCTTACCTCATCAGCCACTACGGCAAAGCCTCGCCCAGCTGTTCCGGCCCTAGCCGCTTCAATGGCGGCGTTTAACGCCAATAAATTCGTTTGATTGGATATTTCTTGAATGGTGGAAACAAGCTGACTGATGCTAATCGCTGTTTTATCAAGTACGCTTGCCGCATCCATACTGTAAGTCGCTTGATCATTAATAATACCCGCTCTTTCACTAAGACGAGCAAGAGCAGAATGTGTTTCATCAAACATTACGTTCAGTTGTTTGAGAGATTTACGCTCTTCAATTAATCTTTGCGCACTATCGGATAACCCAACTCGGATTTCATCCAACATAACACCACCACGAAGGTGATAACCAAGAATTTCTTCTTTTGCTTTTACATCGTCTTGCAAATGACGAGTCTCAGCTTTAGCGGCTGCCAATTCTTGTTTCAGCTGATCAACCAAAGCTTGGTTCGATTTTGATTCTACTCCCAACGCTTCCTTGGCGGCAGCTAACTGTTTTTTTAAAGTTGAGTTAAAAAACACACGCTTCTCCCTTTCTTTTTTATTTATATTGTCTCTCGTAACAGGATATCAATATCAACAACAAAAGTATGGATTCACATCAGTAATACCCTCTTTTCTAAAGAGATAAAAAAAACAGCGCTCAAATGAGCGCTGTTTTTCGCCATACCTGTTACTTGTACTACAAGTAACAGGGTTTGGGATTACATTTCCTGAACATTAAAAATTAACATTCACACCTGCCCAAATGATACGTCCAGCCTGATTGAACGCTTCATCAGATGCATAACCGAAGCCTGAGTTACCTGCTTTGTTTAAATGTTCGGCATAGGCCTTATCCGTGAGGTTATCGATACCCGCTCGGAATTTAACGTTTTCGGTGTAACGGTATTCGGTATTGATATCCATCATTGTGAATCCAGCAGATTCGCCAAAATCATAGCCAACCGCATTCCCCATATCTTCAGCAATGCGATTTTGCGCCGCCACCATTCTGAGCACGGCACTCGTTGTCCAGTCTTCATTTTCATGGGTCAAACCCAGCTTAGCTTCCAATGGAGATATTTGCGGTAACGGTGCATCACTATCTAAGTCCTTCCCCCATGCGTACGCTAAAGAGGCATTAGTACTCCAATTAGGAGTCACTAGATAACGTGCACCCGTTTCTGCGCCGGCTATATGTGCATCAATATTTCCAGACTTACCTTTCATGGTGGTCGTTCCCATCACAGTCGATGCTTCATAACCAAAAATAATATAGTCTTTTACAAGACCCACATAACCAGAAACCCACCAGCTGAGATTATCACGTTTGTAGTTTAGGCCTGCGTCCAGCTGTAAGGTTTTCTCTGGATTAATATCACTAAAAGCATCGCCAGAATCTATGGTATTTAACCCCGGCTTCATTTCCCAATAATCAGGAAAGCGCTCTGTGTACCCCAAACCTATATAACTGGTTGCTGGCATGGAGGTTAAGTCTCTTTCAAAACGAGAAAAACCACTGACCAAGGTATCAGCACGAGTATCACCTGCAGTCGTGTTCGTAGTAGTTTCATCTGTTGCACTGATGTGATCTAGGCGTAACCCAGATACTACTCTGTCATCATTCTCCATAAATAGCGTGAGCTCAGAGAACACACCCACCTGTTCTTGCGAATAATCCTCGACGCTTTCACTGCGATGCAGCTCTTGCTTTGCATCTAGCCCAGCAACAAGACTTTTTGTGTCCCAATCAAATGTCGAGGCCACACGACCACTGGTCGTTCTACGATCAACCTGCATACTCATGGAACCATCACGAAATGTACTGTTATCCATTATGTGATCGGCGTAACCGTAATTAAGCTGGGCTTCGATCTTGCTCCAGTTTTGTGACATGTTTTTCTTTTCAAACCGTAACGCAGCCGTTTCACGAAGAAATTGTGTGCCATCCATTGATCGTCCAGCGTACTCAGCGAAACCATCGCCACGACCAAGTTCAAGCTCTAATAAAGTGTCTTCATCTGGTGTTATTCCAAGCGCCACATTGGTGTTCCACTTTTCCCATGAAGACGCTACTTCGTCGCCGTTACCATCTTCATAATCATCCGATTCTGCTTTGTTGGCTTCCACTCGAACATAGCCTTTTGAATTACCTACAGCCCCTTCTAGGCTTCGATCAAATCGATTATTACTGCCTACCATGGCACTGGCTTCAAAGCGTGAACTTTTCTCAGAAAAGTCTTCCTCTTTGCGCTCAAAACGAACCGTCGCGGCAGAATTACCTGGCCCCCAAAGCACGGTTTGAGGTCCTTTAACAATCTCTACGGTGTCATACGCCGTTGGATTAATGTACGACGTTGGGTTATCCATACGATTAGGACATGCCCCCAACATTTGTGCGCCATCGGTCAAAATGATCAAGCGGGAACCAAACATACCACGGAACGTGGGGTCGCCATTGACACCACCGTTACCCACTGAGGAAAAACCTGGAATTTGTTTCAATACCGCAGCGCCGTCAGTCGCCGATTCAACCGCCGCCGTTTCACTAAGATTAACGCTTGTACGACTCGGCTCATCCAATTCTGGTGCCGTAATCACAATCGCATTGGCCGTATAGGCTGCTGTTTCAGCCATCGCTACACCTGAGTACAAAGCTTGGCTACCTAAAATAACCGACATAGCAACTGGGGTTAATAAATGCTGAGCGCGTGTGGATACGACTTTTTTTGACTGCAATAAAGCCTTATGTGTATTACTAGACATAATAAGTTCTCTGTTATCATTAGATTATTTTTTTAAAACATTAATACATTGGTGTAGAGAAACTCGGTGGGGCACGCTTTAAAGCCAGTACAAAAAGAGTGTCGGTGTCGAAGGCCGAACGAACCCAAGACGCCAGCATAGGCGGAGGCAGCGGGCTGCTTCCAGAAGGAATCGGTACGCTATTATGAATGAAAGGAAAATTATGACTGAGATCACAGTAACCGCACTGTTCATCCCAAGCCTTATGGTTCATTCCAGAATGATCCATTGCCATGCCAGAATGATGACTAGAGTGAGCCTCCATGCGCGCACCATCATGGAGCTTATGTTCAGACGTCACCGTGTTCATTGATGGCATAGTGTGCATTAACAAGGGCGACATTGAAGGCGCTCTTATCTGGGCGATTAAGGGCCCAAATGCGAGTAAAAGGATCGCAAATAAGCAAATATAACCAATTCTAGTCGTGGTTGTATGTGTTATAAGTCGCATTAACTCTCTACAGGTGCACCATAAAATGGCCTGCATCATAGCGAATAAATAAAAGCCAATCATTATTTTATGTAAAAAACTTACTCATATTCTTCACAAACATACATATTATGGTTACTTCTACTTGTGATCAGTTCAAAGAAATGTACTTTTCACGGTTTAAATTGATTTTTTCTCAAAAGTTAACACGTTGCTTACTTTTAGTAACTGATGTACTAAAAGAAGTCACTGGTTCACACCCTTATTATGGGTATACTGTATTTTCGAGTCGGCTAAATATTGATATAGATCAAAATCCACTTCAAAGCAGCTGCTACTATTTCGGTATTGCGTTAAGTGCCTCTTTTCTGATCTAAGGCCACCCCCTAATAATGACGAGAGGACTGAATGTTCGTTCACCAATCAAAACTACTGTTACTATGGTTATGTCTAACTATGTTTTTCAGTGCTTCCTTAACAAATGCAGCCACACCGCTTGCAGACTATTTTACAGACACATGGTCTACTCAGGATGGCTTGCCACACAACAGCATAAACGCCATTGCACAAACATCTGACGGCTATTTATGGTTTGCCACATGGGAAGGTGTTGCACGTTACAATGGCCGCGAATTTCGCTTTTACGAGCGCTCTACCCGAACAGGTATTATCGATTCTGGCACCCGAGCTTTAGTCAGTGATAACAGTAATGGCTTATGGGTTGCTGGCGCCCGAGGCGGCATCACTTATCGGGGGAAAAACGGTTGGCAACCTCAATTAGATGCCAAAAGCATGGTGAACTATTTAATACACGATCGCGATGGCAATCTTTGGGTAGCCGTAGAAGGTCTTGGAGTATTCTTTCGACCTAACCCAGACTCATTAAACCATCAAAACGATGAAGTTTGGGTGCTTAAAAATATCAGTGCTTACCGTTTACTCGAGGACAGTCAGGGTCGTATTTGGGCAGCAACTGCCAAAGGCTTATTTCATCTTAATGGTGAAAACAGCAAAGAAGACATTTTAGGTCAACATGGCCTACCTAGCTTACAAGTTAACTCCCTACTAGAGATGCCAGATAAGCAGCTAATCATAGCAACGAACAAAGGCGCGTATATTTTATCTAAGGAAAATATCAAACCCTTACATGATGAGATTGCTAAAGAAGCCATCACAACACTAATGCTTGATTCCTCTGGTAGTTTATGGCTTGGCACCATCAATAAAGGGGTAATGCGACTCACAAACGGTATCATTGAAACCCTGGATACTCAGCAAGGTCTGCCAAATAATCGTATTCTTTCCATGCTGCAGGATTTAGAAGGCAGTATTTGGATCGGCACAAACGGCGGTCTAATGCGTTTACGTAATGCCCCTTTTACTACCTTCACGAAAGATCGAGGCTTAGTTGGAAATTACGTACGTAGCGTTATGGATATCGATCAAGACTCGGTATTAGTTGGTTCTAGTGAAGGGCTGAGCGTTATTAAAGATAACAAAGCACAAAATGCACTCGCTGATACAAACTCTTCCTTGTCTGTGCTCAGTTTTGGTAAACGCAAAGGTGGCGGCGCTTGGGTGGGCACTTACCTACATGGCCTCATGTATTGGCAGAACCGAGTACTTACACCGTACCTTGACCAGCAAGATGGCTTACCTAATAACGAAATCAGAGCCGTGCTGGAAGATAGCCAAAACAATCTATGGATAGGAACCACCAATGGCTTAGTCAAAAAAGCCCCCGATGGTGAAATGCGAACCTACTCTAGCGAGCAAGGTTTACCGGATAACTATATTATGGCGTTAGCAGAAGACGAACGCGGTCAAATTTGGGTTGGTACAGGCCTCGGTGTCACTGTTTTATCTGAAGACAAAGTAAGCAGAGTTCCGATTCACTCACAAGAAGGTGCGGGATACGCATTTGGTTTCTGGGTTGAACCTGGTTACGTGTGGATCACCACAGATCGTGGCCTAATTCGCTACCGCCAACAAGATGGCCAACTTAGCTTAGTCGGGCGTAGTACTGGCCTGCCAATCGACAAGTTGTTTCAAGTGGTGTACGACGGCAAAGATGGTCTCTGGCTCACAAGTAATCGTGGTATTTGGCGAATCAGCTACAAAGCTGCCCACTCGATAGCGAACGGGCAACAACAAAACATCGCCTTTGAACATTTTGCCGAAAGTGACGGAATGGCCAGCGCACAAGCCAACGGTGGTTCTAACCCAGCAGCCGTTGCCACACCAGATGGCAGATTATGGTTTGCAACCGCCAAAGGCGTTTCTACCGTCAACAGCCAAGATGTGTCTAAAAAAAGCACTCTTCAACTGCCCATTGTTATTGAGTCCCTCTCTGTAGACGGTCGTCCATTGCCGTTTAACAAACAAGCCGAATTACCGGCAAACACCAATCGTATCATCTTCAATTATGCTGGCCTTGGTTATGTGATGTCCTCTCGAATTGAGTACCGTACGCGCTTAGTAGGGTTTGAAAAAGATTGGGCATTAAGAGGTAAAAGTACGGTGGCTGAGTATACCAATTTAGCACCGGGTCATTATCAATTCCTAGTGAGTGCTCGATACCCTTACAGTGATTGGAACACAGCCGAGCAGGTATTCGATTTTGAGGTTTTACCTCACTTTTGGCAGCGCTTAGGCGTGCAAATTCTTTTCGTATTATTGGTGCTGGCTCTCTTTGCAGGTGCTATGTATTGGCGTTTACATCGCTTAAAACAAAGTGAAATACGTTTAAAAGCCATTATCGATAAACAAACGCATGCTTTACGCCAAAAGTCAGAAGACTTCCAACGTCAGGCCAATGAAGATGATCTAACAGGATTGCCAAATCGACGTGCCTTTGATCGACTGCTCAGCGCACGCTTTGCACAAGTTAAACAAGACAACACTCAACTGATGCTGGTCATCATGGACATAGATCATTTCAAAAAAATTAACGACAACTACTCCCACCTAGCTGGCGATAAAGTCATTCAGTCTCTTGCCAAAACCCTACTTCGGTTAGAAGGGACTAACGTGCATGTTGCACGATGGGGAGGAGAAGAATTTACTTTGGTGATCGAAGGGCTAGATGAAAACGCCGCTCTTACTTATTGTGAAGCACTAAGGAAAAGTATCGAAATCACCACTTACAAAGACATAGCGCCTGGATTGGTAATGACCATTAGCATGGGAGGCGCTTTCGCCCATCAAGCAGAACACTACCAAGACTTGCTCAAACTGGCTGATCAAGCCTTGTACCGTGCGAAAGACCGAGGTCGTAATCGCATTGAGCTTTGGCACGACGATGTTTAAATCCAACAAAAAAGCTGATCAATGATCAGCTTTTTTTGGGTAACATCACTAGCGTTTAAGCTTCTATCACCAAGCCATATTCTAAACTGGCATCTTGAATCCACAGCCAAATATAATCGGCAAAAGAACGGCGAATGATCAACTCAAAACGCTGATCGTCCGTCCGACGAATCGTCGCTGTGCTTTTCGCAAACAAGGTGGAAACCACCTTCCCAACGGGGAACACAGACAGGTGCCAGTCTATCGTGGTGGATTTTTGCAGTAGTTCAACCGCATTGTCACCAGAGAGCATCAGCACAGTAGAGCCGCCACTGCTGTTTACTAATGAATAATGTCCTGGCATGGCGTCACGGAATTGACTTTCAATTGAAAATGCCTCAAGACCTGGCACCAAGATCAACCATTCATCTGGCGACATCCAACGAACAGAGTAAGCCCCTTTTTCAACCGAAGTGAGCGGTGTCAACGGTAGAGGCACGCCAAGTATTGCCTCAACAGCCGCCAGTTGCTCCAGATTGCCAGCATCACAACGCAAAGTAAGATGCCCCAACAAGGCAAGCTCACTCAAGTGAATTCCGCCCTTCTGCGCCCCTCGTTTTGCAGCGCTAGCAAAGTCCGCATGATGAAGGGGAGATTGTCCAAGCGATTCTTTATCAGCGGGTAACTGGTTCATCACCGCGGCTTTTGTGGCTGCCTGTTCTAGTTTTGTTGTGCTGGTTACATCAGACATTTTGACGCTCCCCTTTTGGGTCAAAGAAAATTGGGCTGCAGATCTCAGCCTCAATTACAGTGCCGTCGGCCAATGGATAGAACACGCTCTCGCCCATTTTATCCAGCCCACCTTTAATAAAGCCCATGGCGATCGAACGACCCAAGGTTTCACTCCAGTAACTAGAACTAATGTGGCCTTCAATTGACAGAGGTTTGACTCCATTTGGGTCCAGTACTGCAGCAGAGCCTTCCGGAATCACCTGTTTTGGGTTTTTGGTTTTTAAGCCGACTAATTGCTTACGGTTTTCACGCACACAATCCGAGCGATTCATGCCTCGCTTACCAATGTAACTAAAAGGTTTCTGGTTCGAAACACACCAGCCCATGCCTAAATCATAGGGATGAACCGAACCGTCCGTGTCTTGACCTGCAATGATAAAGCCTTTTTCAGCTCGCAAGATGTGCATGGTTTCTGTCCCGTAAGGCGTCAAACCATGCTTCTTACCCGCCTCAATCAGTTTTTCCCAGACCGCCATGCCGTAATTGGCTTGTACGTTTATCTCAAAAGAAAGCTCACCAGTGAACGAAATACGGAACACACGAGCAGGCACACCCGCCACTGTGATTTGCTGCCAGTCCATAAAACGAAAGGCTTCATTACTAACATCACCGTCGGTCAACTCTTCCAACAACTTACGGCTGTTTGGGCCGGTAATGGTTGCTGTCGACCAATGATCAGTGACGGTATTAAAATACACCTCTAGTTCTGGCCATTCGGTTTGATGGTAAATCTCTAGCCATTCGTAAACATGCGCGGCGCCGCCTGTGGTCGTGGTCATCAAAAAGTGATTCTCACCTAAACAAGCCGTCACACCGTCATCAAACACCATGCCGTCTTCGCCACACATCAAACCATAGCGACATTTACCCACGGGCAATTTAGCCCATGCGTTCGAGTACACACGGCCAAGAAACTCACGGGCATCTTTGCCCTGTATGTCTATTTTTCCAAGGGTGGAAGCATCTAATATACCGACTGCATTGCGAACAGCTAAACATTCACGATTCAGTGTTTGCTGAATGGTTTCGCCCGCTTTTGGGAAATACCATGGGCGTTTCCACTGCCCAACGTCTTCAAACAGGGCACCTTGTTCCACATGCCATTTATGCATGGCGGTATAGCGCTCTGGTTCGAATAACGCACCACAGTTACGCCCAATAATCGCGCCAAATGCTATCGGTGTGTAATTAGGACGAAACACGGTCGTACCGGTTTCTGGGATGGTTTTATTCAAGGCTTTAGCGGCCACCGCCATACCATTGATATTACCCAACTTACCTTGGTCGGTACCAAACCCCATCGCGGTGTAGCGTTTTACATGCTCGATCGCTTCAAAGCCCTCGCGACAAGCGATCTCGATACCCGCCGCCGTTACGTCTGTCTGGTAATCGACAAATTGCTTTGGTGCTTGTGAGGTCGGCTTAAGATGTGGAACATGAAACAGGCTCATTGGCGCGGCCATATTCAACGTCTTAACTTTAGGCAGCACTAACTCAACATCAGGCAAACCTAATTTGGCCAAGGCTTGCTGACCTGCCTCTAAACCTTCTTGTAACGCGTTGGCTGTCTCGTACTGGCCGTTAATGCCGCCCGCTGTAAGCTGCTTTTGCAATGTCGGACCAGGCAAAAAGCCCACCACCGCATCGCTCCACACAGGACGACTGCCCGTGTGACAAGACAAATGGATAACAGGACTCCAACCACCAGAGCTCGCAACCGTATCCGCTTTTAATTTGGTGACTGAACCAACAATTTGCGTACCACTTGCATTTAATGCAGCAACGGAAACACCTGTCACCCGTTTGCTGCCTTGTACTTCAATAACCGCCGAACCCGTAATGATGGTGAGCCCACGCTGACGTGCCGCTTCGACACGATCACCATTGGCCACACTTCGAGTGTCTACAATGGCCACGACTTTGCGCCCTGCGGCGGCCCAATCTAACGCCGCTTGATAGCCATAATCATTGGTTGTCATCACGACCAAATCGTTACCTGGCACAACCCCATAGCGATTAATATAAGCTGAAACCGCCCCTGTGATCATGCAGCCCGGCACGTCGTTATTAGCATAAACCAATGGACGCTCATGGGCGCCAGTGGCCAATATTACCCATTTTGCCCGAACACGATGCATTCGTTGACGCACCATTTTAGCCGGAGCTATATCGGCTAAATGATCGGTTCGGCGTTCGTGTACAGTCAAGAAATTATGATCGTGAAAGCCATTTACTGTAGATCGTGGCAGTAAAGTGACGTTCTCAAAAGCGCGCAGCTCTTGCACAACGTCATGCACCCAGTCTGCGGCAGGTTTACCGTCCAACGGCTCTGAACTGTTCAGTAGACTGCCGCCAAATTCATTTTGCTCATCGGCAATAATAACACGCGCACCACCACGAGCCGCCGTCAGCGCCGCAGCCAACCCTGCTGGCCCAGCGCCTACCACCATCACATCACAATGCTGATTGATACTGTCGTAGATATCTGGATCGGTCTCACGAGGCGCACGCCCCATACCAGCGGCCTTACGAATCATCGACTCGTAGGTCTCCCATAAGGACTCAGGAAACATAAAGGTTTTATAGTAAAAGCCTGGCGGCATCATATTTCCGCCAATCTTACCGATCATTCCCATTACATCGGTATCCACACTTGGCCAACCGTTGGTTGAAGAAGACACCAGACCATTAAACAGTTCTTGCTGAGTGGCTCTCACATTAGGAACTTGCGTCGCCTCCGTGGCCCCCAGCTGTAAAACAGCGTTTGGCTCTTCGGCGCCCGCGGCCACTATGCCTCGTGGACGACTGTATTTGAAACTGCGCGCCACAACATCAATACCATTGGCCAACATTGCCGAGGCCAACGTATCCCCCTTGTACCCTTGGTAGCTTTTGCCATTATAGGTAAAGGTCATTGAGGTTGAGCGGTCGATACGGCCACCGCTCGTTAAGCGATTATGTTGGGTCATGATTGCGCTCCAGAGACAGCTTGCAGCTGAACAACGACAGTCGGTTGTTCACCAATCTTGTACACTTCTTTGATTTCGTAGGTTTGTGTGTCGCGGGTCATATTAAAGAATTTCCGACACCCAGCAGAATGGACCCATAGTTCATGATGAAGGCCACGTGGATTTTTGCGGAAGAATAAGTATTCGCCCCACTCTTCATCGCTACAAGCTTCAGGATCTAATGGTCGAGCAATGTGAGCTTGGCCGACCGAATGAAACTCTTCTTCGTCTCGATATTCCCCACAATGCGGGCAGTAAATATGCAACATGTTAACCTCCTTTTAATGCGCTACACCGGCAGCACCGTGTTCATCGATCAAAGCACCTGTGTGGAAGCGCTTTATGGAGAACGGCTCCGCAATGGGATGCGGCTTGCCATCAGCCAAGGTGTGTGCAAATAAATTGCCCGAACCTGGTGTGCCTTTAAACCCGCCTGTTCCCCAGCCACAATTAAAAAACAGATTTTTAATGGGTGTTTCGGAGATAATCGGACTCGCATCTGGGCAAGCATCAACGATACCACCCCATTGTCGGTTCATCCGAACACGACTGGTACATGGGAAAAGCTCAACAATGGCTTGAATGGTATGCTCAATAATGCCGTACGAACCGCGCTGGCCATAACCCACCCAGCCATCAATACCGGCTCCGATAACCAAATCACCTTTATCCGACTGACTCATGTAACCGTGTACATGGTTAGACATGACTACGGTATCAAGAAAAGGTTTGATCGGCTCAGACACCAACGCCTGTAAAGGATGTGATTCAACAGGAAGCTCAAAGCCAGCCATTTTAGCCAACACACCGCTGTTTCCTGCCACAACACACCCCACACGATCGGCTTTAATCATGCCGTATTGTTTGGTTTTTACCCCAGTGATTTTGCCGTCATTGATTTCCATATCAATCACTTCGCAGTTTTGAATCAAATCAACACCCAAAGCATCTGCCGCACGTGCATAGCCCCAGGCCACTGCATCATGGCGAGCATTCCCTGCACGGCGCTGTACCGATGCTCCCATAATTGGGTAACGGGCATTTTTGGAGCAATCTAAAGTAGGAATTTCTTTTTGCAACTGCTCTGCGTCGACCATTTCATTATCGATGCCCTGTAGTCGATTCGCTGCTACCAAGCGCTCATTAGTGCGCATATCCTGTAGTGTATGACAGGTATGATAGACACCTCTTTGTGAGAACATCACATTGTAGTTTAGCTCCTGTGAAAGCCCTTCCCATAGCTGCATCGAATGCTCATATAAAGCCGCTGACTCATCCCAAAGATAATTTGACCGCACAATAGTGGTATTACGACAGGCATTCCCACCTCCAAGGTGACCTTTCTCTAACACAGCGACATTCGTAATACCGTGCTCTTTTGCCAAGTAATAGGCCGTTGCCAAGCCGTGACCACCACCGCCGATGATAATCACATCGTATTTCTTTTTCGGGGTTGGATTACGCCATACCCGCTGCCAGTTTTCGTGATGGCTAAAACTGTGCTTTAACAACCCAAAGCCTGAATAATGCTGCATCAGATCAGCTCCTTACTTGGACAAATCAACTTGTTGAATGAAAACGCATAGATCACTTGTTGATATTGATAATAATAAGAAGCCATTTATGGCTAGTGCTTGGGAACGTCGGAGGGATGACCATTTGCGACAAAGATAAATTACACAGATGACGTTTTTAGGAAAATAAAAAAAATCCCCGCCGAAGCAGGGATTTTTTAGATCGAAAATCAATTACTTTGAAAAATTACTCGCTTACCAGCCAGTGATCTCTTTCAAGCCAGCGCCGATATCAGCAAGAGAACGTACTGTTTTCACGCCCGCATCTTGCAATGCAGCAAACTTCTCGTCAGCTGTGCCTTTACCGCCAGAGATGATAGCACCAGCATGACCCATACGCTTACCAGCAGGCGCTGTCACACCAGCAATGTAAGAAACAACAGGCTTAGTCACGTTGGCTTTAATGTAAGCCGCCGCTTCTTCTTCCGCCGTACCACCGATTTCACCGATCATCACAATCGCTTCAGTCTGTGGATCGTTTTGGAACATTTCCAAAACGTCGATAAAGTTTGTACCTGGAATTGGATCACCACCGATGCCAACACAAGTAGATTGACCGAAGCCAGCGTCAGTAGTTTGTTTAACCGCTTCGTAAGTCAAGGTACCAGAGCGAGATACGATACCGACTTTACCTGGCATATGGATATGGCCAGGCATGATGCCAATTTTGCACTCACCTGGTGTGATAACACCAGGGCAGTTAGGGCCGATTAAGCGAACCCCTAGCTCGTCACATTTCACTTTGCAGTCAAGCATGTCCAAGGTTGGCACACCTTCTGTGATACAAACGATGAGTTTGATACCAGAATTAGCCGCTTCAAGGATGGAATCCTTAACAAAAGGAGCTGGCACGTAGATTACAGAAGCTTCCGCACCCGTTGTTTCTACCGCTTCTTTTACTGTGTTAAAAACAGGAAGACCTAGGTGCGTTTGACCCCCTTTTCCTGGAGTAACACCACCAACCATTTTTGTTCCGTATGCAATCGCTTGCTCAGAATGGAAGGTACCTTGACCGCCAGTGAAACCTTGACAGATGACTTTCGTATCTTTATTGATTAATACAGACATTATTATTTGCCCTCCGCAGCTTTAACAACTTGCTCAGCGGCGTCTTTCAAACTTACTGCAGCAATAATATCCAGACCAGAATTCGCAAGAACTTCACGGCCTAGCTCAGCATTTGTACCTTCAAGACGAACAACAACAGGCACGGTAACGCCCACTTGTTCAACAGCACCGATAATACCTTCAGCGATCATGTCACAACGTACGATACCGCCAAAAATGTTAACCAATACCGCTTTAACATTGTCATCAGAAAGGATGATTTTGAACGCTTCAGCAACACGCTCTTTTGTCGCGCCGCCACCAACGTCTAGGAAGTTTGCAGGCTTGCCACCGTGTAGGTTAACAATGTCCATGGTGCCCATTGCAAGACCGGCACCATTCACCATGCAGCCCACGTTTCCATCTAGAGCAACATAGTTAAGTTCCCATTTAGCCGCATCTGCTTCACGCTCATCTTCTTGAGATGGATCGTGGAACTCTTGCATTTTTTTCTGGCGGTAAACCGCGTTGCTGTCAATTCCGATTTTACCGTCTAGGCAATGAAGGTTACCTTCATCTGTAATAACAAGAGGGTTGATTTCTAGTAGCGCGAAATCATAATCGTGAAACATTTGAGACAAGCCAAGGAAGACTTTAGTGAACTGTTTAATTTGAGTTGGATTAAGGCCCAATTTAAATGCTAACTCACGAGCTTGGTAAGGCTGGGCACCAACCAAAGGATCAATGATCGCTTTGTGGATTAACTCTGGCGTCTCTTCTGCTACTTTCTCAATTTCAACGCCACCTTCGGTAGACGCCATGAAAACAACACGACGAGTAGAACGGTCTACGACAGCACCAAGGTACAGTTCGTTAGCAATATCAGTGCAAGATTCAACAAGTATCTTGGCAACCGGCTGACCATTAGCATCTGTTTGATAAGTAACGAGGTTTTTACCAATCCAGTTCTCAGTAAAGGCTGCAACTTCTTCAAGAGTATTAACCAGCTTAACGCCGCCAGCTTTACCGCGACCACCAGCGTGGACTTGGGCTTTAACAACCCACTTGTCACCACCAATTTTCTTTGCTGCTTCAACAGCTGCTTCTGGCGTGTCTACTGCGTACCCTGTGGATACTGGCAGACCGTATTCAGCAAAAAGCTGTTTTGCCTGATATTCATGTAAGTTCATTTTATTCTTCCGCTTATCTGAATGGTTGACATAAGCTCTGTCTACTAAGACAGAAATTGCCGGCTAAAACGCCGGCAAATCTAATTATTATTAACGTTTTTTACGATTTGCGATATGGATCGCATGGTTGTCTACCGCTAACGCCGCTTCATGTACTGCTTCACTAACCGTTGGATGAGCAAATACAGTCAAAGCAATGTCTTCTGCTGTAGAGCCGAACTCCATCGCAATAACAGCTTGCGCAATCAAATCAGCCGCATGACCACCAATAATATGGCAACCTAAGATACGGTCGGTTTCTTCACAAGCAATCATTTTAACAAAACCATCCGTGTCATTAGCCGCCATCGCGCGGCCAGACGCTGCAAATGGGAACTTACCCACTTTGAACTTAACGCCTTCGGCTTTAAGTTCTTGCTCGTTTTTACCAACCCAAGCAAGTTCTGGGTGAGTATAAATAACTGACGGAATGCAATCGTAGTTCATTTGTGCTTTATGGCCAGCAATAATATCCGCTACCATTACACCCTCTTCAGAGGCTTTGTGAGCCAACATTGGACCACGTACAATATCACCGATTGCAAATACACCAGGAACCGACGTTCTGCACTGCTCGTCAACAAAAACGAAACCACGCTCGTCCAGTTTCACACCTGAGTCATCAGAGAAACAACCTTCTGTGAAAGGTTTACGACCCACAGCAACGATTAACTTATCAAATGTTTGCTTCTGCTCTTCACCCTTGGCGTCAAGGTAAGTCACTTCTACTTCTTCACCATTAATTTGGCTACCAGTAACACGTGCACCAAGACGAATATCTAAATGTTGCTTCTTGAAGATTTTTGCCGCTTCTTTAGCAAGGTCTTGGTCGCAAACACTAAGGAAAGAATCTTGTGCTTCAAGAACAACCACTTCAGAACCTAGACGAGCCCATACAGAACCCAATTCCAAACCGATTACACCAGCACCAATGACGCCAAGACGTTTTGGTACTTGACGGAACTCAAGCGCACCAACGTTATCAACAATGATATCTTCTGTGCGTGGAGCGGGTGGAATATTCACAGGAATAGAACCCGTTGCCAAAATAACGTTTTCTGTTTCTAGAACCGTTACTGTGCCATCGTGTGCTGTAAATTCTACTTTCTTGTTGGCCAAAACTTTACCGAAACCTTCAAAGCTTGTAACGCCGTTTGCTTTGAAAAGACCAGAAATACCACCTGTAAGTTGGTCAACGATTTTGTCCTTGCGATTCACCATCGCATCAACATCCATCGCCACTTCACCAACGCTAATACCGTGAATCCCGTAAGATTCTTTAGCGTCATGGAATTTTTGAGAAGAGTCCAACAAGGCTTTAGAAGGTATGCAACCAACGTTTAGACAAGTACCACCAAGGCGTGATTTGTTGTCTTTGTCTAACCATTTTTCAATACAAGCTGTCTTCAGACCTAGCTGAGCAGCACGGATTGCAGCGACATAGCCACCAGGGCCACCACCAATTACAACAACATCAAATTTATCAGACATAACAGGTCCCATTTATTAAGTAAAATTAGGCGGCATTGGATAAATGCCGCCTAATATTCAATTCATACAAGTAGTTTGGTATGAATACTTAGATTTCAAGTACTTAGATTTCAAGTAAAAGACGTGCAGGATCTTCAAGCAGGTCTTTAATCGTTACCAAGAATTGTACGGCTTCTTTACCATCAATCATGCGGTGATCGTAAGACAATGCAAGGTACATCATAGGCTGAATCACGACTTGACCATTTACCGCCATTGGGCGATCTTGGATTTTATGCATACCCAAGATAGCTGTTTGAGGTGGGTTAATGATTGGCGTAGACATCAAGGAACCGAAGGTACCACCGTTTGTGATAGTGAAAGTACCACCTTGCATGTCATCCATGCCTAGCTTGCCATCACGACCACGCAATGCGAAGTCCATAATGTTAGACTCGATGTCCGCAAGGCCCATGGCCTCAGTATTACGCAATACAGGCACCATCAAACCACGGTTAGTGGAGACCGCTACACCAATATCTTGGTACCCATGGTAAACCATGTCGTTGCCGTCAATAGAAGCATTAACCGCTGGGAAGCGTTTCAATGCTTCTGTCGCTGCTTTCACGAAGAAAGACATGAAACCAAGCTTAGTACCATTGTGGACTTTAGCAAATTCGTCTTTGTATTTTTTACGAAGCTCCATCACTGGGCCCATATTAACTTCGTTGTACGTTGTTAATAGCGCCGCTGTTTGTTGTGCGTCAACAAGACGTTTGGCAATAGTGGCACGAAGACGCGTCATAGGAACGCGTTTTTCGATACGGCCATCAGCACTTAGTGGTGGCAACGCAGCTGGTGCAGAAGCTTTCGCTGCTGGAGCCGCTGCAACTGGCGCAGATGCTTTCGATTTAGCAGCAGCGTCAACGTCTTCTTTTGTGATACGACCGCCTTTGCCAGTACCTTTCACTTGAGAAGCCGTTAATCCTGCTTCAGACAAGGCTTTGCGAGCTGCTGGGCCAGCAACACCGTCTTCGTCAGTATCAGCCGCTGGTGCTGCAATTTCTGCAGGAGCCGCCGCTGCGCCAGATGCACCAACAAGGAAGTTGGCAAGAACTTCGTCACTAAGTACAGTGTCGCCTTCTGCTTTTAGTATATCGCCAATGACGCCGTCAGCTGGTGCAACCACCTCTAAAACCACTTTATCGGTTTCAATATCAACGATGTGCTCATCACGTGAACAAGCTTCACCTGGCTGTTTATGCCAGGTTGCAACCGTACCGTCAGCCACAGATTCTGGGAAAGTCGGTGTTTTAATTTGTACAGACTCTTGAGAAGCCGCCGGTGCTGCCGCTACTTTTTCTGCAGGAGAAGAAGCCGCTTTGTCGGCTGGTGCCGCAGAAGCCGCCGCGCCAGATGCAAATACAGCCAACACTTCATCGCTCAATACGATATCGCCTTCGGCTTTGATGATTTCGGTTAACACGCCATCCGCAGGAGCAACCACTTCCAAGACAACTTTGTCGGTCTCGATATCAACAATATGCTCATCACGTGAACAGGCTTCGCCTGGTTGTTTGTACCAAGTAGCAACGGTACCGTCGGCTACGGATTCTGGAAAAGTAGGTGCTTTAATTTCAATGCTCATTTTATACCCTTATCTCTCTGACAGGCTATGGTACTAACCAACTAGTGCGTCGTTGACCAGTGCTTCTTGTTCTTCAACATGGATTGACATGTAACCCGCTGCAGGTGCAGCTGATGAAATACGACCCGCAAAGCGGATTCTTAATTCTGGGTACAGTTTTTCCAATACTCGATTCATACGGTGACGATTGGCGTGCCAAGCACCTTGGTTTTTCGGCTCTTCTTGACACCATACCAAGCTCTCAACATTTTTGTACTGTTCCAACTCAGATTCAAGATCTGCGTATGGGAATGGGTACAACTGCTCTACACGAATAACAGCCACATCGTCTTTCTCTAGCTCTTCGCGACGGTTGATCAGATCGTAGTACACTTTACCGCTACATAAGACAATACGCTTGACCTTATCTGCAGTCACTGTTTCAGACGATTCTGGTAACACTGTTTTGAAGCTTCCTTCCGCCAAATCTTCCAATGTAGAAATCGCTTGCTTATGACGCAACAGACTCTTTGGAGACATGATAATCAAAGGACGACGCATAGGTCGAATCGCTTGACGGCGAATAATGTGGAAGATTTGCGATGGTGTCGTTGGAACACATACTTGGATGTTGTATTCCGCACACAGTTGCAAAAAGCGCTCAAGACGAGCGGAAGAGTGCTCAGGACCCTGACCTTCATACCCATGCGGCAACAACATGGTAAGACCACACAAACGGCCCCACTTGTGCTCACCACTAGTGATAAATTGATCAATAACAACCTGTGCACCATTTGCGAAGTCACCGAATTGCGCTTCCCAAATCACCAAGCCTTTAGGCGAAGTGCTTGCATAACCGTACTCAAATGCCAATACCGCTTCTTCAGACAAGTATGAATCATACAAATCTAATGTCGGCTGATTCTCAGACAGATGTTTTAGCGGCACATACGTACTGCCATCTTTTTGACTGTGAATAACTGCATGACGATGCGAGAAAGTACCACGACCAGAATCCTGTCCAGTGATACGGATCGGATAATCTTGCTCAAGTAAGGTAGCAAACGCCAAGGTTTCAGCGTACCCCCAGTTTAAGGGAAGTGCACCTGCTGTCATTTTATCGCGATCTTGATAGATTTTTTGTACTTGACGTTGAATCACAACACCATCAGGCACAGAAGTTAACTTTTTAGCCACTTCTTGAAGTTTCGCTAGAGGATAAGTGGTGTCCCCAGCGTCCGTCCATTCAACACCAAGATAAGGTTTCCAATCTACGAAAGAACCCGTTTGAGACTCAAGAACAAGGCTTTTTGCAACATGACGAGCGTTGTCTAGATCTTCACGGTTTTCATTAACCATCTGATCTGATTTATCTTGTGACACAACGGCTTCAGCCACCAAACGCTCAGAATATAGCGTACGGGTAGTTTTCAGCTTGTTAATCACGCTGTACATTAAAGGCTGTGTACCGGAAGGCTCATCCGTTTCGTTGTGTCCACGGCGGCGGTAACACACCATATCAATAACGACGTCACGACCAAACTCATAACGATAATCCAGGGCTAACTGAGTCACAAACAACACAGCTTCTGGGTCATCGCCATTAACGTGGAAAATAGGCGCTTGAATGATCTTAGCAACGTCGGTTGCATATTCAGTAGAACGCGAATCTTCTTGACGGTTTGTGGTGAAGCCCACCTGGTTATTAATGACAATATGAACTGTACCACCCGTACGGTAGGCACGAGTCTGAGACATCTGGAATGTCTCCATCACCACACCTTGACCTGCAAAGGCAGCATCACCGTGGATCGAAATAGGTACAACTGTTTTACCCGTAGTGTCTTTACGACGATCTTGACGAGCTCGAACAGAGCCCTCAACAACAGGTGAAACGATTTCCAAGTGAGAAGGGTTAAATGACAAAGCAATGTGTACTTCACCACCCGCTGTCATCACATTCGAAGAAAAACCTTGGTGGTATTTTACATCACCAGAAGTGTTTACAAGCTTCTTACCTTCAAACTCATCAAACAAATCTTTCGGGTTTTTACCCAAAGTATTAACCAGCACGTTAAGTCGACCACGGTGAGCCATGCCGATAACCACTTCTTTTGCACCAAGTGCGCCAGAACGTTGAATCAGCTCATTCACCATAGGAATAAGACTTTCGCCTCCTTCAAGACCGAAACGTTTTGCACCAGGGTAACGGCTGGCAAGATATTTCTCCAAGCCTTCTGCTGCAGTGAGTCGTTCAAGTAGACTTTCGCGGGTTTCTTGTGAGTATTCAGGACGGGAACGTACCGATTCTACACGCTGCTGAAGCCAAGCTTTTTCTTGGGTATCAACAATGTGCATGAACTCATAACCAATGCTGCCACAATAGGTTTTTTCAAGCTCAGATACGATTTCACTTAATTTGAGAGTTTCTTTGTTAAAAAACAAAGAACCGACATTAAAAGTAGTATCTAGATCAGCACCCGTTAACTGGTGATAACCAAGATCCAGATCTGCTACTCTCTCACGTTTTTGCAATCCAAGCGGATCAAGCGATGCATGCTGATGACCGCGAACGCGGTACGCATTGATCAGCTGCAAGACATTGATTTGTTTCTGCTCATGATCAGATGTCGCCACGGTACCTGTGGTTACAGGCAACGCTCGGAACTTATTCTTACCAATTTGAAGAAATTGCTCTTGAATCACGGAATGAGGAAGATCAGTTGATTGTGCTTCGCTTACACGAGGCAGTTGATCAAAACATTTACGCCATTCTTCCGATACTGAGTTCGGATCGACGAGGTAGCTTTCAAACAATCCTTCTACATACTCCAGGTTTCCACCTGAAAAATGAGAGGTGCTCCACAGCAACTCCATTAAACTTTCGTGCATTCTCGATCACCCTTATGTTCGAGCCAGCTACCGGGGTCCCGGTATCGATCTTGTATACAGATCAATCATTTTATCAGGCCCGTAAGGCTATTAAAGCCTCGATTTTTTGTGTATTTACAGCTACTTTCGCCCTTCTACGGTTAATACTAAACCATCAAGAAACATTTCGTTCGTAAACGAAACCCTTTGAATCCATTATCACTAAGCTGATGGCTTTTCTTTGTACTTCCTTGCCCGTAAAGATCGAATTTTAAATTCTTTTTATTGCATTCTCTATACCAGATTATGCAAAAATGGCGGCATTGAATATAGATTCAAGCCGCCAGCTCTGTGATCACATCAAATTGTCATTATGGACCACGCGAAGCGTCATTATGTTGCTCTTTGTAATAGCATGGTACGAATATTACCAATTGCTTTAGTCGGGTTTAATCCTTTTGGACAAACACTGACACAATTCATAATACCATGACAACGGAACACACTAAATGGATCATCTAATTCACCAAGACGATCTTGTGTTGCTGTGTCGCGGCTATCGGCCAAAAAGCGGTACGCTTGCAACAAACCAGATGGCCCAATGAATTTATCAGGATTCCACCAGAAAGAAGGACACGCCGTTGAACAACACGCACACAAGATACACTCGTAAAGCCCGTCAAGCTTTTCACGCTCTTCAGGTGTTTGCAAGCGCTCAATAGCTGGTGCAGGTGCATCGTTGATCAAATATGGACGAATTTTCTCATACTGCTTGTAGAACTGCCCCATATCGATAACTAAATCACGAACGACAGGCAAGCCTGGCAGTGGGCGAAGTACTAATTTACCATTTTTAGCCGCTTCAGAGACAGGCGTAATACACGCTAATCCGTTCTTACCTGACATATTCATACCATCTGAACCACATACACCTTCACGGCATGAGCGGCGGTAAGAAATTGTCGTATCTTTTGCCTTAAGCAAGTTTAATACATCAAGGACCATCAAGTCTTTGCCTGCTGGCAACTCAATTTGATAATCCTGCATGTAAGGCGCGTCGTCCTTCTCAGGATTGTAACGATAAATACTAACTAACATTGATACAACTCCTTAGTATGATCGAATTTTAGGTGGGAAAGCATCCATAGTTTTTGGCGCAAAGTTAACATCACGCTTAGTCACTTTTTTATCTCCTGGATGGAAGATAGAATGTTTCAACCAGTTTTCATCGTCACGCTCGGTAAAGTCATTACGAGCATGAGCACCACGGCTTTCTTTACGGAATTCTGCAGGTATCGCCGTTGACTCAGCGACCTCTAACAAATTTTCTAGCTCAAGCGCTTCAATACGAGCCGTGTTGAATGCCTGACTCTTATCTTCTAGGTATAGGTTTTCTACACGAGCTCGGATCTCTTTCAGCTGCGCCAAACCTTTTTGCATAGCTTCGCCATCGCGGAATACACCAAAGTAAAGCTGCATAACGCGCTGAAGATCTGCACGAACTTCTGCTACGCTCTCACCACCAGTTGTGTTATTCAAACGATTTAGACGAACCAAAGCCTCATCAATATTAGTTTCATTTGCATCTAATGCATCAAAACCAGCATCTAGAGATTTTTTCACCTGAAGACCAACAGCGCGACCAAATACAACCAAGTCTAACAGTGAGTTACCACCTAGACGGTTTGCACCGTGCACAGATACACAAGCCGCTTCACCACAAGCATAAAGACCATCGATAATGACATCTTCACCTGCTTCATTAGTCTTAAGCGCTTGCCCACCGATGTTAGTTGGAATACCACCCATCATATAATGACACGTTGGGATAACTGGAATCGGCTCTTTGACTGGGTCAACGTGCGCAAACGTTCGTGAAAGTTCAAGGATACCTGGAAGACGCTTGTTCAAAGTCTCTTCGCCTAGATGATCCAGTTTAAGCAATACGTGATCACCATCTGGGCCACAACCACGGCCTTCTAAAATTTCTAGAACCATAGAGCGAGCTACAACATCACGTCCAGCAAGGTCTTTCGCGTTAGGCGCATAACGCTCCATGAAACGCTCGCCGTCTTTATTGATCAGGTAACCACCCTCACCACGACAACCTTCTGTTACCAATGTACCAGCACCGTAAATACCCGTTGGGTGGAACTGCCACATTTCCATGTCTTGCATCGGGAAGCCTGCACGCAGTGCCATACCAACGCCATCACCTGTGTTGATGTGAGCATTCGTAGTAGACTGATAAATACGACCTGCACCACCAGTAGCAATAACAGTAGCTTTTGCTTTCAGGTAAACGGTTTCACCGTTTTCAACGCAAATTGCAATAACGCCAACAACGGCATCATCGTTGTTCTTAACAAGGTCAGTAGCATACCATTCGTTAAAGAAGGTGGTGCCGCCTTTAAGGTTACCTTGATAAAGTGTGTGCAACAATGCATGACCTGTACGGTCAGCGGCAGCACAAGTACGTGCAGCCTGAGTTGAGTCATTTGGACCTTTAGACTGACCACCAAAAGGACGCTGATAAATACGACCCTGCTCAGTACGTGAGAAAGGCAATCCCATGTGCTCGAGTTCAAAGACCGCTTGCGGCCCTACAGAACACATGTACTCGATAGCGTCTTGGTCACCAATGTAATCTGACCCCTTTACGGTGTCATACATGTGCCAGCGCCAATCATCATTTGGATCATCACTTGCAATCGCACAGGTAATACCACCTTGTGCTGATACTGTGTGTGAACGTGTTGGAAAAACCTTTGTTACACAAGCCGTGTTTAAACCAGACTCTGTTAACTGAAGTGCTGCACGCATACCTGCGCCACCACCACCAATAACAATGGCGTCAAAAGAAATAGTACGAATATTTGCCATTACTTATAGCCCCCAAAGAACCTGAACACCCCATACGATGTAAATAAACATCACAAGACCGCATAGAGATTGAAAGAAGAAACGAACACCCGTTGCTTTTAGATAGTCGGTAGAGATAGACCACAGACCAATCCATGAGTGCATACCAATAGATAGAAGCACCATGAGACTGAAAATGCGCATCCATGTTGCTTCAAATAATGTACTCCACTGATCGTATGTTAGATCAGGATTTAGCAACAAATAACCGATAATAAAAACCGTATATAGAGATAGTACAATCGCTGAAACGCGCTGCATCATCCAGTCGTAAAGACCAGAACGGCCAAAGCTTGTAATTTGAGTTACCATATCCACACTCCTGCTAACACAATAAGAACAGCAGCAATTACAATGTTTGCAACAGCCGCTTTGCGTCCACTTTCTAATTCCTCAAAATGCCCCAAATCCATAAACAAGTGTTTTACACCCGCTACAAAATGGTACATAAGAGCAGAAACGACACCCCAAATAATAAATTTCGCTAAGAAACTTGTTTGCAACGTGCTAACCACTTGATCGAACCCTTCTTGAGATTCTAAAGAAAGATCA
Source organism: Marinomonas vulgaris (assembly GCF_018145875.1). Lineage (GTDB taxonomy): Bacteria > Pseudomonadota > Gammaproteobacteria > Pseudomonadales > Marinomonadaceae > Marinomonas > Marinomonas vulgaris. Next base: position 136,710 of record NZ_JAGSSV010000002.1, on the reverse strand, counting down.
AACGCATAAAACAAGAAAGCCAAACCTACAAAGAGGATGATTCCTGTTACACGGTGAAGAATAGACACGACTGCTGTGACGGGCATCGATATTGTTGAAATATCAAGGTTGACTGGTCTTTTTTTATTCACGACTTTATACACCATCTTAATCGATTGAATGGTCAATCACGACCCAATATCTATACGCGTATGTGTGTTTCAACAAGAAACAGCATAACGACAGTATAGGCCTGCTTTAACAATCTCATCGATTTGCAAACAAATGTTTAAAAGCGACAATCTTTTATACACTAGCACCAACAAATCAATGAAATCGTCTGGGGCGCAATTATAGACCACCAAAAAATACTAAGACAAATAGACTGCGCGCACCCTTTTCAATGGTCGCCATTCAGCAAATGAATGTAGCCATAAACTGAAACAATAATGGTATAAAATTACATTCACCCAAAAGACAAAAAAGGCAATTTTACTGTTTATTTTCAATGATTTGACTATAAGATATGAGAAAGCAAAGATGCTCAAGCACCTTGCTTTTGTTAGATAATTACAAGATATGTAAGCACATTACAAAAACCCCCAGACTTAACAAGATTGACTTTTGCCGCCTAGAAACAGTATTTTTTCCGCACCTTCTGGGCTAGACAAGAAAAACCTAATGAGTATTGGCCTCGAACCAGAATACGAAGGAGACAATAAATGACTGATAAAAAAGCGCTACTTACAGTGGATGGGATCGATAAAACGATCGAACTTCCGGTTCTTAAAGGTACTTTGGGCACAGACGTTATAGATGTTCGTGGCTTGGGTGCAAACGGTGTTTTCACCTATGACCCAGGTTTCATGTCTACAGGTTCATGCGAATCGGCTATTACCTTTATTGATGGTGATGCAGGTATTCTTTTGCATCGTGGCTACCCGATCGCACAACTTGCAGAACACTCTGATTATTTAGAGACCTGCTATTTATTGCTTTACGGAGAGCTACCTGACAAAAAGCAAAAAGAAGAATTTGATGCCATGGTTGGTAGACACACTATGGTTAACCAATCTATGCATAAATTCATCGATGGCTTCCGTAACGATGCACACCCAATGGCAATAATGTGTGGCTTGGTTGGTGCTCTTTCAGCATTTTATCAAGACAACATGGATATCACGGATCCAAAGCACCGTGAGATCGCAGCATTTCGTTTGATTTCAAAAATGCCGACACTTGCGTCTATTTGCTACAAATATTCAAAAGATCAGCCTGTTATGTACCCACGTAACGACTTATCTTACGCTGAAAATTTCTTATACATGATGTTTGCTACACCTTGCGAAGATTACAAGGTGAATCCTGTGTTTGCTAAAGCGATGGATAAAATCTTTATTCTTCATGCTGACCACGAACAAAACGCATCAACGTCAACTGTACGTCTAGCAGGCTCTTCAGGTGCCAACCCATTTGCGTGTATTGCTGCTGGTATTGCCACTCTATGGGGCCCTGCTCACGGTGGTGCAAACGAAGCCGTATTGACTATGCTTGAAGAAATTGGTGATGTTGAAAACATCGATGAATTCATCGCCAAAGCAAAAGACAAAAACGATCCTTTCCGCTTGATGGGCTTTGGTCATCGCGTTTACAAAAACTTCGACCCACGTGCGAAAGTAATGCGTGAAACATGCGATCAGGTATTGGCCGAACTAGGCAAATCAGATGATCCATTGTTGAAGATTGCGAAACGTCTTGAGCAAATCGCACTAGAAGATCCTTACTTTGTAGAGCGTAAACTCTATCCAAACGTAGATTTCTATTCTGGTATCATCATGAAAGCCATTGGCATTCCAACCAGTATGTTCACGGTAATTTTCGCCATGTCTCGTACGATCGGCTGGATTTCTCACTGGAACGAAATGATCAGTGGGCCATACAAAATTGGCCGTCCACGCCAATTGTATGTGGGTCATCCACAACGCGATTACCCAGAAGACAAATAAGTCCTATTAGTCATTGCACAAAAAACGCGCCCAAATGGCGCGTTTTTTTTGTTTTTAGCTGATTACACTAAGGTTTAGAAGTCATTCTTCCTCTTCAACTATCTCCGTAACGGTCACCTTGCCACATTTGACACATTCACCTTCAATCCAAATCCGCTCCTTGGTTTCGTACTCTTTCGGATTAACCATACCTAAATCCATCTCTAGGCAATGGTTACACCATGTTTGAGAAAGAAAGTCCTCTTGTTCTTCCATTGAACGAGCAGAAAAATCCCGTTCAATTGGCTGCCCATCTAATGATTCAGTCATCTAGTTCACTCCACTATATTGATAAGAAACAATTCGATTGGCGTCGGGATCTAACGCATTAAGAGGCGCATTCACCAACAAACGGCTCAACGAGATGCTGTTGAACAATTTTTGCCTGTCTCCGTCAATCTCAATCAAAAATTCGATTTTTTCACCCTCTACTCGCAGCAATCTAACGTCGCGTACCACACTGATACTTTCAAGATATGTTTGTACCTTGCTCATACTTGTGTAACTACTTATACCTGCAACCTGAATATTTAATATATTCGACGAACGGCTGTTACGTACCGAGGCATAGCGAGAAGAAAAGACCTTTGCCAAATGCACACTTGCTTGCTCAACGACCGCTTGTGTGGAGTCACCGTTAAGAGAGAAGCGCGCCACATCACCGCTTTTTAGTAAAATCAGTAAATTACCCGCCGCAGAATCAGCGTATTGACTAACCCTTAAAGCCGCTACCGAATCAGTTTGGTAGCGTTGACTCGCTTTCAAAATATTATCTTCAAAAAAGCCCCAGACATCGGATGCAGCAAGGTTTCGCTTATCGACCTCATCGAGCAGCGGCGCATACACAGGAACCCCTATTGCATTAGCCGCTTGAGCAAACTCGTTTAAAACAACAGATGGGGCATTTGAGCCCGATAAAGTTCGAAAGCCGTTACTTTCCGTGGCCAACCACACCAACACCGAAGGCCGATTCTCTCCCCATACCGCTAAATTATTTTGCGACAAAAAATTATCAATCGACGATTGATAAAAAGTTACCTTGATTTGCCGACCAGGCACCAAATCGCCTTGCCACGGCAATAACTCTGTCAAGTTCATTACGGAGTGTTGAGCAACCCAAGTCGATGCCTGTTTTTTTGCCTGCTCCAATAAGGAGGAAGACATGGCTGCTTTATCCCCAGAAACTTTAACAAGCACTTCTTCAGCTGCCATGCTAAAGGCGTCATCAAGCATCTTTGCCTCAGAAGAGCCAACGGGAAGATTTACCTCAGCACTGTACAAACCTTTAATAGGGACAGCGTTTGCTGATGAAATTAAAAAAACACTGATTAATAATAGAAAAATACGAAAATCCATAGCCCTTCCTTCGTTTATTTCCCTATTCTACTGTCTTAATTACAAAGAACCATAGCCCTAATACGTCACTATGTTAAAATGCATTTTTTCCTCGTACCATGATAGGGCATAGGCAATGACCAAATCGGATAAACCATCCATTAGCTATAAAGACGCTGGCGTAGATATTAACGCTGGCAATCAACTTGTTGAACGTATTAAAGGCGTAAGCAAAAAAACTCGTCGCCCTGAAGTTATGGGTGGTTTGGGTGGATTTGGTGCCTTAACTCGCTTACCAACCAAATACAAAAACCCTATTTTGGTGTCTGGCACAGATGGCGTAGGTACTAAACTTCGCTTAGCCATGGATCTAAATCAACACGACACCATCGGCATCGATTTGGTTGCCATGTGTGTAAACGACCTTGTTGTGGCGGGCGCTGAACCTCTGCTTTTCCTTGATTACTACGCAACCGGCAAGCTAGACATCGACGTCGCAGCAAATGTGGTAACAGGCATTGGCGAAGGCTGCTTGCAAGCAGGCTGTGCATTGGTTGGTGGTGAAACCGCTGAAATGCCAGGCATGTATCACGATGGCGATTACGATCTAGCAGGGTTTTGTGTTGGTGTCGTTGAAGAAGACAACATCATCGATGGTACAAAAGTAAAAGCTGGCGATAAACTGATTGCTCTTGGCTCTTCTGGCCCGCATTCCAACGGCTACTCTCTGATTCGCAAGATTCTTGAAGTCAGCAAAGCAGATCTAAACCAAGACATCGATGGCGTCGCCCTTAAAGATGCGCTCATGGAACCAACACGCATTTATGTAAAATCCATTCTTAAACTGATGGAAAGCATTTCTGTGAACGCCTTGGCGCACATTACCGGCGGCGGCTTATTGGAAAACATTCCTCGTGTTCTTCCTGAAGACGCGGCGGCTCGTATTGATACAGCAAGCTGGAAACGCCCTGCTGTGTTCGACTGGCTGCAAGAGCAAGGTAATGTTGAGCAAGAAGAAATGTACCGCGTTCTAAACTGTGGTGTTGGCATGGTATTGGCGATCGATGCTGATAAAGCCGACGAAGCCTTGGCCATTTTAAAAGCCGAAGGTGAAAACGCTTGGATCATCGGTGACATTTGTGCCCGCAATGACGGCAAAGACGTGCTGATCTCAGACCTTGAGACTCAGGCATGAGTTTTCCTATCGTTGTCTTAATTTCTGGCAGCGGCAGCAACTTGCAAGCTTTGATTGATCAAAGCTTGCAAGGACAATTGAATGTGAACATCAGCGCCGTCATCAGCAACAAAGCAGACGCTTATGGTTTAGAACGAGCAAAGCAAGCAGCTATTCCAACTCACACACTCGATCATAAATTGTTCGAAAGTCGTGAGGCGTTTGACGCTGAGTTGCAAAAAATCATTGATCAGTATTCGCCAAAACTCGTGGTATTAGCGGGTTTTATGCGTATCCTGACGGAATCGTTTGCGCGCCACTATGAAGGTCGAATGCTCAATATTCACCCTTCTCTACTGCCTAAATTCAAAGGCTTAGATACACACCAACGTGCTATCGAAGCAAATGAAAAAGAGCACGGTGTTTCCGTTCATTTTGTCAGTGCAGAGCTGGATGCCGGCGCTGTGATTATTCAGGCCAGTACAGAAATTTCGAGTAATGACACAGCAGAATCGTTAGGCAATAAAGTACACACACTGGAACACATCATTTACCCTTTAGCGGTTAAATGGTTTAGCGAAGACAGAATTACCTTCCATGATGGAAAGGCATCGTTTGATCAAACAGTACTCCCTGAAAGTGGGATACGATACAACGAAGCACTTAAATGATTTAGGAGAAAGCATGAGAGTTCGTAAAATCCCCCTGTTATTACTGGCTGTTTTTATGAGTTATCCCATGCTTTCTTATTCCAACGTAGACTCTGAACCAGGTTCCCAACAAAACACCTTTCTTTCCCCTTATTCTGCCGTCTACAGCACGGTATGGAAAAAAGGCATCAGTTTAAAAGTTGAAGGCAGACAGACCCTCTCTAAACTAGATGACACTTCTTGGCGCTTTGTTTTTTCTGCCGATAGTATGCTTGCTTCTCTTTATGAATCTTCGACCTTTTACATTAAAGATGAGCACATAGTTCCCACTTATTATGAATACAAAACCAGTGCATTAGGAAAAAAACGCAGTGCTGTATTGACCTTTAATTGGGAAAAAAACCTCGTCCGCAACGACATCAAAGATAAACCTTGGAATTTATCAATTAACCCAAACACGCTCGATAAATTATCGGTTCAATTGCAAGTAAGGCAAGATTTAAAGTTAGGGAAAAACGATTTTGATTACCAAATTGCCGATGGCGGTCATATTAAAAACTGGCGTTTTTCGCGCGAGAGCATGGAAACCATAGACACTAACATCGGTCGATTTCCTGCAATTAAGATCATTCGCACTGACAATCTCGATAAAGGCAAAAAAACTTCCTTCTGGTTTGTGCCCAAGTTTGATTATCTGCTCGTAAAATTAGTTCATAAAGAAGACGGCGAATCCTATCAGCTCGATATAGAATCCCTGTCCCAGTCTTAGTTCGTTGTCAAAACTTAACAGTTTATGTCAACTCAGAGGGCGTGTTAACGTTTAACAACTCCGCGTCATTTTCCCAACAAACTGAACGACTACCGACTGTCTCGTAAAAAGCCATCACCCGACATTGAGACTCTTCTCGAAAAAATTTCCGAAGCGCCAGAAGCGCAGGAGTGACAGGCAAAATGGCGTGCAAAGGATGAGCACCAGAAGCACTTTTCAAAAAGACGATATCGTCAGGAAACGCTAGGCTTGCTTCTTTTAACGTCGCAAACGCCATCGAGCTAATACATGGCGTATCGCAAGGAGCAATCATCAGATGGGAAGTATCGGCATAGATAAGACAGGCCATTAGCCCAGACAAAGGCCCTTTATCTTGATACTCAGGGTCGTCTTTGATGACATGAAAACCAAGCTCCGCGTAGTCTTCAATATTACGGTTGGCATTGATAAACACATAATCCGCAGACGCTTGCAACGCCTGCGCCACCCACTGAGCCATGGGTGTATGCTGAAACAATAATAACCCTTTGTCACGACCGGACATTCGCTCAGCTTTGCCGCCCGCCAGCACCGCCGCGGATAATGAGGTATACACCATCATACTTCCTTATTGAAAATCGCATGGAACCGTTATTGAAAATATTTCGTGTCTCGCTTTGACCAAATAGAGTCAGCCAATTCAAGACAGGCTTGATGAGAAGTCACACCATAAAGAAGACCCGCCACCGATGCAATCGTTTGTCGCACCGCTTGCTCACCAAAAGGGTCGCATGACTGCCCACTCCAATGCTCTGTGAGCCTAGACACATCCCGTTGATCTTTTAGGCGCTTATGCTGTTGCTCCGCTTTGGGCCAAGTCGTCCATGAGGTTTCACCGTTTTGCCATTTCCCCAGCGTCACATCACGCTCAGGATTCACTTCAGCTTCGCCATTGCCGCCACGAAACACCAACACAGAGGCATCCCCTAGTTGTTCACTCGCTGCCACATGCAATTCATCATAACCACGGTGAAACACCCCATGCACGCTATGGTCAGCAAAAAAAGGGTTCATCATGCGCACTACCGTATTCACTGGCGAACGTAGTCCAAGAATGTATTTAAAATCCATCATAGTACCCAACCGACGATCGATTATCGACAATGGCAGATAGGCAAACTGACGCTCTGATAAGACTTGAGACGCTTGTTCCCGGGAAGTACAGACAGTTAAACCAAGCTGTTCAATGGTTTGCTCGACATATATTCTGTCTTCACCATCGAAAGTGTGCCCGTGCATAACAATACGCACCCCCGTATTGGCCAACGCCAATGCGGCTAACAAAAACCACGGCAATTCGTTGCGTTTACCCGCATAAGCAGGCCAATCTAAATCGACTTTTTCTGCAAACATAGCCGTTTTCAAAAGGTGCTGACGTGTGGCTTTGGTGAATCCGACGGTTTCTTCTACCGTTTCTTCGCGTATACGAATCAACATCCAAAAAGCTCCGGCTTGCTCCGGCTCCACAAACCCTGACAGCATCAAGCTCATGGCGTGTTCGGCTTCTTCGACAGTCAGACTACGCGCGCCTTTTTTCCCACGACCTAGAATTTTCACATAAGTCGTAAAATCATTACTCGATTTGGCCATGGGCTGCTCTTTTATTGTCTGTGTATTCTGTGAACTCATGAGGTTAACTCCGTTGCCATGGGTAGAAAGCGCGTTAATTCGGGCACACATGACCCACAATTCGTACCGCATTTTAGCGCTGCACCTAGCCCATCGATCGTATCCACACCCGCCATTATGGCTTTGTTAATCTGCTTACTACCAATTTGATAACAAGAGCATACTATTTCCCCCTTGTCTTCCACATTCGCTGGCATGCCAACCAGTATGGCCAAACGATCTTGCTCAGTCAGGCGCTCATTAATCGCCAACTTAGACACCAACCAATCGGCGGCAATCGAATCTGGTTGTGGGTGACAGTACACCAACAGTTTGAAAGTATGATTGACGATCTTTGCCAAACGACATTGTCCTGTCAGTGGGTTCTGGTACTCCAACCATTCATTCTGCTCGCTTTCTTTGGTGAGCGCTTTTAATGATTTTAACGAATTTACCGACTGAGAAACTGACCAAGCCACCTCATAGTGATAACCTGACTTTGAGGGAACACGACACCAGTACACACAATCGCTCAAATCCATCGGCTCAGCCGACATAATCAAACCGTAACTCACTTCTAGCATGGGCTGAAGCTGAACTCTTGTATGTTTGGATTCTGGCTGGCCAGATAAAGGGTCCACCACTTGAGGTATCAAAGTCGATACGACTGAGGCATTGGCAAATTGTTGTGTCCAATGTATCGGTGCAAAGAGTTGACCAGGCGCTACAGCCCGGCTGATTTTCGCTTTCAACAAAACACTACCCTGCGGGGACGTCAATCGCACAAGAGACTTGTCTTCAATGCCCAAGCGCTTGGCATCTTTAGGGTGTATCTCGGAATAAGGCTGAGCCGTGTGATTGCTCAGCAGAGCCGCATCACCTGTTCTCGTCATCGTGTGCCATTGATCACGAACTCGCCCTGTGTTTAGCACAAACGGCCATTCGAGACAGGCTTGGTTTTGCGGCAATGTTGGCGTAATGGCAATAAAGCGTGCGCGTCCATTAGGAGTAAAAAAACGACCGTCTTCAAACATCCGCTTAGTGCCTTCCGGTCGACCTTTTGGCACCGGCCACTGCACTGGCACCAAATCATCGTACTCTTTCGCCGTCATACGACTAAAATGCCCAATATCGAAATCTCGCTTGCCATTATTTTCAAATGCCGACAAGGCTGCATGCTCTACAAAAACTTCATGAGCACTGCGATAGGAAAAACCTGACTGAAAACCCATGCGTTTGGCCACTTCACAAATCGCCCACCAGTCGTGCTTTGCCTCGCCTGGAGCTGGCAACAAACCTCGTTGACGAGAAATACGACGCTCTGAATTGGTCACTGTGCCGTCCTTTTCACTCCAACCAGTAGCAGGTAACAGAATATCCGCCATGGCGGTGGTATCCGTGTGAGCCTTGCAATCACTGACAATCACCAGCTCGCACAGGCCTAAAGCTCGACGTACTTGCGCCGTATCGGGCAAACTCACCATAGGATTAGTAGACATAATCCACACCACTTTAACGTTACCCGCTTCCATTGCCTGAAACAGATCGACTGCTTTTAAGCCGTTTTGTGTCGCCATATTGGGGGCTTGCCAAAAGCGCTGCACTAGTTCGGTCGCACCAGGCGTGGCGAAATCCATGTGAGCGGCAAGCTGATTCGCCAACCCCCCGACTTCGCGCCCCCCCATCGCATTGGGCTGACCGGTAATGGAAAAAGGCCCTGCACCCACTTTGCCGATGCGCCCTGTGGCAAGGTGACAGTTAATTATGGCATTGCATTTGTCCACTCCGGTTGCAGATTGGTTAATCCCTTGCGAGTAAAAACTGACGGTTTTAGGGGTATCGCACCACCAATCCACCAGCGTCATCAAAGCTTGTTGCTCAAGACCACAAAAGTCGGCTGCAGCTTTTAAAGTCGGTGTCGATACAGCTGCTTGCGCCAAGGCTTGTTCGAACCCTTCTGTGTGTGCCGCGATATAATCGCCATCGACAAGATTGGCTTGTGCCGAATAATTCAATAGAAACGAATAAACAGCGGCATCGCTACCAGGCGTGATGGCAAGGTGCAGGTCGGCGATATCACAGGTAGCGGTTTCTCTTGGGTCGATCACCACAATTTTCATAGTGGGGCGACGCTTTTTTTCAGCGGCAATGCGTTGATACAAAATCGGGTGCGTCCAAGCCGCATTCGAACCCACCATAATCAACAAATCGCAAGACTCTAAATCCTCATAATTACAAGGCACGGTATCGGAACCAAAAGCTCGCTTGTAACCGACAACAGCCGACGCCATGCAGAGTCGAGAATTGGTATCCACATTCGCCGTACCAATAAAGCCTTTCGCAAGCTTGTTTGCCACATAATAGTCTTCCGTCAAAATCTGACCTGAAAGATAAAAAGCAAACGCATCAGGGCCATGGTCTTTTACAACCTGGGTGATTTTATCGGCTATTTGCTGCGTGGCAGTGTCCCATGACGCTTCTTTTCCGTGAATCATCGGCGTCAGTAAACGATCGTCTGAAACCAGGGTTTGTGCAAGACTGCTACCCTTCACACACAAACGCCCAAAGTTAGCTGGATGCTCGGCATCGCCAGAAACGGGGGGAACAAGGCCCGTCTGTGGATCTGGCAGGGTTACCGTCACACCACATCCGACTCCACAATAAGGACAGGTTGTTTTTCCGCTTGTTGCTGTCATGACACCTCCTCGCCCGCTGGCTATTTTTTTGGCACAAAAAAAGGCCCAACCGCTTAAGAAAGCGATTGGGCCTCGTTGCCTTTTGTAATATCTGACTACTTTATGTGTAAACCATCGTCGGCCTACGGTGTATCAGTTAATTGAATAAAAGCAAAAGCCAGGCCAACTTTTAAAATCACCGAAAATAATCGATTTCATTAGGGTTTTCCTAGGAATCAGGCTTACCGAACTAAAAAAATACTCTATCTCAACACCATTTCGAAAGCCCAGCGCGCACCAAAAAAGCCCGCACACGTGTCTTTTGCACCAAAAGAGAAAACAGTCTTGGTTACCTGGCTATGGCAGCAACAAATACACCTGTTCATTTTCAAGCTTAGCTTGAAAATGAGGAACACTAACGGTTTCCTCAAGACATTGCCCAGAGGTCAGTTCAAAATGCTGCTTGTATAAAGGGCTCGCCACAACCCATTTATCTTGTAAATGCGCCACCAGACCGCGAGACAACACATTGGCTTTGCCAAGCGGATCCCAGTTACCAATCGCAAATACTTGATGCTCGGATTCAGGCACATAAAAGAGCGCCACTTGCTCGCCATTCACCATGGCCGCGACGCCAGCCCCAGCGACCAAATCACTTTGCTTACAGATTGATTTCCATGCCATCGCCATTTTTTAACCCACCTTCGCAATAAGTTGTTGTTTTTCCAATGCGGTTGCGGGGCGCATTTGATCGCGCTCTTCGACAAACACCACATTATTATCATCGCCGTCATGGTTCACAAATTGACGGAACGTCTGCAGTGCGTCTTCATCTTCAAGTGTTGTTTTCCATTCACATTGAAAGGTATCGACCACATGTTGCATGCGCGCTTCCAGCTCAGCACATAAGCCCAACTTGTCATCAATCACGACACTTTTTAGATAGTCTAAGCCGCCTTCTAAACCGTCCATCCATACGGAGGTCCGTTGCAGACGATCGGCTGTTTTGGTGTAAAACATCAACACACGGTCGATGTATTTTACCAAGGTAGCGTCGTCTAAATCTGTTGCGAACAAGTCCCCATGTCGAGGTTTCATGCCACCATTTCCGCACACATACAGGTTCCAACCGCCTTCGGTGGCAATAACACCAATGTCTTTGCTCTGTGCTTCGGCGCATTCTCGTGTACAGCCGGATACAGCAAATTTGATTTTATGGGGCGAGCGCAAACCCTTATAACGATTCTCCAAATCAATCGCCATGGTCATGCTGTCGTTTACCCCATAACGACACCAGGTACTGCCGACACAAGATTTCACCGTGCGCAAGGACTTGCCATAAGCTTGTCCCGTTTCAAAGCCAGCCTTGATTAATTTGCCCCAAATTTCAGGCAATTGCGGAAGGGTAGCCCCAAATAAATCAATCCGTTGACCGCCTGTGACCTTAGTATAAAGACCATACTCTTTGGCTACCTGACCTAATACAATCAGTCGATCTGGGGTGATTTCACCACCAGGAATACGCGGCACAATGGAGTAAGTGCCATCTTTTTGCATGTTTGCTAAAAAGCGATCATTGGTGTCTTGCAAACTAATGTGTTCTTTTTTCAACACATAATCGTTCCAAACACTGGCTAAAATCGATCCAATGGCTGGTTTACAGATCTCACAACCATGGCCTTTACCGTGCTTATGCAACAAGGCATCGAAGCTTTTGATTTCTTCCACTTTGACTAAGTTGTATAGATCCTGACGGGTATAGGCAAAGTGCTCACAAATGTCGGTACTGACTTCTACCCCGAGCGCCAGTAATTCATTATCAACCACCTTTTTTAATAAAGCCGCGCAACCGCCACACCCTGTTCCCGCCTTGGTTGTGCCTTTTACATCCGCCACCGACAACGCTCCGTTGCACACGGCGTCATGTATGTCTTGTTTAGACACATTGTGACAACTGCAAATTGACGCTGTAGCTGGTAAAGCATCAACGCCCAACGCCGCTGGCGCGCCATCCATAGTCGGTAATATCAACGACTGGGCTTGATCGGGTAAATCAATGGCATTTAAGTAATACTGCAACAAGGTGTCGTAATAACTGTTGTCGCCAACCAAGACCGCACCCAGCAATTTTTTACCGTCTTCCGACACGACCATTTTGCGATAGCTTTGACTGATCTCGTCTTGATACACAAACACTTTACAACCCTGAGATTGAGCATGGGCATCGCCCACAGAACCCACATCGCATCCCAATAGTTTCAACTTGGTGCTCATGTCGGCGCCCATAAAGGTCACCCCTGCATGACCCAACAAATGGCCAACCGCAGCTTTGGCCATGGCATAACCCGGCGCAACTAGACCAAAAATACGGTTTTCCCACAGAGCACATTCGCCAATCGCGTAAATGTGATCATCGCTCGTCAAGCAGTGATTATTCACACTAATGCCGCCGCGCTCACCAATGTCCAAACCAGATTGGCGCGCCAAGGCATCTTGAGGTCGAATACCAGCAGAGAACAAAATCAAATCGGTTTCAAGGTGCGTGCCATCAGCAAAATTCATACGATGAAAGGCGTCATCACCCGCCACAATCTCTTTGGTGGCCGTGTCTGTGTAGACCTTAACGCCTAGCCCTTCAATCATACCTTTTAGTACCGAACCGCCTTTGTCATCCAGCTGCACCGGCATTAGGCGTGGTGCAAATTCCACCACGCTGGTTTCTAATCCTAAATTCTTTAATGCATTGGCGGCTTCTAAACCAAGCAAACCGCCACCGACGACGGTGCCGCGTGTCACTTTATTGGCGCACTCGCGAATAGCGTCCAAATCATCCAAGGTACGATAAACAAAGGCATTGTCACGCTGGTGACCTGGAATCGGCGGAACGAAAGGATAAGAACCCGTCGCTAAAATTAGCTTATCGTAAGGTACAGTTTCACCGTTTTGCAGTACTAAGCGATGTTCCGCACGATCGATCTCAGTCACCAAACTGTTGGTAAAGTAACGTATGCCATGTTCGTCGTACAAACGACCATCTGTCATGGCCAAATCCGCGGCGCCCTTACCAGTAAAGTATTCGCTCAGATGCACACGGTCGTAGGCGAGATAAGACTCTTCGCCAAAGACACTAATATCAAAGACTTGATGGCCTGACTGCTCAATCAATTGTTCAACAAAATGGTGGCCCACCATACCGTTGCCGATCACCACGAGGTGCGGTTTGGTTGTAAGAAAAGACACTGTAGACGTCATTGTATTCCCCTTGCTTTAATACTTGCCAAATGGCTAACAGACTCTAAACACCTGAATTAAGCGACTTGAGGGCGGCAATACGCCTCACCAAATACCAGTAAATCCAGCATGTCAGAGACATTGGTCTTATTTTCAATGAGCTGGAAATACCAGCTCCCATCGGCCACCTTGCCATACAAAATAACGCCCACCAGTAGACCGCCGTTGATCACCAGTTTGCGGTAGTGATTGCCCGCCACATCATGTAACACAATGCAGGCATCGTCGTTTTGCGGATGGATTCTGCCCACTGAGAACAAATCCACCCCAGATACTTTTAATTTAGTGGGTGTCGGAGTGATGGAAAAATTCGCCATATCTTTCACCAACACCTTTATAAGTACTTTTATTTGCGTCCAAATGGGAGCGACTAGGCCAAAGGTTTGCTGGTCAAATTCACAACATTCCCCCAACGCATAAATATCGTGTTGCGAGGTTTGCATGTGGGCATCCACCACAATGGCGCGATTGACCTCTAAACCGGCCGCTTCTGCGACCGTCGTTTCCGGCGTAATACCTGCAGCCATCACCACCAAATCCACCGGAAGATGGTCGCCATTTTGACAAACCACATGGGACACACGACCAGCCTGTTCTTGCCCAAACGAAGCCGGTGACTCCCCTAAGCGAAATTCAATGCCCATTTGCGCGAGTCGAGCTTGCAATAGCGCGGCGGCCGGTTCATCTAACTGACGATTTAACAGCCACGCAGAACGATGAAACACTGTTACCTTGTGACCGCGCTTAATCAGACCAACCGCGGCTTCAAGACCCAATAAACCACCACCAATCACACACACAGATTGCGTTCTAGGCAACGCCGTCATGACATTCACATCTTGCCAAGTCCGAAACCCCATGACGTTTTCAGCATCGGCGCCAGCTATGGGCAAGATGCTGGCGCGAGATCCTGTGGCCATGACCAACTGGTCATAAGCGATGCGCTCACCACTGGCTAAATGGAGGCATTTTGTTGCGGTATCGATTTGCTTAACCGGGTCGTTAGAAACAATTTGCACACCCAACCGCTGCATTTTTTTCGTATCCACCAGTGGCATGTCGGCTGCAGTAATGTCCTTAGCGAGCAAAGACGACAGCATAATGCGGTTGTAGCCCACTTGCGGCTCTTCACCGATCAGTACAATCTCAAACTGATCCCCATGGGCTAGCTGAAGATCATAGGCCAATTTGCTGCCCGCCATGCCAGCCCCCACAATCACGAGGCGTCGCTTGACGATAGAATCAGTCGAATTAGGCATGAGCGGCTTTCGCTGTTTTTGTCTTTGTCGACGCTGAAGCCGCATGAATAGGCTCAACCTTGCGTTGTTTTTCGTATAAAAAGGTCAAGACTTGCGTGCGATAATCTACGTATCTAGGGTCGTTCGCCAAGGCCAAACGCTCCCTTGGTCGCTCTATATCCACATGCAAAATTTCTCCCACGCTAGCAGCGGGGCCATTCGTCATCATCACAATGCGATCTGACAACAAGACGGCTTCGTCCACATCGTGGGTGATCATGATCACGGTATTATTGAGGTCTTTTTGAATCTCCATCAGAGAGTCTTGTAGGTGAGCTCGTGTTAGAGCGTCTAGCGCACCAAAAGGCTCATCCATTAACAGAACACTTGGCTCCATCGCCAAGGCACGGGCGATACCAACACGCTGTTTCATACCGCCGGATATTTCATCGGGACGCTTATCAGCGGCGTGCGTCATGTGAACCAACTCAAGATTGTGCATAATCCACTCGTGCATTTCTTTCTTGGTTTTGGTTTTTCTAAACACTTGCTTCACGGCCAATTCGACGTTTTGGTAAGCGGTGAGCCAAGGCAAAAGCGAATGGTTTTGGAAGACTACAGCACGCTCTGGACCTGGGCCTTTCACTTCTTTTCCATCGAGTAAAATGCCGCCCTCAGTGGCATCGTACAAACCGGCGACTATGTTCAACACGGTAGATTTGCCACAGCCAGAGTGGCCAATCAGTGACACAAATTCTCCTTTTTCAATTTTCAAACTTACGTTATCTAAGGCTTTAAAGGAGCCTTTTGCTGTTGGGAACTCAATAGAAATTTGGCTAATGTCTAAATGTGTGGCCATGCTGTGGATCTCCAATAAAATGTATGAATCTTGCTGTTTAACGAGAGTTCTATCCGTTATTTAGCGCAATAATTGTGTTTTATCCCAAGAAACAAAACGTTGAATCGTGAGCATGACTCGATCTAATAAATAGCCGATAAAACCAATCATCAACACGGCCACCATGATTCGACCAAGGGAGTTGGAACTGCCGTTTTGGAATTCATCCCACACAAACTTCCCTAAGCCAGGGTTTTGCGCCAGCATTTCCGCTGCGATCAGCACCATCCAGGCGATCCCTAAAGACAAGCGCAGACCGGTAAACATCAGTGGAATCGCAGAAGGGATGACGATTTTCATCACATGAGTCACCCAGTTAAGCTGCAAAACCTTAGATACATTGAGTAAATCTTTTTCTATTGCCGCAACGCCAACGGCCGTATTAATCAAGGTCGGCCACATGCAACACAAGGTCACGGTAAACATAGACGTCAGAAAAGACTTCGAAAACATGGGATCGTCCGAGACATAGCTGGCACTGACCACCATGGTCACCAAGGGCAGCCAAGCTAACGGAGATACGGGCTTAAACACTTGAATCACCGGGTTTAATGCGCTGTAAACCGATCGATTCAACCCAATCAAGATACCCAGAGGAATCGCAATCAAGCTCGCCAAACCAAAGCCTGCCAATACCGTATAAAGGCTAGTAAATATTTGATCGAAAAAGGTCGGCTTGCCGGTGTAATCTCTTAACTTACCTTCGTAACTTGGGTCTTTCGCTTGACGCTCAGCAATGCGCTCTTCTTGACGGACGTAAAATTTGTCTTCTTTTACCCGTTCACGCTGGTGCTCTGCTACTAGGCTGTTCCACTGCTCGTAAACCACGACAGGCCCCGGAAACTCACCCAACGAAGTGTGCACTCGGCTGGCTCCGGCTTGCCACAACACAATAAACATCACGATGCCGAACAGAGGCAGCAGTAGCCCCTTAAAAGAAAAGGCGCTGAGCTTCTCTTTTACACTGGCCATGGTTAGAGTTGGTAGTATCATTTTTTTCACCTTGTATGACTCGTAATGTGTAGATCAGAGAGCGGCCACTGTGCGCGGCCGCTCATACCAACCTATTTAGACTTGATCGTCGCCCTTTAAGCCAATGTCAAAACGCTTTAAATACTCATTTGGGTATTTGCCGTCGTACATCACACCGTCAATAAATTCACTTTGTGGTGGTTTAAAACCGTCTTCGGTCGTGAAATCTGGAAACTCTGTGGCTTGCATCACACCGTCTTCAATCAAGGATTGCGCCGCTTGAGCGTAAATATCTGGACGATAGACTTCTTTGGCAATCTTCATAAACCACTCATCCGATTTAGGTTCAGCAATTTGTCCCCAACGGCGCATTTGCGTTAAATACCAAATGGCATCGCTGTAGTAAGGGTAAGTAGCGTGATGACGGAAGAAGACGTTGAAATCAGGAATCTCACGTTTGTCGCCTTTTTCGTATTCGAATGTGCCGGTCATGCTGTTGGCTATGACGTCGTAATCCGCGCCGACGTATTGGCTACGGGACAAAATCTCAACGGCTTCTGGTCGGTTGCCGTTGTTGTTATCGTCTAGCCATTTGGCCGCACGAATCATGGCTTTCACTACACGAATGTGGGTATTAGGGTATTGCTCCGCCCACTCATTGCTAACACCGAAGACTTTTTCTGGGTTGTTTTTCCAGATTTCATAATCGGTAATGACAGGCACACCAATACCTTTAAAGACGGCTTGCTGATTCCAAGGCTCGCCTACGCAATAACCAGAAATCGTACCGGCTTCCATGGTGGCCGGCATTTGCGGTGGCGGCGTTACTGACAACAAGGCATCGGCGTTAATTTGGCCGCTGGTATCACCGCGCGCTGGCGCATAATAACCAGGGTGAACACCACCGGCCGCTAACCAATAACGCAGCTCATAGTTATGGGTAGAAACAGGGAATACCATGCCCATTTTGAACGGCTTACCCTGAGCTTTGTAGCCATCGATAACAGGCTTTAATGCACTGGCGCTGATTGGGTGAACTGGCTTTCCATCGGCATCGTTCGGGATATTTTTCTTCATTTCATCCCAAACATCGTTGGAAACCGTAATGCCGTTGCCGTTTAAATCCATACTAAAGGCCGTCACTATGTGCGCTTTTGTACCGTATCCGATGGTCGCCCCTAGCGGTTGACCAGCTAACATGTGCGCGCCATCAAGCTGACCATCGATGACTCTGTCCAACAGCACTTTCCAGTTGGCTTGGGCTTCTAACGTGACGTACAAACCTTCGTCTTCGAAATAGCCTTTTTCATAAGCGATCGCCAATGGCGCCATATCGGTTAATTTGATAAAGCCAAATTTCAACTCTTCTTTTTCGGCGTAATCCAGCTCGGCGTAGGCTGCAGACGACAACAAAGCAGACCCCATTACAACGGCCAAACCAACGCGTCGGCTCGTTGTGGTCAATTCTGTTAAAGGCCTTAGTGCTTTAAAAAATGGTAAATTCATCATCATGCTCCGCTTAATAAAAAGGTGTGAGTAATGTTCAAAAACAAAAAAAGGCGCATGCGAGTCACATATCATGTGATCGCAGGCGCCTTTGCCATTCAAAGAAAACCCTACATTGGGTCATCAAAAATGTAAGTGATAATTAACTAACGTTGCTAATCTCACTAAATTGTCTGTTTCATTCAATGGCTGATTATCTTGTTTAGAGAGAACACCATTGTTGTATTCTTTTACTAAAGCACACACTGTGCCAGAAAAACCAAACTATTGATTTTTATCATTTTTATAGTTTCTTCGTGCGTATTTTATGCAACTTTTGATCGGATCATTAAATATGACGCCCAATCATCTGGCACAACGCACTAAAAAGGGGAGCTTTTCACAAACCCTTTTTGAATGCCTTCTGGGTGCAGGGTTATCTTTCCTGACGCTACAGAATCCAACCAAATAGCTTCCTCTTGAGATGATAAACACCAAGTTCGCTCAACCGGTTTATCTAGCCCAAATGCCTCGAAGTATACGTCTTGACGATAGACCTGCTCGGCAATGGCGTTGAGAGATTCCACATGACCCAATTGCTGCCAGCGATGCATTTGCGCCATGATCCACAAGGCGTAACTTGGCAATGGCTTATTAATGTCCCCTCCAGAGAAGCGCTGATAAGCCTGCATCGGCCAGTTAAACTGCCCTTTGGGCTTCACAGAGCCAAAACCATAAACGAGTTGTTCGACGGTGCAATTGAGGTAATCTGGCTGACTCAATAGATTCAGTAACTCTGTTTTGTTCTCGGGATCGTCCACCCATCGACAGGCTTTTTCCAAGGCACGTATCATCGCGAAGTGAACCATTGGATTTTGTTCCGCCCATAAAGTATTCACACCAAACACTTTTTCTGGCGTACTGCCCCAAATGTCATAACCTGTTACCAGCATGTGACCCACACCCTGCTCAACCGCAAGGCTGTTCCAAGGCTCACCCACACAATACCCGTCAATGTCACCCAGCTTTAAGCTGTCGACCATTTTCACCGGCGGAACCACTATGATCTGTACGTCTTTGTCCACATCGATACCGGCTCTGCTCAACCAATCTCGTAGTTGATAATTATGGGAAGAATAAGGGTACACCATGGCAAAACGCAAAGGTGGCAGCTGCTCACCGCGATGGTCGATTAAGCGTTTCAATGCTAGACCCGAGGGAATATCAGCCGGTGTTTGAGCAAATTCTTGTAATTGTTCATACAAGGCATTACCAATGGTGATGCCATTGCCATTATGGCTGACCGTAAAACTGGTCTGCATCGACGTTTTGATAGTGCCTATACCTAAAGTGGCGGCAATCGGCATGGAAGCCAACATATGAGCTCCGTCCAAAACATTAAACGCCACCTTGTCTCGAATGCTCGCCCATGAGGCCTCTTTCGATAACACCACATCAACGCCTTCTTCTTTGAAAAAGCCTTTTTCGTGCGCAATCACAAATGGCGCGCAGTCAATGAGAGGGATAAAACCAACCCGTACGGGGGCGCCGCCATTAAGCAGAATAGCAGTAGAATTGATCATCATTTGGCGTCTCCCATCAATTCCATAACGGAAATAATATTACGTGCCACATCGGTCATGCGCTGACTGCGGTCCATCGCCAATTTCCTCAACGCCTGATAGGCCGCTGGTTCATCGCATTTTTGATGCTTCATAATCAATCCTTTTGCCTTATCGATTAACTTTCTATCTTCAAGCTGACTTTTTACCGATTCAAGCTCAGACCGCAATGCTTGGAACTCCCGAAACCGTGCAATCGCCACTTGCAATAATGCCTTCACACTGCCGCTATTTACGCCATCAACCACATAGGCACTCACGCCTGCACGAATCGCGGCTTCAACGTGTTTTGAATCGTCTTCTTCTGCAAACATCACAATGGGTCTGGGATTGTCTTTGGTTAATCGAGACATATTTTCCAGCATGTCCCGATCCGGCGATTCGATATCTATGATCACCATATCTGGCTGATATTTATTGACCGCTTCGGTTAAATTTTTGGCATTTTCAAGGCGCCTAATAACTCGATAACCGCTGTCGGCCATGGCTTGCTCAACAATGGCCGCTCTGGCTGGCTCATTGTCGACAATCATCACCGTTAACTCTTTTTCAGGACGCGCAAGCATGGTGCACTCTCTTAAAACAACGAAGTAATATGAATAAGACAATGCAATTTATGCGCCATTAAAGATCATTTGAGAAACATATAAAAACAAAAAAGGCTCCTTAAAGAGCCTTAAAATAGTGTTGAGATAGGGTTAAGAAGTGATCTGCACAAAAAGTAAGCGGGTATAATTTTTATTAAGCACCACAAAAACGCAACATAAAATTGCTCACAGACGTGACACTCAAACGGAAGGTATTTGAGTTTGCGCAAGCAAGGCCAGTGCGAGCCTGTCTTTCGTGTTGGTTTTCTTAAAGATAGACGTTAAATGTGCCTTCACCGTTCGTTCGGTGATTTCCATATCTAATGCGATCTGTTTGTTAGACTGCCCTTGAGCAATATGTTGCGCCACGGTTAATTCCCGTTCAGATAAGTCACCCAAGGCATTTTTCGAATCGGCGACAGGAACTTGACCCGATGACTGCATAATGAGCTGCTGGATAAAGGCTTTTCCGCCCCATATTTCGCCAGACTCCACTACAGACAACACCAAATCTAACTGTTCTTTACCAATGTAAGGCGCACACTGACCACTTACACCGACGGAAAAAAGTCTTAATGCCGCGGCTTGACTAGAACGATTGGGGAAGACAATAAACTTTTGCTGAGGAAAAGCCGTACACAAGGCGACTACGTCTTCCACTTGCTGAGAAAAGGCATCATCGCCTAAATAGATAAAACAATATGAAAAAGTCGCTTGCTGTGTATTAAGCGCAGCTGATACTTGTTCAACAGACGATACTCTGACCATATCTGCGCCCACTGGGATGACTTTATTCCAGTGCTTCCATACGGCGCTGTCTGTGTTCCAACCTAATATTTTCAAAATGGGT
The DNA here is from genome assembly GCF_018145875.1 of Marinomonas vulgaris. GTDB lineage: Bacteria > Pseudomonadota > Gammaproteobacteria > Pseudomonadales > Marinomonadaceae > Marinomonas > Marinomonas vulgaris. Next base: position 115,493 of record NZ_JAGSSV010000002.1, on the reverse strand, counting down.
CTCGTCCTATTGAGTGCGATCCAAGTATTGTAATCAGTGATACTTTAAGAAATGTAAACAATTGTAACCATCTCTCAACCACGAAATATTATTTGTAATCAACGTTCACGAAGTGCGTTTTGCTGGGCTTTTAAAATTGGCTTTAACAGATAATCCAACAGAGTTTTCTTACCTGTTAAAATATCCACAGTCGCCTGCATACCAGGAATGATAGGCAATGGCGCTTTTTCTGTACCCAAATAGTTTTTCTCGGTTCTTACCCGAACCAAATAAAAACTGTTGCCTTCTTCGTCCAAAATAGTGTCCGCACTGATGTTTTCCACCACGCCTTTTAAACCACCGAAGATAGCAAAATCATACGCGGATAACTTCACCACGGCACTAAAATTCGGCTGTATAAAACCAATATTTTCGGGTCTGACTTTGGCCTCTATCAGCAAAGAATCTTCAATGGGTACTATCTCCATCAAATTCATCCCAGGCTTAATTACACCACCGACGGTATTGAGCTGAATTTGCTTCACAATCCCTTTCACCGGAGACCGAACTTGTGTCCTTGAAACCTTATCTTCTAAAGAAACACTGGCTTCTTTTAACTGATCCAACTTACTTTTCACCGCCGTTAAATCTTCTTGCGCCTCAGCACGAAACTGGGCATCGCTTTCTTCAAACTTACTTTGCGCTTCTCGTAATGCGGAACGTGCTCGCGGAATCGCTAATTGCGTGGCTTCTAAATCGCCCTGTAATTGGTTAACTTGACGCTCTAGCTGAAGTAACTCTACCCGAGATACCGCACCTTGCTGAAACGCAGGGCGGGTCAGGTCCAACTCTTCCTTAGAAAAAGCATAACTTTGTTTCAAATTATCGAACTTAGCTTGCAGCTCAACAATTTCTTGTCGCTTTTGTTCTATTTGTTGTTGAAAACCGACCTGATTAACACGCAAAGACTCCAAACGACTGCGATAAAGATCAAGCTCGCGATTCACGACCAAGGGGTATTGCTTACCAATTTCTTCATCAAATTCCGGCGTTACCCCATAGGATTCGGCCTGTAAGCGAGTTGCGCGTACCTGTAAATTAACAAACTCGGCTTGCTGCTCGCGCAGTGATGATAAAGCTTCGGTGTTTTCGATGGTCATCAGGATTTGACGACTGTCCACCACTTGGCCAACCTGAACATTGATTTCTTTTAAAATACCGCCTTCTAAGTTTTGAATTTGCTGTACCTGACTCGAAGGGATGACTTTGCCTTCTCCGACTGTCACTTCATCTAGGGAGGTGTAGTGAGCCCAGACCAGTGCCACAGACACGAACACAAAAATCACCCATAAAATGATGCGTCCACCGCGAGGCGTTTTCAGCATCAATGCGGCATTACGATCGGTTAAATACTCTAAATCATGCTGTGATATGGATTGTTTATTGCTCATGATCAACTGACCTTCAACTTGCCTTGGCGAAGCGCTTCGTGCACCTGCTCTTTCGGACCATCCGCGATTAAACGACCATTGTCCATAACGATAATACGATCAACCATATCCAGCATCGACGCTTTATGAGTAATCAAAATCACCGTTTTATCTTTTACCCCTTCGATCAAGCGACGCTTCATTCTGGACTCAGTGGTGTTGTCCATGGAAGCTGTTGGCTCGTCGAGAATCAAAATGGGCGGATCAAATAACAAGGCTCTTGCAATAGCAATGCTCTGACGCTGACCGCCTGATAGTAACGCTCCGCGCTCGCCAACAATACTGTCTAAACCGTTTGCTTTGCGGTTAGCAAACTCAGAAACACCAGACAAATCGGCCGCTCTTAAAATGGCATCGTCTTCCATATAAGGCACCCCCATAACAATGTTGTCTTTGATGGAACCATAAAAAAGACTGACGTCTTGGGACACGGAACCAACATTACGACGCAAATCTGTTGGGTTTACTTGGCGAAGATCAACACCATCTACTCGTACTGCCCCCTTATCTGGCACATACAACCCCGTCATCAGTTTACCCAATGTGGATTTACCCGAGCCAATTCGACCAATAATAGCGACCTTCTCACCTTGCTTGATGGTGATATTAATGGCGCTGACTGCAGCCTGTTCTTGTTCAGGGTAAGAAAAATCCACCGCTTCAAACTGAAAATCGCCTTTAAACACTGGGCGATGCACAAAATTAATGTCATCTGGATTTTCTACCGGTGAAGACATAATCTCATTCAGAGACGAGAACGCGGTTTTTGCCTGATTATAACGGGTCGCCAAGCTAGCCACTTGCGCCATTGGACCGAGCGCTCGGCCGGTCAACATGACACAGGCGACCAAGGCTCCCATACTCATATTGCCTTCCGCTATTTGGTAAACCCCAACGATAACAATAATAACCGTGGTGAGTTGCTGAGCCACCATGGCAAACGAAGACGATGATTGAGACAACTGACGCGTTTTCACGCCCCAATCTGCAATATTACCAACAGCGTTTTCCCACTGTTTTTGCATCACACCTTCAGCATTATTCAGCTTCACACTCTCAGCGTTATAGAGACTTTCAACCAAAACTGCGTTCTTTTGTGAGGCTGTTTTTTGGCTTTCCTCAATAGAACGTCGCAATGGTATTTGGATAATCAGGCTGTACAACAAAATCAGCGCAATGGTGATCATAGGAATATAGCCAACAGGGCCACCGATCAGCCAGATCACGCCAACAATAAGAAACATAAAGGGGATGTCTACCAAGGTAGTGATCGACGCCGAAGTAATAAAATCACGAATACTTTCAAACTCTTGAAGGTTTTTGGCAAAAGCACCCACTGACTTGGGTCGAGATGCCATGGTGATATTGTTCACTTTAGAAAATATGCTGGCTGAAATCAAAATGTCGGATTTCTTACCAGCAATATCGATAAAGTAAGCTCGTAATGTTCGCAATAGAAAATCAAACAAATACACCACGGCCGCACCAATCGCTAACACCCAAAGCGTATCAAAAGCATTATTTGGCACCACTCGGTCGTACACGTTCATCACAAACAAGGGGCTGGCAACGGCAAAAATATTGATCATCAAAGAAGCAATAAACACATCGCGATAAATACGCCAAGAACCAGAAATGGTTCCCCAGAACCAATGGCCTTTTTTCGTTTTTTGTTCGTCTTTGTGTTCAGAACGTTTATCAAACTGATAAAGCGGACGAACAAAAAAACAATACCCCGTATAAGACTCGGCTAATGCGTCAAGAGCAATCACCACCTCACCTTCACCAGATTCGGGTCTAAGCAGCTTAGCTTCGCCTTTCACTTTATCGACACTTAATAATACGCAAGCTTGCTCGTCTTTAAGCAGCATGACCACGGGCATCACCATGTCGGGTATTTTTACCAATGGACGCTTCACAAAGCGTGAACTGATACCAATGCGCTTTGCAGCACGTTTAAAAAGAGCCGGCGTCATGGCGTTGTCGGTTATTGGTAAGCCCGCAGCAATACCATCGGCAGTATGAGGATTAAAAAAATATTTACTAAGTAACACCAAACAATCGAGTAAAGGATTGGGGTATTCCAATGACGCACCGTCAATACGCCATTGTTTTGCTTCGTCACTTACCGGAACATCTAGTTGCTCATCATGGTTTTCATGATCTAGATCAATGCCATTACCGGTTAACGCCGAAGTATTTTGTTCTGAGCGGTCTGTATCAGACATACTCTACTCTCTCCTAAACCACAAAAATCTGTTTTTTTACCGTTGCAATTCATAACATTCATGTAGAATAGTGGTTATTGGATTAGATAGGAAGCATTCACATCACCTTACTCCCAATCAACTGAGGAAAATCAATATGCTATACGCAAAAGTTAATGATAACGGTGTGGTTATTGACGTTGCGACTTCACAATCGGACGATTACTCGCTTCTCGTTGCTCCCAATGACCCAAACGTTGCAGAAATATTAGCGACAAAGTTCAAAGCAGAAAGTACTCAGACTCAAGAAATACTCACTGACTCCGATTCGGAAATGATGCGTATTTTGGAGGATCTTGTTGACCTTCTTACTAAAAAGCGCCTCATCCAATTTACAGAACTCCCTCCTGCTGCACAGAAAAAATTGCTCAGCCGAAAATGGGTGCGTGGTGTGCACAACAAACACGAAGAAGGATTGATTATGGAAACGGACGACATACTTGGCATCGACAACGACACGTTAATCTGACGTATCGCTGCGATACTGAGCAAGCCATGTCACATTTCATGAGTGCGATCGATGTAAAACCCTTGCGTTCCACTTACATCAAAACGTTTTAAGGCAACCAACTGTTTCTCGCTTTCCACGCCCGTTGCAATTACCTCAATATTTAAGCTGTTAAACATTTTACATAAGGTATGCATGAAAAAAGACTCAGACTCTTTACCTGCTGCCATCCGGGTGTAAGAAGAATCGACTTTTACATAGTCTGGTATTAATGTTTGTAAATATTTAAACGCTGAGAACTGCTTACCCACGTTATCAATACCAAAAGACACTCGTTGCTTTTTAAGCATTTGCACAAACTGCTGAGCACTCTCTTCTTCAGCCAAAACGCCCTGTTCTGTAATTTCAAACATCAGCTTACTTTTGATCGCTGGCGACAAATGCGATAGGGTTTTATTTAACCACTCGATAAATTCGGATTTGGTATAGGAAGACACGGCAATATTTACTGTTAAGGGCACAGCCACTTGTCTTTTCTTTATAAAATCTATTACCCGTTCAATGATCACCTGATCAATCTGACTGCCCAGACCAAACTGCTCCGCTAGACCAACAAAAAAGCCTGCATGGTAATCTTTTCCTTTGTATTCAAGCCCCATAAATACCTCTTCATGCAGTATGGAACTGACAGACTCCAATCGAGCCACTTTTTGCATTTTCAGCTTAAAAGAGCGTTTGGCAATCGCTGCATCGAGCGCTTTTCGCCATTCCACACGCGTCAGCATAACGTTGTTCATCGAATTAAGTTCCACTACTCGATAGGTGTTCTCGCCTTCGCGTTTCGCCTCACGCACAGCCGCATCAGCTTGTGACAAGGCGGTGGCGCGTTCTATGGTTCCATCTATGGTGACCGCCCCAATATTCGCAACAGCGTCGGAGTAACTCATACCAGTCGAATTCAATTCCACCAATTCAGCCATAACCTCGCTGACAAATTGCATTAATTGTCTGTGATCAAAGTTAGGAATTAACAGCACGAAATCTGCACCAGACATTCGAGCCAATACCGAAGACGGCGTTATCGTAGTGGCTTTTTTCGACAAAATATCCGCCACAGATTGAATAAACATATCGGCCGATTCGTAACCACGCTCGTTATTCAGCTTACCAAGGTCCAGTAAGCTGACCATGATCAAACTGTCTGTGCCACGTTCTCGTTCTGAAAAATGCGACTTGGCTTGGCTTTCAAAAAAGTTCCGATTACCCAAGCCACTCACAGGGTCTTTAAATGCTTTCGCTTGCAACCAATGGGCAGTTTCAACTTCCGCTGCAAATTCTTTTTCCAGTTTATCAGCCATACGATTCATGGATAAAACCACGGATTTCAGTTCCCGAGTTTTAGGAACATTGGTCATTTTTATAAAACGACGTTGTTGAATGGCTTCTGCTTGTCGTTCAAGCTCAACAAGCGGTCGAAACAAATAACGCAAGGCAATGCTGCCTAATACCAAAGTAATCGCACCAATCACAAAAAACGAAATTAATAAATCTCGTGTCGCTAACCAAAGCTGGTGATAGCCATAACCGGCACTGCCTGTTATGTACACCTGACCTAACTCACTCCAACCACTAGAAATCACAGCTTTTGCCACCGGGACTTTGAAATCGATGAGCTGAACAAACCAAGATGGCACACCATCTATTTTGGTTTCATTGGCACGGGTGATATTTTGATCATTGTTGTAAACATGAATTCTCACTTGCGAAAAGTAACCACTGTCAAACACCGCATTCACACTGCTTTGCACGGAGGCATAATCTTCAAACGCCATAAAGTCGGAGATCGACATGCTCAAGGAGGTGGCAGAATCTTGCGTGGTCGATTCCAGCTGATTAATCAAATAACCTTTTGTAGTGTTAAAGTTTATGCCCATGACCACGGCGAGCATTAATGAGAATATGGCAATAATCGTCATCATTAATTGGCGGAACAGTGTCATCCAAGTTCTCCTAATTTTTCATCGTATCAAAACGATTATTTAAATCTGTCCACAAGCTCAATCGCGATGAGCCCCCGACCAACACACCACGACCTTTTTCTTTTGATAACCACAAGTTCTCTGCATTAAAGGAATAAATCGGTAAGAGATCATTGCGTTTGGAAGCGGGTTTCAACTCTTTGTCTAGGTTATCAAGCAACACTGGAATGGAAGTCGGTTTGTGATAATACGCCAAAACCATGTGATGCTGATTCAACTTTAAAGCCTTTACATACACAAGACGCAGTTTCTCATCCGGCACGCCCATTTCTCGTAAGGTGAAATATTTGGCAATGGTAAAGTCTTCACAATCACCTGCCTGCATGCCCAAAAACTCGATCGGCGTGGCCCAATAATCTTCCTGCTTCCACAGATCTATATCGTCCACAAATTCCATTTGGTTAAAAAAATTATTTACTTGAGCTAATTGATCGATAATGGGTAAAGGCTTAGCCTCGTCTACTAATCTGCGCCAGGCCAAAATGCGCTTTTCTGCATTGGCGCCATACACATTGCCAGCTTGAGCGGCTAATTTACGATACTTAGGAGACACATCCGCATACAAGCACCAGTGGGTAATTAAACCAACAAAAGCAAGCGCAAAAAACAGACGTTTAATGCACTTTAAATGAGCTAAAAACGAATAAAATCGTTTTAACACGCGGTTATCACTTGTCTGACGACTTGGCATCAAAGGCCGCTAACTGCTCTGCCGTGGCTTTCGGCTGATATTTTTCTTTCCATGTCTCATAAGGTTCACCATACACAAACTCGCGAGCCGAATCATAATTTATCGACACATCTCTGGCTTCCGCCTCAGCCATATACCATTTGCTCAAGCAGTTTCGACAAAAGCCCGCCAAGTTCATCAGATCGATATTCTGAACGGATTTATTATCATCCAAATGCTTCAATAAACGACGTAATACCGCCGCTTCAATTTCAGTTTGCTTATCCATACCCAATACTCTCTGATAAATAAAGCCGTTGTTGTTCAACGACTTTGACGATGATCTTCCGGTTGTTGACGCCACTGCAAGTTTTGCGCCGCCACCATAAAATTTCTTAGTGGCTGCATGTCTTCCTTTGCTATGGTTTCAATTGCGTAGGCGCAGGCCTCTAACGTCGACAAAGCGCCCTCTTTAGGTGCTTTACGTATCGCATATTGACTTGCAGGTGGCTGTTCAAAACTAATTGATTGAAAAGCTTGTAACAGTGACTCGGTAAAGTACAGTTTTTTTGCTTTGCGCCAAGTAGCATCGAGTACTATTAGACCTTCAATGGCCGTGGATTCGCCAAGAGACAAAGATTCGACAGGCATCGCATTGTCGCTCGGAAACAGCAAACGCCACTTGGCAGGATCTTTTTCTTGCAATACTTTTCCCACGTTCGCTTGATCAGCAATGGACACGCACTCGACAGACAAAGGCAGAGCAAGCTGCAAAAGTGTTACCGTATTTTTCGCGTGCTTGGCTTCTTTGGGATCTTGAAGCACCAGAATATGCAGTCGCGTCGATACGGTCGGTCGCCAAGGGCAGACGCACATGCTAATCAGAAAACAACAGTGTTGACATAATCGTCTTTTATCCTGTTCGTCTGCCATTTCAGTAGCGTTATGACAATTTAGCAAGGTAGGCTTTCACAACATTATCCCAGCCTAAGTCTAAGGCCTCAGCGGTCAATGCATGACCAATCGAGACTTCCATAATTCGACCCTGATCGCACAAAGCTTGGACATTTTCCAGATCTAAGTCGTGACCTGCGTTGACCTCAAGACCTGCATCCAAGGCCGCCTGTGCCGCCACTTGGTACATTTCTAAAACCTCGGCAAAACGCTCTGTACCAAAGGCATTGGCGTAAGCTTCTGTGTAAAGCTCAACACGATCGGCACCGATTTCTTTCGCTAAGACCATGTTGTCTGGCTCAGGATCCATAAACAAAGCCACGCGAATGCCTTTATCTTTTAACTTGGCAATAACAGGACGCAACGCGTCTTGGTCTCGTGATAAATTCCAGCCATGATCCGACGTCAATTGATTAGGATCATCGGGGACCAAGGTGCATTGATCCGGCTCAACCGCCAGTACTACCTCTAAAAACTGCGCATCGGGGAAGCCTTCCACATTAAGCTCAGTACCAGGAAAGCGCTTTAACAAGGCTTTTAAATCATGAGCATCTTGATAAGTAGCATGGCGCTGATCTGGTCTTGGGTGGATCGTAACACCAAACGCGCCCAATTCGAGAGTTCTTTGCGCCATAGCAACCATATTGGGGTAATCTCGACCGCGAGAATTACGCAGCAACCCAATTTTATTCAAATTCACGCTTAAATGTGTCATGTCACGTCTCTTGTCTGGATTATTTCGCCCCATTATAAGACAAATTAACGGGGCTCAGCACTAAAATACCCAGCTTGTTACTGTTAGAGTCCCGCGACACGGTGAGGCTTATGGTAAACTGCCTGCAATTTAATAGGAGTCCATTATGACATACGAACTCTTTCAAACCATTTACGATCGTGCCGCCATGCGACACGGAGGACCGGCTTTACTCGAACGCCGCTTGTCGCGCCCTTTTTCCACGGCAAAACTGAAGCAGCACAGTGACGCTCAATGGCTGTCTGCTTTTACACAAAAAGTCTTTCAATCGGGTATTAATTGGCAAGTGGTTCGCAATAAATGGCCTGGCTTTGAAACCGTTTTTTTTGATTTTGACATTGAGAAAATGCTCTTGATTCACGATGAGATGTGGGAAGAAAAAGCCAAAGATATACGAATTATCCGTAACTTTGGCAAGGTGATGACCATTCGAGAAAACGCTCTTATGATCAGCGAATGTCAAGCCAGCCATGGGTCCTTTGCGTCTTTCGTGGCCGATTGGCCCAGTGACGACATCATCCACCTTTGGGCCTATTTGAAAAAAAACGGTGCTCGACTCGGTGGCAATACGGGGCCATACACTTTGCGCACTATGGGTAAAGATACCTTTATGTTGACCAAGGATGTGGAAGGCTATCTGCGCCATCATGGGATTATCACTACTGGCCGAGACACTCAATCAGCATGGAAAGCGGCACAACAAGCCTTTAATCACTGGCATACAGAAAGTGGTCGCTCGTACACTGAAATCAGCCAATGCATTGCCATGAGCGTGAATTAAGACTCATAAAGACATTTGATTACTATATTTTTAGGAGAGAACATGGCCGATCTTCGTATCGACATTATGGCAGATGTGGTTTGCCCTTGGTGTTATTTAGGGTACACACGACTCAAACAAGCCATTGAACAACTAGGCGACGATTACCGTATTGATATTCGTTGGCAGCCTTTTGAGTTACACCCGGACATGCCAAAAAACGGTGCTAACCGAGAAACCTATTTAACAGAACGTTTTGGCAGCCCAGAGCGACTAAACGAAGCAACACATGCTTTACAGCAAGTTGGTATTGAAGCAGGACTGCAGTTTAATTTTTCAGAAAAAGGCCGTTTGCCCAACACGAAACTGGCTCACCAATTTATTCTGGCGGCTACTAAAGTGAATTTGGCAACGCCCTTTGTATTGGCTACTTTTCGTGCCTATTTCACCGATGGTAAAGACATAGGATTGACCAGCGTGTTAGAAGAAATAGCGACTGGCGTCGGCATGCAAAAAGCAGACGTTGAATACGCATTGAGCTCAAACGCGCAACGTCTGACAGAAAAGAAGCTCGCGCATCTAAGAAGCATAGACATAAACTCCGTACCCACTTATGTGATCAATGATAAATTTATGATTCAAGGCGCCCATGATCCGGAGTCATTCCTTAAAGTGTTGAATGACATCGCACAAAAAACGCCCTAACAGATTACATTTTTATCCATTTCAACACTTCTCTATACCTTTTCTAAACACCACTGGACGAGCAATAAGGCAAAATCACTCGTTCAGTGCTTTCTCCAGAAAGACAAACATCAAAAAAACTATTAATGCTCAAAAATAGATAAATTAATTATTATTGATAACCATTCACATTGAAAATAGAATCGCTATATAAGATTATTAGTGAGAGTGATTTTCATTTATGTACATTTGTATTTGCAACCAAGTCTCGGACAAAGATATCAAAGCTTCTATTCAGGAAGGGGCGACTACTATGCGTGAGCTGTATAAAAAACACAGTCTTGGCAATCAGTGTGGGAAATGTTGTCAGTGCGCTAAGAAGCTACTTAATAGTGAGTTAATCAGTATCGCCACCACACAAGTGCAGGTAGCTTAAAATACCCTTAAGCTACCTAAAAACAATTAGTGTGGCGCTAAAACACCACACAATTCACTAATGTAAAGTTTAATTCGATTTGCCTTCACCTGTTTTAACTTCAAGGCTGTCGATACGCTGAAAACCTCGCGGAAGTTTTAACCCCCTACGGCCTCGTTCTCCTAGATATTCCTCTAACTCTTTTTGCGCAAACGAAATAAAACGCTTACCTGCATTGGCGGTTAATAGATCATCTGGTTGAACGCAAGCCAGTGCCACCACCAGCTCTTCTCGTTCTGTGGCTCGGTTGCTCGGAATACTCAACATTTTATTGCCTTTGCCTTTCGCCATTTGCGGCAAAGACGCCACATCAAACGCCAGCATACGCCCTTCGTTGGAAATCGCCACCACACGACCCAGTTGTGGATTCGTAACCAAAACAGGCGACATCACTCGAGCACCACGGGGTAAGGTTAAGGTCGCTTTACCAGCTTTATTTTTGGCATACAAATCTTTAAGCTGTGCCACAAAGCCGTAACCGGCGTCACTGGCGACCAGATAATGAGCGTCTTCGCTGTCTAATACAGCAGAAACAATAGTGGCGTCTTTCTCTAGGGATATGCGACCGGTAATCGGTTCTCCCTGACCGCGCGCCGATGGCAAGGTGTGAGCTTTAATCGAATACGTTCGACCATTCGACGCGAACAACACCAAGGTTTGATTTGAACGCCCCTTAGTACTGACTAAAAATTCATCGCCAGATTTATAACTTAGACCTTCAACATCTACATCGTGACCTTTAGCAGCTCGAATCCAGCCTAGTTTGGAAATCACTACGGTGATGGGGTCATTCGACAATAGGTCTTCTTCGCTAAACGCTTGAGCTTCTTTTCGCGACACAATGGGCGTGCGACGCTCGTCACCAAACGCGTCGATGGCGTCTTGAATTTCATCGCTGATAAGCTTTTTCAGTTTACGATCTGAAGACAACAAGCCTTCCAGTTTTTTACGCTCTTTTTCCAGCTCATCCTGTTCGCCCTTGATGCGCATTTCTTCAAGCTTAGCAAGATGGCGCAACTTTAACTCAAGTATGGATTCGGCTTGTATGTCTGTTAAACCAAACCGAGTCATCAACTCTACTTTTGGCTTTTCTTCAGTGCGGATAATGTCGATCACTTCGTCAATATTTAGATAGGCGATTAACAAGCCTTCTAAAATATGCAGTCTGTTCATCACCTTATCAAGACGAAATTGCAAACGACGGCGCACCACATCGATACGAAAACGCAGCCATTCAGACAAAAAGTTTTTCAACGGTTTAACTTGCGGCAATCCATCCAGACCAATCACATTCATGTTCACACGATAGGATTTTTCGAGATCTGTGGTGGCAAATAAGTGAGTCATCACCGCATCAATATCCACACGATTTGACTTGGGTACTATGACCAATCGTGTGGGGTTTTCATGATCCGATTCATCCCGCAAATCTACAACCATAGGCAGCTTCTTCGCTTGCATCTGCGCAGCGATTTGCTCAAGGATTTTGCTGCCCGACACTTGATGCGGCAGCTCATTTACCACCACTTCACCTTCTTCTACTGTGAAACGGGCTCTGGCCTTGATTTGCCCTTTGCCTGTTTCATAAAGCTTTACTATGTCGCTACGCGGCGTAATGATTTCACCACCGGTTGGAAAATCAGGGCCTTGTACAAAGTTGAGTAAATCATCCAACTCAGCTTTAGGGTTGTTCAGTAAATGAATACAGGCGCCACCAATTTCACGCAAATTATGCGGTGGAATATCCGTCGCCATGCCTACGGCGATTCCTGTCGTGCCATTTAATAATAAGTTCGGTAAGCGCGCCGGTAACACGGAAGGCTCTTGCAAGGTGCCGTCAAAGTTTGGCACCCAATCAACGGTGCCTTGGCTGACTTCACGCAATAAAACATCGGCGTATTTTGACAAGCGCGATTCGGTATAACGCATCGCCGCGAAGGACTTAGGGTCATCCGGTGCGCCCCAGTTCCCTTGACCGTCCACTAATGGGTAACGATAAGAAAACGGCTGAGCCATCAACACCATGGCTTCATAACAAGCGCTGTCGCCGTGGGGGTGAAACTTACCTAATACATCACCCACAGTACGAGCTGACTTTTTGTATTTGGCGCTGGCTTTTAAACCCAATTCGCTCATCGCGTAAATAATTCGGCGCTGAACTGGCTTCAAACCATCGCCTATGTGTGGCAAGGCTCGATCCAAAATCACATACATAGAATAATTAAGGTACGCTTTTTCGGTGTAGTCTTTTAATGAAAGTGTTTCATTCGACTCAAAATTTGACAATTCACTCAAGGAAACTTCCTTTCTACGATCAGTGGCGTGAGCGCTCTATTGGCGATCACGATTTTTACAAAGCAGTGTTTAAAATGTACTTTTCTTTCAATACGATTTAATGACTAAGATTATCACGGAAAGCCTGCCGATCTCATGTTTTGCTTGCTCAGCGCAATACTAAAGCGGTTAAAACATGGTCCTCCCATTCACCATTGATCTTCAAATAATCTCGCGCTAAGCCTTCTTTGTCGAAGCCTAAACGCTGCAACACGGCCGCACTTCGAGCATTTCTCGGCATATAACTGGCTTGTATACGGTCAATATGCAGCTCTTTGTGGAGGTAATCCAATCCTGCGCTCAACGCTTCCTGCATCATGCCTTTACCCTGCTCACTTTCACGTAAGCTGTAGCCTAAATTACACGATTGAAAAACGCCGCGAATGATATTGGAATAATTACTGTAAGCGAGCATTTTTGTTTCATCCGATGACAGAAAACAAAACGCTACCCCTCGATCTTCTAGGAAATCGCGGCGCATTTCTCGTATACGTAGCTGACAGGTTTCCAACGAATAATACCCCTCAGATCGTGTTGGTTCCCATGGTGCAAGAAACGCTTTCTCTTCATTGATGTAATCGTACAAAAGAGACGCTTGGGATTCATCCAACACCTTTAGCACCCCTCTTTTTGTCACAATACGAGGGAAACGTGACGTATGTCTGTTGTCTTGTAAGGGTCGTTTAAAGTTCATGTCTTTGATCACTGCAAACAATTTTAACGAATAAGATTCATACCAAATGCTTTCACCAATCGATAAAATCTTACGCTGCATATCATGCTCAAGCCAAGATTGTGCGCTTTCTTGAGTTTGCCAGTAGGTGATCATGGTGTCGATTTCACTAGCTGAACATTCTGCTCCAAGATACCCAAACTGGCTTTTCGCCAAGCCCAATAACTTGTCAGACATAACACGATACATCACGTCGTTAGTGAGCAATTCACAAGACAAGTTAACCGCAAAATAGGGCAAAGCGTCTGGAGAACTAAATATCTTCATAGACTCTCTTATTTAAAGATTCTGTTTAATCGGCGTTCGACGATAAAAATCTACACATTTTTTGATTTGATCAACTATAGTTAATTATCAGATTCGGGACAGACCTATATCATTAAAAGAGTGATTCCTTGTGGATATTGGTAAAGCCGATTGCATCGAGCGCTTTTATTTTTTCAGCAAGGTACATGACAAGCTCTTATGCACTCCTTATCTTGTCAGGCATTTGAAGCCAAGTGCAGCCTAGGTCTCCCTTATTGACCTCCCCTTTGATCAATAAGGATATGGATAGCATTGTGCCCGCCTTTCGCGGGCACTTTTTTACCTTTAATAAAGCCCTCTACTATAACGAGGCGTATCTATGACAAATAAGTCGTTCCCGCTAAGACCTTTTTGTACGTCGCCATTAGGCTGACTTGCTCATCGGCATTCAGTGGGCTGGTAGCTATTTTGTCTTCATAGCGCTTAATCAACTCATGTTCGTTATAGCTGACGGATTTCAGCACATCTTGAACACTGTCACCCTTCAATACGTGATCAATACGGAAACCATCATCGGTTAAATACACATCAACAGAGCAGGTATCGCCAAATAAGTTGTGCAAATCCCCAAGGGTTTCTTGATAAGCACCGACCAAAAAGAATCCCATCAAATAATCTTCGCCTTTTGGCGGTGGAGGTGGCAAAGGCAGTGATGATTCAATCCCTTGACCGTCCACATAGCTGTACAAACAGCCATCAGAGTCACAGGTTACGTCCTGAATTTTCCCTCGGAACGACGGCGCTTGATCTAGGCCTTGTAGCGGTAAAACCGGAAAGAGTTGATCAATCCCCCAAGCGTCCGGCATAGATTGAAACACAGACAAATTCACAAACAATTTTTCCGCTAATCGCTCATTCAACTCATCGATCACCGCGCGATGACCACGGTTACGATTGTCCAAACGGGGCAATAAATTGCGGCACGACGACAAGAACAGATTTTCAGCTTGCGCCCGCTGGGACAAGTTTAATTGGCCATGGCTGTATAGGGTTAAACTGTCGTTAAAGTCGTCCAGCAGATCATGGTAGATCTCGACCAATGAACGGCTCTCTTCATCGTTGCCCACTTTTAAGCTTTGGTACGACGCCCACAGACGCTGTAATTCCAACTCCCCTTCTTCCGCCGGTTCTTCAATAGGCAGCAACTCAGCGCCATGAGAGAACACATCGGCAATCATCATCGCATGGTGAGCGGTAACGGCTCGACCCGACTCTGAAATAATATGCGGATGAGGCAGATCATATTGTTCACACACATTGTGAAACGCAAACACCACGTTATTGGCATACTCACCAATGCTGTAGTTAGCAGAGAAATCGTTTTGACAACGGGTTCCTTCGTAATCAACGCCCAAACCGCCACCTACGTCGACCCATTGCACTTTCACACCCATTTGATGCAATTCCGCATAATAGCGAGCACACTCTTTGAGGCTATTTTGAATGTCGCGAATACGGGTAATTTGTGACCCTAAATGGAAATGGATCAATTCCAAACAATGTAATAAATCCAACTCACGCAAACGATCAATAGCGCGCAATAACTGAGAGGTTGTTAATCCAAATTTAGATTTCTCGCCGCCGCTGTTGCCCCAGTGCGTCGTACAAGTAGACGCCAAGCGAATACGAATGCCTATACGAGGCTGCACGCCGATCTTCTCAGCTTCTTCTAAAATCCAATCGAGCTCGTGCATCTTTTCGACGACGATAAACACTCGATGACCCATTTTTTCAGCCATTAACGCCAGATGAATGAATTCACGATCTTTGTAGCCGTTACACACAATGATGCCATCGGCATTTTTGTGCATCGCTAACACCGCCATTAATTCAGGCTTACTGCCCGCTTCTAGACCGACAGTCGATGCATTGTCAGGCTGACAAGCGGCGATTTCTTCAACCACTCGGCGTTGTTGATTGACTTTAATCGGATAAACAATGGCGTATTCCGCTTGATAATCATAATACTCGATGGCTTGTTGGAAAGAGTTGGTAATTTTCTCAATACGGGAATGCAAAATATTTGGAAAACGCACCAAGCATGGATAAGGAATGCCTTGCTCTTTCAGCGCCAAAGATAATTCTGTCAAATCAATGCTGTTTTCACGATCTGGCAAAGCAATCACTCGCCCTTTATCGTTGATTGAGAAAAAACCACTGCTCCAGTGGCTCACATTGTAAAGTTCCATGGATTCTTTGATTGACCAAGGTTTCATATCATCTCCAAGCGTTTTCATAACATCAAAAACTGATGTTCTTACTTCAAATTTCCAAACAAAAAAGCGAGGCTAAGACATAACTTAACCCCGCTTTTAGTCAATAAATACACTGGTTAAGAAACGTGTTCACCGTGGGCTTGCTTATCCGCATGGTAAGACGAACGCACTAATGGGCCGCATGCCGCATGTTTAAAGCCAAGCTCTTTTGCTACTTCTTCATAACGGGCAAATTCTTCTGGCGGTACAAATCGCGCCATTGGAAAGTGATGTTTAGAAGGCTGCAAATACTGACCGATGGTCAACATGTCGACATTGTGAGCGCGTAGGTCTTTTAGAACCTCAACGATTTCTTCAAAGGTTTCACCCATTCCAACCATCAAACCAGATTTTGTTGGCACATCTGGGCAACGGTCTTTGAAATTCTTCAACAAATCTAATGACCATTGATAATCAGAACCGGGGCGCACTTGGCGATACAAACGAGGGATCGACTCTAGGTTGTGGTTGAACACATCCGGCGGCGCGATAGACAAGGTATCAACCGCTACTTCCATACGACCACGGAAATCAGGCACCAAGGTTTCAATTTCGATATTTGGGCTTTCTGCACGAGTCTCACGAATACAATCAACAAAATGCTGGGCGCCACCGTCACGTAAATCATCACGATCTACCGAGGTAATCACCACATATTTTAGTTTCATATCACGAATAGCCGCAGCAAGCTCTTTCGGCTCGTCCACGCTAAGAGGATTAGGGCGACCGTGAGCCACATCACAAAACGGGCAACGGCGAGTACAAATCTCACCCATGATCATAAAGGTCGCTGTGCCGTTACTAAAGCACTCGCCCAAATTCGGACAGTTGGCCTCTTCACACACAGACGCTAACTTGTGTTCACGCAGAGTCGCTTTGATGCGCGCAATTTCAGGCGACGCTGGCATGCGCACACGCAACCAATCTGGTTTACGAGGGATTTCTTCTGTTGGTACGATTTTTACAGGGATGCGCGCCATTTTGTCAGCGCCACGAAGTTTTTCCCCTTGAACAACGCGTTTGCGTTCTACTGTCATTCTAATTCCACCCTTGTTGGATAGCAGGATAGGTATATCCAAGATGTTCAGCTAACTGACTGGCCAGCTGACGCTTAGTATTTGATAGTGTCGTTTCTTGATTCAGACGTTTCATATCGACCATTTGTAAGCCTTGATAGCCACAAGGATTGATGCGCTGAAACGGTGTCAAATCCATGTCGACATTCAATGCAAGTCCATGAAATGAACAACCGCGTCGCACTCGCAGCCCTAATGAGGCAATTTTTTGCTCAGCTACATAAACCCCAGGCGCATCTGGCTTAGGGTAAGCGTCAATGCCATTCATTTTTACCGTATTCACAACCGACTGCTCTAACACGGTGACCAAATCGCGGACGCCAATACCCAATCGTTTCAAGTCCACCAGCACATAAGCGACTAGTTGCCCGGGGCCATGGTACGTGACCTGACCACCGCGGTCGACTTGAATCACCGGGATATCACCAGGCGCTAAAAGATGCTCTGCTTTTCCAGCTTGCCCCTGAGTAAACAAAGCAGGATGCTCCAGCAACCAAATCTCATCAGCATCTTCTTTGGTGCGAGTCTGAGTAAAGGTTTTCATACGCTCCCAAGTGTCTTGATAATCAATCACACCTAGGTCACGACAAATAAGCTCCAGTGCCATTTACAGAACCATCTTAACGGATTCAATCGCCATAAGATCACGATGCAATGCCGCCAGCTGACCTTCACTCTGTGCCACAATACGAAAACTAAAGCTAACAAAGCGACCTTTGCTAGAGCGATTACTTTTCTCTGCCGTGGTGTTCATCTCTGGTGCATGACACAAGAGACAGTTGGTTATCTCGGTATGAATGCCATCTGCGTCCAATGAAACCACTTTGATTACATAGTTTTCACATGGAAATTCAATTTTAGGGGCATCTACTGCGTTTTCCGCCTGATCGCCATTTTTTGTAATAAGTGCCATTTATTTACCATTCGCCTCGTTCGGCTTAAAACAAGTTCATAAAGAAGAGTTTGATTTTATCAAACAGGCGCTTAAAGAACCCACCTTCCTCAACCGCTTCCAATGCCACTACAGGGCGCTCTAGCAAAACATTGCCATCTGAACCCACCACAATAGTGCCAAGAACATCACCCACAGCAATCGGTGCGATAATTTCTTGTTGCATATCCAGTGTTGCTGGGATCGAATCCCCTTGCTGACGTGGCATAGTGACTAATACGTCTTCAGCAAAACCCACTTTAACCGTTGGCTGACTTCCGCCCCAAACAGTGGCGTTATTCACCACTTGGCCACGGCTATAAAGTTTGCGAGTCTCGTAGTAGCGGAAACCGTAATCCAATAATTTTTGTGCCTCTGCGGCTCGTGCGGCATCGGATTTAGTGCCCATAACAACAGTAATCAGGCGTGTGCCATTTCGAACAGCTGACGCCGCCAAACAATACCCTGCGGCTTCTGTGTGGCCCGTCTTCAAGCCGTCAACGGTTTTATCACGCCATAACAAACGATTACGGTTTGGCTGACGAATGTTGTTGTAGGTAAATTCTTTCTCCGCGTACATAGTATAGTTCTCAGGGAACTGCAAAATGGTGGCACGAGACAATTTAGCAAGATCGTGCGCACTGGAGTAATGGTTCTCTGCAGGAAAGCCGGTTGCATTCACAAAGTTTGAATTGTTCATGCCAAGCAATTGAGCGTGCTGGTTCATCAGATCCGTGAAAGCTGACTCACTGCCCGCAACGTATTCAGCTGCCGCGACACTAGCGTCGTTACCGGATTGAATAATGATGCCACGCATCAGATCTTCTAAGCTAACCTGAGTACCTTCACGAATAAACATACGTGAACCACCCATGCGCCATGCTTTTTCACTGATGGTCACCATGTCGTCAAATGACAAGTTACCGCGAGCCAATTCATACTCGATGATGTAAGCGGTCATCAGCTTGGTTAAACTTGCTGGCGGCAAAGCTTCATCAGCATTGTGCTCCACTAAGATGTCACCGGTAAAGGCATCCATCAAAATATAGCTGCTGGCTGATAATTGCGGGGGAGCTGGGATCAAGGAAGGGGCGGCGAAAACCGAACCGCTGCCAAAGCAAAAAAGTAGGGATAAAGTAACTAGGAGTTTTTTCATACTCAAATATGTCGTCTTATAAAAAATGTGAATGAATAATACTAGAGCACTCAAGGAATCTCTAGCCCAAACGCTCAGACTTAAGGAACCAACGCCACTCGAACAGGCGAACCAAAACCCTCTTGTTGCAGTTTTTGCTGCCATTGCGTGAGTTCGTTTTCGTTCTCAAACGGGCCAACCAGCACCTTGTATAAACCATCGTTCTGCTTATTGGTGGTGACTCTAACCTGGGTATCAAACGACTCAAAAAGTCGCGTTTTTAGCTGAGTAGCCGACGCCTCAACACTGAAAGCTCCCACTTGTAAATGAGAAAACGTTAATGTCGGTGTCACGCTTGAGGATTCGACGGCAGGAGCAGTGGAAGCCTGAGAAGCTATGACGTTCATAGGTGTTTTAGGTTCAACCACTATATTGCTTGGGGCTTGATAAGTTTGCCCTTGAACCGGGTTTATGGCTTCAATTCGTACTCTCGCCAAACCTTTTTTATGGTAGTCCAAACGCGCTGCCGCGGCATAAGACAAATCGATCAAACGATCACCATGAAAAGGGCCTCGGTCGTTTACGCGAACAATAACTGAACGCTGGTTTTCAAGGTTCGTCACCTTAAGATAAGTCGGTAATGGTAAGGATTTATGCGCCGCCGAAAAGGCGTACATATCATATGTTTCCCCATTTGAGGTTTTATGACCGTGAAATTTCTTACCATACCAAGACGCCGTACCTTCCGCGCTGTAGCCTTGTGCAGACTCCATTACCCAATACTTTTTCCCCCACACTTCGTATGGACTTTTATTACCACCACGACTTTTGGGTTCCCACTTGGGCACCAAATCTGGTAGATGATCGACCTTAATATCACCGCTGGGCGCATGATCTTGCAGAATTGAATAACGTCCGCCGCCAGAGGCTTTGTCGTAATCTACATCATCTTTGCCCAACACATGACGAGTGCTCATGCAGCCACTTAAAAACAACAGACTCATGCCTGCAATACACAGAAGTTTAATGACCTTCATAACGCCCTATACTCATAGCCAGTTCCAAAACAGACATGGCGTACCGTCGACTGGGGTTGTAATCCATTATGGTGAAAAAATTATTATACGCTAACCAATAAGACACGGTTTCTTCGGATGTACGCAATCCAATCAATCCGGTTTTTTGAGATAAGAAAGTCTGCGTTGGCAATACATTTAGTGCAGACCACTCACTCATTTGAGCACTCGGCTCACGGCCTCGGTTGACATATTGCTCAACCGCAACCGGGTCTGTGACATAAGCGGTAACAAACCAAGGCTGTTCAAACTGCCATTGATGATGCTTCAAATAATTTGCCACACTGCCTATGGCGTCGGCGTCTGAATACCACAAATCAATATGGCCATCTTGGTCATAATCTATTGCTAACTTTTGATAATTACTTGGCATGAATTGAACCATGCCCATGGCGCCACTGTACGAACCCTTGGTATCCCCAATTCGCCAACCTTCTTGCTTTACCAATAACAAATAAGCCTCTAATTCGCTTTGAAAATAGGCTTTTCTTCTTGGGTAGTCAAAGGCAAGAGTCGTTAATGAAGTGAACACATCTTTGGAGCCTGTAATACGTCCGTAGTAAGTTTCGACACCAATCAGCGCCACAATCACATTGGATTCCACACCAAATTCTTGCTCGGCTTTTTGCAGCCACTTGGCATTACGTTGCGCAAATTCTCGACCTAATTTGGCTCTATTTTCATTCACAAACCGTGTTTTATACTGATAATACGGTGTGATCACTTCAGGTTGGCTGTCTGATTTCTCGATGACCTTGGGTCTGACTTTAATACGCGAAAAAGCCAGCTCCAATGTGGCTTTGTCGTAGCCGTGCTCTTTTGTTAAACGGGTGATAAATTGCTGCACTTCAGGGTTGGCCGCGTAGGAGTCTGTGTACTCTGATGGCATGTCCTCAAGTAAGGCGTCACTCACGGCCAGCTGTTGAACGGAGGGTATCGGCTTAACAGAAGCACATGCTGTCAAACCCAATACCAATGACAATAGTATGACTGGCTTTTTCATTACACTGCCCTCTTATGCGTTTGTATGGACATTAAAATCCCAAAGGTGGCCATGATGGTAATGATAGAAGTACCGCCATAACTTACCAGAGGTAAGGGTACCCCAACCACAGGGAGAATGCCTGATACCATGCCAATATTTACAAACATGTAAACAAAGAAGGTTAAAGTCAAACTGCCCGCCAGCAGGCGCGCATAGTTATCAGCTGCGTTAGCCGCAATATACAAACCACGCCCAATCACCAACAAATACGCCAAGATCAACATACCACAGCCCAACATGCCGAACTCTTCAGCTAATACGGCAATGATAAAATCCGTATGACTTTCGGGTAAGAAATCCAACTGAGCCTGAGTGCCTTCCAGCCACCCTTTTCCATATAGGCCGCCAGAACCAATGGCAGTTTTCGACTGAATAATATTCCAGCCAGCCCCCAGTGGATCGCTTTCTGGATTTAAAAACGTCAACACTCGCTGACGTTGATAATCGCGCATGAATTGCCAAAGAGTATAACCAGCAAGCGGCGCAATCGCAGCGGCCCCTAAAATATATCGCCATCCTAAACCAGCCAGAAACAATACAAAAATACCGGACACGGCGACCAGTAAAGACGTCCCTAAGTCCGGTTGCTTAGCAATCATCACCACGGGGATCGCAATCAAACTCAGCACAATCAAGATGTGTTTCAAGGTCGGTGGTAACTGCCTATGAGCAAAATACCAAGCTATCATCATCGGCATAACGATTTTCATAATTTCAGAAGGCTGAAAACGCAAACCACCCGGCAAAGACAACCAGCGCTGAGCACCTTTGGCACCGACGCCAAATAGTAAGACCCCAACCAACAACAGCGTGAGAAAAGCAAACAACGCAGGCGATGCGCGCCGCATGTATTTAGGCGGTAGCTGAGCCAAAACCAAACACACCATCAACCCAATTGCCAGTCGAAAGACCTGTCTTTCTACCATGGCAACATTTTGGCCCGACGCCGAATACAAGATAAACAGGCCGCCGCCAATTAAAATCAACAAAGATGCCATGAGCAACACATCTATGTGGACAAGTTTCCATAGCCGCGCGTTGGTAAACGCAATCACACGACGATATACGCTATCACTCATCTGGATTGCCTTTTAAATAGTCGTATTTTGATGGGTAATCATCGAGAAGATACGCATCGAACAATTGTCGAGTTAGGTCAGCGGGCTTAGAACTACTGCCGCCATTTTCAAAAATAGCAAATACAGAAATTTTAGGCTTTTTCGCTGGAGCATAACCAATAAACAGAGCGTGATCGTGTAAACGCCTATCTAGCGTATCGGCGTCGTACTCCTGATCTTCTTGTAAACTAAATACCTGGCCTGTGCCTGTTTTACCGGCAATGTCATATTCTGTACCACGCAATCGACGCGCAGTGCCCTTTGAGTCAGTGATAACTTTACGCATGGCGTCGGTCATACGATCCCAGTTACGCGAATCTTTCAACACAATCTCATGCTCATCGCCAAGGCCATCATCAAATTCAGCCGGCAGGCCATTGATAGTTTCTGCCATACGGGGGTAAAAATAATGCCCTTTGCCTGCCAACGCCGAGGTAGCCGATGCAATTTGAACCGGTGTAGCCACCATAAACCCTTGACCAATACCAACGTTTACCGAATCTCCTGGATACCATGGCTCTTTGTATTTGGCTTTTTTCCATTCATTGGAAGGCAATAGTCCATAACTTTCCCCTCTTAAATCCAGCAAGTTACCTTGACCAAAACCAAATCGGGTCAAAAAGTTATGAATAGGGGTAATGCCCATTTTATTGGCAAGTTGATAATAATAGGTGTCCACTGATTCTATGATAGAACGCTCTAGATCAATCCAGCCATGACCCGTTCGCTTCCAATCTCGGTAGCGGCGCCCATCCGGATTAATTTGATAGTAGCCTTTGGCATAATATTGCTCGCTCCAAGACGCAAAGCCGTACTCTAAACCCGCCAATGCCATAAACGGCTTGATCGTTGATGCAGGAGGATAACCACCACGCAGTGCTCGATTGAACAAAGGGAGTTTTTTAGACTGCCTTAGCAAACTGTAATCTTTAACGGAAATACCACGCACAAACAGATTCGGGTCGTAACCAGGCTTAGAGACTAAAGCAAGAATGCCCCCCGTATCAGGATCAATGGCTACAACCGAACCGGTATAATCGCCCAGTAAATCATACGCGTATTGCTGAAGCCTAGCGTCTAAATAAAGATGAAGATCTTTTCCAGGGGTTGGGGTTTGTCGCTCTAACTCGGACATAATTCGACCGCGCGCGTTCACTTCCACTTTATTCAGCCCAGCTTCACCAAACAGGGTTTTCTCATAGTAGCCTTCCACGCCAGTTTTGCCGATAAACAAGGCACCCTGATAGGCTAAACGATCCACGGTTTCCAAATCTTTCGAGGTAATTCGCCCTACGTAACCAATCGCATGGGCAAAGGCTTCACCATAGGGGTAGTACCGTGTAAGCTGCGCTTCAACCTGAATACCATCTAATTTATAAAGATCAACGGAAACTTTAGCCCACTCTTCATCCGTCAGTTGTGATTTTAATGTAATAGATTGATAAGGCCGTCGGTACTCTTGCAAAGCTCGGTCAAAATCATCCCACTCACCATCTGTGATGCTGACAATGCTAGACAAGATGGTTTTTAACTCTGACATATCTGCAACACGTTCTGGAATCACAGTTAAACTGTGTATCGGTCGGTTATCTGCCAGAACTACACCGTTTCGGTCATAGATTAGCCCCCTAGGCGGTGGCTCAGTCACCAGCATGACCCGATTGTCATCGGCTTTGGTTTGGTAGCGTTCGTATTCGATAACCTGCAAATAAAACAAGCGGCCTATCAATACAGCTACCAACAAAAACACAAACACAGCGGCCGCTATTACGCGACGCTGAGTTAAACGCTGTTCTTGACGATAATTACGAAAGTTTTGATGTCGACGACTCACCGTTTCACCCTACCTATGATATGGGTGATTATTCATCAGCGTCCAAGCTCGATAAATTTGTTCAGCCAGCAAAATTCTCACCATAGGGTGTGGCAAGGTCAAACGCGATAAAGACCAAACTTGGTCTGCGCTTGCGGTGCACCTCGGGTCTAAACCATCTGGCCCACCCACCAACAAGCTCACATTATAACCATCCATACGCCACTGCTCGGTTTGATCAGCCAATTGCTCCGTCGACCATTCTTTACCCAGCACTTCCATGGCAATGACCTTGTCGCCTGCTGGAATGGCTTCCAACATGGCATCGCCTTCTTTGCGAATCGCTTTGGGGATGTCGGTGTTTTTACCACGAGGTGACATGGGTATTTCCACAAGCTCCAGCGCAAAGTCTTTTGGTAGACGTTTGGCATATTCCTCGTAACCTTCTGTTACCCACTTTGGCATCTTACTGCCAACCGCTATCAAACGAACGCGCATGAACCTAGCCTTTATAATTGTTCAGGTTGAATATCCCAAAGTTTTTCCAAATCATAAAACGCACGTGCTTCTTCGGTCATCACATGAACCACAACATCATGCAGGTCAACTAATACCCAGTCACTTCCCATGCCGCGACCTTCAGACCCCAGTGGCTGAAGACCCTTTGACTTCAAATGTTCAAATACATTCTGACCCAATGCGTTAACATGACGTTTAGACGTACCCGTGCAGATAACCATGTAATCCATCATGTCGGTATGGTTTCCCACATTTAGCACTGTAATTTTGTCCCCTTTGACATCTTCCAATGCTTCAACAGCAAAAGCTAAAATTTGATCTGCTGTAAGATTAAGCTGACTCATAGTGTTACGTTATCCTATCGATATAATTGATGTTGCTCTATGTATTCTTGAACGGGCTCCGGCAACAGGTAAGCGATCGACTCGTTCTTGTGAGCCAATGACCTAATCATGCTAGAAGAGATACCCAAGGGTGTCAGTGTTTCGAACCAGATCCGTCCTGAAGGCGCGCATTGTAACTCATGCGACGAAGCGGCACGATGCTTTTCGCAAAATGCACTCAACTCGGAGATCAAATCAGGCTCCCAACCGGGGCGAGATACAATCAAAAGGTGTGCGTATTCGATCAATGTCGACCAGTCATACCATGTAGGCAAGGATAAGAAACTGTCCATCCCTAACACCATAATCAGCGGTTCGTCTGGCCCTATTTCAGCACGAATATCGCGCAACGTATCGACTGTGTAGCTTGGGCCTTCTCGGTCAATTTCGCGAGCGTCAACACTCAAACGCACATCGCCAGAAATCGCCAGCTTAACCATCTCAAGCCGTTGCGACGCTGATACACCAGGCTGCCCTTTATGAACGGGTTGATAACAGGGCACCAACTTCAGTGTTGAATAGCCATATCGGTCTAAAATTTCAACTGCCGTTCGAAGGTGACCGTTATGGACTGGATCGAAAGTTCCACCCATAATTGCTAACCCAGAAGTGCTTTTACCAATAAACCGAGTATTAGTTGTCACGAGTATGACCATCACCCAATACGATGTATTTTTGGCTAGTCAGACCAAGCAAACCGACAGGGCCGCGAGCGTGGATTTTATCTGTCGAAATACCAATTTCTGCACCGAAGCCGTATTCAAAGCCATCGGCGAACGAGGTTGACGCATTCACCATGACAGAAGAAGAATCCACCTCTGTCATAAAAGCTCGTGTTTTTACATAGTTATTCGTCACTATGGCGTCGGTATGATGAGAGCCATATTGATTAATATGAGCGATGGCTTGAGCCATATCAGAAACAACTTTAATGGATAATTTTGGTGCTAAATATTCTGTGTACCAGTCTTCTTCTGTGGCCACATCAATGTCAGGGCAGACAGCACGAGCCGATTCACAACCTACTAGCGCCACCCCTTTTTCTTGATAAGCAGCAGCCAGTTTCGGTAGAATTTTGTTTACAATGGTCTCGTGAATCAACAAAGATTCCATAGCATTGCACACGCCATATCGACGTGTTTTGGCATTCATGGCAATAGCAAAAGCTTTTTCTAAATCCGCTTCGTTATCAATGTATACATGGCAATTACCATCAAGATGCTTGATTACCGGCACTCGAGCATCTTTACTAATACGCTCAATCAACCCTTTGCCGCCACGAGGGACGATCACATCGACAAACTCAGGCATGGTAATCAATTTACCCACCGCATCTCGGTCTGTGGTATTTAACACCTGCACCGCATTTTCAGGCAAACCGGCCTCCACAATACCCGCCGTTACCGCTTGAGCAATGGCTTGATTCGAGTAAAACGCTTCAGAGCCACCTCGTAATATGGTTGCGTTGCCAGACTTCAAGCACAGACTCGCCGCATCGATGGTCACATTAGGGCGTGATTCGTAAATAATACCAATTACCCCCAAAGGCACGCGCATTTGGCCACGCTGAATGCCTGATGGTAGATACACCATATCGGAAATCTCACCAATTGGATCAGGTAAAGAAGCCACCTGTTTTAGCCCTTCAATCATGCCATTAATACGAGCATCGTCTAATAACAACCGATCCAGTAAAGCCGCATCTAGTCCTTTCTCTTCGCCATTTTTAATGTCTTTGGCGTTTTCTTCTATCAATCGAGGTCGCGCTTGCTCTAAAGCCTCAGCCATGGCAAACAATGCGCTGTTCTTTTGCTGTGTGGATGCTTTTGCAAGCAGACGAGAAGCAAATCTCGCTTGCAGACCAACTTGATTCATATAGGATTCTAAAGACATGTTTGTGCTCTATTAAAAGTAAAAAAACAAATTGCAGACCGGTAAATAAGTCGCGACGCATTCAATCAAAGCAGTATAATATCACACAATTTTATTCAATTTAGCGCATATTCCTACGAAAGGACCCCACATTGTCGTTGCCTAACTCTTTTCAATTTCACACCATTGGCATAGTCCATTCTTGCTATAAAGAAAAATTCGGCATTCCGCGACAACCGGGACTTGTAACTGAGGCGACAGCTAGACTTGAGCTTTTACCGCCCTTCAATCGCATGGACACCCTAGATGGACTTGAAAACTTTTCTCACATTTGGGTGCAGTTTGTCTTTCATGCCTGCATGACAGAAAACTGGAAAGCAAAAATACGCCCCCCTCGTTTAGGCGGAAAAGAAAAAATGGGGGTTTTCGCCACAAGAGCGACCCACAGACCCAATCCCATCGGCTTGTCTGCGATAAAGATCGGACGTATCTACCAAGAAAACAACAAGGTTTTTATCGACCTACATGGAGCAGACCTGCTTGATGGCACACCGGTTCTGGATATAAAACCTTACTTACCCTATGCTGACCAAATTAACGAAGCCAAAGCGGAATTAACACCGCGTCCGGTTCAAACAAAACAGGTTTGCTTTACTCAGCAAGCAAATGTGCACTGTGCAGAATATGAAGCCTTGCACAATCGCCCTATTAAGGCCTTAATTGAACAAGTGGTGAGTCAAGACCCTAGGCCTTCATATATGGCAAAACAGCTAGATAGAGAGCATGGCATCACTTTATGGAATGCCAATATCAAGTGGTGTGCAAGAAACGATCACTTCGAAATAATTCGAGTCGAATACCAGTAAGCGAGGCCTTTATGAACAAAAAACAGTTCTTAAACACTTACAAAAAAATTGACCAGCTCGACGAGACCAACAAAAACAAAGCCGAGAACCCGCCCATTTACCGCTCGAAACAAGACGAACGCCTCATTAAAGACTACCATTTCGCGAAGTTCCAAAAAAATCGCCAAAGTGCACAAAACAACGCCGCACTAAAAGCACTTCTAGAAAAGGAACAATGGGACAACGAAGACGTGGAGACCTTACTAAAATCTCTGCGCTAAACTCTATTGCTAACCGACATACGCAAAGCCTATACCCATGGTTATCCACACGTTATGTGTATAGTTTTTCTGTCAATAAATTCACAAAAAATAGACATAAAAAAAGCGGGCTAGGCCCGCTTTTTCATTACCAAGAAATCAAAACTTAGTTTTGGTTTTCTAGTTGAGCTTTGATCAAATCACCAATAGTGGTAGGACCATTAGACTCTGTTTGTTGCTTCTCAGAATGAGATTTCAACGCTGCTTTTTCTTCAGTTGCATCTTTCTGCTTGATAGATAGCGCAATAGTACGAGCTTTACGATCAACATTGATGATCGCTGCTTCTACTTTGTCGCCTTCTTTCAATACAGTGGAAGCATCTTCAACACGCTCGCGGCTGATTTCAGATACTTTCAACGTTGCTTCAACGCCTTCAGCAAGAACAACAACAGCGCCTTTCGCATCTACTGTAGAAACAGTACCGTTTACGATAGTGCCTTTGTCATTTTCTGCAACGAAAGCTAGGAACGGATCTTCTTCTAGTTGTTTAACACCTAGAGAAATACGCTCACGCTCAGCATCGATAGACAATACCACTGTTTCTAGCATATCGCCTTTCTTGTATTGACGTACTGCTTCTTCGCCTGTTTCGTCCCAAGATAGGTCAGAAAGATGAACAAGGCCGTCGATACCGCCGTCAAGACCAATGAACACACCAAAGTCAGTGATAGACTTGATTGCGCCAGAGATTTTATCGCCTTTGTTGAAAGAAGTAGCAAACTCTTCCCATGGGTTCATGGTGCACTGCTTGATACCCAAAGAAATACGACGACGCTCTTCGTCAATGTCAAGAACCATAACTTCAACTTCATCACCGATCTGAACAACTTTAGATGGGTGAATGTTTTTGTTAGTCCAATCCATTTCAGATACGTGTACTAGACCTTCTACGCCTTCTTCTAATTCAGCGAAGCAACCGTAATCAGTCAAGTTAGTTACTTTAGCAGTAACTTTTGTGTTTTCTGGGTAACGGGCTTTAATAGCAACCCATGGATCTTCACCCAATTGCTTAAGACCTAGAGACACACGGTTACGTTCGCGGTCAAATTTAAGGACTTTAACATCAATTTCATCGCCAACAGCAATGATTTCGCTTGGGTGCTTAATGCGTTTCCAAGCCATGTCAGTGATGTGTAGAAGACCGTCAACACCACCAAGATCAACGAACGCACCGTAGTCTGTAAGGTTCTTAACGATACCTTTAACTTCTTGACCTTCTTCAAGAGAAGCAAGTAGTGTTTCGCGTTCAGCGCTGTTAGTCGCTTCCATAACGGCACGACGAGATACAACAACGTTGTTACGTTTTTGATCAAGCTTGATAAGTTTGAACTCTAGATCAACACCTTCCAAGTGTGATGTGTCGCGGATTGGGCGAACATCTACCAAAGAACCTGGCAAGAAGGCACGGATATTTGCGATATCAACTGTGAAGCCACCTTTGACTTTACCGTTGATAACACCATGAACAATGGCGTTTTCTTCGTAAGCTTTTTCAAGCACAGACCAAGTCTCTGCACGTTTTGCTTTTTCACGAGACAATTTAGTCTCACCGAAACCATCTTCAACAGCGTCAAGTGCAACTTTTACTTCGTCACCGATGTTTAAGTTGAACTCACCACTTTCCGTTAGAAACTGAGAACGAGGAATTACGCCTTCAGATTTAAGACCTGCATGAACAGTTACCCACTCACTGTCGATATCAACAATAATACCGGTAACAATTGAGCCTGGCGCCATTTCGACGGTTAACAGGCTTTCTTCAAACAGTTCTGCGAAGCTTTGAGTCATTGTATTTCCTATATAGTCGACCTAAAAACTCTAGGTCATATCCACACCGCCAGCAGATGCGGGTCAATTTTTTGAATGATGCGATAAAGGCTTGCTGGCACCCTTATCGACTTGGATAACAATTGATCTATTCTAGCACATTCTAGATAGAAAAAAGTAGACGCAAAAAAGAACAGATTATACCAGACCCGCTTTTACTGCTTCAGCAAAAATGATCTCGACAACCTGCTCTATGGTCAATTCTGTACTGTCAATCACTAAAGCGCCAGCTGCTGGAACAAGAGGCGCAATTGCTCGGTTTGCGTCTCGCTCATCTCGCTCCTCAATGACCTTAATAAGTGCTTCGAGATTAACAGTTTCACCTTTTTGCTGCAATTGCTGAGCACGCCTTTGGGCACGCTCTTGAGCAGAGGCGGTTAAAAATATTTTAATCTGCGCGGAAGGAAACACTACGGTGCCCATATCACGACCATCCGCCACCAAACCAGGCGACTGAGAAAAAGCACGCTGGCGTAATAATAAGCCTTCACGCACTGCAGGGATTGCAGCCAATTTAGACGCGCAATTACCTACCTCTTCTGTGCGAATGGCCTGAGTAACCACCTCGCCTTCCAGCACGATATCTATCGCACCTTGTTCAGTTTGTTGAAATTGAATATCCAGATGCTCTGCCAATACCTTAAGCGTATCTACATCGTCAGCCGACATGCCATGGTGCGCTACAGCTAGCGCCAACAGTCGATACAGAGCACCACTGTCAAGTATGTGCCATCCCAGTTTTTCTGCGATTAATTGACTGACTGTGCCTTTACCCGCACCACTTGGACCATCAATCGTAATAACCGGGCCTTGGTTGATCATAACTTTTCCTCTTAAAAACTATTGCGTTACTGTGCAATGAAAACCTAATTGCCTAGCAACACCCTCTAACTCATTAAATTCTTCTAATAACTTTTGGCAATCATGCACTTTTGTCAAAGCATGACTGCGAGCCCCCAGGGCAATCATCGCCAATGCCACTTTATCGTCGCCAGCGCTGTCTAATTCTCCACCCTGTGGAAGACCACCTTGAACAAACAAGTCGCCCTTCTCGTAAGTGACTGAAAGACCCATATGCTCAAGGGCATCAATCAAACCCAATACTCTGTCTTCGTAGTAATAAGGCAATGCATTTATGCCTTTAATGCAGCTCTGACCTGTTGCGTACGCCGCTGCTACACACAACAAAGGCAACTCGTCTCTGAATTGATAACTTTGCTCCGCGCTCAAAGTGAAAGCGTGTAACTCGGCAAAACCCGCTGAAACAGAACCCTCATACAAACCCGATGCACTCTGTTGCGGCAAAGACACATCTGCACCTATCGACGCCATAAACATCAACAAGGCAACCGATACAGAATCCAAACCCACATTCTCAATGATTAACTCAGAACCTGGTAAAATATTAGCCAACAACACCAACCAAGCCATTTCATATTCATCCCCAGTCAACACCACGTTAGTGGCCGTTAACGGAGAAGGTAAAATGGTCAACCCTGCTTCACTAGACTCAATCGACATTTTAAATTGTCGAAGCAATACTTCGCAGTGAGATAACCCCGACAAAAACGGCACCACTTGGCTTTTTTCAGGCGAGTACAAACTCGCCAACAAAGCGGCCATACGAAGCCGTTCAGAGCCCGCTTGCAGAGTCACGGACAAATTGAGCGCGTCGCCTGGCTCCAAATACACAGGCAAACAATCTTCAACCGCCGATTCCACCTTGCCACCCATCTGTCGAACCACAGAAAACACATCTTTCATCGACTGATTCAGCAATTCGCCTTCTGCCGTTACGGAAACAGGAAAAGACTGCCCTGCCAACACTGGCAACAAAAGGTACAAGGTTTCTCTAGACTGATGCACGTTAATCGGCGCAATAGGCGCTTTTAAACCACGTAACCCGACACCATGTACGCGCAAATGATCATTGGCCGCCTCTTCGATAACCACACCCATGTCGCGAAAAGCTTGGATGGTAATTTTCACATCACCAGCAAGATCAATATTGCGTAGATCACTCACACCTTCTGAGAGCGCCGCTATCGTAATCACTTTATGTGACAAAGATTTGTCACCCAGCAAAGATATTTGCCCTTTTATGACTGAAGCAGGTAACACAGCAATGGAAACAGGTCGAACCTCTTTGATGGAGCCAAGGGTACGCTGCTCTAATAAGCGTAAAAAATGATCTCGCGCCGATTTCGCCCTGGTAAAGACACCGAACATACTGGCACCATCACCCTGCTCAATGGCATGACGCATATCCGCTAATCGGTCCGTAAAATGGTCTAAAGTAGCCAATGTGGCGTCTTTATTGGCCATAAAAACATCGCGCCACATAACAGGGTCGCTTGAAGCAATACGTGTAAAGTCACGGAAGCCACCCGCCGCAAATTTAAATATATCTTGACTACGCTCTCCATTGGCCAAAGCGTCTACCAGTGTGTAAGCCAGTAAATGTGGTAAATGGCTGGATGACGCCAACACATGATCGTGATGCTCCACATCCATGCTCACCACATCAGAACCCACCGCTCGCCAAAGTCGATGTAACTTATCCAGCAATACCGGGTTGCTATCAGGCAAGGGCGTCACAATGGCCATGTGCTTTTCAAACAGACTAGAGTTAGACGCCAGCACGCCACTTTTTTCCGCCCCAGCAATGGGGTGACCAGGAATAAAGTTTGATGGCATAAAACCATAAACACGACGCACCGCTTCCACCACACTTCCCTTGGTAGAACCCACATCGGTCACCAAAGTTTTTTCGGACAAAAACGGCTTTAAATCAGCCACAACCGACTCCATTGCTCGAACCGGCGTCGCCAACACAATCACGTCCATTTTAGACAGATAGTCAGCGTTTAATTGCGCAGGATAATCAATCACTCCTGTTGACACGCCCAGCGCCAATTCGCCTTCACGACGATCAACACCGTATAACGTCGCTAAGCCACGCTCTTTTAACGCCTTAGCAAAAGAGCCGCCTATCATGCCAAGCCCTATGATCATGACATTACCGAATTTCTTTTTTTCTTCACCCGTCAAAGCACAACACTCTTTCAAATTAGCGACATCAAACCAGTAAGATTCGCCCTCACAATCAAGGGCTAGAGCACAGCGACGGGGTAAGAACCCAATACCTTAACCTCTGAAGCACGTTCACGCAGCTCTTCAATGACTACTTGGCAAGCGTCATCAAGATAATGCCCAACGAAGTCGATGTAAAAAATGTATCCCCAACGACTCATCAAGGATGGGCGCGTTTCTAACCGCGTCATATCAACACCATGACGCTCAAAAGCTTCAAGCAAGTGATACAAGGCACCCGGCTCATTTTTCGCACTGATCAATAACGAAGTCTTATCTTTACCACTTTGCGGTACATCTTCATGACCGACGATCAAGAAGCGCGTGGTGTTATCAGGACGATCTTCTATGTTTGCTGACACTTTCGTTAGGCCGTACAGTTCACAGGCCACTTCACCCGCAATGGCAGCAATGGCTTTGCCACTGCGACCCGCATCAGCCGCTAAGCGAGCCGCCTCAGCATTGGAACTCACCGCAACGCGCTCAACATGGGGCCAGTAGCGATCTAACCAAGCACGACATTGCGCCAAAGACTGCTGATGGGAATAAATGTGCGTCACATCTTCCGCATGAATGTTTGGACTGATCAGCAAGTGATGATGTATACGTTCTTCCACTTCGCCGCAGATCTTTAAACGCGAATCACGGAAACTGTCTAAGGTGTGATTCACCACACCCTCTGTCGAATTTTCAACGGGCACAACACCATAATTCGCCGCGCCTGATTCCACTTCACGAAACACTTCATCAATGGCCGCCATGGGCGCACTGATGATGGACTTACCAAAGTGCTTCAATGCTGCCTGCTGCGTAAAGGTACCTTCTGGCCCCAAAAACGCAATGCGCATCGGCTTTTCAAGCGCCAAGCAAGACGACATCACTTGGCGGAAAATTTTCGCCATTTCTTCGTTGCCAAGCGGCCCTTCATTGCGCTCCATCACGCGACGCAACACCTGTGCTTCTCGCTCTGGTCGGTAAAACACCACGGCCTCACCGCCTTGCTCAGCCAATTTCACTTCAGCGACTTTTTGAGCGCAGCGTGCACGCTCATTGATCAACACCTGAATTTGCGAGTCAATGGAATCAATGCGATCGCGCAATAATGGCAGCGTCTCTGGCACAGCCTGTTTTGAATTCGACATAGTTTTTTATTATCCGTGTAGTTCTTTCTCGTAAGCGTTTATCAAGCCTGTATTACTTTCCTTGTGCGTGGCGATTTTCAAACTCACGCATAAACTGGATCAAGGCTTCAATGCCTGCCATCGGCATCGCATTATAGATACTCGCACGCATACCACCAACAGAACGGTGACCAGCCAAAGTACGTAACCCAGCCGCTTCAGACTCTTCTAAGAAAAGCGACTCTAACGACGCATCCGCTAACGTAAAGGGCACATTCATTCGAGAACGATAAGCAGGGTCAATAGGGTTCGCGTAGAAATCACTGGCATCAATAAAATCATACAACACCTTGGCTTTAGCGATATTCACCGCTTCAATGGCTTCAACGCCACCTTGCTCTTCCAGCCACTCAAACACCAAATCCGCCAGATAAATGGCAAAAGTTGGTGGTGTATTGATCATGGAATCGTTCGCTGCTAAGTTGGCAAAATTCCACACCGTTGGTAGGCTATCGCTGCAACGAGCCAACAAATCCTTACGAATAATACAGATGACCACACCCGCTGGCCCCACGTTTTTCTGAGCACCCGCGTAAATCATGCCATATTTAGACACATCAATTTTTCGTGACAAAATAGTGGACGACAAATCCGCAATGATTGGCAAATTGGTTTCAGGCAAATCCGCAAACTCTAAACCACCAATGGTTTCGTTGGGACATACATGCAAATACGCCGCACTTTCATCAAGCTCTAGGTCAGCAAAAGCTGGCACAGTGGTGTAATTTTGCTCTTTTGAAGACGCAACCACGTTGACCTTGGTGTATTTCTTCGCTTCTTTAATAGCTTTAGTCGACCAAGCACCTGTGTCTAAATAACAAGCAGAATCAAAACCATTGGTTAAATTCGCTGGAATTTGAGCAAACAAAGTCGATGCGCCACCCTGAACAAACAGCACTTCATAGTCATCACTGATGTCCAACAAACGCATTAATCGCGCTTTTGCCGACGCCAAAATGGACATAAATTCCGTGCTTCTGTGACTCATTTCCATAACAGAGACACCCGCACCATGCCAATCTAACATCTCAGCTTGTGCTTTTTTCAACACCGCTTCGGGAAGCGCGGCGGGGCCAGAACAAAAATTGTATACTCGACTCATTCTGCGTATTACTCCTAACTGCTTTCAGCCATCATTTTCAGAGCTATTATTTTCCAGAGCTACTGTTTACCAAAGCCATTTACAACAAAAGCGACGCACCGAGGTGCGTCGCTTTCTTTTCTATTATACGTCTGTGTCTGTGATATCAGGCGTTTCATCACCATCATTCACAACTTGCTCTTCAGCCACATCATCAACATCGTCTTCATCAAGATGCTCATCATCTTCGACGACACGCTCGATACCAACAAGATGTTCGTCGTTGGTTAGACGAATCAAGGTCACACCTTGGGTGTTACGTCCTTGACAAGATACTTCGGTCACTCGAGTACGAACCAAGGTTCCCTGGTCGGTAATCAAGATAATTTCATCGGTTTCATCTACCTGAGTCGCGCCGATAACTGGCCCGTTACGATCAGATACCTGAATACCAATCACCCCTTGACCACCACGACCATACACAGGGAAATCGTCAACCGAGGTACGTTTGCCATAGCCGTTTTCGCACGCCATCAAGACAGCCAAGCCTTCTTGTGGAACGATTAAAGACACAACTTTCGCATCTTCACCCAAACGAATACCACGTACACCCGCTGCTGTACGACCCATAGGACGAACATCGGACTCTTTAAAGCGAATAGTCTTACCAGATGACGACACCAACATAATGTCGTTTTCGCCATTGGTCACAGAAACACCGACCAACTCGTCAGTATCATCAAGACTTAAGGCAATCAAACCTGTCGAACGAGGACGAGCAAAATGTTGCATGGCGGTTTTCTTCACCGTGCCGTTCGCAGTAGCCATAAAGATGTAACTACTTGCTTCGACCAAGGCTTCATCTGACACCTCTTCGACGTCGTCATCGCTTTCTATGGCCTCAACCACTGGCAGCGGCAAGAGCGCCGAAATAGATTCACCTTCGCGCAATGGCAACAAGTTAACAATAGGGCGACCTTTCGCGCCGCGACTTGCAACAGGAATTTCAAACACGCGCAACCAGTAGACCTTACCAAAATTACTGAACAACATGATGGTGTCATGACTGCTGGTCACTAATAGATGTTCTATGTGGTCTTCGTCTTTCATGCTAGCTGACGATTTACCACGACCACCACGACGCTGAGCTTGATACTCTTCTAACGGCTGAGATTTGGCGTAGCCAGTGTTAGAGATGGTCACCACCATAGGCGCTTCGTCGATTAAATCGGCAATGGTCAGATCTTGGCGAGACGTCAGAATTTCAGTACGGCGAGCATCGCCGAAGGTATCGCGAACTTCTTCTAACTCTTCACGAATGACTTCCATCAAACGATCAGGATTAGACAAAATATTCAACAACTCACCGATCGTTTCGATCAATGCCTTGTATTCGCCCAGTAATTTATCGTGCTCTAAGCCCGTTAAGCGATGTAGACGCAAATCCAAAATGGCTTGCGCTTGGTCTGGAGACAAGTGATAAGCACCGTCAACAAATCCATAACCTGCTTCTAGGTCATCTGGACGGCAAGCGTCTGCGCCTGCGCGCTCAAGCATGGCAACCACGTTACCCGGCTCCCACGACTCACTGACAATTTTTTCTTTGGCTTCAGCCGAGGTTGGCGAAGTACGAATCAACTCAATCACGCGATCGATGTTCGCTAGAGATACCGCCAAACCTTCTAGAATATGACCACGCTCACGCGCTTTACGAAGTTCATAAATAGTACGACGGGTCACCACTTCACGGCGGTGCTTAACAAAGCACTCAAGAATCTGCTTAAGATTCAATAACTGCGGACGGCCATCAACCAAGGCCACCATGTTAATACCAAACACAGACTGCAACTGAGTTTGCGCAAATATGTTATTGACAACCACATCTGCATTTTCGCCACGACGTAGCTCTATCACGATACGCATACCATCTTTATCAGATTCGTCACGCAGCTCACTGATGCCTTCGAGCTTTTTCTCTTTCACCAATTCAGCGATCTTTTCGATCACTTTGGCTTTGTTTAATTGATAAGGAATTTCAGTAAAGACGATAGCTTGGCGATTGCCTTTTTCCATATCTTCAAAGTGGTGACGAGCACGCATGTAGATACGCCCACGGCCCGTTTTGTAAGCTTCAATAATTCCAGCACGACCATTGATAAAAGCGCCTGTTGGGAAATCTGGACCAGGAATGTGCTCGATAAGCTCATCAACTGTCACCTCAGCGTTATCAATAACCGCCAAGCAGCCATCGATAATTTCACCTAAATTATGGGGCGGAATATTGGTCGCCATACCAACGGCGATACCGGCTGATCCATTGACAAGCAAACCAGGTACGCGTGCTGGCAGCACTTCTGGCATAAATTCCGTACCGTCGTAGTTCGGCACAAAATCCACGGTTTCTTTCTCAAGATCCATAAGGAGATGATGGGAAATCTTCGCCATGCGAATCTCGGTGTAACGCATCGCAGCAGCACTGTCTCCATCGACAGAACCGAAGTTGCCTTGTCCGTCAACCAAGGTGTAACGCATTGAGAAAGGCTGCGCCATACGAACAATCGTATCGTAAACGGCAGAATCACCATGTGGGTGATATTTACCGATCACATCACCGACGATACGCGCCGATTTTTTGTACGGTTTATTCCAATCGTTTTTAAGTTCGTTCATCGCAAATAAAACACGACGATGAACAGGCTTCAACCCATCACGTACATCAGGTAATGCTCGACCAACAATTACGCTCATGGCGTAATCAAGGTAAGATCCCTTCAGTTCATTTTCGATACTGACGGGAATAATTTCTCTGGCTAATTCACCCATAGATACAATCGATCCTTATGCCTTGGAGTCTGGAAGACGCCTTAATCTCTTTTTATAAGCGCGGCATTGTACCATAAGGAAATAAATAACACCTCTGCAAGCAGGATGTTTTGTTCGTCTATAATAGAATTTTACCGACCGCCTAAATCGATCTAAATCAATAAGGTCTGCGTAAAAAGCCGAAGAAAGACAACTAACTCAGTTTATTATTGGTCGACCCTTAAGGTGGCGTTATACTAGCGTCATATATCTTAGTACCGAGACTCAATACAAAACACGCACAAAACAGCAAGTCGATGCGCTTTTTAACACTTTATCGAGCCCGACTTTTGCATTTTCAGCAAACTTTATAATGGACAGTAAAAATGACCGGCAACCAACACAAGAATGTAGATTTAGACGAAGTGGCAAAATTTGAAGCACTGGCAAGCCGTTGGTGGGACACTGAAAATGAATTCAAGCCATTACACGACATCAACCCTCTTCGCACAAATTACGTGAATGAACGATCTGGCGGCTTGAAGGACAAAAAAGTGATCGACGTGGGCTGTGGCGGTGGTATTTTGTCTGAAGCCATGGCAACACTTGGCGCTAAGGTAAAAGGCATTGACATGGGTGAAGCGCCTCTTGCAGTGGCCAAACTTCATAAAGAAGAATCGCAACTAGACATTGATTACGAACGAATCACAGCTGAAGAAATCGCTGAACGCGACGCTGGTCAATACGATGTGGTTACCTGCTTAGAAATGTTGGAGCATGTCCCTGACCCCGCGTCCGTTATCAAAGCCTGTATGACGCTAGTCAAACCCGGTGGCCACGTGTTCTTCTCAACCATCAACCGCAACCCGAAGGCTTACCTGTTTGCCATTGTCGGCGCCGAATATGTGCTAAAAATGCTCCCTAAAGGCACTCATGATTACGCCAAATTCATTCAGCCTGCCGAATTAAGCAATTACGCCCGTCAAGCTGGGCTTGAAGTCACTCACATGACTGGCATGACGTACAACCCGATTACAAAAGTATACAAGTTAAACGAGCGGGATGTTTCCGTTAATTATTTGATGCACACCCAAAAACTCGACGCCTAATAGAAAGGCGCTAGGAGGAGATATGTTTCATTATCAAGCCCCAAGCCAATTATTAAAAGACAAGGTCATTCTGGTCACAGGTGCAGGCGACGGCATAGGCAAAGCTGCCGCCATAACGTATGCCGAACATGGCGCTACTGTTGTTTTATTAGGCCGCACCCAAAAGAAGCTTGAAGCCGTTTATGATTACATAGAAAAGCAACAATACCCTCAAGCCGCCATAGTGCCACTCAATTTAGACGGCGCAGCGGAGCATGATTACACAGAGCTTGCCAACACACTGAAAACCGAGTTTGGTCGACTCGATGGCATTTTGCACAACGCCAGTTTGCTCGGCGAAAGAAAGCCCATTGCCGCTTATGATCCTATTTTGTACGAACAAGTAATGCGCGTTAATGTGACCAGCCAACTCATGCTCAACCAAGCTCTTTTACCCCTGATGCAAAACGCTGATCAGGCATCCATTGTTTTTACCTCATCAGGTGTCGGTCGACAGGCGAAAGCCAATTGGGGCGCTTACGCCGTATCAAAGTTTGCAACGGAAGCCATGATGCAGTTGCTTGCAAGTGAATTGGCCGAACTTTCGCCTTCCATCCGCGCCAACGCCATTAATCCAGGCGCCACTCAAACCAATATGCGCGCCAAGGCTTATCCAAACGAAGACCCAAACACACTACCCACACCAAATGAAATCATGCCGCTCTATCTTTACCTAATGGGACAAGATAGCTTGTCGGTAAACGGTCAGTCTCTCGACGCCCAGTAACTTTCTTGACGATCCAGATACAATGCACAACAACTTAGCCATTGCATCTGGTCGTCGGCTTCAGTTAGTCTCCTTCTATGAACTCATTAAGAAGCAGATTACTTTACACCCTCTTTTTTTTAATCGCGTGGACGTCACCGACCAGTCACGCGCACGACACCCATTCTTCTATGACAACATCAAACACAAACTTTTCCAATGTGGTTGGCGCCTACCCTTTTAGTCAAAATGACATCAATGGCATTTTTAATAAAAGCTTAACGGACAAGAATAACTATCATCATCTTGTGCTGGAAAATGGACTGCGCGTGCTACTAATTAACGATCCCCAGGCCGAGCGCTTTGCCGCTTCTCTTTCGGTGAACGTCGGTAACTTCCAAGACCCTCCAGAACAACAAGGCTTGGCGCATTTTCTAGAACACATGCTATTTCTCGGCACCGAAAAATACCCAGAAGCAGGTGACTACCAAGGCTTCATCAACACCAATGGTGGCTCACATAACGCCTACACCAGCACTAATACCACCAATTTCTACTTTGATATCAAACCATCCGCCTTTGAAGGCGCGCTCGATCGCTTTTCGCAATTCTTCATCTCCCCTCTTTTTAGCGAGTCACTTACACAACGAGAAAAAAACGCTGTCGATGCCGAGTACAAGGCCAAACTTAAAGACGAAGGTCGTCGTAATGGTCAAGCACTGAAAACCTTAATCAATCCCGAACACCCCTACAGCGACTTCACTGTCGGCAACTTAGATACTTTAAAAGACCGCCCCAACAGCCCATTACGAGAACAACTGTTGAATATGTACAACGCCTATTATCACAGTAGCAATATGGCGCTGGTATTGGTCGCTAACATGCCATATCAGAAAATGGCCAACCTAGCAAAACGTTATTTCGTAGAAATCCCTCAAAAAGAGCCCAAAAAAGCAGCGGACTTCCCTGCCTTGCTTACTGACAAACAACCTCAGTTGCAATTTATGCGCCCTCTAGTAGATGGCCACACATTAAAATTCTACTACCAAATAGACGCCCAAGAGCAAAATTACAAAACACAACCAACTCGATATTTGTCTCACATTCTAGGCAATGAAAATAAAGGCTCTTTGTACGCTTCCCTCAAATCGGATGGTTTCATTAATGGTCTTAGCGCGGGTCTGACAGCAGATTACGGTAACAACGCCTTATTTGTCATCACCATAAGACTGACCAATGAGGGCATGGATAACATTAATGTGGTAGCCAAGCGCTTCTTTGCCACCTTGAGCTTGCTGCAGTCGACACCCATTAATCCAATGTATCTAGAAGAAGGCTTACAACTTAGTCAGCTGATGTTTAATCATCAAAACTACGTTAACCCACAAGATCTTGCTCGATCCCTATCCGCCAAAATGCTGACCATCCCTTATGTCGACATATTAAGTTGCTTCCGACTTGACACCATGGCAGACACCCAACAAGTACGTCGATTATTACAACAATTGACCCCAGAAAACCTGCTAGTCCAAGTTATCAGCAAAAAAGACATGCCAGAGAATTGGGCAAGCTCGGCATTAAATTGGCAGACAGAAAAGTGGTATCACAGCCAATACAGCAATCACTTTTTCAGTGCCGACTTTTTAAACGAGATACAAACGTCAGTCCAAAGTACACACGTCAGCTTGCCAGAAAAAAATCGCTTTATTCCAACATCATTAGCATTAATTGACGAACACCAAGACACCCCATCGATCGTATTTGAAAAGGATGGTTTCGTATATTGGAACAAGTCTGATGCTGAGTTTGGCAAGCCTACCGCTATGACATTTTTAGCCCTGCGCTATGATCACGCGGCCGATACTGAACGCAACACATTGCTGAATCGACTTTGGACTCGCCTTTTTAATGACAGCGTGAGCGAGTCAACTTACGCACCTTACGTAGCTGGACTGGGTTATTCACTGTACCCGCACAGCAATGGGCTCACACTAAGAACCAGCGGATATTCCGATAAACAAAACACTTACAACGCCTGGCTTATCGATCAGTTATTCTTGTTTCGACCCAATTTAGCGCGCTTTGAACAAGCAAAAATTCAACTTAGTAAAGATCTCAGCAACCAAAAAAGCCGCCAAGCGTACCATAACGCCAGCAGCGCATTAACCATGCTGATCACCAAAAACAGCTTCACTATAGAACAGTTAGAAGCCACACTGCCTTCACTCACTTTTGACGATTTACAAGGCTACATCAAAGCCGCGCGCCAACAATTTAGTGTGGTCGGTTACAGTACAGGCAACATCACAAAAGAACAAACCCAGGCTTTTGCCGACTCTGTCTACCAACGCTTCGTTGGGCGCTTAATCGCAAAAGACCCTATCAAAATAGAAACCAAGCCACTAACCACGCAAACAAAGCATCATTATCAGTTTGAATCCACCAGCGACGATAGCGTGGTGCTATACGCCCTCTTGGACACAAGCTCACAAATTAAAAGCAACGCCGTGACCGAAAAAGCCTATTTTGCCATTTTAACCAAGCTCATTGGCAGTCGCTTTTATCAATCACTGCGCACTCAGCAGCAGCTTGGCTACATTGTTGGCGTGCAAAACCTAAGCACAAGAAACACCCCTATTTTGGGCTTGCTTGTGCAATCCCCTAACAAAAGCACTCGCACTATTATTAATGCTATGGAAGCCTTTTTAGAAGAACAGAAAAAATGGCTACCGACCGTCCCACAAGACACTTTTGATGACATCAAACATTCGCTGTTAAATGAATTGAGCATGAAAGCAAAAAACTTGAGTGACAACGCATTAGAAGAATGGCATCAGATCGCCAAAACTGAACCCGACTTTGATGCCAGAGAAGAATGGATTAAAGAAGTTGGAAACATTAAGCGAAAAGACTTTATCGCCTTTATTAGCCACAAATTAGCACTAAATGAAACAGTTAAGATCATGACACATAATAAGCCCTTCCCCCAGGATATTGACGATCAATCAGAGTGGAAAGAGGCAAACACAGATACGCAAAATTTATAACAAGACAATTAACTTAAAACAATAGACTTAAAACGATAGACTCAAAACAAAAACCTTAACCACCAATGAGCTTTTCTAATTTTTCTTCATTGGTCTCCTCTACCGCCTCAACCTCTTCAGATGCACTTGGTTGAATGGGAATAACCCCTTTGCCAATAGGAGAGAAATCACCAGCATCAGGGGATATTTCTGCAGAGCCCGCTACGTCTGAATCCGCTTCATTTACAAATGATCCATCAGAGAAAGAGTTACCATCAGAACGTATTTCATCTGCAAA
Organism: Marinomonas vulgaris; assembly: GCF_018145875.1. Taxonomy (GTDB): domain Bacteria; phylum Pseudomonadota; class Gammaproteobacteria; order Pseudomonadales; family Marinomonadaceae; genus Marinomonas; species Marinomonas vulgaris. Next base: position 72,049 of record NZ_JAGSSV010000002.1, on the reverse strand, counting down.
GACACCAATTTCAGGCATCATACGCAAGCGTTTTTCTTGAATATCGTCTGGAATATTGCCGGTAAACAACACAGTAAAAGGGGACTCTTCCGTTCTTTGATTTACTTCGTCGTAAATCTCTTGCTCACGAGCCGCTATTTTATTTTGTTCTAGATAAGGCAGTGTTTTACCGTCTGATGAAATAACTAAATTGGGGCCTAATGTCGACGTCGATTTATCGGCTGGAATCACGGCGACTTCAGGGCCAGAACTAACAACCACCTGATGCTGCGAATGAATCACTTGATCACCGTAAATAATGTCCACTGGCTGGCGCTCAATCGTCTGTGCATTTACCACACCGGACACCAACAAACACCATCCAAATGAATATTTCATAAGCACCTTAACACTCACTATCGTTAAATACAGCCAACAAAAAAGGAGCCAAAGCGACGCTCGGACTCCTTCGATACACGCTAATCTAGCTTACAGTGTGATGACATCAAAGTCAGCTTCTGGGTTCGCATCCGCGTCATAATCAACGCCATCCAAACCAAAACCGAACAATTTCAAAAACTCATCTTTATAAAGCTGATAATCGGTTTCGGCAAACAAGTTTGCATCATTGATTTGTGGCCAAAGGTCACGACATGCTTGCTGCACGTCGTCACGCAATTCCCAGTCATCAAGGCGTAGACGATTCATCTCATCGGTCAATTCCGCTGGCGTGTTGTTGTTATACAAGCGCTCAGAAAATAGTCGATAAATCTGGTCCATACAACCTTCGTGTAGACCTTTTTCACGCATCACACGAAACACCATCGCCAAGTACAACGGCATCACTGGAATGGCAGAAGACGCCTGAGTCACAACCGATTTAAGCACCGCGACGTTAGCGCCACCGTCAAGTGCAGCTAATTGAGCATTGATCGCTCCAGAAGCACGATCCAAATCTTCTTTTGCTTTGCCCAGTGCACCATGCCAATAAATCGGCCAAGTAATGTCTGAGCCTATATAAGAGTAGGCTACCGTACGAACCCCTTTCGCCAAAACACCTGCATCATTCAACGCAGACATCCATAACTCCCAATCCTGACCGCCCATTACTGTGGTCGTTGCAGCCACTTCTTCTTCAGTCGCCGGCTCAATTTCCGCTTCAATGATCACGTCTTTATTAGTATCAATGGCCGTAGAGCGATAAGGCTGACCAATCGGCTTCAATACCGAGCGAACCACTTCGCCAGTATCAGGCATTTTACGCACCGGTGACGCCAATGAGTAAACCACCATGTCAATTTCGCCTAAATCTTGCTTGATCAGTTCAATGACTTTCGCACGGGCTTCATGAGAAAAGGCATCGCCATTGATGCTCTTAGCGTACAAGCCTTCTTCTTTCGCGGCCTTGTCAAACGCAGCCGAGTTGTACCAACCCGCTGTGCCAGTCTTTTTCTCAGTACCTGGTTTCTCAAAGAACACACCAATGGTGGCAGCGCCAGAACCGAACGCCGCGGCGATACGAGAAGATAAGCCATAACCACTGGATGCGCCGATGACCAAGACTTTTTTAGGGCCGTTTTCTACCGCACCCTTGCTCTTTGTAAAAGCAATTTGGTCTCTTACATTTTGTTCACAACCAACTGGGTGCGTGGTTGTACAAATAAATCCGCGAATCTTAGGTTTAATGATCATAATATCGTCTCAATGTCATGTTTTGCTTACGTATTGCTTCGCTGTTGATACTCACCATTAATACAAGAGAGCCAGCCAATACAAATCTGTTCGCCATGATACAATAGCCAAAAGAATATGTCCTGATTCTCCTCAAAATACAGAATCGAAAACCCCATTTGACTGTGAGAGAACACTGTGAACCTACTTGTCATCGGCTATGTCTGGCCAGAACCGAACTCCTCCGCCGCCGGCAGCCGAATGATGCAATTGCTCACCTGTTTTCGTCAACAAGGCTGGCAAGTCACTTTCGCCAGCCCTGCTCAACAAACCGAGCACATGGCCGATTTATCTCTTTTGGGTATTAGCGCCGAACACATCGCGTTAAACGACGCCTCGTTTGATCTCTATATCGCCGACAAAAAACCGGACATCGTGGTATTCGATCGCTTCATGATGGAAGAACAGTTTGGTTGGCGAGTCGAGAAACACAGTCCAGACTCATTGCGAGTATTAAACACAGAAGATCTACATTCTTTAAGACAAGCCAGACATCAAGCCTTGAAACAGCAGCGTGAATTTCAGACCAAGGACCTTTACAGTGATGTGGGCATTCGTGAAATCGCGGCCATTCACCGTTGTGACTTAACCTTGATGATCTCAGAAGTCGAAACCCAGTTGCTGATCGAGCACTTTCATGTACCAGAAACGCACGTGTTTCATTTGCCTTTCATGCTGCCCAAACCAGCTGTTTTAGAGACACTCAAACCCTTTGAGGACAGACAACATTTCATTAGCATTGGTAATTTTCGCCACGGACCGAATTGGGATGCCGTACTGCACCTAAAGGCAGACATCTGGCCCGCTATACGCAAACGTCTGCCCAAGGCCGAATTACACATTTATGGCGCTTATCCACCACCAAAAGCCACTCAATTGCATAACCCAAAAGAAGGTTTTTTGGTAAAAGGTTGGGCCGAAGACGCCCACGCCGTAATGCAGCAAGCTCGCCTTTGTTTGGCGCCACTTCGCTTTGGTGCAGGCATTAAGGGAAAATTGGTAGAAGCCATGCAAATGGGCACGCCCAGTATCACCACCTCTGTCGGCGCTGAATCCATGCACGGTGAATGGCCTTGGAATGGTGTGATCACAGACGACATAGACACCTTTGTTGATGCCGCTGTTTCACTTTATAACGACAAAACCAGCTGGCAATTGATGCAAAAGAATGGCAACCAACTATTGGAATCACGCTATCAAGCAAGTGAGTGGCAACCCAAACTGATTGACCGCCTAACACTTCAGGTTACGCTAAAAGAAACCTTAAGACAGTCTCACTTTATGGGACTTATGCTGCGTCATCACACTTTAAAAAGCACCCAATACATGTCTCAGTGGATTGAGCTTAAAAACGCGGCAATAAATAATGACAAAAATTAAAGACTGCAGGGGAAACAAGCAGCCGAAGCATTATTTGCTGACAAACTGGCTGCTTGCTTCTCGCTCGCGTACTTTTTCCATCACAGCAAGCTGGGCGTCGTAGTCCAGCCGCCCCCATAGGGTAATTTCTTGACCTGTTCGATAACAACCCACGCACACATCTTCATCGTTTAACAAACATACACTGACGCAAGGAGAGGCAACTTGAGGTTTTGAATCTGACATGATTTTCCTTAGGCTTTAAATTACTTGATAGCTTTATGTTTTTTGATAACGGGGCTTAATAGTTCACTGCCCATAAACAAAAAGCCCCAACAACATAACTTGTCAGAGCTTTTGATTAGGCGATTTTTTTAAAAACCTAAAAACTAGTATTCGGCGTTATGATAAACACGCTGCACATCGTCAAGGTCATTTAGCAAATCTAAGAAACGGTCAAATTGCTCCACTTCTTCGCCTTGAATCTCTGTCATATTTTGCGCGACAAATTGAATTTCATCCACATCAAATTCAATATCGCCCAAAGCATCTGTCAAAGCGGTTTTGGCTTTGCTGTAATCAGTATGAGGTGCAAACACGGTAACCTTACCATCTTCTAGCTCAATATCTGTTACGTCTACATCGGCCATCATTAGAGCCTCTAGAACAACTTCTTCATCTGTCCCAGAAAAAACAAAGATAGCACTGTGGTCAAACATATGACTCACACTGCCTTGGCTACCAATTTTACATTTCACCTTATTAAAGCAGGTGCGCACATCGCCAAAGGTACGGTTAGGATTGTCGGACAAACAATCAACAATCACCATGGTATTACCAGGGCCAAACCCTTCATAACGGGCCGTATCAAAATCTTCTCCACCACCACCTTTCGCCTTGTCTAGCGCTTTATCAATGACGTGAGTTGGCACTTGATCTTTTTTGGCTCGATCAATAAGAGAACGCAACGCCAAATTACCATTCGGGTCGATACCACCGGATTTTGCGCAAACATAAATCTCACGGCCGTATTTACTGTACACCTTGGCTTTTTGGTCAGACGTTTTTGCCATGGACTCTTTGCGGTTTTGAAAGGCTCTGCCCATTACATATTCCTATTATTTACTGTCTTAAAAAAACTGATTCTAACGTGTCGCCCAAAAAGAAGGAACTGCTAGCCCAGCTTAAATACCATAAAACCTGCCCTATATAGGTCAGCGTAAGACTAAAATAGCCCTCAGTTTTCGATACCTCGCCATTAAAGGTTTTAATGCAATGAAATTCCTCATTATTTACACCCGTGTCAAGTAGCCATAATTTACCGAAAAACTGTATAGTAAACAGATATCTAGTGCTGTAGCTGAAACACATCAAGGTATAAGCTACTACCATCAAAAAAACAGGAAAACATTCCCCATTTATGGCCATCACAAAAGGGTTAAAAATCCGACACAAATTGTTTGCCGTTTTTGTGTTGAGCAATATTCTTCTTATCGTGTCCATGTGGCAGGTTTTTCAATGGAGTTTTGATAGAGGATTTGTATCCTATGCCACAGAGCGCGATCGAGATTTCCTAGAGCAGATGGCCAATCGAACCGCTAATTTGTATATCTACTACGACGATTGGTATTTCTTAGTACAAGAAAGCCGCATGGAACGTGAGTGGTATCAAGCAAAGCTGGAAAACTTACGTGATCTAGTACCACCACCAAGCACGCCAAATTTAGACCTAATTTACCCATCACAATACTATCGCCAGCGTTTTTTACTGTTTGATCAAAATCAACAACCGATAATCGGCAAAATACGCTTTAGTGATGCGGAAACTTACGCCGTAAAAGTCGATAAAGAAATCGTCGGTTATGTAGGGCTTCGCTCCATACGAGAATTAGTACAAGATCAAACCTTGCGCTTCGTTCGCCAGCAAGGAGAAGCCTTTTTGTTAATTTCAGCTTTTATGCTGACCATTGCCGCTTTATTAACTTGGCCACTTGCCCAGTGGTTAAGTCGACCGATTACATCAATGCAAAGAGCGACTAAAAAACTTGCCGCTGGAAAATACGACACTCGTATTGCGGTGAAAGGATCTGATGAACTGGCGAGCTTAAGTTGTGACTTTAATAACCTCGCTTGCACTCTTGAACACACAAGAGAAGCTCGAAAGCGCTGGGTGGCTGATACGGCTCATGAACTTAGAACACCCGTCGCTATTTTGCGGGGGGAAATTGAGGCCATGCAAGACGGCATTATTAAACCTTCGCCTGACAGTCTTGCCTCATTGCACCAAGAAACCATTCATATTGCACGCCTTATAGATGACTTAAACCAGTTATCCATGCATGATATGGGAAGTTTAAATTATGAAATGGACGATGTGTCGATTAACGATATTCTTGAACAAACTGTTCAATCTATGACATTGCCGTTTAATGAAGCGGGATTAGAACTGGAATACGAATATCTACAGAAAAAACCGATCATAATGAACGCTGATTCAAGTCGATTGCATCAACTGTTTTCAAACTTGATGAATAACTCGCTAAAATACACCAATTCTCCCGGCAAACTGACGGTTAAGTTGGCGAGAAAATCGAAAAAAGTCATTGTACTGTTTGAAGATTCCGCGCCTGGTGTTTGTGATGAAGACAAAGACAGAATTTTCGAGCAGTTTTTCCGTGTCGAGAACTCAAGAAACAGAACAACGGGTGGTAGAGGGTTAGGTCTCGCTATCTGCGCCAGCATTGTGGATGGTCATCAAGGCTCCATTAGTGCTTACCATTCACCCGATGGTGGTTTAGGCATAAAAGTAGAATTTCCTATAACTTAATATGGAACGAATAAAATTATGAGCAAAGTACTGATTGTTGAAGATGAACCTAAATTAGCTGAGTTGATGGCTGCCTACTTAGAACAAGCAGGCTACGAACATCATCACCTTGATCGCGGTGATATCGCGGTAAACTACATTAAAAACAACCACGTCGACATCGTTTTGTTGGATCTAATGCTACCAGGGTTAGACGGCATTGAGATCTGTAAGCAAGTTCGTCAATTCAGCGGTGTTCCCATCATAATGGTTACCGCAAAAGCAGAAGAGATTGATCGCTTGATTGGATTAGAAATGGGCGCAGACGATTACGTATGCAAACCTTTTAGCCCTCGCGAAATTGTTGCTCGTGTCAAAGCTAACTTACGTCGTGTTGAACTGGACCAAGCAGAATCGCCGCGTACTGATGGTTTTGATCTTGATGTAGATCGTCTACGCGCCACTTATAAAGGCGAACTGATCGACCTAACCACAGTAGAATTTCAGTTGCTGCAGTTATTGATCAAAGAGCCTGGTCGTGTATTTGGTCGTGATTTGATCATGAAGAGCATTTATACTGACAGTCGTGTCGTGAGTGACCGTACTATCGACAGCCACATCAAAAAGTTACGTAAGAAAATTTCGACCGTGGCGCCTGAACTTAATGTTATTCACTCTGTGTACGGTGCAGGCTATCGCTTCGAAAATAACGATTGATCATCGACTTTAACCATTGCTTTAAGGAATGACTTTGGACAACTTTTTAGACGTACTGGTATTCTCTTTTTCGATCACCATGCCCATTTTCCTTATTTTGGTGCTGGGGGTGATCTTGTATCGAATGCGAGTCATCAATGATAATTTCATTGATACAGCCTCTAAACTGGTGTTCAACGTCACACTTCCCGCATTACTTTTTATCAGCATTTCCAAAACCGATTTAAGCAGCGACACCGACTTTTCCTTAGTGGTGTATGCGATGATCGCCGTGCTGGCGACTTATCTGGCTCTGGAAATACTCATGTCTTTTTGGGTACCTGACAAAGCCGATCGAGCGGTGCTGGTGCAAGGTGCTTTTCGATCCAACATGGGTATCATTGGTCTGGCCTATTGTGTCAACGCCTATGGTAACGATGTGTTTCTTGTGGCGTCTTTGTACCTAGGCGGTGTCACTGTTCTGTTTAATATATTGTCGGTGATAGGTTTAAGTCGTGGTTTGGGTAAAAACGCAAGCGTTAAAGGCATTTTAAAAGGGATTGCAAAAAATCCGCTTATTATTGCCATTGCTGCCGCGTTTGCGACGTCCATTACCGGCTTTACACTTCCTTCTACACTTTACAAAGCAGGCGATTACTTTGCTCAAATGACACTTCCCCTTGCCCTTTTGTGTGCAGGTGCGTCCTTAAGCTTTAGCTCTTTAAAAAGTGGATTAGCTGGCCCTATCTTAGCGTCTTGCGGCAAGCTGATTTTTGTTCCCTTTGTTCTTACCTTCGGTGGCTTTTTATTAGGTTATCGCGGAATGGAGCTGGGTGTACTTTTCCTTATGTCCTCCGCCCCAACCGCCTCCGCAAGCTACATCATGGTTCGCGCCATGAATGGCAACTCCGCTCTGGCGGCCAATATCATAGTCATTACGACCATTGTCTCCTTGCTCACCACCAGCATTGGCGTTACTGTGTTGCGCAGTTTTAATCTTATATAGTAGCTTTTCTTGATTACACAGTTCCGTAAACATAGGCTTTTTTTTCTCACCTTAGGCTCTAGCCTGCTAACAGCGCTGTTCTTTGCGGTTCATACCATCGCTTATCAAGCACTGATTATTGATAAGCATTCTGAAGGCCAAAACCAACTTCTGAATTACGTAATCGAGTTACGTAATGAATTAAAAAACTACCATATCCTCCCCTTTGCCCTCGTCGATAACCCCACTATTTTGGCGTTTATGGAGCACCCAAAAGACGAGGTACTTACGCAGCGTCTGCATCGCCAGCTGGAAGATTTAACCCACGTATCAAAAACACAAGACTGGTATATCTTATCCGTTCAAGGTGACCTGCTTGTTTCAAGTGAGCAGTCCCCAAATTTCAGTCTAGATGATTATTTTGACAAAAAACGGCTTGGCCAAATTCTAAAAGAGCAGCAAGGCGAATACATCTTGATTTCCGGTTACAGCGCTGACCATAATCAGTCCGCTCACCTTGTACTTGCGCCAGTGTACAGTTCGGGTCGTTTGACTGGTGCTATCGCGGTACGCATTAGTGTGAATCACTTGATTGAGCGTTGGAATTTGTCCAATGATTTGGTTGTCATGACAGATCAGAATAACCTTATTTTTTTAGCGGATAAACTCAATAGACATCTAGTGGGCAATTGGCTGGACAGCTTGCAGCCAGTGACTTTTTTCAACTATACCCGTTCACAAACCTATTTGTTGCAAGGTGAAAATTACCTAGTGCAAAACGTCACTCTCGACGATTTGAGATGGCAAATTCATTACCTATCAAACTTAAAAGACATACAGAAAAAAGCACAAAATATTGCGTTTATCAGCCTAGGTGTTTTCGCATTGATTTTTCTATTCTGGCTGTATCGTCGCGAACGGGCATTAAAAATAGCCTCTAAGGTTGAAAACGAAATTCTCATCGCCAACAGTGCACAACGTCAAAGGGTCGTCATAGAAAACACCCACGTTGGCCTGCTACAGCTAACAAAATACGGCGATATTTCTTTTGTAAATCCAATGGGACTTCGTTACTTTGGCAAAAAAACTCAACTGAACGGTCATTCTTTGCAAGAGTTCTTGCCAAGTTGCCCTGAAAACGACACCACTTTAAAATTCGTACAATCTCTTTGCCAACATGAGTCAAATAGTCTCCCGCTGTCTAGCAACTTGTTAGAACAAGAAGTGGTTTTACGCAAGGATAATGGTCAGCTATTCCCTGCACTATTGTCTATTTCTTCTTTAGAATGGAGCGACTCCCAAGGTTACTTGGTCACCTTGATTAATATAAGTAAGCGGAAAAAAGCCGAACTAAGCCTACTTGAAGCCAATTCGCGTTTAGAGGAACGGGTGCTAGAAAGAACTCGCGCTTTAGAAGCGGCGCAAAAAGAACTATTACGCACCGAAAAGCTCGCGGCCATTGGGCAAATGTCTACCGCCATCGCCCACGAGTTAAACCAGCCTCTAACGGGAATTCGAACTCTTGCTTATACCGCCGAGTTACTTGTGAAACGACAAGACGCGGAACAAGCTTTAAAAATATTGGCTGACCTTGAGTTACTAGTGGTCAGAATGCAAAGCCTCACCAGTGAATTAAAGGTACTTGCTTATCGTCGCCCTGAACAACTGATACCAACCTCCATCAAATCTTCGCTTAGCAAAGCCATCGACAGCCTAGGTGACGATGCCCATGATATTCAATGGGACGTGTTACTCAATGACAATGATAAAGTAATCGCAGAGCCCACCCGTTTGGAGCGTATTTTTTCAAATTTAATCAGCAACTCCATTCAGGCATGCAAAGAACACAGTATCAAGACCTGTATTCACCTTGATGTTGAGCCCCACGACTCTTATCTTACTATTCATTATCAGGACAACGGTCCTGGCATCGACCCAGCTCAAATAAAGCATATTTTTGAGCCCTTCTTCACTACTAAACCCATAGGCAAAGGCTTAGGGCTAGGACTTGCTATCAGCGCAAACCTTGCGAAAGACATGAACGGAACACTCAAAGCCAGTCAGACCGACAATGCGCCGCTGGTTTTCCGCTTAACATTACTAAAGGCGTAAATATGGACTCTAAAAATCCACAATCTATTGAAATCTGGCTACTCGATGACGACGAAATCGTCCGCTCAACCACCGCGCAATGGCTGCGCCTTTCTGAATACACAGTAAGAGAATTCGAAGCCGCACAAGACATTATCGATCGGTTCTGCATTGGTAATGCCTGCATCATCGTCAGCGACATACGCATGACGCCAATAGACGGCTTGTCATTGATGACCCATTGCCTGACAAGAGAGCCTGAATTTCCTTTTATCTTAATCACAGGTCATGGGGACGTGGACACCGCCGTAAATGCCTTACGGGACGGTGCTTTTGATTTTTTAGAAAAACCATTTGACCCCAACCGCCTGCTAAAAACCGTTGAAAAAGCCATCCAGCTCAGAAAAGTACAGCGTCAGCATGCTAATCAATCACAATATCTTGGTGATTTACACGGTCTGGAAGAAACCATTATTGGTCAACACGAACAAATCATTCGCGTTCGTCACCAAATACGCACCTTCGCCAGTATGGATACTCATGTCATTGTTTATGGCAAAACAGGTTGTGGCAAAGAGCTGGTAGCCAAGGCATTGCACGATTGTAGCCCTCGTAGCGATCGCCCTTTTGTTGCCATTAACTGCGCAGCCATTCCAGCGGATCTTTTTGAAAGTGAGCTGTTTGGTCACGAGGCAGGGGCTTTTACCAGTGCAAATAAAAAGCGTATTGGCAAACTCGAGCACGCCAGTGGAGGCACTTTATTTCTCGATGAAATTGAAAGCATGCCACTGGCGATGCAAATTAAACTGCTACGAGTGCTTCAAGAGAATCAACTTGAACGCATCGGCAGCAACCACACCATTGACATTGATTTAAGAGTGGTAGCCGCCGCCAAAAGCGACTTACAAACACTGGAGAACTTTCGACAAGACTTATTTTTCCGCCTGAATGTGTCACAGATACATTTGCCTGATCTACGTTGCAGAGGCAGCGATATCCCTCTACTGTTCGAGCACTTCTGCCGTATCGCAGTGAAAGAGCGCGGTGGTGATATTCGTCAACTTAGCCCCATCGACCACGAAACGCTAACCCTCTATGGCTGGCCTGGGAATGTACGAGAATTACGCAACGTAGCACTGCGCTATGCTTTGGAGCCCAACACCAGCGTCGCTAAAATACTCGCGGGTTATCAAGCTCAAGACGATATAGACACGATTTCACCATTACCACTGAGTGTCAAAGTGCAAGAGTTTGAACGCAGCTTGATCGAAGCCAGCTTGCGTCAGCAAAAAGGCAACATCCAATCAGTGCTGGAACAGCTACAGCTGCCACGTCGTACCTTGAATCAAAAAATGCAGAAATATGGCCTCAATCGATCCGATTACCTAGACTAACCAAGAACTATTGACGACCATCTGTAATAAATATGTCAAAATGTGATTCTTAGATTTTTTATTGAGAATCACTTGCATTAAAACCTTAAATACTTTTTAATGAGACTCATTATCATATTTGAGGTGACAGGCGATGCACGTAAACATGCGCGATGTATACAAAGCAGATGGCAGCGTTAAAGAAGATTTGACACCTTGGTTGTCAGGCCACAGGCACCACACCTCTCTTTTACCCAATCTAGAATGGCTAGACCAATCCATTCAATGCCAGCAATCGATTTCACTTCATGAAACCGCTCAAGCTGGCTTGTATTTTTCATTGTTGGCGCAAGATGACATTCGCTCTGTAGATGACATTCAAACAATACAAATTACTCACCAAGCACGAACAGTAAGTGGTGATGTAACATTAAAACCGGGCCAACACACCAGTCTCATGCAGGCTCGTATTAGCCCAGCCCTTTTAGCTGCGGTGCTTGGAGAAACAGAAGATCATATTCTTCAACACTTTTCAGCGATGACGGCCAGCCTGTCCAATGAAAAAGGTATTATTCAATTACCCATTACGCCAAGAACAACGGCCTTAATTCAACCTATTTTGACACACTCAGGACACGCGATAAGTCTTGCTGGTCACCTATATACACTTATTTTCAGCATCATTGAACAACTGCAAATGTTGAGTCATTTATCAAAATGCGAGGATTGCCAATCTAAGCTGTTTCAAGCACAAAACCTGCTGGAAACACCCAATTTCACAAGCCTCAACATAAGACGTTTAGCACAACAAGTTGGCTTGAATGCCGAGGCATTAGCAATCGGGTTTCATTTAATCACAGGGCAAACCATTGAACATTACTGCCTACCCAGCCGTATACAATCCGCTGCAGCACAAATTCGACAAAACCCCGCTTCAAAGCAAGAGATTGTCAGTCAGAGTGGCTTTTCAGATGCGCAATTTGAAGCGGCTTTTATTGAGCATTTTGGGGTTTACAGCCATCAATATGGGCCAATTCACTAAATAATAGGAATCACAGTTAACATGGCGAACGCATCCATCGCACTGATTTATGGAACAGACACCAATAATACGGAAGAAGTAGGACATAAAATTGCCCAACAATGGCAAGACCTTGGTGAAAAAGTTGATATTTTTAATATCAAAGACATAGAGCTACAACAGCTCGAAGACTATTCGCTGCTCATTTTAGGCATACCAACATGGGATTTTGGCGGTATCCAAGCCGACTGGGAAGACGTTGGTGATAGCTTAGCTGAATTGTCCCTGAGTAACACCACGATCGCCTTGTATGGGTTAGGCGACCAGTTTGGTTATGGTGATTATTTTGTCGATGCCGTGGGCTGGTTATACGAAAAGCTTTTACCCACCAATGCGACTTTTATTGGCCAATGGTCAACTGAAGGGTACGACTTTGAAGCCTCAAGAGCTTGCATTGAAAATAAAGATCACTTTGTTGGCTTAGCCATCGATGAAGATCAACAGTTTGAACTCACTGACGAACGAATCGAACAGTGGGTTATCCAACTTTACGCTGAAAGAGCTGCTGATGCCGCTTAAACAACCACCTGACTGGCCATAACATTAACACTAACGACTAAAATTTGGTTTCCTCCTATTCGCTGCCCCGAATATCCAAATTTAGTGATTAATGTATGAGGTTGTTAAGTGACCTGCACTCTCCCGCGTGAAGAGCGTGGCTGCCTTCGTTTTCTCTCCTGCTTGGAGGCAGTCACGTATTTCTTTTTCTGGTACTCTTTTTTTCTAACAATGATTCGCTATGATGTAAAAGAACGTTTTAGTCTTCTTTTACAAACAGTTGGATTGCATGAATTTACAGCTTATCGACATCGTTATCTTCCTCTTAGTAGCCAGTGCTGGCTATGCATGGTGGCGTAATACTTCCATCAGAGAACAAGCATTGCTGCGAGCTAAACAACATTGTGAAACACTCAACTTACAATTATTGGATGGCAGCGTAGCAGGCTCTGGTTGGCGCCCTATCTGGCAAAAAGGCGAAGTCAAAATACGTCGTCGTTACTCGTTTGAATTCAGTTCCAGCGGCGTAGCTCGTTATTCTGGCACCATTACCTACCTTGGCACCCGTCAGATCGATATCTGGCTCAGTCCTCACGACTTTTAAGAGCCAATGCGTCACGGCCTCTCTGGCAAAATTCTTCTTTTTTATCCGTCATTTAATTGCAAATGGCGGGCTAGTAGAAATAGAATGGCGGAGTAAATACTTATAATTTAATAAGTAACATCATGATCATGAATACATCAATTAGTCTAAGAAGCATTTCATTCTTTATTGCTGTTCGATCCACTCAATAATAAAAAAGCGCAGGAAATACCATGCTGAATAACCTTAGCTTTCGCACCAAATTGCTCTCTTTACTTATCGCGGCCATTTTAGGCTTCGTGATTGTCACGGCTGTGGCACTTCAAGGGCTTAGTGTACAAGAAACCGCGTCGTCAAAGTTTGAACGTTTGACCGTTGTCGATAAGGACCTTGCTACGCTTAGCATGGCGCTAATGGAACAATACGAAACGCTTTCAAGTATTGACGACAACAGCTATGAAAACTTTGTTGAGTCCTTGAATATCAGCCATGACGAATTCATGCAGACCTTAGAGAAAGACGAAAACATTCTCATTGATCCTGAAGCAAAAAAGAACATCACCAACATCACCACAGCATTGGTCCACTACAACGATAGCTTAAGCTTATTAGTCAATCAGAAACGCATGGTTGGTTTTAACGGTTCTTCTGGCCTAAAAGGCAATATCACAGGTTTAGGCGAAAAGGTAACCGATGAGATATCATTCTTAAGTCTGGTAAAGCAGGAGTTTTTACCGGTTCGAGAAGCAGAAAAAAACTTCATTTTTGAACCGACACCAGAGAACAAAGCCTCTTTCATGGAACGTTATGAGAAGTTCTACAAGCGCGTTGTCAACTTTGGTCTTGAAGAACGTTTTGGTGAAACCATTAACGCTTATTTTGCTGCAATAGAAAAATTTGATGCCGAAAACCAAAATTTAGCTACTCTACAAGCAAATTTCGTTACCGCAAAAAGTCAATTTATGAAAACACGAGCTAAAGCAGTTGAATATATGGAGCTCGCTGTTGTGGAAGCCCGTCAACAGGCTCTATCCAGTTCTAATCAAGCCAGTATCAGCGTCATTATTGTCAGTATTGTGGTCGCCCTATTAGCAGGATTGATGATGATGGGCATTGGTCGTAGTGTTAACAAAACTCTTACTCAAATCATCAGTGACCTTGGTAAAGTAGCCAGTGGCGACTTAACCGCTCGCATGCACGTGAACAACAAGCGTAATGACGAGTTTGATTCTCTGTGTAACTCGGTCAACGCCATGACGGACGGCCTTGGCAATGTCATCGGCGAAGTGGTCGATACCACACAAGGCGTAAACAGCATGGTGTCCGAGCTTAATACGTCGGTGACTAATATTGCGAAAAGTAACCGCTCTGTCAGTGAACAAACTAGTTCATTGGCCGCTGCCACCGAAGAAATTTCCACTACGATTTCCAGCATTGCTAGCACTACTAACGACTTGAGTACCCAATCACAGCAGACTTACGAGTCCGCTAAAATTGGTGCCGAAACCATCAAAGGCGCGCTGTCTAATTTGTCTAGCACCATCAGTGTGGTGAATAAAACCAGCGATCAGCTTAACGAATTAGGTCAATTGTCGAAAAACATCGACAATGTCATTGGCATGATCAATGACCTAGCCAATCAAACCAACTTGCTTGCATTGAATGCAGCTATCGAAGCGGCACGTGCCGGCGAAGCGGGTCGAGGTTTCTCTGTTGTTGCCGATGAAGTGCGTTCATTAGCAGAAAAAACCGTCGATGCCACGTCTAAAATCACTGAGATCGTCAGCACCATCCAGTCGTCGACACAAACAGCCATTGAAACCATGCACAACGGTCAAGAAAGCTTGCACTCTATTGAAGAGTTCAGCGAAAAAGCCGAATTGGCCATTCGTGATATTGAACAAAATGCTCAGTCTAGCTCGGCTTTCTCAGTCGACATGGCACGCTCTATTCAGGAAGTGGCGAAAACCGCTGTCCACATGAGTGAAGAAATGGACAAGATCGCTCAACAACTCCAGAGCGACAGCAGCTATATTAATAATATTGAAGGCAATACCAGAGATATTCACAGCCAAGTAACCAACTTGGATAAGAAAACCAGCGTATTCACGACACGTCGTTCTTAACCTATCAGTAAACGCAAAAATCGTAAGATAAAAAAACCGGCTTCAAGCCGGTTTTTTTTATAACGCATACTTACTGCTCAACACTTACAAAGCAGCGTATTCTTTTTCCCAACGCTTCGCTTCTTTTTTAGACGGTCCACCCAAAACATTGACTGCTGTGCGCATTCGAGCGCGTGAAATGTCTGACCCTAGAATCGCCATGGAATCAAACACAGACACCGATGCTGTTGTGCCCGAGATGGCCACAAACAAAGGGGCAAAAAAGTCTTTTGGCTTCACCTCCAACGATTGCGCCAAAGTTTTCATTTCGTTGAAGATATTGTCTTTTTCCCACTTATTCAAAGCTTCTAGACGCCACAGAGCAAACTGCATGCCTTTACGAAGTGTGTCTTCTTCCATTTTGATGGTTGCAAAATCTTCCTTGGTAATTGGCAACATACCTTTTAAGAAAAAACCAGCCACATCCGCCACATCTGAGAAAGTTTCCACGCGAGGGATTACCAAAGGTAGAATCTTCATCAGGTATTCTGGGTTAAGCGCCCATTCAACGTATTTCTGCGCGAAAGCTTCTGGAGAAAGATTCTCGCGAATCCACATACCGTTCAGCCAGCTCAATTTTTCCACATCAAAAACAGGGCCACCTAAAGACACGCGCTGAATATCAAAGTGCTCAATCATTTCGTCCAACGAGAACTTCTCACGCTCGTCTGGCATAGACCAACCCATGCGACCAAGGTAGTTGATCACCGCTTCTGCCATGTAACCCATGCGCTGGTAGTACAAGATACTGGTGGGGTTTTTACGCTTGGACAATTTGGACTTATCAGGATTCCGTAACAATGGCATATGGCACAAGGTCGGCATGTCCCAACCAAAGTATTGGTACAACAAGATGTGCTTAGGTGCTGAGTTAATCCACTCTTCACCACGGATAACGTGGGTGATCTTCATCAGATGATCGTCTACCACGTTGGCCAAATGGTAAGTCGGCATGCCATCTGCTTTTAACAAAACCTGCATGTCCACTTGCGCCCAATCAATTTCGATGGTGCCGCGCAGCATGTCCTGAACGACACAAGTGCCCTCTTCCGGAATTTTCATGCGGATAACGTAAGGCACGCCTGCGTCCAGCTTAGCTTGTACTTCTTCTGGTGTCAGATTCAGAGCACGGCCATCGTATTTTTGTGGCAAGCCTTGTTCTTTTTGCTCAATGCGCATTTGATCCAATTCTTCCGTGGTTTCAAACGCATAAAAAGCGTGGCCTTTTTCAACAAGCTCTAGAGCGTATTGACCGTAGATATCACCACGTTCACTTTGACGATACGGGCCGTATTCGCCACCCACATCTGGGCCTTCTGCCCAATCCAACCCTAACCAGCGCAATGCGTCGAGAATCATTTTTTCCGACTCTGGTGTGCTGCGAGTTTGGTCAGTGTCTTCAATACGTAAAATAAACTTACCACCCATTTTACGGGCAAATGCCATGTTAAATAAGGCGATGTAAGCCGTGCCTACATGAGGGTCACCGGTAGGTGATGGCGCAATTCGTGTTCTAACCTCTGACATAAAAATCTCATTTATCCGTTGTCTGAAATGCCGCTATTATAAGCCTCTCACCGCGTTCGGGTAAGAGGCTGCAAGGATCTTTTCTTTCTAGAAGTTTGATATTTAGGAAACTTTACTTTTGCGGTAACGCAGTTGTGACAGTCGAACACCAATGTCCACATCGGTTTTCAAGGCAACAAGAGTCCTTGATAAAAGACACTGCTCGTAGCCACCGGCCAACATGCCTTGAATACGCTCTGAAAAGTGCGTCACGTTGTCGTAAATTGCTTCCACTGTATCGAACTGATTAATAATGCCCAATGCCGTTTTCGGCCCTATACCTTTTACACCCGGTATTTTATTGGTAGTGTCACCGACTAACGCCCAATAATTGGTAAGCTGATGGGGTTCCACTCCGTATTTACCCGGCACCCAGACTTTGTCGTAGCCTAATTTGGCAAAATAATCGTACAGCAGAATTCGCTCGTCACTAAGCAATTGCGTAAAGCCTTTGTCCGTTGAAATCACATAGGACTTCACGTCATTTTGTGCGGCTTTGACCGCAAGGGTGGCGATCAGGTCGTCGGCTTCCCACCCCGCTATTCGTAAACACGCAAAATCATTAAAACGAAACACTCGAGCAAAGTCCGGTAATGCATCCAACAGAGCATCGTCCATGGGCACTCGTCCTAGCTTGTACTCTGGGAATATCTGATGTCGCCATGTTTTTGCATTGGAATCAAACACCACCACCGCGTAATCTGGGTAGAACTGTTGGGCAAGTTTCGACAAAGCTTCTACGGCAATACTTTGAGTACGCTCCACCCTGCGCGCCGCATCTTGCTCAGATTCTAACGCGGCATATTGGCGACGGATCAAGTTCATACCGTCAATAATCAGTAATGTTTTATCCACTGCAAACCCTTATTTTTACTCGATTGTTTACTCGAATATGTTGCGCTCATGGGAAAAGGCTAGGGTACCATGTGTCAAGACTCATCACGACATCCTCTGGGTGTTCATAATACGATGGTAATAAAAACAGACAAAAGGATTCGGATATGAAAACACAGCCTCTTTACATCAGTCTTGGTCTTGCGTTTATCACCCTTCCCGTTGCAACAGCGGCTCCTATCGAAGCAGTGATCGGTTTAAATAGCAGCCAAATTGTCGAAAGTAATCAGTCTCTTAGCCTAGTACCGAACCCGGCAACCCTAGTCCCCTTAAGCAATAATTTCGCTCCTATTATCCAACCGCAAAACACACTTTACACCCATTGGTTTGAACAAATAAATCACAAGGTACGAGTCGAACATAAACACAGAGACCTGGCGTTTAAAGGCGAATTGACTCGCATAGAACAGGGTAATCGCTCGTTTTCATTATTGGTGGATGACACATCCATGATGTTACCAATCGATGATTTTTACCTTATACCACTAGAGAAAACGCCACAATCGGTTAAAACACAATCAGACGCTTACCCTGTTAGCTATCAGAGCAATCAACTTTCTTGGACACCTCAGCTCAGCTTTATTTTTGATAAAGGGCAAGTGACCTTGGCGCAACAAGCGCTGCTCAACAATCATTCTGACACCCCGATCACTCTCAATAAAAGCTTACTGCATTACTCAAACAGCGCCGCTCCGCAACTTTATAAAGCAGAACGCAGTGTCATGGCCATGAGCGATGCAAGTGCCAGAATTACTTATCAAGACAACGAAATTACCTACCCATTAGGCATACAAATTTTGACGATTCCGCCCCATTCCAGCATGTTAGTGCCGTTACCAACCAGCACCAGTGCCATCGACCAGCAAACCCATCAAGCAACCGTGAATACCTACTCCACTCGCTCATCTAAAGTCGCGCTGGATTTTTACAGCAACGTGCAATTCTCATTACCAACCGATGGTTTACCCGGCGAATATCGTACTTTTTGGAAAAAAGACAACCTACTGATCCCCGGCAACAATGTATCGTTAGACAGCGTGCGAGCCGATTCACCGCTCAATGTGGTGACGAATAAAAGTCGAGATATAACCGGAGAGCTCACCTTAATAAGCGCCACGTCGGAAACATTACCGAGTACGCAAGTATGGCGCGCCACCATAGAAAACCATTCCGGCCAAGCGCAGCAGTATTCGGTTGAACAAAACACCCATGGTTTTATCACATTATTAGAGGGGAAAGGTGTCAGTCAAAGCAGTGCAAAAAGCGTTTTGCTCAGTGGAGAAATAGAGGCAAACACAACAAAAACCATTACATATACCGTCGAAGTTAACAAGTAACCTCTCAGTCAAAGAACCAGTGAAGCGAGAAGGCGATAGCACATCGCCTTCTTTTGCATTAAGTTTCCACAATGGGCATTAATCAAAGGCATTCCGTTATGATATGGTCAACAGTCATAATAGATATAGCAAGAATGACACTGCCACAAGGCAAACTCTTGCGGTACTATTATAACTATATTTCATACTACGGGCCGACAGAGATCTATGAAAAAGCATATTATACCCTCACTTATTGCTGCTACTTTAATGAGCACCACGGCCTCCGCCGAAAGCATCTACGAAGTTTACAAACTGGCTAAACAGCACGATCCCGGTTTGCGCTCTGCCGCTGCGACTTATCAGGCCCAAAAAGAAAGTGTTACCGTCACCAAAGGAAACCTTTACCCAAGTATTAGCTTCAGCGGCAGTTTGGGGTATTCTGTAACCAACGGCTCTGTTTATGATGATGACGGAGTGTCTAATGAAATAGCATTGTCACTAGATTACCCCATTTATTCACCCGCACTGGGTTACGCTGTAGACGATGTGGAACTTGGTTCGACCAGCGCAGGCGTCAGCTTCGATAATTCAGAAGAAGATCTCGCTCTAACGACCCTGACCGAATATTTTAATCTGCTCATCGCACAGTCCACTCTGCAAACCACCGATGCCCTGGTAAAAAGTACCGCCAGCCAATTAGACCGAGCGAAAAAACAATACGAAGTGGGCTTAGCGTCCATCACCGATCTGCAAGATGCACAAGCCGAATACGACTCCGTTCGAGTCACACAATTGAGCGCTCAATCCGATGTGGCTTACGCGAAAAAAGCTTTATACCAGCGTACTGGTCGCGAGATTTCCAGCATTCCTCAGTTATCTAATGAATACCCAATTAGCTTAGACCCAAACATGACAGTGGATTCATTGTTAGTAAAAGCCCGCAAAGACAACAAAGACTTGCGCCTTTCTGCCATTGCCGTGCAACGAGCCGAAAACAACATCAGCATTCAAAAAGCCAACGGTCGAACGCCCACAGTTGCGATAGAAGGTGAACTCTCTCGTGCAGATACTGACTACAGTCCTAGTAGATCAACAGAGGGCCTAACAAATTCAGCAACTATTGCACTTGGCGTAAGTATTCCTTTGTACAGTGGTGGCGCGATTGACGCCTCGGTTCGCCAAGCGACAGCGCAAGCTGTGGCAGCGATGGAAGAAAAAGCCAGTTCTTTGCAAACCATTGAACTGAGCATTCGTAGCTTATATCTAGATTTGCAGACCTCCGTGGCGCAAATTGAAGCGCAACAGCAACTCATTCGTTCACGCACCAGCGCATTAGAGGCCACTAAAGCAGGTTATGATGTCGGCACACGCAATCTAGTCGAGCTGCTCGATGCGCAAACGAATTTGTACGATGCACAAAATACCTACGAGCAATATCGCTATAATTTCGTACTGAAAAAGCTCAGCTTGTTAGAAGTCACTGGTGATTTGACCGAAGACAAGATCAAAGAGTTAGACAAATGGTTGGTTGCTAAAATCTAAGCCACTTGCTTGCCAACAATGCCATTGTGACCAAAGACCCAGTCTTATAATCACAATGGCGTTTTTATGGTGTTTTTTAGTGTCTAAGCAGCACTAAGTTGCTTGAATACTAAACATGAACGTCATGATTAACGACGTTGTTTATGTCCTTCCATGTCAAACCACTGGTTTTTTTACGCGTCTTGCTGCCTGTCTCAGGCTGTGTTTGAGCAATCTGAATCACTTGCCCTGCAATGGAAATAGCGATCTCAAAAGGCTTTTTACCTGTAACGTTTTCCAAGCCAACCGGACAACACACGGAGTCTATTTCCACTTGGCTAAAAGAAGCGCTGGCAAGGCGCTTTTTGAATCGAAGCGCCTTGGTTTTCGAGCCAATAAGACCAATAAAACGGCAATCCTTTCGATCCAGTAACGCCTCGACCAATTGATAATCTAAAGCATGGTCATGGGTCATGATCAAAGCAATTTCGTTAGCGACCATCTGTTCAATATGATCCAGCATGGACTCATATTTTCTTACCTTCACATTGTCAGCCAAAACCTCTTGCTGGCGTTGATCAACCAAGTCTGTGCGGCTGTCTACCCAGGTAATATTGGCCTGCATGTTACCGAGCACCTTTACCAAGGTAGACGCTACGTGCCCCATGCCGAACACGGTAATTTTAGTCGCGGGTTCAGGAAAGTATTCCAGCAGCACACTCACAGTGCCGCCACAACATTGATTGCTTTTTGCCGCCAAAGGAAAATGCTCAAACACATGGGACGTCGATGCTCTGTCTTGCAACATAGCGCGAGCTTTTTGGCATACGGCGTATTCCAATTGCCCTCCGCCTATGGTGTCGAAACTATGAGATTCCGTGATGATCATTTTACTGGACGACTCTCGGGGTGAAGAACCCTGTGTGCCAATCACCGTTGCCATAACCCAAGCTTGCCCAGATTGTTCCACGTCGTTTAATGCCCGTATCCAACTCATCGAAGACATCATAAACGCGCCTCCTGATAATCACGCGCTGCCTGCATGGCGTAATACACTGCCTCCGGCGTGGCTGGCGCTGCCAATGGCGGTGAAAACTGATGATCGCACACAGACGCACAGGCGTCTTTCAGCGCACACCAAACTGAAATCCCCAGCATCAGTGGCGGTTCGCCTACGGCTTTTGAGCGATAAATCGACTCTTCGCTGTTGGCACGTTCGAACAATTTTACGGTGAACTTTTCTGGCACATCCGCAGACGTTGGAATTTTATAATTGGCTGGGCTGTTGGTGGTAATTCGCCCCTTTTCGTCCCAGCTTAGCTCTTCCGAAGTAAGCCAACCCATGCCCTGCACAAACGCGCCTTCGATTTGACCAATGTCCAGTTCGGCATTTATGGAATCGCCCACATCGTGCAAAATATCGACTTGCGTGACCTTATACTCACCCGTAAAGGTATCCACAATGACTTCAGACACCGCTGCGCCATTGGCAAAATACAAGAAAGGTCGACCTTTCGCCGCTTTTCGATCGTAGCCAATTTTTGGTGTTTTGTAGAAGCCCGTCGACGACAAAGAGACGCGATTCATGTATGCCAATTTGATGAACTCAGGAAAGCTCATACTTTCCTCGCCCAATCGCACCAGATCATCTGAAATAACGAAATCGTCAGGTTGAATACCATAATGCTCAATAGCAAAGTCGCGTAGTCTGTCTTTGATGGTGTTCACCGCATCCAACGCCGCCATGCCGTTCAAATCCGTTCCGGCAGACGCCGCTGTCGGAGACGCATTCGGCACCTTGTCGGTGCGTGTTGAACTGACATTCACCCGCTGATAATCAATACCAAACGCCTTGGCGACAATTTGCGCCACCTTGGTAAACAGCCCTTGACCCATTTCCGTGCCACCATGGTTAATATGAACACTGCCGTCTGTATAAACGTGTACCAAGGCACCGCCTTGGTTTAGATGCTTAGAAGTAAAGGAGATTCCGAACTTAACAGGCGTCAACGCCAAACCTTTTTTCACAAACCGATTCTGGGCATTAAACGTCTGAATAGCCTTCCGACGAGCACGATAGTCTGAGCTAAGTTCTAATTCTTCGATAAGAGTGGGCAAGACGTCGTCGTTGATTTTTTGCCCGTAGGGCGTGGTATCTTTACCCGCTTGATAGCAATTCAGCTTACGAATATCTAGGGCGTCTTTGCCCACCGAACAAGCAATTTCTTCGATGACATTTTCCGCCAGTATCACTCCTTTGGGGCCGCCAAAACCTCGGAATGCCGTGTTGGAAACGGTGTGAGTTTTACCGCGATAGCCACTGATTCGAGCGTTTGGTAAGAAGTAAGCATTGTCCGCATGAAACATGGCACGATCCACCACGCCGTCAGACAAATCCGCTGTGCAGCCGCACTTTCCGACCATGTCGTATTCAGCCGCGAGAATTTCCCCCGCCTCGTTAAACCCAACGTGGTAGGTATTCCAAAAATCATGACGTTTACCGGTTTGCACCATGTCGTCTTGTCGCGGCATACGATATTTCACTGGGCAACGGTTACGTACCGCCAACACAGCGGCCATACAACCCAATACCGCCGCTTGTGACTCTTTTCCCCCAAAGCCGCCGCCCATGCGGCGCGTTTCCACCAACACCTGACCAACGGGCAACCCGAGCACTCGCGCCACCAGCTTTTGCACTTCGGCCGGATGCTGAGACGAAGCGAAAACTTGAACGCCACCGTCTTCATTAGGTACGGCCACACTGATTTGACCTTCAAGGTAAAAATGCTCTTGGCCCTTGATGTACATTTCAGATTGAATGGTACGAGGCGCGCTTTTCATCGCCGCTGGCGCATCGCCAGATTGAATCGTATGAGTAGGCAACACAAACTCTTGACGAGCCAAAGATTGCTGCGGCAACAAGGTCGCTTCACGTACTTGATAAACAATCTCGGCCAATTCAACCGCTTGCTTAGCGGCGCGCAAACTGGTGGCCGCCACGGCAAATATAGACTGCCCAATATAATGAACAAAATTTCCTGCCAGCAGTAAATCGCCACTGAGCACAGGCGACACATCCACTTCGCCAGGAATGTCCGCCTGAACAATCACATCAACAACGCCCGGATACGCGCGAACTTTATCCAAGTTGATCGACACAATGTCCGCGTGCGCTTCGGTGGATTTACCGGTCGCAATATGCAATTCATTTGGCCATTCTGGCATGTCGTCAATGTATACCGCTTGGCCTGTCACATGCTTTATCGCTGACTCATGAATGGGCAAGGCGCCTTTTTGGCCTGCGTTCTTGTCGCCTAGGGTAAAATCTTGAGGTAATTTACGCATGATTCGTCTCCTCATTACCCGTTATTAAAAGAGTGTCTGACACCGCGTGCCCCGAAAACGTCACCGCTTCTTGGTTGTTCAGTGCCAGCCAGGCTTTGCGAATCAGGTTACACGCCATGTCTAATCGATAACGAGACGAAGCGCGCACATCGCTCATGGGGTGAAGCTCGGCACGTATTTTCTCAATCGCCCGTTGCAAAGCCTGCTCGTCGTTAACCGACACTTGGGTTAGTGCTTGTTCGGCGTTGACTGCTCGAATGGGCGTGCCGGCCATACCGCCAAACGCCAAGCGAACCTCGGTAATCTTATCGTCCTCGATGGCAAAACGCGCCGCCAACATGACGCTGGAAATGTCGTCTTCCATGCGTTTCGACACCTTGTAAAAGCGATGACATTGAGCCAACTTTTCAAGTGACACAGAAAACGACACTATCCATTCATCGGTGGCTAACAGAGTTTGTTTGTAACCTTGATAAAAATCGTTAATGGAAACCGTTCGTGTGGTGCCATCCACGTTGAGCAATTGCATGTCCGCATCAAAAGCCAACAATAAAGGCGGTATGTCCGCAATGGGAGAAGCATTGGCCACATTGCCACCAAGCGTGCCGCGGTTACGAATCTGGCGAGACGCTATGCGGCTCAGCAATCCAGAAATGTGTGGGTATTTATCTTGGCAATAGGTTTCTAAATCGGCGTACGTGACAGAGGCACCTAATGTTAAATATTGGCCATCGTCTTGGATCGTCGTCATTTCAGTCACTTGCGACAAATCGATTAAGTCATCAAAGTCATGATAACGCTGGGTATTTTCCAGCATCAAATCGGTACCTCCGGCGATCAACACCCCATCAGGGCAGGCTTTTTTCGCCGCAATAAGTTGAGCAAGATTCTGCGGCTGAACATAATTTCTCGACTTAGACCCATCATCAGCCAAAGAAGCTGAAGACTCTAACTCACTAAGCGTCTGCTTTACTTTGTGGTTTTGACTGAGCAGTGCCACATAATCAGGCTCGACCTGCGTCATCGACAAACCCGCGTCAATAATAGGACGATAACCGGTACAGCGGCATAAATTCCCCGAAATAGCATCGCAGACAGACTCACGGTCAATAGATTGCTGGGTGCTTTGTCGTTCTTCATAAAGGCTGGCTAAGGACAATACAAAACCAGGGGTACAAAAACCACATTGGGAACCGTGGCATTCTACAACCGCTTGTTGCGCCGGATGCAAGGCGTTCTGTTGAGACAAGTATTCAACCGAAACGAGGTGCTTTCCTGCTAGGGACTGAATCGGCGTGATGCAGGAATTCAACGTGGTGTAACGCAACTCACCCTCTTCCAACGCACCAACAAGCAGCGTACAAGCGCCACAATCACCGGATGCACACCCCTCTTTCGTGCCCATCAAGCCACGCTTTTCCCGAAGATACCGCAAAGCGGTGTAGTCGCTAGCCAGCGTATTGTCTTCGATAAGCTCATCATTCAGTAACAGTTTCAAGGCAGTCTCCTTTTAAAAATACCATCGACCTTTGCTCTATGCCTGAACAAAATGCAAAAACTTGGCCAATCGGTCAAACTTTTATTAGAAAGGAAATCAATGGGGATGACAATAGGTTTTCTTAACGCCCAGCGGCTAAGTCGCCGTTGCTAATTCTGAGTCAAACCGGATAATAAAATCATTTACACTAAGACCCATATGCCATGCGCCTTGATAAATATGTGTGCAAAAGCACAGACCTCAGTAAATTAGACGCTGCCGCCTGTATTCTGGCAGGACAGATTTCTGTCAACGGCGTTATCGTCACCGAAGCTGCCACCCAAGTTCATGAAAACAACACCATCGAATGGGGTGAACGGCGCTTGGTCGCACGGCCATTTCGTTACATTATGCTGCATAAGCCAGCAAATACTGTTTGCTCAAACAAAGACGAAGTTTATCCGTCTGTTTTTCGTGATCAGGGAATCGAAAAAACCGAAGAGCTGCATATTGCAGGCCGTTTAGATGCAGACACCACAGGCTTGGTGCTGATCACCGACGATGGCCGTTGGTCATTCAACCTGACTCAACCGAGCAACGACTGTCACAAGGTATACCGCGTGACCTTGTCGAGACCGTTAACCGAAGCACGTGGACACGACATCACCGAACTTTTCTCAGCAGGCATTCAGCTGCAAGGGGAAGCCGCCATCACTCGCCCCGCTCAGTTAGACATTCTCACGCCTACCAACGTTCGACTCACCATCACAGAAGGTCGATTTCATCAGGTAAAACGCATGTTTGCGGCGGTGGGAAATCGCGTCATCGGCTTACACCGAGAACAAATTGGACAGGTTAAGCTGGATATAAAACAAGGCCAATGGCGACATTTAACAGCCGACGAAATACGCTCTTTTGAGAAAATGTAAAAACCACTCTCCCCCCTTAAATCACTAAAACGCACCAATAGCGATCAAGCATCAGCACCATTAATGAGCAGACTACTTTTTACGACTTTTTCTTGCCCAGCCACCAAAACGTTAAATAATAAGTATTTTTCTATATATTTCAGTCAGTTGAAAAAATAACAGCCTCTGAAACAATTATGGAACACTTGTTGCTAAATAGATCATAATTGAAACAAAAGAATCTACCCCGACCTCTATTACCTGGAGCAGACTTATGAAAACAGCACTAAAAACCACGTTTCGTTTATCTTTATTAGCCGGTGTCATTTCCAGTGCTTCTGTTATGGCCGCCGACAAGGTGACTTTTCAATTAGATTGGTTACCTGGTGGTGATAAAGCCCCTGTTTATGTCGGTATTCAACAAGGCTTTTTTGCTGATGAAGATTTAGAGGTAAAAATTGCCAGCGGACGAGGCTCTACCGATGCATTAACTAAAATGGCAACAGGTCAGTCTGACATAGGTACATCAGATGTTGGTGCTCTCATGGCGGCAAGAGCACAAGACAATGTTCCAGTCGTGGCTGTCCTTCCTTACTTTACTCAAGCACCTCATGCATTTTTCACACTTGAAAACAGTGGTATTAAATCCATTAAAGATCTGAAGGGTAAAAAAGTGGCGACGTCACCTTTTACTTCATCAAATGCCTTTTTACCA
Source organism: Marinomonas vulgaris (assembly GCF_018145875.1). Taxonomy (GTDB): domain Bacteria; phylum Pseudomonadota; class Gammaproteobacteria; order Pseudomonadales; family Marinomonadaceae; genus Marinomonas; species Marinomonas vulgaris. The sequence goes on along the minus strand of NZ_JAGSSV010000002.1, from coordinate 44,957 downwards.
TTGGTTCTCAAACAAAACGGTTTAACCGAAGACGACATTCAGTTAGTTAAATCTGACCCTGGCGCTTTATCCCCAATGATGATTACCGGCAACACAGACGCCATCATCGCCTGGGTAACCAACACGGCTTTATTTGAGTCTCAAGCCGCTGGTGCAGGCAAAGAAATTATCGAAATGCCGTGGTCAAACTCTGGTCTATCACTTTACAGCTCGTCTCTATTAGCCTCTGAGAAATTCTTGGAAGAGCGCCCTAATGTTGCAAAACGCTTCATAAAGGCATTCGCTAAATCAATTGAGTTCTCTTACAAATACCCAGAAAAAGCCGGTATCGACCTTCATGAAATGGTGCCAGAAGTGGATGCTGATATTGTTGCTGCTCAGTTAAAAAGCATCTACAACTTGGTTTACAACGACGTGACAGAAAAAGATGGCATGGGCAAATTTGACCCAGAACGTATCCAGCAAACATGGGAATACGTTGCTGAAGCAAACGGTCTATCTGAGACTTCATTAGACCCTCAAACTTCTGTCAATACAGCCTTCATTCCGGAGTAATTCAGATGGAAAACAAGCCTCTTGAGAGCGAAAGCTCAACAGGTGCAGCTTATGTCAGCATGAAAGGTGTGGGTCACAAATATGACCCACGCCCAGATGCGGCAATGGCTGTGCAAGATATTGATCTTGATATTCACAGACATGAGTTTGTGTCTGTGGTGGGACCGTCTGGTTGTGGTAAATCCACTCTATTGCGTATGGTTGCAGGCTTACTCATTCCTTCACATGGAGAAGTATCGGTTTTCAACCGACCCGTAACAGAACCTCGTGACGACGTGGGCATTGTGTTTCAAAAAGCCAATTTATTGCCTTGGCTAACAGTACGAAAAAATGTCCTTTTCCCACTCAAACACAAATATGGCAGTTACAGTGCATCTGACGAAAAAAGAGCAAACGAGCTATTAGAAATGGCTGGGCTAACTCAGTTCGCCGATAAAATGCCAGAAGAATTATCTGGTGGTATGCAGCAACGTGTTGGTATCGTTCGAGCCCTGCTACTCAATCCAGACATTTTATTGATGGATGAGCCTTTCTCGGCATTGGACGCGCTCACCCGTGAACAAATTGGTTTTGACTTGCTGGATATTTGGAAAGCTCAACCTAAAACCGTTTTATTTATAACCCACTCTATTTCAGAGGCTGTCCTTCTATCTGACCGAATATTGGTGATGAGTAAACGCCCTGGCACGGTTCTGGATTTGATTGAGGTTGATTTACCCCGTCCACGCTCACAGCAGACCATTAACTCGGCACGCTTTGCTGAATTAACTGATTTAATCCGAGGATATATTTATGAACCAAACACTCCCACTTAAGTCTTGGTTAAAATATCAGGTAAACCGTTTTGCACCTGCCTTGTTTTTTATCGGCTTGGTTATTCTATGGGAAATCATCTGCGTAGTTGGCAAGGTACCTAATTACATTTTGCCTTCCCCTTCTGCCATTGTGACGGCTTTCTTCAATGTGGAATTTTCCCGTTGGATGACGCACCTTTGGGCCACATTACGAGTGGCTTTGATGGGCTTTGCTTTGTCAATCGCTATTGCCTTGCCTTTGTCTATTGGCATGATGCGTTCAGAATTGATGAATCGCATACTCTACCCTGCTTTGATTGTGATCCAGTCAACACCTGTGGTAGCGGTTGCGCCTTTAATCATTGTGCTGCTGGGCACTGACGACCCATCTCGCGTTCTGATTACTTGTTTAATTACTTTCTTTCCATTGGTGGTTTCCACCACAACCGGCATGTTGGAAACACCGCCTGAAATGATCGAGTTAAGCCAATCTTTACGTGCCCCACGTTATCGTGAAACCTGGCAAATTCGTATCCCCTACGCGATTCCACACATTTTCAGTGGCCTGCGTGTTTCCATCACGTTGGCGATTATTGGTGCTGTCGTGGCAGAGTTTGTGGCTGCTGAAGAAGGCTTGGGGTATTTCATCCAATTCTCTACGTCTTTCTTTAAAATCCCACAAGCTTTCGCAGGCTTAATTTTCTTATCCATTATCAGTTTACTTCTGTTCAAGTCCGTTCAATGGATTCAAATGTGGCTCTTCCCATGGAGCCTACCTAAGAAAAAATGATCGATAAATAATGATTCTTACCGGAATAGAAGCAGTCAGGCCCACGGTAATTCGTGGGTCGGGGCATTGCTCCATAAACACCTCACCCAAATAAGCTCTCGATAACTGGCTATAAATCCGCTAAACGAAAACCTGCGATCTTATGTACTTCGCTCATGGCTCGGTCAAATTCTGTTTGCCAGTCATTGGGCGTTCTTTCTTTAAATCCCGCTAGAATTTGTGCTTTGGTCGCGCCCTTGACTGCCATAATAAAGGGAAAACCAAATTTTTCATGGTAATCGTTATTGAGTTGCAAAAAGTGCGCAAGCTCCTCTTCTGAGCACTGATCTAGCCCCGCGCCGGCTTGTTCCGATGTTGATTCCATGGTGAGTGTACCCGCCACAGCGGCTTTACCCGCTAAATCTGGATGGGCACGCAGTAGAAGCAATTTTTGTTCGTCTGTGCTTTGCTCTACGATATTGCGCATAGCAGCTTGTATGGTCGCCATATCTTTAAAATAGCCACTTGGATGCTCAGCTTTCTGACGCCATAATGCCTCTGCAACCCAATCAGAATGTTCATAAATACGGCCAAACAAGGAAATAAAATCCGCTTCATTAAAGTGGTCGAACATGGCTAGTGGGTCGTGCATAAAAGGCTCCAAAGTCAAAGACGCAAGGCAGATGTGGCGTCGGATGTGTTTTTTTGTTTATCCATACCATTTTATTCATCCATGCGGATAAATGCCATACAGAAACATATGGCACAGTTATTGAAACATATGAAACAAAATTCTCAAACCAAATCAGAGGCAAAACCATGGGCTATTTGACCACACATATTTTAGACACCACCAAAGGCATTGCGGCAGCGGGTGTTCAAATTCATCTTTTCAAACACCACAGTGACGGTCAAAGAGAGTGTATTCACAGCACCTTGTCCAACGATGATGGACGCTGCGATCAGCCGTTGCTGCAAGCTGACAGTTTTGTCGCTGGGGTATACGAGCTGGAATTTGAGATTAACGAATACTTTGCTAAAAGTAAGACATCGACGCAAAGTGCACATCAAGAGGCCTCCACCCCAGATTTCTTAAACACAGTGGTCATTCGCTTTGGCATCAGTGACGAAGACGCTCACTATCACATTCCACTATTGGTTTCCCCGTTTGCTTACAGTACTTATCGAGGCAGCTAGTCACTCGGTACACTATCAAAACGCACCAAAACATTTCATTACGCACTAAAAAAACTCACTTTATCCATCTGTTTGCTTAGAAGCTCTCTTATTTACGCTTCTAAGCAAATACGGCGACAATTCTACACACCTCTAAAACAAAGGTTTCATCATATATTTTATGGGTTCATTTGTTTCATGGCACGCTAATTGCGATTACTAGCCTATCTAACGTCCTAATTTAACAGCGAACCAGAGCTTTCACATCACTCTGGTCGCAATGAACAAAAGAGGAAATCGAATGAAAGCATTAATAATTGGCGCTGGTATTGGTGGTATGTCTGCAGCTGCTGCGTTAAAGCAGCAAGGTATTGAGTGTGATATTTTTGAAGCAGTAAAGGAAATCCGGCCAGTAGGCGCGGCGTTGTCTATTTGGTCAAATGGTGTGAAATGCATGAATCACCTTGGCATGGGCAGCATTATGGACGCGCTTGGTGGCCCTATGCACAACATGGCTTACCATGATGGCATAACAGGATCGGTGATGACGCAATTTAGCTTGGCACCACTAGTAGACGCTGTGGGTGAGCGCCCTTGCCCGGTATCGCGTGCCGATTTGCAAAGCCAAATGATCGACTGGTGGGGGCGTGACCTCATTCAGTTTGGTAAACGTATTGAACGCGTTGAGCAGACAGACAATGGCGTAACCGCTTTTTTTGATGACGGCACTCAGGCCAGCGGCGACTTTATGATTGCCGCCGATGGCACCCACTCCGCGGTTCGTACTCAAGTTCTTGGTTATCACACGGAGCGCCGCTACGCGGATTATGTAAACTGGAATGGTCTGGTTGATATTGACGAGGACATCGCCCCTGGCGACCAATGGACCACGTTTGTGGGCGAAGGGAAGCGTGTTTCTATTATGCCGATCGCTGAAGGTCGCTTTTACTTCTTCTTCGACGTGCCATTGCCAAAAGGCCTGAAAGAAGATCGAAGCACCTTAATCGATGACCTCACAGATTACTTTTCAGGCTGGGCAGCGCCAGTCCAAACGCTTATTAAAGCCATTAATCCTGAAACAACAAACCGCATCGAAATCCATGACATCGAGCCTTTTGACACCTTGGTTAAAGACAAAATTGCTTTGTTGGGGGATGCGGCTCACAGCACCACTCCCGACATTGGCCAAGGCGGCTGTTCTGCGCTAGAAGATGCCGTGGTATTAGGCCAGTGTTTTGCCCATCACGAGTACACCTTGTCGGGGGTGACCGCTGCGCTAAAAGAGTATGAAGCCGAACGACGCTTTCGCGTCAAAGATTTGGTACTCAAAGCGCGTAAACGCTGCGATGTAACCCACGGCAAAGATATGGCAGAAACTGAGGCTTGGTACGATGAGCTAAAAAAAGAAACCGGTGAAAACATCATCGCAGGCTTACGAACAACCATTCTAGGCGGCCCTTTAGCCTAACAATAAACTTTAGCCGAGTAGTTGAACTGATAGCAAAAAGCACAAGTTTATTCATAAGAAACAAACTTGTGCTTTTTAATCACCTGTGCTGTTTTGATAATGTGAACTGCATAAATAAAATAGCGGCTAAGAGTTTTCCTCGTTAAGATCAGTAAAAGCCGTTATACGGTTACGACCATTGCGTTTAGATTGATACAAGGCCTTATCTGCTTCTTTAACAATTAACCAATCGTCTGAGCTAACCATGGTTTCAGTGACAGGATCTAGTACTTTGTACCCAATGGAAACCGTCACCCTATCGTGAACTGTGTCTGGAGCATGCTGAATATTCAATGCTTGAATACTTTCCAGCAAACCAGTCAATAAAAGCTTGGCCCCTACATTGTCGGTATTTGGTAAGAGTAAGGCAAACTCTTCCCCACCATATCGAGCCGCTAAGTCGGACGGTCTTTTCGCGCACTCAATCAAAGACAAGGCAATCTGCTTAATACATTCATCCCCTTCAATATGACCAAAGTGATCATTGTATTTTTTAAACTCATCAATGTCTAAAATCACCACTGTCAGTGGTTCTTGTTCACGTCGAGCACGTTTGGACTCTATAATTAACTGCTCGTCAAAAGTTCGACGATTATAGAGAGTGGTCATGCTATCGGTATGCGCCAGTTTCTCAAGCAAAGAAATAGCGCGATGATAATCAAGGTGCGTTTGTACTCGTGCTGCAACGACCCTTGGTTGCAAAGGCTTACCAATGTAATCCGCCGCCCCCACGTCAAACACCTTCTCTTCAAAGCCCATTTCTGTATGACTGGTGATGAACAAAATCGGTATATTTTCTGTTTCCGGGTTGTTTTTCAACATGGTACAGACTTCTAATCCGCGAACATCTGGCAATTCCACATCAAGTAGAATCAGGTCTGGGTACGATTCTTCTATCATATTGAAGGCTTGTTTTGCATCCGTGGCAAAACGAATACGGCCGACGTTTTTTAACGCCTTATTCAGCGCTACTATCACGGCGGTGTCGTCATCAATGATTAAAATATCAGCCAATTCATTGTCTATTCTCATCTTTTTACCACTATGCATTTTTAATAGAGTTTATTAGAGGTTCTAGCATCACAATCGCTTCCTTGTATTGCAGGCGCATTAAAAGCCCTTGAAAAGTCTGGAATGTATCTTCGCCTAACGCCTGCTGTAAAGCGGCGCTGTGTTCCTCTACGGCTTCTAAGGCATCCAAATCCTGCTCTTCTAAAAGCAGTAACAGACGCTCAATCATCGCCTGATCAATGCTTTGCACAGGCTCGTTTGCCGCGAACATATTGATATTTCGCTTATCTTGCTTGAAGTCTTCTAATGTCTGTGCACTTGCCTGATAAAGCTCTTGCAGCGCTAAAGACAGAGCAATCATTACATCCTTAGCTGACTCATCATCGGTTCGTAAAATACGTTCTGCCTCGGCAGCTAGCTGCTGAATTTCTTCCGCACCCACCATGCCCGACACACTTCTAAGCTTATGAACTTGCGCCGCTAACTGCAAACGTAAGTCGATGAAAGCAGCTGCATCAATGTCTTCTTGTGGCGACGTTAATAAATTGCCATGCTCTAAAAATAAGGTATTCAGCGTATTCAAAAACAAGTCTTTATCACTCATAAGAATGCTTTTTGACTTTGTCGAATTGAGCCCCATAATCGATGGCCAGTCGTCTTGTTCCACTAAAGGTGCATCGGCAGGCTCAATGGGGATCTCTTTACCGCGGAAATTTTCTACAACACGGCGCAGCACATTGATCAATCTGGAAACATCAATCGGCTTGGTTAAAAAGTCATCCATACCCGCTTCCAATGCGCGATTCTTTTCTTCTAACAGAGCTCCAGCGGTTAAGGCGATCACAGGAAGCGCCACTAACCCCAGTACATTACGAATACGTCGCGTGGTTTCGAGTCCGTCAATACCGGGCATTTGCACATCCATTAAGACAGCATCGTACCCATCAGGAGATTCTTTTAATAGCGCCAAGGCTCCTTCACCACTGTTTGAGGTTTGAACAATAGCGCCATTGTGTTCCAGAATATGACTGACAACAATCAGGTTATTTGAGCTATCGTCCACCACTAAGACTCGAATACCGGGTAACCATTTCGCTCCCACGGCTTCAGCGTTAGTAGACTGCAAAACGCGGCTGGCGTTGCCAGTGTTAAATGTCACCACATCATTCACCGCATTAAATAAAGCAGAAGCATTGACGGGTTTCATTAAGAAATTATTCACCAGATCTTCTTCGTTGCCACCGGTGATGCTTTCTTTGTCGTGGGAAGACACCATCAGAACCGCAGGAAGCTTATCGCGCCCAATGTGGCTTTCTAGTGTGTGAATCGCATTCATACCGTCCATTATCGGCATTTGCCAATCAACAATGATAGCGTCAGGTGAGCGCAGATGGTTGTCGATTCGAGCCAAGAAAGTTTTTACCAGCTCAGCACCATTACTAACTACTTCAGAGCGCCAACCAAGCGCTCGTGTCATTTGTTGTAATAAACGCGCGTCGGTTGGGTTATCTTCTGCAATGAGCACAAACAACATTTGATTTTGATTTTCATGTTGCGCAACTTCGGCCATAGTTTGCACATGAAAAGGTAGGTCAATGCAGAACTGACTGCCTACGCTTTCGGCGCTTTCTACTTTTATAGTACCAGACATAAGATTGACTAACTGATGCACAATAGACAAACCTAAACCGGTTCCACCGAAGCGTCTAGTGGTGCTCGAATCAGCTTGAGTAAAAGGCTTAAATAATCGCGATTGTGCTTCTTTTGATAAACCAATCCCCGTATCACTGACCAGTAAACGAACCACTACATTTTCTGCACTTGTCTTATCCGTTTTAGCAGAATCCAATAACACACTCGCCCTGACCGACACTTTACCTATGCTGGTAAATTTAAGTGCATTACTGAGTAAGTTGGTCAGAATTTGACGCAAACGCACGCTGTCGGTCACTACCCAAACGGGTAAGTTCGGTGCCATTTCCAATTCGAACTCTAGGTTTTTCCCTTCCGCTTGAATGGCAAACACACTGGTCACTTCTTCAAAGAGCTCTCGTAATTCAACCGCTTGCTCTTCCAACTCCATTTCATTAGCTTCTATCTTCGACAAATCCAAAACGTTGTTAACAATGCCAAGTAAGGACTTGCCCGAAATTTGGATTTTGCTGACCAATTGCAGCTGTGCCGTTGTAAGGTTCTCTTCGGCTAACAAATACCCCAAACCTATGATGGCGTTTAACGGCGTGCGTATTTCGTGACTCGTATTGGCTAAAAAAGCACTTTTGGCTTCTGTCGCCATTTCGGCATCTCTTAGTGCTTTACGCAGTTTTTCCTCAGTAATGAGGCGTTCACTAATGTCTCGAATCGACACGGACATTTGTATTTTATCGTCCAAGTTGACAGTATTAACATTCATCTCTACTGGGAACTCTTTGCCATCAGCACGTAAGGCAAAAACCTCTTCTTGAGTGCCAATTAATACTGCATGATGAGTAACATCCGTCGCATTATCGATTAACCCACTAACATGATAAAAATATTGCGGGATTAATTTTTGAATCGGATTTTGCTCTAAGTGAACACGCTCATAACCAAACATTTGTTCCGCTTGAGCGTTTATCAGCTGAATAATACCGGCATCATCTATTACAAAGGTCGCATCTGGCGCCGACTCCAATAGCGCCTTAAAACGCACAGTTTCTTTACTACGCTGTGCTTCTATTTGTAAATTCCATTCATCGCGCTGACGGATTTTCTCAGACAGCCACACTCGATATTGAATCGAAATAATGATGACACCAAATAACAAAAGTACTGCTAATATGCCAATCGACTGAAAGAGAACAATATTAGTTAAAGCTATTAATGGTGTTGATATATAAACCGAAAGAGCTCTGTCTTCTTTGTTATCATCCAGCCAGAATTGCCCTTGGCTGACGATCACATCACCCGTTTGGCCAATAAAACGATCTAAATCGTAATGCTCTAACATCATCCAAGCTGACGTAAGTTGGAACTCATCTTGCCAGCGATTTGAATAACCATATTCAAAAGTAAATGTTCTAGAAGAGTTGGGGTGATGCAAAAAGTCCCCCTCTTTATTGGTGATATACAAATTAGCTCGATCGACAGTCTTGTCCGAAGACAATGTCAGTAATCGATCGGCACTGACATTTACAATGACAATACCAAACGGACTGCCGTCTTCATAAAAAAGCGGCGTAGAAAAACGCCAAACAGGGCGACCTGGTTGCTCGATTTTACCAAACTCCCGATTCAGATTAATGTCGGATTCGTACACCTTACCTTCACCTACATCAAGCGTGGCATTGATATAAGGCTCGTTTTCTTTTGATTGCAAAGCTGCACGAGCAATGACATTAAGATCATTCCCTTGGCGCTGTACCTTAACTCGCTCTTGCCAACCATTACTGGCTTCGATAAAGCGAACTTGGTGTACATCGGGTACAGACAGCATATATGCCTTAAAAACATCAGCAATTCGTTCGGGAAGATGCGAATAAGTCCCGTGCATGAGACAATTCATTTTTAACCTTCGAGCCTGACCATGTCACATCAACTCACTTTTGCCGACAGCGAATTCAACAACAAACGTCGTAAAACACGTAAAGAGATTTTCTTGGCTCGAATGGATGTGCTGATGCCGTGGAATCAGCTTGAAGCCGTTATTGAGCCTTTTTACCCCAAAGCAGGAAAAGGAAGAAGACCGTATCCGTTATCCACCATGTTTCGCATTCACTGTATGCAGCATTGGTACAACATGAGCGACCCTGCTATGGAAGACGCGCTTTATGAAATCACGTCCATGCGTTTGTTTGCTGGATTGTCGCTGGACAGTGCTATCCCGGACCACACAACCATCATGAATTTTAGGCACTTACTGGAAAAGTATAAGCTCTCCCGTCAGCTGTTCAAAGAGGTCAATAAGTGGTTGTCTAGCGCTGGGATTTATCTAAAAGAAGGCACAATTGTCGACGCCACCATTATTGAAGCGGCCAGTTCAACCAAGAACAAAGCGAAAGCACGCGATCCCGAAATGCACCAGACTCAAAAAGGTAAGCAGTGGTTTTTCGGTTTAAAAGCTCATATTGGTGTAGACGCGAGAACAGGCCTGACGCACAGTTTAAGTACAACAGCCGCCAACGTACATGACATCACAGAGACAGAAAACCTGCTTCATGGTGAGGAACGCTTTATCTCGGCGGATTCAGGTTATCGAGGTGCACAAAAACGAGAGGAATTAAAAGACATCGAGGCGGATTGGCTGATTGCAGAAATGCCAAGTAAGGTGCGTCTTCTCAAGAGACACCCGAGAATCAACAAGCAACCAATCCGAACAGAATACCTCAAAGCCAGTATCCGAGCAAAAGTAGAGCACCCGTTTCGGATCATAAAGCGTCAGTTTGGTTTTAGGAAAGTCGTCTATCGCGGCTTAGAGAAAAATGATAACAAACTGGCGATGCTGTTTGCCTTATCTAATGTGTTTAGAGTTGACCAGATGATACGGGCGGCAAGGGGTTAATCCGTTAAAAATCCACTAAACAAGGCTAAATAAGCTTGTTTAGTGGTGAAAAGCATCAAAACAGGTGGAATCCTGTGCTTTTTTATTTGGAAAAGAGAAGTTGAGTGTTTTGCAACTTCTTAATCGTAGTTTCCTTCGCTCCACTCGTTGTAAACCTGGTCTCGATTAATCGACTGCATACTTTTGTCCACTTGAGTCTCAATTCTCAAGATAGGCGATGTGTTGGCTAGAAATAAAGTATCACGGCGATATTGCGCGGCTTCTTGGCTGATATTTTCAATCGTTGTTTCTTTTATTACTGACAGCTCGTTGCTTACTCGCTTCAAATTACTTTGTAAAATAAGCCAGGTCGCGATGAAGAGTACCACCAGTAAAATCAATACTGTATACGGCCAGGAGCGATTGAACCTAGTACTGGTGAAGAATGTCATAACACTCTTAATGCCCACTTGGTGGATATCTATCTCTTGTTCTTTTATCGAACGACTGGTTCGCAGAAGATTTACCGCCAACATAGCAAAAAGCGTCAACAACAAGCCTATCGCCACCACCCAGCCGACATCCCAAAATCGTATACGCTCCGTTGACTGAAGAGTAGGAATCAGCTCAAGCTCCCATTGCTGACCCAATATAAAAATAGAACGAACAACTTTTTTCTCGTCATCTAAAGCCAACAGCTCTCTATCATGAGCTCGGTAAAACGGCTCACCTTCTTTTGTGTTGGTTAAGCTAATGGCTGCTTGATCCGTCAGTTCTCCAAGATTAGCCAGCACATCATCGATCACTAAAGGCGCATATGCCCAGCCTACTAAGGCGTCTTCTCGTTCCTCACTGGTATTTAGTACCTTACCATCGGTGTAAATTGGATAAAGTATCAAAGCCCCTTTTCGAGCTTTTTTATTTGCTTGAACCAGGGTGATAGGTTGAGTGAGATAGGTTTTGTCTTCTCTCGCTGCAGACATAGCGGCCAATCGTCGGTTGGCCTCAGACCCTACGTCTAACCCGAGAGCTTGGCTATTTTTAACAAATGGGTAAATATACTGAATGATAAATCGATCTTGATCGTGCTCCGCTAAGGCACGAACGGTAAAATCAGGCACACCATCTTTACGAATACGCGCCACAAAACTGGCTTCTTGATCTACAGGAACACGGCGAATAAAACCAAATCCCAATGCACCGGGAAAGGCGCCTTCAATATCACGACTGTTACTGTAACGCTCAAATTGTTGCCGTGTAATATCATCGACTCCCGCCGCAACAATGGCACCGCGAGTGGCTCGTAATCCATATTCAAACTGTTGAAAACGTTCTTCAATTAGGGTTTCTGTTCTATCCGCCAAAGTGCTGCTGTAAACCTGCACCTTGTGTTCATCTTGAAAATAAGCAAACAAAGCAACACACAAAGTAATCAGGCTACCCAGCAACAATACAACAAGCCATAACCAACCACCAAACTGCTCTAATCTTTTATTATTCATCCGCGTGTTTATGCCTCATCTGCAACATTAAATGTGTAGAAAATTAGTACAAAATTATCCTCTTGATTAGATGGTAGAGGATAATCAGCAGAATTGGCATGATTGGTTTGTAACGAAACGATATGAAGCGGTAACGTAAGGCTACATTATGATTGAAAACAAGAGAAGAATGATCGAAATGCTTGAAAGTGACGCTTGTTAGGTCTAGATCATTCTGCTGATAACCTATTTCTTTTCGAGATAAAAGTTTTTACTAACATTTAAAGACGATCCGTATCTTCGCTTTTACGATCCCATTTATCTTTAATAGCAATAATTTCTTCTTTTATCTCTATAAAAGCCGTCACTAGATTTGGATCAAAGTGAGTGCCGGAGCCTTCAATAATAGTGTCGATGGCTTTTTGTATTGGCCATTCTTCTTTGTAAGGTCGCTTCATGGTAAGCGCATCGAATACATCGGCGATGGCAACAATACGAGCAGATTCAGGGATGGCCGTTTGGCTGATTCCATTTGGGTAACCCGTTCCATCCCAACGTTCGTGATGGTTTAGCGCTATCTCTGCTGCCAATGTAAACACTGGCGAGTGACTTTTGCTCAATATTTGATAACCGATTGTGCTGTGGGTTTTCATTATTTCCCACTCTTCTTTGGTCAATTTTCTGGGTGCTTTGAGTACCGCATCAGAAATACCAATTTTACCTGTGTCATGCATGGGAGCAGCCAATTCAAGCAAGGCGGCATCGTCAACATGCCAATTAGCTTTACGCGCTAACGCCGCCGCATACGCCGCCATCCGCCAAATATGGACCCCCGTATCGGTATCGTTATAGTGACCGGCATCACCTAACATAAAGATCGCCGCACGATTTGATTCTTCCAGCTCCTTGGTACGGCTCATTACTTCTTGTTCACAAGCCAATCTTTGATCCTGCATTGCTAGGTGGTTTCTCACCCGTGCGCGCGTTATGGATGCCTTGATCGGTTTGGTGATGTAATCGACGACGCCAAGGTTCAAACCAAATTCTTCGTCCTCTGCTTCTGCCATAGCGGTGACAAAAATCACTGGGATTTTGACGGTTTTTGGGTTGGATTTCAGTCGTCGACAAACTTCATAACCATCCATTTCTGGCATCATTATGTCTAATAAAATGATATCGGGCTGTTTGCTTTCAGCGATTTTCAGCGCTGTCATACCGTTAGTGGCAGCACGAATTTGATACTCACCGGCTAACACACCTCTTAACACGTCAATATTTTCAGGCGTATCGTCAACAATTAATACACTTTGTTTTGCTGGGGTAATGTCCGCTTTATTAGGCATGTTTTATTCCTTTTAATACGCTGAGTGCTTTTTCAAAATCGTATTGACCCAATGCTTTTGCAATGTCTTCTAACTTTCCTTTTGTGACCGAATCAAAAGAAGCGTTAAGGATGTCTTCCAACACATCTTCTGCGTCGCTATCGAACTCTTCAAGTAAAGATTCCAATATAGCCAACTTACTCTCAAGCTCTTCCTCAGACAAAGTAACAATATCACCTGTAGTGTTATCTTCTTTTCGAACCTCATCAAAAGAAGAAATCTCATGTTGGATGGCTTCTATCGCCATGGCTAATTCATGTTCGAGCTCGTCTTTTAACGCTGACTCTAGTGATCCTGACCCCATTGCTACTTCACAACGTTTCGCCACATTGGCAAGAGGTTCAGCGCCAATCGTTGCCGCAATGCCCTTTAAGGTATGAAATAACCGTGTTGCGGTAGCACTGTCCTGATTTTCCAACGCTTGATTGATGTCCTCTATACCATTACCTTCATGCTCAATGAACTTCACCAGCAATTTATTGTAGCTTTCTTGCCCTATTCCCATACGAGACAAGGCTTTTTGACTGTCTAGTACCAAATTATTAGCAAACTGAGTGGACGCAGTAAAAACCTGCACAGTAGCCGGTTTTTGAATGATCCACTTACTAAGTGTTGCGAGCATAAGCTTTACGTCAATGGGTTTAGGAATATGGTCATTCATACCACATTCCATCATATGAGCCACTTCATCGTGCATGGCGTTGGCGGTCATGGCAATAATGGGCAAGTCCTTGTAGATGTCCTGCTCACGTATTTTTTTCGTGGCAGTGTATCCATCCATGATTGGCATTTGACAGTCCATCAGCACGCAATCGAAGTCTTTGGTCGTTATTTTTTGCAACGCTTCTAGACCATTCTCGGCAATGGTCACTTCTATTCCGTAACTAGACAACAACTCAGACGCGACTTCTTGGTTAAAGGCGTTATCTTCTACCAACAACGCTTTCTTGCCTTCAAGATGATGGGGTTCCAGCTCACTTTCATTGCCTTTCTTTTGTGATCCAGACAAACCTTCGATACTCATGCCTAGCGCCAAGCGCATACTGATTAGCAAAGCACACGGGGTAATTGGCTTGGTTAATATTTGGAATACTTGGTGGTTCGCTTCTTTGAGCGCTCTATCAAGCTCAGCATTACCGTACGCCGTCATCATCACTATTGGCGGTAGTTGATCATACTTATCAGCGGCAATGTCATCTAGAAGTTCAACGCCATTTTTATCTGGCAATTGCCAATCTAATAACACCACATCGTACTGTTTAATTTTATCGCTGTGATTGATAAGCTCGAGCAGCTCCGTACCGTTTTTCAACGTATCGGCTGCTAAATTATAATTCGACAGCATCGAGGTGAAGATCTCACGTGCATTCTCGTTATCATCAACCACCAATACTCGTGAACCGGATAAATTTCGAAGTTCATCGAAGTCACAAGACCACACCGGTTTTTTCTTACAAATATCAAAACATGCGGTGAAGTGAAAAGTACTACCTACGTGGATCTCGCTGTCCATCCAGATTTTACCTTTCATCAGGGCCACTAAGCGCTTGCTGATTGAAAGACCCAGCCCTGTGCCACCAAATTTACGTGTCGTAGACACATCGGCTTGTTGGAATGGCATAAACAGGCTTTGCTTTTGCTCTTCCGTCACGCCAATACCAGTGTCCTTAATGGAAAATTTCAACTCAACTGCATTGTCTGAAGAAGAAACCACCTGCACAGACACGATAATTTCACCCTTTTCGGTGAACTTAATCGCATTATTACAAAGGTTTAATAGCACTTGATTCAAACGTGTCGGATCACCAATCAACCAATTTGGAATCTGACTGTCGATATCAAACAGCAACTCCAAACCTTTTTCTTCCGCTTTAATACTGGTCACGCTGGCTAAGTCGGTAAACAACTCATAGATGAAAAACTCAGATTTTTCCAATTCCAATTTACCGGCTTCCACTTTGGACAAATCCAGAATGTCGTTAATGATTCTTAACAAAGATTCTGCCGAGCGGTTAATTTTATCGACATAATTACGCTGTTTATCGTTGAGGTTTGACTGCAAAGCCAAATACGACATACCAATGATGGCATTCATTGGTGTTCTGATCTCATGACTCATGTTTGCCAAGAAATGACTTTTGGAACGGTTGGCCTCTTCTGCTTGTATTTTGGCATCTTGAAGGTCTTCTTCAATTTCCTTGCGCAAAGAAATATCCTGAAATACAGCCACATAGCCGTCAAATTTACCATCGTTTATAATGGGCACGGCGGTTACTGAGACAGGAAAGCCTCTGCCCGATTTTGTATGGAACCACTCATCTTCTGAAACATATTGTTTATGTTCACGCATGCTTTTTACGATAGGACAATGATCACCAAAAACGAATTGCCCTTCTTTGTCGTGTTGATGAATAAGATCGTGCATGTTTTGACCAAAGACGTCTTCAGCTTGATATTCCACCAGCTCCAGTGCTTTAGGATTAATATAAATGCAATTACCGTCCTTGTTTACCGCGTAAACACCTTCTCCCATAGTATTTGTTAAGTTCTGAAGAAAACGATTGTTCTCTTGAATCGTACCTTCCATCTCTTTGCGAGAGGTCACATCGGTTCGAATAGCAAAATATTGAAAAGGCTTACCTGCATGGTCTAGCAAAGGCACAATCGTCGCCGAAAGCCAGCTAAAAGTGCCATCTTTATTACGGTTCTTGAGCTCTCCTCGCCATACTTTACTGGCCGCTACCGTATCCCATAACTCTTTATAATAAGAATCGGGATGCTCTCCAGACTTGAAAATAGAGTGATTCTTACCCAATAACTCACTGCGACTGTAACCTGTTATTTCGCAAAACTTATCATTGGCGTACACAATCGCGCCGTCTATGTCGGTGGCTGATACAATGGCGTGCTGATCCAAAGCAAACTTTTGAAATTCTAGATTTTTCGCTAATTCTTGTAGGCGATATTGAGAGGTTTGTAACTGACGTAGGATTCGAAAGCTAATCAAGAACACAATACCAACAATAAAAATAGACAACCAGATTTGCAGTGTATTGTAATCAGCTCGTTTTTCTTCGACATTTTTCTCTAATTTATCAACTTCTTTTTGGCTTTGATAAAAAAGTACATTCGCGTTCTCCATGGCTCGAACAAACAACTGAGGCAAGGTTATTAAGTAGATTTTCACCTTATCAATAGACGCTGAATAGTCATCCACATTACCAGCTTCTCTTAATGCTTCTCGCTCAGCGAGCAATGCCAACAAATGATCGCTTTCTTTTTCGATTTCAAGCAGTTTGGGTTTCAGATCAATCACTTCTAAAATGTATTTATCATCCCCTACCTGACGAGTATAGGTAAAATTACGTCTCATCAATTCTTGGCTTTCGATATTTAAGCGCGTATCACGCTTTATGGTACCGCCATTTTCAAGTACTTCTAAAATTTCGTTTAGATCATCTAGGCTGGTTTGCAACTGCCTTCGAATGTAATTCTGACCTCTGACGTTTGACGTTGTCGCAATCTGATAAAAAGAAGATTCTATTTTCTTCAAATCAAAAACAATTAACTCACCAATACTTAAACGTGTTTTCTCATTTACAATGTCTTTATTTAGCTGCTCGTTAATATCATCAAATAAAATATTAATTAGAAAAACAGCGATAAAACCAACTAAGTAAATAACCGCTTGAATGTAAATCCAAAAAGGACGAACTCCTTGTGTAGAGGCAATATCTTCGTGTAACTTTTTAGACAAAAGTGCATTTTTCATCGATTAACCAGCATTGTTAAATGAGTAAAGTAACGTGTTGTTTGGGCTCGTCGTTGGCGTTTAAAGCTCTATGTCTGCCGCACCTAGAAAACCGTAGTCACGAAAGATTTTCTGCCCTCTTTCCGATTTGGCAACATCAAGAAAATACTGGCTGATTTCAGGGTATTTAGAAAAAGTAAGCGTGTTTAAAATAAGGGCTTTGGGCGTTGCCTCTTTAATAGAAAGGTCAACAATGTCCATGTAGGCCCTGTTCTCGTCAAAAAATGCCGTGGCGCGCCAATTAATAATCACATCAGCCTCACCATCTCTGAGAGCTTTATTAAGATTTCGTGAGTCCGTTGTCACAAACACCGAACTTTCAAGCACCTTGGTGTAGTTACCGTGCCGATCAAGAATCAGCTTAGTTTCACGACCTATGCTACCTGTGGTTGCATTGCCTATAATCGCTGCCACGTCTTTTCGTAACAGCTCGTCTATGTTTGGCTTAATACCTTTAGGATTACCTTTTTGCACGATTAAAGCAGCTTGGTTGTACCCCACCAACACGTAATCACCAAATAGACCTTCGTCTAAATGTCGTTCCCGATAAGAAGCCGAACCAGGTAAATACAAGTCTCCCTTCCGGCTACTCGATAAACTCTTGTAAAGATCTTCAGAACCACCTTGGCTAATCAGTATTTTGACGCCTTTTTCTTTTTCAACAAGGGCTGCAATGTCTTTTATCGGGTGAGCCATGGTAATGCCGCAGTACACCAGTAACTCAGGAACATTTTCTACTTTGTCTGTGGAGTCATCACAAGAGACTAAAAAAGGAATAAGGGCAAAAACACAGAGCATTCGTTTCATTAAACGTCCTACTGATACAGCGAAATAATTAAAAAACCATAATAGCATGCAAAAAAGCTAATACTCCATGTCACGACCCCTTATAAAAAGAAGGTTTTTGTAAACGAAAAGGAGCAACACCCTGATCCATGATGTTTATCAACACTCCCTCCATCATTTACTCAAAGTTCGTTGCTAATATGCCATGAAATTAAAAGACAATTGCTTTAGGTCGACAGTTTATGACAACACGCACTTCGCTGGTGGCAAAGCCAAAACAAAGACGCTCGTTATACTTAGGCGAGAGAGGAAAACTATTGTTAGGGTACACAGCAATAATGCTGATTCCTTTTCTCGCCACCTATGCCCTCGATATGCAGTTGAAAACCACCTACGCCTTTGCTCTTTCAGCGATGAATACCTTGGCTATGATGATGTTTTACCTACAATTTCCGTTGGGAAGTCGTCTGAAGAAAATAGCTTGGTTCGCCAATATCGATTGGAATATGACACATCATAAAAAGGTCGGTCAGTGGCTAGGACTGATCTTCTTTTTGCATCCTATTTTGATTTTGGCGCCGCGTTTTTCGATGTCTTGGGGCGATGGCATAACCAGCGTGATCACCACAGTGACAGCATCGAATATGTTAATTGGGGTGATTGCTTGGGTGTCTATGGTGGTGTGGATTCTGTTATCCATTTTTAAACAACGTCTGCCGATTCGTTATGAAACCTGGCGTCTGACTCATATGATGGGCTTTGTCACCATTATTGTATTGGCTACTGTTCACATCACCAACATTGGCCAACACGGTCAATACGCACCTTGGTTTAATGTCATTTGGTGGGGGCTGTGCTCTTTTTCAGTAATGATGGTGCTGTTCAATTACTTTGTTAAACCCATTTTGTTAAAACGCCAACCTTTTGAATTAACCGAGGTCACTCAGGTGAGCAGCCGTGATTGGCAAGTAACGCTCAAAACCAACAACGACGCTTTTGACTTTGAGCCCGGCCAGTTTGTGTGGTTTAACACGACGGCCCCAGGTGGCTTAAAAAACGCCGCCAAAGAGCACCCTTTTTCTATTGCCTCTAGCCGTTCAAGCTTGCCTAATCTATCTTTTTTAATTCGCAATTTAGGCGATTACACCAGCCAATTAGGCACACTTAAGATCGGACAAAACGTGTATGTGGATGGCCCTTACGGATCAATGAGCTTGCATGACAGTGCAAAAGCCAAAGCCATTTTATTGATTGCAGGCGGTGCCGGCATTGGCCCTATGTTATCTCTATTACGAGGCTTAGCCGATCAAAATGACACTCGACCTATTCGATTAATTTACGGCAATAACCAGTTGGATCAAATGGTACTCCAAGAAGATATTCTGCAACTGGAAACCACCATGGCAAATTTTAAACAGCAATTAGTGAGCTTAGACAAAGGTAAAAACGCTTACCAAGGTGTCATCGATCAAACCATTATTTCACGTCTTATAGAACCCCATCCAACCGCCGATTGGAGCGTGTACCTGTGTGGGCCGCAACCTATGGTTGAAGGGGTTCAAGGCAGCTTGAAAAAGCTCAGCATCGCTAATAGACACATTCACTTTGAACACCTATCGTTTTAACGACAAGGTAAGAGGAAACTAAGATGCCAATTAATGAAATTGCCGGCTGCATAGGCTGCGAAACCTGTGTCAAAGCGTGCCCGACAGATGTGATTCAAATGGATCTTAATCAAGGTAAAGCCTACATTGCCTACCCTGAAGATTGTCAGATATGTCACCTATGTCGCCTGTATTGTCCTGTTGACGCCATTAGTATCACACCCGAAAAATCCATTCCCGTTGTGGTATCTTGGAGGTAATGGCTGTGTCTAAGGAAAATCAAGCTAAACCATCAACATCGGACAATAAAGACGCTATCAATGTCTCTCGTCGTACCTTTTTAGGTGCTGGCGCTGCGGCCGTGAGCGTTACCGCCATAGCGGCAGGCGCTCAAGCCTCTTCGTCTATGGGTGCACCTACTGTGGTCAATCTCCCCTCCGTTAAGGACGATGAGTTCACCAGCGACATCATTGAAACCGATGTCTTGGTTATTGGCAGTGGCATTGCGGGACTGTTTGCCGCAATTAAAGCCCACGATGCCGGTGCCAAGGTCATCATGGTGTCGAAAGGTCGTTTAGGCTCCTCCGGTATGACGCCATTCGGAAAAGGGGTTTTCTCTTACGATAAGAAAAACACTAAAATGAGTGAAGATGATTATCTCAAAAAGGTCGCCACGTCCGCCATTGGCACCAACAACCCTGTATTCACCAAACTCTTGCTAGAGCATTCTTATGATCGAGTTCAAGAACTCAAATCTTGGGGCTTTTTCGACTCACCTTTGTGCTTTGATAGTTTTTCTAAGCCGATGAACGAACGCAAGATACCCATTTTTGAACGCATCATGATGACTCATTTACACAAGGAGCAAGGCCGTGTGGTGGGAGCGTCTGGCTTTAGCGTAGCAGAAAATAAGATTGTGCATTTTTCAGCTAAAAGCGTGATTTTGTGCACTGGCGCTGGGGCATTTAAGCCCAATGGCTTTCCCATGTGCGATCTCACCCATGATGGCTCCATCATGGCCTACAACATTGGTGCCAAAATAACCGGCAAAGAATGGGCAGATGGCCACCCTGCTTCTGCCGCGAATTCCGGTTCAAGTTATGATAATTGGCATGGTCAGGTCGAACAAAAACCCAGTATAGAAGGGGCAGAAATTCGCCATGACCTTGGCGTCGATTTAAATTATAGCGCTTACATGAACGGCGGCCCTGTCAGCATGGGGCCGGGGAGCCCGAGTGAAAAAGAAGCCGTGGTGGTCGGCGGACCTTGGGTTCCAGAAGAATTTAAACGTGTTGGCGGCCCACCCAGTGGTGACAACGGCGGCGATCGCCCTTCTGGCCCTCCTCCAGGAATGGGACAAACATCGGGATTACATGCGATTTGGGCGAAACTAACGGGGCAGAAACAATCCGCACCGCAAGGCCCACCAGGCATGATGGGGGAGTCCGTCGGCGGCTCGACCGCGGGCATGTCCATTCATAAATCCGAAGGTTTGGTGCCCATTGATGCTAACGGCTTATCAACCATTCCAGGATTGTGGGCATCCGGCGACGCGCTAGGCTCCCATCAAACCGGTGGCATTTACACACAAATAGGTTCTTCTATGGCCGGCTCTGCTGTTCAAGGTGCTTTAGCTGGCGAAGCGGCCGCGAAAGCTAGCAAATTAGTAGAATTACTGCCTATTCCCATGGATACCTTAGCGCAGACCAAAACAGATATATTAGCGCCGCTGAAACGCACCAAAGGGTACAAGCCCGCTTGGGTCACGCAGGTGTTACAAAGCGTAATGATTCCTAATTTTGTGCTCTACGTAAAAAAAGAGCGCATGATGGATGCCGCCCTCGCTTATGTAGAGGAGCTGCGTGATCACCATGTGCCTATGTTGGTTGCCTCTGATCGACACCATCTACGCTTAGCTCATGAAACCGCCAACATGGTTATCTCAGCCGAAATGAAAATGAAAGCTTCTATGATGCGCAAAGAGAGCCGCTGCAGTCATTATCGCTTGGATTACCCTGATGTGGATTACGAGAACTGGAACGCTTGGATCACCATTCATCAAAGCGACGATGGAGAAATGATCCTTGAAAAACAATACTGGGACAAATGGCCGAAGTTTTCCTAACGCTCCCCTTCAGTTTACACAACATGATGTGATTCGCGTCGAACTTGCCATTCGTTATTGGCAAAGTTCGACAGCTGATTGCTTCTATCAATGGTACCTATAGGCAAAATGTTATTGAATAACAAATTAGTAAGATCTAATATTTAAGCATTGAGCAAGCAAAGCTTAATGCTTATTTTAGTTTCTTATTAAGGAGTACAGTAATGTCTTTACGTATTAATGATGTCGTTCCAAACCTAGAACTTGAAACAGACCTAGGCACATTCAAATTACACGATTGGATCGGCGACAGCTGGGCGATCTTGTTCAGTCACCCAAAAGACTTTACACCAGTTTGTACAACAGAATTCGGTGCCGTTGCACAGCTGTCTGCAGAGTGGGAAAAACGCGGCACGAAAGTCATCGGTTTGTCTGTTGACGGTGTTGAAGAGCACAAAGAATGGAAAGCGGACATCGAGTCATACTCTGGTGCCAAAGCAGGCTTCCCAATCATCGCGGATGATTCTCTAGCAGTATCGAAAGCGCTAGACATGTTGCCAGCTGATGCTTACCTACCAGACGGCAGCACAGCCGCTGATTCTGCCAGTGTTCGTGTTGTTTTCATCATCAGCCCAGACAAGAAATTGCAATTGTCTATGACTTACCCAATGTCTGTTGGTCGTAACTTTGCAGAAGTATTGCGCGCACTAGACGCACTACAAGCAAGCTACGGTGTACCTGTTGCTATGCCAGCTAACTGGGAATTGGGTCAAGATGTTATCGCTGCCTTGTCTTTGACAGACGAGCAAGCGAAAGAAAAATTCGGTGAAGTGAACACAATTTTGCCTTACCTACGCACAGTTAAGCTACCAGCTTAATACCATTACCGAGCTGGCCGTAAAAAAGTCAGCTCCAAATGGTTAGGTGTTCGCCTAGGTGTTGAGTGTGAGTGTTGTGTGTGTGTTTAAGTGTCAACACTTAGGATGACAAGAAGACCAGATGTGATGAGCATCTGGTTTTTTTCGTTTATATCGCTATGGCACTTAACATATGGCACTTAACATATCTTTTTGGCGATTAAATGACTTTCCACACTAGCAAGGTATTGTTGGCAGGCATAGAAATTTTCTCAACCAAAGCCATGCTCCCCGCCCATTCTTCCAATTCCGCCACATCACAAATACCGCCACAGCCTCTTTCTCGCAAGTTTTGATCAAACTCTCGATTGCCTTCACTGGTGTATTCGCCGTTTATATTCATTGGCCCGTATTGGCAAAATATACCGCCTGATGCGAGGTTCTTAGCGATGGTCTGCATCATCAACCTAGCCTCTTCACGCTGCATGATATGAGTTGTATTCGCCGTAAACACAGCATCAATGTCTAAACTAGGCCAATCGTTTTTACCAAAATGAAACTCAAAAGGCGCAACAAGATTACTTAACTTAGCCTCAGCCATCCACGCCAAAATACTGCCGTGATAGTCCAGCATATCGCTGGTATTCCAGGTTAAATGGGGCAAACGTTCAGAAAAATACACCGCATGTTGCCCCGTGCCAGAACCGATTTCGAGCACATTTTTAGCGTCTTTAAAATACAAAGAAAGCTGATCTAAAATCGGTTGCTGATTTCTTTCACAAGATGGGGAAAATTCTTTTGTCATGACAGATCAACCACCTGACAATCATCGCCAAGACGACTGTCTATGTGACTGACCAGTACCAATATGTCTGGTTTGTAGTCATTTTGAAGTGATTTACAGATGGTCTCAATGGTGGCTTTATCAAGCCCATCAAAAGGTTCATCGAGTAATAACACGGGGGCTTTTCTTAACAATAGACGAGCCAACGCTAGCCGTTTGCGTTGTCCACCTGACAGGTTTCGTCCTTGTGAACTCAATAAGGTTTCTAGTGCATTAGGCAAACTTCTCACCCAGTCCGCTAAGGCAACCGCTTCAAGTACAGACCATAGCGCTTCTTCACTGGCGTCTGCCTGACCCATGCGTAAATTCGCAGCAATACTCTGTTGAAAAATATAAGGGAACTGTGGAAGGTAGCTAATGTGCTGCTGATACGCCGCGTTATCGTACAAATCACATTTTACACCGTTAATAACAGCGTCCCCAGAAACCAAACAATCGCCGGCCATAGACGCTAACAATGTGGACTTTCCAGAACCGCTCAAGCCACGAAGCCAAACTTTATCACCAGATTGAATGGTCAAATCTATAGGAGCATTCCCCATACCACTTGAAGCATGAAAACCTCGCCAATGCTCAAAAGACATATGGTTAATGTCGTTTTTACTGTTTGTCGAAAAACGTTTTTCTGAATCTTTTGGCGCTTCGTACAACTGATTGAGTCGACGTAAACCAACGTATGATTGACCTTGTGCTACGAAAGATTGCACAAGAGGCAATACTAATTCGTGAACAGCAAGTAAAGAAAGTATGAAACCGACCATCCAGGTTCCTTGCACACCCTCTAATAAAACCCACTTGCCTGTTTCTGGCTCAATGCTGCTAACAAGATAAAAACTAGAAACAATCAGGCCCATGGTGATGATATATGCCAGTAGCCGCCCTGTACTCACTGCATTTTGTACAAGTAGCTCAGTATGGAGCTGACGCTGGTCTAATTGGCCCAATCGCTTGGCGTAATCTTTCCAGTGCCCTCGTATTGTCAAGGTAACCAGGGCCGAGAACAAACTAACAAAGCGACTACGACGGTGAACACCTAATATCTGTCCAACATGCACTGCATGGCTGGCCACGCGCCCACAAGCATAGGGCACAACCACAAGATGCAACAAAGCAGCGACGGCCATAGGCCAAAGCAATGCTGGTAAAATAAAATAGGCAAACAATGCCACCACAGTATAACTTAACAAGGCGTATATCCACGGTAAAAATACCACTAAAGGCCAGCGAATAATTTGGTCTAGATCGCTCACCAAACGCTGTAATAGGTCACCGCGGGATTGTTCGTATAGGTTTGCAGAATCCTTTGCTACTCGTTGATCCCAAACCCACAATCGCAGCGTTTTCAGTAACCCAAGCAAGTGATTGTGAGAAGAAACTTGTTCACCATAACGCCCTGCCGTACGAAAAATAGACAAACCACGCACAATAGCACCAGGCGTTAAATAATTGAAAAACAGCCCCATGCCAACAGACGTAGCCAAACCAGCAGCGGAAATAAACCAACCGGATACGCCTAACAGAGCCACTCCTGACAAACTTGCGACAACACCCAACACCACCGGGACAACAAAACCCCAAGGGTTAGCGAATAAGAGTTGCTTAAGCGATAGTTTGGTTGTTTTTTTCATGTAAACCTCCCTTGTTTAATGACCAGTGTTTATCAGCCCACAATATGGGGTGAGTATCATGGCTGACAATCAACAAGGTTTTGCCTTTTGATACTTGATTCAAGGTGTTTAGCACGGCATTAGCGGTTTCAGTGTCTAAGCCAGAGCATGGCTCATCAAGCAACCAAACATCTGCCTGGGACAGGAGCGCTCGGGCAATGGAAAGTCTCTGCATTTGCCCACCAGATAACCCTGATCCGAGTTCTGTTAAAGACGTTTCAAGCCCATTTGGCAACGCTTGAATAAAGTCGTCACATTGGCTTTTTCGCAAGGCTTCTTGAAGTACATCATCGCTTGGGGCTTCAATTCCTAATAATAAGTTCCGTTTAATGCTTCCGTTCACCCATTCAGGTGACTGAGGTAGCCAAGCAAGTTTAGTTCGCCACTCCGCTAAGTTACGTTCTGAAAACGGACGGCCTTCGATGTAAAACTCACCTTGATAGGCCTCTTCAAAACCCAGTAAAAGATGCAATAAACTGGATTTACCTACGCCAGATTCGCCACTTAACCACACTCGTTCACCTTTAAACACATCTAATGATATTGGTGCCAAACGATGTCGACCTGATTCTAACCAACCCACTTGTCGCAGGCTTAAAAAGGCTTGTTTGTTGATGTCTGCTGATAGGTTTGAGTCAGGCGCTGATGCTTTTGCTGTACTTTGAACCGTATTGAGAATTTCTAACAAATCCGTGGCGGCCGCTTCGGCTTTTTGTTTGGCGTGGTAATCGTTACCAAGCTGGCGAAGCGGTAGATAAAATTCTGGGGCTAATAATAATAAAAACATAGCCTGAGTTAAGGTGACCGGTGAGCTGCCCTGCTGCCAAGGCAGAGATTCTATCAAACCAAGCCCCAAATACAGCGCGATCATAGCAATCGATAGGGAAGCAAATAACTCCAATGTTGCCGTAGATAAAAAGGCCAACACCAACACACCCATGGTGGTCTTTTGATACGATTCCGCACTGTAGGACAAACGGTCACGTGCTTCATCGGTTCGGCTTAAGCGCTTTAACTCCGCCAAGCCTTGGCTCAAATCCATAAATTGGTTAGACAGCATAGCCAACACGCTAAACTGCCGGCGATTTGCCTGCGCGGCTTTGTGACCGACAAAAATCATAAATACGATTACCAAAGGCGCCGTAAGCATGAAAACAAAAAAAGCAATCCAAGAAATGGAGACAACAGACAAGAGAATAACGCAGGGGATAAGCGTCACCATAAACACTTGCGGTTTATAACGACTGAAAAAATCGTCTAACGCATCGACTTGCTCGTAAACACGCGTAGAGAGTGCAGCATCTTCATCAATTCGTAATCGAGCAGGACCCAATTCGGTCAAATGAGACACCAATTTACGACGCAAGCCGTAACGAATGTCACGGCTTGCGCTGGTGCAAATACGCTCTCGACCAAAATTGGCCAGAGCGCGTAACAAGATAGCAAATAAACCTATAACCAAAAGTGACAAGGAAAAGGACTGGTGTAGTGCCATGTCTGAAAACACATTGGCAAGCGCCCAAGCCTGAAGCACTAAAGACACCGCAAACAACACACCAAAGCCTTGGGCTAATCGATATTTGGATGATTGTTGATTGGACAAACCATCCAGAAAAACGACTTCTGGTGTTTTAAAACGACTTGCTTTCGATGGCTTTTTGGCTTCCTTGTTTTTGGACATTGAGTTTACTGTTGCTCCTCTTCACCTTCATAACCGTTTACGTCTAACCATAAAGCATTAA
Source organism: Marinomonas vulgaris (assembly GCF_018145875.1). Classification (GTDB taxonomy): domain Bacteria; phylum Pseudomonadota; class Gammaproteobacteria; order Pseudomonadales; family Marinomonadaceae; genus Marinomonas; species Marinomonas vulgaris. The sequence goes on along the minus strand of NZ_JAGSSV010000002.1, from coordinate 18,348 downwards.
CAATGCCAAATGAACAGGCTAACAATACACCTAGAATCCAAGCAAAATACCACATACTTCTTCCTCCAAGATAGAGCCCCTTATGAGCTCTATCTAATTTTTATCTTCAAACTAACAATATCGAATAAAAACTAAACTAAACAACAACAGACTAGTACAAAGAATGATTATTCTCTTCGATGTGTTTCTTAGTTAAACGTCCGTACATCACAAAGTAGTTCCATAATGTATAAGTCAAAACGATTGGAACGAAGATACAAACTACAACAAACATGATCATTAAGGTGTTATAGCTTGATGTTGCATCCCACATAGTCAAACTCATGCTTGGGAAAGTTGAAGAAGGCATCAAGAACGGGAACATAGAACCACCCGCCGTTACTATAATGCCGGCAAGACCCAAAGATGAGAACAAGAAAGACAAACCACCTTTTCTCATTACCGCAGTCAATGCCGCTACCAACATACCAGCGATACCCACAATAGGCGCCAAAATAAGCAGAGGGTATTTGTCGTAGTTAGCCAACCAAGCACCCGCTTGCACTTCCGCTGTTTTCATCAAGGGCGTTGTTACAGCGTTACCATCGATAACACTTGTTAATACATAACCATCAATACCGTATGCCAACCAAACACCAGCAAGAATGAACAACACAGCCGCTAGAGCACCAGTGATCGCTGTCGCACGGCTTGCTTTATCAAGCAATTCTGCGTCTGTTTTCATTTGCAGCCAAGCGCCACCTTGGGTCATTATCATCAGCAAGCTCACCAGACCACACAAAATTGCAAAAGGGTTTAGTAGTGCAAAGAAAGACCCTGTGTAGGTAGCACGTAAGTACTGGTCAAACTCAAATGGTACACCTTGCAAAAGGTTACCGAACGCCACACCAAAAATGATCGGTGGCACAGCAGAACCAAATGTAATACCCCAATCCCAATTGTTACGCCATTTTGTACCTTCTAATTTAGAGCGGTAGTCAAAGCCGATTGGACGGAAGAACAACGCCGCCAACACCAACAACATCGCAAAATAAAAACCTGAGAAAGCGGTAGCATAAACCACAGGCCAAGCAGCAAATAAGGCGCCGCCAGCCGTGATAAACCATACTTGGTTGCCATCCCAGTGAGGAGCAATTGAGTTGATCATGATACGGCGCTCATTATCAGTGCCGCCAATCACTCTGAGCAAACTGCCCACACCCATATCAAAACCATCTGTGACAGCGAAGCCGATAAGTAGGACCCCCATTAGGCCCCACCAAATGACTTTTAATAGTTCGTAATCCATTTTATACCTCCTGCTTCAACTGAGCAGTTTCTTGTTCAAGGGCGTAACGACCAGTATGCAAACTAGAAGGACCTTGCTTCGCGAAGCGAATCATCAAGTACATTTCAGCAATCAAGAAGGCTGTGTACAAGGCAGCAAAGCCTGCAAGGCTGATCCAAATTTCAGTAGCCGTTAAGCTAGAGACAGCCACGTGAACCGGGAGTATTTCACCAATCGCCCATGGTTGACGACCAAACTCAGCCACGAACCAACCTGCTTCGTTCGCAATCCAAGGAAGTGGCAAGCACAACACGATGAATTTAAGGAACATAGGATTCTTACCAATGCGACGACGCGCGTTTTGGTAAAAGGCCGCAGCAAACACAACCAACATCAAGAAACCACAGCCCACCATAATACGGAAAGCGAAGAACAAAGGCGCCACTTTCGGAATGGAGTATTCAACCGCTTGGTCAATCTGTTCTGATGTAACTTTGTTAATATCTTCGTTGAACGCTGTTACTAACAAGCCGTAACCAAGATCGTCTTTTACCTTTTCAAAGTTAGATTTTACCAGCGGATCAGTTGAACCATTACGCAGCTTCTCAAGTAACTGGTTTGCATAGATACCGTTGATAATACGCTGACGATTATGCTCTTTAAGCTCTTGGATACCAGGAACTTCTGTATCAAGAGAACGGGTAGCAATTAAGCCCATTAGGCCAGGGATCTTAATGGCGTATTCGTTTTCTTCAAGTTCTTGATTCGGGAAGGCGATCAAGGTGAAATCCGCAGGGGCTTCTTGTGTTTCCCATTCTGCTTCAATCGCAGCCAATTTCACTCTTTGTACTTCACCAAGCTCGTAACCAGATTCATCGCCCAAAAGGATAACGCTCAACACTGAAGCCAAACCGAATGCAGATGCAATCGCAAAAGAACGACGTGCAAAAGCAAGATCACGACCTTTCAATAGGTAGTAGCTTGAAATCACAAGAACGAACATGGCACCCGTTGTGTAACCGGCAGAAACAGTGTGAACAAACTTCACTTGAGCGACTGGGTTGAAGATCAAGGCACCAAAATCAACCAATTCCATTCTCATGGTTTCGTAATTGAATTCTGACCCTACTGGATTTTGCATCCAACCGTTGGCGATCAATATCCACAATGCTGACAAATTAGAGCCAATTGCTACGCCCCATGTCACCATTAAGTGTTTAACCTTGCTTAAACGGTCCCAGCCAAAGAAGAACAAACCAACAAGCGTTGATTCAAGGAAGAAAGCCATCAAACCTTCGATAGCCAAAGGCGCACCAAAGATATCGCCTACATAGTGAGAGTAATATGACCAGTTTGTTCCGAACTGGAACTCCATAGTCAAACCTGTTGTTACGCCAAGCGCAAAGTTAATACCAAACAGCTTACCCCAAAACTTAACCATGTCTTTGTAGACTTGCTTACCAGTAATCACATAGACAGATTCCATGATCGCTAGTAAAAAAGCCATCCCTAATGTCAAAGGGACAAACAAGTAATGGTACAGAGCAGTGAAAGCAAACTGAAAGCGCGATAATTCCACTACAGCTTCGTTAATCATATGATTTCAACCCATTCATTTAGCTGAGAAAAAGACGTCTGCAGACACTTCCTTGCAGGGTGTTCTTATTATCTAACGTCCACCGTAGCCCCAAACGATTTTGAGGCTTACTATAAGGAGACATTATCAGTCTAGACGCATCTTAAAACATTGCGTTAGATCAAGATAAAGAGAGTGAAAGAAATATGTATATAATAAATTCTTATAATCCTTACCCAAGCGCCTTCCGTAGGAATATATCCCAAAAAAAAGGAGCCAATATTTAGGCTCCTTTTCTCTTAAAACATGCTTTAAATAAGTTGAATATTTAACTAATTAAATCAAACAGTTACTTTGTCTAAAGCCTGACTGATATCGGCAATAATGTCTTCAATGTTCTCAATGCCCACCGAAATGCGCACTAGGTCACGACTCACACCAGCATTGGCTAATTCTTCATCGTTAAGCTGACGATGCGTGGTAGACGCTGGGTGACAAGCCAAAGATTTTGCATCTCCAATATTGACGAGACGCAGCACCATTTGTAAGGCATCGATGAATTGTGTACCCGCTTCCAAACCACCCTGTATCCCAAAGCTCAACACACCAGAGGCTTTTCCGCTGGTAATGCGCTTACTCATTGCATTGTACTTGTTACCAGGCAAAGCAGCATAATTCACCCAGTTTACTTTTTCATGATTATTCAGAAACTCGGCTAACGCTTCTGCATTAGAACAATGACGCTCCATGCGTAGGCCCAATGTTTCCAAACCTTGCATGATTAAGAACGCACTATGAGGAGACAGTGCCGAGCCCGTATTACGCAACGGCACAACACGACAACGACCAATATACGCCGCTTCGCCCAATGCTTCTGTGTAAACCACATCATGGTAAGACGGATCAGGCTCGTTCAACATCGGAAAACGTGTTTTGTTTGCCACCCAATCAAACTTACCCGAATCCACAATGGCGCCACCCACTGTGGTGCCGTGACCACCAATGTATTTGGTTAGAGAGTGAACAACAATGTGCGCACCCAACTCAAATGGACGACACAAAAACGGCGTGGCAACCGTATTATCAACAATCAACGGAATGCCATGTTTGTTTGCAATGGCAGCCAAAGCTTCAATATCGACAATATTGCCTGCTGGATTTCCGATCGACTCACAAAAAATTGCCTTTGTATTCTCATCAATAGCCGCCTCGAACCCAGCAAAGTCATCCGCTGATACCATGCGCGTTTCAATACCTCGACGAGGAAAGCTATGGGCAAATAGATTATAAGTACCGCCATACAACTGGCTGGTACTGACAATGTTCGAACCTACTTCACAAATGCACTCAATCGCGTAGGTAATTGCCGACATACCCGACGCTACCGCCAAAGCCGCAATACCGCCTTCCATGGCCGCAATACGCTGCTCTAATACGTCATTGGTTGGGTTCATAATGCGAGTATAGATATTCCCCTTTACTTTTAGGTCGAACAAATCCGCACCATGTTGAGTGTCGTCAAAAGTATAAGACGTGGTTTGGTAAATAGGCACAGCCGCAGATTTAGTAGTACTTTCTGATGTGTAGCCATGATGCAATGCAAGAGATTCTAATTTCATTATGATTAAACCTACCGAGTTATGTTTATGATGGATAAATATGATGAAAAATGGAGCGTTCTTGCCCAAGTTTAATAAAAGGGCATGCCCAGTAAAAGCAAGAATAGCTCATCTTGTGAAGCGAGATTTTAATCCCAATTTCGGCGCCTGAGGCTTTTAATTTGACCTTTTTGCTTTTTCTGCTCTACGCGCTTTTTTTGCGATGAGCGAGTAGGTTTGGTCGGGCGACGAGCTTTTTGTACCTGTCTTGCCTCAAGAATCAGCGCCTTCAGTCGAGCCAAGGCGTCTTCCCTATTCAATTCTTGGGTTCTGTGCTGTTGAGCTTTCAGCACAATATCACCGTCTTTTGTCAACCTTGAATCATTCAACGCCAACAAACGCTCCTTATAAAATTCAGGCAAAGATGACGCCGCCACGTTAAATCTTAGATGAATAGCAGAAGACACTTTATTAACGTTTTGACCGCCTGCTCCTTGCGCTCGAATGGCCGTTAATTCTATTTCGTGATCTGGTATCCCCACAGCGAGAGTAATTTGCAACATGATAAAAGCAACATGGTTGGTTGTAAGGAAAAGAATTTAGCAATTGTAACAGGCTTATTAAAGGATTGCTTTGGCACATCGTTTCTGGGTAGATTATCGGTTACAATCGCATTTTTCATCACTGATAGGAGTTTTTTGTGACCCATTTTCGCCCTTGTATCGACCTTCACCAAGGCAAAGTAAAGCAAATTGTAGGAGGTAGTCTAAATGACAAAGGTGCCACAGAAAATTTTATCAGCGAATACAATGCCGAGCATTACGCGCGAATGTATCAAGAGCATAACTTGCTTGGTGGCCATGTCATCGCCCTTGGCAAAGGCAACCACGAAGAAGCTTTAAACGCCCTACGCGCCTATCCAGATGGCCTTCAGTTTGGTGGTGGTGTTAATCAAAGAAATGCTGCGGATTATTTAAAAGCGGGAGCATCCCACGTTATTGTCACCTCATACTTATTCGAAAAGGGTGAGTTCTCCTGGGACAGATTAGACAAAATAAAACGCGAAACCGGCACCGACCGATTAGTGCTAGACCTAAGCTGCCGTCGCACCAAAGACGGCTGGTATATCGCCACTGACCGGTGGCAAACCATCACTTCTACTCAAGTCAATCAAGAAAACCTCATTGAACTGGCGAATCACTGTGATGAGTTTCTTATTCACGCCGCTGATGTGGAAGGCTTGCAAGCCGGTATCGATGAAGACCTCGTCCGTTTGCTTGGGCAGGGATGCCCGGTGGCCGTCACCTACGCTGGTGGCGCACGCTCATTAGCAGACCTAAAACGTGTCAACGAATTATCCGCTGGCAAGGTAGACCTCACTATCGGCAGCGCATTAGACATATTCGGTGGCCAAGGGGTCACATTAGACGAATGCATTTTGTGGAATCAGTCACAAGCCTGATTGATTTACCTGAACAAGAGAGGTCGTATCTTACGTCACCTCTCTTCACTCGACATATTTTCTGCCATACCGCATACTTAAACACTATTTTTGTCTATCCTTTAGGATTGTTACATGTCCACATTTCGTACTGGCCTTATACTTGCCTCATTACTTTTGAGTGCGTGCACCATGCCAATTTTACAAGACGCTAAGAACAACCAAGAACTGAATAATACTGCTCAACCTTCGGTATCCAACCAAATCGACAACTTGCCCATCGATAAAACCCCTGACCAAACAGCAAAGGATCTAAAGCAACCACAAAACAAAGATGCTGATCCTGTCACCTCCGCCGCTGAACCCGTTACGGCAGACACTGGCGACACCCTAGCTATCGAGCAAGCACAATTAGAAGACAACATACAAAGAGCTACCAGCAATTTTGTTGAATTAAAACAACGTACTGGCAGTGCTCCCGACGTACCCAGTATCTTTACCCCACAACCAGATAGCGCGACAAGTCTAGACGATTCGCTACAAGAGCTGCGTACCTACATCAGTAAAACCAACACCGCATTGGCGGTTCTCGACGCCAGAGTAGAAGATCGTCAAAACATAGGGGCTAACGGCGATATCATTCGGATTTTTGTCTCAGAAGCTATCGTCAATCATGGTCAATCTTCCTTTGAGGCGCAACCTATCGTCGGCCAATGGGTTCGAGGCGAAAGCCGCGTCATCCGCTTAAAAGACAACATACTATTTGAAAATCCAAAATCAGAAGACCTTCAAATTGCGTTTTCTGAGACCTATCAACTGATCGTCAATGGCCAGGTTATTTCCATCGTCAACCCAGACAAAGAGAAAAATAACGCCGAATTCAGTGTCTCGACCCAACAAAATGGCAAAATCACCGGCTCGCTGGACTACCGTATTATAGAGAGTAAATAAACCAATATTACATAGGTCATATTTGTGTTTGTCGGTTCCTTACACTGTGCTAATCTCGCCAAGCATCACCCATGACAAGAGTCTCAACTCGAAGGGGGTGTATTTTTGGCTAGAGCGTAGTCTCATTACGCTCAGTCGTTTTCTTTGAGGCAATTTGCTTCTTTTTTACGATAGCGGTATTCGCTTGGGGTAATAGCAATGGATTCCACGTTCACTTTATTGGACCTAGGCTGGCAAGCCTACTTTCAACAACAGTTATCATTGGATGATTTAGAGTCTAACCATATTGCGCGCATTTGCTCGCTCCAACAACACTCTGATACAGAGTTACAATACGAGCTGGCCAGCGAACAGTTTTTTTTCACCCTAACGCATCAAGCTGATATGCCCAGTATGCTGGTGGGGGATTGGGTTATTGTCGATTCTGAACATCGTTTTATTCGCTGTTTAGAATCCAGTTCTGTTTTCAACGACATTGCCGCCAATATAGATACCGTGTTCTTAATGTGCTCACTCGGTGAAGATTTTAATCTGGGCCTTATTAAGCGCTATTTAGAATTAACCCACGAAGCGCAAGCCGATGCTGTTGTCGTACTGACCAAAGCAGACGTTTGCAACGATGCCGTCGAAAAGCGCATCCAAGTAGAAAAGCTTGATCCAGTATTAATTGTCGAAACAGTCAACGCTCTCGACCCTGAAAGCCTTCGCGTCTTGTCTCCATTATTGAAAAAAGGCAAAACCATAGCCCTACTTGGTGCGGTTGGTTCAGGTAAATCGGCACTGATCAATACCTTGATACAAACTTCCACAGAGGGCCAAATTCCGCGTGCTATCGGCAATTCAGGCACCCTAAAAATCTTGCCGTCTGGTGCTATCCTACTCGACACTCAAGGCATGCGAGAATTGCAACTGGCGGAGTTTGACAGCAGCGCCATCGCCAGTTTCGCCGACATCATCACCCTAGAAAAACAATGCCGTTTCAGCGATTGCCGACATGACGGCGAACCTGGCTGCGCCATTAAAGCCGCCGTGGCCGCCAACACACTGGACGAACAACGTGTGGCCGATTTCTTATTGCTGCGCAATGAAGACCAAGACGACGAACAGATCGTAAAGTCCAAACCTCAAGAAAAATTCTATCGCAGTGCTCAATCAGACATTCGAGCCAGAAAGCACAGCTCAGCAGAATAAACAGTCAAAACTCACAAAAAGAGACCGATAGCATCTATCGGTCGCTTTTTATATCGCTAAATTGATAATAAACAAGAACCCCCTCTCCTCGCCTTTACTCTTACTCTAGGAGTGTTTATAACAAGGCATCGAAAATATTGATTTATTTTATCTTTCCATTACAGAGGCAGTTTTTCTGAATCATCATGTCTAATATTCTCCTGATCTACTCGACGACAGACGGCCATACCATCAAGATCACACAATCCATGAAAGCCACCATGGAAAAGCAAGGTCATACGGCCACACTCGTCCCAGTTGAAGAAACCAACGCCGACACTCTAAACAAGGCCGATAAAGTCGTTATTGGTGCCAGCATTCGTTATGGAAAGCATCAAAAAGTCGTCGCTGACTTTATCAGTCAACATAAAACGGTATTAGAAAGTAAACCCAGCGCTTTTTACACAGTGAACTTGGTCGCTAGAAAACCTGAAAAATGCCAACCCGACACCAACCCTTATATTATTAAGTTCCTCACTCAATTAGAGTGGACGCCGAGTTTACAAGGGGTGTTTGCGGGTCGATTGAATTACAAAAAATACGGTTTTCTCGACCGCAATATGATCCGCTTTATTATGTGGATGACAAAGGGGCCAACCGACCCAAGTACAGACCAAGAATTCACCAACTGGGACAGCGTTGATGAATTCGCTCAAGCTTTCTGCAAGCTTTAATCGGCTTTTATAAGTGACTTTCCACGACCATTAGGTCGCGGAAAGTGGTGTAGGAAGGTACTTTTCCATCTGTGTCATCAAAGCACGGTGCTGCAAAATAGCCACACACTCTTCTTCTCGAAGATGTTGCAATAAGTCATCCATGGTGTGGCTATGTTGAATTTGCCATTCCGCGCAAATCCACGCACGACAGAAGGCCTTGTCGGTTTTGTCTTCTGGCATTTGTGCAAGATGCCAATAAAAGAAATTCGCCTCAGAAGTCAGACGCTCGAGTGAAGACAATTCTCGATCAAAACCCAGATCACTCTGCTTAGCTTCATAATCGGCCTGTAACAAGATAATCGAATGGGGACGCTTTTCTTCTGGTGCTCGCATTAAACCAAGATGGTGAATCACATTACCACGCTTGGCTCCGCCACTCATCCATGACAAAGGAATCGACAACATCAAGCCCACGCTGATTGGCAGTGACCAATAAAATAGCTCTTTACTCAAAAACAAGGCACCCGCCGCTAACCCCACACCCAACAAGGTATGGCTGAAATGCGCTCTTGCCGCGACCTTCCAAGACGTTGCACCATCATCACGGGATTGGGGTTTCCAACCACTGTCACGACCTTTAAGCACGTCGTAAACCACTTGAAATTGAGACAACATTAAAATCGGCGCATACAAAGCCGACAACAAGGTTTCCACCAAGGTGCTTAAAGTAAGCAGTATTGGCCCACCAAATTGTTTGCAACGCTTTATATTAACCAACGCCGACAACCAGCCATAAGCCTTTGGTGCCAATACTAAGGCCATGGATAAAACAAACAAGGAGCGCGCTTTTTCAAAATCAAACACAGGCCAAGTCGGAAACAATGAAGGATTGGCAAAATATTCAGGACGCACAAAATACGCCTGCACCGCCAAGGCAAACCCCACCACAATGAGCAATAACCAAAACACCGCACTCAAATAAGACATGATGCCAGACATCAAATGCAAGCGTGTGGCAAAGTGAAAGCCATCGGCAAACACAAAGGCTTTGTGCTGTAGATTGCCCTGACACCAACGACGGTCGCGCACAATCACATCCACCAACGACGGCGGCGCTTCCTCGTATGAAGCACTCAGATCCGTATCAAAACGCACGCCCCAACCGGCTCGACGTAACAGAGCCGCTTCCATAAAGTCGTGACTCATCACATGACCGCCAAAAGGCGCTTTGCCTTTTAACATCGGCAAACCACAAGCCTCAGCAAAAGCACGCGTACGAATAATGGCGTTATGCCCCCAAAAATTCGACGAATAACCGTGCCACGCCGCCAATCCAGACGCATAAATAGGCCCAAAACAGTGATTGGCAAATTGCTGAATTCGGCTATACAAGGTATTGGCACGAATGATCGTTGGTAAGGTTTGGATCAACCCCAAACCTGGTTCTGCAGCCATACGTCGCGTTAACGACACCAAACAGTCAGCGCCCATCAAGCTGTCTGCATCCAACACAATCATGCACTCGTAATCAGCACCAAAGTTGGTTACCCACTCAGCGATGTTTCCTGCCTTACGCTCAGCGTTATTGTAACGGCGACGATAATAAACTGGACACGCACCATCGTCGTTTAACAACAATGAAAACGCCTGTTCCTCGGCTATCCACGCATCGGCTTTATTAGTGTCACTGAGAATGAAAAACGCGAATTTACCCGATGCGGTTTGAATCAATTCGTCCTGCATGGCTTGAATATTGGCACGAATGCGCAAAGGGTCTTCGTTATAAACCGGCAATAAAATCGCCGTCACGCCGTCTACATCTTGCTCTTTTCGACGCGCGGCGAACGGTGATAATTGAAAAACAAGCCCTAAAGTCGCTTGAGAAAAAGCAAACGAAATCCAAGTAAAGTTAATGCAAAACAACACCAAAAACGCCCACTGCAAACCAGCAATGGCATTGGTGTTTAACACATCGTACATTTCCGTCGCGCCAAACCAAGAAAGCCCCAAGGTACAGACCATCACGAACAGACGTGACAAAAACGTCGTCAGTGCAAACGATTGCAGCCTTGGCTTTCGAGCTTGAGCCACCTCATTGACCTTGTGTCTTGGCATTTCCAAAGGCGATGATTTGGGTAAGGCTCGTTTGATCATGGGTGTTTTTTTCGTATCCGTTAACAACATGCCTATTCCTTAATCCAGCGGTACAGCCAAGTGGGCGCCACGGCAACATCGTCTTTTTTGAGCTGCACTCTTAGCTCAGACAGATCCGCGTCTTGCGGATCAAACGTCACATAAACTCGCACGCCTTTGTTGTGCGGGTTTTTATCAATCCAAGCGTCTAGGATCTCGCCATTACTGATGCTCGCATGCACGTTCAGCTCTTTGATGTTCACATCGGGTAATTTATTAAAATCAATCACCACTTCTGGTGTGGTGGTAAACAACTTATGGCCTTGAGCACTTCGAACCGTCCGTGGAAAATCCAGAGACACAGGCGTGTCGTTTGACCATGTCATTAGATATTGAAACTCATAGGTTTCGCCTTTTTTCAGCCCTTCTTTCGGCTGCCAATAAGCCACAATATTGTCGTTGGTTTCGGCGGCTGACGGAATTTCAACCAACTCAACGTGCCCTTCCCCCCAATCGTTCAAGGGCTTAATCCAAGCCGAGGGGCGCGTATGGTAATTGGCTTCTAAATCCTGATAATCCTCAAACATTCGATGACGCTGGATCAAACCAAAGCCCTTGGGCGAGGCGTCACTGAAGGCGCTGATCTCTAAATTGTTAGGGTTGTTCAATGGTCGCCAAAGCATTTCGTCTTTGCCCGTTAAAATCTGCAGCCCTTCTGAATCGTGAACCGCCGGACGGTAATCTGGCACATCCGACTTATCCATGGTGCCATTGTGCATAAACATTGAGGTTAATGGGGCAATCCCGACGTGCTTAACATCTACTCGAGGGAACAAGGTGGTTTTCACGTCCATACGGGTGGGTTTTCCTGGGTAAATACCAAAACGATACGCACCCGTCACACTTTTACTGTCCAGCAAAGCATGCACCACGATGGCATCTTGACTGGAAGACGGACGCTCAATCCAAAACTTAGTGAACATAGGAAACTCTTCGCCTTTCGGCTGGGCGACGTCCACCGCCAACCCTCGGGCAGACAAGCCATAAGACTGACCTTTAGACACAGCACGAAAATAGCTCGCCCCCTGAAACACCACAAACTCGTCGTTTACCTCCGGAGTATTCATCGGATAATGTAAACGCAGACCTGCGTACTTGCCCACCTGCGCAATCAACTCGCTGATTTCAGGAGTGGGCGTATTAAAGGAATCAGACGATACCGACAAAGGAAATGCACGACCGCTTTCTACCACATCAATAGACACCAAATCTTTAAACAAAAACCCTGGCGCAAACATCTGCACAGAAAAACGCGTTGGCGTGTTGCCCCAAACCGCTTGGTTTTGCTGAAAATTGATCTGGCGATAAGTCGAGTAATCCATGTCGTTTAAGGCTTGCGGGGCTTTATCAACGGGTTTCATCGGAGAATTGGCCAACTCTTTCGCTAAATCCACCACAGTTTGATGAGAAAAAACATAGCCCTTCGCATCAACATTGGGCTCTTTCGCCTGAACATGAGCCCAAGCTCCAAGCAACAGAGATAGCATTATAAATCGCCCTAGCCTTAGAGCTAACAGCGAGTGATAACAAGGCAAATACATAAATACTTTCAAAGACTTCCTCTCTTTGTTCATACTGACTCTTGAATAAAAAACCAGACAATATTGTCAATTATTGCTGAATATCATATCTGTTACAGTGAGCGAAATTAACGCAGCAAAGTTGGAGGAATGCTTAAACATTAAGGAGAGATGGTGAGGAAAAAGTGACAAATCTCACTGCCTTTATCGTGTTTTTTGACCGCAGAAAGCCCATCGAACTATTCACCTGTTGTCTGATGCAGTAAACTGGTTACCTTTAAAATATGCTCCACAACCGCTGATTTACGTAAGGAATCCCTCTGTGAAAAAAGTATTTATTGATGGCGAAACAGGCACCACAGGACTTCAAGTAAGAGAACGCCTGATTCATCACCCAGACATTGAAGTCATCAGTATTGACCCAGCGAAAAAGCGCGATGTGGAAGAAAAACGTCGTCTGATGAAAGAAGCCGACGTCACCGTACTTTGCTTACCTGACGACGCCGCCAAAGACAGCGTTGTCTTAGCCAAAGAAGAAAACTGCCGCGTACTAGACGCGAGCTCGGTTCACCGCGTTGCGAATGGCTGGGTATACGGTTTGCCGGAACTGGATGTAACGCAGCGGGATAAAATCAAAGACGCACAGTTCGTATCCAACCCAGGCTGTTATCCAACAGGGGTGGTTTTGTTGCTCAAGCCCTTGGTCGAAGCAGGCCTCTTACCCGCCAATGGCGACTATTCGATCAATGCTGTGTCTGGTTACAGCGGTGGCGGTAACGCGTTAATTGACCGCTACGAAAGCGACAACAAGGCGCCAATTTTTGGGGCGTATGGTTTGTCTTTTAACCACAAACATTTGCCAGAAATGAAGGTATGGGCAGGCTTAAGCAAAACGCCTATTTTTGTGCCAAGCGTGGGTAACTTCCGTCAAGGTATGTTGACCTTTTTGCCAATACATTTGAAAGGCGACACCACCATGGCGCAATTACACGCCAAACTGGTAGAAATTTACGCCAACGATACCTTCGTTACCGTGAACGATTTGAACCTGGTAGCCGACAACGCCGCGCCTTTCTTAACGCCGCACGATCTAGAAAACACCAACCAAGTCGAACTTTCCGTGCTAAGCGAACCGGGCAATCAATCCGGCATCTTGGTGGCAAAATTAGACAACTTAGGAAAAGGTGCCTCTGGTGCTGCCGTGCAAAACCTCAACATCATGTTGGGCTTTGCTGAAGACATCGCCGTCAACTTGCGTTAACCGTGCGTTTTTACATCTACACGACGCGTCATACTAATCGCGTCGTGTAGATGTCACCTTAAAAACGACTTATTTGGCAGGCCGCCACACATTCAGTGAATCTTTGCGCATTTGATTTTTCTCTGCCGCCGATGCCCCCCAATTTCCGTTATACAGCTTGCCTTCCCAGTCGCCATAGCCAGGGTTTGGTAACATAATAAATTGTGTTCCAAACAGTGCTTTGTTTTTCTCCACGGCTGCATCGCTTTCTGCTGACCCTTTGGTACGAAAATCATTCGAGAAATCGTTCAGGTTATCGCCCATCAGCAAGGCAATGTCATAGTTCTCGGCTACCTGCTGACGACGCGGCTCTTTATTGCTGGTCGAAGTGTTCAGTAATAGGTGCGCATCGTCGACGTTTGGAAAACCTAAGTTGTGTAGGTTTTTACGCGTGCCTTCTAAGCCCGATGCTTTTCGATTAGTGATGTAAAAAACCTCACCGCCTTGACTGGCAACGTACGCCAAAAACTCGCTCGCTCCCGGCATAGCTTTGGCTTCCGCCGCGTCCATCCACTCTCCCCAAGTTTTGCTCGAATAACCAAAATCTTTACCGATCAACCACGCTTGATAAGCACTGTTATCAATCACAGTTTCGTCGGCGTCAACGATCACAGCTAAGGGCTTGTTCCCTTTATACTGACGGGAAAACGCATCAAACTGTAACTTGGCCAGGTTAAACGCCTGATAAGACAAAGCTTTGTATTCCGCCGACGCTTGCATCCATACGGTTGCCATTACCAGCTGTTCATTCAACTCTTGAGTCGAATATTCCGCCTGATTAGCGTGCGCAGAAAAAGACACGCTGCCCGCAAGCAACGCTGATGAAAGCACCAAGGTACGAAACCCAATCGAAAACATGCAGAACCCCTTATTGATAATAATCAAAATACTGTATTTGAATAAAAAGCAGATCAGCGGCAAAAAATACACGCTAAGAGAAAATCCAGCAAGCTGGCATTTGAAAACAGCTTTTTGACCGAAAATATCGTATTATCCAGCCCATCGCCATTAACCCAGCATTCGACTTATTGATTCCTATGATACGACTTTCCAACATCCAACTTCCTCTTGACCACAATGCCGATGCCATCGAACAGGCTATTTTATCCTTGCTCACTATTTCGTCCGAGCAATTAGTTCACTTCAATGTGTTCCGCCGTGGTTACGATGCCCGCAAAAAAACTAATATCAATTTGATTTACACGCTGGATGTCACCACGACTTGTGACAACGCTTTACTGGCAAAATTTGCAGATCACCAGCAAATTAAAGTTACACCGGATTTAAACTATCACCCAGTAGCGCAGGCGCCCGCAACACTAACCGAACGCCCTATTGTCATCGGTTTTGGCCCTTGCGGCTTATTGGCGGCTTTGGTGTTGGCGCAAATGGGCTATAAACCGATTGTATTAGAGCGCGGTAAAGAAGTGCGCGAACGTACCAAGGACACCTTTGGTTTTTGGCGTAAAAAAATACTCAATACCGAGTCCAACGTGCAATTTGGCGAAGGTGGTGCAGGGACGTTTTCTGACGGCAAACTCTACAGTCAAGTCAAAGACCCCAAACAGTACAGTCGTAAAGTGCTCAACGAATTTGTCGCGGCCGGTGCACCAGATGAAATTATGTACGTCAGCAAACCCCATATAGGCACTTTTAAACTGGTTGCCATGGTGGAAAGAATGCGCGCACAAATCATCGAACTGGGCGGAGAAATTCGCTTTAGCTGTCGTGTGGATGATCTGCACATAGAAGATGGGCAAATCACCGGCGTCACTTTGGCAGACGGTGAACAATTGCATTCCAAACACATCGCCATTGCCATCGGTCACAGTGCCCGTGATACGTTTGAAATGATCCATAAAAAAGGCGTTCATATTGAAGCCAAGCCTTTTTCCGTAGGCTTTCGTATCGAACATGAACAATCGGCCATCGACAAAGCCCGTTTTGGCCCCAATGCAGGCAATGAAATATTAGGCGCCGCCGATTACAAGCTGGTTCATCATTGTAAAAATGGTCGTTCTGTTTACAGTTTCTGCATGTGCCCTGGTGGCACAGTAGTCGCAGCGACATCAGAAGAGCATCGCGTGGTGACCAATGGCATGAGTCAATATTCCCGTAACGAGCGTAACGCCAACAGCGCCATCGTGGTTGGCATTGATCCGTCGGATTACCCTGGTGGACCATTGGCCGGTATTGAGTTTCAGCGAGAATTAGAAAGCTTGGCGTACGTGATGGGTGGCAGCAATTACGATGCCCCAGCGCAAACCGTTGGTGCTTTCTTACGCAACGAAACCCCAGCGCAACTGGGTACGGTCGAACCTTCATTCAAACCAGGCATCAAGCTCACCAACTTAGCCGATGCCCTACCGGATTTTTGTATCGAAGCGATCCGCGAAGCCATTCCCGCGTTTAACCGCAAAATTAAAGGCTTTGCCTTCGATGATGCCTTACTAACAGGCGTTGAAACTCGCACCTCTGCACCGATCAACATCACCCGTGATCGCGACAGCTACGAAAGCATCAACACCAAGGGCCTCTACCCAGCAGGCGAAGGCGCTGGCTACGCTGGCGGCATCATGTCTGCGGCCATCGACGGTATCAAAATCGCTGAAGCCATGGCATTGAGCATGAACCAACAAAACGCTTGACCGCCATACCCATAATCACAGGTCATAAATTGCAATACTTGCTTTAATAATTGACTTATTCTCGACCGCTACTGAACTAAAAAAGCCATAACACTTATCTCTATAAACGTTATGGCTTTTTACTATTAGGCCAGTACTTTTAACACCAACGCCTGATTTTATAACTTAAACTGTAACACCACGCTGTTTAAGTTTTCAGCCAGCCTTGCTAAATCACGGCTTGAGTCGCGGGTCTGTTTAGCGCCCTCATTAGACTGAATGGCCAAATCTTTCACGGTTGCTAAGTTAGTATCTACTTCTTTTGCAACATGAGACTGCTGTTCTGCCGCTGATGCAATGCTGAGATTTTGTTGATAAATCTGCGTGATTGCTGAGTTAATCAATTGAATGGCATTACCCGCTTCATTAGCAACAGAAAGCGTGTCACTGGCTTGCTCCTCAGAATCGGTAATCGCTTTGACCGTTTTATCGGTCTCCTCTTGAATGGCACCGATCATGATTTCAATTTTCTTCGTCGATTCTTGAGTACGATGCGCTAAAGTCCTAACCTCATCCGCTACTACCGCAAAGCCTCTGCCAGTTTCTCCTGCTCGAGCAGCTTCGATAGCAGCATTCAAAGCCAGTAAATTTGTTTGGTCAGCAATGTCTCTAATCACATCCAATACGGTTGAAATATCTTTCACTTTCAAGACTAAAGAATTAACACCGTTCGAGCTCAATTGAATGTCATTAACAAGCTCTTTAATGGTTGCCAATGTTTGCTCAACTTTCGCATGACCGAGCTTCGATTCTTGGTTCGCTATATCAGAATTATTAGACGCACTTTGTGCATTAATCGCCACCAATTCAATCGACGAGCTCATTTCCGTCACTGCGGTAAAAGCCATGTTTAATTGCTGATTCTGGTGTTCAATATTAATGGTTGACTCAGCAGTAATGACACTGAGCTCTTCCGAAGTAGCGGCAAGCTGATCCGATGAACTGCTGATCTCAGTAAGAATACGATTAAGATTCCCTTGCATTGTTAACAATGAATCTATCATCTGAGAGGCTTCATCTGAACCACTGTTGTCTATATTAGTGGTTAAATCGCCTTTTGACATGCGCTTTGCGAAAGCCACTACCTGATAAATAGGACGTGTAATACTTTTGGTAAAAAACCAACCAACAACAATACTCAGTAGCAAAGACAATGACACAACCGTCATTATTGAAGTAATACTTTGCTGATAAATCGTTGCGGCTTTTTCTTTGCTTTCTAGAGCATAAACATATTGCTGATCTTTTACTTTTTCTATTGAAACCTGAAACTGATCAGACAGCTTTTTAGACGTATTTACTCGAAACAAGATAGCTTCAGACAAATTTCCAGTGTCTATCAGAGATTTTATTTTTTCGACACTGTCCATGTATTCATTAAAATAGTAATTGGATGACGCTAACGTCTCTTTCATCGAAGAAGACAGTTTAAGCTGATCCATTTTACGATAGATTTCTACTATTTTCTTTGAACCATCTTCAATAGATTGAATCACTTTTTGATTTTTTAATAGTGAATTTTCATTCAATAGTATTAATAGATCGGATTTTATTTTTAAAAACGATATCAGTAAATCATTAGACTCAACAATCGATTCAACCCTAGTATCTGTTATTTCAACCGTTTCATTGAACAATCCTTTGATTTGAACATATCCAAAAACACCTAAAAAGAGATTCACAGCGACTGTAATCGAAAATACAAAAGCGGCTCGCTTCCCAATGTTTATTGATCTCAACATATTCATACCCACAATAATCAAGTTCTAACAAATGCATTATCATTAGAACCAAAAGATGCGAATGGTTTTTGTCTCACCTAAAGCTTTCGCCTTAAATACAAAACATCTAAGGAAGATGCGAATAAGTCCCGCGCATGAGACAATTCATTTTTAACCTTCGAGCCTGACCATGTCACATCAACTCACT
>NZ_JAGSSV010000029.1 GCF_018145875.1 Marinomonas vulgaris | reverse complement strand
GACAGCAGCTCAGAAAATTTAAGCCCTAGCGCCTCTTGGGTACTTCCACCCCCATCGCCAACGGCCATTTTCCAAGTGGCTGAAAAAGCATTGGCCGATAACACCAAACCCGCGGCGAGAGACATTGCTGTGATAAGCGTTTTTTTAGACATGATTATCCTAACCTATTTTATATTTTTTATGGTTTTGAATCGCCGCCCACCCATGCTTAATAACAGCATGCTACTCAGTGAAGCGGCGCGAGGGTAATTTCTGTATATATTGATTTTCGTTTTTAACGTTTTTTGCCTGTGCCCAGGGCGTCACGAACAATGGCTTTCGCCAATAAATCCGACGCGTCGTACACCGGCAGCGAAGTTGTCAGCTGATCGCCAATCACCGATAACTCGGTGCAGGCTACCACCAAACATTGCGCTCCTTGGGCCGCCAGATTGTCCGCGGCGTGATTGTACTGTTCGATCTGTTGCATGGTGTGCTTGTTGGCTTTCACCGCTTTGATCAGTTCCATCACCTGCTGCTGTAACGCCGGTTCTGGATACAAGATATCGGTATTGTGCTGGGCGAACCAAGGCTCGTACAAATGGATCATTTGCAACGCTGACGACGCCAATAAACCCACTTTGGTTAAGTCGGGTTGTTGACGTTTTGCATGCCCAGCGGTTAACTCGATCAAATTGATGACAGGAACATCCACCGAGGCGGCCACATCAGGGTAATAATGGTGCGCCGTGTTACATGGAATCACCAAAAAGTCCGCCCCTTGTTTTACCAATCCTTGCGCCATGCTGATCATGCAGGGCGCAGGACTTTCACCGTGGCCTTCGATAAGCGCTTTGATGCGCGACGGGACTTTTGGGTTGTTGTCCACCAGCACACGAATATGATCCACATCGTCCGCCGCCGGCGTTTCATCGATAATACGCTGCATTAAATCAACGGTGGCTTCTGGGCCCATGCCGCCAATAATACCAACGACTTTTTCGTGCGCAGACGTTTCAGCACTCATGCTCGGCATTCCTCCACTACGTCAATAATGATTTGCGCCACGAGAGCACAGTCTTCTTCGCTGAAGGTCAGCGGAATGCGCATATCCAACAAGGTCGACAGAATTTTCTCGGTTTTGGGCAATTGAGGGAGATCATCGATGTATTTCCAGCTGTCGTAACGGCTGGTGTAATCTTTCGGCACCGAATCACCAAACCATTTCAACATCACACCGCGTTCAATACAGAGCTTCACGACCTTGGCCAACTGTTCTTGGCTAAAGGCCGGCAAAGAAAACTGAATCGAGCTACCCACGTAATCTTCTTCCGGTGGCCTTACTGGAATGTAAATATCGCAGCCACTGCGTAGACTTTTTTCAACCAAACGATAGCGCTGATTCCAACGATCGCATTGGGTGTCTAGATCGGCCACTTGCGGACGCAAAATAGCGGCACGCAAATTGTCCATTCGACCGCTGTAATTCGGGGTGTCATAACGAACTTGATCAAACGCCTCTTTGGGTGGCGCAGCGCAATGCTTGTCATACAACATGTAGGAACCGGAATACATGATCGCTTTTGCTATCACATCGGGGTGACGTGTGGTTAAAAAGCCACCTTCACCCGAGTTGATGTGCTTATAGGTTTGTGCGCTAAAACACGCAATATCTCCAAAGGTGCCGCTTTTCTGACCCTTCCAACTGGCGCCCATGGTATGCGCGCAATCTTCAATGAGGAATAAACCGTATTGCTCACAAATCGCCATCACTCGGTCCATGTCGGCCAAATGACCACGCATGTGTGACAACATGAAAAACTTTGCCCCAGACGATTTGGCTTTGGCTTCCAAGTCGTCTAAGTCGATGCAAAAATCGTTTGCCACGTCGACCAACACCGGCACCGCGCCGCTGTTGTGAATCGCTCCAGGTACAGGAGCTAGGGTGAAAGCGTTGCACAGTACTTTGTCACCCGTTTGAACACCGGCGGCGCGCATGGCCACGTGCAAAGCATAACCGCATGACGAACACGCCAAGCAGTAAGGCACGCCTTGGTATTCAGCGAAGGCCAATTCAAGCAAATCGGTTTCGCTTTTTTCGCCCGGTAAGGTGTTGTATCTGTGTAAACGACCAGAACGCATGACCTCAATCGCGGCGGCGATCCCCGCTTCGGGGATCGTCTCCTGTTGAGTAAAAGGTTTGTTGAATGTCTTCACGTTAAACTCCTCAGTCGTAACGCTTCTGATCGTAGACCGTAAAGTCCCATTCCTTTTCTGGGAAGAACTTACGCAAGCGCCAATCACAGGCACGCGCATGACCTTCCATGCCTTCGGTTCGAGAAATACGTGATCCCGCCGCACTGAACGCAATGTTCGCTTCTTCGTCCAATTCTTGGTACGTAAGTACCTTCATGAACTTCTGCACATTCAAACCACCACTGTAACGAGCGGCTTTTTTGGTTGGCAAAATATGGTTGGTACCAGAACATTTGTCACCCTGAGACACCGTACTGCCTTCGCCCAAAAACAAAGAACCGTAGTTGTTCAGGTTCTCTTTCCACCACTCCAAGTCTTGCGCCAAAATTTGTAAATGCTCACAAGCGTATTCGTCGCTCACGCGAACCAATTCGTCACGGTCATCACACAAAATCACCAAACCGTGGTCGCGCCATGCGGCTTCACACACATCGGCATTAGGCATGTCGGCAATCACATGAGGCATGATTTCGAGCACTTTTTCACCCAGCTCACGGTTGTCGGTAAACAACCAAACCGGTGAGTTAGTGCCATGCTCTGCTTGCGATACAAGGTCGACCGCGATGGTCATAGGGTCGGCGGTTTTGTCGGCAATAATCGCCGATTCCGTTGGGCCTGCAAACACATCAATGCCTACAGAACCGAACAACATACGCTTGGCTTCGGCCACGTAAGCGTTACCTGGTCCTACCAAGATGTCGGCAGGACGACCCGTAAACAAACCGTGCGCCATGGTGGCGATCGCGTGAACGCCACCCATTTCCAAAATCACATCCGCGCCTGCCACGTGCATGGCGTAAATAACCGCTGGATTGATGCTATCGCCACGCGGTGGTGAACAAGCGACGATGAAAGGTACGCCAGCGGCTTTCGCGGTAGCAACACTCATTAACGCCGACGCCGCGTGAGCATAACGACCACCCGGTACGTAACAACCGGCACATTGCACCGGCAACACGCGCTGACCTAAACGAACACCTGGCTCAGTTTCGATTTCAAAGGAAACCAAGCTGTCACGCTGCGCTTCGGCAAAACGTTTGATTTGGCGATGAGCAAAGTCGATATCGTCTTTGACGCTTTGTGGTACACCAGCAATAATGGTGTCGCGTTTTTCATCGCTTAAGATGAAGTCGCCTTGCCAGTTATCAAACTGAAGGGCAAAGGCACGAACAGCCTCTTCCCCTTCCGTTTGAATTCGTTGCAACATACCTTTTACCGCGGCTTGAATCTTTTCGTCTTCATCAGCAATGACGGAGTCAGCGACCGCGTTTTTTAAAAATTCCATGAAATACCTCTAATTATTCTGCGTATAGGGCTTTAACACGTAACAAGTCTATAAAAAATGGTTTACACGTAATCGTCGAAATCAAACGCTTCACGGTATCCGTAAAGAGCTTGGCTGCCGCCTGTGTGTAGGAAAACGATGTTGTCATCTTTGCTGAAATGACCTTTACGAATAAGGTCGATTAGGCCAGCGGCGCCTTTTGCAGAATACACAGGGTCCAACAAGATAGACTCATACTGAGCGAACAATTTGATGGCTTCGATGCCACTCTCTGTTGGAATGCCGTAGCCTTCGCCCACGTAATCGCAGTTTGCTACCACGTCTTCACGTTTTACCACACCAGGAATGTTCAAATGCTCAGCGGTTTTTTCGGCCAAACGGAACACGTTGCCTTCTTGTGTGTCGCGAGGAACACGAACGCCAATGCCCAACACAGGAATTTGGCTGTTTGTCGCAGCAAGACCCGTTACCAAGCCCGCTTGTGTACCCGCGCTGCCGGTTGCGTGAACCACGTGGTCAATTTTAAGACCCATGTCGTTCGCTTGAGTCAGCAATTCAATCGCCGCATTAACGTAACCTAATGCACCAATTGGGTTAGAGCCACCACCAGGAATAATGTAAGGTTTTTTGCCCACGGCGCGTAACTTTTCAGCCACTTCTTCCATCGCCGCGTTCATGTCGGTGCCGCCCGGGTATTGGCTAAGTTCAGCGCCGAAAAGCTGATCCATTAAAACGTTACCGTTGTAGTTGTAGTCTACGTTTTTGCTGCCGGTACGATCTTCTAGCAGGATGTGACAATCCATGCCCATTTTTGTCGCGATCGCCGCCGTTTGGCGAGCGTGGTTAGATTGCGTCGCACCTTGGGTGATAATAGTGTCTGCGCCTTTTTCGATCGCATCGCCCATTAGGAATTCAAGTTTGCGTGTTTTGTTACCGCCGCCTGCAAGGCCGGTGCAGTCGTCACGTTTGATCCACAATGTTGGACCGCCCAATAATTCGCTCAAGCGAGTCATTGGCTCAAGAGGGGTGGCAAGGTGCGCGAAGTTCAAACGAGGATAACGAGAAAGATGCATGTATTACTCCAATAACGTGATTAATGACTTTATTTTTAGGTTGGCAGGTCAATCTGCCTGATCAGTGCTTCACATTAGAGGCATACGAATACGGTGGCCAATGCCATTTTACTCTTTACCGATTACTTTTCGGCATAAGGCCTAATTAACAAACAATTTATGAAGGGGGCAGTTATGCATTATCCGTGTACTGAGTCAGTAAATATTGCCAGAATCGTGCAGACACAGCGGAGGGTTTGCCTTTAAGACGATAAATATTGATATTCAAATCAATCGACTGTAATGGCTCAGGTAAAATCGCCATGGTGTGTTCATCCAGCTCTTTTTTCACCAATGACTGTGGTAACCATGCAACACCATACCCTTTTATCACCAGTGCTTTTAGCCCTTCAGCTAAGGCGTTTTCACACACCTTTTGCATTGTCAGGCCACTTTTTGGGTTTGGCGAACACACAGGGGCGATCAAACGCCCTAAAAAAGAATCTTTAGGATAAGTCACTAATCGTAATGAGGACTGATTGGTGCTGTAGATGGGCTCACCGTGTGCAGAGACGGCGGTGACAGGGACAATACGGTCAGTGGCGACTTTGAGGCATTCCACATCGTCGCGATCAAGTTGTTTCAAAATTTCGGGCGATGAAAAACACAGCAAAAAATCCCCTGTGCCCGCCAAAAAAGATTCTAACGAATCGTGCAGATTATCGGTGTTCACGCGAATCAGGGTATCGCCCATCATGGGTTCAATCTGTTCCAACCAATCGGGCATAAAAGACACCGCCAGCGAATGCTGGGACATCACCACAATTTCCGCCTGGTCGTTCACCAAACAGGTTAACTGGTTGCGCGACGCATAAATCTGATTTTTGAGGCTCTCAGCTTGTTCTAAAAATGCCTTGCCCGCATCGGTTAAGCTGGTCGGGTATTGCGCCCTATCTACCAAGCTCACACCCAACCAGTTTTCCAATGAGCGAATGCGTCGGCTAAACGCCGGTTGCGTCACAAACCGAGCTTCGGCGGCCTTAGAAAAGCTGCCGTGTTTCGCCAACGCGAGATAATCTTCCAACCATTTGAGTTCCACGAGCTGTCCTTTATCGTTGTTATTTTGTTCTTAAGGGGGTATGCAAAAAAGTAACCGCCATAAGATAAAACAGTTTGACTCAGGACAACAACACCAAACTAGACGATCACCTTCTTTTTACGTTTGGAAAACTTCACCGCAGAATAAATCGAGAAAGCTGTTAACACCAAAAAGAACAAAGCAATGGGTCGGTCGTACAAGAAAGACCAAGAGTTCTCATACATCAACAGAGATTTTCGTAGATTGGTTTCCGCCATGGGGCCAAGAATCATGGCGATCAAGATCGGCGATAAGGGTACGCGAAACTTGATTAACACAAACCCCAGCAAGCCAAAAAACACCGCCACGCCAATATCAAACATGGAATTATTGATCGAGTAAGCGCCAATGATCGACAAGAACATAATAATAGGAATCATCAAGATGCGCGGAATTTCGATGATTTTGCAGAAAAAACGGATGCCAATTAAGCCCACAATCAACATGACAATGTTCGCCACCAACATGGAACTAAAAATGTTGTACACCACTTCTGGATTGTGAGTGAACAGCAAAGGCCCTGGGGTTAACCCTTGAATCACCAAGGCCCCTAATAACACGGCGGTCACCGCATCGCCTGGCACACCTAGAGTCAACAAAGGCACGAGGGCACCGCCGGTTACGCCGTTATTACCGGCTTCTGCCGCACTCAAACCTTTAATAGAGCCCTTGCCAAATTCTTCTGGATTTTTAGACGCACGCTTGGCTTCGTTGTAACAAACGAACGACGAAATATCCGCGCCGGCACCCGGTACGCTGCCAATCACAGTGCCCAACACACCGCTTTTAATGGCCGTTGGAGCGATGTCTTTTAAATCTTTTCGACTGAGCATTTTTAGGCTGAAATTACGCAACGCCTGCTTCTTTTCACTGACAATACTTTCTAGTTGCGTCAGGGCTTCAGACAAGGCGAACAAGCCAATCAATACCGGAATGATGCTGATGCCGCTGTACAAATCCATAATGCCAAAGGTAAAGCGCGGCACACTGGTAATGGGATCTAGCCCTACGGTGGACACCAACAAACCTATGGTGCCCGCCAGTAACCCTTTCAATAAATTGCTGCCCGAAATACTGCAAATAATCGTTAACCCAAATAACGCCAAAGCGAAGTATTCTGGCGCATTAAAGCGCAGGGCAAAGTTCGCTAGAATCGGCGCAAACATGATCAACAAAACCGTGCTTATAAAACCACCGCTGAACGACGAAATGGCCGAAATACTCAAAGCCCGTGCCGCTTGGCCATTTTTGGTCAGAGTATAGCCATCCAGCACACTGGCCGCCGACGCCGGCGTCCCCGGTGTATTGAGCAAAATGGCCGCAATCGAGCCACCATAAATGCCGCCGATGTATACGCCAATCAACATCACTAAGGCCGCGGTGGAATCCATACCAAAAGTAAAGGGCAACAAGATCGCCACGCCCATGGTGGCGGTCAATCCTGGCATGGCACCTAGAGTAATACCGCCCACCACACCAAAAATAAGAATCGGTAAAATATCAAAACTCAGAGCCGTTAATAGCCCATTAAACAGATGATCAATCATAAAACAGCCCTGCAAACAGCCCTTCGGGGAGAGCTACATAAAACACATTGGCGAAGACGTAATAAATCACCAGAGTAAAAACAATCGCAATCAGGTAGTAATAACGCTTGGTGGTTTTGAAGAACACCAAATAGAGGAAAAACGCCAACAAGGTCGCGGCAAGATAACCCAAAAAGTAAATCGCCGTGGCGTAGCCAATGATGAAAACCGCACCAAAAATTGAATATTTATTAAACAAAGGCGCACTATCTTGCTGCGGATCTTTATGGAAAATTTCGCCCAAAATAATACAAACACAAATGATAATTTGAATCACGGCAATGGCCGTGGGAAAGAATTTAGAGCCAACGCTGGCGTCCTGAAAGCTCGGCACAGCAAACTGGCTAATGAAATACAAGGCGACCAAGCTGATCACAATAATCACACTTGGCAAGATGATGTTTTTAACGTTCATGTCGGTAACCTTTTTAAAAAACGCACCCCAAGCACAATTTTTCGTACTTGGGGTGCGCTTCATGACCATCAGTTAATTAACGCTCCTAGGTTCTTCACGTCATTTTTCACAAACTCGGTGAAGGCTTTCGCGTCCAAGTTGTGAATGGTCATTGCACCATTTTCCATGAATTGCTTAAAGTCTGGCGATGCCATGGCTTTATCAAACGCCGCACCCAAGGTTTCCACTACTTCGTCAGGGGTGTTTTTTGGCACGCCAATGCCGCGCCATGTGCCGGTAACCACGTCAAACCCTTGTTCTTTTAAGGTTGGGGTTTGTGGCAAGTAAGCAATACGCTCTTCCGACATCACACCAAGGGCTTTTAGCTGACCGGATTTGATTTGCGAAATCGCTTCGCCCGGCGTCACCATGGTCACGTCTGTGTGGTTGCCCAACACCGCGGGAATGGCTTCCGATGCACCGTTGTACGGGATCGCATTCAGCTTGATATTTTGGCTTTTTTCCAACGCCATGAGGTAGAAATTTGGCTTGGCTGTGGAAGCAAATTTCAGCGCACCGTCTTTCTTTTTCGCCGCGGCAACCAGATCGGCTATGTTTTGGTACGGGCTGTCTTGGCTGACCAATACCACCGCTGGGTCTAGGTTGACCATGCGAATCAGTTTGAAATCGTCTGCGGTGTGTTGCATCAAGCCCATTTGTGGCAAAGACGCAATCTCACGAGTCACTACGGTTAGCGTGTAACCGTCTGGGCGTTGTCCGGCACCAAAGCTCATGCCAACCGCGCCAGCGCCGCCGGTGCGATTCATCACTATGATGTTTTGATCCAACACGTCTTTTGTGGCGTTTGCCAACGCACGACCAACGGAATCGGTACCACCGCCGGGGCTAAAAGGCACCACCATGCGAATGTTTTTAGAAGGGTAATCGGCCGCTGAAACACTGGCGATAAATGTAAGAGCCGCTGCCGCTAGCGTGGTTTTTATGATTTTTTTCATACTCTATTACCTTTTATTTTATTGTTGTTTTTAGCGTACTCAGCGTGTTGCACCTACCGTTCCCATACAACACGCTTTATTTTTTCTGCTCTAAGTGTCTTTTATGGGCACATTTGTCCGCCGTTCACGTCTAATATCTGCCCTGTGATGTAGCCACTGCAAGCGTGAGACGCAAAGAACATGAAACTCGGTGCCAATTCGTTACCAGTGCCAAAACGCTTCATCGGAATACTGTTGGCAATATTGGCTTTTAGTTCACTGGGTTTATCTTCGTGAAACGCCGTGTCTATAGTGCCGGGCGACACAATGTTGAAACGGATATTGTCTTTGGTGAACTCTTTCACCCAGTTACGGTGAATATCGTGTAACCAAGCTTTAGACGCTGCGTAAATCCCCGCGCCCACGCCACCGCCTTCACGGGCTGCAATGGAACCTGTGCTGATCACACAACTGGTTTCGCCCGATTGTGCGGCTGACTCACGCAACAAAGGGATCGAATACTTGGTCATCATCAAAGCAGAGCGCGCGTTTAAATCCATCACACGATCGTAAAACGCATCGTCGATGTTTTCCAATCCATCGCGTCCACCCAAACCACCCGCGTTGTTGACTAACACATCCATGCCACCAAAATGAGCGACAAATTCGTCAACTAATTTTTTACATTCAGCAGATTGATTCAAATCCGCCGCAAAATACATCACATCGCCAGCTAAGCCGTCAAATTCAGACAACACAGCGCCAATGGCGGAACTTGGCTGACGTCCGTTAATGCCAACGTGGGCGCCTTGTGCGGCAAACGCTTTAGCGGCCGCCAAACCAATTCCGGCGGTGGATCCGGTTATAAGAATCTTCTTACCTTTTAAATCACTGAACATAGGTTTTCCTCGGTACATAGTATTTTTATTTGTTATACAATATTACAATAATATAAAATGGCGATAATGCAATAGTGGGGAACAGAAAAAAATGCTATAAAAACCCATTAGATTATTTAAATTCTTAATACGTCACACAGGATCTTTTTCAGACTCATGAACGATAAAATCACGACTAACTATGGTGTTAAACGCGGTCTGCATGTGCAAATTGCCAGCGACATTGCGCGTAAAATTTTGTCAGGAGAGCACGATGAAGGAGACATATTACCTTCCGAAATGGTGTTGTGTGAGCAGTTTGGTGTGAGCCGAACGGTATTAAGAGAAGCGGTAAAACTGCTGACGTCTAAGGGTTTGGTGCACTCGCGCCCTAAAATTGGTATTCGTGTGGTGGGACGAGAAAACTGGAATTTTCTTGATCCACAAATGCTCGAATGGATGTCTGAAGTGAGCGATCACACGGCGATTTCATTGCAATTTTTGGCACTGCGCCGCGCCATTGAACCGGAAGCTTGCTTTATCGCCGCACAAAACGCCTCTGACGAACAAAGAGCGCAACTGGCCAGCACGTTTCAAGCCATGTGCGATGCCGCCAACCGCGAACCCTTCGATCAACAAGAATGGTCGAATGTGGATCAGCAGTTCCATCAAACGATTTTTTCCGCCACGGGCAACCCTTTCTACATCGCCTTTGGTAACTTATTGAATTCCATGTTCAAAAGCTTCATCAAACACTCCTCAAGCCAAGGCGATACCTGCTTAAAAGAGCATCGATGCATTTACGAATCCATCATGGAAAAAGACGCCGTCAAAGCCAAAGCCTGCTCGATTGAGCACTTAAAAGAACACAAACATCGCCTTCCCGATCCACTGCCCGGCGCAACGGCCGAGCAAGACCACAGCGCGGCTTAATCAATAACAGCAACGTCTCGGAAAAATAGCGCATAGATTATGTAAAACGTGAGCAAATGCTGCTTTTTTAACAGCCTTTGCTTTCTTTTTGGAGAGTGTTAGACAAAACACACTAATAAAAACAGGCAACGTAGATCGATGCCTGTTGTGTAACTCATGGATTAGGTTCTAATGAAGAAACTGAATTAATGAAAATTAGAATTTAGATATAATTCCGAAAGAGAAAGCATCAAACTGATAATCATCTTTTTCTATATAATTCATATACTCAAAGTTAAGAGCTAAGTTATTGCCTAAATCAAAGTCAGTACCAAAACCGTAAGAGAAACCAGACGCAGAATCGGATATAGATACGGATGAATTATTAACTTTCGCCGAAAGTGAGAGCTTACCTTTTGTCATACCTGCAACAGCGTATGGATAGAAGTTTTCTACCTGCTGACCGGCACGTATATATAATCCGTACATATGATCTAATTCAAGGTCGATAGAAACATCATCAGTTCCATTGCTAGCGGATACAGAGTCGTCTCCAACCCCCATTCCAAGTCTTGCTTCAACAGCAAAGTTCTCATTTAAATATGTACCAAAACGTCCAATTAAGACATTCAATGAAGCATCATCATCCACTCCATCTTCTGAGTATTCAGCAAAGGCAAGACTTCCCCCAACATATTGATTTTCAGCAAGAGCTATATTGCTCGTGAGGTAAGTAGACATTCCTAAAACGACTAAGGCTGTTTTTCTAAACATTCTTTTCTTTCCTTAAATATAAATTTTTAGTAAAAGGGCGCTCAAAAAAACACCCTATTAACTTTCCATCCAGTTGTTAGAATATAAAACCAGAGCCTATAAGTGTAAGGTTTTTGTCTAAAATTAACCATAATAGTGAATGAAATATCCTTTATTAGATTAAAATTAATGTCGTTGATATTGAAACCTTAAATTCTGCACAAGACCACAGCGCGGCTTAACCACACTAGGTGTTCGTTGGGTGAATCCAATGTGGAACCGCAAGCGATTTAAGAAATGCGTCGGCGTGATTGCCTTGCAGTAATGAAAGAGTGGCCAAAATACCCGCATTAACACAATTCGGTGCGGCCACGGTCACGCTTCTTGGGGCGTTTTCGACCGGCCATCCGGTAAGCGGGTTTAAAACATGAGAGTAGCGAACGCCTGATTTGAGTAGAAATCGGCGACTGTCTCCAGAGGTCGCTAAAGCACCCGAAGACAAGCTAATAACCTGATCTGAGGTATGATCGGCCGCCAGCGATTCTATTCCGACTCGCCACCCTTGCCCGTTTAGTCGTGGGCCGCTGCAGGCAATGTCGCCACCGCCATTGATAAGCACCGCCACCGGCACGTCGCCAAAAATCGATAAAAACAGCTTGAGCATTTTATCGACTGCGTATTCTTTGCCAATGCCACCAAAATCCAATTCCATACCTTGAGGAAGACACAGCTGGTCAGGATGCTGTGGGCTCCAGCCCAGTTTTTCCCAGCCGACATACACCAGCAAGGCTTGTATTTGCTCTTGACTGGGTACCTTATCGCTGCCATTAAAACGCCACGCTTGTCTTAAAATGCCAGACGTTATATCAAACAAGCCACCAGACACTTGATGGGCATGATGCGCAAACAACATCAGTTGCGCGGTTTCTTGATTCAGTGTTTGTCTGACGTTTGGCTGAGAATGGATAACGGCGAAAGTGTTGTCCGACTGATAACGACTGAAGGTGTTCTCAATACGCCAGGCTTCTATGATGGCTTTTTTAGCGGCTTCGATAACCAGATCAACACGATGAGATTCCACCAGCATCGAGCAATCACTGGCCATGCACTCAAATTGTATTCGGTAACACGGCGCGCCCTCCGACCACAGTTCCGGCGCGGCGTGTTGGTTGGGATTAAGTGACGCTTCTATCGTTAATTTCTGCATTAATTTTGGCGTCGAGTGTTGGACAAATGCCATAGATTCCCTTTGAAAAGCGTTAATAAAAACCGCCTTTTCCTGTTTGAGAAAAAGGCGGTTTGGCCACTAGAATTTATAACCGACCATTAACATCGCCGCATCAAGCCCAGGGTACAGCTCTTGTGATGTCAGCTTACCGTAGCCATCATCTCCTGAGCTTTCTTGATGATATAATGAGAAGCGCGTGTAAAATTCAGTCTCGTCGGCAAATTGATAACCGTATCGCAGCCCGATGGTATAGGTGTCTAAATCCCCTAATCGATAATCTGCGCTGGCAAAATCTACCTCAGTATAAGCGCTTGAATCTAGGTATCGAGAATAAAAATCCGCCTTACTCTGTGTGTACCAACGTAGCTGAGGCTCTAAATATTGGTTGTTAAAACGGAATCGATACTTAGCATCGACAGTATGAGAGGTCACCCCCCAGTCATCGAACAT
The DNA here is from genome assembly GCF_018145875.1 of Marinomonas vulgaris. Taxonomy (GTDB): domain Bacteria; phylum Pseudomonadota; class Gammaproteobacteria; order Pseudomonadales; family Marinomonadaceae; genus Marinomonas; species Marinomonas vulgaris. The sequence continues at coordinate 17,243 of NZ_JAGSSV010000029.1, read as the reverse complement.
GTAGCGATAGCTCACGTCGAGTATGTCGTTGTTCTCGAATTGATGTTTTGTTTGCCAATACAGACTTTGCTTTAAACGAGAATCGGGGCGTTTTTCATACAGGTACACATTGCGATTGTTAACCGTGTAATTACCACCGTAATTATTGCCGGTTGAATCGTCGTCGATCACCGACAAGATTTTATAAGGATCGGTCAAGTAACCCGAGCTGGTGTTGATCGAATAGTTAAATTGCATAATGGTATTGCGGTTTACCACCTGTGTGATGCCAAACACGGCATCCATAATACTTTTACTTTCGGAATCATTGCGCTGGGTAAACTCGCTGGATGACGCATCTTCCGGCACTTGGAATAACCCAGTAGGTACACCGCCTTCGGGGTTAATGGTATCGCTAGACGCACCAAGCCCTAGGGTTAAGGTGGTGTTTTTCTGATTCAAATAGCGGGAAAGACTGCTGCTGACTCCGAGCGATTGATAGTCGTGCTCTTTCGATACATAGCCACCCACGCCGTACGCCCAATCTCGATTAATCGGTGCCGCCCAGTTGCTTGAAAGGGCAACACGAGTGTCTCTGAAAGTATCATCTAATGGCTGTTCACCCGCTGCAGCACTGTAAGAACCATTGCCTGAAGGACTGGTGAAGGTTTGCACTTGGTCACTTGGCGTCGCGCCATTAGGTGATGCCCCAGTTAGTGTGTCGGCGACTAATTTAAAGTTAAGACTGGTTTCTGAGTCATAGTTTCTCGTGGCACTGATCACCGGCTCAGCAGCCGAGACTCGCCCGTCGCTTTCAGAATACAGCAAGAAGGCAGAATCCACGTCCCAGCTTTCTTCAGCATGAGCGGTAGACAAGCCTCCCACTAGAGCGCAACTCGCGGCAGCTAAAATTTTTGCCAATTCATGGTTCTTTTTCATGGTATTAGTTACAGCCACAGCCACCTCCTCCAAATCCTTGTCCGCCGCTGCTTGCTTCTTTACTGAAGTAAACATGGTCATTCAAACTGCTCTCAACAGGCTCGTTAATTAGGCTCATTTCTTGTTGTGCCAGCGTCTCTCGCTCCCAGGCTTTCACGCCCATCTCGCTGCACCCCGTGGTCGTTATTACGACACCTACTAGACTCAATAACACAAAACGCTTGCTCATGATTTAATCCTTATTTTCTGCCAGCAGTTGGGTAATCAGCTGCTCATAATTACCCAGCTGATCTTGATGAAAACCCGTGTGGACGGCTCTGATTCTGCCTTCACGATCCACCAAGTAACTGGTGGGCATGCCAATCACCCCAAAGCGGTCTGGCATAGCGGCCTTGTTATCAAATAAAACCGTAAAACCGGGCGGGTATTTTTTGAGAAAATTGAGCGCTTGGTTTTTGTCTTGATCTAAATTAATCGCGATGACTTTAAGACCTTGCGTTTTGTACTTGGCTTGAATATCGCTCATCCAAGGGAAGGATTCGCGACAAGGCCCACACCAGGACGCCCAAAAATCGACAAGCAATACCTGGTCGTTGACACTCTGCAAAGATAGAGTTCCGCCTTGATATTGCGGTAGCGGAAGGCTTGCGTGAGGCGTATTTTTCGCCTCTTCAATAGGTATTAAGCGGGACGCAGAGGCCGCCACACTGAATAAAAGACCGCAACAAAGCGCAGCGGCGGTTATTAACCGTGTTTTTATTACCATAATTTTCTCCTTATTAAGGTCATATCGTCATCATAAAGCGCGATTCTTAAGGGAAAATTAAGACGCCCAACAGGAGGCGTAAGGTTGCGTTAAGCTTCTGTATTTATAGTGATGCCACGCTGGCTTTATTAAGGATTATGTCGTGGTGACTTTGCACTTTTCTCGTTTTTTCAACTTGTTGGTTATGTCGTTTGTGGCGCTATTTTCGACACTTTTTTTGAGTGTTAACGCACACGCAGACACAACGTTTCTAACGCCGGCAGAAGCCTTTGTCGTTCAGGTAGATGACAATAAAAGAGACGTAACATGGACGATTGCAGAGGGTTATTACCTCTATGAGGCTCAGGTAAAGGTATCGCTCACAACGCCCGCTCTTTCCGATAGCCAAACCGCGTTACCCTTTGAATTCACCACCACGCCAGAAATCAAAGACGACCCAAATTTTGGCCGCGTGAAGGTTTTCCATCAAACAATGGGCATTCGTATTGCGCCGCTTATCGAGCTTACAAACGGCAATACAAACGACAAGACGAGCGACATAAAAGTAACGTACCAAGGGTGTGCGGAAGCCGGTTTGTGCTATCCGCCCCAAACGATAACGATTTCTTCTGCCGACTCAATCCCTTCTGCTGACTCAATCTCTTCTGCTGGCACGGCATTTCAGTCGTCGGGGGAAGAAGGAAAGTTAGTTGAATTGCTACTGAACGGAAATCGTATCTGGGTATTGTTGACATTCTTTGTTCTGGGTCTTGGCTTGACCTTTACCCCTTGCGTACTGCCAATGATCCCCATTCTAGCCGGAATTATTGTCGGCCAAGCCGGTACCATTACCACCAAAAAAGGGTTTTTCCTGTCCTTGTCTTATGTGTTGGGCATGTCGGTGTCTTATAGCGCTGCTGGGGTGTTAGTCGGTGTATTTGGCGCTCAACTGAACCTGCAAGCATTGTTTCAAACTCCTGTCGTCATCGTGATTTTCAGCCTGCTGTTCGTGTTGCTTTCTTTGTCTATGTTTGGTTTTTACGAATTGCAATTGCCGGTGTTTTTACGTGATAGATTGGACCGCTTGAGCCAAAAAAGCGTTGGCGGCCCCTATATTGGTGTGGGAATAATGGGCGCCATTTCCGCTCTTATTGTGTCGCCCTGTGTGTCAGCGCCTTTGGCGGGGGCATTGATCTACATAAGCACAACAGGAGACGCGGTGCTTGGCGGGAGCATTTTATTTGTGATGAGTTTAGGAATGGGAGTTCCTCTGCTGCTAGTGGGTCTTGGCGGGGGGAAGTACTTACCTAAAGCCGGTATGTGGATGATGCAAGTAAAAGCCGCTTTTGGGGTTGTGTTGCTGGGCGTTGCCATTGCGTTACTGTCTAGAATTGTTGCCGACACGATCAGTGTGTTGTTGTGGGCCACTCTTTGTGTATTGTATGCTGTTTACCTTTCGCCCTTTCAATCGACAGAGACTGGCGGCAGTAAAATACGCCAAGGCGCGGCCTTGATGCTGCTGTTTTATGGTCTTTCGTTATTGTCATCAAGCCTTGCCGGTCAAGCCAGTTTAACGACGCCTTTGGCTTATCTTAATAGCTCGGTAGCGAGTGCATCAAAGGAAAATAATGGGCCCTTATTTAACCGAACAGCCGACGTGGACACGCTTAAGCGAGCGTTATCCCAAGCAAAACTCGAAGGCAAAACCGTGGTGGTCGATATTTACGCCGATTGGTGCACCTCGTGTTTAGAAATGGAAGAACAGGTCTTTGCCCGTCGCGAATTACAACCCTACCGGAACACCACGGTTTTTCTTCAGCTCGACATCACTGACAACACACCAACACAACAAGATTTCTTAGGCAACTATGGTATCTTTGGTCCACCAACGGTGTTGTTTTTTTCCAAGCACGGCGAGGTTGTCGCCTTACGCCAAGGAGCGCTCGATTTTCCGACCTTCCAACAACTCGTTGATTCTGCTTTGATGGTTCCATAATGAAGGAAATACAGTTGAGAATATTGGTAGTAGAAGACGATGTTTCTTTGGCCGATGGACTGGTCACCGCCTTAAAACGCGACGGCCATACCGTTGACCTGCTGCAAGATGGCATTCACGCTTTGGAAGCCCTGACTAACGAGAGGTTTGATCTGGTTATTTTGGACCTTGGCTTGCCCAGATTAGATGGCTTTTCTGTCTTAAAACAGTTGAGATCAAACAAAAATAGCACGCCAGTACTTATCTTAACCGCACGGGATGCCATCGAAGACAAGGTCGAAGGCTTAGACCTTGGTGCCGATGATTACCTGGTTAAACCCTTTGATGTGATCGAGCTAAAAGCCCGAATTCGAGCCTTGTTACGACGCAGCAATGGTCGCTCCGTGAGTGAAATTCATTACCGCAACCTCACTTTGTTTCCCGAAAGTCACAAGGTCGTTTATCAAGAAAAAGACATCAACCTGACCCGACGGGAATTCACGCTACTGCACGAATTAATTAGCCAGCCAGGGCACGTTTATACCCGAGATGTGCTATTGCAGCTTATTTACGGCTGGGAAGACAACGTTGACAGCAATGCGTTGGAAGTGCACATACATCATTTGCGTAAAAAAATATTCCCCGATTTAATCCGTACCATAAGAGGCATTGGTTATGTGGCTGACAAAAAAGTGGAGTGAAAAAATCGCGTTGAATTCGATCAAACGCCGCACACTTTTTATCGTCATGTCGGTTTTCACCTTGGTCAGCATACTGGTGATGATCATTGGTTTGGTGTTCGCTAATCATGAAGTAGAAGAGTTATTCGATGCTCGATTGGCACAGCAAGCCAGACTGTTATTGGTGTTATCCGATAATATTAGCCAAGATGATCACCACACAACTCAGACCTTATTAAAAGACATCACCAACACCGACCAAAGCGTCGGCCATAAATACGAAAGTAAAATTTTTTATCAGTTATGGGACGCAGATCAATTAAGCGCATCGTCTTCACCGCTCACCCTAACGCCACAAAAAAGCGATGCCGCCGGTTACAGCATGGCCAGCGCCGATGGGTACGATTGGCGCGTGTTCACCTTGCACCAAATTAATGGCGACAAAAAAGTCGTGGTGGCTGAACGCGCCGATATCCGCGACGAAATCGCGCAACAAATCGTCGTCCAGACACTCATGCCTGAACTGTTAGGTTGGCCTATTGTGGCGATTTTTGTGTCGCTGGCCGTCGGTGTGGGGCTGGCGCCTTTACGGCAGTTGGCGTCGAAAATCACCCAGCTTACACCTGAAAAACTCGAACCTATTTATTTGCCCACCACCATGAAGGAACTCACGCCGGTACAAAATGCGTTAAATCATTTGCTGGGGGAAGTGGATGTTTTGATGGAAAGGGAAAAGCGTTTTATTGCAGATGCCACTCATGAGCTGAGAACGCCACTGAGCATTTTAAGAATACATGCCCAAAACGCGTTATCCGCTGATAACGACCTTGAACAACGCCATTCCTTAGAGCAACTTATTCAAGGGGTAGACCGCTCAACACGCATTGTTTCGCAGCTGCTGGTACTTGCTCGTCTAGAACACCAAAAGCATCCGGCCTGCCATGATCAATCTGATTTTTTAGTCGTAACCCGATCCATTATTGCCGATATATTGCCACTCGCGTGGAAAAAAGACATTGAAATTACCCTTGAAGCAAATGAAGACACCCCATGGCATTGCCTAATGAACGGCAGTCATATTGAAATTTTGCTGCAAAATTTACTCAGTAACAGCCTGAAATTTTCCCCTAATCACAGCGTCATCCAAGTCAACCTGACTCAGCATGCCAACACCATGACCTTGAGCGTTGTTGATCACGGCCAAGGCGTCACAGAAGAACAGCGACAGCGACTCAGTGAACGCTTCTACCGGTCTGGAAAAATAGAAGGGGCTGGGCTGGGTTTATCCATCGTAAAAAACATTGTCGACAGATACCATGGCACACTCGAATATCAAGATTCCCCTCATCAAGGCTTAACGGTCAAGGTGGTTTTACCGACTCTCTGGGTGGCTAAATGATGCTTTATTGCAACAAAGAGTATGTAAAACATCAGCAAATAGCGTGTTTTTAACGGCAGATACTTTCTTTTTCCAACAATGGCCTCAAGAATAACAACATCATCTATTAACTGAGTCATTTTTATGAAAACACCATTAGACATTCAATTCGTTTCAGACGTCATGTGCCCTTGGTGCGTGGTAGGCCTTGGCAATCTCAATCAAGCGCTCGCCGAGCTGAGCGACACGGTCGACGCTAGCCTCACCTTTCAACCGTTTGAACTGAATCCAGACATGCAAGCGGAAGGACAAAATTTCAGCGAGCACATCACTGAAAAATACGGCATCAGCCAAGAACAGTCCGAGCAGAACCGTGCCATGATCCAAGCCCGCGGCAAAGACGTGGGGTTTGATTTTAATTTCACTGACGACAGCCGCATGCGTAATTCCTTCGATGCTCATCGTTTACTGCATTGGGCGCAACAAGAAGGCAAACAAGCCGAACTGAAAATGGCCATGTTCAAAGCACACTTTACCCATAACCAAGACGTCAGTGACTTTACCGTCTTGGCGAACCTTGCCAGCAGCGTCAACCTTGATCCCGCCGCGGCCAAAGGAGTACTGGAAAACAACCACTTTGCCGACGAAGTGCGCCAGCAAGAATCCTTGTGGAAGCAAAATGGCATCACCTCGGTACCGACCATTATCATCAACAACGCCTACGCTATTTCCGGCGGCCAACCGGCAGAAGTATTTAAACAAGCCATCGAAGAAGTACTAGAAAAAACCGCCAACCAATGAGGTTACTATTGATTGGCGGTCTCTGTTTATGTCTGTTTATAGACTAGGCATCAGCTTTGCCATCAAGGCCTGTTGTGCCGCCAGTCGATCGTCGGCATCGGGGGTTTTGGCGGCGTTTTGCAGAAAGGCCATGGCTTCTTGCAGTGGCAGCACGCCAAGGTCATCGCCATTTTGACTGCGAATCGCCACCGTGCCAGAGGCTTGCTCTTTCGCTCCTACTACAAGCAAATACGGAATACGCTGCAAGGTTTGTTTGCGAATTTTGTAGCCGATTTTTTCATTACTGATGTCGGCTTCGACCCGCAATCCGGTGCTGTTCAACAAGGCTTCAATGTCTTTGGCGTAGCCGTTGTTGTCGGCGCTGATCGCCAACACCATGGCCTGCACTGGCGCCAACCAAGTTGGTAACTTGCCCGCATGATGCTCGATCAAGATCCCAGTAAAACGCTCTAATGAACCAAATAAGGCACGATGTAGCATCACCGGCTGCTTACGCTGACCATCCATGTCCACATACTCAATGCCAAAGCGTAAAGGCAAATTCATGTCTACTTGCAAGGTGCCGCATTGCCAATCGCGACCAATGGCATCGCGCAACACAAACTCCAATTTAGGGCCATAAAACGCCCCTTCACCTGGGTTGATCTGATAGGCCAAAGACATGTCGTCCAACACCTCAATGAGGGTATTTTCCAGCAAATCCCAAGTGGCGTCGTCGCCCATGCGATTGTCTGGTCGAGTGGATAACTTGATGCGCACATCGTCAAAACCAAATTGGCGATAAATGTCCAACACCAAGTCGATGACATCGCGACACTCTGAGCCCATTTGCTCTGGCGTACAATAAATGTGCGCGTCGTCTTGGGTGAAATGGCGAACTCGCATCAAGCCATGCAAAGATCCCGAGGGTTCATTACGGTGCACCTTACCAAACTCGCCCATGCGAATCGGCAGGTCACGAAAGCTCTTTAAACCGTGGCGATACAGCAAGACACTACCAGGGCAATTCATTGGTTTTAGCGCCAAAAAGCGGTTGTCTTCCACTTCGGTGGTGAACATGTTTTCGCGATAATTTTGCCAATGGCCCGAGATTTCCCAGAGGGTGCGGTCCATCATGTCTGGCGTGTTGACTTCCTCGTAGCCCACAGCCGCTTGACGACGACGCATATAGGCAATCAGCTCTTGTAGAATCGTCCAACCGCGAGCGTGCCAGAATACGGCGCCCGTGGCGTCTTCTTGGAAATGAAACAAATTCAGCTCTCGACCCAGCTTGCGATGGTCGCGTTTTTCCGCCTCTTCTAAGCGAGTGAGGTAGGCTTTGAGTTGCTTTTTATCGCCCCAGGCGGTGCCATAAATGCGCTGTAACTGCTCGTTTTTCGCGTCACCGCGCCAATAAGAACCCGCTAGCTTCGTCAAGGTAAAGGCTTTTAGAAAACGCGTATTGGGCACATGAGGGCCGCGACACATGTCTAGGTATTCTTCGTGATAATACAGTCCCATTTCGGTGACTTCTGGGCCCATATCTTCGATTAAGCGCAACTTGTACTCTTCGCCTCTGGCGGTGAAAAGAGCGATTACCTCGTCCCGTGGAGTGATTTTTTTCACTACGTCGTAGCCTTTTTTGATCAGCTCGCCCATGCGTTTTTCAATGGCCGCCATGTCTTCTGACGTAAAAGGCCGCTCGTAAGCGATGTCGTAATAAAAGCCATCGTCGATTACCGGGCCAATCGCCATTTGAGCACTGGGGTACAATTGCTTCACCGCATGACCAATAAGGTGCGCACAGGAATGACGAATGATCGCCAGCCCTTCTTCGTCATTTGGGGTGATAATTTGCACGCTGGCGTCTTGGTAAATGGGGTCGCAGGCGTCCATCAAAACGCCATTCACCTTACCGGCCAAGGTGTTTTTCGCTAAGCCCGCACCGATAGATTGGGCGATATCGGCCACCGTCACAGGGGCCGTAAATGCTTTTACGCTGCCATCTGGCAAGGTAATGTGAATGTCGTCTGAATGGGAATCATGGGGTACAACGGGGTTCATAGTCTGTTTTCGATATGCGTCTTCTTCAAGCACGATGGACTCGTCGGGGAGTGGGTCGTTCATGTAAGCATTCCTTGATGATAAGGATAAATGAGTAGAAAGATATTTGAGTTATATTATAACGTATCATTTAGGCGCAAAAATAGGAATATCGGTACAGAAAATGGAGTTGTTTTGAGGTGTTTTTGTGTTCTAGCAGAAACCCAAGCCAAAACAAATTGAGCATTGGGCAAAGATCGGTGAAATCATGGAAGATAACCCTGATTTATCCTGTGAATTTGTAAGGCAAGTCTCTAAGTGTTTAGAGCTTGCCTTCCCGTTTTTATGCCACTGCAAAGTTGACTACATGGACATTTGTTAAGTTAACTTGTTGTTTAGCATGCCAAAGATCGTAGTTATCTTGCATTGCTAACCAACTTTCTGGCGTTCTGCCAATTGCTTTGGATAAGCGCAGTGCCATTTCTGGAGAAATCGCACTTTGCCCTTTTAAAACTCTATTTAAAGTAGACGACGCTACATCAAGTTGTTTTGCTAAATAACGACAGCTAAGGCCAGCTGGCTCTAGATATACGTCATAAATAAACTCTCCGGGGTGCGGCGGATTATGCATAGTCATTAGTGATAGTCCTCATAGTTGAGAATGTATGCATTACCATCAATAAATTCAAAAGTAATGCGCCAGTTACCATTTACGGTAATAGACCAAATCTCGTCACGATCTCCCTTTAGTGGGTGTAACTTAAAACCAGGTAGATTGATATCATCAATCACCTGTGCGGTATCTATTGCTGTCAGTTGCATCCGTAATTTGCCTTGATGCTTAGCCTGAATTCCAGCAACACTTCCAGTTTGGAAGTATTTCTTGAGGCCTTTGTGCTTGAAAGATTTAATCATAACGACAGTGTAGCGTGATGCGCATCAGTCGTCGACAAAAATTGACATGCCACCAACGAGGTAGGTTTGTCGACTTTGACAAGAGCGCGACCTATGACATTATTCGATAACATCCATATACAAAATGACGTAGTGTTATTAATAGCTAAATTTAGCCGTAAAACTCAGGCCTTTTTCAATAATGGGTTTTGGCCGACTCTTTTTTAGACTAGAGGTGAGCAGCCGTTATGAGTCATCCACATTCTTCTTATCAATTTCGTCACGTTTTAGGTGGGAAGACGTTTGGTTTCGTCGATTTGGCCGATTTAATGGCCAAGGCCACGCCAGCGCGTTCCGGTGATCGCTTGGCCGGCGTTGCTGCTGAAAGTGCAGAAGAGCGCGCCATTGCGCAAATGACTCTCGCCGACGTGCCTTTAAGTCTGTTTCTTCAACAGGCCCTTGTGCCCTATGAAGACGATGAAATCACCCGATTGATTCTCGATGATCACGACAAAATCGCGTTTGCCGAGATTTCCCATCTGACGGTAGGCGGTTTTCGGGATTGGTTATTAAGTGATTTGGCCACCAGCGACAAGCTGACTTCGATTCGACAAGGCGTAACGCCGGAAATGGCCGCTGCGGTGAGTAAAATCATGCGCAATCAGGATTTGATTCTGATCGCGAAAAAGTGCCACGTTAAAAGCGCCTTTCGTAACACCCTTGGTTTGCCGGGGCATTTGTCGACGCGCTTACAACCCAACCACCCTACGGACGACTTAACCGGCATCGCCGCCAGCATGTTAGACGGTTTGCTCTACGCCAATGGCGACGCTGTGATTGGTATCAACCCCGCCACCGACAATGTTCAACAGGCCACACGCTTGATCAAAATGATGGACGAAGTGATTCAGCATTATGAGATCCCCACCCAATCTTGCGTGTTAACTCACGTCACCAACACCATTGAATGCATCGACCAAGGCGCGCCGGTGGATTTGGTGTTTCAATCCATCGGCGGCACGCAAGCCACCAACGACAGCTTCGGCTTTAATCTCGCCAATTTGGCCGAGGCGCAAGCCGCAGCCTTATCTTTGAATCGTGGCACAGTGGGCAACAACGTCATGTATTTTGAAACCGGCCAAGGCAGTGCCTTGTCAGCCAATGCCCATCATGGCTTGGATCAACAAACCTGCGAAGCTCGCGCCTATGCAGTGGCGCGCAAATTCAATCCCCTGCTGGTCAATACGGTGGTTGGTTTTATCGGCCCAGAATATTTGTACGATGGTAAAGAAATCACTCGAGCCGGATTAGAAGACCATTTCTGCGGCAAATTGCTTGGTTTACCCATGGGGTGCGATGTGTGCTACACCAACCACGCTCAGGCCGATCAGAATGACATGGACAATTTACTAACACTGTTAGGTGTCGCAGGCTGCACCTTCGTGATGGGCATTCCCGGTTCCGACGACATCATGCTGAACTACCAAACCACCTCCTTTCACGATGCCCTGTATGCTCGACGTGTACTGGGTTTGAAACCCGCACCTGAGTTTGATCTCTGGTTAGACAAGATGCAGATCGTTCAGAACAGCGACCAATTTACCTTAAATGCCAGATTGCCTGATGCGTTTTATCACTCGCTGAATCGTTTAACGGGAGGACACTCATGAGCACTCCAGACAGCACTCTAAAAAAAACGCCAACAGAAAACACCGAACCCGTAACGGAAAACGCATGGAGTAAACTCACCGCCTTTACGGACGCCCGCGTGGGTCTGGGTCGTTCAGGCATCAGCGTGCCGACCAAACACCTACTGGCGTTTCAACTCGCTCACGCTCAAGCCATCGATGCGGTTCACGCACAACTTAACATCGATGAATTGGCACAAACCTTGTCGCAACAAGCTTGGGCTCCCGCGGGAAAGCCCTTGCTACTGCACAGCTTGGCAGTCGATCGTGCCACCTATTTGCAGCGCCCAGATTATGGTCGTCGATTGAACAATAAGTCAGCCCAACAGCTCGACGCACACAGAGCAAAGAACACGCAGGCATACGATCTAGCTATCGTGGTGGTGGATGGTTTATCGTCTTTGGCGATTGAGCAAAATACCCTGCCATTTTTACGTGAGCTATTTCACCAATTAGACAACAAGAAAAACGACTGGACAGTTGCCCCTATTTGTCTTGTTGAACAAGGTCGCGTCGCGATTGGGGATGATGTGTGCGAGCGCCTTAACGCCCAATGCGTCTTGGTGCTTATTGGTGAACGGCCAGGGCTGAGTTCCCCCGACAGTTTGGGGTTGTATTTAACATGGGGCGGCAAAGTCGGCCTTACCGACGCGTATCGCAACTGCATTTCTAATATCCGTCCGGCAGGCATGAGCTACCCAGACGCCGCACGCAAAGCGGTTTATTTACTCAACGAAGCCCGCACCCTCAAACTGTCTGGCGTCAAACTCAAAGATCGCACCGACGACAACGCTATCGACACCCTCTCCGATAACCGTAATTTCTTGGTGGAGTGAACTATTCGTCCTCAGGTAACTCGAGTTGTCTCTCACTCCTCCACACTCGGATGAGCACGACGTCAACTTCTTGTCTTAGGTAAACAACGCGAAAAGGCGAATGGATTAACTCTCGGATATAATTCAAACCAAACTCTGGAACTACTCGGCCAGCATCAGGGTGACGCACAAGCATGTCAACCTGCTCTAAAATGGCCGTTACATACTCATCGCCAATAAGTGGCACACCCTCTTTTCTGTAATGCTCTTGAATGGATTGCAAATCCTCAAGAGCGGACTGTGCAATGCGAAGTTCCATCTAGTCGATACCCAGTGTTTTCTTTGCATCCGCTAGAGAAACAGTCTTGCCCTCTCGGACATCCATAAGACCTTGAGCCACCGCTTTCACAAACTGAAGCTCCTCAGCCGTTTTTTCGTATTCCTCAAGCCCCTGCACAACAGCGACACCACGACCTCGACTCGTAAGCAAGATTGGACGATGTGTATCTTGCGCTCGATTGACAACCTTTCCAGGATTAACCTTTAAATCTGAAAGAGGCACAACGTCTTCTGAAAATTTTACTTGCATAAGATATTCTCCGAAAAACAATAACGCACCATTAGTAGCACCTGTTAACAGGTATGGTCAAGAAGATAGAATTTACATTACCCATAAAAAAACCTTCCTATAATCAAATAAGGAGGCTCTTTCTTATTGGGTGTTCGTAACGATATATGTCGGTTAGGATTTCGCAAGATTCAAGTTTTGCAGTGCCACTCGCTCTGGTTCCATCATGTATCGATAAGACACAGCGGCAATAATACCACCAATAAAGATGGCGTAATTGGCTAACGCACTGAACACAAAGGTCGCTAAAATGGCAACGAAACCAGCAATTAACAATGCATAAACACTCTTCTTATTGACGCCGTTATCGTACCAGTAACGCCCTTTTGGCGATTCGGTATATAAGGCCGCCACATCTATATGACCCTTTTTAATAAAGAAATAATCCACAATGATAATGCCGTACAAAGGCCCAATCATGGCACCCAACACATCGACTGTGTAATGAATCACTTCTGGATTGTTGAATAAATTCCATGGCGTAAGCAACACAGAGCCGAACGCAGCGATAAAACCACCCGCTTTAAAGCTTATTTTCTGTGGTGACACATTGGAAAAGTCAAACGCCGGCGCCACAAAGTTCGCCACTATGTTGATGCCCACCGTAGCAAAAATAAAGGTCAGCGCGCCCAATACGGTAATAAAGCCAGAGTCTAAGCGTTTAACGGTTTCCACTGGATCGGTAATCATCTCGCCAAACACCGGAATCGACGCTGATACAATCACGACACTGAATAAGGAGAACAGTACAAAGTTAAACGGCAAACCCAACAGGTTACCCAGCTTTAGTTTTTCATAGCTACCACAGTAACGTGAAAAATCGCTAAAATTGAGCGTCGGCCCAGCAAAGTAGCCAGCGACTAAGGCTATCGCAATCAGCATTTGTGTAATGGCGTCCAGCCCCATTAAGTTATTGGCGCTCAAGCTGAAACTGATGTTTTCCCAGCCAGCTAAATCCACCATATAAATACACAAAGCAAACATGGCCACATAAATAGCAGGGCCTGACCAATCAATGACCTTACGAATCATGTCCATACCAAACATGAACACAATGCCCTGCAAAATCCACATAGCAGAGAAACCAACCCAACCAAGATAAGATAGCCCAATAAAAGAGCCTTCTGCTAGCGACGCCATTTCAGGAAAGAAATACAAAATAAGAATAATAAAGGAGCTAGACGCTAAGAATGTCTGAATGCCGTACCAGACGACCGCAATTAGACCTCGAATAATCGCTGGGATGTTAGCGCCAAACACGCCAAATGACATTCGTGCGACAACAGGAAATGGCACACCGGCTTTTTGCCCAGGTTTACCCATCAAATTAGCAAACACCAATACAATAGAGATTCCTGCTAACAAGCTGATAAACACCTGAATGCCGTTTAGCCCCAAGGCAAACAAGCTGGCAGCAAATACGTAGCCGCCAACACTGTGTACATCAGACATCCAAAACGCAAAGATGCTATACCATCCCCATTTTTGATCTTTTTCTGGCAACAGATCACTGTTCGCCAAGCGTGGGCTTTGCTCAAAATCTTGCTTCATGGCTTTGTTCCTTTTTGATTGTATACAATAATGAATACAATTTATGTGCCAATTTTAAATTGCCTTGTTTTTAATGAAATAAGACATAAAAACCCAATATAAGGCACTTTCCAGTGCACCAAAACATGACAAAAAGAGCAAAAACACACCAAAAACGAGCATTTTAAATAACTTCATCGTGAGAGATGTACGAATCCACTTCACGTGTTATATTATTTTTTGAAACAGTATCTACATAGTATCGTATACAATTTATAGAGAAGATTGCATGGCTACCGACGAACACATACATCAACAGATTCTCAACGCGATCGTTGAGCACCAGCTACCACCTGGCGCTCGACTTCCAGAGGATCGCTTGTCTGAAGCTTTCGGTGTCAGCCGCACAGGTATTCGTAAAGTATTACAGCGCCTTTCGCTTGAGCACTTTGTCGTGATCGAAAAAAACAAAGGCGCTCACGTCAATAGACCAAGTGAAAGTGAAGCATTGGAGGTTCTCGACAGTCGAATACTGATAGAGCCGCAATTAATACCGGCTTTGATAACCCACTGGAACCCAGAACAATCCTCACGTTTTCGTTTGATGACAAAAGAAGAGAAACAAGCGGAAGCAAATGGTCAACTCGCCGAAGCGATTCAGCTAACCGCACGCTTTCATTATGAGCTGGCGCACTTATCAGGTAATAAAGTGCTGGCCAGTTTTGTTGAACAGCTGTGTTATCGCTCTTCGCTGATTTTGGCAGCCTACGGCACACGCGGTAGCGTTGGATGCGAATGCGGCGATCATGCTCAACTGCTCGACATTCTTGATACAGGGAGTGCGGAAGACGCACAGCATTGGATGAGCCATCATTTAAAACACATAAGGTCTTCATTAATTTTAGAAAGCAAAGAAGACACAAACATAGACTTTCAACGTCTTTTTTCTCGCTAGGATGACCATGAGAATTCAACTTATTAACCCAAACTCCAGTGCCGATATGACTCAGGCAATGGCCCTCAGCGCGCAATCTGTCGCCTTGCCTGACACTGACATTTTGCCTTACACACCATCTCATGGACCGAAAAGTATCGAGTGCGCTTTTGATGAAGTGATTGCCAGCGCCGCCTTATTAGACTTAATAGAAGAAGGTAATCACATGGGTGTGGACGCTCACATCATTGCTTGCTTTGGCGACCCTGCCTTAGATGCTGCAAGAGAACTTGCCAACGCCCCCGTTATCGGTATTGCGGAAGCCGCTTTCCAACTGGCTGGATTAATAGCACACAAGTTTGGCGTGGTGACCACCTTAGCCAGAACCCTACCCGCCAGCGAACATTTGCTGCAAAAATACGGCTATCAACACCGCTGTAGTGGCGTTAGAGCCACAGATATTCCCGTATTGGCTTTGGAGAACATCGAAGCTGATGCCTATGAATGCCTCAAGTCTGAATGCCTCGCTGCGATTCAAAACGATGGCGCTGAAGCCATCGTTTTGGGCTGCGCTGGCATGTCGGCGCTGGTGAACAAACTCGCGTCTGAGCTGCCTGTTCCCATCATTGACGGGGTAACCGCCGCCGTCAAACTGGCCGAGGCTTTGCATCAATTGCATTTACAAACATCAAAGATAGGCCAGTACGGTCAACCTGTTAGCAAACCATTCGTTGGTCGTTATGCTCACTGGACACGATAACCAATAGCCATAATGGCGAGACGACAAATAACGATCCGATAAAACACCCAGCCTTATTTCAAAACGGAACAAGATGATGAAACATTATTTAGAGCGCGATTACGCCGGTTACGGCAGACAAGGTATGCCCAATGTACAGTGGCCGAATCAAGCCCGAGTGGCGGTGCAGTTTGTATTGAATTTTGAAGAAGGCGGTGAGAACTGTGTGTTGCATGGTGATGAGCACGCGGAGACGTTTTTGTCGGAAATTTTCGGGGCTCAGCCGTTTAAAGATCGTCACATGAGTATGGAGTCCTTGTATGAATACGGTTCGCGTACTGGGGTGTGGCGTATTTTAAATGAGTTTGAACGTCGTGGTTTGCCGCTGACGGTATTCGCCATTGCCACCGCTTTACAGCGTAATCCAGAAGTGGCCAAAGCCTTCGTCGACGGCGGCCATGAAATTGTCTGCCATGGTTTGAAATGGATTCATTACCAAGACATGCCGATCGAACAAGAGCGCGAGCACATGCAACAAGCGCTGGCGCTGATCGAAGAAGTCACTGGCGTGAAGCCAAGCGGCTGGTACACAGGTCGCGATTCGCCAAACACCCGCGCCCTAGTCGCGGAACAGGCTCAGCTCAAATACGACTCAGACAACTATGGCGACGATTTACCTTACTGGGTGAAAGTCGATACGCCCGAGGGGGGCAGCAAACCTCATCTCATCGTGCCTTACACGCTGGATTGCAACGACATGAAGTTTTCTTCGCCCTACGGCTTTAACCATGCAGAGGAATTTTTCCAGTATCTAAAAGACAACTTTGATTGTTTATATGAAGAAGGTGCCACCGCCCCCAAGATGATGTCGATTGGTATGCATTGTCGAACGCTGGGCAAGCCAAGTCGATTTATGGCCCTAAAACGCTTTCTCGATTACGTGCAATCCCATGATCAGGTGTGGGTCGCTCGTCGTGATGACATTGCCGACCACTGGATTAAAAACCACCCGCCAAAATAAATTCATTGAAACAGAACACAAAAAACAGAATAAAGCGCACAAAACTAGTGCGTTTTATCTTTTTATGCACCGAGAAAGTTCAAAAATACAATCAAAAATACCGCAGACGACTGACGTAAGTTTCTTGTTTTACCTGATGCAGATAGTCCAATGGCGTCACGCTGACCAGCTTTTTAAACTCCCGCAAAAAGTGCGATTGATCGCTAAACCCTAGGTCACACGCCAAGTCTGAAAACGCCACTGCCTTGCCCGTCATTGCCTCTGTATTGAGAACCAAGCCGATCGAAGGGCCAACGGACATCGCCGTGGGTTGGCCAGACTTTTCATACCGTAAACATCAGGACGGCGGCTTCATTCTTATGCAACGGGGAAAGTTGACATCCTCCCCCACCTAGCTTCGCTTATTTCGGTGGGGGATTCCCATTACTTGGGCACACGTTAAATTGCTTTAACGGCAGGTTCCTGTTGCTGGCGG
>NZ_JAGSSV010000028.1 GCF_018145875.1 Marinomonas vulgaris | reverse complement strand
AGCCTTGTCCGTGTCAGCGAGGGCGTATATTAAGGATCTACAGATTTAGTGCAACCCTTTTTTGAAGAAATGTGCGAATTAAGCTAATTAATTTAAAACAACACTTAAAGCGGTCAAAAAACCAACAAAACGAAAGCTTTTGACCAAAATACAGTCAGAGAAACACGCCAACATTAACGTTTATGACAACGCAGGCATATGAACTGGGATAGCATGAGTAACCCACATACCTTGAGAATTGATATCAACCTTGTACGCAATCACTTCCACGCCTCTTTTTACTGCCTCAATAAATACTTGCGCGTATTTTGAATCAATATGCATCGCTGGCGTAACGGATTCAATTCCCGTATGACTTACGCAAAAAAACATCACGGCTCGATGCCCTTCTTCTACCATATTAGCCAGTTCAAAAAGATGCTTTCGCCCTCTCTCTGTGACGGCATCAGGAAAATATCCCAAGCCATCTTCTTCTAACAAGGTGACGTTTTTTACTTCCACATAGCATTTTCGTCCTTCGTCATCTATTAGTAGCCAATCTATTCGACTTTTTTCACCATACTTCACTTCGGCTTTTTGCTCGGCATAACCTATCAACTCAGACACCACACCGTTAGCGATCGTCTCTCCAACTAATTTATTAGGGTATCCGGTATTGATGCAGGCAAGATATTGTTCGTCTACTTCCACCAACTCCCATGTATAAGCCAGCTTGCGCTTTGGGTTATTGCTCTTAGAAACCCACACTCTCGCATTTTCTTGCTGGCAGCGCTTCATTGAGCCTGTATTAGGGCAATGGGCAACAATCACTTCGCCCGTTGGTAACTCGATATCCGCTAAAAAGCGCTTGTAGCGCTTAATCAAACGCCCTTCTATTAATTCTGTTGGAAATTCCAATTTAGCTCCTCAGCAGATAATTCAACCTTAATTTCAAAACACCATTTATATCAAATGCTACCCTCCTTCACACATCATCGGTTAAATGTATTTGAATACCCAAACAGACACCTAGGTATTGACATCATTAAGTTCATCGTTAATATATATGGATATACACATATACGGACTTAAAAATGCTGCCACATCAATTTTTCAAATTACTGTCTGATGAAACCCGAGTGCGATGCTTGTTGATTATTGCACGAGAACAAAAGGTCTGTGTTGCCGAACTCACCCACGCTTTAAACGAAGGCCAACCTAAAGTATCTCGGCATTTGTCGCTACTGCGTTCAAGCGGCGTCATTGTCGACACTCGCCAAGGCCAGTGGGTGTTTTATCGTCTATCAGACCAACTTCCAGGCTGGATGAGAAAACAAATCCGTGGATTAGTGGAATCCAACTGCCTAAAAGAAGAATACCAAGAAGACATTAAACGCTTATCCGAGATGAGCACCCGACCAGAATGCTGTATTTAGAGGAGAACAAACATGACAATTAGAGTAGGTATTAACGGTTTTGGTCGTATCGGCCGTTTAGCGCTACGCGCTTCATTTGATTGGCCAGAACTTGAGTTTGTACAAATTAACGATGTAGCCGGGGATACTACCACTCTCGCTCACCTGCTTGAATTTGACTCTGTTCAAGGTCGTTGGAACCATGCCGTAACCACAAACGGCAGCAATATTGTCATTGCAGGCCAAAGCATTCGCACCACTCAAGAAAAAGACATCGATGCCGTTGATTGGTCAACTTGTGACGTGGTGATTGAAGCCACCGGCAAGCACAAAAAAACAGAGATATTAAATAAGTACCTCGATCAAGGCGTAAAACGTGTCGTGGTCTCAGCCCCCGTTAAAGAAGCGGGCGTTGCGAACATTGTCATGGGCGTCAATGATCATATTTTTGATCCAGCACAGCACCGTATTGTGACTGCCGCGTCTTGTACGACCAATTGCATTGCGCCGGTCGTAAAGGTCATTCATGAAAAACTGGGCATCGAGCAGTCTTCTTTCACGACGATTCACGACCTAACCAATACGCAAACTATTTTGGATGCCCCCCACAAAGATCTTCGCCGTGCTCGCGCTTGTGGCATGAGCTTGATCCCAACCACCACCGGCTCCGCCACGGCCATCATCGAAATATTCCCTGAACTGGCAGGTAAAATAAATGGTCACGCCGTACGTGTTCCTCTCGCGAATGCCTCGTTAACTGACATTGTTTTTGACGTGAAACGCGATACCACCGTCGATGAAGTAAATGCTCTCTTAAAAGATGCTTCCGAAGGCGAATTAAAAGGCATTCTTGGCTTTGAAGATCGTCCGCTGGTTTCCATCGATTACAAGGGCGACCAACGCTCTACCATTGTTGATGCCCAATCCACCATGCTAATTGGTACACGCATGGTCAAAATTTACGCTTGGTACGACAACGAAATGGGCTACGCAACACGCACAGCCGATCTTGTCAAAAAAGTTGGCTTAGCTTAAGACGACTACAAAAGAGAACCGCTATGTTTTCTCAACTTAACCAAAACGTGCGCCAGTACATGCTGGTCACCTTTAATTATTGGAACTTCACCATAACTGACGGCGCCTTGCGCATGTTGGTTATTTTATACTTTCATGATTTGAGCTATTCCACGCTGGAAATAGCCATGTTGTTTTTGTTCTACGAATTCTTCGGTGTGGTGACGAATTTCGTTGGTGGTTGGATAGGCGCTCGACTTGGTTTGAATCGCACCATGAACGTGGGGCTGGCCATGCAGATCATTGCACTACTGATGCTCGCCTTCCCCGCCGCCTGGCTGACTATTCCCTGGGTAATGGCGGCGCAAGCTTTATCGGGTATCGCCAAAGATTTGAATAAAATGAGCGCCAAAAGCGCCATCAAAACCCTAGTACCGGCGGATGCCCAAGGCGCTTTGTACAAATGGATTGCGATCCTCACCGGCTCTAAAAATACATTAAAAGGCGCAGGCTTCTTTTTGGGTGGCGTTTTGCTCTCTTTGATTGGCTTCCAGTATGCTGTACTTGCCATGGCGATTGTGCTGATTTTTGTCTTTATCGGCAGTGTCATCGGCTTAAAAGCGGATCTAGGCAAAGCGAAAACCAAACCCAAGTTTTCCGAGATATTCTCCAAGTCGGGCAGCGTGAATATTCTGTCGGCCGCGCGTATGTTTTTATTCGGCGCGCGCGATGTCTGGTTTGTGATCGCCCTGCCTATTTATTTAGGATCGGTATTTCATTGGAACCACAGCGCCGTGGGTGGTTTTCTTGCTTTATGGGTGATCGCGTACGGTCTGGTGCAGATAGTCGCACCTAAAATCACCCGATTAACATCGGGCTCAGCGCCGGATGGCACCGCTGCCTTACTGTGGGCGTTCATATTAGCGCTTGTAACTGGCGTAATCGCCTATGCGATCCAACAGGCTTGGTATCCGGAAACCGTCATTATTGTTGGATTAATGGTGTTTGGCGCTGTGTTCGCAGTTAACTCGTCCTTGCACTCTTATTTAATCGTCAGCTACGCCAAAGAAGACGGTGTGTCTCTGGATGTGGGCTTTTACTACATGGCCAACGCCATGGGGCGCTTAATCGGCACGGTATTGTCTGGCTGGGTATTTCAGACCTGGGGATTCTCAGCCTGCCTCTGGGTATCCTTTGCGTTTCTCATTGTCACCACGCTGATTTCGTTGGGATTACCAAAACACAAACAACCAATCAGCGCGTAATAAATAATATTTGGACACAAAAAACCCGCACTCGGCGGGTTTTTAGTGAACTGACTAATTAGAATAGAACAGACTTAATGTCGGATCATTCCCACTCTATCGTTGCCGGTGGCTTAGACGATACGTCGTAAGTCACGCGGGAGATGTGTTCGATTTCATTGATGATGCGACCAGACACGGTTTCAAGCAAGTCGTAAGGTAAATGCGCCCAACGTGCTGTCATAAAGTCGATGGTTTCAACTGCGCGAAGCGCAACCACGTACTCATAACGACGACCGTCACCGACAACACCAACCGATTTCACTGGCAGGAACACTGCAAAGGCTTGGCTTGTTTTATCGTACCAACCGGAGCGACGTAGCTCTTCGATGAAGATAGCGTCGGCGCGACGAAGGATGTCGGCGTATTCTTTTTTCACTTCACCTAAGATACGCACACCAAGACCTGGCCCCGGGAACGGGTGGCGATACACCATGTCGTATGGCAAACCAAGCTCTAGACCCAGTTTACGCACTTCGTCTTTGAACAATTCACGAAGTGGCTCAACCAATTCCATTTTCATATCATCTGGCAAACCGCCCACGTTATGGTGAGATTTGATCACGTGCGCTTTACCAGTTTTAGACGCTGCAGATTCAATCACGTCAGGGTAAATCGTGCCCTGAGCAAGGAAATCAATGCCATCCAGTTTAGACGATTCCTCGTCGAAGATTTCAATGAAGGTATTACCAATGATCTTACGCTTCTTCTCAGGATCGTTTTCACCCAACAGCTTGCCAAGGAAAAGATCTTCCGCGTCCACACGGATGACTTTTACCCCCATGTTATCGGCAAACATTTTCATCACTTGGTCGCCTTCGTGTAAACGCAGCAAACCGTTATCAACGAACACACAGGTTAGCTGATCGCCAATGGCTTTGTGCAACAAGGCAGCCACAACAGACGAATCCACACCGCCAGACAAAGCAAGCAAGACTTTCTTATCGCCTACCTGCTCTTGCATACGTTCAATCGCATCTTGAGCAATGTTCGCTGGTGTCCACAAGGTATCACAGCCACAAATGTCGACGATAAAGCGAGACAAGATACGGCCACCCTGAAGAGTGTGAGTCACTTCTGGGTGAAATTGCACACCGTAGAATTTCTTCGCTTCATTCGCCATCGCAGCGATTGGGCAACTATCTGTAGAGGCCATCAAGACGAAATCTTCAGGCATGGTAATGACTTTATCACCATGACTCATCCACACATCCAACAAGGCCACGCCGTTGTTGGCGATGTGATCTTCGATGTTTTCGAACAACGCAGGGCCATCGTGTTTGCGAATTTGCGCGTAGCCGAATTCACGAACCTCAGACCCTTGAACTTTACCGCCCAACTGCTCTGCCATGGTTTGCATACCATAACAAATACCAAATACCGGCACGCCCAAGGTAAATACCGCTTCTGGTGCACGAGGAGAACCAGGCTCAGGCACAGACTCAGGTCCACCCGCTAGGATGATGCCTTTAGGGTCGAAATCAATAACCTCTTGATCTTCCATATCAAAAGCACGGACTTCACAGTAAACGCCAATTTCACGCACGCGACGCGCAATCAACTGGGTGTACTGAGAACCAAAATCAAGAATTAGAATTTTATGAGCGTGAATATCTTGCGACATGATTAGCCATTCCTTTCACTCTACTCAATGCCCTAAATGGCTTGGTAGAAGTCATCAATAAATAGTAAAAGCAACAAATAAAGATGGGGCGTGTTGTACGCCCCATCTCAGTATCAAAGTATCTCGCGGTTAGCCGACGTGATAGTTTGGCGCTTCTTTTGTAATGGTCACATCGTGGACGTGACTTTCACGCATACCGGCACCCGTAATCTGAGAAAACTGAGTTTTAGTACGCATGGTTTCAATATCAGCCGAGCCGGTGTAACCCATAGAAGAGCGAACACCGCCCATCAACTGATGAATAACCGCAGCCATTGGGCCTTTTGACGGTACGCGACCTTCAATGCCTTCTGGCACCAATTTTTCCACACTGCTTGAATCTTGGAAGTAGCGATCACTGGAACCTTGAGACTGAGACATGGCACCCAAAGACCCCATGCCGCGGTACGCTTTAAAAGAGCGACCTTGGAACAGCACTACTTCACCTGGCGCTTCGTCAGTACCCGCTAGCAAACCACCAACCATGATCACACTGGCGCCCGCTGCAATCGCTTTACCGATATCACCAGAAAAACGCACGCCACCGTCGGCGATAACAGGAATGCCACGTGGGTTCATCGCTTCGGCCACATTCGCCACCGCACTGATTTGTGGAACGCCCACACCAGCTACGATACGAGTGGTACAAATAGATCCTGGGCCAATACCGACCTTCACGCCGTCTGCACCCGCGTCAGCAAGGGCAATTGCCGCTTCCGCCGTCGCGATATTACCACCGATAACTTGAATATGAGGGAAATTTTCTTTTACCCAACGAACACGATCGATCACGCCTTTTGAATGACCATGAGCGGTATCTACGACGATGATGTCAACACCCGCATCGGACAATGCTTTAACACGATCGCCTGTGTCTGCACCGGTACCAACAGCGGCACCCACACGCAAACGACCTTGGTCGTCTTTACAAGCATTTGGGTAAGTAGTCGCTTTATTAAAATCGGTTACCGTTACCATGCCACGCAATTCAAATTGCTCGTTCACAATAAGCACTTTTTCAATGCGGTTTTCATGAAGTAATTTACGGATGGAACCGGATGACGCTCCTTCTAAAGCCGTCACAAGACGCTCTTTTGGCGTCATGATATCAGAGACTTTCTTATCAAAATCTTTTACAAAACGAACATCACGGCTGGTCACAATACCGACCAAATCTGTACCTTGAACCACAGGTACGCTTGAAATGCTGTTCGCAGCTGTTAACGCCATTAGCTCATGAATACTGGCTTCTGGGTTAATGGTCACCAGGTCGCGAACAATGCCGCTTTCGAACTTTTTCACTCGACGCACTTCTAATGCTTGCTCTTCGATGGTCAAGTTTTTGTGCACAATGCCTATGCCGCCTTCTTGAGCCAACGCAATCGCCATACGGTGTTCAGTAACCGTGTCCATAGCAGACGATGTCAGAGGAATATTGAGTTCGATGTCTTTAGTGATTTTCGTTTTGAGGCTAACATCCTTAGGAAGAACTTCGGAATAGCCGGGGATAAGCAATACGTCGTCAAACGTCAAAGCTTCTTGCACGATTCGTAACATAATGGGGAGTTTCCAATGCCAACAAGGGTGTTAAGATGGCAAGTAATTCTACTCCTTTAGTTGCACTCGGTAAATCAAAACCACGAGAGATTGATGAAAAACTTTACAGCGCCACCAACACAAGAAACCGCCTTTACCGTCTCGCAACTAAATAGACAAATACAACAACTACTTGAAGCCAGTTTGCCCTGGATTCTGGTCGAAGGCGAAATATCCAACCTGGCTAAACCAGGCTCAGGCCATTGGTACTTTTCCCTTAAAGACGACAAGGCACAAATTCGTTGCGCCATGTTCAAAAGCAAAAACAACGCCGTACGTTTTAGCCCAAAAGAGGGTGACATGGTGCGTTTGCGCGCTCGGGTCACTTTTTACGGCCCAAGAGGCGATTGCCAACTCAGCGTTGAAAGCATGGAATCCGCCGGCGAAGGTGCATTACAACAAGCTTTTGAGCGACTCAAAAACACCCTGCAAACCGAAGGCTTGTTTGACCCTAACAACAAAAAAGCCCTACCTGTTCAACCTGAGCGTGTTGCTATTATTACCTCGCCGATTGGGGCCGCCGTTCGCGATATGATCATAGCGTTTCGCCGTCGTTTCCCCTTGACTGAACTGACAATTCTGCCCTCGCTGGTGCAAGGCAAAGACGCCGCCAAAAATATTCTCAAGCAATTACAACGTGCCGACAGCAGCGGGCATTTCGACGCCATTGTACTGGGTCGTGGTGGTGGCTCTTTAGAGGATTTATGGAGCTTCAACGACGAAACACTGGCACGCGCTATTTTTGCCGCCAACACACCGATTGTCTCTGCTGTCGGCCATGAAACCGACTTTACCATTGCCGACTTTGTTGCCGACGTTCGCGCCGCCACCCCAACCGCCGCAGCGGAACTGCTCAGCCCAGATCGCCACCAACTGATTCGACAAATAAACCAACAAGAACAACAACTAACACGACGCATGTCGCGTATTTTGGAGCAAAAGCAACAACAGCTCGACTTCACTACTAAGCGTATCCGACACCCCAAAGAACGCATCGAACAACAGCAAAACCAACTTAACCAGCTCAAACATCGCTTAGAACAGAACATACTGCGCCGTTTATCACACCATCAGACACAAATGGAAAATACGGCACACCGATTAGCAAAAAGCAGCCCAGCCCGACGCATCGAACAAAATAAACAACAGCTTCTCGACATGGACAAACGCCTTTCTCGTGCTCTAAGCAATGCTTTGACTCAGAAGCAAACGGCTTTTGCTCGCCTCGTCGACAAACTCAACCTCGTTAGCCCTCTCAATACTTTATCTCGTGGCTACGCCATCGCGTCCAAAAAGTCTCATGTTATTCGCTCTGTTGAAGGCGTTGAAAAAGGCGACGCTATTAAGGTTCGTGTTCAAAATGGGGAAATAGACTGCACCGTGGCTGGGACGAAAGTCATCGGCTAGGGTTGCTTCTATTTTTAGGTGCTTAATTAGGCGTCTCAAAAGAGCCAGAACATTGCGTACAAAAATAAGTACAAGTACAATTATATGTACTTTATTTGAGAGGTGCATTATGGACACATTAAGTTATTCAGCATTTAGAACGAACCTAGCGAGCACACTCGACAAGGTCAATGATGATCACAAACCAGTCATCATCACCCGCCAAGGTGGGAAACCTGCGGTGTTAATAAGTCTAGAGGACTTTCAAGCCTATGAAGAAACTGCCTACCTCATGGCCAGTCCTAAGAACGCCTCACGATTGAATAATGCCATCGCTGAAGTCGAAGCTGGTAAAACACAAGTAAGGGAATTAATTGAGGAATGATTTTATCTTGGGCCGAGAACGCGTGGAGCGATTATCTTTATTGGCAACAAAAAGATAAAAAGACACTAAAGCGAATCAACTCTTTAATCAAAGATGTGACCCGCCAGCCTTTTGAAGGATTAGGTGACCCTGAGCCTTTGAAGCATAATTGGTCAGGCTATTGGTCAAGACGAATCGACAGAGAACATAGATTCGTCTATAGCATCGAAGGAAATACTCTTTACATTGTGCAATGCCGTTATCACTACTAAATACCTTCTATCACCCTCACAACCCATACCTTTCTATTTTCTTGATCAGCCCCTGCCGTGATATGCCAAGCTGTTTGGCGGCTTGGGTGCGGTTGTCGTTATGGTCGTTTAGCGCTTGACGTATTAAGCGGATTTCGAGGTCTTTCACTTGTTCGTCTAGGGTGGCGTTGCTTAGTGGCGTTATCGCGTCAGGCGCGGACAATGGCGCGGTGTTTATGCTTGGGTAAAGCAGTTGAATGTCGTCGAGTGAAATTCTCCCTGCAGGACAAATAGACGCGACGCTTTCGAGGGTGTTTTTTAGCTCACGCACGTTGCCAGGCCAGGTTTGGTCACGAAACCATTGCACGGCGTCTGGACTGAGTGTTAAAGGCGTGTCTTGCTGGGTTTGCAAGGAAGATAAAAAAGACTGTAACAGCACAGGTACGTCTTCTAATCGCTCTGACAAGGCCTGAGTTTCTATATTTACGCCCTTAATACGATAGTACAAATCCTCTCGAAAGCTGCCCTCTCTGACTTTTTCCATTAAATCTGCGTTGGTGGCGGACACCACACGAATATCAATGTGTTTCTGCTCTCGCCCACCAACAGGGAAAAAAGTCCCTTCTTGCAACACTCTTAACAACTTTACCTGCATCGCCAGCGGCATTTCGCCGATCTCATCGAGGAACAAAGTGCCGCCGTCGGCTAGACTAAGCAAGCCTACCTTGTCTTTTTCCGCGCCGGTAAAAGCGCCTTTGACGTAGCCAAACAACTCGCTTTCTAGTAGCTCAGCAGGAATGGCACCACAATGCACGGACACAAAGGGTTTCGCTGCACGCAGGCTAAGCTCATGCACAGTACGGGAAATCACTTCTTTACCAGTCCCCGATGGCCCAGTCACCAAGACACGTACATCGGTCGGGGCAATACGCTCTATCAAGGCTCGTACTTTTTGCGCACTGGGCGAGTGACCTATGTAAGCCGCGGCGCCTTTGGGCTGTTGATTGACACTTTTGAGCTGACTCAATTCTCGCTCAAGTTTGGTTTTGGTAATCGCTCGACGCACCACAACGGCGAGCATGTCTGGGTCAATCGGTTTGGCGATAAAATCCCATGCGCCCAATTCAATCGCCTTCAACGCTAAATCCCGGTCGGCGTGCCCGGTGATAATAATCACAGGGCGACCTTCAAATTCTGGCAAGGCCTTCAAGGTTTCTTGCGGATCAAAATGCGGCGGCATGGATAAATCCAGTAACACCAAATCCGCATCATAAGAAGCAATAGCAAGACGCGCCTCGTCGAGGCTACCCACAGCTTCGACTTGATAATCTTGCTTCACCAGCCAGCGACTGGCTAACTCACGAAATGCAGGTTCATCATCTACTAGCAGTATTTTATTCTGTGTCATGTGCGGGTTTTCCTAAATGAGAAGAAGCGGAATACCGCGGTAAAATAAGTTCAAATGTCACCGGCCAAGCGGTATCGACGCGATGACGAATGGTTCCGCCATGGGCATCGACAATACGGCGTACAATCGCCAAGCCCAAACCACTGCCGCCCGCACGCTTACTGACGAAAGGCTGAAACAGCACATCTTGCAAACTGGCATCGATACTGGGGCCATTGTTGTGCACCTGAATCACCACCTGCTGTGTTTGCTGTTCGGCCTTGATACAAAGCTTGCCTTCGGGCGTATTGCGTAAAAACGACAAAGCATTGTCGATCAGATTAATAAACACCTGTTGCAGACGCTGAGGGTCTGCTTCTAATTCAATGCTATCGTCTATATTGAGCTCGTATTCAACGCCTTCCGTGTTGGACTGAGCGACAATGCTGGCAACCAATGCCCGCAAAGGCGTTGCCGAGAATTGCAAAGACAAACCACCAGAATACACCAACATATCACTGACCAATCGATCGGCACGTTTCAGTTGAGTTTGAATGTGCTGGCGCGTCTCGACGGGCGCATCGTAAGACGCCATGGCAATAATATTCAACGGATTACGCAGCTCATGGGCCATAGCAGCAGACAAGCTCCCTAACTCCACCAAATGCTGTTCATCGAGGCGCTTTCGCTCTGCCGCTGCCAGCGCTAAAGAACGCTCAAGCAAACCACAACTGGTAGAAAATAACGACGCAAACACTTCGGCCGTTAGACGCATACCCGGGCTTGCATCGTTCCACCCCACTAATACGAAGTGCCAGCCCGAATCAGATCGAGAAATACGAAGTGCCAAGGCATTGGTTTTATCTTCATCAGCGGTTGTAAGTGATTGTAGTTGTATTGCGACCTTGTGCCGGATCTGTTTTGATAGTAAGCATTCACCTACTTCCACCAGCTCCGACCACTCTTTGACTTCTTTTAACTGGCTTGACCAAGTATCCAACACGGTTTCATTTAACGATGCCCCGGGGTAAATAAGTCGCGCAACAAGCCGGCTAAGCGGCTGATACACCAAAGCGGCCACCACCAATATCAATAACGAATACAACCACAATTGCCAACTCGGCACATTCGACAAAGCCTGTAAACCGATACGACCAGACACCACACTGATCACGGCAATCACACACAAGAGCACCATCATCATGGCAAACCAAAGCAAGGCGCGATTCGCAAAGGCGTTAACCGATAAAATTTGATAACGCACCACGGCGTACACCAACAACAACAAATAGGTTGGTAATAGCAGCATGGGATACGGGAACCAGCTGATACCGAACGAAGGAAACACAAAACTGGTTGCTAATAATAAGCCCCATGCGCCAACACCACACATGGCCAAAATCGAGCGTTTTTTGTTGCCAGCATGGCGATACCAGCCAAACATCAACACACCATGAGCCAAGACACCAATAAACACGGTGTAAACCAAATTCCACAGCCCAGCATGAGTGAAGACAAAAAACGCCTTGGTATAAGGCGTACTGATTGCGTCACCCGCGCCTATCCACCAGCTCTGCAGTACCACCGCAAAACTGGTCAGATAAAACCAAGGTACCATCTTGTAAAGCCGATCGAGCATGGGCTCTTTGGCCGTCCCAGAATTCACAAACAAGATCGCGAAATGCAAAAAGAACGTCGGCATCAACGGGTTTGCCAGAATCATATAGATACCGACACGCTCAAACCCTTGAAACATCACCACGTGGCCAAAGCACCAAATTGCCATCATGATGGCAAAGCCTGCTAACGCCTGTAGATCACTTTGCTTACCGGCTCGCCACAGCAACCAAATCGCTACTAATACGCCGCACACGCTGGACACCAACATGGCGATTTCAAACATTACAGAAAGTGTCAATTCGTAAACCTCGTTTACACTCAAAATCGGCAAAAATCGTAAACCTTTTTTACACTTCACGCAAAGTTACGATTTTCTCTTTATAAATCAACAGGATAATTTTTATGAAAAGTTGGCCTGCTGATTGCTTACATAAGATATTACTGATCTACATCAATACAATCACGACTAATAGGATAACCACCATGAATACTGGCTTTTTACTGACTGAGGTCATCGCACTTTTTAGCATTGTAGGGCTGGCATTGTTGCCGTTGGCATTTCAACAAATGCGCACCGCTAAAAGCAAATCCAACGCTTAGCATCACGCCGTATGTTTTTAAAGTTTATACTCAAAGGTAGAGATTAAAATGGATATAGATGTCGCCATACTCTCACGGATACAGTTCGCTTTTACCGTGAGTTTTCATATTATTTTCCCCAGCATCACCATTGGTTTGGCGACGCTGATCGCAATTTGGGAAGGGATGTGGCTAAAAACACATAACCCTTACTACTTACAATTGGCCAAATTCTGGATCAAACCCTTTGCCATTACTTTCGGTATGGGCGTGGTATCTGGGATTGTGCTCTCGTACGAATTTGGTACCAACTTCTCCAAATTCTCAGAAATTACCGGCGCGGTACTCGGGCCATTGATGGCTTATGAAGTACTGACTGCTTTCTTTATGGAAGCTGGTTTCCTCGGTGTCATGTTGTTCGGTTGGCAACGAGTGGGTCGCAAGTTGCATTACTTCGCAACCTTAACCGTGATGGTAGGTACTTGGGTTTCTGCGTTTTGGATCATTGTGGCCAACTCTTGGATGCAAACACCTGCCGGTCACAAGATCGTCAATGGTAAGTTTGAAGTCGAAAGCTGGATGGAAGTAATCTTCAACCCATCCATGCCTTACCGTTTAACTCACATGTTGATGGCGTCTTTGATCACAGCAACGTTCGTTGTTGCAGGTATCAGTGCTTACTATTTGTTGAAAAAGCAGAACATTCCTTTTGCGAAAAAAGCCATGTCTATGTGTATGTGGTTCGCTTTGGTATTGACGCCTTTACAAGCCTACGTTGGTGATTTGCATGGTCTGAATGTTCAAGAGCATCAGCCAACCAAATTGGCAGCAATGGAAGGTATCTGGCCTGCTGAAGAAGAAGGTGTACCACTGTTATTGTTCGCTATGCCAAACATGGAAACCGAATCGAACGACTACGAAGTGGGTATTCCAAATCTAGGCAGTTTGATTCTGACACACTCTTGGGATGGTGCTGTACAAGGTCTTAAAGCCGTACCGCCAGAAGATCGTCCAAATGTGCCACTGGTTTTCTGGTCTTTCCGCCTCATGGTGGGAATTGGTTTCGGTATGATAGGTATTGCTGTGTTGGCTCTTTTATTGCGTCGCAGCGGTGGCTTGTATGAAAACAAAGCCTTTCTGTCTTTGGTTACCTTGTTCACTCCTATGGGTGTCATCGCGGTCATCGCCGGCTGGTACGTGGTAGAAATTGGTCGCCAACCTTGGATCGTTTACAACTTGGTTCGTACCTCAGAAATAGTATCTCCACTGCCACCAGAACGTGTTTTGTTTACTTTGATTATGTTCGTGATCATTTACAGCTTGTTGTTGGGTGTCTACCTCTACTTTATGCGCAAACTGATCAAGAAAGGGCCACCATCAATGGAAGCGCTTGAGCAACAATTGATTGGTATGAAAGCACCTGGCTACGCATTGGCTTGGGTTAAATCTCTTCAAAACAAAGAAGAGCAAGCTAAAACACAAGGAGATAAATGATGGATA
This sequence comes from Marinomonas vulgaris, assembly GCF_018145875.1. GTDB lineage: Bacteria > Pseudomonadota > Gammaproteobacteria > Pseudomonadales > Marinomonadaceae > Marinomonas > Marinomonas vulgaris. Next base: position 16,432 of record NZ_JAGSSV010000028.1, on the reverse strand, counting down.
TCGCACTGTTTTACTTCCTTGTTCTAGGTTTCTCCATCTTCATGTACGTGTTACTAGATGGCTTCGACTTAGGCATCGGGATACTGTATCCCTGGTTTAATCAGGAGGGGGAGCGCGATCATTTGATGCGCTCTATCTCTCACGTATGGGATGGGAATGAAACTTGGTTGGTGTTTGGCGGCGTCATATTGTTCGCAGCCTTCCCAGCTGCTTATGCGGGCATTACGTCAACATTTTATCTACCCATTATGTTGATGCTGTTTGCCTTGATTTTCCGCGGTGTAGCATTTGAGTATCGCTTTAAATCTAATACATCTCGTCCATATTGGGATTTGGCGTTCAGTGCTGGTTCTGCGATCGTCGCGTTTTGCCAAGGCATGTTGTTGGGCTCCTTGGTACAAGGCGTGCCTGAAGGCACGAACAGTTTGTCTAGCTTACACTGGGTAACGCCTTTTTCTGTATTCACAGGATTTGCGGTAATGGCTGGATATGCTTTATTGGCTTCTTGCTATCTGTTCATGAAAAGCCGTGGTCGCATTCAGCAACACGCAGCGAAATTGGCGAAACGTTTATTGTTGGTGACTGTGTTGGCTATGGTGGTAGTTAGCTTATGGACAGTCATTAGCCAAGTAGAGATTCGTCAGCGTTGGTTTGATAACTACAACTTCCTATGGCTCTCTCCATTACCGATTGTCACCTTGTTGGTGTCCTTCTTTGCATGGAAAGATTTGAACGGTCACACCATGGGCGACAGCCACCATGAAGGCCGTCCATTCTGGTATGCCGCCATATTGTTCTTGCTCGGCTTTGCTGGCTTGGTGGTAGGTTTGTTCCCTTACCTAATTCCAAGACAACTTACCTTTATGGAAGCGGCGTCGCCAGACAGTAGTTTATTTTTTCTAGTGCCTGGGATATGTATCTTTATTCCTTTGATTTTGGCTTACACCTTATGGGGTTACCGTGTGTTTTCTGGCAAGGTTGAGGATTATCAGGAGGGCTACTAATGTCTTTCAAATCGCTTAAAGAAAAAACGGAAAAGCTCAAAACATGGCAATGGTTTTTACTCTTCTACGGTATTGGCTTTGTTGTGTTAGTAAGCATGTCATACGGTATTAAGTTGCTGATGTTAGGCTTGCCTTAGGCCTAACAAGCCGTATTTGACCTGTTATATCACCCTTTGATGGGTCAACCTCAGAAGCAGATCATTCCGATGATCTGCTTTTTTTACCCTGCTTTTTAACACACTTTTCATGGCTTTTATTGAGTCCTACTGCTGAGAACGAAGCGCACGATTGGTTTTCGCCGTTGCCTGAGCGCTAAAAGGGTCGTCTGGCCAAGGGTGCTTCGGATAGCGCCCTCTCATCTCTTTTCGCACTTCTGGATAAGCTTCTCGCCAAAAAAATGCCAAATCCTGAGTCACCGCAAGTGGCCTTTTCCCCGGCGATAAAAGCTCTATACGCACCACTTGATTCAACACACTGGGGCTGGCGGTATAACCAAACATTTCTTGCAGCTTCACCCGCAAGGTCGGCTGCTGTTCTTTGTAATTAATAATATGACTCGACCCCGATGGCACTGTGATCCGCACAGGGACCAGTCGGTTAAGCTGCTGCTGTTGTGCCCAAGACAAGCGATTCCACAAAATATCCACCAGCGGTAATTTATTAATGGCTTGCTGTGTAGTTGCCTTACCAAGATAAGGCCCTAACCAACTGTCTAAAGTCGCAACCAAACCTTCGTCAGAAAAATCCAGCCAGTCGCCCTTTTCATCGTACTGATAGGCAAACTGCAGCCGTGCGCGCATTTGTCTACTGTCATCGTCCCAAGGTAAAACGGCTAACCCTTCTTGGCGAATGTGATCGCACACCGCCTGACAGATCGCCTCTTCTGTTGGCGCGCTAAGTTTGCGTTTATCGACGCATAATTTGCCGATCCAGCGTTGCGATTCACTGACTAAGCGACCGTCTTTTTTCAACCAAGCGAATTGGTTACGTTGCACAAGCAAATCACTGAAATCGTCTAGGAGTGTTGTCAGTGCGAAAGGATGCGCCAGAAAAATACGATCTTCCTGTCCATGATGCCCACCGATGTCGAGAGCAATCAGCCATTCACTTTGAGCGCAAGGGTCCGAGGAAGAAAGACTCGCCAAACGGCCATTGGCCAATTTGTATCGCACCTTATCGGCACTTTGCTGGACTCGCTGCGCAATTCGATCGGCAAACGCCACCATCAACACATGCGCAACCTCGTCTCCTTGATTAGTTAGCGATGGGGTTGTGCCTGCAATTTGCGCACTGCGTTTTTGCCATTGTTGCTGCGTTTTCAAATAAATGTGTTTAGGCCGTTTACTGTGGGCAGAACGCTGCCCACTTAACCATTGCAACCGATCAGATAAATCATTGTGATGATTCGCAAAGGGGTCACCTTCCGACAAGATCGCACACACGGCACTCGCCATAGGTGAACGATTGCGACGTTGGCCTTCTATTAATACTCTAGCCAAACGTGGCTCGACCCCAAGTTGACTCATTTGCTCCCCTACTTGGCTGAGCATTAAATTCGCTTCGAGCGCTTGCAAACTGACGAGCAAATCCACCGCCTGTTGCCAATGGCTTTCGGGAGGAGGTGTTACCCAGTCCAACTCCAGCCTGTCTTGTACTCCCCACTTTGCCAGCTCCATCACCACGCTGCTTAGATCGCTGATTTCGATCTGCGGTTGCGCTTGAGGCGCCAATTGATGCTGTTGACCTTGGCTCCACCAGCGATAACAAACGCCCTCTTGCGTTCGTCCAGCACGCCCCATTCTCTGAATGGTTTCTGCCTGCGTTGCACGACGTGTGTACAAGCGCGTGGTCGCGGTATTCGCGTCGAAGCGCGCCTCTCGACTTAAACCGCTGTCGATCACCACGCGAATGCCATCGATGGTTAAACTGGTTTGCGCGATGGCCGTCGCCAAGACAATTTTTCGGATGGGCGCTTGAGTGGGTTTAATTACCGCCTCTTGTTCTTTGAGACTCAGTTCGCCGAACAAGGGCAACAGAAGCAAGTTTGGTACTTGCCCTAGCCGTTGTTGAAGTTGATTCAACACGTAACGAATTTCTTTTTGACCCGGCAAAAATACCAAGATACTGCCGGTTTCCTGCTCCACCGCTTGGCAAGTGAGCCGTACCACCTCGTCGGGTACTTCTGCGGTTTTAAGGGTTTTATTGCCATAAGCTATGTCGATGGGAAAACTTCGCCCTTGGCTGACTAAGGTAGAACACCCCAATCTGGCTTCTAACAGCGCCGTGTCCAAGGTGGCGGACATGACCAACAGTTTCAGCGGTGTGTCATCCCGATACAAATCTCGCGCTTGCAGGCACAAAGCAAACGCCAGATCAGAATGAATATTTCGCTCGTGAAACTCATCAAATATGACCAAGGCCACTTCTTCTAAACTGGGGTCATCTTGCAACATGCGCGTCAATACGCCTTCGGTTACCACCAGAATTTGAGTGCGCTGACTGTCTTTACCTTCGTGACGAATTCGATAACCCACCCGCTCGCCCAAGGGTTCTTGTAAAGTATCGGCAAGGCGCTGTGCAGCGGCTTTTGCAGCGAGTCGCCTTGGCTCCAGCATGATGATTTTTCGCCCTTGTCGCCAACCTTCGTTTAATAAGGCAATCGGCACCACGGTGGTTTTCCCCGCGCCCGGCGCGGCTTCAATGATGGCTTCGTCGCCTTGTTGCAACTGTTGCCGCAACGCGGGAATAAGAGAATAAATGGGTAATTCGTCAGACATAAACAGGCTCATTCGTAAACGGTCTCCATAATACCGCTTTTTATGACAACGAAAAGCCGCGGTTTCTATCTTGGTGTTTTCTCGTAAGGGCGTTAAGCTAGTGGCCTTCAAGACAGAGGCTATGAATGGACACATCAACGCTAATCCAACAAATTTTCAACACGGTATTTCCCCTCGCGAGCATTGTGTTGGTGGCGTTTTTATACGCCCGATCACAGCCTACCGATATGACGGTGGCAAACCGCCTCAACATTAATGTGTTCTGCCCTGCGCTGATTTTCTCGGTCATGTCGTCGAGCGAATTTCACATTGCGCAATATGTCGACTTGATACTGGCCGCCACCGTGGTGGTTCTAGGATCAGGCTTACTGGTTTGGCCTTTGTGCAAGTGGCTCAATATTTCGCCTAAAACCCTGGTCCCACCGATGATGTTCAACAACAGCGGCAACCTAGGCATTCCGCTCATGATATTAGCGTTCGGGGAATCGGCCTTGCCCATTGCGGTTGTGCTGTTCCTGACGGAAAACCTGCTGCATTTTACTGTGGGCATTTATCTGCTTAACCCTAAATCTAATCCGCTCAACGTGGTTAAAATTCCCATGATAGTCGCTACTATTTTAGGGGTGATTTGGAGCTTACAAGGCTGGACCGTGATGCCCGCTGTGAAAGTGTCTGTGGACATGATGGGGCAAATCGCCATTCCTTTAATGCTTTTTGCTTTAGGCGTACGCATGACCAGCGTGGATTTTGGTCAATGGAAACTCGGGGTTATCAGCGGTTTTCTGTGTCCGTTAAGTGGCTTAATAATGGCGGCTATTTGGCAATTTACTGTCGGCATGTCGGCCGAAAACTTTGCCTATTTGTTGATCTTCGCCTGCTTACCCCCTGCCGTATTGAACTACATGGTGGCCGAGCTGTACCAGCAAGAGCCCCACAAAGTGGCTTCTATCGTTCTTATTAGTAATATTATGAGCTTGGCCATTGTGCCATGCGTGTTATTTTATGTTTTATAGAAAAGTGAGCGTTCTATGATGGTTCAAATTGCATTAATCGCGTTGTTAATCGTGGCGTATATCATTGTTTCGCGGATTTTAAAGTCCAGTATTTCTATTTTGGGACAAAGAAAATCGGTCAACGAAGTACGTATTACCTACGTCTCCAGAATGCTGAACCTAGGCTTTACCGCAGTCTTTGTGCTGCTGGTTTGCTTGGTATTAGGCATCGGCTATGGGCAATTGGCGATTTTCTTTTCTTCCGTCTTTGCCGTCGTCGGTGTGGCCTTATTCGCCCAATGGTCAATTTTGAGCAATATAACCGCCAGCTTGATCATCTTCTTCGGCTTTCCCTATCGTGTTGGCGATTGGGTCAAAGTGGTCGATAAAGACGATGAAATACTTGGGCAAATCATTGAAATTTCGACCTTTCACGTGATCATTCATCGGTTATCTGGCGACGTGGTCACCTACCCAAACAACCTTATTTTACAAAAGCCGGTTATACGTTTTACAAATCGTGACGCCGCTCAAGCCATGAGTCAATTTAAAGATGCCGATCAAAACACAGAAACAGTTATTGAGTAAAAAATAATCGATTTTTTAAGATTTCATGGTTTTGTGTCATACTAAAAAGCCTTCACTTTAAATAAACGGAAGCTGCTTGTGAAATCTGACCCTGAAACCTTGCTTAAGAACAACGATGCTCTGATTCATTCCGACGCGCTGAAAGTGAAGTCCCACGCCCAGCGCCCTCAAGAAGATTGGGTGCTCCACACCTTAATGATAGAAGGCTACGACGTTCCATTTCGTTTTAAACGCCAAGGCAAATACCGCACCTTACGCGGTGCTCGGGTGAATTTAACCTATTACCCAAGCCAAGAAATGGTCGCCGGCATTCCTGTCGAGATCATGAAGGTCGTTCGCGTTAAACGGACCTAACTGTTTGGCTCAAAAGCTTTTCGCTGCGCCTTTTATTTTCTGTTAGATGAACTTAATATGTCGCTACCTGTCTTTGTTGCAGGTTTTTATGATGACATATTAGGTGTACACAATAATGCAAATGAGTCGTTCAGGTAGTTGGCTTGCCACGTTAAAACGCATTGAGCGTAGCATGTGGTTTCAAGGTTTCATCATCAGTATTATCGTCATTGCCGCATTAACGGTTGGGGCAAAAACTTACGCCCTACCTTATGGAATTGACCGGGCAATTACCTATTTAGATAATTTCATTACTGTCTTTTTCCTTGTTGAACTGAGCTTGCGTTTTCTCGCTTGCGACGACAAACGTCGCTTCTTCAAACAGCCTTGGAACATTTTCGACAGCGTGATCGTATTGGGCAGTTTACTGCCAATTTCTGAAACCGAAATGATTCTGGTCGCCCGTTTGCTTCGTGTGTTTCGTGTGTTACGTTTGGTCTCTATCATCCCCGATCTGCGTTTTCTGATTAATGCCTTGCTTAAAGCCATTCCCAAAATGGGCTACATCGCCCTGCTCATGTTTATTATTTTTTATATTTTTGCTGCGGTAGGATCGATCTTTTTCCATCACGTCAACGAGACGCTGTGGGGCGATATTGCCATCTCTATGTTGACGCTATTTAGGGTGGCCACATTTGAGGATTGGACCGATGTCATGTACGAAACGATGGAAGTCTATCCGTTTAGCTGGATGTTTTACATCGTGTTTATCTTCTTAACGGCATTTGTGTTTTTGAACATGATGGTGGGTGTGGTACTGGATGTGATGACCCGCGAAACGGCACAGGAAGAACACGAAAACCAAGAAAATCACCATCAAGCCTTGGTCACGCAAATCTCCGAGTTACAAGCGCAAGTAGCGCGCCTTGCCGATAAGCTTGACGCGCAGGACCACAAAAAGCCATAACCTGTTACCAACCAAACGTGATAGTCACACCTGACGCTGGCTGATGGCCCTCAGCCAGCGTCCACCGAATGTATTCAACATCAACCCCGTCAACACAATCAAGATGCCAACCCATTGCATGGCACTCACCGCCTCCGATAAAAATACTTGAGCCGAGGTTAACCCCACCACAGGAACCCCCAAGGTTAAAGGTGCGACCGTGGCTGCAGGATAGCGAGACAGCAAATAGTTCCATAAACCATAGCCAGCCAATGTGGCGAAAATAGACAAATAGGCCAAGGTGCCGAGGGTTTTCCAATTCAAGTTCACGATGTTGCTCCACATCACATCGCCCCCGTCGATAAAATAGGCGCATAAAAAGAAAGGCACAGGTGGCACCCAACTAGACCAAACAATCAAATTCAAATTAGCGTCATACCCTTTGCGGCTAATAATTTTGGTGACAATGTTTCCCAATGCCCAACTTGTGCCAGCGGCCAAGGTGAGACCAAACCCAATCGCCGTCATGGCCGTATCTTCATTGTCTAAACCGATCACCGCCAAGCCACCAATGGCAATGCCAATGGCCAACACCTGATAAGGACGAACGGTTTCTTTGAGCAACAACACTGCAAACAACAGGGTGAAAATCGCTTGTGACTGTAGCACCAAAGAGGCCAACCCCGCCGGCATACCAAACGCCATGGCACTGAATAAAAAGCCAAACTGCCCAAAGTTAAGCGCCAAGGCATAACCAATACACCAGATTAACGGGGTGTTTGGCCGAGCAAAAAAGAAACAGCCGATTAAGCCAATGACCAAAAATCGTAACCCGCCCAACATCATCGGTGTAAGTTCGTCCAACCCCCAGCGCATAACAATAAAGTTAAAGCCCCATGCGACAATAATGAAGAGTGCCAGCAGCATATCTTTGCGAATCATGTTGAATCCTTAACAAGGTCGGAACAGGGGAAAATATCAGTGGCTCACTGTACGTGTTTTGATCGCCATTACACAATAACAAAACGACTCTAGGCGGCTTTTGCCCGACTAAAATACACCCCCACAATGGTCACAACAAAACCAATAATTTGAATGCTACTCATAGATTCGCTGAATAAAAAATAACTCTCAACCGCCGCTAAAGGAGGCGCTAACAACAGCATAGTAGACACTTGAGATGCGCGCACTTTTCGTAACAGCCACACCATAAGGAATAAACCGCCACCAGACAGCACGACTACGCCCCACATAACCAGTAAAAAGGACTCCCACTGTACGACGAACAAACGCTCACCCAACAACAGCATGAAGCCACAAGACACCACCGCCGCCGCGAAGTTTTGCACCGCCATGGAACTGAAAATATCTGAACTGGAAATAGACAATTTTTGATAGGTCACCCCAAGGGACAGAGCCAATATGGCCGCGCACGCCAAGGCGAGAGTAACCAGCGTCACGCCGCCATTATCAAGATCTATGTCTAACGCCGGGCTCACCACTAAAATCAAGCCAGCTATGCCAACCAGCATTCCAATAATACCTTTGAGCGAGGTTCTTTCTTTGATAATCAAGAACGCCAGCACGGTCACCAACGCCGGCTGTAACGCTCCAATTAAGGCCATCATGCCAGCAGGCAACCCCTTGGCGATGGCGACATACGCCAACCCAAGGTAAAAGCCATTCATTAACATGCCCGCAATGATGTGCTTAGTAAGATCACGCTTCGGAGGAAAATAGCGTTTTTGCCACAAGGTAATCCCCAGAAACATCAGTCCCGCGAGGAAAAAACGAATACTAAGATACACATTCGGATCGATCAGACCCACAATGAGCTTACCCGTGATAAAACCGGTCGACCAAATCACCACCAGCAACACAAACAACAAAGCCACGATAACACTCCCTTTATGCGAAGATAACGCTATCCTCAAAACAGCGCTAAGCGCATCTTCACTAGCGGATAAAAATCCCTTTAATCTCGCGGCTTTCTAACCCTAAGCCAATCAAGAAATGCAATCTAACAAACGCCGCTTCAAACGTAGAATCTTTCCCAGAAACCACACCTGATTTAATCAAGGGTATGCCAGCGGCATACGCGCCCGCCGCAATACTGCCCGCACCACACTGGCTAACATTAACGATCACCACGCCGCGGTCAGAGGCTTTTTTCAGTATTTCTAGCAAGGCGGGATCTTTATCTGGCGCGTTACCCGCCCCGTAACTTAGTAACACAGCACCTTTCACCTTCTCGTTGAGCAAACCCTGCCAGTGTTCCGCTTGTACGCCAGGGAAAACCGGCAAAATGGTCACCGCCCCGTCTTCCATGTCTGGAATACGAAACTTCATCGGCGGCTTAATAAGCAACTGAGCAAAACTGCTGTCGCGCCAGGTCCAATCAATACCCAAAACACCGTATTCAGGCTTATTCGGAGAACTAAATGCTTGCCAACCACTGGTGTGAGATTTATGTGCTCGATCGCCTTCAATCAGGCGACCCGCGAAAAATAAAAACACGCCTTTTACTTGTTCTTCACAGGCTGAAACGGCCCCTAGAACATTATTCAAAGCATCGCTACGTGCGTGAAACATCGGCACTTGAGAACCTGTCACAATGATGGGTTTCTTACTCGGCGCAATCATGTAAGACAAAGCCGCCGCGGTATACGCCATGGTGTCCGTGCCATGCAACACAATAAAAGCGTCGAAATCCGTCCATTTACTTTCGATATCACGGGCAATGTTTTGCCAGTCTTTTGGCGAGGCATTAGAAGAATCGATTAGCGTGTCATAACTTTCTATAACAAACTCGTGGTCATGCTCTTTATACTGCCCTAATGCCCCCGCAAGCTGTTCCGCAAAAGCGGCATCCGGCACCAAACCCTGCTCGGATGGCACCATACCAATCGTACCGCCAGTGTAAGCGATGTAAATTTTCATAAGATTTTTTCGCCTTTCCTCAGATATATCATCAAAAAAGGCGCTTCTCAAAAGAGAGCGCCTTCTGCGTTCTTTACTTATTATTCGTCGCTATTTCAGCACACATTACATGCGCTCAAGCGTTTCAATGCCCAGTAATGACAAGCCTAACTTCAAAGTAGACGCGGTATTCAGCGCCAATTGTAAGCGGCTGTGTTTCACATCCTCTTCGGCATTAAGTATCGGGCACGCTTCGTAGAAGGTCATGAAAGTGCCGGCCAAATCATACAAATAAGCACATAAGAAATGCGGCATGCCGTCGTTCGCTACTTGCTGAATGGCTTCTTCAAACTGGCACAGCTTCATGGCCAAGGCACGCTCTTGATCGGCTTCAATGGATATATCACCCGTCAAGCTCGCCACATCTATTTCAGAGCGCTTCACAATACTCGCTACACGCGAATAAGCGTACAACAGGTACGGTGCCGTGTTGCCCTCAAAGCTCAGCATAGTGTCCCAGTTGAACACATAATCACTAGTACGGTTCTTCGACAAATCGGCGTATTTCACCGACGCAATGCCAACCACACGACCGATATTACGCAACTCTTCTTCGCCCATGTCTGGGTTCTTCGACGCCACAAGCTGGTAAGCACGCTCTTGTGCTTCTTCCAACAAAGACGACAATTTCGCCACACCACCAGAGCGTGTTTTAAAGGGCTTACCGTCACTGCCCATCACGGTGCCAAACGGCATGTGCTCAAGCTGTGTTGCTGGTTTTACGAAGCCCGCTTTACGCGACAAAGTAAAAATCTGCTGAAAGTGCAAAGACTGACGCGCATCGACAAAATACAACACACGGTTCGCTTGCAACGTATGCTGACGAAAACGCACCGCCGCCAAATCCGTCGTCGCGTACAAGAAACCGCCGCCGGTTTTTTGCACTATGATCGGGGTGATTTCGCCTTCTTTGTTGGCGAACTCTTCCATGAACACACACTGAGCGCCGTTCGATTCTTGCAACAAGCCTTGTTCTTTCAGCTCGTTTACCACGTTTTGTAAATCGTCGTTGTAAGCACTTTCTGGCATCACATGCTGGCGTTCTAACGACACACCAAGCATCTTGTAGGTTTCTTCACAGTGCGCCATGGAGATTTCGATAAACTCGTCCCACAACGCCAAACACTCTTTATCGCCAGACTGCAACGCCACGACTAACTCACGGGCGCGAACGGCAAAGGCATCGTCTTCATCAAAGCAGGTTTTCGCCGCACGGTAGAAGGTTTCTAAATCCGACAACGCCATACTGATCTTGGCATCTTGTGCACGCAAACGCTCCATATAAGCCAACAACATGCCGAACTGCGTGCCCCAATCACCAACGTGGTTTTGACGCACCACTTGATGACCGAAAAACTCTAGGGTACGCACTACCGCATCGCCAATCACTGTCGAACGTAAGTGCCCAACGTGCATTTCTTTCGCCAGGTTTGGCGCAGAATAGTCCACCACTACGGTTTCAGGCGATGCCACTTCTTGCACGTCTAAACGCTCGCTAGTACGCAACACAGACAACTCTTTGCTTAACCAGACGTTTTTCAAAAAGATGTTAATAAAACCAGGACCCGCGATTTCCACTTTATCCGCCAAGTCCGACAGATCCAGCTTTTCCAGGGTCGCTTGGGCGAACTCGCGAGGGTTCATTTTTAACGCTTTGGCCGCACCCATTATGCCGTTGGCTTGATAATCACCAAATTGAACTTTTGCGGATTGACGAACCAACGCAGGCGCCGTATCGGACGCGCCCGCCGCGACCATCGCAGCTTGAATGCGCTGGTTAAGAAGTGTTTGAATATTCACAAAAAAAAGGCCTTTAAACAGTCAAAAATCAAGAAAATAGTGGCGCTAATAATAACTGATCCGCCAGCGTTTAGCGAAAGAACAGCTTACACGCGTCGTTGTTATTTTCATCCTGATAAGGGTAGCCCAACTCGTCTAAAAAGTGCGTTACATCGGTTTCTTCCCCTACGGCTTGCAGTCCCACCAAGACACGACCATAGGCGTCCCCGTGGTTACGGTAATGGAACATGGAAATATTCCATTGACCGCCCAGTGTATTTAGGAATTTCAACAAGGCGCCGGGGCGTTCAGGAAATTCAAAACTGTACAGTAACTCGCCTTTTTCGCTGCGCAAATGCCCGCCAATCATGTGTCGAACATGCACCTTGGCGGTTTCATCGTCGGTCAAATCGACAATTTCATAGTCGCTCAAATCCGCCAGTAATTCCTTGCGACTATGAGGACTACCGCCCAAGGCCACACCGACAAAAATCACCGCTTTTTGATCATCGCCATAACGATAGTTAAACTCGGTAATATTACGCCCTACCAATGCCTGACAAAAATCTTTGAAACTGCCCGGCGATTCTGGAATCTTCACCGCAATAATAGCCTCGCGCTTTTCACCTAATTCCGCACGTTCGGACACGTGGCGCAAGCGATCGAAATTCACATTGGCGCCACTGTTTATCGCGATCAAGGTTTGCCCTTTGGCGTCTTCACGTTCGATGTATTTTTTCAACCCTGCTAAGGCACACGCGCCAGCCGGTTCGGTAATGGCTCGAGTGTCGTCGTAAATGTCTTTAATCGCTGCACACATTTCGTCGGTGGTGACGGTGATCACTTCGTCCACCGTGTCTTTGGCAATAGCAAAGGTGTTGTGACCAATCTCAGCCACCGCAACCCCTTCGGCAAAAATCCCTACGGTCGCCAAACGTGTCGGCTCGCCTTTTTCCATCGCAATCTTTAGGCAAGCCGCGTCTTCTGGCTCCACGCCGATGATCTTAATATCAGGACGTAAATATTTGATGTACGCCGACACACCCGCAATTAAGCCGCCGCCGCCAACAGGGATAAATACGGCATCGATATTGCCTTCATGCTGATGCAAAATTTCCATACCAATAGTGCCTTGCCCTGCGATGGTGTCTAAGTCATCAAAAGGGTGAACATAAACCTGACCCGTTTGTGCCATGATCTCACGAGACTTAGCCGACGCTTCATCAAACGCATCCCCAAACAACACCACTTCGGCACCATGGTTTCGCACTGCGTTCACTTTTACTTCTGGGGTGGTCGCTGGCATGACAATTGTCGCTTGAATACCCAGTTTTTTCGCCGCCAACGCCAGGCCTTGAGCATGATTTCCAGCAGAGGCCGCAATAACGCCACAAGCACGTTCCTCAGCGGTTAACTGACAAATTTTGTTGTATGCCCCACGAATTTTGAAAGAGAAAACCGGCTGTAAATCTTCTCGTTTCAATAGAATCTCATTGTCCAGTCGCATCGATAATTGATTGGCACGAGACAAGGGTGTTTCCACTGCCACGTCATAGACGCGTGACTGCAGAATCTTTTTGATCATGGTATGGGGCATAGTGTTTCCTAAACGAATGTAAAACAACGAGGTGATGTTCTTAGTGACATCTACGCAGGCTTTGCTAGTCAATAAAATGAAGTAGGAAATATACTCTTTCCCCACCCATGGCGCAAAGACCCATGGCGGTTCATCGTCTATTACAAGGCAATTAAATCCTATCTCTGTGACGTGCGTAAGGGTAACAATCGCCCATCGTTGAGATTATAATATCTCTCGAAAATGCAAGGTTACATCACGAGAAAACAGTCACACTATAAAAAGGCGATCAGTCCCATGACTCAAGACGAACTCAAACAAGCCGTTGCACAAGCTGCTGTGGCTTACATACTGCCGTTGCTCGAAGACGACACCATTGTCGGCGTCGGCACAGGTTCCACCGCGAATCTTTTTATCGACGAACTGGCCAAATACAAAACCCACTTTGATGGCACAGTCGCTAGTTCAGACGCCTCTGCTGCACGCCTCAAACAACACGGTATTCCTGTATACGACTTAAACAGCGTCGATAGTATTCGTGTCTATGTGGATGGCGCCGACGAATCCAACGATCACCTTTATCTCATTAAAGGCGGCGGTGCGGCGTTGACTCGTGAAAAAATCGTCGCGGCCTGCAGTGATGAGTTTGTGTGTATCGCAGACGAATCCAAGCTGGTCAAGGTTCTGGGTGATTTCCCGCTACCAGTGGAAATCATCCCAATGGCTCGCGGCCATGTGGCGCGTGAGTTGGTTAAATTGGGCGGCGACCCTGTGTATCGTGAAGGGGTGGTAACCGACAATGGCAACCACATTTTGGATGTGTATAACTTATCGATTCTTGACCCCATCGCATTGGAAAAAAGCATCGATGGTATTGTCGGTGTCGTCACCAACGGCTTGTTTGCAAAACGCGCCGCTGATGTGTTGTTGCTTGCCACCAAAGATGGCGTCAAAACACTGAAGAAATAGCTTAAAACGATTCACAATACTTAAAAGCCGTTGCGTTTTAAAACCAACGGCTTTTTCTCATTAATACGAATTGCCCGCCACCTAGCACCACTAAGGCAATACAAAATAGCCAAAATGCATCGCCACTTTCCGTGCCGGGCATACCGCCAATATTGATCCCAAATAAGCCAGTCAAAAAACCTAACGGCATAAAAATACCGGACAAAATCGACAATACATACATGCGCGCGTTCATCTTTTCGGCTTGTAAGTTGGCGAACTCTTCTTGCATCAACAAACACCGCTCACGCAGAGACTCCAACCCTTCAACATAGCGAGTGATGTCGTTGGCCGCTTCTTGCACTTGGGCAGTTTGATGAGCAGTCATCCAACTTAGAGATTCTTGTGCCAGTTTGATAATAGCTTCTTTTTGAGGCACCAAAAAACGACGCAAACGAATGGTTTCTAAGCGTCTTTGTACCAAAGAATCTCGCTGATCAGACTCAATGCCTTCGCCAATACTTTCTTCTAAGTCCGACAGTTCATCTTCTAAACCGGTAATAACGGTCGCCATGCGAGCGGTGAGTGTTTCCGTCAACGTGGCAACAATGTCTGCACTGTCAATCGGGCCTTGATTATTCACTAGATCTTGCACAACATCCTGCACCGACAGTAACTTACGACGACGACTGGACACAATAAAATGCGGTGTCACCCACATCCGCAAGGACACCATATCGGAAGGATTCGACTCAGGGTTCAAGTTCACCCCGCGTAACGTCAACAACAAGCCACTGCCCATCTTCACGGTACGAGGACGAGTTTCCTCCGCAAACAAGGCTTCAATCGCTGTATCAGGAATACCCTCTAAACCCGAGAGCCAATCGCGGCCTTCGCTTTCAGAACAGTCTAAATGCACCCATCGACAGCCAGCGCTAGGTAGGGTCGTTGGCAAATTTGTGGCTGGCAACGACTGAGCGCCACCTTGACCATCTAACTCTAAATTGTGAACAAGAAACGCAGACATAACTCTTCCTCTAGAGATTTTGCGTAGAGTATCTGAAAACCTACGGTTTCCCTATTTATTTTCTCACCATACCACCACCTTGGCTGACACCCTGCCTTTAGAATGGCATAATTTCCTTCACTTCAAATAACAAGGAACTGCCAGATCATGCAAAACTTATCTGATGTTTTAGCATCCAGCGCGACACCGGACGCCTTAAAAGCGGTATTAACCGTGACAACTGAGACCTGCATCGACATTTCGAATGCACTCAAACAAGGGTCGCTTGCGGGTATTTTAGGCATGGCTGGCAATGAAAATGTTCAGGGTGAAGAGCAGAAGAAACTCGATGTGATTTCAAATGACATGTTGAAGGACGCTTTATTTGCATGTCCTGCGGTCAGAGCCATTGCCTCTGAAGAAGAAGATTACATAGTACCAGCCAACACCGATGGCGAATACTTCATTGCCTTTGACCCGCTTGACGGCTCGTCGAACATCGACATCAACGCCATGGTGGGAACCATTTTTTCTATCTACCACCAAACAGGCGATGAACCTGCAACAGAAGCCGACTTCTTAATTCCTGGTAAAGAACAAGTTGCAGCAGGTTATGTGTTATACGGGCCGTCCACTATGCTAGTTCTGACAACGGGTCAAGGCGTTAACATGTTTACCTACGACCCGATTAACAGCGTCTTCACTTTGACGCACGAAAACATCCAAGTGCCAAAAGAAACACAAGAGTTCGCCATCAACATGTCAAACCAGCGTTTCTGGTCAAATAGCATTCAAAATTATGTTAATGACCTTGTGAAGGGTAAAGAAGGTCTTCGTGAAAAGAACTTTAACATGCGCTGGGTTGCGGCCATGGTCGGCGACGTGCATCGCATCCTTTGTCGTGGCGGTGTCTTCCTTTACCCTTGGGATAACAAAGACCCATCAAAAGCAGGCAAGCTACGCCTTATGTACGAAGCCAACCCAATGGCTATGCTACTTGAACAAGCTGGCGGCAAAGCACATACCCATACCCAACGTATCTTAGACATCCAGCCTGAAGCCATTCATCAACGCGTCGCCGTTATCTTGGGTGCCGCCAACGAAGTGGATAAATGCCTAACTTATTAACATTTAAAACATTATCCACTTAGCGCCGTGTGAATAAACAAAAGCCTCGAATGCTCCTGCACTCGGGGCTTTTTTTATGTCATTTAAACAAAGCCTCTTGTTCTGACATTTATTCGCGCCTGCCTCATTCCTCAAGGTCATATGAGACAATCACTGCCGAGCTTCTTGTAATGTCATTTACTTGCGCCTGCCTCATTCCTCAAGGTCATATGAGACAACCACTACCGAGCTTCTTGTAATGTCATTTACTTGCGCCTGCCTCATTCCTCAAGGTCTTATGAGACAACCACTGCCGAGCTTCTTGTTATGTCATTTACTTGCGCCTGTCTCGTCCCTCGACGCGTCAGCATAAATGACAAACAAGAAGCGCTTTGTT
>NZ_JAGSSV010000027.1 GCF_018145875.1 Marinomonas vulgaris | reverse complement strand
CCGCCAGCAACAGGAACCTGCCGTTAAAGCAATTTAACGTGTGCCCAAGTAATGGGAATCCCCCACCGAAATAAGCGGAGCTAGGTGGGGGAGGATGTCAAGAAATCGTTGTCTGAGTAGGGCGACTTTTTGTTCTGGCGTGAATGTCTGTACTGAACGCTCGTTTTGAGCGCTACGCAAAGCCTCTCTTAATGCGAGAAGCTGCTGCTTTTCGTTTTCAAGCTCAGCTAGCCTGTTATCAATAGCCGAAATGTTTGGGTAGCGAGCGTCATTCATAATAAACTAATTTTGATTCGCAGCACTATGAAGCGCGAACTTGCGGTGGCTTGATCAGTGACTCTGCTGGAATACCTAGCCCTTCATGAAGTTTCCAAATCATTTTTAGCGTGAGTGATCGCTTATGGTTTAGGATTTCATAAACACGATTGCTTTTACCTATCATGGGTTCAAGGTCTTTAACCGTTAATCCTTTGCGCTCCATCTCAAACTTTATTGCCTCAACAGGGTCTGGCAAATCCATTGGGAAATACTTTGCTTCGTAGGCTTCAACTAACGTAACCAAAATGTCCAGCTTTTCGCCTTCGACGGTATCAGGCTCCGCCATCATTAGGTTTTCGATGTCGTTTAATGCCGCGCGGTAGTCGGCATCTGTTTTAATAGGTCTGATGTCCATTATATTTACCTCTTGTTACTACCTTTTGACTTCAAATCGTTTGCACATCAATTTTATCGTATTGTGCATGGCTGCCGATAAACCGTATGTAAACCACCTTGTAGGCATAATTGATCCAAACAACTAACCGGTATTTATTACCGGCAATGTTAAACACGACACGCCCATCTTTGAGGATGCTGGCATTTCTAAAGTCCTGTTTCACATCCGACGGTGATCCCCAATCAGCGTTTAATGCATGCCTATACCACGCTAAAGTTGGCTCTTTAGCGTCAATGTATTCTGGGCTGTCTTCCCAAAATGTTTTTAAGGTTGATAGTGCGATAATTCTCATAAAAAGATGTTAGTCCCAATTTGGGACTTTTGCAAGTTTGGCATTTTTGGTGCGGATAGGATTGTTACCGCATCCCCGATTGCCCCATTCCTTGGGGCAGTTTAATTTCCTCTTATTCACCCTGTAAAGCTTGCGGCATCTAGTGTTGCCCCATTGTCCCAACTGCCCACAGTAAATGAGCAAATGAGTGGCTAGTTAGTTTCGCCTGATGGGGCTGCCAGCGTCGCTGGGCAAACAAAAAAAAACCGACTTGATGGTGTTCTTACAAAACACTAATCAGTCGGTCTTTTTGATATTTTCAATCAATACCTTACAACAAAAAGATCAATCTCGGCGAGCGTCACGCACTTTACTAAACACAAACACCGCGATCGATAACACAGTCACTGACAGCAAGGTTAAGGCTATAGGACGATCGAAGAAAATACTGAACTCCCCGTTGGATACCCCTAGCGCTTGACGCATTCGATTTAGAAAAACCGGACCTAACACCAACCCCAGAATAATGGGCACTGCAGGAATATTATTTTTCTTCATGATATAGCCGATGATAGAAAAACCTAAGGCAATAAAAGCATCACTGAACTGATAATTTTGACTGTAGGCGCCTAAAAAACCCAACACAAATATCAGTGAACCAATAAAGCGTCCACGTATGCGAGTAATGTTCACAATGTACTTTGACGCAAACGTTAAATACACAAAGATAAACACGTTCATCATAAACAAAGAAACGTACAGGCCAGAGATAAACTCTGGATGCTCGGTAAATAGGCGTGGGCCAGGTGTATAGTTGTGTACCATAAAGACTGACAACAACATGGCCATCAAAGCATCTGCAGGAATGCCAAAGGCTAACAGAGGAACAAGAACCGACGCAGTTACTGCATTGTTCGACGTTTCTGATGCTACAATACCAGCCTCTGCACCCTTGCCAAATTCATCTGGGTTTTTCGAGAACTTCTGTGCCAAGGTATAAGAAAAGAACTGTGAACCAAATTCCCCAACGCCAGGCAATAACCCCATCACAACACCCAAAATAGCTGAGCGTATCGCCGTAACCTTGTTACGCATCAGAACAGTAAAGCCTTCAAAACGACCAGAGCCTTCTAACTTGGTTTTAAAAGAGTCTCCTCCCTTGGACGATATCAAAACATACCCTTGAGACATGGCAAATAAGCCGATTACGGCTGGCACCAAAGGCACACCGGCTAACAACCAATCTTGATCAAAGGTGTACACTTGCGAATTGTAAGAACGGTCAATACCCACGGTGCCCAAAAACATCCCCAGCCCAATCATGGCTGCTGCTTCTAAGGCGTATTTATTGTGTGCTAATACAACGAAAACCATCCCTAAAAGTGCCAACATGGCAAATTCAGCGCTGCCGAATAGGGTTGCGACCTGTGATAAAGCTGGTGCAAAAAAGACCAAAGACAACACACTGACGATGCCACCAAAAAAAGACGATGTATAAGCTATCGACAGAGCTTTTTTTCCATGACCTTTTTTCGCCATGGGGTAGCCATCGTAGGTGGTTAATACCGCCACGGGGGTACCGGGCGTATTCATTAAAATAGCGGGGATGGCACCGCCATACCAAGCACCACCATACACACCCAACAACAGGGTCACACCAAATAATGGCTCCATCGTAAAGGTTAGAGGCAACAAAATGGCCATCACACCCGCAGGCTCTAAACCTGGAATTGATCCGATTGTTACACCAATCAGTGCGCCAATAATAACCGCCCAAATAACACCGTTACCAAAGACTTCATTAATGCCTAATGCTATTAAATCCATGCTCACTCTCTAAAAATATTTATTCATAAACCAAAGGGTTTCGCCGCTAAACAGGGCTTCATACAAGGCCACATCAGGAATCCAGATGTTTACGCCAACACGGAATATCAAGGTAATTATGGCGACGGCCACCAGAGTATTAATAGCCCACAGAACGGATAACAAACGGCTTAGCCACACAATCGACAACACAAACAAGGTAGTCGATAAAACAAATCCGATGACGGTAATGGCATTAATGTAGACATAAAATAAAACGGCTGTGATCAGGACCACGCGGTGATGCGTCAAGCTGTCTGCTAAGTTCTCGATCAGACTTTTTTCACCTTCAATCGGCCTTATCACCAATATCAACTTTATCAATGAAAAGAATAACAGCACGCCTAGACCAAACAATGGCGCCACATAGGGTTTAGTAAACCAGCCATGGTTTCGTTTAACATCGACTGTGTAATCCTGAAAAAACACTATAAGATAGGCGCTCAGTACCACTATGATAAGAAAAAACAACCTTGATTTACGGTTTTCAATGTCCATTTTCGCCCCCTAACGCATCGTTCTCAATTGCCTTTGAAATGGGTACAATCAAAATGGGCACAGTGGCGTTATGGATGACTTTTTGTGCCGTTGATCCAAGAAACATGCGTGATAAAGCGTTCACTCTTCGGTCACCCATCACGACCATGTCCGCTGATACATCCTTTACTGTTTCAACAATTTTATTCGCCGGCTCCCCAAAGCGAACGACGATTTCAATACGATCGTCACTGAAGGCAATGTCGCTGAGCTCTTCGGCTATAAAACGCTCGATACGTTGACGCATATAAACACGCAGCTCTTCTTTTAATGAATCAGCATGGGCATCTTGGGATTTTTTTATTTTGAATCCAACGAAGCTGTCGTCGTTTCCTCGGTGGAATTGCTCAGACACGTGCAAAAAGAAAATTTTTGCGTTGGACATAATGGCTTGTGACAAGGCAGCACGCAATACAGCTCTACTGCCCTTCTCGAGGTCCGACGCATACAAAATATTGTTCATGTATTTGCTCCAAACAAGAGAGCCACCGTTTAGGTGGCTCTCTTATTGCTCACGGTTTATTTAGCTCGGTTGATAACCTTGCGAACCGTATTTTCCAATAACCCTTCCATACCAAATTCAACGCCTAATCCAGAGGATTTGTTGCCGCCAAAAGGAACATGGGGTAGGACTTCGGCATGGTTGTTCACCCACACAGTCCCAGAATCTAACTGGCTAATCACCCATTCCAGTTGTTCACTGGGCTCACCCCACACAGATCCACCCAAGGCAAACTCTTTATGGATCGCTGTTTCCATCACCGCTTCAAGATCATCGTAAGGAATGATCGGTAACACAGGACCAAATTGCTCATCGCACACCACATCCAATGTGATAGGTGGGTTTTTAATGATGGTTGGTGCAATGAAATAGCCGTTAAGTCCTGCTGGTAATTCTGGCGCAATCACCTCAGCACCTGAGGCTTTCGCCTGTGCAATCATGGCATTGACTTTTTCGTACTGGCTGGCGTTTTGCACAGGGCCAAAAGTCACTCCCGACTGCATACCATCGCCTACAACTTGCGCAGCGGCAATCTTAACCAAGGCATCACACAATGCCTCGTATTTGGAGCGATGGACGTACAGACGCTTCAAACAAGCACAGGTCTGACCCATGTTAACGAAGGACGTCATGAAGATTTTTTCAGCCAAGGCGTCGATGTTGGCATTTTCTAACACAATACCCGCGTCGTTACCGCCCAACTCTAAGGTGACTTTTTTCAAATCCCCTGCTACCAGTTGTGCGATGCGCTTTCCAACCGGAGTGGAACCAGTAAACACCACTTTTTTCACATCTGGGTGCGTTAGTAATGGTTCACCAACTTCTTTTTCACCTATCACTACCTGAACCAAGTTTGGTATTGTGTGCTGGTTAATAATGTCGGCCAACTTTAACGTGCTGATCGGTGTCAATGAAGAAGGTTTAATAACCACACTATTTCCAGCTCGCAATGCAGGCATAATGTGCCAAATCGCAATCATTAATGGCCAATTCCACGGTGTAATCGACGCCACAACACCTATCGGCATTCGATGTACTTCCACCGTGCGCTCTGGACTGTCTTCGAGAACTTCCGGCTCCATGGTTAGCGCCGCATTGTAGTGAGTCCAACCAACCGCCCCGCCTACTTCAAACTGAGCTAACCCAAGAGGTTTGCCCTGTTCCGATGTCACCATGCTGGCCAGTTCTGCGCCGGCGGCTTTAATAGCATTCGCCACGGCATGAAGCGCTTCTGCACGCTCTTCATGGGACTTTGCGGACCAAGTAACAAAGGCGGTTTTGCTGTTTTCAACCGCGACCTGCACATCGTCTACCGTAGAAGTTCCAATGGTTTTATAAATCTGTTTAGTTGCTGGATTAAGGATATCTAAAGCCATGTGCTCTCCGTTTATTATTATGTTTGCCAATGACCGAAGCCAACATCGCTGTTGGCTTCTATACTATTAACGATCAGTTTACGTATTTAGAAAGTTCTTCAGCATTTTTATAGTCATGTTCGACTAACTTCTTGGCATTATCTGCACTTGTCCAATACACACCAGCACCTGTTGTTGCCTGTAGTTTTAGCACTTCTGGCCGCTGCAAAGCCTGTTCTGCAATGGATGCTATTTTGTCGATGGTGGCTTGTGGAGTCCCTTTTTTAACGAACAAACCATTCCACAACGTTTGTGAAATGCCCGCCGCTTCGCTAAGGGTTGGAATATCTGGACTTATAACTAAACGGTTGTATGTGAAAGAGGTCAGTAATTTCACTTCTTTGGAATCTAAACAAGGCAGGATTAACTGTGTGGTTGTGTTAATCACATCCGCATCGCCATTGGCCAATGTAGAACAATCGAGAGCATCGAACGCAGAATCGGAAGCAAACTTGAAGTTGAGTTTGTCAGCGGCTTTAAAAGTAATTGCTGTGGGAGTGGCTTGATAACCAAAATGACCTAATGAGACTTGATGGCTTTTGGCATAATCAGCAAGCTCACCTAAAGTGTTGTAAGGCGCGTCTGATTTAACGGCCAATACGAAGGGGTAATCGAGAAAGATACCGACTGGAACAAACGCGTCGGCAGAGTAAGGCGCGTTGCCACCAACGACTTGTGTGGTCAACAAATCCACTACAAAAGAGCCAATCACGCTGCCATCGGGACGAGACTGAGCCACCGTCGTTGCACCTAATACGCCACCGCCACCAGGCTTATTTACCACAGTAGCCGGTACACCCGTTTCCTTAGACATTTCCTCTGCAATAATGCGAGTCAGCACGTCTTCTAGATCGCCTGGTGGCCAAGGTACAATAAACTTAACGGGGCGGTTAGGATAATCAGCAGCCATGGCCACTGTGCCGGCAAAGACACTGCTTAATAAAGCGGATGCTGCGAGTAGCTTACATGTTTGATTTATAGTTTTTTTCATCATATTTACTCTTTTGGGTGATATTTTCCAAGCTACACCCATCAAACACCGTATTCCATGTCCCTAAAGGGACATTTTTTATCCCTCGTACCTATTAACCACTTTCAGAATATTTATCTTCTTACTGATTTTAAAAACAACAACAGTCGCTTCTTGTGGACAATCGGCCCGTCAAACAAACACCTCATATAACAACATCTGTTTGAGGCTAAATAATGGAGATTCTGGAAAAGTCCTAACCTTTGTCTAAAAAGAACATTCATTTGTGCTCGTTAAGTATTGATACTGGTCGAAATTAAGTAATAAAAATAAAAGGATAGCCAAATGAAACGTCACAACCCTATGTTAGACGCATTAAAAGAAGTACTTCCAGAAATCGCACAAAGAGCCAGCGAAACCGAAGAATTAAGAAAAGTACCTGCCGAAAATATCGCTCTTTTGAAAAAAGTCGAGTTGCACAAAGCTTTTCTTCCTAAAGCATACGGAGGTCACGAAATTTCTCTACCGCAATTCGGTGATTGCATCGCAGCCCTTGCTGGCGCTTGCGCTAGTACCGCATGGGCTTTTAGCTTGCTTTGTACTCACAGCCATCAGATCGCACTTTTCCCAAAACAGGCTCAAGACGATATTTGGAGCAGTGACACCGATGCGCTAGCCAGTAGTAGTATTGCGCCTTTTGGTAGGTATGAGGAAACCGAAGGCGGTGTCATTTTTACGGGTGACATGCGTTGGAGTAGTGGCTGCGAACACGCAGAATGGGCACTATGTGGTTTTTTACGTGAAAATGCTGGAGGCACTAAAGATCATTGTTTTGCTTTGATTCCTGCTACGGATTACACCATCGATGACGACTGGTATTCTGCCGCGATGAAAGGCAGTGGTACGAAAACCTTGGTGATTAAAGACAAGTTTGTCCCTGAACATCGTATTCAAAAAGCCAAAGACATGATGGAAGGGAAATCAGGTGGGTTCGGCTTATACCCTGACAGCAAAATTTTCTATTCACCTTACCGCCCTTATTTTGCTTCTGGTTTTTCAGCTATTGGTCTTGGTATTGCTGAACGCATGCTAGAGCATTTCAAAGAAGCAACCGCTGGTCGTATCCGCGCTTATACAGGCGCCAGAGTGGGAGCCGCGACACCTGCTATTTTACGAATTGCCGAATCGTCACATCAAGTTATGGCTGCCCGTGCTTTCCTTGAAAAAACGTGGGATGAACATGCTGAATACGCAGAAGCACATCGTTACCCAGATCGTGCGACATTAGCTGAGTGGCGCACAAACCAAGCTTATGTCATCAAAATGTGTGTCGAAGCTGTAAATCGTCTGTTCAGCAGTATGGGGGCAAGTAACTGGTATTTGGATAAAGAAGCACAGCGCTTATTCCGTGATAGCAATATTACTTGTGCCCACGCCTACACCGACTATGACGTGTGTGCTCAGATCTTTGGTCGTGAGATCATGGGCCTAGAACCCGATCCGACTCTTCTGTAACACCCGCTTTATTCCTCTCATTACGCATTACCAAGAGTTAAACCCTACTTGGTAATGCGTACAATAAATACAATAATAGGAAACCTACCATGGAATTTGATGCGAAAAAATTTCGCCGTTGCCTTGGCAACTTTGCCACTGGCGTTACCGTCATTACCGCTAAGTCTAGTGACGGCACTCAAGTTGGGGTTACAGCAAACAGCTTCAACTCAGTCTCACTTGATCCACCTTTAGTGCTTTGGAGTATCGTTAAAACCTCCAGCAGCTACGCCGTATTTGATAACGCCTCTCACTTTTCTGTCAATATCTTAGCGGCAGATCAAATTGATTTGTCCAATAATTTCGCTAAGCCCAGTGACGATAAATTTGCCAATGTTGAGACTCAACCTGGTGCGGGCGACGCTCCACTATTAATGAATACCGCCGCCAATTTTCAGTGTGAAAAGTATCAAATTGTCGATGGCGGTGACCACTGGATCATGATTGGTAAAGTCGTTGCTTTTGAAAATCATGGCCGCGCTCCTTTACTGTATGTTCAAGGTAGCTATGCCGGCGCCATCCCTTTTACCGGGGCAAAAACACCGGCTCAAAATGTTGCGTCGGAACAAACATTGGCTCGTTTGCATGACAGCTCTATTTATTTGATGACTAAAGTACTGCAGAAAATTCAAGAGAATTATCTGCCTAAGCAGTCCTCAACTGGATTGAATACCAGCGAAGCACGTTTACTACTAGTACTTAGCGATACCAATGGCACCAGCGTAGAAGATTTGACACAGCTAGTTACTATTCCCGCTGTTGATGTCTCTAGTGGTCTTGATAGTCTAAAAAGCTTTGAACTCATTGATGACAACCTTTCGTTAACCAGTAAAGGTCACGACATGGCTGAGCGTTTATGGGCGATTTCCAATCAACAGCAAGAAGATATCCTTGCCATGCTTAATGAGTCAGAGCGTGAAATCTTTAAAGATATTCTTCACATCTTGTTGAAAAAAATGCCTTAGCGTTTCTAGTATTTGGTCTATGAACTGCTCGTAGCTAAAGCTATCGAGTTTCCAAGACAAAAACCTAAGCTAATGTCCTTTGTTGTAAGAAATGCAGACAACAATGCATCACTGGTCATTAAGAAACGGGCGATTCATTTTATTTTAGACACTGGAACGGTGTTATCTGACAACGGGGTTTTACGAACTAAGTCAGATAGTGGACGTGGAGGAAAATGTAAGTCTGGCCGAGTCAAAAGCTCGACCAGCGGTGTCCAACGGAACGTCAAAAAAGAAAAGCTAGCGGCTTAGGCCGCTTTTTGCTTTGCCATTGGCCTACACCTTAATATTGATGACGTAAGCAACGCACTTTCGATTGACTTGGTATTTGACGTTGCAGAGTATTTTCACGTTACTGAAAGTAAAGCCAAGGCCATCCACCAAAGATTATTAAACGCCGTTTCACAATGGGAAAGCCTTGCCCAACAAGCGGGCATCCGCAAAGAAGAAAGAGAACTATTGGGGGGCTGCTTTGTACTCGCATAGAACGCTACAACACTTTTATGCGCATAAAAGTGTAGTCTTAGTTATACTATAGGCTGTTAACAGTCTTAATTGGCAGGAAATGACAATGCAGCGCAACTTACTCAACGCCCTAATAGCATGGAAAAATCAACCTGTGCGCAAGCCATTATTGATCGATGGCGCAAGACAAACAGGTAAAACCTATCTGCTGCAAGAGTTGTTTGGGAACACCTTTTCCAACATCCTTCGTATCGACTTCCTTGAAAACCCAGCTTACAAAGAGGCGTTCGATGGTTCACTGTCACCTGATGAGCTAATAATGAACATTGAGCTGTTAACCAATCAGGCGTTCAACCCAGAAACCGACTTGCTGATATTAGATGAAATTGGCGAATGTGAGCGTGCCGTTACTTCGCTTAAGTATTTTGCCGAAAAAGCCCCGTCCCATTTTGTTGTAGCCAGCGGTTCGAACATTGGTTTGCTCAACACCTTCCCTGTAGGCAAGGTAGAACAATACAATTTACGACCACTGACCTTCCAAGAATTTATTTACGCATCCAACGAGCAAGCACTGATCAAAGCCTTTGATAGTCAAGCAAGCACACCGACAGTACACACTAAATTGATGGATAAACTCACTGACTACTTTTTTACCGGTGGTATGCCGGAAGCCGTTTCTGCTTGGTACCACTATAAGGATTCAAGCATTCTAGAGCGTGTTGAAAAAGTCACAAAAATTCATGCCGACTTAGTTGAAGGTTATCGCCGCGATTTTGGTAAGTACTCGGGCAAGGTCGATGCCACACTGATTGAATCTGTGTTTAATAGCATTCCAGCCCAGCTATCACTTGTCAGCGATGAGTCGGTCAAACGCTTTAAATTTAAGCATGTGCATGAGCGGAAATCTCGTTATAGCGACTTTGAAACCGCGATCCATTGGCTTAACTGTTGCCGCTTAGCCTTGCCAAACTACCCGATTGAAGGGTTGCCAAAATCGCCACTAGCGGCCTATAAAAAAGAGAATATGGTTAAACTGTTTCTGTTTGATGTGGGGCTGCTCAATCATATGCTGGGCAGCAGTTATAAAGAGATTAAGCAACAAAACTATGAACTCTCTATTTATAACTACAAAGGCTATGTGGCTGAGAACTTTGTGCAACAAGAGCTCACTGCTATTGGCGTTGACCCAAGCTATTCATGGAATGACGCCCGCGCTGAAATCGAATTTATTTTGGCGACCGATGAAGGCGATATCGTCCCTGTGGAAGTCAAAAGTGGTAAACGTACAAGAGCAAAATCGTTGGCATCCTACGTTGAAAAATGTGCACCCAGTAAAACCTTTAAGCTAACGGGTACACAAGGCTCTTCAGCGTTAGAACAAACCAATATAGTGATGCCTTTGTATTTCACGCAGTATTTACCTCAGAGATGGTAAAAGCGCGTTGCTTACGAGATTATGATCTTTTTGTGGTCAAGTAAAAAAGCATGCTCAGTGTGCCACAACAGGCCATGATGATGAGTAAACTGGCTGGGGTTCCATCAAACAAAAGACTGGCTATATAACTGACTAAACTGCCTAGAGCGAATTGAGTGGCGATAAATAATCCCGAGACGGTACCGGCTTTTTCAGGCAATAAATTAAATAAAGTAGCTAAGCTATTTGCCCCGATAGCACCGGTAACGCTGATATACAACATGGTAGCCATAACAAAAAATCCAAGATGGACGGTTTCAAGGCCAAACAAGAACCAAATGAAAACAGTAGCGCTAAAGGACACACCCATAGTGCCGGCTAAAGCATGTGTGACGCTGTAGCGTTTACTGAGCCAAGAATTGGCTAGTGTGGCGATAATAATGGCGAAAATATTCGCTGAAAACAGCATGGCATAGTGAGGCTCTGATAAACCAAAATGTTCGATGTAGATAAAAGCGGACGTGGCAATAAAGGCAAACATGCCCGCGAAGGATAAGCCATTGGTCATGGTGAATGCTATTAAGCGTGGTGACTGTAAGCAGTCTAAATAGTTACGGCCATAAGTGCGTAGACTGAAAGCGGTTTTGAAAGCTTTGCTCTTGGGTTCTGGTAGTAGCAAATAGCTACCAACTAGAGCAATAGTTGAAAAGGCCGCCAAAAAGTAAAAGATCCAACGCCATTCGAAATAACTGACTATGTAGGCGCCTAGTATAGGAGATGCCAACATTACCATCATAGAAATCACATGCATGTGCGACAAAATGGCCGCGGCCTTGGTTAACTCGTATAAATCTCGGACAAGAGCTCTGGCTAATACAGACGCCGCTGCACCACCAAGTGATTGTAAGAATCGAAACAGAATAAGCTGCTCACCCGAGCTGGCCATAGCGCACCCTACACTACTCAAAAAGTAGAATACAATACCCATTAACAGCAAACGCTTACGCCCCAACAAGTCGGATAAAGGGCCGAACAGCAGCATGCCTATGGCCATACCTAATAAAAAGACCGTAATGGTAGATTGGATTAATTGATCGCTCGCTCCCAAGCTGTTGGCAATGATGGGTAAGCTGGGCAAGTACATATCGATAGACAGAGGCCCAAACGCGACTAAAAGTCCCAATAATGGGATGGTTAATTTACTCAATGAGGATGACATAGTCGTGCCTTCTTAGCCCTGTAAAAAATCGGCTATAGACTGGAGTGCTGCCGTTGCACAATCGATATCCTGTTGCTCACTAGCGCCTGAAATACCAATAGCGGCGATAAGTTCATTGTCTATTAAGATAGGCAATCCTCCGCCTATGTAAGTGAAATCAGGTTCACTTTGCAATGCCATTAAAATGGGCATTCTTTCAGATAATCGACTTTGCCATTCTTTACTAGGAAGCTGAAAAGACGCGGCTGTTATGGCTTTGCGGTTCGCAATGGAGTGGGACAAGATTGGTGCTTTATTCATGTTGGCACAGGCTAAAGTGCGACCTGATGCGCATACAACAGAGACGCATATGGCGACTTCAATGCGCTCAGCGTAGTCCATGGCGGCTTGGCATAAAGACAAGGCAGTGGAGGTCGTGAGCGTGTGTTTTGTTGTGGTAATAATTGACATAATTTTCCTCATCTATGAATAGCAAATAAAAATAAGCTGGTTAAAGCGCTTGTTAGGCTTTAATCAGCTGGCTTGGTTTTGTTGTCGAAAACTTGTTGGGCTCATGCCGGTATTTTTGACAAAAAAACGTGAAAAATAGGAGGGGTCAAGATAACCCAGTGTATAGGCGATTTCATTGGTGTTTTTATTGGTATGGGACAAAAGGCGTTTGGCTTCCAACAAAATGCGACCATTGATCATTTTTTTGGGGCTGATCCCCGTTATTTTTTTGCACAAGTAATTCAAGCGACTTTCGTTGATGTTGAGTTCATTGCAATAAAACGAAATGTGCTTAGCGGTTAAAAAGTGTGTTTCAAGTAGGGTGCTAAAATGCCTGAAGCATAGGATTTCGGTTTGGCTGTGTTGTTTCTTGGGCTGCTCATAGCCTGATAGGCGCAGCATGGTTATCATTATCAGTTTAACAATGGCTTCTATGCTATCGAGTTTATATTGAGAGTCTCTGTACCATTCGGTTTTCAGCATATCAAAAAGGTTGACGAGCTCACCCCAGCTGCTGGTATTAGGGCCAGCGCCTTTTTGTCGATCGAGATGGAAGGGCATTAATAAAGCGTTGAGATTGCTATAACTGTTTAACTCCGAGAAAATTTTCTGCAAGTGGGTGCTATGAATGGTAATCACATAGCCAGGCGCAGTTGGCTCTGTCAAAAAGGCATGAGGCGTAGCGGGGGGAGTATAGAACGCTCCGCCGGAGTCGGTTTGAAAAACGTTTTGATCAATATTAAAAAGGGTATTACCGGACAAAATGAGGTGTATTTGGCAATAATCTGCATGTAAATGCATTGGCATATCACGACCAAAAAAGTCGGCCATTTTACCTAGTACATCAAAATGTATCGTGGCGTCTTGGTAAGCGATATCGTAATCCTGGCCGATATTGATATTGGGAATCCACTCTTTTGTCATAAGATTACCCGTGGTCTGTAAAGGAGTCGGTACGAAGTACTATTTGATAATGGATGATTACACAAGCGAAGAGAAGAAAATCCCAGCCTGTGAACGAACACAGGGCTGGGTAAACAAGGGTGATCGAACCCGTTTAATACACTGAAGGTGCGGATTCTTCCGTACCGGCTTGCTCCGGTTTAAAGGTATTTACCAAGGCCTTAGTACTGTTCATTAATAGGCCAGTATCACTGCCAACGGCCACAAACAAAGCGCCTAATGATAAATAGCGTTTTGCCTGTTGCGCGTCTGCCATCAAAATACCGGGTGCTTTGCCGGCAGCAAGAATTTTGGCAATGGCGTCTTCGATGACCGCTACCACAGCAGGATGATTAGGCTGACCAATGTACCCTAAAGAAGCACTAAGGTCGGCAGGCCCAATAAAGACACCATCGACTCCGTCAACGGCTAGAATATTGTCCAGCTCTTCCACCGCCTTAACAGATTCAATTTGTACCAGAACGCAAACTTCATCATTGGCCGTAGTTAGGTACTGGGGCGTACGATTAAACTGTGACGCTCTAGCCAAAGCACTGCCAACACCACGAATACCTTCAGGTGGATAGCGAGTTGCTTTCACAATAGCGGCAGCTTGTTCCGCATCGTCTACCATAGGTGCTAAAACAGTTTGTACTCCCAGGTCGAGGACCTGTTTTAACGCCACATGATCCGCCCAAGCAGGGCGAATAATCGGGTGACTATTAAAAGGAGCGATGGCTTGTAATTGCCCAACAAAAGTCTGCAAAGTATTCGGTGCGTGCTCACCGTCGAGCAAAAGCCAATCAAACCCCGCAGAAGCAATCAGCTCAGCAGTATAGTTATTTGCCAATCCCAACCACAGACCAATCTGTGGTTGACGATTTTTTAACGCCTGTTTAAAGGTGTTTTTAGGGGCAGACATAGTCATCTCCTAAACAATATAAGACGAAGAATTTAGGCGAAGTAGCAAGATACTGTGCCCAGAGGGCCATAATCTACCGTAAAGGTATCGCCTTTACGTGCCGCTACAGGACGCGTGAATGAACCACCAAGGATGATCTGACCAGGCTCTAACTCCACATCATATGGCGCCAATTTATTGGCTAACCAAGACACACCATTCGCAGGGTGATTCAGTACTCCCGCAGCAACCCCTGTTTCTTCGATAACGCCATTGCGTTGCATAATCGCTGAAACCCAACGTAAGTCCAATTCACTGACTTTGATAGGACGGCCACCCAAAATGATAGCAGCGTTCGCGGCGTTATCTGAAATCGTATCGAATACTTTACGAGGGCGCTTGCTCTCAGGGTCGATCGATTGGCTGCGTGCGTCGATGAGTTCAAGCGCTGGCACTACATAGCCAGTCGCATTGTAGACATCAAACATGGTGCAGTTTGGGCCTTTAAGAGGCTTGTCTAAAATAAACGCCAATTCCACCTCGATGCGCGGCACAATGAACTTGTCTGTATCGATTTCACAACCGTCGTGATACAGCATGTCGTCTAGCAAGGTACCGTAATCAGGCTCATCAATTTGTGAGCTCATTTGCATGGCACGTGAGGTTAAGCCAATTTTGTGGCCAATAACGTGACGGCCTTCATCAAGCTTCATTTGTACCCATTTACGCTGAATGGCATACGCATCTTCAATGGTAATCTCTGGGTAATCCAGTGAGATTTGACGAATTTGTACGCGCTCTTTCTCCGCTTTGTTTAGGCGTTCAGCGCAGGACGTAATAATATCGTTAGAAAGCATGTTATCCGCCTTATTGGTTTAACGTATTTAGGTAATCGGTTTCTGAAATGATGGTGTTCTTCAAGACACCTACACCTTCAACTTCTGTGACAACAACGTCACCAGGCTTCACATCAGCTAGGCCTTCTGGCGTACCGGTAAAAATCATATCGCCGGGTGTTAGCGTCATGATGTCGCTCAAGTAGGCAATAAGATGTGGAATGTTAAACACAAGATCCTTGGTATTACCTTCTTGCTTTAGCTCGCCATTAATATAGGTGCGTAGCATCAAGTTATGCGGATCTTTTACGTCTTTCGCGTCAACTAAATAAGGGCCGATTGGAGTACAGGTGTCACGGCTTTTTACGCGCAAGTTAGGACGGTAATAGTTTTCTAGATAATCACGGATAGCGTAATCATTACCGATCGTGTAACCGCCTACGTAATCCATAGCGTCTTCTTGAGAAACATTTTTTGCTTCTTTTCCGATAACAACCACAAGTTCACATTCATAATGCATGTAATCGACATTGTCGGGACGGAATGTTAGTTGATCATGGCCAATCAAAGAGTTTTTATTTTTTAAAAACACGAGTGGTTCATCAGGTGCTTTAAAAGACAGTTCTGCTGCGTGATCCGCGTAGTTAATAGCCAAGACAAACATTTTGCCATCACATGGCGGTAACCAAGTGAAGGTGCTTTCTTCAAGAATTTTGCCTTCTGACGTGACCACTTGGTCTTGATCATTCACGGTAACGTTTAGGGTGTCGTTATTAAACAGTATGCGAGCGCTCTTCATCACAGATTCCTATTCTTGTTCTACTGGGTTAGTTAGGCTGCCAATTTCTTCAATCTCTATGGTGACACTGTCGCCTGGTTTAATTTCTAGTTCTGGCGTACGTTCAGGAGTTCCAGCAATGATGATGTCTCCTTCTTCAAGTGTCATGAAACTGCTGATATAACTAACGATTTCTTCAACGGGATAAATTAATTGATCTGTGTTGGTTTCATGTACAACGGAACCATTGATCAGCGTTTTAATGGCCAATTGATTCGGTGTCTCGATCAAGGATTTATCTATTGTCCAAGGGCCAATAGGACAAAAAGTGTCGCGGCATTTCGCTTTTACAGCCGGGCGGTAAAAAGAGGTTTCTGCCAAGCTGACTTCGTTAACAAGGGTAAAACCTTGAATATGGTCTAACGCGTTATCGGCTGATACCCGAGTGGCTGTTTTGCCGATGACAATACCAAGCGAAGGACCAGCAAACACAGCGCCTTTGTCGCTTGGTACCTTGATGGAATGGCCATACCCAATGTGCGTATTGTCCGTTTTGATGTGTAAAACGGGCGTTTTAGGTGGTTGTACGTGAGGTTTCTCATTGAAAGCCACTTCAAGCGATGCTGCCAACTGCTTGTTGTTCAAAGCAACACCAATAACGCTGCCTGTCGTAGGTGGCAAAAAGGTGTTATCTAGTGCGATGTCAGAGCGAGAGCTCGCTGTTTTTGACACGTTTGTATTGGATTCTTTTTGTTTGTAATAAAACATGTATTTTTACCAAATGTAGTTAACATGTTAACTATCCTTGCGCAAAAAAGTGCCCTTGTCAATATAGGGTCATATTTTATTGTATAAATTGGTGGAACAATTCGGCTTGAGACTTGATAGACAGTTTTCGATAAATATTTTTGCGGTGGTTTTTGACTGTCCCTTCAGACACAAAACATTTCTCGGCAATATCGATGGATGTAAGCCCTTGAAGAATTAAAGTGACGATTTCTCTTTCTCGTTTGGTGAGATTGAAATGATCGAAACGTGCATATCGAAGATGTGGATTAGGCAAAGATGTTTGAGTTACGGTTTGCAAGTGACACATTTGTTGACGGAAAGATTCATGGGTTTTTATAGCGGCCTTAATGGACTTTAGGTAAGGCACGAGGGCTTGATGGATGCTCGCATGATTGTCATCGGTGGTGTAAACAATACATATTTTTGTGTCGTCATTAGTGCCAACAACAAAATTGGTTTCATTTTGCCAACCAAGGTGATGATAAAAGAGATCGTAGTATACAGAGTTACAAAAGGAATCACTGACTAAGCTATCAAGTGTGACCAGTTCATGATGCTCATGGCCATAGATCTCATCGTAAATAGGATCTAGTAAATAGGCTTGCTGGCAGTAAACTTTGTCGATGTCACTCATGACACAATCGCCGAGAAAATAGGGCGGTTTTTTCTTTGAATAACAAACAATCTTCGTATTAGAAATGGGTTCAATACTCTGTATTGATGACAGTACAGAGTCATAAAAATCGGCTTGTCCAATGCTTTCAATAATAGAGGGCAGTGCATCATAAAGGGTGGCATTGAGCATAGTTTGCACTCCATTTTTACGGTTTTTTTATTGTTTGGATGGGCAAAGATAATTCCACAATTTTTCAAAAAGTCAAATTTAGCATCTAAAAAAATTATAAAACCGCTTTGTTGAGGGTTTTCTGGGCTTGACGATGAAGAGTTTTAGAGTTAATTTATTTAACATGTTAACTAAATCAGTGTCGAGATGGTCTCGTTTGATGGCTTGTCAGGAGAAAAAAATAAAATGATTAAAAACTTGATAAACGGTAAATGGGTGGAAAGTAAAGAAACCTTTCAAACCTTTAATCCGGCAACCGGAGAAGTATTGGCTGAGGTGGCTCACGCTTCAGATGCTCAGGTGGCTGATGCCGTTGCGGCAGCGAAAGCTGCATTTCCAGCATGGGCAAACATGCCTGTGGCAAAGCGTTCCAAAATCATCACTAAGCTAGGTGATTTAATTGCTGACAACGTTGAAGCTCTGGCTCAAATGGAAACAGCAGACACTGGCTTGCCCTTGTATCAAACGCAGAATGCTTTAGTACCTCGCGCCTCAAATAATTTTTATTTTTTTGCTGAAATGGCAAAACAAATGAACGGCCATACTTATCCTATGGACGATCAAATGTTGAATTACTCTTTGTATCAGCCGACCGGTGTGTGTGCCCTTATTTCTCCATGGAACGTGCCTTTTATGACGGGTACATGGAAAACTGCACCATGTCTTGCTCTTGGTAACACAGCGGTTATGAAGCAATCTGAGTTGTCACCCTTGACGACCGATTTCCTTGGTCATTTAGCATTGGAAGCGGGTATTCCTGCTGGTGTGTTCAATATCGTTCACGGTCATGGTGCAACCACAGGTAATGCCTTGATCACCAATCCAGACGTTGCAGCAATTTCTTTCACCGGTGGTACGTCCACGGGTAAACACATTATCGCAGCGGCAGGATTGAAGAAATTTTCTATGGAGTTAGGCGGCAAGTCTCCTGTGATGATTTTTGACGATTGCGATTATGAGCGTGCATTAGACGCTGCGGTATTCGGCATCTTTTCCATTAATGGTGAGCGTTGTACAGCAGGTTCACGAATCTTTGTGCAAGAAACTATTTACGATAAATTTTGTGCCGATTTTGCGGCACGAGCCAACAAGATTGAAGTTGGCGATCCAACCGATATGAATACCAAAGTAGGCTCTTTGATCAGTCAACAACACTGGGAAAAAGTGACTGGGTACATTAAAACCGGTATCGAAGAAGGCGCGACCCTAATTGCAGGTGGTCCTGAGAAACCAACCGCCGAATTGCCAGAACACTTAAAAGGTGGGCATTTTGTTCGTCCAACGGCGTTCCGTGACGTTACCAATGACATGCGCATTGCCCGTGAAGAGATTTTTGGCCCCGTTGCCGTGTTGATTCCTTTTAAAGATGAGGAAGACGTTATTCAAATGGCGAACGACAACGAATACGGCTTGGCATCTTACCTGTGGACTCAAGACAACGGTAAGGTACATCGTATTGCCAATCGCATTGAAGCAGGCATGTTATTTGTTAATAGTCAAAATGTCCGTGATTTGCGCACACCATTCGGTGGTATGAAATCTTCCGGTACGGGTCGTGAGGGCGGTGTGTACAGCTATGAGATTTTCTGTGAACCTAAAAACGTTTGTATCAGTATGGGCAGCCATCATATTCCTAAGTGGGGCGTTTAGTCTGATAAGGGAATAGAAAAAGAGATCTTAGCTCTTTCTCTATTCCCAAAGTTGCGTTGTAAGTAAGTGATATGGGAGGCAATGTATGCCGCATTTTATTGTTGAATACTCGGCGAATTTAGAGTCAAAACTGGACTTTCAACCCTTGTTTAAAGCGCTTCATGAGTATGTAGTATCCACTGGTGAATTCCCTTTAGGAGGGGTACGAAGTCGCGCTATTCGTTGCGATGACTATCGTGTTGCCGATGGTCGTGATGATTTTTCTATGCTGAATTTGACGCTTAAAATTGGCCAAGGGCGAAGCCTTGAGTTACGAGAAGAAGTGGCCAAAAACGTGTTTGACATTTTATGTGAATGGATGAAACCCATCACAGACAATGGCTATTGCCAAATATCGTTTGAACTAACCGAATTGCACCCAGTACTGAAGTTCAATAAGAACAACATTCACGGGTTGTTTAAATAACGAAAAAGCTAACCAAAAAAGACCATTAATAAATATAAAAAGGATAGTCATGATGAACATTAAAAAAGCCTTATCTATTGCTGTCGCTACCACACTTGCCAGTGTGAGTTACGCTGAAACATTACGTGTTGCCAGCTGGTTACCACCGACCAATCCAATGAATGAAATTGTTATCCCAGCTTGGGGTAAAGCCATTTCAGAGGCCACTGATGGTCGCGTTGATGTAGAAATTGTTTATGGTTTAGGTCATCCAAAAACCATGTGGAACTTGGTAGAAGATGGCATTGTGGATGTCAGTTACAGCTATCACGGTTATGTTCCAGGGCGCTTTGAATTGCCTCAAGTGGTTGAACAACCAGGTTTAGGTGCCAACGCAGAAGCCGCTTCTTATGCTCTTTGGAGTACTTATGACAAATTTTTTGCCGATTCTGGTGAGTTTGATGGTCTAAAATTGTTGGCTTTGTTTACTCACGGCCCCGGTCAAATTCATTCTAATTTCCCTGTAAATACTCTTGATGACCTTAAAGACAAAAAAATCCGTATCGGCGGTGGTGTGCAAAGTATCCTAGCGGAAGAGCTGCATGTGACCTCGGTCGGTGCGCCTGCGCCAAAGGTCTATGAAATGATGCAGCAAGGTGTTATTGACGGTGCGTTTTTGCCAACAGGTGAACAGAAAATTTTGCGTTTATCAGAAGTCACTAAGTACTTGACCGTGTTCCCAGATGGCATGTACATGGGCAGTTTTTCCATGTTTATGAGCCCTTATGTCTTTGAGGATTTAAGCCAAAAGGATCAAGAAGCCATTAACCGAATTTCTGGTCTATCTTTATCAACTTTGGCTGGTGCAGCGTGGGATAAAGGTGACGTAGCCGGTGTGGAATCAGCCAAAGAGAATGGGGTCAATGTGACTATGTTGTCCAACGACGATGACCTTGTTAAGCAGCTGAACACCAGATTAACCAATGTCGCTGATGTGTGGGTCAAAGCCGCTGACGCTAAAGGTTATCAAGGTGAAGAAGCGCTTCAATACTTACGCGATACTGCGCAACAGTATACCGAGCAGCACGGAGGTTAACCCATGTGGCTGTCCGCTATGGTCAATAAACACCATGGTGAATTTGGGCCAGCCAAATGGCTGGCTTTTATTCTTGAGGTGGTGTCATCCGTTGTTTTATTGGGGTTAATGCTGTTGACCTGTACTGATGTTATTGGGCGTTATGCCTTTAATAACTCAGT
The DNA here is from genome assembly GCF_018145875.1 of Marinomonas vulgaris. Lineage (GTDB taxonomy): Bacteria > Pseudomonadota > Gammaproteobacteria > Pseudomonadales > Marinomonadaceae > Marinomonas > Marinomonas vulgaris. The sequence goes on along the minus strand of NZ_JAGSSV010000027.1, from coordinate 12,455 downwards.
CAATGGAACAACCGAATTAACCGAATTGGCTTTGTGTATTGTGGTGTTTTGTCAGCTACCGATTGTGACGTTAACCGGAACGCACGTTGTAGTAGATATTTTGGATCGTGTCTTACCTGACGTTTTCATGAAGGTCAGCAGTCTTATTATTAACATCGGTGTCGCAGGTGGATTGTTCTTCGTAGCGGATCGAGTTTGGTTTCAGGCTGGCCGCTCCTTACGACGAGGTGTCACCACCGAGTTTTTGCTGATTCCTGTGGCTTACTTTATCCAATTCGTTTCTATCATGTTATTCGTGACGGCGGTTGTTTTTGTGCTGAAAGCTCTAAGTTCTCTGCTATCTAAATCTGGAGGTGAGGCATGATAGTTTCCGCTTTTGGCTTTGCTATATTGCTTGGTTTGATTCTTATTTTTCGAATGCCTATTGCTTTTGCGATGGGTACGGTAGGTATTTTTGGGTTTGGATATTTACAAGGTTTGACCTTTGATAACCTGTTTGATTTTCGTTGGACAGGGGCTTTATCACTGGCGTCGAACCGTATTATTGATACCTCTCAAGAATATGGCCTAGCTGTTATTCCCTTGTTTATTTTAATGGGTAACCTGGTTACGAAAGCCAATCTTTCTGGTGATTTATACAAGGCATCTAATGCTTTTTTAGGTCATCGTAAAGGCGGTCTTGCCATGGCAACTATTGTGGCGTGCGGTGGATTTTCGGCCATTTGTGGTTCCAGCTTAGCTACCTCTGCCACCATGGCAAAAGTAGCGATGCCGCCGATGAAAAAATACGGTTACAGCGACGGACTTGCTAGTGCATCTATTGCAGCTGGTTCAACATTAGGGATATTGATTCCACCCAGTGTGATTCTGTTGATGTATGGCTTACTGACAGAAACGAGTATTCGTGAGCTGTTTGCTGCTGGGTTTATTCCAGGTATTTTGGGTATTTTCATGTACCTTTTGGCGGTGAGATTTGTCGTGTGGCGAAACCCAGATAGAGGCCCAAGTGCAGAGCGCTCTAATTTTGCGCAACGGGTTTTGGCTCTTAAAAATGTTTGGGGTGTTCTGCTGCTTTTTGTCATCGTGATGGGTGGTATTTATTTGGGTGTCTTCACACCCTCTGAAGCTGCAGGTATCGGTGCCGGTGGTGCTTTTTTGATTGCCTTGATGCGTAAAGCATTGACCATAGAAACGCTTTTCCATGCTTTATTGGACACCGGTCGAACGTCAGCTATGTTGTTCACGGTATTGATTGGAGCGTTAATTTTTTCCGACTTTATAACCATCGCTGGCTTGCCTGCGGATCTATTGGCTTTTGTACAAAGCTTTGATTTATCACCATTTGGGGTGATTTGCATCATAATCGCCATTTACTTGGTGTTGGGTATGGTGTTCGAAAGCCTATCTATGATCTTGCTTACGGTGCCAATTTTTTATCCGTTAGTGCAGAGCCTTGGTTTTGATTTGGTTTGGTTTGGCATTGTAGTAGTGGTGGTCACTGAGATCAGCTTAATCACTCCGCCGGTTGGTATGAATGTCTTCGTGTTAAGTGCGGTATTAAAAGATGTAAAAGCGGGCACTATTTTTAAAGGTATCACGCCTTTCTGGTGTGCTGACATGATCAGGCTCGCTCTAATCGTGGTGTTTTCTTCTATTGCTCTTTTCTTACCTGAGCTCTTGTATCGATAAACTGATTTTTCTGGAGTATTTTATGGGAAAGCTTGCGCTTGCCGCAAAAATTACACACGTTCCTTCTATGTATTTATCTGAACTGGATGGACCACAAAAAGGCTTCCGTCAAGCGGCCATCGATGGCCATCTTGAGATTTCGAAGCGTTGTCGTGAACTGGGTGTTGATACTATTATTGTGTTTGATACCCATTGGTTGGTGAACGCTAACTACCACATAAACTGTGCACCACACTGGGAAGGGGTTTATACCAGTAATGAGTTGCCGCATTTTATTAATAATATGCCATTTGAATTAGACGGGAACCCAGAGTTGGGTCGTCTTATCGCTAAGGTATGCAATGAACATGGTGTGGAAACACTAGCTCATGATGCGACCACTTTAGGCCCTGAATACGGTACCTTGGTGCCAATGCGTTACATGAACAAAGACTTACACTTTAAAGCTGTGTCCGTGTCAGCGTTGTTGACGGTGCATTATTTGAATGACTCGGCGCGTTTAGGCTGGGCGATCCGTGAGGCCATTGAAAAGCATTATGATGGTACCGTGGCTATTTTGGCCAGTGGCTCTTTATCTCATCGTTTTGCACAAAACGGCACAGCACCAGATTTCTCTACGAAAGTCTGGAGCCCTTTCTTAGAAACCATGGATCACAGCGTGGTGGATATGTGGAAGAACGGTGAATGGAAAACTTTTTGTGACATGCTTCCAGAATACGCCGCAAAAGGCCATGGCGAAGGTTTTATGCATGATACTGCGATGCTGTTAGGTGCTTTGGGTTGGTCTGATTACGATCAAAAAGTTGAAGTGGTCACGCCGTATTTCGGCAGTTCAGGTACTGGACAGATTAATGCAATCTTCCCAGTTTCTCCTCAAACAGGCGCAGCGGTGCCCCCACCACAAGCTTCCGTCGAAAACGGTACTTTTGTCTACGGTAAAAGTCGCTTGTAACCGTTTTCTACAAATAGTTTATCTTTGAGGCTGTTAAACACACCAATCGATGATCGTGTTGATCGTGTTGATCATTGATTGGTGTTTTTTTTATCCTGTCTCTAAACCTTTCTTCGTTTCTTTTCACGCCGCTTTACTCGTTCATAAATGTCCCTAAAGGGATATTTTATTCCTGACAGGTTTCCCTAGAATAATTTGAATATATTTATTTTATGAAAAACCCCATAGGGCTTAATTTAGTCATATAGGCTCATTAACTTTTTACAGGTAGAGCGAAGATGTCACAAAAAACAAAAATCGATTTTATTTACCTCTCCGAACCAGACATGATCAAGGCCGGTGTTACCGATATGCCATCTTGTGTGGATACTATGGAGGAGATGTTTGCTCTTTTGTACCACGGCGATTATCGCATGGCGGGACCAAACAGTGACTCTCACGGCGCTATGATCACTTTCCCGGATGAATCGCCTTTCCCGAATATGCCAAAACCGACGGCTGATCGTCGTTTAATGGCGATGCCTGCGTACCTTGGCGGAAACTTTCAGACTTCTGGTGTTAAATGGTACGGCTCTAACATAGCCAATCGAGACAAGGGGCTGCCTCGTTCTATTCTGACCTTTATTCTTAATGATATCGATACAGGCGCCCCTTTGGCGTTTATGTCAGCTAATTTGTTATCTGCTTATCGAACAGGTGCTATTCCTGGTGTCGGTGCTCGTCATCTTGCTCGAAAAGATGCAAAAGTGATTGGTTTACTTGGGCCTGGTGTCATGGGGAAAACCACCGTTGCCGCTTTTATTGCAGCTTGTCCTGATGTGGATACGGTTAAGGTGAAAGGTCGTGGGCAAGCCAGCCTAGATAGCTTTGTTGCTTGGCTTAAAGAATCCTATCCGCAGGTCACCACTATTGATGTAGTTGATACCGACGAAGCGGTTGTGCGTGGTTCGGATTTGGTTACCTACTGTAATTCCGGTGAGGTCGGTGACCCTAGCAAATACCCTGTTGTGAAACGCGAGTGGGTAAAACCAGGCGCGTTTTTGGCCATGCCAGCCAGTTGTCGTTTAGACGATGGTATGGAGCAAGAGGACGTACGTAAAGTACTCGATAATACAGGCCTGTACGAAGCTTGGTTTGAAGAGGTACCTAAGCCCGCCCACCACGTCATTCCGCTTGTTGGTGTTCGTTGTATGGATATGGTTGCTGAAGGTAGTTTATCGAAAGAGTCACTTGAGGATCTTGGCAAAATTGTCGCTGGTGAAGCACCTGGGCGCCAAAATGACGAGGAAATTATCATTCTTTCTGTCGGCGGTATGCCAGTAGAAGACGTTGCTTGGGCGACCGTGGTGTATCGCAATGCCATTGAAAAAGGCATTGGCGTACCACTGAACCTATGGGATGTGCCAGTTCTACGATAAACAGAGCATTAATGTCTTGTTAGACGTATTTAAATCAAAGGTAATGAGTAATGGTCGATATTATTAAAGCAAAAACAGGTTCTATTTTCGAAGATAAAGCCAGCTATTCACGAGTTGTATCTGTGGATAATTGGGTGTTTGTTTCCAACACGGCAGGTCGAAACCCTGAAACAAAAGAAATCGCTGACGATGTACTTGTACAACTTGATCAGGTATTTGACAACATAGAGACGGCTCTTAAAGCGGTTGATTCTTGTCTTGCTGATGTGGTTATGTCCCGCGTGTTTATTCAAGACCCTGCCGATACTCACACAGTGATGGATGCGATCGGGTTAAAGTTTAAAGGCGTTAACCCCGCTTCAACCGTGACTTGCCCACCTTTAGGTTCAACCGTCTACAAAGTAGAGTTGGAAGTAACAGCGTATCGTGGGGCCTCTAAGGCTCAGGTGAAAGAGATTAAAATCGCACAGTAATATCGATTAACGCACCCTCTATTGTCTATTTCGTCACAGTATTTTTTATAGTTCAGGGTGCCTTTTCCGCCTCTAGGATATGCAATTATGACCATCACACTCGACAGAATTGAAACACAAGATACGCTTCCAACCTCGGCCAGTGTGGTCATTGTAGGCGGAGGCATTGTTGGCATCAGTGCCGCATTAGCGCTCGCAGAACGGGGCATTTCTGTGGTGCTTCTGGAAAAAGGACATATAGCGGGTGAACAGTCCTCTAGAAACTTAGGCTGGATTCGTAAAACTAACCGTCATTTGCACGATGTGCCCTTGGCGCAGGCCGCTGATCGCCTTTGGGCAGGTATGGCCGATCGAGTTGGTCAAGACGTTGGTTATCAGCAAGGCGGTATTATGTTTCTTGCTAAAACAACACCACAGTTGGATATGCACAAAGGCTGGCTTGACTCCGTTGCTTCTCTTTCTCTTGATTCGAAAATAGTCGATGCAGACGATATAGATACGCTGGTGCCTGGCGGTAAAGGAAAGTGGCTTGGAGGCATATATACGCCGTCAGATGGTTATGCTGAGCCTGCTCTTGCAACACCTGCTATTGCAAAAGCCGCCATTAAAAAGGGTGCGGTTCTGATTCAAGAATGTGCAGTACGTACCTTATTAAAAAAGGAAGGGCGTATTACTGGCGTGATGACAGAAAAAGGCGAGATTCAGTGCGATCAGGTACTTTTGGCTGGTGGCGCATGGTCACGACGTTTTCTGGGCAATCTCAATATCGGCTTCCCAACCTTACCACTTATTTGTTCAGTACTGCGTACCAAACCAATGGAAGGGCCGACTAATATCGCTGTTGGTGGCCCGGATTTCTCTTTTCGTAAGCATAAAGACGGTGGTTACATTATTACTCAGCGTGGCAAACTGGATGCTCCTATTACACTAGATCATATGCTGGTTGGCCATCGTTATATTGGACAGTTAAAAACACAAAGGGATTTTTTAAATGTTTCTTTGGGGCGTTATTTCTTCAGAGACTTGGCGTTATCTCGCCGTTGGAGCGCGAAAAGTACCTCGCCCTTTGAAACATACCGAGTCAATTCACCTGCCTTTAATGCGGCTTTAAATCAACAGGCGTTAGACAATTTAAAAGCGGCGTGGCCTATTTTTGAAAAGGCTGAAATCGCCGAAGCATGGGCTGGTATCATTGATGTCACACCAGATTCAAACCCTGTCATAGATCACATCGCTTCTATACCAGGCTTGACGATAGCCACGGGCTTTTCTGGTCATGGCTTTGGAACAGGGCCCGCCGCAGGTCAGCTCGCCGCGGACTTAATTGCCGGCGTAGAACCAATGATTGACCCTAGCCCATATCGATTTGATCGGCTTGCGAAAGGGAAGTAATTACTTCCCTTTTTGGCGCGTTTTTATTCGGAAGCCTTAATTAGACAACTACAATCGTGGCTTAAAGAAAAATGACGAAAATTGTCGATGTTGTGTGGAAAACTGTTATTAAGAAGTCGCACAATAGTGAGAACGTCTAATTTTGTTTAAAAGTACAAAATACTCTGCATTTCAGTCTTTTTACCCTCTTAAACAAGCTTATTCAGATTTGACGCGAGTTGTTCTTCAGGCCTTGTTGAAAAAGGCCTACGTGACAGAGGTACGTAGTAGGGTGGATGCGCCTGTTTGCGATTTTCAGCTAGAGTATCTCTCTTTTGTCGATGACAAATATCCCTGCCTAATTATATATAATTACATATCAAACTATGATTTATGATATGTAATAGCTAATCATTTTTGTGTCCTTTGGAGTGCTGTGATATATTTAAATATATAATTTTACTAAAGTGATATAATAAGGTATATCGATATGAGCTATGTAATAGAGCAGATACTTGAAAGCCTCCGAAAAGCTCGGGTACGTAAAGGTTTTAGCCAAAGAGAGCTGAGTGCGCGTTCGGGTGTGCCTCAAAGCCATATATCGAAAATTGAGTCTGGCGGCGTTGATTTAAGAATGTCTAGTTTGATTGCACTTGCTCGTGTACTCGACTTAGAGTTATTTGTTGCACCAAAAAAAACTGTACCTGCCATTAAGTCGATCATTCGAAGTAGCCAAGGAATCAGCGATGAAAGTGAGGCAATGTCGCCCGCATATCAGTTAGAAGAAGAAGACGACGATGACTAATCATGTTTCTACTCTCAACGTTTTGCTCTACGGTGACCCTATCGCAACGATCACCAATGTTGGCAATGACAGAACGCTTTTTTCTTTTATGGATTCGTATATTAATGACGAATCACGGCCTACGTTAGGGCTTGGTTTTAAGGATTCGTTAGGCAGTTTGCTAACCAACTTCAAACCTACTCAGACCAAGTTAACTCCGTTTTTCTCCAACCTTTTGCCAGAAGAAACGATGCGTAATTACCTGGCAGAGCGTGCCGGAGTGAACCCAGCGCGGGAATTTTTTTTATTGTGGGTATTAGGGCAGGATTTAGCAGGCGCGATTACGGTTGAGCCTGCGGATGGTGAAGCGTTACCACCTAATGTGCATCAAGACATTGACGATGAAACGAAAATAGATGCTCCAATGCGCTTTTCATTAGCAGGTGTGCAGTTGAAGTTTTCAGCCGTACAACAGGCAAACGGAGGCTTGACGATTCCAGCGACCGGCAAGGGTGGTTCTTGGATTGTGAAATTGCCGTCGTCTCGATTTGACGCTGTGCCAGAAAATGAATATTCGATGATGGAGCTGGCGCGCAAGTTAGGTATGGATGTGCCAGAGACCCAGCTGCTCCCTATTAACCAGATAGCTAATATCCCAGATGGCATTGGCAAATTTGGTGACAGTGCGTTTGTGATTAAGCGCTTTGACCGTGCAGATAATCAAGCCGTACACATTGAAGATTTTGCGCAAGTGTTTGGCGTCTATCCTCAAGATAAGTACAAAAAAGCCAGTATGCGCAATATTGCTCAGGTTATTGGCATTGAAGGGAAAGGCGAAGACATCGCAGAATTTACGCGCAGATTGGTGTTCAATACCCTAATTGGTAATGCCGATATGCATTTGAAAAATTGGTCTGTGATCTACAAAGACAAGCGCACCGCATCGATAGCACCTGCCTATGATTTTGTCTCAACCATTCCTTATATCCCCGATGATAGTGCGTCGCTGAAGGTTAGCCGTAGCAAGAAATTCAGTGATTTCACGCTGGATGAGTTATCACACCTAGCAGCTAAAGCCATGTTGCCAGAAAAGTTGGTTTTAGAGACTGCCAAGCAAACCGTAGAAGGTTTTCATGAAATATGGCAGAAAGAAAAAGCGCATTTACCACTTACCAAGTCGATGATTGAAGCCATCGAAACGCACTTACGAAGCATATCGCTACGCTGAACTCCTAGTAGCTAAAGCGTGCATATTGATAAAGATGGTTTAATTTCACGCGATTTTACGGCAGTTTCTGCCGTAAACTAGAAATTTTGCAAACTGCACAATGATACTGGTGTCGTAATAAGGCGCGCTACCGAGTGGTAATGACAAAACTACTCTGACGAAACAATAGAGGCAAGGCAGGCATTGTCACATACTGTCATAGGGATGATAAGAGCTGTAGCTGTTTAACACATGCCAGTCTAGTCAGGCGGTCAATTAGTAACCCGTTTGCGCGTTAGCGCTATCCCTAAAATGATTAATAACATCGCCGCCAGGCTGTGCCATTCAATGCTTTCGCCTAAAAGAAGCGCACCAGTAAAATACGCCACGATAGGAATCACGTAATTGATGTATGAAAGAAACGTAGGGCCTGCCGTGGCGATAACGGAAAACAAAAGAATGGTGCCAAATGCTGTTGGCCCAACACCTAACCACAACATGGATAACGTGTCTTTTACAGAATAACTTTGCTGCCAAGGTAAATCTTGCCACAGCCACAATGGCACGACAGCAATGCTTGAAACAATCGTCATGCCCGCTGCGGTGACAACCGGGTTATAAGAAGGTAATCGTCTTACCAAAATGGCATTTATTGCATAGCTTAAAGTGGCGAGTAAAATCAATAAGCCACTCAGTAAGTTACTGTGAGCGCCAACTAATGACGGCCAAAGCACAACCACCACGCCAGTAATACCTAACAAAAAACCGAAGATTTTAAAGCGATTGAGACTTTCTCCTGACACAAAATAATGCGCCAAAATCATGGTCGCCAGCGGCATAAATGCCATCAACAACCCGGTAATGCCTGAGCTAATATTCTTTTGCCCGGTGGAAATCAAAAAGAATGGCAACAAGTTACCCGCAAGACCCAACAACAAAAATACGCCCCAGGCCAACGGTTCCACTGGCAAGCGCCAACCCTTAGCATACATAAAGAGAGTGAGAATAATCGCTGCAATCAAAACCCTTAGAGAGACAATCGCCAAAGGGCTAAAGCTTTGCAGTGAGACAGCGGTGAACATAAATGACGTCCCCCACAGTAAAGTAAGCAACAGCAGAGAAAGCCAGTTTTTCAAAGTAGGCGTGTAGTTATGAGGCATCTGTATGATCCAATTTGTATTATGGCCGGAGAGTTTAACCGATAAACTCTCTCTTATTTTGGTGTTTTAACGTGCGCCCAAGTAATGGGAATCCCCTACCGAAATAAGCGAAGCTAGGTGGGGGAGGATGTCATTCTTCTGCTAGCTGTTTGACCCAATGCATAAAGCTGTCTGCATGATCATTTTTTTGGCCGCTTGTACTTTTAGCAAGGAAGAAGCCGTTATGATCGCATTCAATGGGCTTTGTTAGGGCAACCAGTTGACCACTCTCTAAAAGCGCTTGTACGTGCCAATCCCAGGCCAGCGCAATTCCCACTCCATTTAAAGCGGCGTGCATGACTGCTACCTGGCTCTCCATTTGAATTTCTTTTTCAGGTATCTGATATACCACGCCATATCGGTTGGCCCAACTACGCCAATTCTCCCAGAAATCGGGTGAGTCTTTTATGCCTAAAAGTGGTTGCTGCCAAAGGTTGTTGAGCTCTGCAATATCGGGTCTTTTTTGTAAAAAACCTGGGCTGCATACCAGCAAGATACGCTCCTTAAATAACAAAGTGTGGTCTGGTTTTGCGCTTTGCAAAGGACTGTAATAAAAAGCCACATGATAGTCTTGTTGGCTTTCCTCGCTTGTGCTGCGTTCATTGTTGATATTGATATTTAAGGTGATATCTGGATGACTTTCATGAAAGTTATCGAGGTGAGGTATTAACCAAAAGTGCGAAAAACACGCGCCAATATCTAAATTTAGGTTGGGTGTGATGACGTTTTCTTTTAACTCTTGCGAGGCTGTTGATAGGTCTGAAAGGCTTTTACTGATGGAGACTAAATATTGTTCGCCATGAGGCGTGAGTTGTAAACCTGCTTTTTGACGTATGAAAAGTTGAGTTCCTAAAAAGCTTTCAAGTTGTTTGATTTGTTTACTGACCGCTGTTGGCGTCACGCAGAGCTCTTGTGCTGCCTGAGAAAAGGTACCAAGCCGAGCCGAGGACTCAAATAATATTAAGCTGCTTAAAGAGGGAATGGTTTTATTGTTTATGGGCATATGGCTTCAGCTTGAACTTTTAGTTCAAATGACACTAACAAAATAGCGTTTTACTTACAATTGCATACTTTTAGTATAAGGGAATAACGCAAATAAAGTGTAAGGTCAGTATGCATAACGTGAGAGAGATACACCATGCCATGATAAAGATGCCAGATGGTATTCATTTGGCATATCGAGCTTGGTTACCGAGTGACTCGGAAACGACTCCAGTTCCGGCTATTTTAGAGTTTTTACCTTATAGAAAAAATGACGGTACTATTGTTCGTGATGAAATTACCATGGCGCAAACGGCCGCTCATGGTTATGCATGCATACGTGTAGATTTGCGAGGATGTGGTGAGTCTGATGGCCAGTCTACCGATGAATATACTCAACAAGAGCTCGATGATGGTGTAAATATTATCGCTTGGATTGCTTCTCAGCCTTGGTGTAATGGCAGGGTGGGCATGATGGGAATCTCTTGGGGAGGATTTAATTCACTTCAAATTGCGGCGCTTAACCCGCCGGCACTCAAAGCCATTATTACCATTTGCTCCACTGACGACAGATACGGTAATGATGTCCACTATATGGGTGGTTGTTTACTTAATGACAACCTAGACTGGGCTGCATTTTTTTGGGCCTATGCTCAGGGGCGTGCGCCTGATGCTAAGTTGGTGGGAGAGGGTTGGAAAGAGCAATGGTTAGAGCGTTTACACTCGATGCCATTTTTGGCCAAGCCTTGGCTGACGGAGCAAACTCGCAATGGATACTGGAAGCATGGATCTGTCTGCGAAGATTATTCAAGCATTAAAGTACCTGTGTATGCGATGGGGGGGTGGGCAGACAACTACCGACGTACTGTTTTTAGTTTGCTGGAAAACCTAGATGTGTCTTGTAAGGGACTGATAGGCCCTTGGGCACATAAATACCCCAATATTGCTTATCCCAATCCTAAAATGGATTACGTTAAAGAATCTGTCCGCTGGTGGGACCGCTGGCTAAAAGAAGAAGAGAATGGCGTTGATCAAGAGCCTCAGCTAACTTACTACCTTCAGGACAGTGTCCGCCCACAAGGTGATTACGAGCACAGACCAGGGAAATGGCTTTCCGAGCCTTGTTGGCCGTCACCAAGAACAAGCTATCAAACGTTCTACCTCAATAATCGTCACCTTTTAAAAGAGCCACAACCTGATGCGCTTTCGGAACAAATATGCTCTCCACAAACCGTAGGTTTGAACGGTGGTAGGTTGTGTGTTGGCATTCGATTGGATATGGAACAGCCGGATGATCAACGAATAGATGATGCAGGTTCTCTGTGTTTTGACAGTACGCCTTTATCAGAGCCCTTATCGTTAGCGGGAGATATTACCGCTCATTTAACGCTTAGCAGTAATAAGCCAAAGGCAAATGTCATTGTTCGCTTATGTGATGTTCACCCCGATGGCGCTGTTACGCGCATCAGCCTAGGCGTGTTGAATTTAACACACAGAAATAGCCATGAGTTTATAGAAGACCTAGTACCGAATGAACTTTATCAAGTTCAAGTAAGCGTAAACCCCGTAGCTTACCGTTTACCAGAAGGCCATAGATTAAGAGTATCCATATCAAATGCGTATTGGCCATTAGTGTGGCCGTCGGCGGATCAAGCCACTCTAACGATTGCCTCTTCTCAATGCGCCATAAAAATCGCTACACGTGAAGAGGTTTACACTGAAGTCGAGCCACCTCACTACGATCAAGAGGTGACGTTCAATGGCGAGTCGTTACGTGGTTCCGACAGCCAGCGCGTCGTCCATCATGACTATAAAACAGGGGTTGTCACGCTAGAAACGCACGATGACTTTGGTCGACAGCACTACCATTCGAGCGATTCATACATTGATATGTCAATGAGTCAATGGCAAAGCATTCACCCGGAAAACCCTTTAAGTGCCAAGTCCAGTATTCAGTTTGATTTAACGATGGGAAGAGAAGGCTGGCTAACAGGTTTAAAAGGCGACTATCAAATGTGCTGTGATGCGGACAATTTTTACATCACATGTAAATGGCAGGCTTTCCACGATGGAGAGCTTATTTTTAACAAAGAGTTTGACGAAACTATAAAAAGAACCGGTGTGTAAATAGCACCGATATGAGGAAATGGAACATGTTTCAATCACTGAGACCGCTCGTGTTTTTCCCTACCTTTATCATACTGGTAGGTGCGTTAATATTTAGCCTTGTTGACTTGGGTATATTTATCCAATACACGAAGAGTGCCAACAATTTTGTATTGTCACACTTCTCTTGGCTGTTTAGGGAAACTGCGATTAAGAATTCGCATTGTGCCCAGAATGCCTAATTTGGTTAAAAACCACAAAAAGTCACTCACTTC
>NZ_JAGSSV010000026.1 GCF_018145875.1 Marinomonas vulgaris | reverse complement strand
GAGACGAATTGATCTGGTTTGTTTTGACAGGTCGACGTTACCGCCTGAGTAACAAAGCGCTTCTTGTTTGTCATTTATGCTGACGCGTCGAGGGACGAGACAGGCGCAAGTAAATGACATAACAAGAGGCACGCTAGCTGGGTTGTTCCAATTGTGTCAGTGTCAGAGGCTCATTGACCTGATTTGATGCTTAGGTATATTAAACAAATAAGATTATTTAAGTGCGATGAGAGTAGTTTGGTCGTGCAAGGGAAGTTTTCCGCTGCATCCATGCAGCTCGGGTTCATCATGAAAAGTGGACAGAGCCCCAATCCTAGGGGAATGGCAAATCCCTTTGCCCTCTGTCTAGAAATAATTTAGTACAATAAAACACCAATTACAATACCTACATTAAAAAATGTGGGTATAAGGCTGTATTGAATACTAGTTCGAGAGTGTTCTGTGGGTATTTCGAGTATAGGTGCTATTTTAAACAATACTTTTTGAGTTTTATGTAAAACTATCGTTGACCTTATGGTATTAAGCAGTCTACAATCAATTTCGTTTAAAAGAGTTGGCAATATTTATGTCCAGAGTTGCGAATAGTACGTTAGTATGTTCGGTCCTGTTAAGTCATAAGTAATACCGAGTTTTTTTAGCACTATAACGTATGCGATTAACGCTTACGTATAAATTAACTTAACCTACAGGATAAACAGACATGTCTGACGTAGTAACTGGTACAGTAAAATTTTTCAACGAAACTAAAGGTTTCGGTTTCATCACTCAAGATTCAGGTCCTGACGTTTTCGTTCATTTCTCTGCAATCAACACTTCTGGTTTCAAAACTTTGGCTGAAGGCCAAAAAGTTGAATTCCAAGTAGCTCAAGGCAAAAAAGGCCCTGAAGCTCAAAACGTTACTCCTTTATAAGGAAACGTTGCTGAGAGTTTCTCAGCGGTGCGAATGATAAAAAGCGACTTTTAAAGTCGCTTTTTTTGTTTTTATACTTAGTATAAACACACATAACGTAGTTTCTATAGTCATAGTTAGCAATCGTTGATCTGGTTTTCTGGAGGATATATGGCGGTCAAATCATTACAGGAGCAGCTATTGGGCGCTGGCCTGGTTGATAAAAAAAAGGTCAAAAAGCTAAAAGCAGAGACACTGCAGCACAAGCAGAAAGTTAAAAAAGGCAAAGCAAGCGCTGATGATGGCAGTGAACGCCAAGCAGAATTAAAGCGTCAGCGAGATGAAAAAATAGAAAAAGACAGAATATTAAATTTAGAACGCCAAAAGTTAGCTGAACAAAAAGCGGTTCAAGCTCAAATTCGACAAATGATTGAGCAAAATCGTATTCGAAAAGAAGATGGTGACATTGCTTACCACTTCACAGACGACAAAAAAGTGAAGAAGCTTTATATTAGTCAGTCAATGCATAATGACTTAAGTGCAGGGCGTTTGGCGATTGTGAAACTCTTTGACTCATATGAGCTTATCCCTGAGCCTGTTGCTGTAAAAATCTCTGAGCGAGATGAGTCGTATGTGCTGGTATGCAATAATCGTGTGGAAAGTGTCGAAGATGACCCTTACGCAGATTTCCAGATACCTGATGACCTTATGTGGTAGGCAAACTCTTCAACATCGCAGGCAATACTTATGTTTTAAATAAAAAGCATAAGTTGCCGCTCGCTTCCTTGTTCAATCCTTCCTGCTAATCGTTTGCTCTTTACTAATTTACATAATACTTTCGCTATTGTGCACATAAAGTGTGAATGCCTATGCTTTTCTGCACAATTTAAGCTTCAAACAATGAGGTTGTATTTTAAGTTATTGATTTGACTAAAAAATAAATAATTCTTATGTTTTTGTAAGTTCATTTTTAATCATAGATTTCAAGTAGTTTGCATGTAAGAAGAATACACGATGCAAGTAGCGTGCGTACAGTTGTCTATTTTTGCGAAATGTTTAGATTGTTTAGATGTTGCTTGCACACATCAAGCGCTAATAAAAAAGCTAAACACCTAAAAGGGAAATGACAATGAAAAAATCGATTATTGCTATTGCGGTATCCAGTGCTGCGCTTGCTTCTGTATCTGTTCAAGCGGCCGAAGGTTCCACTGTAGATATTTACGGTAACATCCAATACGCGTACAGCGACACAGATGCTGGTGATGATTTTGCAGACAATGGTTCTACTATTGGTTTGAAGGGTGAAACTAAAATCAATGATGACCTAACAGCTTTTTTCAAATATGAGCTTGAATTCGATGCTGACGACAAAGGTACTGGCGGCAGTTCAAGTCTTGATCAAGCTTTTGTCGGTTTGCAAGGCAACTTTGGTAAAGTACAAGTTGGTTCTTTTGATACGATTTATAACAATGCTGTTCAAGACTCGGTTGATCAGTTTGAATTATTAGGTGTAACTAATGCTGGTGATACGTCCGAAGGTGACACTATTGCTTATTTCTCACCTTCTTTTAATGGTTTTGAGGTTCAACTCGCTACACAAATTAAAGGCGATAAGAACGATGAGAACGAAGGCAAAGATTCTGATGATGAGTTTGTAGAAGACGGCACATCAACTATGGCCGTTGTTAAATACTCAATGGACATGATGTCTGTCGCTTTGGGTTATGATAATCGTGAAAACACCACTGACGAAAAAGAAACTTTTGGTCTAGCAGTTACGGTTATGCCAGCAGACAATTTGTCTGTTACCGCTAAGTACGAAACAACAAATGATACACAAGACATTTATGGTCTAGCTGCTCGTTATGGCTACGGTGCTGGTGATGTGTATGCGTCTTTCCAAAACGTAGATCCAGATGGTTCTGATGATTATAACGAATCTGCAGTAGGCGTAACTTACAGCTTAGCCTCAAATGTTTATGTTTACGGTGAAATAGGTGAGTTGACTGAAACAACTGACACTCAAACAGCTGTGGGTGTTTACTACGGTTTCTAAGGTTTTCTTATAATAGAAAATTTTATTTACTCTAAGGCTCCTGCTTTACCACTAGGCTGGGAGCCTTATGTTAAGTAAGATCATTCAAGGTTCCATATTTCTTCTCTTGTAGGCGGATTGTTGGAACATTTGGCACCCGATGGTAGCATCTGGTGCCTTTTTTATGTCTGTTAAAGTATAGGTCATACCTTTTAGTTGTTGGACACTGGGTGCCCTATTGAGGTATTTGTACTTGTTTAGAATTTATTCTACTCAGTGAGTGAACAGCTTAGAACGATGTTTCCATAAGTCTGTTTACTACAATAAGTTAGGGTAGTTTTAACCGTTTTTTTGTCTTTGCTATCGAGGTTTTTGTGAAAAATATCGTTCCAGAACAAACTCGTGTTTATTTGCCTATTGTCGATCATGACGATGTGTTCCCAGTTGGTCGTGTGTATTGTGTCGGTCGTAATTACGCTGAGCATTCAAGAGAGATGGGTGATGATCCTGAAAGAGACCCACCTTTCTTTTTTGCCAAAGATACCACTTGTGTTGTGCCATCGGCTTTATCTGAAACCACTCACATTGCATATCCTATGGCGTCGTCTCAGTTTGAATATGAGGTAGAGCTTGTGGTTGTTCTCGGCAAAGGTGGCCGTAATATGTCTCTGGAGCAGGCTGATGACGCTATTCTAGGATACGCGGTAGGTTTGGACATGACTCGCCGAGACTTACAATCCCAAGCGAAGAAAAAGGGGCGTCCGTGGGAGGTAGGCAAATCTTTTGATCAGTCTGCGCCGATAGGCCCTATTTTTCTGAAAACAGATGTCCTGAAAGAGCAGCTTAGTAATGCGCAAATTGGATTAAAGGTAAACGAGGAGCTCAAGCAAGTGAGTCGTATTTCCAATCTGACCTGGTCGATTGAAGAAGTGATTTCTAAGCTTTCCGAAGTGTTCGAGTTACGAGCAGGGGATGTGATCATGACGGGTACGCCGGAAAATGTCGGCCCAGTCGTCGTTGGCGATACCATGAGAGCTTGGGTAGATCACCTTGGTGAAATTAACATTACTGTGACTGATTAAAACGATGAAAATCGTCGACTAATCTAGGTGCGGCTGGGTGGTTATTTTTCTGCAGTAAATGAATGGCCACTTCAGCGGTACACAATCCCGTTTCTTTCTGGTTTCGACGTTTGTTATAAACCGACTTAACACCGTGAATCTCATAATGTGTTAAACGTTGCAGATAAGGCGACTGATTGTACATCTTTCGCGCTTGTTGCCAGGTGCCATCAAGAATAATGATATTTTCAATCTCAGAAAATACCGTATCATATGATATTGTTTCCGCCTGTACCTTCGGATAAATGAGTAGCGTGGTATTGTTGGGCAGGTTCAAGATGGCTTCATCTGGTGAGACTCTCGACCAGACAACAATCTCACATTGTAGACCTAATGCGCTTTTCACCAAAGGGCCTGTGCCCGTCGTTTTTTTGATTTCTTCACTGTGTGTAAGAAGCCATATTTTCATCTGATGTCGGTCTCCGTTGAATCGACGCACAGTGTACCTAAGTTTTTTTCTGGCGAGAATAATAAGCTTCAGGCTCCATTTTCTTAACGCCGATAACATATGTACTTTTACAATAGAAAATTTGTAAGCCTGCTGGAGCAAAAGATGCTACCCATTTTATATTCTTTTAGACGCTGCCCTTACGCGATAAGGGCAAGGTACTCACTGGCATTGTTGGAAGTGCCTGTTCGCCTACGAGAAGTGGTTTTGAAGTCGAAGCCAGAGGCTTTGCTGGCTCTTGGCGGCCGGTCAAGTGTTCCCCAGCTAATCGATCCTGAAGGTCGACGCTATCCAGAAAGTATGGATATTATTTTTTGGGCGTTGTCGGTATCGCAAAAGAGTGACGTGACCTTGTCACTTTGGCCTGATGAACCTAGGACAAGAAAGAAAATGCTGACTTGGATTAACTACAATGACCGCTTTTTTAAACATTGGTTGGACCGTTATAAGTACGCGGATCGACATCCAGAACACAGTGAGCAGTATTATCGAACCAAAGGGGAAGTCTTGTTAGCACGATTAGAGAATCGTCTGGCGAAGCAACATTATTTATTTGGTGAAGAGATCAGTATTGCAGACGTGGCGATTTTTCCGTTTATTCGCCAGTTCGCCGCTGTGGATCAAGCTTGGTTTGATCACTCTCAATACTCAAAAGTAAGGGCTTGGTTAACGGGTTTTCTGCAGACTGAGTGTTTTACAGATGTGGTTATGGTGAAACTGCCACCTTGGCAAGCCGGTCAAGAAGAGGTCCTGTTTCCGGCTTCCTAAGTGGTAAATATTTTCACTTAATCGATCAGACCAAAAGTAACCCAGTACAAAAAGTCTGGATCAGCATCGCTTGGTAAGGCAAGGACGATAAAATTGCCCTGAGCGTCTACATGAGCCGACTCAGGAAAGCTTTTCTTTAAGACTGATAAGTTAAGTTGGGCCAGCTCCGTTTGTTGCAAGTCGTTGTACGACTGCACGCTGATGGCCAGTGCATCCTCAACAGAGCGGGTGCTAGGGTAATGTTGAATAACTTCTTGGCTGCGACGCAATGCAGACAAAGGTGCTTTGCGTTTTAGATAGTAGTAGGCCACCCGGAGTTCGTGACGTGCAACCATGTTACGCAAGAAATACATACGCGCCTTACTGTCCGGTGCGTAGATACTGTTAGGAAAGCGTACGGTGAAATCCGCCAATTCATTAAAGGCTTTTGTCAGCTCTTTTGAGTCGCGCTCGCTTGGGTCTGCGCCTAAATATCGGGACATGAGCGTTTCGGCGCCCTTGTACGTCGACAAGGCTCGCATGTAATAGGCGTAGTCTAGTGAGTCATGTTCTGGATGATTCTTAATAAAGCGTTCGGCAGAGGCGTGAGCGCCAATAAATTCACTGGCTTCCATTTGCGCATAAATCAAATCCAATTCTGCGCGAATACTGAACTCACCAAATGGGTAGCGAGAATCCAAATCTTTAAGATGTTTAATGGCAGTAGAAGGGAGGTTTTCCTCTAACGCTTGTTGGGCTTTGTCGTAATAAACGCGTTCAGGTAGGTCGGGTTCTTGTACTTGTTTGCTTGAGCAGGCGACAATGAACAAAGAAAAACTGACGATTCCAGAGAATCGAAGCAACGAGTGATGAAATCCCATGTATAATCAAAACCTTGATATGGTAGTAGATTAGCCTCAATCGGCATTTTGTAGCGTTAAATTGCGAAAGATGATGAAGTGCAAGGCGCTACACGTTTTTTCACTTTCAGACTCAATGATAAAATCAACGAACTGAAAACAACAGACTAAAGTACATTGTATGGCAGAGCGCATAGTAAAAGAAGCCCAAGTTCCCTTCGATTTAGGCGGTAGTCGATTCGATCAAATCGCCACGGAGCTGTTTAGCGACTATTCACGTTCGCGAATTCAAAGCTGGATAAAAGAAGGCGTCCTTAAAGTGGATGGCAAGATCACCAAGCCAAAAGAAAAGCTATTCGGTGGTGAGCTGATGACGCTGGACATCGTAATCGAGGCGCAAGCCGATCACGAAGCGCAAGAGATG
The DNA here is from genome assembly GCF_018145875.1 of Marinomonas vulgaris. Lineage (GTDB taxonomy): Bacteria > Pseudomonadota > Gammaproteobacteria > Pseudomonadales > Marinomonadaceae > Marinomonas > Marinomonas vulgaris. The sequence goes on along the minus strand of NZ_JAGSSV010000026.1, from coordinate 32,025 downwards.
GCTCTAGATATTGTCTACGAAGACGACGACATTATCATTGTGAATAAACCCACAGGCTTGGTTGTGCATCCAGCGGTTGGTAATCGTGACGGTACCCTGATGAATGCGATTCTCCATCACGCACCAGAAACGGCTCATATTCCTCGTGCGGGTATCGTTCATCGTCTCGACAAGGAAACCACTGGCTTGATGGTAGTAGCAAAAACCCTTGTGGCGCAAACAGACTTGGTTGCTCAGCTGCAAGAACGCAGCATGGGGCGTGAATACGAAGCGATTTGTATCGGTGTTATGACTGGCGGTGGTGAAGTGGACGAACCAATTGGTCGTCACCCTCATAATCGCCAAAAGCAGGCTGTAGAGCCGGTAAATGGCAAAGATGCGATTACCCATTATCGTCTTGTGGAGCGCTTTAAAAACCACACTCACATTCGTCTTAAACTTGAAACGGGTCGTACTCACCAAATCCGTGTTCACATGGCGTTTATCCAATACCCGCTAGTGGGCGACCCTCAATACGGTGGTCGTTTGAAAATGCCTAAAGCTTGTTCCCCTGAACTGCAAGAGGAGCTGCGTCACTTCCGCCGTCAGGCCTTGCATGCGAAGAAACTAGGCTTGGCGCATCCGGTAACCGGCCAATGGATGGAGTGGGAAGTGGACCTTCCTGACGATATGCAGAAATTGGTCAACGCGCTAAAAAAAGACATGGTAGAGTCTGGCAGTAATGACTCCGAATATTTCTGATTGGTTTTATATCGGTTACAAGTAACAGAGGCAGCTTCGGCTGCCTTTTTTATTTCTCATACTTAGTGTCTAACAGGTTACTGTGTCCATACCTGTTGTTTTAACGGAGAGTTTTATGGCTTCTAATCGTCTTGCTTATATTTCCCCACACTGGCCGGCGCCGACTTCTGTTCGTGCCTATGTGTCGACCCGTATTGGAGGGGTTAGCGAAGCGCCTTTTGATCAGCTCAACCTTGGGGCTCATGTGCAAGATGACCCTAAGGCGGTTGCGCAAAACCGCGCTTTATTTTCCTCTTACATTGATATGCCCGATTCTGTTCAATGGTTAAATCAGGTGCATGGTACCGATGTAGTGACACTGCCGTACCAGGGGATCGCGTTACCCGAATCGGCCGATGCGGCGTTTTCTCGAACCGCTCGGCAAGTGTGTGCCGTGCTTACCGCCGACTGTTTGCCCGTGTTCTTTTGCGATGCAAGCGGTTCACAAGTTGCGGTTGCTCACGCTGGCTGGCGTGGGTTGTGTGATGGCGTGTTGGAGTCTACTTTGGCGCGTTTTGATGACAAAAGCCAAGTGATGGTATGGCTGGGCCCGGCCATAGGGCCGGCGGCTTTTGAGGTAGGCAGTGACGTAAAAGAAGCGTTTGAAGCCATACAGCAAGACGCTCAAGCCGCCTTTGTGCCTGGCGAGAACGCAGGTAAATGGTTGGGGAATTTATATTTATTGGCGACGCTGAGATTGCAGGCGGCGGGTGTTACGCAAATTTATGGTGGCGATCACTGTACCTTTACTGACACAGAACGCTTTTACTCTTATCGACGAGAAGGGAAGACAGGACGAATGGCGTCGGTTATTTGGTTAGATAATCAATAAATTGAGCGTTTTGTTGATGGGTGTCAAAAAAATGACACCCACCCATTGAAAAGCCACTTTTGGGCACTATTAAGCTGTTAATAGATTCATTCCTATCATATTTGTAAAGGATTTCAGATTATGCGTATCGATCGTTTAACCAGTAAATTACAACTCGCTTTGTCCGATGCTCAATCCGTCGCGTTAGGACAAGACCACTCTTATATAGAACCTCTTCATCTGATGATGGCGATGCTGGATCAGCAGGGCGGCAGCACACGCCCGATTTTGCAGCAAGCGGGGATTCCGGTTGCCAAATTCCGTGAGAGTTTGAACGAGCTGTTGACCCATTTACCCAAAGTGCAAAACCACGACGGCAACGTACAGATGTCGCCAGAACTAGGGCGTTTGTTGAACCTAGCCGACAAGGAAGCGCAAAAACGCAAAGACCAATATATTTCTTCTGAGCTGGTGTTAATGGCCATGTTCGAAGGTAAGGACGACTTGGCGAAAAGTTTAAAAGCCAGTGGCGTGACCAAAGCGGATGTTGCTTCCTTGATTGATACCATCCGTGGTGGAGATTCGGTGAATGACCCTGATGCTGAAGAAAATCGTCAAGCCTTAGATAAGTACACGGTAGACCTTACCGCAAGAGCGGCGGAAGGCAAGCTAGATCCAGTGATTGGGCGTGATGATGAAATACGTCGCACTATCCAGGTGTTGCAGCGTCGTCGTAAGAATAACCCCGTTTTGATTGGTGAGCCTGGTGTGGGTAAAACCGCCATTGTGGAAGGCTTGGCACAGCGAATCATTAACGGCGAAGTGCCAGAAGGTCTGAAAAACAAGCGTGTTCTGTCGTTGGACATGGCGGCTTTGATTGCCGGTGCCAAGTATCGCGGTGAGTTTGAAGAGCGTCTCAAAGCGCTTTTGAATGAACTGGCCAAGCAAGAAGGCCAGATCATTTTGTTTATCGATGAAATTCACACCATGGTAGGCGCAGGGAAATCCGAAGGCTCGATGGACGCTGGTAATATGCTGAAACCTGCGTTAGCACGTGGTGAGTTGCATTGTGTCGGGGCGACCACGCTAGACGAATATCGACAGTTTATTGAGAAAGACGCAGCGTTAGAGCGTCGTTTCCAAAAAGTATTGGTGGAAGAACCTAGCGTGTTGGACTCCATCGCCATTTTGCGTGGCCTGAAAGAGCGTTATGAAGTCCACCATGGTGTGGATATTACCGATTCGGCGATTATTGCCGCAGCGAAGCTGTCCCAGCGCTACATTACCGATCGTCAGTTGCCGGATAAAGCCATTGATTTGATTGATGAAGCGGGCAGTCGTATTCGCATGGAAATGGATTCAAAGCCGGAAGACATGGATCGCTTAGAGCGCCGTTTGATTCAATTAAAAATTGAAAAAGAAGCGCTGAAAAAAGAGAAAGACAGAGCATCTAAACTGCGTCTTGATGAGTTGAATGTTGAGATTGATCACCTGCAAAAACAATTCTCCGATTTGGAGGAAATTTGGAATGCGGAAAAAGCCGCCGTACAAGGTGCGCAGAAGCTCAAAGAAGAGCTTGAATCGGTTCGTCACGAAATGGAAGAAGCGCGTCGTAGCGGTAATTTAGCGAAAATGTCTGAGTTGCAATACGGCGTGATTCCCATGCTGGAAGCTGAAATTGAAAAAGCCAGCAAGGCGGAAGAAAGCACAGAAACCAAGTTGTTAAAACGTCGAGTGACGGAAGAAGAAATCGCGACCGTAGTGTCCCGTTGGACGGGGATTCCAGTGGACAAAATGCTCGAAGGTGAGCGTGATAAATTATTACGCATGGAAGATGCGTTACATGAATCGGTAATGGGGCAAGAAGAAGCCGTTGTGGCGGTGTCTAATGCAGTGCGTCGTTCACGCTCTGGGTTGGCCGATCCAAATCGTCCAAATGGCTCCTTCCTCTTCTTAGGGCCGACAGGTGTGGGTAAAACCGAGCTGTGTAAGTCATTAGCGAAATTTTTGTTTGATACCGAGCAGGCCATGGTGCGTGTGGATATGTCGGAATTCATGGAGAAGCATTCGGTTGCTCGTTTGATCGGTGCGCCACCAGGCTACGTAGGTTACGAAGAAGGCGGCTATTTAACCGAAGCTGTGAGACGTCGACCTTATTCTGTATTGTTGCTAGACGAAGTGGAAAAAGCGCACCCTGATGTGTTTAACATTTTGTTGCAGGTGCTGGATGATGGTCGTTTGACCGATGGACAGGGTCGTACTGTCGATTTTAGAAACACGGTGATCGTGATGACATCAAACTTGGGTTCTGATTTGATTCAAGAATACCAATCATCCGATCAATACGAAGAAATTAAATCGAAAGTGATGGAGGTTGTCGGTACGCATTTCCGTCCTGAGTTTATCAACCGGATTGATGAAACTGTGGTGTTCCATCCCTTGATGCGATCTCAAATCAAAGGCATTGCAACCATCCAGTTGGCGCATTTGAACGATCGATTGGCTGAGATGGGTATGTCGTTGAGTCTCACGGATGCGGCGGCTGATCAGCTGGCTGAGGTGGGTTACGATCCTGTTTATGGTGCGCGACCATTGAAACGTGCGATTCAGAAATGGATCGAAAACCCATTGGCGAATGAGCTACTTTCAGGCCATTTTGCAACGGGCGATCATATTTTGGCCGATGTGAAGAACGACGAGCTGGTATTCACCAAAGGTGAGTAACGTCTTCAGAAACAAAAAAACTCTAGTCTGATGTCAGGCTAGAGTTTTTTTTTGCGCTAAAAAAATACAAGATTATCAGATATCGATAGTCAGACCGATGAAGTAACCATCGTAGTCTGTATCACCAAGAAATTTCGTCTCTTGGTCGATTGAGCGGTAACCCAATTCTACACCCACAATAGGTAGTGGCTGATATTGTATTTTGAAGGCTTGATCCGTAATGGTAACGTCATCAAAAGATGAAATGTTTTTAGATTCTGCTGCTAGCGTGATGCCTGTGCCTGGAATACCAAGAGAAGCTGCTAAGAAAAGCATAGGCACGGATTCACTGTCATCGGTTGAGCCTTTTGTCATGTCCAACTGGCGAAAGGTTACACCACCTTCAATGCTTGCCCACAAAATACCAACACCGTAATACCCCGTAAAGTCTAGGTGGCTGATTTCGGTTCCTGAAGGATCTGATTCAAATTCCCATATGTCCATACGAGCATTCGGAATCAAAGGAATAGGGTGTTGAATGTCTAGGCTTGCATAAGTTGCAGAGCCATCGTCGCCATCAAAAAAACCGGCTTCAGCGTTAGCGCCAATAATGTCAGCGTTGGCTGCGCCAGCGGCAAGGATGGTAGATAGAGCAAAGGCTAACTTTGTAGATTTCATAATGAGAGTCCAATTATCAGATAGGATAAATTTCGTCTAATTATAGGTTGAAGGAATTCAAAATCAAATCAAATAAGGAAAACAGGGAAAGTATTAGGAAGAATATTGATTTAGATGGCTGGGGTAGAAGGATTCGAACCTACGCATGACGGGATCAAAACCCGTTGCCTTACCGCTTGGCTATACCCCAATTAAAACATCTTTTTAATTGGTGGCTATGACTAGATTCGAACTAGTGACCCCATCATTATGAGTGATGTGCTCTAACCAACTGAGCTACATAGCCTACAATTTTTTAACGCTTAAACAACACATGTCGATGGCTGGGGTAGAAGGATTCGAACCTACGCATGACGGGATCAAAACCCGTTGCCTTACCGCTTGGCTATACCCCAATTAAAACATCTTTTTAATTGGTGGCTATGACTAGATTCGAACTAGTGACCCCATCATTATGAGTGATGTGCTCTAACCAACTGAGCTACATAGCCTTGTCTGTTGGCTGGGGTAGAAGGATTCGAACCTACGCATGACGGGATCAAAACCCGTTGCCTTACCGCTTGGCTATACCCCAACAGACTGACACAAAAAACAGTTTACATGAAATGGTCTACTGCCTCTGTGGCGCGATATTATTCATATAAGTGCTTTATGGGTCAAGTGTTTTCTTAAAAACTTTTGAATCTGTTACACATTAAAACGGAAATGCATGACATCGCCGTCTTTCACTATGTAATCTTTGCCTTCTAAGCGCCATTTACCGGCTTCTTTGGCGCCGCTTTCTCCCTTGTATTGAATGAAATCGTTGTAACCGACGACTTCTGCGCGGATAAAGCCTTTCTCAAAGTCTGTGTGGATCACGCCAGCGGCTTGTGGGCCTGTTGCGCCTTGTTTCACTGTCCAAGCGCGAACCTCTTTTACACCGGCTGTGAAGTAGGTTTGAAGGCCAAGTAGCTCATAGCCTGCTCGGATAACGCGATCTAGGCCGGGTTCTTCCATGCCCATTTCATCAAGAAACTCTTGCATTTCTTCGGCGTCTAGCTCGGAAATTTCTGCTTCTAGTTGGTTGCAAATAGGCACAACCATAGCGCCTTCAGCATCAGCAATCTCACGCACTTGATCGAGGTAAGGGTTGTTCTCAAAACCGTCTTCAGCCACGTTAGCAATGTACATGGTCGGCTTTGTGGTCAGTAGGTGCATGGCACGTACTTCTTTTTTCTGGTCGTCTGTAAGCGTCATAGAGCGAACGGGTTGACCATCTTCTAAATGTGCCTTAATAGTTTCTAAAAAGGCTTTGTGTGCAATGGCATCTTTGTTACCGCTTTTGGCATTTTTTGCGGTACGTTGAATTTGTTTGTCGATGGATTCAATGTCGGCAAAAATCAATTCTAAATTGATCACTTCAATGTCTAGCTTTGGGTTTACGTGATTGGAGACGTGAATAACATTTTCATCTTCAAAACAGCGAACCACATGGGCAATGGCGTCAGTTTCGCGAATGTTTGCAAGAAACTTATTGCCCAAGCCTTCGCCTTTTGACGCGCCTTCCACAAGACCGGCAATGTCCACGAACTCCATCGTTGTCGCTAGCACGCGTTCTGGTTTAACGATCTCAGCAAGTGCATCTAAGCGTGGATCTGGCATAGCAACAACGCCTGCGTTTGGCTCAATGGTACAAAAAGGGAAATTTTCTGCGCCAATACCGGCTTTGGTTAATGCATTAAATAGAGTCGATTTACCAACGTTAGGTAGCCCAACGATGCCGCAATTAAAACCCATAGTGAGATTCCTAAATAAGTAAGTGATTATGCTTTGAAGCTGTGTAGCTGATTCATCACGGCATTTAAATTGCCTTGCACGATGTCGTCTACATAGCGTAATGATTCGTCGATTGCTTGTTCTATTTTCGCGTAGTCATCGGGGGCGGCTTTTTTCAGTACGTAATTCGCGACCTGACTGGCGTGGCCTGGGTGGCCGATGCCGATTCTAAGGCGACCAAACTCTCGGTTGTTCGCTAACTTTGCGATAATGTCTTTGAGTCCGTTGTGACCACCGTGTCCGCCGCCTTTTTTAAGCTTGGCAGTACCTGGGGCTATGTCTAGTTCATCATGAATCACAAGAACATCTTCAGGGGGGATTTTGTAAAACTGGCAAACAGCCTGAACCGCTTTGCCACTTAAGTTCATATAGGTGGTGGGAATAAGGAGATAGCACTCTTCACCAGCTATAGAAACTTTGCCGAATTGACCGAAAAACTTTTTTTCTGTACGAAGAGAGCATTGGCTCTGCTGAGCCAATGCTTCTATCCACTGAGCGCCCGCATTGTGGCGAGTGTTCTCGTATTCGTTGCCTGGGTTCCCCAAGCCGACTAATAATCTGAAACCTGCCACAATACTGCCTTCAATGAATAATCTTAACGTTTAGACTTACCGATACGAGCGATAGGTTGGTCATGGTCTTCGCCTTTCAGCAAAGAAATCAACTCTACGCCTTCAGGAAGGGTAACATCAGACAAGTGGTAGATAGTGTCTAGTTGACCGTTAATAGCGTCAACAGTCAAAGCAGCAGGTAGGTTCGCAGGCAAACAACGAACTTCAGCCAATTTAGATTCAATTGTCAGACGACCACCTTGCTTGCTAACACCTTCACTTTGTGCTGCATTGATGAAGTTCAATGGAACACGAGTGGTAATGGTTTTGTCTGCTTCAACGCGCTGAAGGTCCATGTGCATAACTGCACCAGTAGATGGGTGACGCTGAAGTGCTTTAACAAGAACTTGCTCAGCTTTACCATCAACAACAACTTCAACAAGACCTGTCAAGAAACCAGGTGTGCCAACCGCTTTAAGAAGCTCGTTGTCTTTGAAAGAAACAGATTGTGGAGCAACGTCACCGCCATAGATAACAGCTGGTACTTGACCAGTGTTACGAAGGCGGCGGCTCGCACCTTTACCTTCAAGATTACGTGCAACGGCATTAATAGATAATGTCATGATATTTTCCTAATTAATAATAAGTGGTGCCCAGAACTGCGACCCGTTCCGAGCGTTAGCGTTTGGCTTAGGCCCCAAACATGGCACTGATGGACTCTTCGTTGCAAACGCGACGAACAGCCTCAGCCATAATGTCGGACATCGACAATTGGCGTATTTGAGGGCAATCAAGCGCCTCAGGTGTCAATGGGATGGTATCAGTCACGACCAACTCATCAAGCACGGAATTTGTAATGTTTTCAATGGCTTTACCAGACAATACTGGGTGTGTACAGTACGCCAGTACTTTTTCTGCGCCGTGTTCTTTTAAGGCTTTTGCCGCGGCGCACAGGGTGCCACCGGTATCGCACATGTCGTCAACCAGCACACAGGTTTTGCCTGCTACGTCCCCGATTAGGTGCATAATTTGTGCTTCGTTGGCGCGAGGGCGGCGCTTGTCGATGATGGCAAGGTCTGCATCATCCAGCAATTTTGCAAAGGCTCTGGCACGAACCACACCACCTACGTCTGGTGACACAACACAAATATTGTCATGGCCCTGACGTTGGAGGTCGTCAAGCAACAAAGGTGTTGCATAGACGTTATCAACAGGGATATCAAAAAAGCCTTGAATTTGATCAGCGTGCAAGTCCACGGTCAGTACACGGTTAATGCCAACCGCTGAGATCATATCGGCAACGACTTTTGCCGTAATGGGCACACGAGCTGAGCGCACACGACGATCTTGTCGGGCGTAACCAAAGTACGGAATCACCGCTGTCACACGCGTTGCTGATGCGCGGCGCAGTGCATCGGCCATAACGATCAACTCCATTAAGTTGTCGTTACTTGGTGCACAAGTTGATTGAATAATGAAAACGTCTTTACCACGAACATTTTCGTTGATTTCAACCGCAATTTCTCCGTCACTAAATTTACCGACGGTGGCGTTGCCAATGGGTAAGCCTAAACGACGTACTACTCTTCGGGCGAGTTCAGGGTTTGCGTTACCGGTAAAAACCATCAACTTTGACACTGTGTATACCTTTGTATTGTGTGGCGATGAAAATAGGTTGGTTAAAAGCGCGCAATAATAGCCAAACGCTACTTTTTATGTTGTTCAATCCACTGGTTGAGCGCATCGTGCGTTGGTGATGTATTGCAGCCACGACAAACCCAACTTTGCCACTTCTTTGGTGTGGCTAATCTGACTTGCTCAGCATCGTCCCAGTTTTCAAACGATAAAAACAAGCAAGCCCCTGTACCGGTAAGTTTGGCGCCGCCATGATTTTTCAACCATAAATACGCTTCATCGACTTCAGGATTGTGCTTTCTCACTACGTCTAAGCAATCATTATGCCCACCCAGCGTTAAAGCGTGCGATATTCTGATGGGAGGGGTGTCTCTTGTCAAATATTTATCGGTAAAAATTTGACCAGTTGAGACGTGACAATCGGGCTTGATCAGCAAAAAATAGGGCGTGTCGAGTTCGACTCTTTGTAGCTTTTCGCCAACGCCTTCAGCAAAGGCTGAGAACCCCATTACAAACACGGGAACATCCGCTCCAAGCTGTACCCCCAAATTGGCCAATTCTGCCAAAGGTAGGTCGCATTCCCACAGAGTGTTTAACGCCAGTAAAGTGGTTGCGGCGTTTGAGCTGCCACCACCAATGCCGCCACCCATAGGTAGTTGTTTTGTCAGCACTATATCGACGCCTGCCCGTATGTTTTTACGGTATGGCAGCAGCATTTGAGCGGCTTTATAAATCAAATTATCCGCTGTCGGCAGCCCGTCGATCACTGGGGAGAGCCTGATGGTACCGGTGACGTTGGGAATGAAATCTAAGGTGTCACACAAGTCGATAAACTGGAACAAGGTTTGCAACTCGTGATAGCCATCGGCGCGTTGCCCAGTTATGTGTAAGAATAAATTTAATTTGGCTGGAGAAGGTAATTGCATCTTGGTTATTGAATCGTCCATTGATTGATGATCAAGTTTACTTTAAAAGGCGGGTTTGATACCTGCATTTTTTGTGGCAGCGCCAATCCATTCACATCGGTAAAGTTATTGTAGGTAATAAGCCAGCCATCTTGCTCAATAGTACTCAGTAGGTTGCTATCAGGGTCATGATTTAATTGAGCAGGAGAGGTGGGTGAAGGTAAGCCACGAATCCAAAAAGTTACCTGATCTACTGGAAATGCCCAACCTAGTTCTTGTTGTAACAAAGCAGCGGGGTCGCTACCGATTTTAACGACGTCGTCATAAGCTAGGCTAACCACGCCTTCTGCGTTTTTATTAAGTTTGATCGCTCCTTGACCAAAAGGACCAACGATGTCTAGTGCAAAAGTTTTTGGGTCTCTTTCCCAGCTAAAGTTACCTGAAATAGCATCATCTTGGGTGCGAATGCCCACGCGTCCAGAGGTCTCCCATTTTGTAATGGCGTTGGCGTCTGTTGGTGGCGGTACAATCGGCCCAGTGGGTTTGGTGCTGCAGGCGCTGATAGCGGCGGTCAGTGTGAGAAGGCAAAGGGTACGATACGTCATACGATGAGTCCTATTTAGAGTCTTCCAACAACGACGGTGACAGTCGCTTGATGGTGTTAAGTAGTAGCGGTGCGTTTGGCGAAGTGGTCAGAGCCGCTTCCCAAACAACAATGGCTTCTTTGTAGTGCCGTTGTTTCCATAATGATTCGCCATAATGTGCGGCAATGTCAGCATCAGGCAGAATTGACCAAGCTTTTTTAAGGTAATAAGTCGAGCGTTCTAGCTCGCCTTTCATAAAGAACCCCCACCCTAGGCTGTCGATAATAGCTGGGTCATCATCTGACTTTTCATAAGCCAATTCGATATAACGCATGGCTTCGTCGAGTCTAGATGTTCGGGTGAGCAGTGTGTAACCCAGGGCGTTAAGATATTGGGCATTGTCAGGGTCTTTTTTGAGTAAAACCCTTAGTTCATGTTCGGTGACTTGCCACTGTCCTAAACGATCGGCCAACAGCGCTTTGTGATAGCGTAAGGCATTTGACTCAGGTAAAGCGCTAAGGGCACGCGAAGACAAATCGTAGGATAAATCGGCGCGTCCTTTTTCTTCATGCAGAGCACCAATTGCCGCCACTTGCTCTGGCATGTTTTCACGCAAGGTGCGGCTTAATACCATAGCGTTAATCTCGTCTGCTTTGCCAATATCATAAAGCCACAAAGCCATCTGACTGGTGGCATTGGCACGCAAAGGCCCTGTTATTCGATACATGATGCTAATGGCATCCGTCATTTTTTTCTGTTGAGCCAGAGCAATGGCGGTTAAATACTGAACTTGATCGGATAGCCCCAATTGTTCTTTAGGAAAGTGTTGTGCGGTCGTTAATGCCAATTCGGCTTGATGGTGATCGATCAAGGTGCTCATTAAATTGATGCCTACTTGTAACTGCTCCGCTGTGTTTAATTGTGCCGTGCGATAAAGTATAAAAGCGTTGTTTGGCTGCTCGTCAGCCACGAGAAACTCCATTAGTGGGGTTAATAAACGAATATTGTTGGGTATCGTAGAGGAAGCCGTTTGCAAGGTTTGTATGGCTTTATCTGTTTTTTCTAGGTTTTTCTGACTAAAGGCCAAAATCAAATACAAGGCTTCGCTTTTTTCGGTGTCTGGAGAAGACAATAAGGCATTAGTGACATCGATAGCGGCTTGGTATTCACCTGACAACAACAAAATATGCGCGTAGCTGAGTTTCACATATTGATCACGTCGAGTCTCAGGCGGCAATGCCATAATAGCGTTTTCTATGGTGGTGACTTGATCATTATCGCGAATATTATCTTCAAGATAGAGCGCCAAAAAGCGCAATGACACCTGCTGTCGCAACGCGTTGGTTAATAAGGTCGCTGCTTCTTCAGCGCGGTTGTTTTTGATCAGAATTTGTAATTTAAGAGAAAACGCAGGCTCAGAATTTGGTACAACCGAAAGCCATAGATTGGCGCTCCTTTCTATGTAAAAAGGATTTTGAGACATAATAGCAATGCGAGTTAGGCGCTCAATTAGGCGTATATCTGACGAAGTCGATGCCAGTCGGTAAAAAGTCTCAAAGGCTTGACTTGGCCCTTCGCGCTGCAAAGTGAACTCTGCGTTAAGTAAGCCGCTAAGGGTGTCGTTACTGCTCGGCGAGGTTGCCACTGTTTGCTCACCAAGAGCTTGCGGTTGAGGCTTCTCAGGGTTTTGGGTGCAGGCTACGAGCAAGTAAGCGCAAACAAATAACAGGCTTGCGTGTAACCAAGTGGTTAGTAACCCAAAAGCACGAGCGCACTTTGATACAGTGTAATGTTGACGCCTTAAAATGGCAGGCATGTTTTTTCTCGATGCGAAATTCATACAACCCTTATGGTATCGTTAGCGGCTCGCTATGTCAGGCTTAACTATAAACTAATCCTATTACTTTTATTGAGGATATGGGGTGCGAAAAAAAGCCATTTTCTCGTATAATGTGTCTCCTTTATGTAAAGAGTCATGTTGAAGCTGCTTTGCTTCTGTCATTACCCTATTGCCTCGATCCTTGAGAAGAGTCCTGAATGCCACTAATTACTGTCGGTGTAAATCACAAAACAGCGCCCGTTGCGATACGTGAGCGTGTGGCCTTTGCGCCTGAAAAAATGATCGATGCCTTGTCTTCTTTGGTGGCCAATAAAACGGCAAATGAAGCGGTAATCGTCTCTACTTGTAATCGGACAGAGCTTTATTGTGCGGTAGAAGAGCAGGAGCAAGTCGACAACGTGATTGCCTGGCTGGCTGATTATCACGGTCTGGCATTAAGTGATTTGCAGCAATACTGTTACACCCATCTTAATGACGACAGTGTGCGACATGTGATGCGAGTAGCCTCTGGTTTAGACTCCTTAATATTGGGAGAGCCACAAATTCTAGGCCAAGTGAAATCAGCCTATGCCGTGTCTCAAGAGGGCGCTTGTATTGGTCCTGAGTTAGAGTCTTTGTTTCAGCGTACTTTTTCGGTAGCAAAACGTGTCCGTACCGATACTGCCATTGGCGAGAACCCTGTGTCCATTGCCTTTGCTGCCGTGAGTTTGGCGCAGCGTATCTTTGCAGATATTCGTAAGAATACCGCCTTACTGATTGGCGCAGGCCAAACCATTGAGCTGGTTGCCAGGCACCTAAAAGAAAACGGCATCAAGCGCATCATTGTAGCGAACCGAACCCTCACTAGAGCGGAAACGCTTGCGAATGAGCTTAATGCAGAAGCTATTATGCTTGGTGATATTGGCGATTATCTGTCGCAAGCGGACATTGTGATTTCATCGACCGCCAGTCAGCTACCTATCATTGGTAAGGGCATGGTTGAGCGAGCAACGTCGAAGCGCCGCCATGCGCCCATGTTGTTGATCGACATTGCGGTTCCGCGAGATATTGAGCCGGAAGTCGAAGAAGTAAACGACGCTTACCTATATACCGTCGATGACCTTCATTCAGTGATTGAAGAAAACGTCCGCGCAAGGCAAGATGCAGCAAAAGCGGCTGAGCAGATGATTGAAGAAGGGCTAGAAGCTTATCGCCGCATATTAGAATCGCGCAAAGTCTCTGAGCTGATAGTCACCTTTAGACAGTCTGCTGAAGCCATTAAACAGGCCGAATTAGAAAAAGCGTTGAAAAGTTTGGAAATGGGGCAATCTCCCGAACAAGCTTTAAATAAACTGGCCCATGGACTGATGAATAAGCTCATTCATGCGCCCACCCGCTATTTACGTGACGCGGGCGCCGACGCCGACCAAGACGCACTAACCATTGCCTCAAACGTATTGGGCATCTACCAAGAAAAAGACAATTAAAAATGAAAGAATCCATTAAGTTAAAACTAGAAAGTTTGTCTGATCGATACGACGAATTGGCCGCTTTGCTTGGCGTTGCTGAAGTCATTATGGATCAGGAGCTGTTTCGCTCTTATTCCAAAGAATATGCTGAACTTGAGCCAGTCGTGAAGTGTTTCAATGATTTTCAGCAAATCGACGAAAACATCGCTGAAGCCGAATTGATGATGACCGACGCTGACCCAGACATTAAAGAAATGGGCGTGGAAGAGTACAAGTCTGGTCAAGCGCAAAAAGAAGCGCTTCAGTTGGTGTTGCAAAAACTGCTGTTACCGAAAGATCCGAATGATTCACGCAACGTCTTTTTAGAAGTCCGTGCGGGTACCGGTGGCGATGAAGCGTCGATTTTCTCTGGTGACTTGTTCCGCATGTATTCCCGTTATGCCGAAACGCAACGCTGGAAAGTGGAAATTGTCAGCGCCAGCGATGGCGAACACGGCGGTTACAAAGAAGTGATTGCTCGTATCGTCGGTGAAGGTGCATATTCTAAGCTTAAATTTGAATCCGGCGCACACCGTGTACAGCGAGTGCCTGCAACGGAATCGCAAGGTCGTATTCATACTTCCGCTTGTACTGTGGCGGTGATGCCAGAAATGGATGAATTAGACGACATTATTATCAATAAAGGCGATTTGCGTATCGATACCTTCCGAGCTTCCGGCGCGGGTGGTCAGCACGTTAACAAAACCGATTCAGCGATCCGTTTAACGCACATTCCAACGGGTGTGGTGGTGGAGTGTCAAGAAGAGCGATCACAACACAAAAACCGCGCCAAAGCCATGTCGCTGTTGGCCTCGCGCTTACAAGCGGCGGAGCAAGAAAAGGCTGCCAGCGAACAGTCTGAAGCACGCAAATCTTTGGTGGGCAGTGGCGACCGTTCTGAGCGTATTCGTACCTACAATTACCCTCAGGGGCGTGTAACAGATCATCGTATTAACTTGACTCTGTACAAGCTGGACGAGATCGTCACCGGTGATTTGGATGTTTTGATCAATCCTTTGGTAAACGAATTCCAAGCTGAGCAGCTTGCCGCACTGAGTGGCGATAACTAGGTTAAACGAATCAAGTTAAGAAGCGAATTTTTAGGTAAGTATTTATCTATGAGAATTGAGTTATTGTTAAAAGGCGCTTACGAGCGCCTTAATTTTGTCTCTGAGACCGCTCAGTTAGATGCGCAACTCTTGTTAGCGCATGTGCTCGACGTATCCACCTCGTATTTTTACACTTGGCCCGAAAAGCAGGTCAGTGACGACAATATTAGGGTGTTTGATGACTTGCTCAGTCGCCGTGAACAAGGCGAGCCAGTGGCGTATTTATTAGGTCATCAAGCTTTTTGGAGCCTAGAGTTGGAAGTGTCGCCTTGCACCCTAATCCCCCGAGCAGACACCGAGCGGCTGGTGGAAGTGGCTTTGCAGGTGTTAGAACAAACAGATCAAACCCCAACGACACGTATTTTAGATTTAGGAACCGGCACGGGTGCCGTTGCTTTATCGTTGGCAGCGGAATTGCCTCATTCTACCGTAATTGGTGTGGATCTTATCGATGGCGCCGTCGAATTAGCGGGACGCAATGCAACGCGCAATCGTATTCGCAATGCGACTTTCCTGCAAAGCAGTTGGTTTGATGCATTACAAGAACAAGCGCCTTTTGAGGTGATTGTTTCCAATCCGCCTTACATTGATCCAGACGACAAACACTTGTCCCAAGGGGATGTGCGTTTTGAGCCCAAGAGCGCCTTAATCGCCGACAATCATGGTTTGGCGGATATCGAACACATTGTTGCTACTGCACCGGACTTTCTAGCGCCGCAAGGGTATCTGATATTCGAACACGGTTATGACCAAGCCGCGGCAGTGCGAGAATACTTAACCACCAGAGGGTTTACTAAGGTGGCCAGTTTTCAAGACTTAGGCGGCAACGACAGAGTGACCATGGGACAATGGACTCAGGTCTAGAGGGTTATTTTTGAGGTTGAGCACTTTCCGGGCGAACAAACACAGGGGTGCTTTTGGTGGACTGAGCTGGGTCGTACCGATAGCCAGCCAAATCAAATGCCTTGATGTCATCTAATGTTTGGCAGCGGTTTTCGATAAGGTAACGTGCCATTAAACCACGGGCTTTTTTCGCATAAAAGCTGATGACTTTAAAGGTGCCGTTTTTCTCGTCTAAAAAATTCGGCGTAATGAGTGGCGCTTTGAGCTTTTTCTTATTAACGGCTTTAAAGTACTCGTTCGATGCTAAGTTCACCAAGAGTTCATCTTCTTCCAACGTGTCGTTTAATGTATCAACGATAATGTCTCCCCAGAATTGATAAAGATTACTGCCGCGGTCGTTGGCCAATTTTGTGCCCATTTCAAGACGATAGGCTTGCATAAGATCCAACGGTTTCAGTACACCGTAAAGACCACTTAAAATACGTAACGAGTCTTGGGCATACGCCATATCGTCTTCGCTTAATGAGTAGGCGTCTAATCCTGTGTAAACATCGCCCATAAAGGTGTAAACCGCAGGACGACTGTTTTCTGGGGTGTGATTTTTTTGCCACGCTTGATAGCGTGATACATTCAGCGTAGCTAGGTTGTCGCTGAGTTTCATCAAAGTAGCGATGTCAGCAGGTGTGCTGGGCTTAATGGTAGTAATGAGTTGTTGCGAATCGTCCAGCAATTCTGGCAAGCTGTAGGTATCGATGCTTGGTGTAGAGGTTAGATCCAGCGTTTTGGCCGGCGAGATTAAAAACTTCATGGTGAACTCCGTGTGCTCAAATTGGGCGTTTTAAAGATTATCCATAGAGTGCCGATAGATATCCAGACAATGCTTTAATAGAGATAGTTTATGAAGAATAATCTGATACCATTTCCAGTATCTTGTCAGGTCGACGATGAAAAAGAGGATTCTCTTGATCAGAGTGATAAGCTTGTCGCGCTTCGTGCCGCGTTTGACCAGGCTCGTGCTGAATGGGTGATTGAGATGGCTGAATTACCTGAAAATAATAAAATCTATTGCAGCTCCAAAAAATAATCGGATTGTTATGGTTACTTAAAGCAGGGCTGCTTATTAAGGTGTAACCCACTATGTTGCGTTTTGTTGTTCGTCATTCCCTTCCTTTCATGGTTTCCTTTGCTGTTCTGGGCTTTTTACTGCCCTCTGTGTCGACGGCCATTTTTCCGTTTTTACCCGCGGTGTTGTTCACCTTAATGACATTAACCTTGTTAGGAATGAAGCAAAACGCCTTGATTAAACGTTTAGGTAGTGTGGGTGTTTGGTTGTATTCCCTGTTGCATTCGGTGGTCTTGATGGTCATTGTCGGAAGTGTAGGCTGGTGGTTGTCCTTCGATGCGGATCTGTTATTGGCAGTAGTTGCTGTTGCTGCAACTGGATCTTTGTTTGCTACGCCAGCGATTGTTCGAGCGCTTGGTTTTGATAGTTTACATGCGATGGCGATGACAATTGCCACTACGTTAGTTTTGCCAGTGTCTATTTTTGTAACCTTAATGGTGTGCCAGACAGAAAAAGTTGAATTGGACTGGGCGAGCTATTTCACTCGCTTGATGGTGTTTATTTTTGGTCCCATGCTATTTTCGTTTATGGTGCACCGCTTGTTGCCAGAGGAAGTTTTGGGGCGTTTCTTGTTGAAAATTTCCCCTTACACTATTCTGCTGGTATTTGCTTTCCCCTTTGGTTTGGTAGGAAGCTTTCGTTTGTTATTCGATCAAGACCCAATGATGGCACTGGACTACTTCATCATTGCGACGTCGTTATGTGGATTGTTTTTTATTTTGGCGTATGTGTGCTATCGAAAACAAGGCAAAGAAATTGCTTTGACCGCGGCGATCACATCGGGGAATCGCAACGTGCTGTTGACTTACAGTATTGCTGGGGTGCTGCTTGGGCCAGCGTTTTTGCCTCTGGCGGGCGCCATGCAGATTCCGACTTCTATGTTGCCGGTATTGACGCGTTGGCTGAATAAAATCCTACCCTAGTCAATTCTTTAGAACCAATCTACTGAGTACCCGTCTTGTGAAAGTAAAACGCGGCTATCTAGCCGCGTTTTATATGGTAAAGATGAATGCTGATATTAACGTTAAGGCAACGGCAACGGCTTTAACTGATTGCTGGCTTGGTTCAAGGTAATCATCATCAGATCTTGGCTCGCTTTGATGTCGCCCATGGCTTTTAGTAAACGGCTCAATTCAGCCAGAGCTTCATTCTGCGTATCTATGCTTAGAGCTTGTTCATAATAGTCTCGGGCTTTTCCCCATAGCATTAAAGACTGACTTAGCCGACCGCAGACCAAATACAAGTTGGCGCTGGCAGGTTCTTTTTTCAGCCATTGCTCGCAGTGCGCCAGACGTTTTTTGAGATTATCTTGCTGAATATTGCCGTACTGATAAATAAGCTTCTCGGACCATTTGTGATTTAGACTGCTGCGAATGAAGTGCTCGGCTTTGCTGTCATCACCGAATTGAATCAAGGTTTGTGCGTAGAGCAGGCGCATTTCATCGTCTTGCGCCAAAGTGTCGAGTTTGTTCCATAAACTCTCGACTTCAGCGACCAGTTCCTTGGTATTTTGGCCAAGTTTGTTACGGAACTTGATTTTATCGAGTAACGCTAGAAAGGCGTTGCGTTCCAGTTCAAGCATGTTGTGCTCGTCGAAAATGCCGTCTTTTTTTAACGTCGGCGTTAGGGTTAGCAATGCATCCCAATCTTTTAGCTTGGTGTATACGGTAACCAGCATCTTGACGACTTGTTTGTGCTTTGGTTTGAGTTTTTGTAAGCGTAGTAATGAGGCCAGTGCCCCTTCGTAATGCTCTTGCTTAATTTGTATCTGGCTCTGTGCAAAACCAATGGCGAACTCAGCTTCTGGTGTGGATTTATGAGCCGCTCGCAGCAGTGCTTTAGAACGTTCATGTTCGTCTTGTTCGCTGGCGGCATAAGCGGCACTGATATAGTTAATCAAAGGGTACGGAACTTTTTCTGCGCTGTTTGTTAAAAGCTTTTCCGCTTTATTCCAATTGCCACCGACAAGCTCCAACATGCCTCGAATGGTATTGCGAGACGCTCTTTTCTGCGCCAAATTCCCTGTTACCTTAGCCAAAGAGTTACTTGGTCTAAGGGCGATAAACACAATGCGTTTGATCCAGCTTAACACGAACAAAGCAACGATCATGGCGGCGGCCAACACCCACAAGCTGGTTTCGACAGTGACGCCATTGTATGCGAGCAGGACGTAGCCGCTGTCCTGACGCATTAGCAAACCCAACACGCCGCCAACGGCCATCATGATGACCAATAAAAAGAGGAGTTTTCTCATGCGTCATCTCCTGTGTTGGTGGTTGTCGAGTTAGTCTGCTCTTCGGTGGCTGGTTTCAGCGCCTCTTCTGGCTGAACGATTGGCTCTTCGCTATCAGAGGAAAGGTTGTCAGCCGGCTGGTCGGTATTGGCTTTGGTTGTTACTTCCACCTTGACGTCTACAGAAGGAGATACAGGCTCTGCTTTTGTCTCGATTTCTGGAGCGCTTGTTTCCGGTGCGCTGATGCGACGGCTGTTCCATTCTTGCATCAAGGACTTCATTGCCATGAGCGAATCTCTAGGCAAGGGTAGGTTGGGTGACGGGTTCAGTTGTTGCAGAGCGGTTAAACTCGATAAAAAGGACGTCACCGTGTTTGACTCGGTATCAAAGTGTACCGTGATGGCGTTAGCGATACGCGATAAGGCTTGTTGATAAATGACCGGTTCGCCTTTGATTAGAGCCACTTGAGCGATGTCTAACTGAAGCTGTATGCCCGCGATCAGTTGTTGGTATTCGGCGGGTGGCAATAGGGCGTTGATCGGCTTGTGGTTGTAATTAATCACCACCAAAGAACGTAGCGAATCCCAAAAGCTGTTTAGCACTGACATCATGTGCGTGGTGTCTGTGTTTACTGTAGCTTGTGTATTATCTGTCGCTTTGTCTTGCCATTCTTTAGACGGCTCCCTTTGTGGTAAGTCCGTCACACTGTCATATAGGGCGTTTAACTTGAGGTAAGCGCCTTCTAAGTCGAACTGACTAATGGATTTGAGTGCCTGAATGTCTTTGGCTAAAGCTTTACGAGTATCAAAGGTGATCGGGTCTTCTAGCTCGTTTAGAATATCGTCGGCGTTAATCAGCAATGTAGCGGCACTGTCGCTGTCCGATTCTAAGAGTAGGCGCTGATTGGCGAGGCGAATCAAGTATTCTGCTTCGGCTAGTTTCCAATCTTCTTTGGTGGTGTTGTTTAAGCGACTAAGCTTGGTTTCCAGTGCTAAAACTTTTTCGTCTTGTTGGGCCAGTTGCGTGACTAATTGACGATTTTGCTGATTGCCTGCTTGTATTGAACGTTGAACCTGTTCGGTCAATTGGTTGAGTTGTGCTCTGCTGGTGGCATTGGTGTCGAGTTGACGTTCGAATTGTGCTTGCTGGCGAGACAGAGTTTGTATGTCCCGTTCTAATATGTGTTGTGTGCTTTGAAAGTACAGCCAGCCGCTGCAGGCAAGAGCAACGACAGACAGCCCAACAGCGACAAAAGGGAGTGTCTTGTTGGGAGCGTCTAAATGTGTTTTTCGTCCCTCAAAAGAGGGTTTTGAAGTCTTTTTTTCGATGGCAGGCGCTGAATCAGTGTCGTTGTCTGGGCGTGTTTCTGGCTTATTATTCTCAGTCATTCTGTTTTCCTATGTGAGATTCAGTCGCTTTGATCAAGCTGTTATCGTCAGCGCCCTGTGCGCAGGTGGCGTTTATCCACCCCATTTCTTTGGCTTGCTGATTCACTCTTGTGCTGGGTGTGAGTATCGGCAAGCGCTTCCATTCGGGTTTGTGTTGATTTACGTATTCTGAAAGATTGTTTAAGCTTTCGCCACTGGTAATCCATATTAGATTGATATCAGGCAACATGAAAAACGTTTGTGCGCTGTAGTTAGGCTTACGTCGTTCATATAAAGACAAATAACTGACTGTTGCGCCTTTTTCTTCCAATTTTTGACCAAGTTCTGGCCGGCCTCCAACACCACGTACAATTAAGATTTTTTTGTGGGTCATCTTCACCGGCTTCAACCAGTCGAGCAAGGCTTCAGTGGTATGGCCTGGGTTGGATAAGGCTGGAATGCCTTCATCCAACAGAGCTTGAGTTGTACCTTGGCCGATACCTAACCAATGAATGCCTTCTGGCAACATGGGCCAGCAAGAATCTAACCACTCACAGGCCATCCGCGCGGCATTTTTGCTGACAAAAATCACGTAGTCGAATTCATCAATATCAAACACTTGTGCGCGAATCGCCAGCTGTTGATTGGTGCCTTGGATCGGCACAATCTCTAACATAGGCAGTGGCACAGTTTCCCAGCCGAGCGCGCTAAGACGTTCCCGGCTAAGGGTGTTTTCAGGTTCTGGACGAGTGATTAAAATACGGCAATCTTGCATTCACGTGGCGCCTGTTGGTCTGTAAATCTAGGGTGTATAAATTAATAATTACTGATAAATAGCGGCAAGAACCACATCTGCACCACGCGCCAGCAAATCATCCGCCAATTCAACGCCAAGGGCTTTGGCATCGTCTTTATGGCCACGAATCTCCCCTTCGATCATGGTTTTACCATCAGGGCTGCCGACTAAGGCGCGTAGCCAAATAGTGTCGTCCGTGAGTGTAGCAAAACAGGCAATAGGGGCTTGGCAACCACCATTTAAGCGCTCGTTGACGGCACGTTCCGCGATCACGCGTACGGCGGTTTCTTCGTGTTGCAAGGGCGCTAACAGCTCAATGGTTTGTAAATCGTCTGAGCGACATTCAATGCCCATGGCGCCTTGTCCACCGGCGGGTAAGCTGGTTTCGGCGGGGATTCTTTGACGAATTCGGTCGTTCATTTCAAGACGAAGTAAGCCGGCAGTGGCCAGAATAATAGCATCGTACTCGCCATCGTCCATTTTGCGTAAACGGGTGTTCACGTTGCCGCGTAAATCTTTAATGATCAAATCGGGGCGGTGCATCTTTAACTGACATGAACGGCGTAAGCTGGAAGTTCCCACAATAGCGCCTTCAGGTAATTGCTCTAAAGATTCAATGTGATTTGACACAAAGGCGTCGGTTGGGTCTTCTCGTTCACATATAACCGCTAAGCCTAAGCCTTCAGGGAACGCCATGGGCACGTCTTTCATGGAATGCACGGCAATGTCAGCGCGACCTTCCACCAAGGCTTTTTCAAGCTCTTTAACAAATAAGCCTTTGCCACCAATTTTGGACAAGGGAGAATCCAGAATTTGATCGCCTTTTGTGGTCATACCAAGCAATTCTACGGTCATTTCTGGGTAGAGGCTTTCGAGCTGCGCTTTGACGTTGTTAGCTTGCCAAAGAGCAAGTTGGCTTTCTCTGGTTGCGATCACGATTTTATCTTTCACTGGGTCTCCTAATGCGTTGTCGACGGACAAATAGCCGTAAATACTTAACTTTCATGATACCCGCTCAAGGTAAGTTCGTCATCTTTCAATGCTTTATAAGTCGAGGCGCTTACTGTACTCTTGGCAGCTGTTTGAATTTGTGTGGGAACCGACTGAATGACTGATACTACTAAAACCACGAACCAGCAATGGGGTGGTCGTTTTTCTGAACCTGTGGATGCTTTTGTGGCGCGTTTTACGGCGTCTGTTGAGTTTGACCAGCGTATGGCCAAGCAAGATATTCAAGGGTCGATAGCCCATGGTAAAATGCTCGCCAGTGTGGGCGTTCTAACCGAAGAAGAACGTGATCAGATCATTCAAGGTTTGACCGAAATCGAAGACGAAATTGCCCGCGGCGAATTCGCTTGGTCGATCGAGCTGGAAGACGTTCACATGAACATCGAAGCGCGTTTGACGCAAAAAATTGGCATTACAGGCAAAAAGCTGCACACAGGGCGTTCTCGTAACGACCAAGTGGCGACCGACATTCGTCTTTACATGCGCGATGAAGTGGACTTTTTATTAGAAGAAGTGACCCGTTTGCAACAGGGTATTTTGAGTCTGGCAGAGAAAGAAGCCAATACCATTATGCCAGGCTTTACGCATTTACAAACCGCTCAGCCTGTTACCTTTGGGCATCACTTGATGGCCTGGTACGAAATGGCGCAGCGAGATTACGAACGTCTGTTAGATTGCCGTAAACGCATTAATATTCTGCCCTTGGGTGCGGCGGCCTTAGCGGGCACGACTTACCCGATCGATCGTCATATGACAGCAGAATTGCTTGGGTTTGAACGTCCAACATACAATTCCCTAGATTCTGTAAGCGACCGTGATTTTGCCATAGAGTTTACCGCAACAGCGTCCATCATTATGATGCACATGTCTCGTTGGGCAGAAGAAATGGTGATGTGGGTATCGGCTCAGTTTAACTTTATTTACTTACCAGATCGCTTTTGTACTGGCTCATCCATCATGCCGCAGAAGAAAAACCCCGATGTACCAGAATTGGTGCGTGGTAAAACCGGCCGAGTATATGGACATCTGATGGGCTTGCTCACACTGATGAAATCTCAGTGCTTGGCATACAACAAAGATAACCAAGAAGACAAAGAGCCCCTGTTCGACACGGTCGATACACTAAAAGGTTCTTTGCGCGCTTTTGCCGATATGATCCCAGCGATCGAATCTCGCAAAGAACACATGTACGAAGCAGCACGTCGCGGTTTTTCTACGGCGACCGACTTGGCCGATTATTTAGTGCGTCAGGGTATTGCATTCCGTGACGCTCATGAAATCGTAGGCAAAGCCGTAGGTTATGGCGTAAAAGAAGGCAAAGACTTGTCTGAAATGACGCTAAAAGAATTGCAGTCTTTTGGCAGCATGATTCAGGCTGATGTGTTTGACGTTCTAACACTGGAAGGCTCTGTGGCTGCACGTGATCACATTGGTGGTACGGCGCCGGCACAAGTACTGAAAGCGGTGGTAAGAGCGCAAGCCGATTTGGCTCAGCGTTAAGCAATACTGAACAGAAAAAAGTGATTAAAACGGCTGCCTAGAGGTGGCCGTTTTTGTGTCTAGTTACTGGATTGATCCATATAGAAAGGAGATTCTGGTCCTAATAGTTCATTGGTGAAAATACTCGGTGCAATGTTGAGTTCAAAATGAAACAACTTGTTCTTGATGCCGCAACCATCGAAAACAATTGCCCAACCCTCACCCTGAGTATCTCCCTCAGGTGGCAATCGCCAGCAAACTCCCTTGATGTTGACATACCGAGTGCCATCGGCGTCTGTGGTGATGGGGTAGTCTGTGTCCGCCGATAAGCCTTTGGAATATTCTTGTTGAGCGGCTTTTGAATCGGCGATTTTGTTTCTTAATTCTTCCGAAAAAACCTTGGTTAAACTTTCGTCTTTGAAATCTGGAGAAAGAGACACATTGGATAAGTCCAGCAGGTCTGGTTTGCTGAGGTCAATTGCACTAGGAGGTAAATCTGAGGTGATGGCTTCTAATGGTTTATTTAGGTCACTAGCAAGAGATGTGTCGATGTTTTCTTCCTTAGGTTCAATCAAGGTGTTGTCGATATTGAGAGTATCGTCTGCTAGAGAATGGGTACCCGCAACGTCTATCTCATCAGTGTCAATAAGCTGGATAGGTTCAGTCAAATCAGTGGGGTTTAACTCGATGTCATCTTTGGGAAGGTCCGCCACTATATCGTCACTGGTTCTGTTTACTGTATTGGTTTCTTGCTGGGGTGTTGGTGTGCGGTTTTTCTCGATATTAGACGAGTTGTCTTTAGGTAACAAAAGTAATTCAAAATTGGCCTGGGAAGACGTTGTGGGCATATCAAACCCCATCCAACTTACATCGTCAGATAAGGTGAAAATCAGAATGTGTATCGACACGGCACAAAAAAGAGCCGCTGCCCAAGGTGCGATCTTCTTATTCAACAGAGTATTGTCCTAGGTTATTTTGATGCCTGTATAGCTTGTGACAAGTATACCAAATTCAAGTGTTGCGGATTCATTTAATAAGTAAAGAATATCCAGGTAATTGCCTTGCTAGGGTTGGGAAACGAACAGGCTGCAAGGTATACTGTGAACATCAAAAACAGAAGAGATAAGACGATGTTAAAGTTGTTTTCGGTGTGCATATTGGCCGTATTTTTGGCGGCTTGTGGTAACAAAGGTGCGCTTTATTTACCTGATGATGCGCCGTCTGCGCAGCAAGAATCGTCTTTATAACTGAGGATCCCCTTTTGGACTTTTTTAATTACTCAAATCAAACCTTGCACGCGGAAGAGGTTGCACTGTCGGACGTTGCTCATCAATTTGGCACGCCATGTTATGTCTACTCACGTGCCACGCTTGAACGCCATTACAATGCTTACGCCAATGCGTTTGCCTCTCACCCAACGCTTATTTGTTATGCCGTGAAAGCCTGTTCGAACATTGCAATATTAAACGTATTGGCACGTTTAGGATCAGGTTTCGATATTGTATCGATTGGCGAGCTTGAGCGAGTTCTTAAAGCGGGCGGTGATCCGGCGAAAGTGATGTTCTCAGGGCTTGGTAAACAAGCGTTGGAAATGCGACGAGCATTGGAAGTGGGTATCCACTGTTTTAACGTGGAATCTGAAGCCGAGTTGCATCGCCTCGATCAAGTGGCCGGTGAAATGGGCAAAATTGCCCCTGTGTCTTTGCGCGTAAACCCAGACGTGGATGCGAAAACTCATCCTTATATTTCTACGGGCTTAAAAGAAAATAAGTTTGGCATCGATATTCAAGATGCTGTGCGCATTTATCAAATTGCTCACCAGTTGCCTAACCTAAATGTAATGGGGGTGGATTGCCACATTGGCTCACAGTTAACAGAACTGAAGCCTTTCCTCGATACTTTCGATCGATTAATTGGCTTAGTTGATCAACTTGCCGAGGTTGGTATCACGATTAAACACCTAGATTTAGGCGGTGGGTTGGGCGTGCGCTACCGCGATGAAGTGCCGCCAGAGCCAGCCGATTACGCAAAATTATTGCTTGATAAAATACAAGGCAGAGAAATCAGTTTGGCCTTTGAACCAGGCCGTTCTATTGCCGCTAACGCTGGGGTGTTGGTTACACAAGTCGAATTTTTGAAATGTACGCCGCATAAGAACTTTGCCATCATTGATGGTGCGATGAACGATTTGATTCGTCCTTCTTTGTACAGTGCTTGGATGAATATTGTGCCGGTTTCTTTGCAACCAACACCAGAAGGAAAGCGAACCTACGACCTTGTTGGACCAATTTGCGAAACAGGTGACTTCTTAGGTAAAGATCGAGAACTGGATATTCAAGCCGGCGGTCTGTTGGCAGTGCGTTCTGCAGGTGCGTATGGTTTTACGATGTCTTCAAATTACAACAGCCGAAATCGTGCGGCGGAAGTCATGGTAGACGGCAAAGAAGTACACCTGATTCGAGCTCGAGAAACCATTGAGCACCAATTGGCTGGTGAGCAATTATTGCCAGCTTAAGGAGTGCATTGTGTTATTGAAATTTACCAAGATGCATGGCCTAGGCAATGATTTTGTGGTGGTCGACGCTGTGTCGCGAAAAGTGTTTTTTAACAAACAGCAAATCGAGAGATTAAGCGATCGCAACTGGGGCATTGGCTTTGATCAATTGCTGGTGGTCGAGCCACCAACGCAGCCTGAGATGGATTTTCGTTACCGTATTTACAACTCAGATGGCAGCGAAGTAGAGCATTGTGGTAACGGTGCTCGTTGCTTCGCCAAGTTTGTTTTGGATCGTGAGTTGACGAACAAGCGTATTATTGATGTGGAAACAAAACGTGGCGCTATTCAGCTGCGTGTTATGAATGATGGCCTTGTGACGGTTGATATGGGAACGCCAAGTTTTGCGCCACAAGATTTGCCCTTCACCGCCGAAGAAGATGTGTCGCTTTACAGTATTATGGCGGGCGATGCGGAGTATTGGTTAACGCCGGTCTCTGTGGGTAATCCTCATGCAGTGATTAAAGTGGATCAGCTGGTGGATGATGAGGTTGCTACTATAGGGCGTTTGCTTGAGTGTCATGAGCGATTTCCCCAACACGTAAATGTTGGTTTTATGCAGGTTATTAGTCCTAGCGAAATTAACCTGCGTGTTTATGAACGCGGCGTTGGGGAGACTCAAGCCTGCGGAACAGGAACTTGTGCCGCGGTAGTGGCGGGTATAAAACAAGGCTGGCTGGGACCAAAAGTGACGGCCCATCTACGTGGCGGTGATTTGCATATTGAATGGCAAGGCGAAGGCTCACCTATTCTTATGACGGGTCCGGCTGAAACGGTTTTTGAAGGTCAAATTTACCTATAGAGGAAGCATGAGCGAAGAGGAAATAGTTCAATATTTATCAAACACGCCGGACTTTTTCACACGGCATGCTGATTTGTTAGAGAGCATGACGCTTCCTCATCCTGTTAGTGGAAATGTGATTTCTTTACTTGAATATCAAGTGACTACTTTACGACAGTCCACCTCTGCCTACCGAAGTCAATTTGAACGGCTGGTGGAAGTCGCCCGTGAAAATGAGCTGACGATGCAAAAAAGTAGGCGCCTGGTATTAGCAGGATTGACTTGTTCTACTTTAGATGACCTTGCTGTGGTGATAAGTGACATGGTACGGGATGACTTTGATGCCTCTTTTCATGCTTTTGTTTTGTATGATCATGCCTACGACAGTGCGGTAAGAGTTCATCACCGAACGGAAGATCATGACGCTCTGGCTCGAGTAATTCAGCATGACGATTGTTATTGCGGTAGATTATCAGATACAGAAATGCAGTATTTATTTGCCGAAAATGCCTCTGCTGTTAATTCGGTCGCGGTGTTGCCGCTTGTCTCTAGAGAAGGTGGAGATATTCAGAAGTACGGTGTTTTGGTGTTAGGGGCAAGTACTGAGCATGCCTTTGATCAAGAAAAAGGAACGCTTTTTCTACAGTACCTTGCCGATTTATTAAGTGCCATATTACTGAGGTTGATCCCATGAGTGTGTTAGTTACGTTTGATTTAGACAATACCTTATGGGATGTGGCTCCCGTTATCATGCGTGCTGAATACGCCATGTCTTCTTGGTTTGATGAGCGCTTCCCAGGGTTTAATGAACAATTCCCGATGGCAATAAGAGAAGAGATAAAGGCGCAAGTGCTTGAAGCCTCTCCTCAGCTTGCGCCAAATTTAACTGAGCTACGATTGGCTATTTACAAGGTTGCGCTAAAACAATTTGGTTTACCCACAGAAGAGGCAGATGCAATTGCGAGCGCAGCGTTAGCGCACTTTTGCGAATGGCGTCAAAAAGTTGATTTATACCCACATACTGTTGATGTGCTGGAAGCTCTGAGCCAGGAGTATACGTTAGGGGTGATAACCAACGGCAATGCGGATGTTTTTCATCCCTATGTTGGGTTAGGTCAGTATTTTGACTTTGCGATTAGAGCGGATCAGCTTGGCGTAGCGAAACCTTCTATTGATGTGTTTTCCGCGGCGGCTCAAAAAGCCGGAGTAGATTTATCGGAGTTGATTCATATCGGAGATCATCCTGTTGATGATGTGTTTGGTGCGTCAAACGCAGGGGCCAGAAGCGTGTGGTTCAATCGTCATGGTGCCCAGCGATGGGGTGATGATTGGGGAATGCCATCTAATGCAGAAGTACACTCCTTACTTGAATTGCCGACGGTTATTCGGTCATTAATGCTATAGCATTTTTCTATGGCTTTAATTGAAGCGAACGCATTCTTACCCCATTGATTTAGTGGTATGATGGACGCATTAATTAGTTAATACAGATTGAAAGGGTTTATATATGAGTGAGAATACAGTTCAAATTACAGATGCTCAATTCGCGGAAGAAGTGTTGAATTCAGACATGCCTGTAATCGTTGATTTTTGGGCGCCTTGGTGTGGTCCATGTAAAATGATTGCCCCAGTATTAGAAGATGTTGCGGCTGAATTTGCGGGTAAAGTAAAAGTTGTTAAATTGAACGTCGATGAAAACCAAGAAACAGCGCCAAAATACAATGTGCGAGGTATTCCGACTTTGTTGATCGTTAAAGGTGGTGAAGTGGTTGCGACGAAAGTTGGCGCAGTTTCTAAGTCACAGCTTGTTGATTTCGTGAACGGCGCTATCTAATTTTGCTAAAACACAGATCAAACAAAAAAAGCAGCCAATTGGCTGCTTTTTTTATGCTCAATAAAACGGCTTTATTAATTTCTAAGTGCGGCAAGTTTTTGTGCAAAGGCGGGTGAGTGGGAGTTGGACAGTGTTGCCACAATTTGTTTTGCATAGGGCAGATAGTTTTTCAGATCGTTTTTTGGCATAGGATCATCATTTGGTAACTTTACTGTGACTGGGTTTTTGTGTGTGCCATTGATTCTGAACTCGTAGTGAAGATGTGGTCCTGTGGCCCAACCAGTCTGCCCTACATAAGCAATAATTTTACCCTGCTGTACACGAGCGCCGCGTTTCGTACCTCTCGCAAAGCCCCTTAAATGGGCATAAAGGGTTTGATATCCCTTGCCGTGGTCAATGATTACCACGTTGCCATAACCGTTTTGTTTGCCCGCAAAAGAGATTTTACCATCGCCAGCTGCTTTTACCGGTGTGCCACTGGCCGCTGCGTAGTCGACGCCACGATGAGGGCGGCTAGTTTTAAAAATAGGGTGCAACCTATTAGGGTTAAATTTAGAAGAAATACGAGTGAAATCGACCGGGGTTCGAATAAAGGCTTTTCGCATGGCTAAGCCATCGGGAGTGTAATAGCTTGAACCCGATTTAGTTTCGTATCTGATTGCTTGATAGGTACGCCCATTATTGATGAACTGAGCAGCGAGAATGTTACCGTTGCCGATTTTTTCGCCATCTAGTAATTTTTCTTCAAAAAGAACACTTAAGCTGTCACCTTTGCGAATATCTAAAGCGAAATCAATGTCCCAGCCAAAAATATTAGCAAGCTCAATAAGTAAGGGTTGGCTAATGCCGGATCGCAAACCATCAACAAAGAGGGAGTTGTTAATTTCAGCCTCTTTGTAGGTTTGAACAATGTCAGGAGTGCGTGTGTTTTGCGAGCGTTCAAATTGATCTTCATTGCGTGTAAATGTGACGCTATCTAAGCGATTAATTACAAAGGTTAATGCAGTCAACTGTCCTGTTACTTCATTTGTGATGAAGTTTAACGTTTGGCCGG
This sequence comes from Marinomonas vulgaris, assembly GCF_018145875.1. Classification (GTDB taxonomy): domain Bacteria; phylum Pseudomonadota; class Gammaproteobacteria; order Pseudomonadales; family Marinomonadaceae; genus Marinomonas; species Marinomonas vulgaris. The sequence continues at coordinate 2,052 of NZ_JAGSSV010000026.1, read as the reverse complement.
GACGCATTTTTAGTAGCATTTTTTGATCTTTATCTGCTTGGGATACCTTGTATATATCTTGAGCAGATACGCCTCCTTTGGAAAGTACGCGTGATAAAGAGTCGCCACTTTGTATCACAATTGATTGTTCTTTGAATTTGGGTGCACTTTTCTTGGCGACTAAAGCTTCAGGTGCGGGTGCGTTGTAAACGTCAGTGATGGGCTCTTCTGTCGGGAAAGACACAGTGGTTAATTTATCTTTAATTGTGAGAGGAGAAAGTGGTTGTAAGTCACTAAAAGTAAGCTGAGATTGATCCACTATTTCAGCATTCGCCGTGATTGAAATCCGTTCGTTTTTAGACTGGCGTTCATCTGGAAGCGCAATCAGTCCAACCGCAATGGCCGTACTAATGGCTGCAACAAGAAGTAAATGCTTTGTTGGTAGTAACTTTATCAAAATATGTACCCGAAAAATCTTTATAAAAGCCTTATAATCCTATCAATATTACTTTTATAATTGAATGCTTAAGCAAGATAAACTAATTAGGAAATGGATCAACATAATGACTGTAAGCAGTAACGACCTTTTAAACGACTTGCAAGCTCGTGGACTTATCGCACAAATGACAGCGGAAGATGAGCTTAAAAAACACCTAGATAGCGGAAGTCGTACTCTTTATTGTGGTTTTGATCCTACTGCAGACAGCTTGCATCTTGGTCATTTAGTACCACTTTTAGTGCTGAAGCGCTTTCAAGATGCTGGCCATAAACCGATTGCATTAGTGGGTGGCGCAACGGGGCTTATTGGCGATCCTAGCTTTAAAGCCGTTGAGCGACAGTTAAATACTTCTGATGTAGTAGCCGGCTGGGCTGAGAAAATAAAAGGACAAGTGAGCCAGTTTATTAAGTTCGACGGTGTGGCAAATTCAGCTAAAGTGGTCAATAACCTTGATTGGGCTGGCGAAATGAGCATGCTAGATTTCCTAAGAGATGTTGGTAAGCATTTCTCGGTAAATGCCATGATCAACAAAGAATCAGTGCAGCAGCGACTTAATCGAGAAGGTGCAGGTATATCTTTTACTGAATTTTCCTATGCGTTGTTGCAAGGAATGGACTTTGCCGAACTGAATCGAATGTACGACTGCACGCTTCAAGTGGGTGGCAGCGACCAATGGGGAAACATTGTTGGTGGCATTGATCTTTCTCGACGTCAAAATCAAGCGCAGACGTTTGGCTTAACGGTTCCCTTAGTTACAAAATCTGATGGTACCAAGTTTGGTAAGACAGAGTCTGGTGCAATTTGGCTGGATCCTGCGAAGACAAGCCAATACGCTTTTTACCAATTTTGGATGAACACTGCAGATGCAGATGTTTATAAATTCTTGAGATTCTTTACTTTCTTGTCTCTAGATGAAGTGAACGACATAGAAAAAGCAGACCAAGAAAGTGAGGGTAAACCAAAAGGTCAGGCAATATTAGCTCATGAAGTGACTAAACTGGTTCATGGCGAAGAAGGGTTGCAAGCGGCAGAACGTATTACTTTAGCTTTATTTAGTGGCAATGTTGATTCGCTTAGTGAGCAAGACTTAGAGCAGATCCAACAAGATGGGCTTCCAAGCAGTTCACTTGAAGGGATTGATTTGTCTTCGACTCCGCTTACTAGTTTGATGGCGGATGCGGGCCTCGCTGCAAGCGGCAAACAAGTGAAAGACGCATTACAGCGTAATTCTATTTTCGTAAATGGCGTCGCAAAAGGGTTAGATGACAATATGAGCACCGCTGATATTTTTAATTCAGAGCTTGGCTACTATGGAAAGTATTTTCTCGTCAAATTGGGGAAGAAGAAGCACCATTTGTTTGTTAAATAAGCTGGCTGACTTTTACAGTGCAACTCAAAAAGACGCTTCGGCGTCTTTTTTGTTCACGGTGTTGTGTATTTGATGGTGATATAGGGCGGTTTCAGGCCGTTTGTTAACGGATTTCAAATAAATCGTGTTTTTCTTCAAAAAAGGGTTGCACTAAATCTGTAGATCCTTAATATACGCCCTCGCTGACACGGACAAGGCTTCAGAG
>NZ_JAGSSV010000025.1 GCF_018145875.1 Marinomonas vulgaris | reverse complement strand
ACATTAAGATGCTACGCATCTTTGGCTATTCCCCACCCTCCTCCTTCGGAGGGTGCTCCCTAGCCGATTTTAGGTGGACGCTCCACTCACCTTAGATCACCTCAAAATCGGCATGAAGTTCAAAGACCAGCTTAAGCACGGAAAAGATTCATTGAATATTGCCCTAAACGGCACTTTTTTCAGCGATTTGGCCACAGCAAGATCGTGGCACAAGGAGTCCATCACACCCTTTGAAAAAAACCGCGTGAATGCTCCGAAAATTAATCATGGCCTCTTAACCGATGCCTTGAATAACACCATCAATGCTTGGCCCATGTTTCGTGACGCGCAAATCGACGAATCTTGGGCGGGGCTGATTGATGTGACGCCGGACTCCACGCCGGTGTTTGCACGCATTCAAAACCTACTGGCGTTTATCTTGGTCAGCGCCTTGGTCATTATTGGGTTGGTGGCCATCACAGGATCGAGCGAACCTCATCCAACTCTTGTGGGCACGCCGGTCGATTGGGGCTTTGGTGGCGTGTTAGACGGCAGTTTTATCGGCTTGGTTGGCTTAGCCTTGTGGACCATGGTGGGCGTGGAGTTTATCTGCCCGCTGATCAATGAAGTCAAATCGCCGAAGAAAAACATCCCAACCGCCATGCATTTGTCGCTGGTATTGATCTTTTTGATCTTCGCCGCCTTCATCTACGGGGCAAGCCTGTACATGACCACGGAATCGCTGCTTGGCTCGCCATTGCCTTTCTTAGATTACGCCAATGCGGTGTTTGGCAAAGGTGGATTAGCGATCGCAACTATCATGGCGATCGCTGCAACGTGCAGCACCATGAACACCATTCTCGCGTCTGTCCCTAGAATGCTGCAGGGCATGGCAGAACAAAAACAAGCCTTCCCCCAGCTGAAACTGAAAAACCGTTTTGACGCGCCTTGGGTAGGCATCTTGATGCTCACTGGCCTAACGACAATTCCTTACTTTGCGTTTGGCATCGACTCGTTAGTTACCTTGATCATCGCAGCCACCACCAGCTGGTTATTGGCCTACAGCGTGGCGCACATCAACGTCATTGTATTGCGCAAACGTATGCCAAACCACGAACGTCCATACAAAACGCCTTTCTACCCAATACCACAAATTTTGGGCATTATCGGCATGCTGTACATTGCGGTGAATAATTCGCCAGCACCAGAAATGACCCAAATGGTGTACAGCATCACAGGGGGCATCCTGCTTATACTGTGTGTTATCGCGGCACTTTGGGTAAAATTCTACATGAAGCGTGGTCTGTTCGAACCAGATCATCAATAAGCCCAAATGCCCTGATGACATTCCCTTTTTTAAAGCATCCACGTATACGCCTCCCAGCATCACGTGGATGCTTTTTTTGTATCTTCTTTTCAAGACGCTTTTTATGCACTACATGCACTAAAAGAGCGCCCACTCTCTTTAAAACTCTCGGTTTCTTAGGTTTTTGGCTCAGTTGGTACTAAAGAAACATACAGCTGGTGCTAAGCAAATCAACACCAAAACTTCATACTGCACGCTTAAGCATAAAATGTGAGTTTTATGCTTGATTTTGATGGACATTAAGTAGAACAGTTGAGGTAACCGTGCCGTTTGATTTAGACCTTATTTTGATGTTGATTCCCATCGCCATGCTGGCAGGGATAGTGCGTGGTTACGCAGGATTTGGCTTTGCCGCCATTGCGGTAGTAGGGTTGAATTTCTTTTTGCCGCCTTCTCAAAGTGTGCCAGTTGTACTGGGGCTAGACGTACTTTGCAGCTTCAGTTTATGGCGTCAAGCAATGAAACAAGCGGATTTTCAGACACTTAAACTACTCATCATTGGCGCAATTATCGGTATTCCTATTGGCCTTAGTTTGATCCTCTTCATCCCTGAAGAGATTCTAAAATTTGCCATTTGCGTGGTGATCTTAATATTGGCTTTGGTGCTCATGTTCGACTTTCGCCTGCGTCGCGCTGAAGCAAAAAGCACCAAACTCGGCTTTGGTTTAGCCAGTGGCATCGGCACCGCAGGCGCCTCGGTCGGCGGCCCTATGATCGTTTGCTACATGCTTTCCAGCCCACTGGACACACGTACACAACGGGCGACCATGATCCTCTTCTTCATCGCCAGCGAAGCACTCGCTATGATGGCTTTATTCGCCGGCGGCCTAGTCGACCTCGACATCATCAAAATGCTGTTTCTACTGCTCTTCCCGACCCTAGTTGCCGTGCGGATTGGCCAATGGTTCTTTAACAGAAACCCACCCAAATCCCTCAAGCACTTCTCACTACCGATACTCTTACTGGTATCGATACTGGGCATCAGCGCATCGGTGAACTCGCTTTTTTAAAGCTGTTGCTAAGTACCAAAAAATAAGCGGCCTTGTCTCAAAAAAACGACCTATTGAGACAAGGCCGAAAGTACTTAACTTAACTGCAACACCTTTTTTGACGCTTCCGCTAGAAACCCAGAACGTGATTTGTATTTCGGATTAGCAGCGACCATTTTGTCTATTTTATGGATGAGTAAATGTGGTAATGTGACGTTGATTTTCTCACTTTTTCCGAGCAAGGGCGTAATGTCGATATCAACGACAACCCACACGCCACCAGCGTAATCGGGGACATCTTTATGAACAGAAATTGGATTCGCAACCGGGATATCTTCACCCTCTTCTAACATAAGTTCCAAGTGGCTGAAAATCGCTTCTTCGACCATCTCAAGCGCCTCGTCGAAGGTGTCACCAGCAGAAAAGCAACCGGGAACATCCGGCACAGTAACGCCGTAACTCACGCCATCATCTGTGTGCAATACAACAGGATATTTCATACCAATCTCCACTAAAACTGCGCCTGTTTCTTTATATTATTGAAGGTTCCGATAGGAATCTCTTTCTTGGGGTGAGGCACGGTTACCGTTCCTTTTTTTACTGGGTGTTTAAACTGAGCATGGCTGCCTTTTACCCTCACCTCGTACCATCCATCATGAATGAGCATTTAAATCACCTCCCTGCTTTTCATATTTTTATCCTTGCAGACTCCTTTCTTAACAAGCCAAAAAATAACTCCGATAACCCCATAAAACCAATTGCATTTAAATATAACCCCAGTAACTCTGGAAAAAATAACTATGACTTTGCACTACAAACAAAAAAGCCACGGAGAATTCATCCAATACTCAGTTCTATCGAGCAGATGAATTGTCCGTGGCTTTAACAAAACAGAAGAAACTAAAAAATCACCTCTTTTGGTACGGTAACGAAGATAGAGTGGCGAACTTCGTTGAACAACGCCTTGCTGCAGTGACCCTCGCCTTCGGTGTCTTCTAGCAAGATTACATCCCCTGCGCCGAACTGGCGAGCCTCACCCGACGACACGGTAAACTCACAGCGGCCTTTGATAATAAACAACAACTGACGCTGCGGCGCTGGATGCCATTTAAAATCGTAATCGCTCGGGGTTTCACGGAAAATCATCTCGCCCGCAGGAAACCGCTCGGATAAAAAACCAATCGGACCACCATCACGAACATCAATCGCTAACTCACCAAAATGACTCTTACCCTGATCGTCGTTAAAAATACGCGTGAACTTCATCGAATACCCTTCTATTTTTCGTCGTCAAAAAGTGCTCATGTTATCGCTACTGCCACTGCTGCTATAAACGTATAAGCGTCCATGTCGTTTATTGGCTTGCGTATTGTCTCGTTCCTCGACACGTCTGCGCCAATGAAACGCATGGAAGCTTTCTCGACCGTTCAATGGCTTTGTTACGCTGATTGAACCCAGCGTAACGCTAGAGCGATTCTTCGAGCCTGCTCGGGGAGCAAGGCGTTATGCTGGATTCAATACACCAGAAGCAATTCTTCAATCGCATACTCATTGTGCTCAGCGTAACGCTAGAGCGATTCTTCGAGCTTGCTCGGGGAGCGAGGCGTTATGCTGAGTTCAATACAGTAAAAATGAAACCGTTATCATGCCAAGTTCTGTAGCGTATGATTCAGCACAGCCAAGGCCACCGCCACATCTTCTGTCATCACCGCTTCCGCTGGATTATGGCTGATGCCCTTATCACAACGCATAAACAGCATGGCTACGGGGCAAATATCCGCCATCGCCATGGCATCGTGTCCCGCGCCAGAAGGCAGAGTCAACACTCTATGACCCGCATGTTCAATGGCGTTACGCAACACACCTTGTAGTGTAGGATCACAATGTACCGCGGTCGCTGAATGGGTCTGCGTCATTTCTAATGTGACATTGCGACGAGCAGCAATGGCGTGAATCTCTGTCATGATTTGCTCAAGACCCACATCGCGTTTCTCATCAAATTCACTGCGTATATCCAAGGAAAACTGGGTGTTGCCTGAAATCACATTGACGCCATTTGGACGATTATTAATCTGCCCCACGGTCGCCACTATGCCATGTTCTTGGGCGACTTTTTCAACCACCAAGATCATTTCGCTGACCGCGCACAAAGCATCTTGGCGCAGGGGCATAGGCACTGTGCCGGCGTGTCCCGCCATGCCTTTCACAGACAAATCAAAACGCTTCGCCCCAGCAATGGCACTGACCACGCCAACGGGTAGATTCTCGTCTTCTAGCACTGGGCCTTGCTCAATATGAAGTTCTAAATAACCGAGTAAACCCTGATGATCGATGGCGGCCTTTTTGACCTCATCGAAATCCAAACCAAAGGCTTTTAGGGCATCGGGTAAGCTAACTCCATCGCTGTCTTGCACGTGACGCCATTCGGCAGGCCACTTGCCGGTAAGGGCTCGACTGCCCAACAAGGTAGAGCGAAAACGTGTGCCTTCTTCGTCACCAAAGCCGACGATATCCAAATGAAACGGCAGTTCAATCGACTGATCCGTCATAGCTTGAATCAAGGAGATCGGCGCTAATACACCCAACATGCCGTCGTATTTGCCGCCATTGGGCACGGTATCCAAATGGCTGCCAATCAAATAGCGCGGCGCATCGGGGCGCTTGCTTTCTAAGCGTCCACACAAATTTCCCGCTTCGTCTTGCCAGGTAATCATGCCCGCTTGGGTCATCCATTCGCCCACCAACTGGTTGGCTTGTTTGTGTTCTGTCGTCAAATAACGACGATCTAAATACGCCTCAGACTGACTGATTTTGCCAAGCTCGTCACAACGAGACATTACTTGCTGAGCGAGTTTGCCGTAATCTGTCATTATTTTTCTCCTGCGTATACCGACATGGCCGCGTCTACTGCCTCGCCTGCTGGCAAGGCAAAACCCGCACGACGCAAGACGGTTTCAAGAGACTGCAAGGTATGCAATACCGCGTCTTGGCGAGCGTTATAGCCCATGGTGCCAATGCGCCAGACTTTGCCTTTTAAGGGGCCAAAACTGGTGCCGATTTCAATGTTAAAAATCGTCAACAAATCATGGCGGATCTTTTCACCGTCGACGTTATCCGGTATGTGAATGCCCACTACGTTACTCATTTTGTGCTTCAAATCACCAAACGGCTTCAAGCCCATCGCCTGAATCCCTTTTAACATGGCATCGCCCGCTAATTGGTGACGCAACAACACAGCGTCTTGGCCTTCACTAAGCAATTGCACCGCGCATTCACGGGAGCCAAACAGCATGGTTGCGGCTTCTGTGTGGTGGTTTAAGCGCTCTTCACCCCAGTAATCCATGATCATCGGCAAGTCAAAATAGTTGGAACGAATCCGCAAACCTGATGCGCCTTGATGGTGAGCGTCACGAATACCCGCTTCCACATGGGCGCGTTTGCGCACCACTTCCACAAAGCGATCGCTGAGTGTAATCGGTGCGCTGCCAGACGGCCCACCCAAACATTTCTGTAAACCAACGGTCACCGCATCAATTTGCCATTCGTCTACGTTCAGCGGGTTGCCGCCAATCGATGCCGTCGCGTCGGTGTAAAACAGCACATCGTGAGCACGGCAGATGGCGCCGAGTTCTTCCAAAGGCTGAAACATGGTGGTTGAAGTATCGCCCTGCACCACGGCCAACAATTTAGGCTGTACTTTTTTGATCGCGTCTTCGATTTGCTGCGGGTCAAACACCTCGCCCCACGGTACTTCGATGGTGTGCACTTCGGCATCCACACGCTCGGCAATTTCCACCAACAAGTGACCAAAACGGCCAAAGATGGGAATCAGCACCTTATCGCCCGGCTCTAAACAAGACACCAAGGCCGCTTCGATGCCGGCACGCGAGGTGCCGTCGATCAGGAAGGTTTGCTGATTTTGCGTGTTAAACACACGGCGATACAGCGCCATGGTGTCGTTCATATAATCCGTCATCGCGGGGTCATATTGGCCAACCAACTGGGTCGACATGGCCGTCAAAACGCGCGGATAACAATTGATCGGGCCTGGGCCCATTAACAATCGTGGGGGCAATGAAATGGGTTGCATAATGGTCTCCTAACCTAATACTTGATAGAGCATTTTTGCGCCGGTGAAAATCAACACCACAGCAAACACTTTCTTTAATTTGGCCGCGTCTAAACGATGGGCCAACCCAGCGCCAACGGGGGCAAACAATACCGTTAATGGAATAATGCAGGCCGCGCCAATCAGGTTAACCAAGCCCACGGTGCCAAAAGGCGCATCGATTGGACTTTGTCCGAAAATCAGCATCATCAAGGCCGCAGGCAAAGAAATAATCAAACCGACCGCGGCAGCGGTGCCAACCGCTCGATGGGCAGGATAATTGCAAAATGTCAGCATAGGAACGGTCAGTGTGCCGCCACCGATGCCCACCATGGAGCTAAAAAAGCCCACACAAGTCGCCATCACACCCTGACCCGCGGTGCCCGGCAAAGACTGAAACAAGCTGTCTTTTTTGCCTAGCAACATATTGACCGCCGACAAGGTAGCAATCACACCGAACAGTAACGTCAGCCATTCGCCATCGACTTTCGTCACCATGAAGCTGCCGACCATCACGCCGAAAAAGATGAACACGCCCCAGCGTTTCAGCAAATCAAAATCCACATTGCCCTTAGCGTTGTGGGCACGAATAGAGCTGATCGAGGTGGGAATAATGGTCGCTAACGAGGTCGCTGTGGCCACCAGCATGGCGGTATCCGCGCTGACGCCTAAGCCTTGATACAAGAAAAACAACACGGGAACGATGACGATGCCACCGCCCACACCGAGCAAGCCAGCCAAAATGCCGCCGACCACACCGGTGGCCATCATGGCGAGAATCATGGAATAGTTTTCCATTATGAAAGACATGTTTTGTGCACTCCTAGTTCAATAAAGGCAGATTAAGGTTGGCTCACCATGGCCAAGCCATCGCTGCGCGGGTCCGTGGCGGCTTCTGTGTGACCATCTTGGTGTAACACCACGGCACCCGCGTGACCCATTAATTCGTTGCACGAATCGACGATGACCAGATCGTGGCCGCGCTTGACTAATTCGTCGGCAGCGATGTCGGCAAAGTCCTGTTCGATTTTTAAGTTGTGGCTCACATCGCCCCATGTTCGACCCAGTAACCAACGGCCTTCGCTGATGGCTTGATCCAGTGGCATCTTGTGATACACGTAACGACTGAACAACGCCGCTTGGGTTTGTGGCTGACCTTCGCCGCCCATGGTGCCGTAACTCATACGACGACCATCAGACAATTCGGCGAACGCCGGGTTTAAGGTGTGAAACGGTTTTAAATTCGGGCCAAGTTCCTGCAAAGAGCCTTTTTCTAGCGAAAACGACGAGCCGCGGTTGTTCCACACAATGCCTGTGGATGGGCTAACCACACCGCTGCCAAATTCCCAATACAGGCTCTGAATGTAGCTGACCATGCGGCCTTCGCTGTCGCACGCGCCCATCCAAATGGTATCGCCGTGTTTGGCTTGATGAGGCCAAGGTTGCGCTCGCTCTAGGGCGATTTCATGACACATTTTTTCCAGTTGCTCGTCGTCTAACAAAGACGACAGCTCCAGCGCCAAGCGAGATTCGTCGGTCAAATATTGATTACGGGCAATAAACGCCTGCTTGGTGCATTCGATCAATAAATGCGCCATGTCGGTGGCGGTTTTGCCTTGGGTATACAGCTTGTCGTACAGGGCAAGGATCAATAAAGATGCGATGCCTTGGGTCGGTGCTGGCAAGTTGTATAAGGTGCCCGCGCCCGTTGTCACTTGAAGTGGCTCAACTCGCTTGGCCTGATAAGAGTGAAAGTCAGCAAGACGAATAGGCGACTCTGCGCTGAGTAGATCTTTCGCCAATCGCTCGGCGATGTCGCCGTGGTAAAAGTCGTCTAAGCCTTTGTCTACAAGCTGCTCTAAGGTGCAAGCCAATGTCGGCAAGGTCAGCGTATCGCCTTGTTTGTAAAGGTCACCGTCTTTTAGAAAGGTGCTGGCGAAGCCTTGAACATCGGCTAAATCAACGAAGGTTTTAACGCTGGCATCCACGTAGGTTTTGGTTACTTCACTGCCGTTTTTCGCTAACGCAATGGCGTCTGCCAACAAGGTCGATAAAGGCAAATTTTGCGCGTTAGAAGCCGCTTGCCATTCTTGACTCACGGCTAGGGCTTCTTGCCAACCCGCAACCGCGCCCGCCATGGTTAAGGCCGCTTTACCGCCCCGCGCTGGAATCGCTTCGTGACCCTGATAAAAGTCCAGCGTCGCCAATTCCGCGGCCTTGCCTGACGCATCAATACCGACCGGCGTCTTGCCTGGTTCACTGATCAACCAAAAGCCATCGCCGCCCAATCCATTCATGTGCGGATACACAACCGCAATGGTGGCCGCCGCTGCGACCATGGCTTCGATCGCCGTGCCGCCTTGTTCTAGAATCTTTTGTCCCGCTTGCGTGGCTTTAAAATGCGGTGCCGTAAAAGCCACTTGAGGACGGTTTAGTGCAGTGTTTTTTTCGTTGTTATTGTTCACGGGAAACTACTCCATTAGATGTGTTGCAAAGTCGATTAACGCAAGGTCGCTGCCTTTTGGCCCGACCAAAGACAAGCCGCACGGTGCGCCGTTTAGGGTGCAAACCGGCAGGTGCAGCTGGGGCAAACCCGCTAACCCTGCGATGGCGGTGATGTCCATTAATTGATTACGGTACACGGCAAGGTCGGCTTCCGCCGCTTCTAACAAGGGCGATAAACCCGGCGTAGTGGGAATGATCAACACGCCCTCTTTTAATTCACTTTCTAGCCAATCTGTAAAATCCGCTCGCTGTTGTTGAGCGGCTTGGATCTCTTGGCCGCTGAGGGTGTCACACCAGGCAAAGCGAGTTTGAATATCGGGGGCAAAGACCGCTTTCTTGTCGTGCTCTGTAACCAAGGTCACCCATTCGCCGTGTTCTTGCCATATTTCCGCTCCTTGAAGAGTACGAAAGGTCGCGCTGGTTTGCCAGGCTTGGGTGTCGATGTGAAGCGTCGCTTCGTTTGGTAACAAGTCCTTGTCGCGCCAGTTAGCCAGTTGTGTTTTCAACTCAGCCATATGAGCCACTTGATTGATGAGGTTGTCGGCGATCAGCACCTTGTTAATGCTGTGCGCTGGCAAGGCACTCGCACTCGCACTCAGTAAAACCTTGGCGGCTTTTGTTAGGGTGGCCAAATCTCGGGTTAACAAACCCACCGTATCGAAAGACGGCGCAAGGGCGACCATGTTGTCTGCGGCAATTATTCCGTGGGTTGGGCGCAAACCAAATAAACCGTTGTAGCTGGCGGGAACTCGAATGGAGCCGCCGGTGTCGGTGCCCAAACCAATGTCAGCGAGTTCTTTTGCTACGGCGATAGCCGAACCGGAGGAAGAACCGCCGGGGAGTCGATTCGGTGTAAGTGGGTTAATCAGCGTACCGTAATGAATGTTTTGGCCGTTTAGGCTGTAAGCGAGTTCGTCTGTTATGGTTTTGCCACAAAACTCAGCGCCCGCTTCGATGAGAGCGGTCACGCTGGAAGCCGTTTGCGTCGGAATAGGATGCGTCGCAAGCCAAGTTGGGTTGCCCGCCGAGGTCGGCAATCCGGCCATATGAAACAAATCTTTCACCGCGAGTCGTAAGCCACTGAGGGGCAAGAGTCCCGCTGTCGTATCCGGCTGCTCGAGGTCGGCTGATGGAGTAAGGAATGGATTCTCGACTGGGAAATGTTTCATATACCCTCCGTTTAATGAGTCTATATGAAACAATCGTTTCACCACCATGTCAACTGAAACGAAAAATATTCATTATTTTCCCAGTGGTATGTCGTAAACGGAACATAATGCAAAGATGAAGAGAGTTAAGGTTCCAGTTCATCCAAGGATTCGTACAAGGCGGAAATGGCTTGAGTTTGACGATTCGCCCCGTCACCGAGATTGGCAAACACTCGATTGCACAACATGGAAATCAAACTCATGGGCGCCGCATAACTGTCAAACGGGCTTTCGTTACCAAGATGACACACCAACACATGAGACACCTGCTGGTTATACACCTGCCCTGTTGGGTCGGTAATCAAGACGGTTTTGCGACCTTTTAACGCCGCCACAATCTGCTTGAACTGTCGCGTACGACGACGAAAGCCGAGCAACACAATGACTTCGTCGTCCAGAATGTCGTGTAAATCTTCCCCCAGCGTTTGCCCTGGTTGAGGCAATAAACGCACAGAATGGCGAACTTGCTGGAGCTGTTGACGAAAATGCAGCGCCAACGGATACGCGTTACGAAAGCCAATTAAGGTGACACGACGCGCGGTGGCAAGTTGCTCGCTGATCTCGTTCAGCGTGTCAGGTCGTAGCCCTTCAAAGGTGAGGGATAAATTTTTCAGCTCTTGCGCCGTTTGATCCAAAGACGAGCCTTGTGTGTAAATCGGCACACCACTTTCCCGCAGCGCTAACTGCGCCTGCTTCGCGCCCTGCTGGGAATCATAGCCTAGCTGACGAAAGAACCGACTCACCGTCGCCTTAGAGGTATGGGTGTTTTCCGCGATCTCCGCCGACGTTTGACTAACAATCGCCAAAGGGTTCTGCTGCAAGTAATTCGCAATCGCCCGAGCCGATGGCGACAAGGTAGGGTAGGTTTTCTCAATCAGGGACAACACATCCTGCTTTATAGTCACGAATACGCCTCTCGTTAAATACTTTGCACTAAGGTAGTCGATTCTTGTTTCACTGCCAACCGAGATTGTGCTTTTTGTTTCTTAGATGTGATTTGGCCTGATTGAAAAACAAACACATGGTTCAAAAAGTAGATAAAAACACTCTATTTAGAGGCTATAAATAAGCGCCTAGTGGGTTTCGGTTGTCGGCGTGCCTTGGCCTTGTGTCGTGCCGCGTCGTAAAAGTGCATGAGCTCTTCTGGGCTGATGTCGATCACTAGGTCTTCGTCGGCAAGCACGCCGTACAAGTCTTCGAGTTCAAATGCCATGGTTTCAGCGCGCTCTGTATGGCTTGTTGGGCTCAAAAAAGAGGGATAACGTCGCCAGCGAAATGCGTTGTTGATCACAAAGGCCAATACCACCATGACCAATAAGTTGAGTAATAAGGGATACAATAAAAACGCGTAGCCCAGTTCGTGAATACTGCTGCCGCCAATCACACAGGACAAAGCCGTGGAACCACCCGGTGGGTGTAAACAGTTTAAGTAATGCATCACGACGATTGAAACACCAACCGCCATGGCGCCGACCATAAAAGACGCCCCAAACTGCTGATACAACCCAATACCGATCGCGGCTGAAATAAAGTGCCCCACCACAAACGACCAAGGCTGTGAAAACGCACCATGAGGCACGGCGAACAAGAGCACCACGCTGGCACCAATAGAAGACACCACCAAGAGTGAATCTGGTAGCGACAAGAATAATCCCGAAAAATAAAAGACGCTGATCAAGGCGATACAAGCCGTGCTGCCGGCAATAAAGCGCTCCACATGAGAGGTGTTGTTGGGTGTTACGCCCATAAAACCAGCGATCCATCGATATAAGGGCGCGATCATGTCGGCACTTTCTCCTGTTTTCTAATCGTTAAGAAATACCAGCGAAGAGGCTGTCAGGCTGGTCAAGCAGGCATTTTAGTGCGTAGAATGGATTCATGTATAACGAATTATAATGAGGTTTAAATGCAATAAAATTGCATTTAAAAGAAGACGATGGACACTGAACAAGCAAAGACGTTTTTGGAAATTCTGCATTCGGGCACGTTCGCCCGTGCCGCTCAACGACTGCACGTGACACAAACCACAGTGACGGCGCGCATTCAGACACTGGAATCCGCATTGGGCTGCACCTTATTTGTACGTAATCGCGCGGGGGCTAGGCTGACCAAAAGCGGCGAGGCCTTCGTCAAACCCGCACAAAATATGGTAGAAGCCTGGGAGCAAGCCAAACAGGCGTGTGCCAACAGCGATTACCAGCCTCAGCAGACGCTCAATATCGGCGGTGATGTGAGTTTATGGAACCCCATTTTGGTGGATTGGCTGGTGGCGTTGAAAAGCGATTTCCCGCAGTGGCTGGTTCACAGCCAAGTCACCACAACCAATCTACTGTATCAAGCTCTGCAAAAAAACGAGTTGGACGCCATTATCGTTCATAGCCCGCGCTATTTAAGCGGTTTAATCGTTGAACAAATCGCTGAGGAAAAACTGATTCATGTGGCTTCTTGCCAACAGCCAGAACCCAATGTGTTTATTGATTGGGGGGAGGAGTTCACTCTGCAGTTTGATCGCTGTATGCCTTATAACCGTCGCACTGCCATGCAATTTTCTCTCGGCCCCATGGCGCTCAAATACTTATTAGCGGCTGGCGGTAATGGGTACTTTCGTACTCGTGTGGTTGACTCTTATTTGAAAACAGGAGCACTAAAAAAAGTCCCCAATGCGGTGGAGTTCACCTACCCCATTTACTTGGTTTATCGTAAAAATCTGCCCTTTCCAGAGGATTTCGAACAGATCAAAACCAAGTTGCTTAATAAGGTGACATCGTTCGCCAGCTGGGCCTTGTAGAAGGTTCTAGCCTGCCTCGCTATCCACAGCACATCATATTGGCCTGAGTTGACTATTGTTACTTATCTGTCATATTAATTTTGTACGCTCTATTTAATCCCATTACATCGAACTTTTTTAAACATAACGGAGATGATAAAAATGAAGATGAAAGATCAATTAGACAGCGCTCAACCCATGAAAAAGCACAAGGCGAAAGCCAAAAAAAGTGCAACAAAGAAAAAGAAGCAACATAAAGCCGATAACAAGAAAGCCATCAAAGAGAAAAGCACAGACACTTCGATCAAGGTTGAGAGCATCAAGGCGACGGACGCGCAGGTGCACTCTAAAGCAGATCAAAAACTTCCCACATTAGAAAACACCCTAAAAACACAAGCAGGAGAAGACGACCACTCTGTGACCAGCCGCCAAAGGGCGTCAAAAACCGCGTCGCCTATGTCGAAAGAAGAGCAGCTCATCGCCATCAATCACATCATCAAGCGTTTATTGCTCGATGAAATTACCCAAGGCGAAGCGCTGCGGGAATTGCGCGTGGGTGTGCTGGGGATCCGACAAGATGCCTATACGACACTCTGTGGCGTTTCGCGGAAAACCTTGTCTGAAATCGAAAACGATAAGGGCAATTACACCGCCGAAATTATCAACAAGGTGTTTAAGCCCTTTGACCTAAAAGTAGGGTTAGTCCCCACCTCAAGCCAATTATTAGCCGCTATTCTGACCCATTAAAGCTGACCCACTAAAGGCTTACACTTAAAAACACTGAGCAAAGGCGTCCATCTTCTGAGCGAGATCGACGTCTTTTTGCGACACTCCGGAAGCCTCGTGTGTGGTTAACTGCACCACCACCTTGTTGTACACATTGAACCATTCAGGGTGATGGTCATCTTGCTCCGCCTGCATAGCGCACATGGTCATAAAACCAAACGCCTGCTTAAAATTCTTAAATTTAAAGGTTTTGGTGAATTTATCGTCTTCTATTGTCCAACTCGGCGACGCGCTTGAATTTAACTGGTTCAGCGCTTGGTCTATCTCATGGGACTCTAATTTTTTGACTGTCATCTGCTTTCCCTCAATTAATAAGCATTTTCACACATACTGTGCTGCGTGCATGGCGCAAATTTCGTATGATGAATACCTAGTTTACCACCCATCAATGTAGAAGGACTGTATGGAATTTACTTGGATATTATTCGCTTTTGTGTGCGGATTAGCCGTTAAGCTGATCAATTTGCCGCCGCTCATTGGCTTTTTGTTAGCAGGCTTTTTGCTCAACTACGCAGGGTTGGAACCCAGCAGTACGTTAGAGTCACTTGCTAACATTGGCATCACACTCATGCTGTTTAGTATCGGGCTGAAATTGCATGTAAAAGACCTTTTAAAGCAAGAAGTGTGGGCATCCACGTTAAGCCACATGGGTATTTCGACCTTGCTGTTTGCTGGTATCGCCCTTCTGCTAGGCACGTTAAGCTTACCCTACTTTGGGGTACTCGATTTTAAAACCGCCGCCCTTGTAGGCTTTGCATTAAGCTTTTCCAGCACCGTGTGTGTGATGAAATTGCTTGAAGAAAGCAGCGAACTAAAAACCCGCCACGGACAATTGTCTCTGGGTATTTTGGTCATGCAAGACATAGTCGCCGTCGTCTTTTTGGTGGCCGCGACGGGTAAAATACCGTCTATCTGGGCCTTGTGTTTGTTCGGGCTCTTACTGGTGCGCCCTATTATTAACAAAATCGTCGACAAAGCCGGTCACGGGGAAATGCTGCCATTAACAGGGCTTTTTCTCGCATTGGGTGGCTACGAGCTATTTTATCTCTTCGGTGTAAAGGGAGATTTGGGCGCTCTGATTCTCGGCATTTTACTGGCCTCTCACGCCAAAGCGAACGAAATGAACAAGTCACTGATGAACTTCAAAGACCTCTTCTTGATTGGCTTTTTCTTGTCCATCGGTTTCACCGCCCTGCCGACATTGAGTATGATCGGCATCAGCTTGATCATTACACTAGTGATTTTGCTCAAGTTCGCGCTTTTCTTCCTGTTGCTCACCAAGATGAAGCTACGTGGTCGAACCTCCTTCTTGTCCTCAATGATTTTATCGAACTACAGCGAGTTCGGCTTGATCGTTGTGGCTTTGAGTGTGTCGAATGGCTGGCTCGAAAAAGAGTGGCTTGTAGTACTGGCCTTGGCAGTGTCTTTTTCCTTTGTTATTACGAGCGTTTTGTACCGCAATGTGCATCGCATGTACCGCAAAAACAAAGACACGATTCGTCGCTTTGAAAGCCCACATTGCTTACCGGAAGATCGCTTCGTACAACCCGTTAACAGCGACATATTGGTGGTTGGATTGGGACGAGTTGGGCGAGGCGCATTTGACTCATTAACCGGCCTAGTCGGGGATACCGTGGCCGGTATGGATGCCGATCGCAACCGCATTAATCGCATGCAAGAAGCCAAAGAAAACGTCTTTTATGGGGACGGTGAGGACGCAGATTTATGGGAGCGTTTAGACACCTCTCGGATCAACTTAGTACTGCTAGCCTTGCCTGCTGCAGAAGACACCACCAATGTGGCCATACAGCTGCGAAAAGCCAATTACACCGGCCAGATCGCCGCCATTGCCCGCTACCAAGATGAGCGCGACATCCTCATCGCCAGTGGCATCGACAACGTGTTCAACTTTTACACCGAAGCCGGTACTGGTTTCGCTGAAGAAAGTCTGGCCTTGGTTCGCCCTCCCGTAAAAGCGGTCGCTTAACGCAAGCCGCGCACTCGCACCAACAAGCCAACCAAAAGAGCCCCAGATAACAGCGATTATCTGGGGCTCTTTTGACTCTCGATTGGTAAGGCTTATTTATCCTTCATGGCATCCAGTTTGGCTTTCACGGCTTCGGCTTGCTCCGTCAGTTCTGAATACAAACGAATGTCTCCACCGCGCTGAGCCTGCATGGCTTTTTCCAGTAGCTCGCCGTATTCCTTATTGAGTTTTTTGGTCGGGTCGGACTTTAAAAATGAGAACATAGTGAACCTGCTAAAAAAGAGTAGTTAAGTTAATACGGTGATACGCGGGGTTTAGATGATAAAAAACGCCAATCAGATGTCTCTGTTGGCGTTTTTAGCATATTGCCTGTTTTAAACCGTTTGTTAAACGTCTAAGAAATCCATAATACCTTCGGCGGCTTTACGGCCTTCATCGATAGCAGTAACCACCAAATCTGAGCCACGAACCATGTCGCCACCAGCAAAGATTTTCTCATTGGTGGTTTGGTACATGTATTTGGCTTTCTTCGGAGCAACAACACGACCACGAGCGTCTGTATCGATACCGAATTTTTCAAACCAAGGCGCTGGGCTGGCTTGGAAACCAAAGGCGATCAGAACGGTGTCAGCAGGAATAATCTGCTCACTGCCTTCGACGATTTCTGCACTACGGCGACCATTTTCATCTGGCTCACCCATTCTGGTTTCAACCACCTTGATGCCTTCTACTTTTCCATCACCAATGATTTCTACTGGTTGACGGTTGAATAGGAACTGCACGCCTTCTTCTTTGGCGTTTTGCACTTCTTTACGAGAACCAGGCATGTTTTCTTGATCGCGACGATAAGCACAGCTCACGCTTTTCGCCCCTTGGCGAATCGCGGTGCGGTTACAGTCCATTGCGGTATCACCACCACCTAAGACAACCACTTGCTTGCCTTTTAGGTTCACGTAGTCCGCTGGGTCTTCTTCGAAATCCAAACAATGGTTAACATTGGAAATCAGGTAGTCCAGAGCGTCGTGTACACCCGGAAGGTCTTCCCCAGGGAAGCCGCCTTTCATGTACTTGTAGGTTCCCATGCCAAGGAAAACAGCGTCGTATTCTTCTAAAACGTGCTCAAAAGGTACGTCGTCGCCCACAGAAGTGCCCAATACGAATTCCACGCCCATCTCTTCGAAAATTTCGCGACGACGAGTCATCACGCTTTTCTCCAATTTGAACTCAGGAATACCGAACGTCAGCAAACCACCGATTTCTGGGTACTTATCAAATACCACCGGCTTAATTCCGTTACGCACCAAAATATCCGCACAGGCCAAGCCTGCAGGGCCAGCACCAACAATGGCCACGGTTTTGTTCACCGGTACCACATTGGTCATATCAGGACGCCAGCCCAAAGCAAAGGCGGTGTCTGTGATGTATTTCTCGACCGAACCTATGGTAACGGCACCAAAACCGCCTTCCCCTAGGGTACAAGCCCCTTCACACAAACGGTCTTGTGGACAAACACGACCACAAACCTCTGGTAAAGAATTGGTTTGGTGGCTCAGCTCAGCGGCTTCTAAGATGCTGCCTTCACTGACCAGCTTAAGCCAGTTAGGAATGTAGTTGTGCACAGGGCACTTCCACTCACAGTATGGGTTACCACACTCCAAACAACGGTGCGCTTGATCTTTCGCGCCCGTCTCTTCAAACGGTTTATAAATTTCGACGAACTGCGCCTTACGGGTAATTAAAGGCTTTTTCTTCGGATCTTTACGATCTACTTCGACGAATTGAAATGCATTGTTCAAGCGCTCAGACATAAGCTGCTATCTCCTTGGCTGCTTGCAAACAAGCAGCGCTTCTCTCAAATGGGTCAGACTGATTCGTTCTCTGCACTGGGCCATGGCGTCCATCGCCCAATGCAACAGCGTGTTTTATTCCGGACGTTGACGAGTGCTTGCCAACAAGGCGCCTAAACTGGCGGCTTTTGGTTTCACTAGCCAGAACTTGCCAATGTAGTCATAGAAGTTCTCTAGGATTTCATGGCCCCATTCACTGTCAGTTTCACGGACGTATTCTTCGATCACAGAACGTAGGTGCGAACGATATTCTTCTGTCAACTCTGTGCCGATACGGTGAATTTCCACCAGCTCGTGATTGTATTTATCCACAAAGGTACGGTCTAAATCGAGCACATAAGCGAAACCGCCCGTCATGCCCGCGCCAAAGTTGTAACCTGTGTTGCCCAATACCGTCACCATACCGCCGGTCATGTATTCACAGCAGTGATCGCCCGCGCCTTCAATAACAGTATGAGTGCCTGAGTTACGCACCGCAAAACGCTCACCCGCTGTTCCAGCTGCAAACAATTTACCGCCCGTCGCACCGTACAAACAGGTGTTACCTATGATCGCCGAATCTTGCGACTTAAATACAGAACCTTTAGGCGGACGCACAACCAGCTTACCGCCGGTCATACCTTTACCTACGTAATCGTTGGCATCGCCTTCTAGGTACATGTTCAAACCACCGGCGTTCCACACACCAAAACTTTGGCCCGCGGTACCGCTTAATTTCAATGTCAAAGGCGCATCAACCATACCTTGGTTGCCGTAGCGTTTGGCAATTTCACCGGACAAACGTGCGCCGATAGAACGATCACAGTTGGTGACGTCAAAGGCAAACTCGCCACCTTCTTTCTCTTCTACACTGTCTTTCACCGTTTCCCACATCTTGATCGCCAAAAGACCTTTGTCATGTGGTGGATTCAATGGCGTCACACAATATTGCGCTTTGTCGGCAGGGATCAGATCGTTTTTCAGAATAGGCGACAAGTCTAAATTACGCTGTTTGTCAGTTTCTCCTGGCAAAATCGCCAGTAAATCCGTACGACCGATCAAGTCTTGTAAACGCGCTACACCTAGTTTCGCCAACCATTGGCGAGTGTCTTCAGCCATGAAACGGAAGAAGTTTTTGATCATTTCTACTGTGCCGATAAAGTGCTCATCGCGCAGCATTTGGTCTTGTGTCGCCACACCTGTCGCACAGTTATTTAGGTGACAAATTCGTAAGAATTTACAGCCCATCGCGATCATTGGCGTGGTACCAAAACCGAAGCTTTCTGCGCCTAAAATCGCCGCTTTCACCACGTCTAAACCGGTTTTTAAGCCACCGTCTGTTTGCAGACGAATTTTGCCGCGCAAATCATTCGAACGAAGCGCCTGTTGTGCTTCGGCCAAGCCCAATTCCCAAGGCGAACCGGCATGACGAATCGAGGTGATCGGCGACGCAGCGGTACCACCGTCGTATCCTGAAATGGTGATCAAATCCGCGTAGGCTTTCGCCACACCCGCGGCGATTGTGCCCACACCTGGCTCAGACACTAATTTCACTGACACCAAAGCTTCTGGGTTAACTTGTTTCAAATCGAAAATCAGCTGCGCCAAATCCTCGATAGAATAAATATCGTGATGCGGCGGTGGCGAAATCAAGGTCACACCTGGCACCGCGTAACGCAAACGCGCGATCAAGCCGTTTACTTTACCGCCCGGAAGCTGACCACCTTCGCCAGGCTTAGCGCCCTGTGCGACTTTAATTTGCAGCACTTCGGCGTTCACCAAGTATTCTGGTGTCACACCAAAACGACCGGAAGCGATTTGTTTGATCTTAGAACGACGCTCCGTACCGTGACGCGCTGGGTCTTCACCGCCTTCACCGGAATTCGAGCGACAACCAAGTTCGTTCATTGCTTGCGCAAGGGCTTCATGTGCTTCTGGTGACAAGGCACCAAGCGACATACCGGCCGAATCAAAACGAGGCAGAATCTCATCAACGGATTCTACTGTATCGAGCGCAATGGCTTTTGCTTTGTCAGACACAGTGAACAAGTCACGTAACATAGACGCTGGACGATTGTTGACCAACTCCGCGTATTTGCTGAAGTCTTCAAAACGGCCACTGCCTACGGCGGTTTGCAAGTTGCGCACCACATCTGGGTTGAAAGCGTGATATTCCGCATCGTGTACGTATTTTAAGTAGCCACCCTGTTGGATTGGCTTACGCAATTTCCACGCGTTGTCAGCAATGGTTTGCTGATCGATTTGGAAGTCTTCAAAACGTGCGCCTTTGATGCGGCTAGCAACACCTTTGAAACACAAATCCACCACCTTGGTATCCAAACCAACGGCTTCAAATAACTGAGCACCACGGTAAGAAGCTATGGTCGAAATCCCCATTTTGGAGATGATCTTCATCAAGCCCTTGTTAATGCCTTTACGGTATTTCACGTGGCACGCGATGGGGTCGCCCAATACTTCGCCTTTGTCGATCATGTCGTTGATTAAACGGTATGACAGGTAAGGGTAAACAGCCGTGGCACCAAAGCCCAACAACACAGCAAACTGATGCGGATCACGAGCAAAGCCGGTGTCGGCAATGATGTTCGAATCACAACGCAAACCATGCTTTGATAAATAATGATGTACCGCTCCAACCGCCATGGGCGCCGGAATCGGTAAGAAACCTTTTTGGATGTCTCGGTCGGTCAATGACAAGATCACCGCGCCATTGCGTACCACCTCAGCAGCTTTGACCTGTAATGCTTTAATTGCCTCTTCGAGGGAAACCACTTCTGGGTTGTAATTGGTGCTCAAACGCTCCATGCGGAAACGATGATCATTAAGTTCCAGCAGTCGACTGTATTTACGTGCTGACACCACAGGAGATGAAAAGATAATACGGTTCGCGTGTTTCGGCGTTTCTTCAAACAGATTGCGTTCTACACCGATGCAGGTTTCCAACGACATCACCACAGATTCACGCAATGGGTCGATCGGTGGATTGGTTACTTGAGCAAATTTTTGACGGAAGTAATCGGTGACTGGGCGAGTCTGGCTCGACATCACTGCCATTGGCGTATCATCACCCATCGAACCTACCGCTTCATGGCCACTTTCGGCTAATGGACGGAAAATTTGCTCACGCTCTTCAAAAGACACTTGAAACATCTTTTGGTACGTTGACATCTCTTCTTTGGTAAAAGGTTCAAACTCAAGAGACGACTCCTGCAACAAGGATTCCATACGAATCGCTTCTTGCTTCAACCATTTCTTGTATGGGTGCATGGATTTCAGGCGATTGTCGATGTCGTCGGTGTGTAGCACTTCGCCGTTTTGCGTATCAATGACCAGCATTTGGCCAGGGCCAACGCGGCCTTTCGATACCACATCTTCGGATTTGTAGCCGTAAGTACCTACTTCAGATGCCAAAGTAATGAAGCCATTTTTGGTCACTACCCAGCGAGCCGGACGCAAGCCATTTCGGTCCAGCATACACACGGCATGACGACCATCGGTCATGACCAAGCCAGCTGGGCCATCCCAAGGTTCCATGTGCATGGAATTGTACTGATAAAACGCACGCAACTCTGGGTCCATGTTTTCGACGTTTTGCCACGCCGGTGGAATAATCAAACGTGCCGCGCGGAAGATATCCACGCCACCGGTGACCAAGACTTCAAGCATGTTGTCCATGGAGGACGAATCGGAGCCCGTTAGGTTAACCAGCGGCTGAAGGTCTTGCAGTTCAGGAATCAGTGGCGTGCGCAACTTGTTGGTTCGCGCCAAAGCCCAGTTACGGTTACCTTCAATGGTGTTGATTTCGCCATTGTGCGCCAACATACGAAACGGTTGGGCAAGCGGCCATTTTGGCAAGGTGTTGGTTGAGAAACGTTGGTGGAAAACACAAATCGCCGTTTGCATTTTTTCGTTGCCCAAATCTTTATAAAAGAAAGGCAAATCCACTGGCATCATCAAGCCTTTATAGGCTAACACCTTGTCAGACAAGGAACAGATGTAGAAATTCTCATAGTGAGTCAAGGCAATTTCGGTTTGACGACGA
Organism: Marinomonas vulgaris; assembly: GCF_018145875.1. Lineage (GTDB taxonomy): Bacteria > Pseudomonadota > Gammaproteobacteria > Pseudomonadales > Marinomonadaceae > Marinomonas > Marinomonas vulgaris. The sequence continues at coordinate 23,577 of NZ_JAGSSV010000025.1, read as the reverse complement.
GCCACGAACAAACGTGTGGCAAAGGTGCGAGCGTCCATACGGTTACTGTCGACAAACACCTGCTGAATGCGCGGCAAACAATCGGTGGCAATCATACCAAGACAAGACGCATCGATTGGCACATCGCGCCAGCCAACCACATTCAAGCCCTCGTCTTTCAGTTTCTGATCTAATGTGTCGCGCTGCTCACTCGCTAGTGCTTCGTCTTGGTCCAAAAACACCATGCCGATGCCGTACAGATCCGACAAAGTATGGCCAAACAATGCCTGCGCTTCACCGCGCAAGAATAGATCTGGCTTTTGAATAAGAAGACCACAACCATCACCCGTTTTGCCATCGGCCGCAATGCCGCCACGGTGTGTCATACATGTCAAAGACTCAATAGCTGTCTTAAGCAACTCATGGCTCGTGTTGCCTTCCATGTGCGCAATTAGGCCAAAGCCACAGTTGTCTTTGAACTCGCCAGGACGATAAAGGCCTGCATTCATACACCAACTCCCACAATAAAAACGTAAAAAGTAATTAGATAAAATTCGACTATTAGACGACTCAATCAACAGCACGAGCATGGGGTGCTCGGCGTTAAGAATGACTATTATTAAGCTGAAAGGTCGTCAAAATGGATGATCATACTACCCCGAGGAAGGGCACGACTCAAATTGACCTAAGCCTGTTTTAAGCTAATTTGGCGTTTTTTGTAGGGGGTTTAGCAGCAAATAACCAGGACTTAGAGAATTATCTATGGCTGGTGTTTTTCCAAACAGAAAATTCTACTGTTCATTGTGATTTTTCAGAGAATTTCAGTGATTTTTACTTAATTGCAGATTTAATTTGAGAAAAGACCCAAAAAAATTCGCTTTTCTGAGCCCATTCTCGCTTTTCAGTGAGCTGAAGCAGTCGATTATCGGGTTTTCTTAATATCGTCTTGTATGCCGCGGGCACTTCTCGCCCAAGGATTAAGATCGCGAATATCTCTTGGTAAAGTTTCTGCCGCCGCGATGGCTTCACTGCGGTTACGATAAGAACCGTACACCACCACAAACCAGTCTTGGCCATTGTGTTTCGACTTAAAGTAACCAAATGTCTCTATGCTGCCTTGGTCGCGAATAAAGTCTTTGACCGTGCCTTGATTATAGGTACCTAGTAATTGCAGAGTGTAACGGGTTGGGCTTTGGCTTAACCACCATTCTGTTTTATCAAAAGGATCTTGAGGCACAGTCGGCGCGGTTCTTTGGGTGGTCGGTGTCACAACCGGCGTGCTGACGACTGGCGTGTTAATGGTAGGTGACTCTTGCTCCGTTGGCGCCGCTACTCGAGCAGGCGCTTCCGCTCGAATCGGTGCCGTTGAAATCGCTGGCACAGCGACTGATGGCGCAGAAATGGAAGCCGAAGGCGTTGCCGTTCGTATTGGCGTCGTCGAGTTGCTAATCGCTGGCTGAGTATTTCCCGTTGGAATCGCTGGCAAGATGATCTCGCCTTCTTGGCCAATCCTACGCTGCATGGCATCGATGCGAGCAATGGTTTCCGCAGACGATTGCCCTTGTCGTGGGCTCAATGGAATCACAGTACCATTAGTATTGGCTGTTGCTGAATCCTCTGGTGAATCCGAAAACAGCACAGCCACTAAAATACCCAACATGACCACGGACAAAAGTGCCATGTGCGCCAAAGGAAAGCCCATCGCCAAATTAAAACGCCACGGCGATTTAGCTGGTTTGTCGGCGTTGCCCATCATGACCTGGGCAATGTTATTAATTTTCCCTGGAAAACCGCCGGATTCTTGATGAATCTGAGCAATTTGTTTGTCGTTAAAAGGCAGGTTGATACCACCAGCCACAGCGCGCACTCGATGCAATAAATAAGCGCGAGTTTGCTCCAGTGAATAAGGTGACAGCTTGAGAGTATGACTTAACTGTTCGTAACGGGAGCGCTGGTAGGCGTCTAGATTACGCGCCACTGAATGTTCAGTAAACAGCACAACGTGCGGCACAGTTTGACTTTCTGTGGCCAATGACATCATGTCTAGCAACATGCTAACGGCGTCGGTATTGAGCTCTTGGGCGTTATCAATAAGCACCAAGGCCGCTTGACCTTTGTCGTCTAAATCGTGGGCGAATTTCAGTAAGGGGCCAAAAGTCGCTTCATTAGGTGGCTGTTTAAAGTGCCCAGAAAAACCATTGTAAATCGCTTGCAGCAGCTGACCTGCGGTCATAAGCATAGACGCTTTGACATGACTCACCATGGTGGTGTCGTCTTGGTTGCGGGCAAACTCCATTAAAAAGCGACTTTTACCACTGCCTTGCGGCCCTTCAACGACAGACAACAAACTGCTGTAGCGACTTAGATGTTCCAGCAACGCCAGCTGCTGATTGCCTTCTTCTGAAGCAAAATACACCGAGGCGTCTTTCGAACCAAAAGGATCCCTCAATGCCGCTTTTGAAGGCTGATTGAGTGCATCTTCTAGGTCAAACTGAAAGTCTGGCTTCGACATAGGTTGTCCTTCAAAAAAAGTCATGTCTTTTCGACAAGCACGCGTTCTTGATACAAGAACTAGGCTAAATTAGCTTGCGCACTCGCCTCAAGGGCATCTAAAAGACAGGCGTTAAAATCGTCCATCGGAAAGTCTGACGTTACCATCGCATCGCCCATGGACGCCAACAACACCAACCGCAGACTGCCATCGAGTACTTTTTTATCCAACGCCATGCGTTCAATAAAGTTATCTACCGTCATACTTTCTGGCGGTAATACTGGCAAGTGCGCCGCCTTAAAAATAGCCACGGAGCGACTCACGTCTTGTTCCGTGAGGTTGCCCATACGCCAAGACAAATCAACCGCCAACATGCTACCCGCTGCAACGGCTTCCCCATGCAACCAGTTGCCGTAGCCCATTTCCGTTTCAATCGCATGACCAAAGGTATGCCCCAAGTTGAGAATCGCACGGATGCCACCTTCCCTTTCGTCTTGAGCAACCACCTTGGCTTTTGCCAAACAAGAGCGATAAATCGCGTCGCTGATTTTGTCATTATCCAGCGCCATCAGCTCAGGCATTTCTTGCTCTAGCCAATCAAAGAAAGGCGCATCGCAAATCAAACCGTATTTAATCACCTCTGCCATGCCAGCGGACAATTCACGCTGTGGCAAGGTGGTCAGTGTTTGCGTATCGATAATCACCGCTTGAGGCTGATAAAAAGCCCCTATCATGTTTTTACCAAGCGGATGATTCACACCGGTTTTACCACCGACGGAAGAGTCAACTTGCGACAATAACGTCGTTGGCACTTGAATAAAAGGCACGCCGCGCTGATAGGTCGCCGCCGCAAAACCCGCCATGTCTCCCACCACGCCGCCACCTAGGGCGATTACTGTGGTGGTGCGATTGTGCTTAGCATCCAGCAAAGCCGTCATGATAAGACCGTAGGTTTCCAGTGTTTTGTACACTTCCCCATCAGGCAAAATGCAGGTATCGACTTTGTAATCGACCGATAACATGGCCACCATGTCATCAAGGTACAAGGGTGCGATTGTGGTGTTCGTTACTATCATGACTTGCTTGCCGTGAATGGCATCATCAAAGAGGGCTTTTTGCTCGCGAATACCACTACCAATAAAAATAGGGTAACTGCGGTCACCAAGATCGACGGTTAATGTGCGCATTAGGATACAGTGCTCTCCGTGTTGAGATGTCGTTTAATCGCATTCAGCACCTTGTTGGCAACCGATCTAGGATGACGAGCATCTGTTTCTATGACCAAAGTCGCCACCTCACGATAAAGCGGGTCACGAACTTCAAATAATTTGGTTAAGGTGGCTTTAGGATCGCCCGTTTGCAACAGTGGCCGATGGCTACTTTTCGAAGTGCGGTAAAGCTGTTGGGCGACCGAAGCATATAAATACACCACCAGCGCACCTTGACGCAGAATGTCTCGGTTCTCTTCGCGCATCACGATGCCACCACCGGTGGCGAGTACACAATCTTCCGCGGCAGATTCTGTCATCGACAGCAAAGCTTGGGTTTCACGTTTGCGAAAACCGTCTTCGCCTTCTCGTTCAAAAATCCACGGAATGTCTGCACCGGCGTTGTCTTCGATGACTTTATCTAGGTCATAGAAATCTTTTCCCATCGAATGGGAAATCAAACGGCCTATGGTCGTTTTTCCTGCGCCCATTGGGCCTACTAAAATAATATTGGGGGCTTTAATCATTGTATTCAATTACGTCGGAATTAAGCAGATTTAGACTGCGGCCTAGTTAACTGTCATTTGTAGCAGTTTTGGCGTAATAAATACAAGCAATTCAACCTTTTCTTGCTGTTCCGAGCGTCTTTTAAACAGGTTACCCAATACGGGAATTGCGCTTAAAAATGGTACTCGGCTCTCGGTTTCGAAACGTTCTTCGCGAAAAATCCCTCCCAACACTAGAGTTTCTTGGTTTTTCACCACCACTTGAGTTTTCAGTCTGTTGGTATTCAAACTCGGCACGCCATTGATAAGGTCGCCCACAGAATCTTGGTGAATATTCAGGGTTAACAACAGGTGTTCGCCGTCTTTGACAAAGGGCGTCACTTCCAACAACAAAGCCGCTTGACGAAATTCGACGTTAATATTGTCATCACTCACTATCTGGTAAGGTATTTCTGTGCCTGACTCAATGCGCGCCGGCTGCCCTTCTGACGTGACAATTTTCGGCGTCGACATGACTTTCGCCAGCCCTTCGCTTTCCATCATGTCCAAAGTGAAGCCCAATAATCCCGACCCACCTGCACTCGAAAAACTCAAGCTTGTGGAAGGTGTCAAAGCGCCCAAATCCACCGCGCCGCCTAATGACGATCGAACGCCTTCGGACAAGCTAGCTTGCCAATTCACCCCAAATTGCGACTGGGCGGTGCGACTGACTTGTGCGATGTGAGCGCTGATCTCTACCTGCCTAAGAGGCGCATCGAGCCACTGCAGCGTCCTTTCAATTCCTTCAAAGGAGGCACAAGAAAACGCCACGATGGCGTTCGTGCGGTCATCGACGATATAGGAAAGTGTTGGATACAAGGTTTGTAAGTGCCTACCAACTACCTCGGCCTCGGCATGCCTAAGCACCCAATAGGTCGGTGGACAGCTGGAACGAACCTCGCTCTCGACGATGGGCACATGGCGCTTGGGCATCAGTACCGCCACCTCTCCTTGCCAAGTGAGTTGAATGTTAGGTTGCTGCGCCACAGCTTCCATCACATCAACCCATGTCGCTCCCTTAATAGATAAGGTCAGGCTTTCATTGATTTCTGGGCTGATCACCACACTTTTGTCCATTTGCGAGGCCAACCAAGGCAGCACTTCTTGTAAAGGTCGCGCTTCAAAGTACACATCCATCGCGACGACGGGTCGCACCAACAAGGTGGTGACGATGCCTGCCAGCGTCATCATTCGATAAGCACGGTTTAGCCACGCGTTAATCATGGGAACCTCCTGTTTCCATTATGGTGACGGTCGGTTGTGAGCCGTCTTTGGCCATCAAGGTGACGGCACTGGTGGTCACGCGATTCACCGCTAACCCCATGTCGGGCAACCAACTGCCTTCGCGCACCCAGTAGCGCTGCTCTTTATGAGCGATCAAGGCCGCCGTGACGTCCGCAATACGCATGGTAGAGAGCAATTGCCAGTCGGCTTGCACAAAGCGCTCTGCCCCTAAACGACTGGGTAGCCAGTTGTGGTATTCGCGCTGACGTTTTGGCGGGTTTACCTGAAAACCCAGCGTCCCCTGCCATTCGCCATTGGGCTGAAGATGCCAAGACACCGACAACAAAGACAGCGCAAAATGCTCCTCGACGCTTTCCAGTATCCGCTGCCATTGAGCCAGTGAGGCCGCACCGTCAATGTGCCACTCTAATTCATTCTCATTATCTGAAGCTTTAACGGAATACCTTGCCCAAGTCGCCTCTTTAAGTTGCAGCTGTTGTAACGCTTTGACGTAGGTGTGTCTTTTTCGCTCCTGATTCATTTCCTTGTCTCTTTGCGCTGTTTGGCGATCCAGCCTGTCTTGGCTCGCCGATAAAATGGGATACCAAGCAGCGGCTTGTACCACCAGCAACAGCACCAAAGTAGACGCATTAATGCGCAGCAATGTGTGTTTATTCGCTTGCCAATATTGTGATAGAGACATTCACCACCTCCACCGGTTGTGTGGGAGAAATCGCCACACTGCCATGCTCAACCCATTGCCATTGCCAGTTGGGCTGCTGTTGGCGCCAATTTGACAACAAGGGCTCTAGGTTTGACGCAGGTAATAAGAGGCGCAGTTCGGCGCGCTCTTCTTCTCCGACAAGGCTCAACACCCGCACCGAGCGAGGCAGCGCCTGCATCAAGGCTAATATGGCATCCACAAAGCCTTCTTTTTGTGTCGAATGAAACCATTCAGGTTGACTGTTTAACGTGGCTTGTTGAGCGACTTGAGCTGCTTCGGTTGTGTGTTTTAACGATAGAAAATACAGCCCTGCCGCGGTATTCAAGATCAAACTCAAAACCAATAGGCACCACCACAGACGCCGACCCTGTCGACGCCTATCTTGATCCGGCTGATAAACAAACAGGGACTTTTTCTGGCAGTAGCGCCACGTTCTTCGTCTAACTGGCACAGTATCGTCATGCCACTGGCTTTCCGGAACCAGCAAGCAAGTATCAACCTTGGTTTGAAAGGGTCTACGCAATTGCTCAGCCCAGGCGACCGAGCAAGCAAACACGGTTAACCCCGTCTGCTTGCTCGGCAATGACGACTGTTGATAATTCAACATAACCGATTCTGGTGGGGTAAAAGTCGCTTCAGCGGCATAACTTAACGCCGCCAATGGCAGCAATTTGGGGGGAACTTGATGGTCTATTTGATGTTCAGTCACCGACAACCAAGCATCAGGAAGCAAAATCACCAGACGAGATTTAGCTGCGGCATTTATCGACGCTTGTATGGTTAAGAGTTGCTGGTCATCAGGTGCCTCATCAGTTTCGTGAGACAAGTGTGCTATGGCGTTATCCGGCGAACAAATTTCGCATCCTTGAGCCGAATACACTGCCACAAAATAATTGGGCGTTCGCTTCATTTTTCATCCTTGAAATAGTCAGCTAAGTACTTTAAAACCTGTGTTTTTGATCACAAGTTTTTACCAAGATAACACGATTTGGTGCAAAGTTAACCGCCTATTATGTGACCATTTTAGGTATAATGCGTTTTTATTTTTCGTGTTTATTAGATTTCTATGGCAAAGACATTCAAAATTCTTCTCTTACTTGGCGTTATTGGCGCACTGAGCGCCGCCGGCATCACCTATGCCGTGTATTACAACGTAAAAGACCGCATCCCCAGCGTTGCCGAACTCAAAGCCATTGAATTAAAAATCCCTCTTCGTATTTACACGGCCGACAACCAACTGATCGGTGAATTTGGCGATCAACGCCGCACGCCCATTAATTACGACGGCATTCCACAAGGCCTAGAAAACGCTATTTTAGCCGCAGAAGACACCAATTTTTACCACCACCCAGGAGTCGACGTGCTTGGTTTGGGTCGTGCCGTCATGCAATTGATCACCACAGGGCAAAAGCAAGGTGGCGGCAGTACCATCACCATGCAGGTGGCCAGAAACTACTTTTTGTCGTTCGAGCAAACCTACACTCGAAAATTTACCGAGATCTTCATTGCCCTAAAAATGGAGCGAGAGCTCAGCAAGCACGAAATTCTTGAACTGTATGTGAATAAGATTTATCTGGGCAATCGGGCATATGGCTTTGAAGCCGCTGCTCAGGTGTATTATGGCAAAAGCCTCAACGACCTGAACCTCGCCCAGCTCGCGATGATCGCCGGTTTACCTAAAGCCCCATCACGCTTCAACCCAGTGGTAAATCCTTCACGCGCTCTGATACGCCGTAATTGGATTCTACAGCGCATGCTGTCACTGGGCATGATAGATAAGCCCGCCTACCAAACCGCCGTTGAAGCCCCCGTCACCGCAAAGAATCACGGCATCATGCCTGACATCGAAGCCGATTACATCGCCGAAATGGTTCGCTCCGAGTTGTATGACACCTTCGGCGAAGATCTGTACAGCACCGGCATGAGCGTATACACCACCATACACGCCAAGAAGCAACAAGCCGCCAACCGAGCTGTTTTTAACGGTGTATTACAATACGATATGCGTCACGGTTACCGCGGTTCCATCGAAACCCGTGTCGACTTAATCGACGCACCGCTGGAAGAGCAAGAAAGCACACTGCAAGACATTGAACGATTCAAAGACTGGCAAACCGCGCTGGTCATTGATACCAGTGACACCACCGCGGACATGCGCCTCGCCGATGGAAAACGCATCACCTTGTTATGGGACGGCATCAAATGGGCCAAACCTTATTTGAGCGAACACAGCCAAGGTGCCTCGCCTAACGTGGTTGCCGACGTATTGGTACCAGGAGACATAGTGCGCTTACGACCTGATGATCGCTTAGGTTGGGTATTGGCGCAAAAACCTGACGTACAAAGCGCGTTGATTTCGCTCAACAGTAAAGATGGTGCCATCGAAGCCTTGGTTGGCGGGTTCAACTTCTACGAGAATAAGTTCAACCGCGTCACCCAATCCAAACGTCAACCTGGCTCGAACTTCAAACCCTTTATCTACGCCAGCGCACTCGATCGTGGTTACACAGCCGCCAGTATCATCAATGATGCCCCTGTGGTCTTTAACGACACCAACCTGGCCTCAGCGTGGCGACCGACCAACGACGGCGGCAAATTCTATGGGCCAACACGGTTACGCCAAGCACTGTATCGTTCACAAAATATTGTGTCGGTACGCTTGCTGGATGAACTGGGCGTTCGCCCCACATTGGAGTTTTTACGCCGCTTTGGCTTTGATCCCAACGAATTACCGCGCAACCTGTCCCTGTCTTTAGGCAGCGCGAACTTATCGCCATTGCAAATTGCCACAGGGTACGCGGTGTTTTCAAACGGCGGTTATCAGGTGCAACCCTATTTGATCGATAAAGTCACTGACAGAAACGGCGATACCTTGTTCGAAGCCAACCCCGTTACTGTGTGTGTCACCTGTACCTTGCTGGAAAAAAGCCCCGGCGATGAATCACAAATGGGACTTTTCGACACAGTAAAAGGCATTCAAAGCTTGCCTATTGCCCCGCAAGTGCTTGATCCAGAAGTCGCTTACATCATTTATGACATGATGCGCGACGTGATCAAATACGGCACTGGACGACGCGCTCGCGTGTTGCAACGGGACGACATTGCCGGAAAAACCGGTACTACCAACGATGGAAGAGATGCCTGGTTCTCGGGCTTCAATGGAGACATAGTCACCTCGGTGTGGAGCGGCTTTGACAACTCTTCTTCTCTAGGTCGAGGCGAATGGGGTGGCTCTGTGTCATTGCCGCCTTGGATAGATTACATGCGCGACGCCTTAGCCGACACACCATCGTCGTTTGTTTACAAACCATCGTCTTTGGTCACAGTACGAATTGATCCGAAGACAGGTGAACGTGCCCTTCCAGGACAATCCAATGCCATTTTTGAAATTTTTAGAAAAGACCATGTGCCTGCACAGCGCCAAGTAAGCGCGCCACCGAGTATCAACAGCATCAGTAGCGAAGCACAAGAAAACAAGCAGGATGACAACATTCTAGAAAACTTGTTTTAACGCGTTTGCTCTAAGCGTAAAACCGCAGACACAAAAAAGGCGACCCACTTGGAGTCGCCTTTTTTTATTGCTGAAATTAGCGCTTAAGCACCGAAGTGATCAAGATTTTCTAATGGGTAAAAATCTGGGTAAGGCAGCATGGCCACGCCAGAATCAATCGCTGCACGCGCCACTGCTGCAGAAATCACATTAAGCAAACGCGAGTCCATAGGTTTTGGCAAAATGTATTCCTTGCCAAAACTCAATGCTGCACCGCCGTAAGCTTCTACCACATCCGCTGGAGCCGCCTCTTTAGCCAAGTCTTTCAAGGCATGAACCGCGGCAATTTTCATTTCTTCGTTGATCTTAGTCGCACGAACGTCTAGCGCACCACGGAAAATGAACGGGAAGCCAAGCACATTGTTTACCTGATTCGGGTAGTCTGAACGACCCGTTGCCATGATCAAGTCACTGCGCGTTGCACGAGCCAGTTCAGGGTTGATCTCTGGATCTGGGTTAGAGCATGCAAACACCACAGGATTCGGCGCCATAGTAGCCAGCTGTTCGGCAGACAATAGATCTGGACCAGAGACACCAATGAACACATCGGCGCCTTGCATGGCATCGTCTAGCGTGCGCTTGTCCGTATCAATCGCAAACATTGACTTGAACTGGTTCAAGTCATCGCGTCCAGAGTGAATCACACCTTTACGATCCAGTACGAAAATATTCTCACGCTGCGCGCCACAGGCAATGATCAACTTCATGCACGCCGTTGCCGCCGCACCCGCGCCCAAACAGACGATTTTTGCGTCTTCCAGCTTTTTGCCTTGCAGCTCTAGGGCATTCAATAAGCCTGCCGCAGTCACAATCGCTGTACCGTGCTGATCGTCGTGGAAAACAGGAATCGAGCAACGCTCAATCAGTTGGCGTTCGATTTCAAAGCACTCAGGGGCTTTGATGTCTTCAAGGTTAATACCGCCATACGTGTTGGCAATACGCGCAACCGTATCAATAAAGGCTTGTGGACTTTCCGCTTCCACTTCAACATCGACTGAATTAATACCGGCAAAGCGCTTGAACAATAAACCTTTACCTTCCATCACTGGCTTGCTGGCCAAAGGACCAAGGTTCCCCAAGCCCAAAATAGCCGAACCATCAGAAATCACGGCAACTAAGTTGCCCTTACCTGTGTAGCGATAAGCATTTTCTGGGTCTTTTGCAATCTCACGACATGGCTCTGCCACACCAGGACTGTAAGCCAAAGAAAGATCACGAGCGGTCGCGGTCGGTTTCGAAATCGTCACGCTCAATTTACCTGGAACTGGATGTTCATGGTAATCCAGTGCCGCTTGCTTTATGTCTTCTGCCATTGTGATGTTTTCCGTCTATTTGGTGTTTTTAAATTATTTTATTTTAGTATAGCCAAATTAGGCTTTATATTTCGAGCCGACAAAAGCATCGAAAGCTGCGCTTTATAATAGTGCGTAGTCAGAATAATCCATCTACCTAATACTTTAAAGCGTAAAACCATAGGAATATCCTATCAATCTATGACTAAAAAAGTCGCTAATCTTTCGTAAAAGTATTGGACAAGTCATTTGGATGTCTAACTGAAAGCACCCAGGTCGCATAGTTCGAATGTCGGCTTTTTCTTTGATGTTGCCAGCCGCGCACTTCTACGCTTTTGCCTTCAAGGTAAAACACCTTTTGAGCAGGCCAATAATCTACGGCACTTGCTGGCAAGTTGATCACTAGATCCTGATCGGTTTCTAGCCACCAGCCACCTCGGTTCTGAGTAATGGAAGTGATGTTAACACGAGAGATTGCAAAACCAGCTTTTGGCTGCCATTGCAAAGATTGCTGCCATAGCCCTTTATGAGCCCTGCGCGCGGCATCTTCCGATTCCACAAAGCAGTCTTGGTAAGCCAGATTAGGCGGTACAGCAATACGATAACCAAGTCCTTCGGATAATAACTGACTCGCTAATGAAATACGATCTTTATCGAACAAGTAGTACAAGTAGCGCCCGTATCGATCGCGGTCATCTTTTGCTCGCTGAAGGTACACAAACTGGTCTAAACGGGCGCGCAAAAACTCGGTTGCTTGCACCGCATAAGCTTGGTGTTTTTGATGTTTATGATCCAATTCTGGAGTATTGATCCCTACCAAACGCACCTTACGGCCATCGGTCAGATGAATAGTATCGCCATCGACCACTCGTTTAATGTGCGCTTTTTCTACAGGGCCATTTGCCTCACACAGGCCGCTGGCGTGCACCGAACTGACATCGAGCGCCAACCACAAAAACAAAAAAAGCGCCGAGAAAACTGGGCGCTTTTTTAATATGTTCACTATCATGCCACCAATTACTTAGTAGTACGACGTGCTCCGAAACGCTTGTTAAAGCGATCAACACGACCACCAGTATCCAACATTTTTTGCTGGCCTGTGTAGAAAGGGTGACAGTTGCTACATACGTCGATGTGCATGTCTTTACCCGCTGTTGAGTTTAGGTTTAGCGTGTTACCACAAGTACAAGTTGCAGTAAGGGCAGAGTAATTTGGGTGGATATCTTTTTTCATAATAGTTACCTTAAAGTTTGGTGTGCCGCCACTTGATCGATAGATAAATGGGCAATTGCCTCGCCAAGCACCGCACGTTTCGTTGTACAGACATTGTACAGTGGATCCAAGAGTGGCGTATTTTAGGCGTCTATCGACCAATCGGCAACCTTTTTATCAAGCTTGCCTAAAAAATTGTAACTCGCTCCCAGCCGTCACTCTGGCGTACACTGGGCGCTTATTTGTTATCATTATTTTTTATGAATTAAACAGGGTCTGGTTCCACGTATGTCAGAGGCGATGCTTACTCCTTATTCTTTTATCAAAGTCGCTTTGCCAGTGCCAATGCGCACTCTGTTTGACTATAAGGTGCCAAAAGCCATTGCTCTGCGCCACGAATTAAAGCCTGGTATGCGAGTCAAAGTACCGTTCGGAAAAAGCACTCGACTGGGGGTAATAGTCGCGTTAACCAATCACTCCGACTGGGACCCAGAGCAAGTGAAACCGCTCACCGCCATGCACGACGAGCGTCCTGTGATCACACAAGAGCTAATGGAATTGTGTGAATGGGCGGCGCGCTACTATCACCACCCAATTGGTGACGTCATTTTTCACGCTTTGCCGGTGTTGCTCCGTAAAGGAGAAAACGCCGAGTTTCGTACCGAGAACTGGTGGCTCACCACACCTGAAGGGCAACATTTTTCACTGGAAAAATTAAGTCGCGCCCCTCGCCAACAAGATTTCTTAAAAGCGGTTCAACAGCACCCAAACGGCTTAAGTCAACAGACTGTGTCCGTGCTGGATTTAGCGCCTGCCGCCGGAAAAAGCTTAGAAGAAAAAGGCTTACTGCGCCGCGAGCCACGTACATTTAATAAGGGAGGCGAAAAGCACGCTCACCAGACTCAAGTGTTGCCGACACTCAACCCTGAACAAGCCATCGCAACGGAACACCTGCTGGATGCTCGCCACCATTTCAATGTGTCTTTGCTCGACGGCGTCACTGGCAGCGGTAAAACCGAAGTGTTTTTACGCGTCATGGCGCGCTTGATCGAAGACGGTAAGCAAGTGCTGGTGATGGTGCCAGAAATCGGCCTCACACCTCAAACATTGAAACGCTTTGAAACTCGTTTTAATACCGACATTGTCTTAATGCATTCCAATATGAGTGACCGAGAGCGCCTCGATGCTTGGTTACTGGCGGCCAGCGGTCACGCTAAAATCATCATAGGCACACGCTCTGCGGCGTTTATTCCCGCACCAAATCTGGGACTAATCGTCATCGACGAAGAACACGATACCTCCTACAAACAGCACGAGGGCTTTCGTTATCACGCTCGCGATCTTGCCATTAAGCGCGCACAAGCGTTGGATATTCCCGTATTGCTGGCGTCTGCTACGCCATCTTATGAAAGCTTAGCCAACGCGCTACAAAAGAAATTCGCCTGGCTTAAATTACGCAGTCGCGCTGGCAACGCTCTCATTCCTGAGATGGAACGCGTCGATCTGCGAGGAAAAACGCTGATTCATGGTTTCAGCGAACAGGCTCTGGCACACATGAAGCTGTGCCTAGACCGCAAAGAACAAGTGTTGGTATTTTTAAATCGCCGAGGCTACGCGCCAACACTTATGTGCCATCAATGCGGCTGGATCGCCGCCTGCGATCATTGCGACGTGAATCTCACGGTTCACAAGCGCGCCAACAAGCTGCACTGTCACCATTGCGACACACAAAAAGCCTTACTGCACACTTGCCCAGAATGTCATTCGGAGGAGCTCTTTACCGTCGGTGAAGGCACGGAGCAAGTTGAAACTCAACTGAGTACACTCTTCAAAGAGGTGCCCATCTTACGGATCGATCGAGACAGCACGCAACGCAAAGCGGCCATGGCGAAGCTTACGCAAAAAATACACGAACACGACCAAGCCATTCTTATCGGTACGCAAATGCTGGCCAAAGGGCACCATTTCCCAAACGTTACCCTGGTGATCATCATGGACGCCGACGCCGGCTTATTTTCCTCCGACTTTCGTGGTATGGAGCGCACGGCTCAGCTTATTACACAGGTAGCCGGACGAGCGGGACGGGCAAAAAAAGCCGGCCATGTGCTCTTACAAACTTATCACCCTGACCATGCCGCCATAGAATGTTTGTGTAATCTAGGTTACGAGCATTTTGCCATTGATGGGTTAGCCGAACGTAGATCCTTGTCACTGCCGCCTTTTTTTCATCAAGTGATTGTGCGCGCCGAGTCGGGCAACGAACAAGAAGCCATGCAATGGTTGTCTGCCATGCGAAATGACCTTGAACCTTTGTTCTCGAAAGACGTCTATTTGGTGGGCCCTTATGCAGCGATCATTGTTCGCAAGGCCGGACAACATCGTGCCTTGATCTCGCTCAAATCGGCTCAAAGAGCGCCCCTACACCATGCCGTTCAGCTGATGAGCGATTGGTTAGAGCAATCGGCGCGACAACATCGAATTCGTTTCGCAATCGACGTGGATCCACTGGAAACTTACTGACCTTACCCGCATAATGTGCACTTATACATCATGCTCCACGATTAACACGTCAACTTCAAAAGCCAACATTATGTTTAGTCCTATTCTCATCGCCACCAAAGGAAGTCGTCCGAAAAAAGGCGCGACCCGCCGAGCCCCTTCTCCACCAAAACGCAAAACCGCGTGGTGGCTGTGGTTACTCATTCCGATCATTTTACTGGCGTTTATCTATGGTTTAATGCAACTCAACCAAGTCACTCCAGCACCAAAACCAATGCCTGTGGTGACTCCAACAGAAAAAGTCAAACCGGTCCCTGCACCGAAAAAAGTAGAAGAAAAAGCCACAACGGCTCCTAAAAAGGATACCTTTGAGTTTTATCAGATTTTGCAAGACAGTGAAGTGGATACCAGTCACGTAGACGCTTATCAATCGACGCCACGAGGCGAGCAAGATTTCTATTACATGCTGCAAGCGGCGTCGTTTCGTAGTCCAGAAGATGCCGATCGAATGCGCGCTAACCTTATTTTATCGGGCCTGGCAGAAGCCAGTGTACGTAAGACCATTGGTCAAAATGAGCAACCTTGGTATCGCGTTATTTTGGGGCCTTATGAATCGCGCTCAAAAATGAATCGCGCGGAAGATAAGCTTGTCTCTATGTCTATCTCGCCTTATTCCTATAAAGTAAAAAAAGAACAGTAGCCCCTCCTCAAAGGCATACAGAATAGAAAGCCATTTCTGTGTGCCCTTCTCGCTTGAAATCTTCGTGCATGACCCCATTTTGTTAGTAACGAAACTGGAGAACATCATGACAACGATTCTAACTGTACGCAAAGGAAACCAAGTCGTCGTAGGCGGCGATGGACAAGTGTCTTTAGGCAACACTGTAATGAAAGGCAACGCACGCAAAGTACGCCGTTTATACCATGGTGAAGTGATCGCCGGTTTCGCCGGTGGTACAGCGGATGCCTTCACTCTATTTGAACGTTTCGAAGGACAGCTTGAAAAACACCAAGGTCAGCTTGTTCGTGCGGCGGTGGATCTTGCCAAAGACTGGCGCTCAGACCGAGCCTTGCGCAAACTTGAAGCCATGCTGATCGTCGCGAACAAAGAAAGCACCTTAATTATTACCGGAACAGGCGATGTAGTTGAACCACAGCATGGCGCTTTAGCCATAGGTTCAGGCGGCAATTACGCTGAAGCGGCGGCCCGTGCATTGATCGACAATACCGACCTGACCGCCAAAGAGATTGTGGAAAAAAGTCTAAACATCGCAGCGGATATTTGTGTGTTCACTAACCACACCCTGACCATCGAAGATATTACGATTGATCCACAGCTTGAAGATAAATCGGCGTAACTTTCCGCCCTGTGACCCACTTACCTCGTTCCAGAACAAAGAAGAGAATTGATCATGAGCAGCATGACCCCAAGAGAGACGGTTAACGCCTTAGACAACCATATTATTGGCCAGCAAAAAGCAAAACGTGCCGTCGCTATTGCACTGCGCAATCGCTGGCGTCGCATGCAACTGCCCGAAGATATGCGTGCTGAAGTCACGCCAAAGAATATATTAATGATAGGGCCAACCGGCGTCGGTAAAACCGAAATTGCCCGTCGCCTTGCCAAATTGTCTAACGCGCCTTTCATTAAAATCGAAGCAACCAAATTCACCGAAGTAGGCTATGTTGGGCGCGACGTAGAATCCATTATTCGCGACCTCGTTGAAATGGCCATAAAAATGCTCCGCGAGCAAGAAACCGCCCGCTTGCGCGACAAAGCCGAAGACGCAGCAGAAGATCGCATTCTTGATGTTCTGTTACCACCGGCGCGTGGTGGCGATCCTGAATTGCAAGACAACAGCACTCGTCAGACCTTCCGTAAAAAATTACGCGAAGGACAATTGGATGACAAAGACATCGACATTGATGTGGCCGACTCGCCTGCTGGTGTCGAAATCATGACGCCCCCCGGCATGGAAGAGATGACCAGTCAGTTGCAAAACATGTTTTCCAGCTTAGGATCACAAAAAACCAAAAAACGTAAAATGAAAGTCAAAGACGCCCTTCGCCAAGTACGGGATGAAGAAGCCGCGAAACTGGTTAACGAAGACGAGTTAAAAGCACGCGCCGTCGAGGCTGTTGAGCAAAACGGTATTGTCTTCCTTGATGAAATTGACAAGGTAGCGAAAAGCTCTGAGCGCAGTGGCGGCGAAGTTTCCCGTGAAGGCGTACAGCGCGATTTACTGCCTTTGGTCGAAGGTTGTACGGTCAGCACCAAATACGGCATGATCAAAACCGATCATATCTTGTTTATTGCCTCTGGCGCGTTTCACTTGTCGAAACCGTCTGATTTGATCCCAGAGCTACAGGGTCGTTTGCCGATTCGCGTCGAACTCGATGCACTGACAGTTAACGATTTCAAACGCATTTTAGTGGAGCCAAGTGCCTCATTGACCAAACAATATGTAGCCTTGGCAAAAACCGAACACATCAACTTAAATTTCACGGAAGAAGGTATTCACCGCATCGCCGAAATCGCCTTTCAAGTGAACGAGCGCACAGAAAATATCGGTGCACGTCGTTTGCATACGGTATTAGAACGCTTACTGGAAGAGGTTTCTTACTCGGCCAGCGACATGCCAGACGAGCAAACCGTCGATATCACCGCAGCGTATGTAGATGAACAGCTTGGTGAAATCGCCGAAAACGAAGACTTAAGCCAGTACATTTTGTAATTATTAGGATAAAAACATGACCACACCAACGCCAACCCACATTCATTATCATAAACAGTCTCGTGAGTTGGCGCTGGCGTTTACTGACGGACAAGCCTTTCGGCTAAGCGCAGAATATCTTCGAGTTCACTCTCCGTCGGCGGAAGTGCGTGGTCACGGTCGACAAATGCCCATTCTGCAATACGGCAAAAAAAACGTAGCCATTAACAATGTTGAAGGCGCTGGCAACTATGCTCTCAAAATCACCTTTGATGATGGCCACGACACAGGTTTATACTCTTGGGAATACCTGTATAACATCGGTATAAATCATGACGAACTTTGGCAGATGTACCTAGATCGTCTTGAAAAAGAAGGTCAGACACGGGACACTTCTGTCATTCAAATTCACCAAATTTAAACCTACAAGCAAATCACTTATCGGGAAGATTTATGGACTCACTCAGTTTATCGGCACTCAGCGCCATTGAAAGTGCGATTAATCTCGCCCTTAAACAGGATACCCCTTCCCAACAGCGACTGAGCAAATTGGCTGGTCAGCAGGTTTACTTGTATGTAGAAGATTTCTCCTTCATCTTACAAATCCATATTTTAGAACAGGGCGTCATGCTGGATCGCCCAGACAGTCTAGACGACATAGAACTGGACACTCGACTGGACACCTTGGTTCAAGGCCCTAGTTCAGCCTATCGTAAGCTGCTGGATGGTGATGGTTTCTTTGATGGTGACTTGCGTATTCAAGGTAACGCGCAAGCGCTTATGACACTGCACAAAGTCATGCAAAACTTTGACCTAGACTGGGAAGGGTTACTTGCTGACTATATTGGCGACTTACCGGCGGCGACTTTATCGCGACTGCTTCGAGCGCAATGGTCATGGAGCAAAGAATTTACCACTAATTTGCGCATGCAACTGGTTCAACATCTACAAACAGACAGCCAATTACTGCCTAGTAAAATAGAGTTTAATCACTTTGTTGATGACTTAGAACGCTTTGGCACCCTGATCGACAGAGCAGAAGCAAGAGTAAGAATACTCGCCAAAAAGGCGTCTTAATACGATATTAAGGGAATATATTCGGGTGAAATGCTAAGGGCTTTGTTATCAAAGCCCTTCGTTTATCAGTGATTACACTGGGTTGGCTGCTTGATATTGAGCTAAAGCTTTCGTGACCTTTTGTAAGTACATTTGAGTTTCTTTATAGGGAAGCTCTTTGACTAAACGTTGGTACACTTCCTCAGGCGTCAGTTTATTAATCACCGCCACGGCAGGATTGATCACTTTACGACCTTGAGGGTGAAAAACACTCGCCACATTACCGGCACCAGTATTGTATGCCGCTATAATACAGTACAGTCTGCTGCGCTCGTCTTTGATGTTTTTCAGATAGCGAGTGTTTAACAAATGCAAATACCCAGCGCCAAAATCAATGTTTTCTTCTGGTTGAAATAAAACAGATGCTTGAGGGCTTTGATCTTTGTTATTCAATGCTTGGTTGACATCTAGACCAGCAGAGCTTGGCACAATCTGCATCAAACCAAATGCTGGAATGGGAGACTGAGCCAAAGGATTAAAACTCGACTCTGTCTGCGCAATCGCCAAAATGAGATTGGAGTCCACATCATGCTTTTGACTCATAGCAGATGCAGTTGGTAAAAAAGGCTCCGCTCTTTTTACATAGACATTATCAGGTAAATTAATCCGTACACGACTGATGCGTTTGTCCGTTGCGCTTTCTTTTACTTTTGCGGTATCCGTTTCTGCTTTTCCGCTTTTAACAAGCGTATCTAGAGACTCCAAGTCACTAATACTTCCCAGTAAAGAACCTGACTGCTGCGCGATATTAACATTCGTTAAAATAGGGTCTTTCTGTAAAGCTTGATTCACTGTTGTCGATTGTAAAACCAACAGCGCTTTTTCTACATCAGGTGACTGAGCGCTCAAAGACTCAATAACAATTTCATTGTTTTTGTAGTCCAGCACTGTTCTCTGGTCTAGATCGTCCGTGTAAGTCACGTATTGATGTTGACTAGACAGTGTAGTTTTATCGCCCCACTTCATAAGTACTTTATTTTTAAAGGCGGCGTAACGCGCTTTGTACTGTACTTGGTATTCTTTATAACTGGCTTGCTTACTGGCTTTCCACTCATCATAGCTGAGCGCATTAACTTGTAAAACACTCAGACAAAGCAGCAGCACCGCAAATTTAGACGTAGTTTTCATAATATTCACC
This sequence comes from Marinomonas vulgaris, assembly GCF_018145875.1. Classification (GTDB taxonomy): domain Bacteria; phylum Pseudomonadota; class Gammaproteobacteria; order Pseudomonadales; family Marinomonadaceae; genus Marinomonas; species Marinomonas vulgaris. Next base: position 3,885 of record NZ_JAGSSV010000025.1, on the reverse strand, counting down.
TAAAATAAAGGGGCTTATTTAGCCCCCTTAGTCTATTACTTAGTGTTTAAGTCGGCCCGAACGGCATCTAATGCCGCATCACTTTCCGCCTTCAAATACTGTCTGTACAACTCTGGAGAATCACCATCTAAAGACGTGTTCAACAAGGCATCAATGTTTTGATCGTAACCTTCTTTGGTTAAACCAACTAGAACATACATGTTTCCAGCTGGACTAACCTGTGTACGATATACACGAGAGTTCGTTATGGTCATGGTCGATAATGTATTCTGAACACGCTCTGTAACGTCCTTGTTAGTATTCACACCGTCGATTGTACTGTCTTCTATAAGACGAGAAAGGCGAGCATTTACTTGTGTTGAAAACTCTCCTGACAAGCGCGCGCGAGCTTCTGTAGCAGCAACATCAGTCATCATGCCAGGTCCAGCGGCTAATTTCTTAGAGTAACCTACCGATTGAATCTCTATGGATTCTACTTGTTGGCTACAAACCCAACCCGGTGCTTCTTCGTTCGGGCTATCAGGGTAATTACATTCACCGTAATCAAGGGTTGTTTTTTCGGCCATACAGCCAGTGAGAGCCACAACTGTACCGACTAGAAGACTTGTTTTAAAAATATTCATTCTCTATTTATTCCTTAAGTTACAAACCGGGGATTTTGATACAAGAACCAAGCACTTCTGTTTCATCAACATCACACTTACCATGATCTAACTTAGCAATATCACCGATCTTAATGTCTTGGATAAGCTCTTTATCTTTAACGTAAACATAAGAACCTGAAGTATCGATGCCTTCTCCAGATATTTCACCTTCTCCTAATAGCATTCTACCCATACGTTCTTCGTTTGTAATCGGAGTGATGGTTCTGGTTTTACGGTAAAACTTAACTTTTGCCCCTTCAACCGCACCAGATTTCTTAGCAATCGTCACACGGAAAAGCGCTTTTGAGGCATCTTCATTATCTCTGCGCTCAAGAACGTATGCTTCAGGAGCCAGGTCATTCAATGTCTCACCTGAGCCAGACTTCACCGCATCTTCTAACGCCTCATTAACCAAACTAGATGCTGTTGCATCGTTAATTGGGCAATTAGAATTACCTGTTTCAGAAGTCATAGTTGCCGACCCTTCGTAATCATAGGTATTAACTAGATCCATAGAAGGGATTTTGTAAGCGCGAACGAATAGTTTAGCCCCGCTAGTGAATCGGCAATATGAGTCTCTTTTATGCCTTTCACCATCTTCATCTACCCAAACATACTCTTTAGTAAAAGAGTGCTTTAGACTGAGATCTGAAATTTTTGTCATGATGGCAATATCAGCGTCAGCAGGACCCGATGTTTGGAACTTACCGGATACTTCTGCAGCTCGTAGCTCATCTTCAAGTTTAGCCGCTAAGGTACGATCAACCAAAGTATTCCCTGACTTTAACAAGCGTTGAGAAAAATCATCATACACGCCAGGCGCAAAGCTTTTGGCAGCACTATCGCTATATTCAACAGCCGATAGGACAATTTTACTGCCACTTCCTTTCATCTGAGCTTTTAGCTCTTCTGATGTTGGAGCAAACTCCGCTTCTGGAACCGGTGTGGGTGTTGTGTCAGCCACTTTAACCGGACCACAGCCAGTAAGAATAACTGTACTAACTGCAACGGCAGCCACTAAAATCTTTTTCTTCAACATGTTTTAAACTCTACCTATTTATTTAGTTTCCATACCGAAGGCCTTCCATAGGCCCTCACTTTTAATTTTCTGCACTGCCATGAATATCGATCCTTTCTTACCCGATTCCATCCCAGATACAGAAGATGCACTTAAAACCCAATGATTCGAAGAAACACTACCGCGCTCATCAATTAGACTTCCTGAAAAATTCATTTTTACAACACTCTGGCCAAACAAAACCAAAGAGCTAAACGTTGTGTCGTATTCAATGGTCAGATCACATTTCGAACAATTCCCAACTCTCAAACCTTGTGATAAAAGATCTGAAACAATCGCTCGGTTAATATCTGCCTGCGGGCCTTTTACCATAACTGTAGGCGCTCTAAGGTTGATCGCTTGGTTAAGCTGATACACCAAGTTACTTGGCATCTCCGTTTCAGTAAGGCCAGAAATCAATGACGCCAAATTATCACCTTCTAAAGCACGTACTGAAAACGCATCAGCAGCAACCCACCACTGAAAGCGGCTTTTTTGCTTGTCAGCTAGTAGCGTGTCTAAATCATTCTGGATCGCCTGATATTGACGCAACCATGCGTCTATCAAGGCCTTTTTATCAACACGGATCGACGTTAAAACACGACCCGATAATGTCTCCGTTCTCACCGTTTCAAAGTGCCCTAAAGAAACCTTTTGGATTTCTGACGACATTTGACGGTCAATATAATCCGACGCAGACGCATTCGTTTCCTGAGTTCTTCTAGACAAGGAGCCGCTTATGGTCGTTTTTAATTTACCAGCGACATTTGCTAATGCCTGCTGATTAGCAACATTTAAAGTACGCCCTTCACCAAAACCATATAACCACTCTGATGTATCCTCTGATGGAGTCGTCCACCACTCAGGAATACTTTCTTTTTTACTTCCGAGAGATTGGCAAGCTGCCAAAAAAATAGAAAAGATTAATACAGGTATTATTTTCATCATTCACCTTTGAAGTAAGCAGCGTATTCATATTGAGTCACCAACATATCGGCTGCCGTTGAAGCGTCTATATCGCCCACAGAAAACACATTAGGCACAATACCTGAACGAAGTGTATTAATAATTTCTGTAGAACCTTCTTGCCCTTGCTCTAATAGACTTTCATTAAGGGCATTAATACCAGCCTTACTTTCTGAGGCATCACCATAGGAGGCACCATACTCAACGTATGTAATAAATTGATTAAAGAACAGACCGGCACGTCCCAATGAGTGACTTTCTAGGTAATACGTTAGATTGGCATTATCTGTACGAATATCATCGTAGTAAGGTGAGTAATCAGAGTATAAGAATTGACCAAGGGATTGCGCAGAAAAAGGCATCTCGGGGTAAAAAGTTTCTTTGAGGCTAATGACCTGATAGCCTTTAATTAAATTATCTTGAGTAGCAACCGTGAGGACATACTTAGAATCTGGATAGTAACGATATTCTAAGCCTTCAACCGTTCTAGATGCCTTAATAACGGTTGCAATTCCAAAAGATTGCTCAATGAAGTTTATATTTCCACCGACTTTAACATTGCCGAGTCGTTCTAATTCGATCGTATCGGTAAACTTAGCAATAAAACCTTCGTAGACTTCAATGGACATTTCTTTAGTATCAGACCATTGACCTATCGACAGCATAACAGCAGCGACAGTAAATACTATGCTTTGCACACGCTTCATTAAACGTGGCTTTTCTTCATGTACAGAGTCCATGTAATTAATTTAATTCCATTTTTTATGTAAAGAAAGTGCATTAAACACCATCTATTCTTTATAAATCAAGAGGAAAGTTCTTTTTTAAACATTAGATGATATAGATAAATACAACAGTCATTCCGTAAATCATGCCTAGTTACCCCAATAATTTGTAAGGTAATGTAGATAAAATATTAAATTTTAAAAATATTCTCTTGAATCTAGTGTTTTATTGTACTAAATTATTTTCAGACAGAGAGCAAAAGGATTTGCGATTCCCCCAGGACGGGGGCTCTGTCCATTCTTCATGATGAACCCGAGCTGCATGGATGCAGTAGAAAACCCCTTCCTGTATTCCAACTTATACATACAGTAACCCGAGCCAAACCTAATTTCCCTTACTGAGCCTCTTATGGTGCCATTTACTTGCGCCTGTCTCGTGCCTCGACGCGTCAGCCTAAATAACACAACAAGAAACTCGTTCATAAGAATCACA
>NZ_JAGSSV010000024.1:25415-46091 GCF_018145875.1 Marinomonas vulgaris | reverse complement strand
TGAGTTGATGTGACATGGTCAGGCTCGAAGGTTAAAAATGAATTGTCTCATGCGCGGGACTTATTCGCATCTTCCCTTGCCTGAGATCGTAATTTTCGACCCACTATATTGAGTGTTTCTGGAGAAGCCGCCAGCGTAACGCCTTCTGCGTTGGTCACTACGACAGAGTTGAAGCTGTCTGTTTGGTATTTTAAGCGATTGGCTTCGTCTTGCATGGCTTGATGATCAAACATTTTGTCGGCCAAAAAAGACGTTGAGTAAGCGAGCTGTTGTTGAACGGACCCTAAAAACACCTCGGTTGTGCCTGCCAATTTACTGGCATAAGCTTGGTTACCCTCGATGGACTGAAGGATTAACTGTTCTTTTTGTACTTCATAATTTGAATAAAAGCTGTTTACGAAGGTGATGGTGGTCGCGGTTAAAGCGAGGAACAAGATGAGTCTATTGAGCTTTAAGGACTTACTTAAAAAAGAATTCAAAATAGTGTTTCACGTAAAGGATTAATTTGTATCAAATTGTACAGGTAAAAAAAGGAGGCGCAATCCTGAACCTCCTTTTAATTTAGCGAAACGTGTATTAGGTACGCTTTTTACGATGCTTGCTTGGCTTTTCTTCGATTTAACCAAACCATGACCAATGCAAGGAAGGATAGCAAAGCCGCCGCACTGGGAATCCAAGCAAATCCAAAACCAATACTGAGTACCAAACCACCAAGCGCTGCGCCTAACGCATTACCTAAGTTAAAAGCGCCAATATTAATAGAAGACGCTAACCCTGGCGCTTGATCAGCAATTTTCATGACTTGCATTTGCAGCGGTGGGCCACTACCAAAAATTACCACGCCCCACAACAATATAGTAATGCTAGCGCCTAAAACCGACGTCGCGCTGAAGCGAAACACCAAAAGCACCAGTACTTGTAAGCTAAGAAATACAAACAAAGCCATGTTCGGTGACTTATCTGTAAGTTTGCCGCTGATATAGTTACCTAAAGTAAAACCAATGCCGGTCAAGGCTAACATGGTAGCAATGGCATTGTCTGTCGCTTGGGCGAGTGTCTGCATCACCGGCGTTATGTAGGTATACAAGGTAAACATAGAACCGGCACAAATAACCGTAGTGGCGAACGCTCGCAACACCGCGGGTTGCATGATGGCGCTGAGTTCTTGTTTGACATTGGGCCGTTCGATTTTTTCCATAGCTGGCAAGCTGCGTATAATACCGATAATAGCCACAACGCCTAGCACTGCCGTGACAGCGAACGCTAATCGCCAATCAAAGTTCTGCCCAAGCCAGGTGGTGATTGGCACACCAATAATGTTCGCAATGGTCAAACCAAGAAAAATGGCCGCCACCGCAGAGCCTTTTTTATGCACGGGGGCGAGATTCATTGCCACCACAGCGCCAATGCCAAAAAAAGCACCGTGGGATAAGCTGGTCACAACGCGAGAGAATAAAAATGTCTCGTAATTAATCGACAGCGCTGACAATAGATTACCAACTACAAAAATAGCCATCAGTAAGATCAGCGCGGTTTTTTGTGTGTAGCGGGTCAAGTATAGCGTTACTAAAGGCGCACCAATCATCACGCCAATGGCGTAAGCACTGATTAATAAGCCCGCAGCAGGAATAGAAGCATGAACCCCATCGGCAATAACGGGTAACAAGCCCATCGGCATGAATTCAGTGGTACCTAAACCAAAGGTTCCAAGCGCAATGGCGAAAATCCCCCATTGATAAGCAAGCATATGGACTCCGAGCGATGTGATTCGCGAAAAAATGAAATGAAAAAGCCAAGAGATGCCTCTTGGCTTGAAGAAAACGCGCGTATTTTACACCAGTTGTTTTCGAAATGGTGATAATTTTGGCGAATTATAACCTTAAGACGCTTTGTGTTTTGATGCGGGCAATGTCATAAATCGCAGCCTGTTGGCATTGGTTACCACGGTCACTGACGACAGTGACATGGCCGCCCCAGCGACAATGGGGCTTAACAGCCAGCCAGTAAAAGGGAACAAAAGCCCTGCCGCAATAGGTATTCCCAAACTGTTATAGGCAAAAGCGCCCCACAAATTTTGCTTGATGTTTTTCAGTGTGGCTTTACTAATTTGAATGACATCTGCAACGCTGTTTAAATCGTTGCTAATCAAGGTAATATCGGCGCTTTCCATCGCCACATCGGTACCAGCACTCATGGCAAAGCCCACGTCGGCTTGAGTCAGCGCAGGTGCGTCGTTAATACCATCGCCAATCATGCCAACAACCTTCCCTTGTTGTTGATAGTTTTTAATGCTGTTTAATTTATCCGCTGGTAAAAGTTGTGCCTGAAAATGGTCAATGCCCAGTTCAGTCGCAACCTGTTGCGCAACAGTGGGGTGATCGCCCGTTAGCATCACCACTTGTAAACCTTGTTGTTGAAAATGAGCAATGGCCTCCTTCGCGCCTTTTTTGATAGGGTCTTTAATATCAAAGGTCGCTAACAATTGCTCATCGTCGGCAAAATACACCCGAGTTGCCGAGCTGTGAGGAATAGCGTTATCGATATTAATGCCCTTTTCTGCCATTAATCGCTCGTTGCCTAGATAATAGCTTTTACCCTCAATATTACCCTGCACGCCCAATCCAATCAGTGATTCAAATCCTTCGACGGTGGAGGTTTCATTCTTTGTGCTGAGGTGAGGCTGACAATGCTCCAACAAGGCATTGGCTAATGGGTGATTCGCCCCCTCTTCTAATTTCGTTACTTGACTAAATATTGCCGTCTGTCGCGATGACTCGTTCAGCCAATGTTGAACCACCTTTGGTTTTCCCGTGGTTATGGTGCCGGTTTTGTCGAGCACTATCGTAGTCAGTTCGCTTGCTCGCTGTAAGGCGTCGCCGTTGCGAATTAAACCACCGTGCTCGGCGGCTTTACCGATGCCAATCATGGTCGAAATCGGTGTCGCCAACCCCAATGCGCATGGGCAAGCGATGATAAGTACCGACATGCTGGCGACTAAAATATACGAAGCATCACCTTGCCCAAACCAGAACCAGACCAAAGCCGTGGCAAGCGCAATGACAATAACACAGGGGACAAACACGGCCGAGACCTTATCGGCTAACACACTGATTGGAGGCTTGGAGTTTTGCGCCTTATCCACTTGCGTGATGATTTGCGCCAATAGCGTGTCACTGCCGACTCGGGTGGCTTTAAACAGCAATCGCCCTTGACCGTTTACGGTTCCTGCCGATACGGTATCTCCGATATTCTTTTCGACTGGCATGGCTTCACCCGTGAGCATGGCTTCGTTTACCGTTGATTGACCTTCTATCACCTGGCCATCGACAGGGATTTTTTCTCCCGAGCGAATGCGGATAATCTGATTGACCTTAATTTGCTCAACAGGTAACTCATAAATCTGATCGCCATCGACACAGGTAGCAATTTTAGGCCGTAAATCCAATAAGCGACGCAAAGCTTGGCCGGTTTTCTGGCGAGCTCTAAGTTCTAATGCTTGCCCAAGATTGATAAGACCAATAATCATCACTGAGGCTTCAAAATACAGGTGACGTGTGTTGTCTGGAAACCAAGTTGGTAGCAAAACCACCAACATGGAATACAACCAAGCGCTGCCTGTTCCAAGAGCAATCAGCGTGTCCATATTGGTTTGGCCATTTGATAATGATTTCAATGCACCACGAAAATAATGCTGTCCAGCTTGGATCATAACCCATAAAGTGAGCAGCCCCACGCCACCCCAAATGAATTGATCGGACAAAGAGCGCACCGACATCTCACCGCCTAACACGCCGTACAGCATGAGCGGAATGCCTAAACCGATACCATAGGCGGCAGAGCGTCGTTTATAATGATATTCTGCCTGTTGTTTTTCCTGTCGCTCTTGCTCGCTTCGTTCGGCATCATAAATCACTGACCCTTGATAGCCTGCTTGCTTTAGTGCCTTGAGTAACTCATCGCTTGATCCATTTGTAGTGATTTGAGCACTGTGATTGGCAAAATTCACTTCGGCGTTTATTACCCCTGGCGCGTTGTCCAATGTTTTTTGAACGCCCTTCACGCACCCAGCACATCGCATACCTTGAATAGACAGGCTGAATTGATTGCTTGATTTTGGTCTGTTGGTTATCATTGAGCGTCTCCTTTTTTAGCCGTTTCAGGTGTTGTCGCCTTGTCTTGCCATTCTTCAATTAAACAACAAATTGAGTAACCATCTGGCGTGCTGTCTGGCATTTTTTCCCATGCTGCCAACGCGGCTTCCATTTTTACCAAGTGAGCTTGTAGTTGGGCAATTTTCGCTTGAGTCTCGGGCACTTTTTGTCGTAACCAATCACGCACCATGGGGCATGGGGAGTCACCACTGTCTGATTGAGCAAAAATGTCTTCAATTTGCTTTAAGCTGAAACCTAATTCACTGGCTTGGCGAATGAACTGCAAACGCTGCAGCGCCCACTTATTGTAAACTTGATAACCATTGTGTGGGTCTCGGTCCGCTGTCAAAAGCCCAATCCGAGTGTAGTGGCGCACCGTTTCGGCGGTTACCTTAGCTTTTTTAGCCAATTCACTGACATGCATAAGACCTCCTGTGTCATTTAAGGTTTGTTGGATCTTGTAATAGTAGAAAGTGTAAAACCTACAGGTAACACCTAGGTCAAGCCAGCAGATACAAAAAAGCCGAATGACGAGCATCCGGCTTAGCGTTTAACTAAACATCACCTGCTAATGCAATTTTAGTTTGGGTTTGACCACCTTACCGATTTTCTGAGCTGCCATAATCACGGTGGCCTTTAGCCAACCGTGAATGGCGATAAGGTGTAATCTATACAAGGAAACATAAACAAAACGTGCGATACGACCTTCAACAAACATGGAGCCGCCAGTCATATTACCCATTAAATTGCCCACAGTACTGTAACGACTAAGATTGACCAAGGAGCCGTAATCTTTGTATTGGTATTCTTTTAGCCCTTCGCTCAAGAAAGACGCCTTGATATTTTCGAAGACTAAGCTCGCCATTTGATGGGCTGATTGAGCACGCGGCGGCACAAAAGAGCCATCGGCTTGTTTGCATGCACAGCAATCGCCGATCACATATACATTGTCAAAAGCCGTGGTTTGCAAAGTGCCTTTGACCAAAATTTGATTGTTACGAGTTGTTTCAAAGCCGTCTATATTGGCAACGAAATCAGGGGCTTTCACACCCGCCGCCCAAATCATCAAATCCGCTTCGATGTTGCCGCAGTCGGCTGTTTCAAAACCGCCATCGTAGGCGCGAACCACCCTTGTTGCTTGGCTAACAGTGACACCTAGGCGAACCAATTCCTTGGTGGCTAACCCAGCAATGCGTTCCGGCAAAGCAGGAAGAATCCGCGGCCCCGCTTCAATAAGCTGGACATGTACACGTTTCCCAGACATTTCTGGCATACCATAGGCTTTTAGCATGTCAGCTACATGAAACAATTCCGCCGACAATTCAACCCCTGTTGCGCCACCACCAACGATGGCCAATTTAAGCCTGGCGTCCGAGCCTTCTTGATGCACGCGTAAAAATTGATTTAACAGCGCCTGTTGAAAGCGCTCAGCCTGTTTATGAGAGTCAAGAAAATAGCAATGATCTGCTACTCCAGGGGTACCAAAATCGTTACTGACACTGCCCACCGCCATAATTAAAATATCGTAATTTACCGTTCGCTCTGGCAAGACAATGTGTCCCTTGTCATCGGACAGCGACGCCAGAGTTAGAGTACGTTTCTCTGGATCAACAGCGGTTAAGTTTCCTAATTGAAATTGATAATGATGTTTAGCAGCGTGGGCGCGATAATTTAATCCATCGTTATTAATATCCAATGAGCCGGTTGCTACTTCGTGTAGCAAGGGCTTCCAAATATGAGTCTGGCTACGATCAATCAGCACTATGTCGGCTTGATGTTTTTTACCAAAGCTGTGACCCAGCTTGGTTACTAACTCTAAGCCTCCGGCACCACCGCCTACCACTACGATTTTTTTCATAAAAACTTACCTATAAACTTTGAATAATCTGGAAAATATTCAAGAAACACTTTCCAGATGCCTCTTTCTACATCGCATGGTTAGCGAACACGCTGCGCTAAAAGCTTGTCTAACGTATTAGCAAAGGCCGCTCTATCCTGTTGATTAAAGCTAGCAGGGCCACCCGTTTGTACACCAGAAGAACGCATTTGCTCCATAAAGTCGCGCATGCTTAAGCGCTGCTTGATGTTTTCTTTAGTATAGAGTTCGCCACGAGGATTAATGGCTAACGCGCCTTTTTCAATCACATCAGAAGCTAAGGGAATATCGGCGGTAATGACGAGATCACAGGTATCAAGATTATCGACGATGTAATTATCTGCTACATCAAACCCAGAACTTACGACGCGCCGTTCAATCCATTTGGAAGGCGGAATGGCAATCGCTTGGTTTGCCACCAAAATACAGGGAATTTCAACACGCTCCGCCGCTCGGAAAAGAATCGTTTTGATCACATTTGGACAAGCGTCTGCATCTACCCATAATCGCATGATGTTACCTCTTTTTAGTTGGCAGGTATTATCAAGCAGGAGCAGAGCGAAATCCAGTCAGGAATAGGGACAAAACCAAGACGCAAATAAATACGCACAGATCGCGCAAGAAAGTACACGATCTGGCGTATTTACCGTATTTTTATCACGCTTAAAGGTGGCACAATTTTTTACATATTCGGGTAATTAGGCCCACCGGCACCTTCTGGTGTGACCCAAGTAATGTTTTGCGCCGGGTCTTTGATATCACATGTTTTACAGTGCAAGCAGTTTTGCGCATTAATTTGAAAAATTGACTCCTGATTGGACTCTACCACTTCATATACACCCGCCGGGCAATATCTCTGTGCAGGTTCGGCAAATTTTAACAAGTTGCTATGGATCGGCACGTTAGGGTCTTTCAATTGCAAATGACAGGGCTGATCTTCCTCGTGGTTAGTATTAGACAAAAATACGGACGACAATTTGTCGAAGCTTAATACGCCATCTGCTTTAGGATAAATGGGAGGCCTGTGTTTTTCTGCTAATTCAGTGCAAGCGTGATCCGCTGCTGTATCATGAAAACTAAACGGCAAAGCCCCTGAAAAAATATTCTGATCTAACCAATTGTAAGCGCCACCCCAAAATGTACCAAGCTTGTGCATGACAGGGACAAAGTTACGCGCTTGCTGCAATTCTTCGCCTAGCCAAGATTGTCGAATTAAGTTGTTAAACTCCGATAGCTCTGCTGGTGGCGACGCTGATTGCAACGCATCAAACACGCTATCTGCTGCTAAAAGACCACTCTTCATCGCTGTGTGAGTTCCTTTAATTTTGGCCGGGTTTAGGGTACCAGCGTCACAACCAATCACCAAACCACCGGGAAAGCTCATTTTCGGCAAAGACGACCAGCCGCCTTTAGCAATGGCTCTTGCTCCATATGACACTCGCTTAGCCCCTTTTAGATGTTGGGCAATAACGGGGTGGTGTTTGTATCGTTGAAATTCATCATAAGGGCTGAGGTAAGGGTTTTTGTAGTTCAAATCCACGATCAACCCGACCACTACCTGATTGTTGTCTAAATGGTATAAGAAACCGCCGCCGCCTGCGTCCTTGCCTAATGGCCAACCCGCCGTATGAATAACAGCGCCAGGTTTACTTTGGTCTGCAGGTACATCCCACAATTCTTTTATGCCAAGGCCATAATGTTGCGGGTCTTTGCCATCATCCAGTTGAAATTTGCTGATCAACTCTTTTCCTAGATGGCCACGACAGCCTTCGGCAAATAAAGTGTATTTGGCTTTTAATAGCATTCCGGGCATAAAACCGTCTTTTTCTCGTCCGTTTTGCCCAACCCCCATGTCACCTGTGATGATCCCCTCCACATTGCCTTGATCGTCGTAAGACAAGTGAGCCGCGGAAAACCCTGGGAACACTTCCACGCCTAACGCTTCCGCTTGTTCCGCTAACCAGCGACTTAAATTTCCTAGGCTAATGATGTAGTTACCGTCGTTGTGTAGCGTTTTTGGCACCATCCAATGGGGCAATGACTTAGACGCCTGGTCAGAGCTTAGCCAAAGCACTTCGTCTGTCGTGACCTTGGTAGTAACAGGCGCGCCTTTTTCTGACCAGTCTGGAAAAAGCTCGTCTAGAGCTGTTGTTTCTATAACAGCGCCAGATAGAATATGAGCGCCAATTTCTGAGCCTTTTTCTACTAAGCAAACACTCAGTTCTTTATCGGCGGCTTGTGCTCTTTGCATAATACGACACGCGGCTGATAGTCCTGCAGGACCACCGCCGACGATCACCACATCAAATTCCATCACGTCTCTTTGCGTATTTGTATCAGACATATTGCCTCCCTATCGCGTAAAAGCGATGCGGTTCAAACGATCAACACTTGCTTGGCCAAATTTAATGCCATGCGCATAACCAAAAGCGCGCGGCAAAATGTGGTCACAGTAAAAGTCCACTGAACACAACCAAGACGTTTTCTCTGCTTCACCCATGCTTGTGTGAATAGATGAAGCGATCTGTGCCCTTATTTGCAGCCATGCACCCACCAAATAGCCCATCAACATCATATAGTCGTACGCCAATGCCGTACCTAACGTTGAGTCCGTTTTCATGCTGTCTAAACAAGCTTGGGTACATTCTTTGGCTTCTTCTAATACAGCTTGTACCTTGATGGCGTTATCACGAGCGTTTGTCGACAATGCGTTTTGCAACTCCATTTCAATCTCATCGAGCAAGCAAGTCATTTCTACACCTTGATCAGCGTGTAATTTACGCCCGATTAGATCAATGGCTTGAATACCATTTGTACCCTCATAAATCGGTAAGATCCTTGCATCTCTGGCGTGTTGAGCCACCCCAGTTTCCTCGATAAAGCCCATTCCACCATGCACTTGAATGGCTAAAGAAGTGATTTCCTGTGCTTGTTCGGTAATCCAACCCTTGACAATAGGAGTGTACAGCGCTGTGCGTTTTTCAGCTTTCGCTTTAACTTCTCCATCAGCTAAATGAGACAAATCGTTTTCAACGGCGGCGACGTAGACCAAAGAACGCATCGCATCAATTTGAGATTTCATCGTCATCAACATGCGTAGTACATCTGGATGTTCAATAATAGAAGCACGACCTGATCGATCGGCTTTCATGCCCTGCTTACGTTCTTCCGCGTATTCTAACGCTTGCTGATAGGCCCTCTCAGCAATGGCCAAACCTTGCAATCCAACGCCTTGTCTGGCGTTATTCATCATGGTGAACATGGCTTTAATACCTTGGTTTTCTTGGCCAACAAGATAGCCAATCGCACCGTCATTATCGCCAAAACTCATCACACAGGTAGGCGAGGCATGAATGCCCATCTTGTGTTCAACAGACAATACTTTTACATCGTTGCGTTGATCTGGATTCCCCTGATCGTCCAGTATAAATTTCGGCACGATGAACAAGGAAATGCCCTTCACACCCTCTGGGGCGCCGGGTAATCTGGCTAAAACCAAATGAATAATGTTGTCGCTCATCTGATGATCGCCCCAAGTTATGTATATCTTTTGGCCAGTGATGCGAAACACATCACCGTCTGAAGCGGCTTTACAGGCAATGGCAGCAAGGTCAGAGCCCGCCGACGGTTCGGTTAAATTCATGGTACCCGCCCACTCTCCGGCCAGCATCTTCGGAAGATACTGGCTTTTTAGTTCATCGCTGGCGTGTAGGCTAATGGCTTCTATCGCCCCTAAGCTCAACAAGGGACACAGTGAAAAAGAAAGGTTGGCGGATTGTACACCTTCGTTTACCGCCGTCGCGATGGTGGCGGGTAAGCCCTGACCGCCGTATTGAGGATCGCCTGATAGACCGATCCAGCCGCCCTCAGAATACGCTTGAAACACTTCTTTAAAACCAGCCGCTTGATAGACTTCGCCTTGTTCGACGCGGGAACCTTCTTTGTCGCCACTGGCATTAATGGGGGCAATAACTTGTTCCGTCAATTTACCCGCCTCTCCTAAAATGGCATCTAGAAGATCATAGTCTACGGGCTCATCGAGATGAGGATTCAAGCGGTCGATGTCGGCAACGGACAACATGCTGAATAAAATGTCATTAATTGGGTACGTGTATTCGCTCATTTTTTATTCTCCGGTTAATTATCCGAGCGGATATTTCACCTTAGAATGTAAAAATGTCGCTAATCTCTCAATAACATTTCAAGCCTATATTTCTGACAAAAACAATCAGCCTCTTTGAACATAACCTTTATCAGCCAAAATTATGGGCGCTTAAGGACTTTGCCAAATTTCAAATATTCCTCACTTTTCCGATATTCTCCTGGCGTCATGCCTGTCCATTTTTTAAATGAACGGAAAAATGCACTGGGCTCATCGAAGCCCATCAATGCGGCTATGTCATTAATGCTCAATTGAGGCGCATTCATATAGGTAATGGCGGCTTCTTTACGACAATCGTCTTTGATGTTTTGATAAGAGGTTTTTTCGTCGTTCAGCCGTCGGCGTAGCGTAGAAACACTCATGTTCAAAGCGCTAGCAACTTCTTCTGCACTGGGCATTTCACGGGAAAAATCTTTTCCTAACATGGCCATCACTTGAGACTTGAGGCTGTTATCATTTTCCACCATAACCAGCAGCTGATAAGGCGCTGTTTTAAGAAAACCACGCAAGCTATCTTCTGTTTGCACAATCGGCATGTCTAAGTAACTGGCAGGAAACACCAAGGCGTTGGCGTGCTGATTAAACCTTACCTCTGATTGAAATAAGGTTTTGTAATACTCCACATCATCGGGGCGTTCGCTGGTGAAATACGCCGCTTTTAGATTCAACCGACGGCCAATTAGCCAACAAATAAAATGATGCCACATGGACAAGGTGGTTCTTAATTGCTCCTTGGATTCTGGCGTCACCAATTGTTCGATGTTGTCTTCCGATGTACTGATGGGGGCAAAGGTGACAACCGCGAAGCGCCCTTTGGTAATCAACACAGGCTTGACCGTTGGCCCACGGCATATTTCATAAAAGTCACTGCAGCGATACAAAGCATGAGCCAGACTGCGTGCATGAATAATACATAGGCACATCATTCTGAAGGTACCATTGGGCACTTTTCCGCCGCTGAGCATGCCAAAGGATTCATCTTGCATCAGCCACATGATCTTTTGATATAAAATGCCATATCGATACGCAGAGAAAGAATCACCTTGTTCCAACTCTTCTTGTGTTATTTCGAGACTGGTCAGCACAGAGGCACGATCTAGGCCTTGGTCTTCCGCTGTTTTTAATAGATAACGCACACTCGACATGGGAACCGACGCTTTCACACTTTTCACCTCATTCTTAAATAGCTGATGATTCTCATATTGTATGGGGTTTTATATCCATAAAAAAAGGCTGCAGAAGCAGCCTTAATTTATTTACGTCTTTTATGTTTACTTTTGCTCTGTAAAAGCAGAAAGCAGTTCGTCTAGCGATAAGTCTTCGCTGTCTGAGTCAATCGCATTGGTATTTTCCAATGCAGCGGCTTTTTCTTTTTCAGTGTTTTCATCAACAGGTTTGACATAAACGAAACGACGTGGACGTTCAGGGACCGCTCCCGCTTCAGTTGCTGGAAGTAAACCTAAACGTTCAAGTTTTTTGTGCGCTTGATCTTTGCGTTCTTTGGACTTTTTGGTTACAAATCGACGTGTCGCAGATGATTTACGAGCTTTGTTTTGCTCTTTCATCATCTCTTTCGAACCGGTTTTTCCAAGTTTTCCACGCATACTGCGCGATTTTTTAGCACGAGCCATAGTATCCTCTCTTTATCGCGCGCATTGTAGCAGTGAATTCACGCTAGGTCATCCAGCACACACGCAATTCTAGCAATTCGCTTTAAAAGCTTGATGCCCTTGTTGTCTTTTAGCGCCGATTTCGCCAAGCCATTTTTTAACTTCAGCTAAATCGTCGGATTTTAAAGCCACTTCTAGGTTCTTAAACACATCAATAGTTTTATCTATGCCTTTTTCATAGTTCGACATCTGCTCTTTTAGATCAGCGCCTTCTAGTTTTTCGGCTTTTAGTTTGTATGGAACTTGGTCGCGAGACTTCTCAAAGTGTGCAATCAAGGTTTCAACACGAGCCGCGGCGGCTTGGTTATCACCAGATTTGATGTCAGAAGACATGGCGCGCATCTCGTCTTTAATATCTTCCATGTAGCCATGCAAAGTTGTTGCACCGCAAGCTTCATTTTGATGATGTTCATGAGCGAAAGCCGCCGTTGAACAAGAAATGGTAAGAATAGTAGCGGCCAAAAGCCCTTTTTTCATCAACATAGAATCACTCCACAGTATTATTAGTATAAATATTATTCATTATTGAAATAGTTTGGCATAAAGTACCATGCTCTATTAAAAAAACATCGGTAATATTGTAACTAACTAATGGATTGTCATTTTAATTCATGATTAGGCCGATCATTGACGCTAACCAACTCAAAAAACACGATACGAGGTGAGTTATTTTTACCCTAAGCCGCAAATTTTTCTTGGTGATTTGCTTGTTAAGCAGCTCTCTTGCTTTGGCAGAATGTCGTGACGACGATGCGAAATTCTCGGCCGATAAAAAAGCTCGTAGTTTTATGTCTGGCGATACTTTTATGGCCGCGAAAGTCTTAAAGCGACATCTGCCGAGCCGACGCAAAGAAGTTGCTAGCTATATTTACGTGAAGGCAGACGACTTGTATTACACCGTGTATACCTTGGTCAATTCCGCTTGTAAGGCCGATGTTATTAAACGAACAAAAGGCAAACATTAGTCTGCCTTTTGTTCTGTCTATCGTGACAACGCCTTGATTGTTACGACTCTTTATTACTTGTTTTTTTGTTTTCTTGGCTATTTTCTTCGACGTTAGTTTCTTCTTCCTCTTCGTCGTCTTCCTCGCCTAGCTTAGAGATTTCCTCTAAACGTTCAATGACGCGTGCCGACAATGTGCCTTCAGGGTATTCGCCCTCTTCGTCCGCTTGTCCGGGCTCAATGCCAGTCAGCAAATGCAAGGCTTCGTCCGCTGTTGAGACGGCATAAACATGGAATTGACCCGCTTCTACCGCCGCGATGATGTCATCGTTTAGCATCAAATTAACCGCGTTAGATTTGGGAATGATGACGCCTTGGGTGCCTGTTAGCCCACGAGCATGACAGACGTTAAAAAAGCCTTCAATTTTTTCGTTTACACCACCAATGGCTTGAATTTCACCATATTGATTTAATGATCCTGTGATGGCCAAATCTTGGCGCAAAGGCACTTGAATCAGGGCGGACAGCAAACAGCACAATTCTGCAGTAGACGCACTGTCGCCATCTATATAGCCGTAGCTCTGTTCCATGGCGATGGAGGCTGAGATGTCCAGTGGAAAACGTTGTGCGTACTTGTTGCCTAGGTAGCCAGACAAGATTAATACGCCTTTTGAGTGAATGTTTTGCCCTAAATTGGACTCACGTTCAATGTCAATAATGCCTTTGCCACCAGGGTAAACCGTAGTAGAGATACGTGCTGGCGCACCGAAGCTGCTGTCACCAATTTGCATTACCGTCAATCCGTTGATCTTACCGACCGCATAACCATCGCTTTCCAAAAGCACTGTGCCTTCAATGATTTCTTCGATGATTTTTTCACTCACACGACCAGTACGGTGTTTTTTGGCTTTTAAAGCTCGAGCAATATGGTCAGCGGTGATTTCATCGTCTTTGGCCATTTGACGAACAAAATCCGCTTCGCCTAATAGTTCAAACACATCGCCAATTTTGGCCGCCATTTCACGTTGATGCTCAGCCAAACGGCTGCTGTATTCTATTAACGCCGCCACACCATCTCTTGTTACATTGGCGTATTCTTCTTTGTCGACTCTGTCTTTCATCAAGCGAGCAAACGACAACTCAGATTCTTTCGAGCGCTTTAAAGTGTCGTCAAAGTCGACCAGCACACGAAACATTTCTTGAAAATCAGGGTCGGCGTCTTGCAATAAATAGTAAATATCTCGCGCACCAATCAGCACCACTTTCACCTGCAAAGGCAAATCTTGCGGTGATAAGGTCATGGTATTCATCAGGCCCATGTCGGCGTAAGGGTGTTCAATTTTGATGGTTTTGCTCTTAAGGGCACGTTTCAGTGCTTCCCAAAGGTAATGATCGGTCAGCAGTTTTTCTGCGTCTAAAATCAAATAACCGCCGTTGGCGGCGTGCAAACTTCCTGAGCGAATGAGGCGGTAATTGGTAACTAACATGCCTTGATCGCTGCTGTGTTCTACCTGGCCAAACAAATTACGATACGTAGGATGCGGTTCGTAAACAACAGGCTGACCGCCCTTAGCTTCATGGGTGATGGCGATGTTTGGTAAATACAATTCTTCGTAAAACTGACGACGACCGATCTCGTCACGATTTTCCGATGCTTTGTCGTCCGCCATTTGGTCAATGATGGTTTTGTCGAGGTCTTCGCGTAGCTCCTTAAGATGCACCGAAATGTCTCTGTTGTCGGAATATTTTTCAAACAACCCCGCCATAAGTGGGTCAAGTGCTTCTTTTACGGTATCCAAATTTAACTGACGAATTTGTTCGTAAGTAGCACGCTTCCACTGTGGTAAGCCAAGCAATTCTTCGTTAAGCAAACCTTCTAATGTCGATACGCCTTCTTGAAAGGCATCACGCTCTTCGTCGGTTAGCGCAGCGAATTCATTTTCTTCTAGGGCTTTGCCCTCTTTCATAGGCGCAAAGCTAACCGATGACGCATCGCGGAACATGGCTACGCCAATTTTGCCAGACACTCGCTCAACTTTATTAATCGCCGCTTCGTATTGATCGTTAAAGGCGCGATCAATCACCGATTTCTGCTGCTGATAAGACGGATTTTCAAACGCCGCAGGAAAAGTCGTCATTAAACCATCGATGAGTGTGCGAATTTCTTTTTCAAATTCAGAAGACATGCCAGGTGAAAACTCTATGGCTTTAGGGCGATGACTCTCGGTGAAATTATTCACATAAGCCCATTCGTTTGGCGCCGGACGACGTTTGGCTTCGCTTTTTAAATAGCTCAACACATAGGACGAGCGACCCGTTCCAGAATCGCCCATGGCGAAAATATTGTAGCCCGGGCGTTGCATGGCAACACCAAACTGAATGGCTTCTACGGCGCGCTCTTGGCCTAAAATGCCACTTAATGGCTCGATGTCTTTTAATGTTGTAAAAGTAAGGTGATCACTGGGTACTTTGGCCGCAAGGGCGTGATGAGGTAAAGCGGTAACCAAATTTGACATTAATGGGTTTCCTTTTGTGTCACAAGCTGAAGCTGGTGTTGAGGGTTGGCTTGTGAGAACACTCGGTGGAAGTTTTCGGCGGTGGCTTCTAATAACGCCTCATATCGAATGCCTTTTAAGTCAGCAACGTATTGTGCGACATCTGACACATATTTAGGTTCGTTTTTCTTTCCGCGATGAGGGACTGGCGCGAGATACGGCGAGTCGGTTTCAACAATCAACGAGGATAAGGGCAGTTTTCGCACGGTTTCTTTTAAATCCGCTGCCGTTTTAAAGGTGACGATGCCAGAAATAGAGATCAAATAATTTTCATCTAGAGCGGCTTTTGCCATGTCGTAATCTTCGGTAAAACAATGCAGCACCCCACCAATCTCAGGGTTTCCGTACTGCTTAATGTGCGACAGAGTATCTTGTTTTGCGCTACGTGTATGAATGATCACGGGCAGACCTAATTTCCCTGCAGCTTGCAAATGATGCATAAAGCTTACTTTTTGCGCTTCGTGCGCCTCAGGGGAAGCTTCATAAAAGTAATCTAAGCCAGTTTCGCCAATGGCAATCACTTTGGGGTGCGCAGCATATTGGCGTAACAAGGTATCGTCAACGATAAGCCCATCGCTTTGCAAAGGGTGAACGCCGCAGCTTGCATAAACCCCGTCACGCTTTGTGAAATCAAGGATTGTGTCCATCTTGTTTAGATCAACAGAAATGCTCAAAAGCTGTTTTACGCCTTGATGGTAGGCCGCGTCTAACGCCGCGTTTAAATTATTGTTATAAGGGGCCAAATCCAACATATCAAGATGGCAATGAGTATCGATTAACATAGTTCTTTTACCACTGATTTAATTCGTGTGTAAGTTGCATGATGGGGTTTAAATTTGTTTTTTGAAGGTCTGATTTCAATTTTTGTAAAGATTGATAGCGCAACATTAAGGATTCAATACCTTGTCGGGCAATTAATGTGTGGTAAATCCCATCCAGTGCCTTGTCTAATTGCGCACCGGTAGAATGGCAAATACATTGATGCAAAATAGCGCCTAACCCGTTGCAGTAATCTTCAATGTTTTTGCTGTCTACACCTTTTACTAAATCACTCACACTGGCGCTTTGTTGTAATAATGCGTTCACCTTTTCAGGTAGCTCAGCATAGAGTTCAGTTTTGCCTTGCTGTTGCAGCAAAAGCAAACGAAATGGCTGAGTAGTCAACCAAAACAAATTGCTTAAGCGCTCACCATTTTGTTGTGTTTGTAGCCAGGCCGTTACCTCATGCATGGTGGGTGTTGGTACATTCACTAATAAACAGCGGCTGCGAATCGTCGGCAGTAAAGGGCTAGATTGTGAGCTAGTCAGGACAAAATAAGTGCGATCGGCAGGCTCTTCCAATGCTTTTAACACCGCATTGGCTGCGTTGATATTCATCGCTTGGGCATGGGTAATCAGCACGACTTTATTGCGTCCAACTTGTGGTTTTTGGCTAATTTGTTTGACCAAAAGACGAATTTGATCCACTTTTATGGTCCCTGACTCACCGTCTAACATACGAAAATCAGGGTGTGATTCGCCCTTCATCAGTTGGCAAGAATGACAGTGGTCACAAGCGGGCCCCTGTGTTTCTTCACACATCAGATCTTTGACCATTTCGCGAGCCAAAGGCTCTTGCCCTACCCCGTCAGCGCCAGTGATCAGCAAGGCATGAGAAAGCTTACCAGTGTGTTTTAAACGCTGTACTTGCTGCAAACTGTGGGTCAACCATGGGGCTAGAGTCGTCATTTATTGTTTACCAGACCAAGTGTGGCTAAGTTGCACAAGATGAGATTCAATCTGTGTTTTGACGCTAGGTAGCGTCGCACTGGCGTCGATGACTTTCACTCGATCAGGCTCCAAATCTGCGCGTTTTAAAAACCCATCTCGTACTTTTTGATGAAAAGCGAGCGTCTCTTTGTCTAAGCGGTCTTGATATTGACGGGCTTTTACTCGTTGCTGACCAATTTCAACCGGCACATCCAATAATAAGGTGGCATCGGGTAGATTATCGCCTACCACCCAACGCGACAATTGATCCAGCATGCTGATATCGCCACCGCGAGCATGACCTTGATAGACATAACTAGAATCTAAAAATCGATCGCTGATCACCCATATACCATTATTTAAAGCGGGTTGGATTTTTTCAGCCAAATGTTGTGCACGAGCGGCAAACATCATCAGCAGCTCTGCGGTATCGCTGACCTTTTCTTCCCGTGGACTCAGCACCAGCTGACGAATTTCTTCTGCCAAAGGCGTGCCGCCCGGCTCACGAGTTAAAAGATAAGGTATATTTTGTGTTTCTAACCACTGCTCAATAAAAGCAATCGCGGTAGTTTTACCACTGCCTTCGCCCCCTTCTAACGAAATAAATTTGCCTTTCATACGTTTTATCCTCTATTTCGCGGTTTCCGGTGTGGTTTGGGGTGCGGAGCGATAATCTTCGCGACGCTTAAATTGATACTGTCGTACAGCGCGATTATGTTCCTTTAAGGTATTTGAGAAAGTATGGGAACCATCTCCTTTTGCCACAAAGTATAAGGCGGTTGTTTCGCCTGGATTCAAAGCCGCATAAATAGCTTCTCGCCCAACATTGGCGATAGGAGTGGGCGGTAAAGCCGCAATTTTATAGGTGTTGTATGGCGATGGACTTTGTAAACTTTTACGCGTTAAGTTGCCATCAAACCCTTCTCCAAGCCCATAAATAACTGTTGGGTCGGTTTGTAAGCGCATTTTCTTTTCCAGACGACTGATAAACACCCTTGAAATTAAAGGTCTTTCTTCTGGAACTCCTGTCTCTTTTTCAATAATAGAGGCCATTATCAAGGCGTCATAAGAGGTTTTATAGGGCAAATCATCGGCTTTGTTCGCCCAGAGTTCAGAAAGTGTTTGGTTTAGCAGCTGATTGGCGTGTTTTAGAATGCTTACATCCGTATCACCTTCGTGATAGCGATAGGTGTTGGCAAAAAACAGCCCTTCGGGATGTGTTACGTTTAAAGACAAGGCATCCACTATGGCTTGATCGCTTAACCCTTCAAGGGTCATAGTAATGTTGCCTTTCGCTTGCATGGCAGCAAGAAATTCTCGGGTTGTTTTTCCTTCCAATAAAGTGACCGAATAAAAAATAGACTGGCCTGAGTCAAAAACGGCCATCACGTCCAACAAGGTCATATCAGGTTTTAAAGCGTATTGACCGACTTTCGGAACCCATTCAGGATGAATTTTAGACACAATGCGTGTTAATACCGGATGTTCAATAATGTCTTTTTCACTCAATGACACACCAAGGCTATAAGAGGTGTCCCCAGCTTGAACTTCAAAGATGTCTTCTGAGGTCAAATTGATCGGTGACGTCATAACATGATAAAGATAACCGGCGGCACAGGCCGACAAGGTGATAAGTAACAACACAACACGGAAACACCATTTAAACAACGCCATGCTTGTCCTTATCTTGCATTATTTTTTGTAGGGTTAGCGTATGAACGCCAATGGGAAAAGTGGTTTTTTCGATACGCGTAACTGGCACGATACCCATCAAGCTATTACTAATAAAGACTTCATCGGCGGATAGCAGCGCTTTGATTGAAAAATCGCTCACATGTGTAAGGTAATGGGATTGTCTAGATAAAATCCCGCTGCGATAGGTGCCTTGGACTCCCGCTTGGCTTAGGGATGGCGTACACAAAACGCCCTGTCGAAACCAGAAAATATTGCTTTGAATGCACTCAATGACGTTGCCATTTCCATCCAGCATGACAGCTTCAAAGTCTGGGGATGTTAAATAACGTTTCGCCATGACATTCTCAAGGCGGTTCATGTGCTTGATGCCCGCTAGGAAGCGGTTTTGATTCACTGGCACAGGTGAAATTGACAAAGAGACACCTTTTTTTGCCTGAGCGCTGTAATCTGGCGCAGGCAAAATTCCAATCACGATCGAATGCTCACAATGTTCTGGTGGCAAATACCCTCTTCCGCCACTGCCGCGGCTCACCATAATTTTGACAACAGAGTCTTGATGAATAAAAGGCAATACGGTTTCGTAGAGAAAATGCGTTAAGTGCTGTTTTTGATCGAGTGTAAACGGCATGCCGAGTTTTTTTAAACCACGAAAAAGACGTGACAAATGATCATCAAGCTGAAAAAAACACTGGGAAGAAGTACGAATGGTTTCAAACAAGCCATCACCGTAGGCAAAACCACGATCGGTAATTGAAAGCTGACTTTCTCGCTGATAATTGACAAACCAGGTCATGGCTAAAAACTCATTAAATAAGGTTAGCTATGATAGCGCAAAAAAGAAATGGCGTCCCGTAGGGGGTTCGAACCCCTGTTACCGCCGTGAAAGGGCGGTGTCCTAGGCCTCTAGACGAACGGGACATATACAAAAAAGATATGGAGCGGGAAACGAGGCTCGAACTCGCGACCCCAACCTTGGCAAGGTTGTGCTCTACCACTGAGCTATTCCCGCAAACAATAATGCTCTATCTTCAAAAGCAATACAGTGCCTTTTAGTAAAGGCTAAATGGCGTCCCGTAGGGGGTTCGAACCCCTGTTACCGCCGTGAAAGGGCGGTGTCCTAGGCCTCTAGACGAACGGGACAAATACTTAGTAACATTAAAAACAACATTCACTTTCTTAACTACTTTACAGAAAGTGGCGTCCCATAGGGGGTTCGAACCCCTGTTACCGCCGTGAAAGGGCGGTGTCCTAGGCCTCTAGACGAATGGGACACAATCAGTTTTGATAAAACTGTAAACAGTCGAATAACCGACAAAACACCAAGTTATCGCTAACAAAGATGTTGGAGCGGGAAACGAGGCTCGAACTCGCGACCCCAACCTTGGCAAGGTTGTGCTCTACCACTGAGCTATTCCCGCAATTTAACCGCCCTGCTCTTTACAAAGTAAGAGCAAAACGACTCATGATCTTTATCTACGTAAAGCATCATAAATAGTGGCGTCCCGTAGGGGGTTCGAACCCCTGTTACCGCCGTGAAAGGGCGGTGTCCTAGGCCTCTAGACGAACGGGACACAATCAGTTTTGATAAAACTGTAAACCGTCGGTTTAACGACAAACACATCTCGATATCGCTAACGACGATGTTGGAGCGGGAAACGAGGCTCGAACTCGCGACCCCAACCTTGGCAAGGTTGTGCTCTACCACTGAGCTATTCCCGCAATTTAACCGCCCTGCTCTTTACAAAGTAAGAGCAAAACGACTCATGATCTTTATCTACGTAAAGCATCATAAATAGTGGCGTCCCGTAGGGGGTTCGAACCCCTGTTACCGCCGTGAAAGGGCGGTGTCCTAGGCCTCTAGACGAACGGGACACA
>NZ_JAGSSV010000024.1:0-25216 GCF_018145875.1 Marinomonas vulgaris | reverse complement strand
TGGCGTCCCGTAGGGGGTTCGAACCCCTGTTACCGCCGTGAAAGGGCGGTGTCCTAGGCCTCTAGACGAACGGGACAACGTTGCAAACTTGCTGTGTGAGCGGGTGCGTATATTACTGTTACTAAACTTAAAATCAACAGTTTTTTTTATTAATTTAAGCAACTTAGAGAAAAGTCGCTTTAGAAATCAATCTGATCGGAGTTTTTTATGCTAAACAAATCTCTTTTTCTAACCCTGTCGCTTTCAGCGCTTTTATTAGCAGGTTGTTCGACGACACACTATATAAGCATCGCTCCACAAACTAATGTGACCAATGAAAGCTTAACGAACGACAGAGTCATCGAAGTATCCACCAGCACAAAACTGACTAACAGCGTTGGCTCCATCAAAACTGGTATAAAAGAGCGTGCGGATATTTTCACAACCAATGACGTTACGCAAAGCGTTAAAGACAGTGTATTAAGCGGTTTGCGTGAACTAGGCTTTACACCCGATCAAGGCGTCATGCCGGCGGCAGACCTAAACATAGAAATCACCAAGATGAGCTATACCACTAAAGTAGAAACGTTAAAAACAGTGGCAACGCTAGAATTTGAATTGAAAACCACCCTCGCCGCCAAAGGCCAAACGTACAAGGCCAACTATGGCTCTCAAAAAGTGAAAGAGTACGGCACCATGCCCTACCAAAAAGACGTTGAAGCCGACATGAATGACTTGGCAAGCCAAACCGTAAATCGTTTGCTGTTAGACCCCAATATCTTAACGCTGCTTAAATAAAGTAGTCGACTCAAAAAGCAAAGGCCGCTTACTCTAAGTAAGTGGCCTTTTTGCTGAGAGGGCTACAATCGCCAGCGACTTAGGAGTAAAGTTGACGTCTACTCTATACAGCGTCAATAAGGACAAAGCGGTGCAAATTCGTAAATCAAACAAACTCGCTAATATCTGTTATGAAATTCGTGGCCCCGTGTTAAAAGAAGCGGTTCGCATGGAAGAAGAAGGCCAGCGTATATTAAAGTTAAACATAGGCAATCCAGCGCCCTTCGGCTTTGAAGCCCCAGATGAAATATTAGTCGACGTTATCCGCAACTTACCAACGGCTCAAGGTTACAGCGAATCCAAAGGGCTTTTTTCTGCTCGCAAAGCCGTCATGCAAAAATACCAAGCCATGGGCATTAAATCGGCCGATGTAAACCATGTTTGGATGGGCAATGGTGTTAGTGAATTGATCGTCATGGCAATGCAAGGGTTACTCAACGATGGCGATGAGATTCTTGTGCCAGCCCCCGACTACCCTCTTTGGACGGCGGCGGCCACTCTGGCTGGCGGTTATGTGAAACATTATTTATGCGACGAAGAGGCGGGGTGGCAACCAAATATCAACGACATTCGTTCGAAAATATCCAATAAAACCAAAGCGATTGTACTGATTAACCCAAATAACCCAACCGGGGCTGTTTATAACAAGGCTACTTTACAGGCTATTGTGGATGTGGCAGAAGAGTTTGGACTACTGATCTTCTCCGATGAAATTTATGACAAAATTTTGTATGACGACGCACATCACATCCCGACGGCAACGCTAACGGAAGGACGAGCGCCCTGCATCACCTTTGGCGGTCTCTCTAAAGTGTATCGTACGGCAGGCTTTCGCTCTGGCTGGATGGTGATTACAGGAGATCGTAGCGGCATTCAGGATTACATCGAGGGTTTAGACATTCTTAGCTCAATGCGCTTGTGCGCAAACGTACCTGCTCAGCACGCTGTGCAAACTGCCCTTGGTGGCTATCAGAGCATTAATGAATTGATCATCCCTGGTGGTCGATTTTATGAGCAACGCAAAGTGGCTTGGGAGGCGTTAGACTCCATCCCAGGTGTACACTGTCATAAACCAGAAGGCGCTTTGTATCTGTTTCCACGACTTGATCCGAAAATGTACAAAATCAAAAATGACATGGATTTGGTGTTGCAGTTTTTACGTGAAGAAAAAGTGCTTATTGTTCAAGGCACAGGTTTTAATTGGCCAACACCAGATCATGTGAGGTTCGTTTTTCTTCCCCATGTCGAAGAACTGGCACCCGCCATGGATCGATTCGCCGCATTTTTGAGTCGATTAAGAAAGCGCTAACACTTCTCTTGAAATAATCCAATAAAGCCCTACTATGCTCCTTAACAGTTTCTTAAGGAGCATATCAATGCGTATCATTCTGTTTTTATTAACCAACCTCGCTGTCATGGTGGTAGCGGGTGTGGTGTTAAGCCTTTTAGGTGTTAACGGCTACATGACCAGCAATGGATTAGACTTTACGTCACTGCTAATTTTTTGTGGTGTATTTGGTTTTACCGGCAGTATTATTTCGCTTCTATTGTCCAAATTTATGGCTAAACGTGGTTCTGGTGCTGTTGTTATCGAACAACCTAAAAATCACAAAGAAGTTTGGCTATTAGATACCGTAAAAGAACTATCGCATAAAGCAGGCATTCAAATGCCAGAGGTGGCTATTTTTCCTGCACATGAAGCCAATGCTTTTGCGACGGGTTGGAATAAAAACGCGGCTTTAGTAGCCGTTTCCAGTGGCATGCTAGACCGTTTTTCTCCTGATGAAATCAAAGCGGTTTTAGGGCATGAAATTGGACACGTAGCGAATGGTGACATGATCACCTTATCTCTGGTTCAGGGTGTTGTGAACACTTTTGTGATGTTTTTTGCACGTATCGCGGCCTATGCCGTGGACCAATTTTTGCGTAAAGACGATCAAGAAGGTTCAGTTGGCTGGGGCTATTACATTGCCACCTTCGTATTTGAGATTGTGTTTGGTATTTTGGCCTCTATGATTGTGATGTGGTTCTCTCGTTATCGCGAGTTTCGAGCAGACGAAGCTGGAGCGCGACTAGCGGGCAAAGGCGCCATGATCGCAGCCTTGGCGCGATTACAGCAAGAACACGAAGAAAGTCGCATGCCCGACTCTATGCTGGCGTTTGGTATTCGTCGCGGTAAAACACCGACCTTAGGTGAATTATTTTCTAGTCACCCGCCCTTAGACGATCGCATCAAAGCCCTTCAGGCACTTTAATTAAGTTGGTTTAGAAAACGCCAGATATAGCTCAAAAGCAAAAAACGCCAGCAACTGCTGGCGTTTTTTTAATAACTACATAACTTGATCGTTTGTTATTTTGCTTTATTGCGCTGTGTTTCTAATATAAACGCCATCAGCGGAATACCAATTTCTTTGCCAACATCTAAAAAGCGTACGCCATATACATAGAAATACTCGGCGCCCATTTTAGCTAAGAAATCATTATCAACCATACTTGCCTGTACCTGTTCGAGCATTTGAATGTCCTGAGAACGTATTTCGCAGTCCAACTTCAAAATGTGGCTAAAGCCACCAATTCGAATATTACAGATGAGGCGCATGGTTTCGTTAACAATGCCGAAATCGGTTTTTGAAATTAACTTAGCGCCACCCAAACTAAAATCCACAACAATGGCGGATGAGGCTTCTTGTATTGGTGTTTTTCCATTCGGCTCAAGGTTACAAATTAGACGAGTTTCAACGCGAACGGCTTGACGCACTTCCGATGTCTCAACATAACTTGGATTTAGAATGTGCAAGTGGGCCGCCGGCTCTAAATAACTTTTCGCAATTTTACTTGAAAAAGCGCAAACATGCGTGCTCAGCATCAAACGAACATTAACCACCTGACTTTCTCTAACTAGAATGTTTTTGCCTTTTATTTTAGGCGTTGAAACGATCAGAGAACGACCTTGAATACGCCCCAGCACTTTCACCATATACCGACCTGGAGGCGAAATAAATTCGATCTGAACGTTTGTCCCAATTGGAACGTCTAGGTCATCTAAACTGACCTGCATGACTCCTGCCATTTGCCCTTCCTACTTATTGTCAGTGCACTCTATTATTTAGGTGCTAAAAAACCCACTGCAGCCAACATGACATTTTGATCCGTATTAAGGCTGATTACTTGGCAGGTATTAAGCTCATCTCTTTCAACATAATGCTTTCGCAGCCAATCAAATGTACTGCTGTCATTTTTTTCACGATACTTGAAACGCAGTCTCGCGTCGTCTCTGGCAAGGTCATAAACGGCTTGTATTGCTCGCGCTAAAACCTCTTCTTTGCAGTCGCTAGCCTTGACGCTCAAAGTAGACACCCAGCCCAGACTTAGCGGCTGCTTAATTGGCAGGTTATCCAGTGGGATACCCAAATGGCGGCATAACCCTTGATATACCATTAAGGTCCCCTTTTCGCGGCCTTGCTTGCTGTAACCTGCAATATGAGGGGTGGCAATGTCAACGATCGACAGTAAATTAGGGTTGATCGATGGCTCACCAGCCCAAACGTCCATAATGAGATGTAAGTCGTGTTTCAGTTCTTTATGTCTCTGCATAAGAGCTTCTTCATCAATCACTCCACCACGGCCAGCTGATACTATTATGCTGCCGGCTGATAACAACGCCAACTCGTTAGCGCCTATCATGCCCTGTGTTGGGTAATCGCCAGTATTGGTGAGCGGTGCATGTAAAGAAATCACACCACAAGATAACACCTCAGCCAGGCTTACAAAATTCACTGTGTTAGCCTGAGCGGACGACGCTTGATAGGGGTCAAAAACACACACCTCGCAGCCAAGCTTTAAAAAGCGTTGGTAAACGGTGCGACCCACATTGCCATAGCCAACAATACCAATCTTCTTACTAAGCCAGGGTAGACCCTTCGTCATAAACAAATGACTTAAACCACTAAAAACATAATCCGCAACCGCCTCTGCGTTACACCCAGG
The DNA here is from genome assembly GCF_018145875.1 of Marinomonas vulgaris. Classification (GTDB taxonomy): domain Bacteria; phylum Pseudomonadota; class Gammaproteobacteria; order Pseudomonadales; family Marinomonadaceae; genus Marinomonas; species Marinomonas vulgaris. The sequence goes on along the minus strand of NZ_JAGSSV010000024.1, from coordinate 20,413 downwards.
AGCACTGGTAAAATCAATGCCTGAGTGCTTAAGATAAGGCAAATCGATGTGATCGACACCAATAGTTGCACTGCCTACAAACCTTACTTTACTACCCGCTAATAATTGTGAAGTCACTTTTGTGACCGAACGAACCAGCAAAACGTCGGCGTCTTTGACCTGCTCAGCGGTTAAAGTGCGACCATTTACCAAAGTAACCTGACCTAAATGCGAAAAAAGAGCTTCGGCATTCGGCATATTCTCATCTGCAATTATTTTCATACTGCTGTTGTAGAAATCCACTTAAATGATAATCGGGGTGGCGTTGCGCCAGTAAATAATGGGCAAAAATGCGTGCTCTTTCCGGCAAGGCATATTTGCAAAGGTAGCGTTCTACTTGTTGATAAACAGTGTGCGCAAACTCACTGGCATCATAATCAGGCAGTGATAAATTATCGACGCTAACACGAAAAGGCAAACCAGCTGACCAATGCAAGATACACTCAACGGCTTGAGGAACCACTTCAACGGATTCAAAACGTTGCTGCTTTGTTAAATCCCGTGTGTCGGATTCATACCAGTATCCGTAGTCTTCAAGCGTTCGCCTTTTTTTACCGGCGATGCACCAATGGCTTATCTCATGCAAGGCACTTGAAACATAGTCAAATCGAAAGAAAATTTTAGCCGGCTGCTCGTTGCTGATTGGAACATAAAGGGGTTCATCTGCCCCGCCAATAAGTCGTGTATTAAAATTGGCAAAAAAGCAGGCATCAAAAGCCGTAACTAATTGAGTTGCATTCACAAATGCCATTCTCCGAAAAGATAAGAATTATCACATAAGAAACAAAAATGCGCCACGCAAAGTATTTCTCTTCACGTAGCGCATTGTTAATTAAAAAGAAAAGCCAATTAAATTTGGCCTCTCATCTAATATTGGTTAGCCGCTTATTTTTGATGATTAGCCACGATAATAACGTGCAGGTACAAAAGGCATTGAGACTTTCTTTAAAGGAATGTGTTTGTTACGAACATTGGCAAATAAATTTTCCTCGGCATCTATCGATGCCATAGAAACATACGCCATAACAATAGGCCGTCCAAGTGTGGGAGAAAAACCGCCGCTGGTTACTTTACCCTTCTCAACACCTTCAGCATTGACAATAACAACCCCTTCACGAACAGGCGCTCGCCCATCTACCAAAAAACCGACTCTTTTCTGTGCCGGCTTTTGTCCAAACTGTGGAAGAATCACATCGGCACCAGGGAAACCACCTTCTCGTTCACCGCCTTCACGACGCACTTTTTGAATGGCCCAATTAATAGACGCTTCAACAGGTGTGGTATTGGCATCAATGTCATGCCCATACAAGCATAAACCCGCTTCAAGACGTAAAGAATCACGCGCACCTAGCCCAATCCACTCTACTTCTTCAAAGGCCAATAAGGCGCTCGCAAATGCATCGGCATGGACATTTGGAACAGACACCTCATAACCATCTTCACCTGTATAGCCAGAGCAGCTAACCCAAATCTCAACCCCTTGCCAGTTAAACTTTAAACTCTGCATAAATGTCATGGAGCTCACCTCTGGCACCATGTGAGCAAAAACTTGTCGAGCTTTTGGCCCTTGAATAGCCAACAAAGCGCGATCTTCAATCACATCAACGTCGCAGTCGGGCAACGACGCTTTTAAGTAAGCAATATCTTGGTCTTTGCAAGCCGCATTGACCACCATAAAAATATCTTCACCCCAATTAGCGAACATCAAATCATCGGTAATGCCACCTTGATCGGTCGTAAACATTCCATATCGCTGGGTATCTTGAGCCAACCCAATAACATCTACCGGTAATATTTTCTCTAAAGAAGGCTTAACATAATCCCCTTTTATGATCACTTGCCCCATATGAGACACATCAAATAAACCAGCATGATCACGCACCCACAAGTGCTCTTTCATAACTCCTAACGGGTACTGAACCGGCATTTCATAGCCTGCAAATTCCACCATCCTAGCACCGGACGCGATATGTTGAGCATACAAAGCAGTACGTTTCATAAATTAAGCCTTTTAATGTCTTGAATGTTGTACATGGCGTGTTTGTTTCCAATTGGAAACAGGGTATCGAAAAAATATGCATTATGACAACCCCTACGAGGCTTTTATTTGGTTGGTGAGCGATAAAAACGTTTGTATCTGTTGACAACATTTAAATGATTGGTCAATTAATAAAAGGCGATTGTTTAAAAATATTGGAATACTTACTGTTTCCAATTGGAAACTTTTTCATTATGATAGTGAAAAATGACGCGAATCAGATGATGATTGCCGCTCTTAGAAAGATGATCTTTTTTCATCATCTTAAACTGCCTTAGTGTTATTATACGCAAGACTCATTGTCTTTAGGCATACATGTTTATTTAAGAGGAATTACCCATGGCCAACACCGAAGCCTTTTTCAGCCAAACGTTAGCTGAACGAGATCCTGAACTTTTTGCAACCATTGTTGAAGAAGAAGAGCGCCAAGAAACTGGCATTGAATTAATAGCGTCTGAAAACATTACTTCAAAAGCTGTTTTAGAAGCTCAAGGCTCCGTTTTAACTAACAAATACGCTGAAGGCTACCCTAACCGTCGTTACTACGGTGGTTGTGAAGCGGTTGATGTAACTGAGCAGCTTGCCATTGATCGTGCAAAGCAATTGTTTAATTGTGAATTTGCAAACGTGCAACCGCATTCTGGCGCACAAGCAAACGGCGCAGTTATGCTAGCATTGCTTCAACCAGGCGATACCATTCTTGGCATGTCTTTGGACGCCGGCGGTCACTTAACCCACGGTGCGCCACCAGCCCAATCTGGCAAATGGTTCAACGCAGTTCAATATCAGGTAAACCCAGAAACCCTTCTGATTGATTACGATGCCATCGAAGCACAAGCATTAGAATGCAAGCCTAAAATGATTATCGCAGGTGGCTCAGCCATTCCTCGTGTCATTGATTTCAAACGCTTCCGTGACATCGCTGACAAAGTAGGCGCTTACCTGTTTGTAGATATGGCACACATTGCAGGTTTAGTCGCGACAGGTGCTCATCCGTCACCCTTGCCACATGCTCACGTTGTCACAACAACAACACACAAAACTTTGCGCGGCCCTCGCGGCGGTATGATTTTGTCCAATGATCTTGACCTTGGTAAAAAAATCAACTCAGCGGTTTTCCCTGGTTACCAAGGTGGCCCGCTTATGCACGTGATTGCCGGTAAGGCGGTTGCTTTCGGTGAAGCGCTTAAACCAGAGTTTAAAGAATACATTGATCAAGTAGTTGCCAACGCTAAAGCGTTAGCAGCGGTGATGATCGAACGTGGCTGTGACATTGTGACGGGCGGTACAGATAATCACCTAATGCTTGTTGACCTTCGCCCGAAGGGCTTAAAAGGTAACGTAGTTGATAAAGCGCTTGAGCGTGCCGGTATTACTTGTAACAAAAACGGTATTCCGTTTGATACTGAAAAACCGATGATCACATCAGGTATTCGTATCGGCACACCTGCCGCGACTTCTCGTGGCTTCGGTGTCGAAGAGTTCCAAAAAGTAGGTCATTTAATCAGCGACGTTCTTGATGGCCTGATTGATATGCCAGAAGGCAATCCAGAAGTAGAGGCGCGCGTTTTAAACGAAGTGAAAGAGCTTTGTAAGCGCTTCCCTCTTTACCGCTAATATCTCATGCCCAAAGGCGCTCCTTTGGGCATTCTTAAACAGGAGTGACACAATGAGCACGGTACTAGAAAACTTAAAGTACGCTGATTCCCACGAGTGGGTGTTGGACAATGGGGATGGAACAGTAACAGTAGGCATCACAGATCATGCACAAGACCTACTGGGTGACGTTGTCTATGTCGAGTTACCTGAAGTTGGATCGGAAGTAACAGCAACAGAGCAATTCTCTCTTGTTGAGTCAGTAAAAGCGGCATCTGATATTTATGCCCCAGTTAATGGTGAAATCATCGAAGTAAATGAAGACCTTAACGATGCTCCAGAATTAATCAACGAAGTACCTTTTGAAGGTGCCTGGATTGCTAAAATCAAACTTAGCGATGCAGCGGATCTAGACAAGCTTTTAGATGCTGCCGGCTACTCTGCCACTATCGAATAACAACAAAGGCTCTTTTTTACTTCGAATAAAGAGCCTACATTCTCTTGATCAACCTCAAACCTGATCTAATTTAAATAGGTAATTCAACCATGACTTCGTGCATCCGCGATTTGTTAAATAATGATGAGTTCATTGCTCGCCACATTGGTCCAGATAGCGCTGAACAAGCCAAAATGCTGGAAACCATCGGTATAGCTTCACTTCCTGAGTTGATTGAAAACACAGTGCCTGAAGCCATTCGACAAGCTAACCTAGACCTTTCTGCTCAGCCAGTGAGTGAAAGCGACGCCCTTGCACAACTTAAAGTCATTGCTAACAAAAATCAGGTCGCTCGCTCTTTCATTGGTATGGGTTATCACGACACCCACGTGCCCTCACCTATTTTACGCAATTTATTAGAAAACCCAGGTTGGTACACAGCGTACACACCTTATCAGCCTGAAATTTCCCAAGGACGCTTGGAAGCCTTATTGAATTTTCAGCAAGTCATTATTGATTTAACTGGCATGGAGATTTCAAACGCCTCTCTACTTGACGAAGCGACGGCTGCCGCAGAAGCCATGACGCTGATGAAGCGCTCCAATCGCAAGAAAAATAATCGTCTGTTTGTTGCTAGCCATTGCTTGCCACAGACCATTGACGTCGTCAAAACCCGCGCTGAATTGCTTGATATTGAGATCATCGTAGATGATATCGCAAATTTTGCACAGCACGATGTGTTCGGCGCCATTTTTCAATACCCAGGCATTGATGGCACTATTAGCAATCTAACCAGTATGATCGAACAGGCCCACGATCAAGGTGCATTGGTCAGCATCGCCGTCGATCTCTTATCTCTTGTGCTTTTGAAATCCCCTGGCGACATGGGCGCAGACATTGTATTCGGCTCAGCACAGCGCTTTGGCGTTCCAATGGGATTTGGTGGACCGCACGCCGCATTTTTGGCAACAAAAGATGCTTATAAGCGCTCTATGCCTGGTCGCGTTATTGGTGTATCAAAAGACAGTCACGGCAAACCCGCTCTTCGAATGGCAATGCAAACTCGCGAACAGCACATTCGTCGCGAAAAAGCCACGTCTAACATTTGTACAGCACAAGCTCTATTGGCCATGATGGCCGGCTTCTATGCGGTCTACCACGGCCCTGCTGGCCTTAAGAAAATTGCTCGACGCGTTGCCGCATTGACACACAGCTTTGCAAGTTCAGTTCAATCCGTTGGTTTTGGCACCAATTCAAGCTATTTCGACACCGTCATTGTAACCACTGACGAACAAACCGATGCCATCATGGCGAAAGGCGTTGCCAAGCTAATGAACTTTTATAAGCTGTCCAACACCGAAATCTCTGTTTCCCTTAATGAAACAACCACGCCAGCTGACTTGGTTGATTTGGCTGAATGTTTTGGTGCTACTCTGTCGATCGATGACATTACTGACGGTGCAGCGGGTTTAGGCTTCGATGCCGCCATGCTACGTCAAGACGATATTTTGACCCACCCGGTATTCAACAGCCACCACAGCGAAACTGAACTGATGCGCTATATGCATCAGCTAGAAGTGAAAGACATAGCTTTGAATCAAAGCATGATCCCTCTTGGTTCTTGCACAATGAAGCTCAATGCCGCCTCAGAAATGATTCCAGTTACCTGGGCCGAATTTGGACGCATCCATCCATTTGCACCAGAAAATCAAGTATCAGGTTATCATGCCTTGCTACAAGAACTGATCGATATGCTATCCAAAGCAACCGGATACGATACGGTCTCTTTGCAGCCTAACTCTGGCGCTCAAGGTGAATACGCAGGCTTGATCGCTATCGACAAGTATCACAAATCTCGCGGTGATCACGAACGTAATGTGTGCTTGATCCCAAGTTCTGCCCATGGAACCAACCCAGCTTCAGCCGCTTTGGCTGGCATGAAGGTGGTTATCGTTAAATGCGACGAGGATGGCAATATCGATCTAGTTGATTTGACCGAGAAAGCCGAGAAGCATGCTGCTCAACTGAGCTGCATCATGGCGACCTACCCTTCTACTCATGGCGTGTTTGAAGAACACATTCGTGAAGTGTGTGACATCGTTCATAAATTTGGCGGTCAGGTGTACATTGACGGCGCAAACTTAAACGCACTGGTAGGCGTTGCACCTCCGGGGACTTTTGGTGGCGATGTATCACACTTGAACTTGCACAAAACCTTCTGCATCCCTCATGGCGGCGGCGGCCCTGGCATGGGGCCTATCGGAGTGAAATCGCACTTAGCGCCTTTCCTAGCAGGTCACTCGGTAACACCCGTAATGGGCATGGCCGAACAACACGGCGCCATTTCAGCAGCGCCTTACGGCAGCGCAAGCATCTTGGTTATTACCTGGATGTACATCAAAATGATGGGGGATCAAGGTCTGCGCGACGCGACTTACAACGCCATTTTGAATGCTAACTACATTGCTAAACGCCTTGGTGATCATTATCCAGTATTGTATACCGGTAAAAATGGCGCAGTGGCTCATGAGTGCATCATCGACATTCGCCCTATCAAGGCGGAATCAGGCATCAGTGAAGAAGACATTGCTAAGCGTTTAATGGATTTTGGTTTCCATGCGCCTACCATGTCGTTCCCTGTTGCTGGCACCTTGATGATCGAGCCGACAGAATCGGAAAACATCGACGAGCTTGATCGTTTCTGTGACGCTATGATTCAAATTCGTAACGAAATCAGTAAGGTGCAAGATGGAAAGTGGCCAGTGGACGATAATCCTCTGGTTCACGCACCGCACACTGCCGACTGTTTGCTAGACGCGGAGTGGAGTCACGCCTATTCACGTAAAGAAGCCGCTTACCCACTTAACTGGATTAAAGCGCGCAAATACTGGCCACCCGTTGGACGAATAGACAATGTCTACGGCGATCGTAATTTGTTCTGCGAATGCCCACCGATCGACAGTTACGAAGAGTAAATACCTCGTAATGGTTGGTAGAAATTAGCCATCACTGTCGTATGAACAGTAATGTAAGAAAGCGAGCCATCATGGTTCGCTTTTTTTTGGTTTCTTATAAGTAGTCAAAGGGGAAAATAACATCAAGAAAGTAAGGTTAAGAACAGAGAGTAAGAGCTCGGATCAGTTATCAATAAATTAAATAAATAAATTATGTAATTTTCCTTTCGAGCTATTTAAGCCAACTCTCTGTACAAGGCACTGCCAAGTGACGAAAAGTAACGTTCAAATGCAGAGTTAATTCTGAGACGCTGATCGCCATGAGGGTATAACCCCGCTTTGGCTTCTTCTGAAAAACGTGTTCCTTTAACAAGAAAAGGGCTGGCGGGCGCGGCATCTTCAACAAACGCCTCAAAAGCCCTTGCGCACATTTCTTCTGGTTTTGCGTAATACAAAATATTCAATCGCTGATCTGCTTGTTGTGACGACAAAAACAAATTACTTGGTTTGTCGCCATCTTCGCTAAGTAATACAGTACGAAAACAGTTGGCTAGAAGTTGATTGAGTGGATGAGGTTGGCTGTTCTTGGACAAATACATAGGAGCACTGTCTATCCAGCACCGTGAAGCAAAATAGGACGACGGCTGATCTACAAACATCTTCTCACAAATAAAATGATCATAAGCGTGAAACCACTCATGAGCCAAAGCACCTGCACCGGCATTTTTAGCAAGAGACAATTGGCGCGTGGCTGGCATGTAATGAGCCGCAACACCGGGGCGCCCTCCTTTGCCGTATTGCAGTCCCAGTGTCCCTCTCAATGAAATCAGGTGTTCTGGGCCTTGCAAGATAGCCATTAAATCTTCAAGTGCTTGATGAAATTTAACGGCGGCGCGATCTCGTTCATCTGGTGTCACCCATCGTCCCATTTCGATGCTACGAAAATCAAAACGACGACGGATAGAAACAAAATTGATCGTTTGGTGAGAGTGAGTCAAAACCATTCCAAATTTAGGAAAGCTGGCGCTTAATGTCTTCTATACTTTCGTCTCGAGCCGATTTAAGCAATGACAAAGTTTCTAAAGCTTCCCTCTTTAAACGTTCTGTTTTGATAGGGCTCGCATCTAACAAGGACAATTCAAAGCGATCAAGTAACGCATCGTACTCATCTTGATAAGATTCTTCTATCAAAGCCAAAGCCAATAACGTTTGATCGCTACAATTCTCGCTAGTGTTTTTTTGGATAAAAGCAAGAGAGTTTTCGAAGAAAAGAGTGCTTAAAGACTCTGGCAGAACGGATCGATCGAGTCGCTCCGTTCTTTTTTCTTCTGTCAGAACGCGTGCCTGTAAAGCCTCCGCTTCATAAGCAACCGTAGCGTGAGCTATGCTCAAAGGCAGTGTATTCAATGCCAAAATAGCGGTTAACGACTGAAGTTTTTTTAATAATGCTTTTTTCATATTTACCTTCTTACTGCGCCTATGCGGAGCGATTAAGCCTGCCTGATGAAGATCATAAGCAGACTTATCAGCAAGAACAACGCTTTAGTGGAGGATTCACATTAGAACCATATCTTTTTCACCCCCAATAAAGTTGACCTTAATCGACTACCAATAACCTAGCACCTTCCACCAAAGGCCACCCACTACTCCCCAGACAGCTAAGTTGACAATACTCATAATAAAGCCCATCACCCACCAGTTTTCCATGGACACATAACCAGAACCGAAGATGATAGGGGATGTACCTGTCGCATAATGCGTTAGAGACATCATCAAAGAAGACGCACCGGCCAACAATAGCCCAAGGTATAGCGGTGGAGCACCTAAGGCCAAACCCGCAGCATAAAAAGCCGCAAACATGGCTGTTATGTGCGCTGTCGTACTGGCAAAGAAATAATGCACATAAAAATAAATGGCCACCAGGATAACCACAGAAATAGCCCAATCAAACCCAAGATGCTCAATATTGCTTTCAACAACATGGGAAAACCAAGTCACCAACCCTAGTTTGTTTAAATAAGTTGCCATCATCACCAAAGCAGAGAACCACACTACGGTATCCCAAGCCGATTTTTCTTTCAGAACATCATCCCAACTCAATACCCCAGTGACCAACAACACAGACAAGCCTAAAAAAGCCACGGCTGTAGTATTAACAGCTAAGTCAGGGCCAAAAATAGCCGCCGGAACACCAGCCCACAACACAAGTAACATAGCAAATACAGCCACCATGATCTTCTCACCGTAAGACATGGGCCCCATTTCTACCAATTTTGATTGAGCATAAGTACGAGCGTCTGGTGTGCTCTTGATTTCAGGGGGATAGATGGCGTAAACAACCAAAGGCACTAAAGCGATACACACTAAACCAGGCAATAAAGCCGCTAATGCCCAAGTCCCCCATGTAATGCTGATATCTGAGCCTGTCGCATCTGCAATCAATTTTACAATGAGCGGATTTGGCGCGGTTGCTGTAATAAACATGGCCGATGTAATTGGGTTGATATGATAATTCACCAAGGCCAAATAATGCCCAATTTTTCGTGATGTTCCTTCTTCTGGAGAAGAACCAAAGCTACTAGCAATAGACTTCATAATAGGATGAATAATACCACCCCCACGCGCAGTATTACTTGGTGTAACCGGAGCGATGACCAATTCAGAAATGGCCAAAGCATACCCAATGCCAATGGTTTTCTTGCCAAATAAAGAAATGAAGTAATAGCCGATGCGATTGCCTAACCCTGTTTTAGCTAGACCTCGAGATATAATAATAGCAATACCAATTAACCAGATAAGAGAATTTGAAAAACCACTAAGGGCATCTTTGATCGCCCCCGAAGGGGAGTCGTTGGTGACTCCAGTAAGCGCAACTAGAGTAATTGCCAAAATGGCCAAAGCCCCTATCGGCATTGCCTTTCCGATAATTGCGACAACAGTGCCAACAAATAAAGCCAGTAAATGCCAAGCATTTGATGTCACACCTTCTGGGACAGGCACAACAAACCAAATCATTAAGGTGGCTAGAATGGATATCAATCCGGGGATAATTCGAACACTCGCGGTTGTCATCTTGTTTTCCTAAACAGTCATTAAACACTCCCTACTACCTTAAGGAGTTACCTCAACTATAGTAGAGGATGCTGATCTAGCAAGCGATGACGTATGTCAGAAAGAGCGAAAAGGATGATTTATATTTATGAATACTTTACTACAGCAAGGCCATCAGCAAAAAAGCTTGCCGAAGCAAGCCTTTTCACTATAGCGTTTATCTATTTATAGTCTTTTAGGCATAAACAGATGTTAGCGTATCATTCATCAAGTTTTGCCATTCCTTATCCAAAGGCGCTTCAAACAGCATCCTTTCGCCATTAAGCATAATATCAAGGCGGGTAGCGTGCAGGCATAAGCGTTTAAAACCAAGCCCCTTGGTTTCTTTTAACAATTCAGTGCTCGCGTATTTTTCATCACCAACAATAGAGTAGCCTGCGTGCTGAGCATGCACACGAATCTGGTGAGTTCGGCCGGTAACAGGTTCACACTCTACTAAACTGTATCCTTCGAACTGACGAACTAACTTAAATCGCGTTAAGCTTTCTTTACCATCCGTGTGTACTTTGACCACTCGATCGCCAGATTTAAGCTCATTTTTCAACAGCGGTGCATTCACTTGTAATTTGCGCTTTGGCCAACTTCCATACACCAACGCCATGTAGGTTTTTTGCACCCCTTCTTTTTCTCGTAGCGCAGTATGCAGCTCTTTGAGAACGGCGCGCTTTTTCGCAACCATAATCAAGCCGGAAGTATCACGGTCTAAACGATGCACTAGCTCAATAAACTTTTCCAATGGTCGTATTTGTCGAATCACTTCAACCAAGCCAAAACTTAAACCACTGCCACCGTGTACTGCCAATCCTGAGGGCTTATTAATGACGATCAAGCCTTTGTCTTCGTAAACGATGCGCGCTTCGATGTCGTTTTTGAGTCGATCCGATAAGGTTGGTTTTTCTGACTCTGGGGTAATAACGATAGGTGCAATACGGACAATGTCTTCATTTTGTAAACGATAGTCTGGCTTGGTGCGTTTTTTATTGACGCGAATTTCGCCTTTTCTCAGTAGGTTGTAAATCTTTCCTTTAGGCACACCTTTTAACAAGGTAACCAAGAAATTGTCGATACGTTGCCCCGTATTATTGTCATCAATGGTGACATAACGAACCGCAGGACGCTCCGTTAAATTTTGTTCTGAATCCGACTTAAGCAAAGATTGGTTTCCTTTATAATTGAAGCACTTAGTTTTTACTGTTATATTCACAACCGCAAAGGGTAAGAGGCAACAAAACACCTCGAAGATAAGAAGTAGAATTTAATGACCATTACCAAAGCGACACTTTGGCTCCTATCTTACCTCTGTAACAGTTAATCTTAAATAATAAACCGCATGATTCGGAAAAATCCGCTTCAGTGAAGGCACTCTCATTATATTGCTCGACCGCGCGTTCGCGTTGTTTCGTAAAAAGCAAAAACGAGACCGGTTAAAAGAGACTATTTGGTATTAATCACGGCAGCGACCGCATAAAAGCGTTTAACATAAACGAAACGTGTACTCCTCTCGTCAGAAAAAACTGAATGACTTACTCTAAGCTGAGTCAGATTTATTAATGGTTACCTTTCACTGTAGTGGCGTTTTCGCATCAGCTAACAGAGTTCACTACACAATGATTAGAATGCTTATAAATGCAACCCAACAAGAAGAGTTGCGCGTTGCCCTAGTTGATGGCCAACGTCTTTACGACCTAGATATCGAGTCCGGTTCACGCGAACAAAAGAAATCCAACATCTATAAAGGCCGAATTACTCGCATTGAGCCGAGTTTAGAAGCTGCGTTTGTTGATTTTGGTGCAGATCGCCACGGTTTCCTTCCTTTAAAAGAGATATCCAAAACTTATTTTTCTAAAAAATCCAATCATGAAGGCCGAGTTAACATCAAAGATGTGTTGACCGAAGGTCAAGAAGTCATTGTTCAAGTAGACAAAGAGGAACGCGGCAACAAGGGTGCGGCGCTAACCACTTTTGTGAGCTTAGCAGGTCGTTATTTGGTGCTTATGCCAAACAACCCTCGTGCTGGTGGCATTTCTCGTCGTATCGACGGTGATGATCGCTCTCAATTAAAAGAAGCCATGTCTGGCTTAAATACCCCAGAAAACGGCGGATTAATAGTTCGTACTGCGGGCGTGGGTCGCTCTACAGAAGAGCTGCAGTGGGATTTGGACTACCTAGACACACTTTGGAACTCCATCACCAAAGCGGCGTCTGAAAAACCAGCACCTTTCTTGATTTATCAAGAAAGCAACATTGTGATTCGTGCGATTCGTGACTATTTGCGCGAAGACATTGGCGAAGTTTTGATCGATGAAAAAGGCGCGTATCAAGATGCCATTAACTTTGTGATGCAGGTCATGCCGCATTTCAAATCACGCATCAAGATGTACACTGACACCACCCCTCTTTTCAATCGCTTCCAAATTGAAAGCCAAATCGAAACGGCTTTCCAACGCGAAGTACGCTTACCATCTGGTGGTTCAATCGTTATTGACCCAACAGAAGCTTTAGTTTCTATCGACATCAACTCCGCTCGCGCAACTAAAGGCGGCGACATCGAAGAAACCGCACTGCAAACCAACGTAGAAGCCGCGGATGAGATTGCTCGTCAATTGCGCCTTCGTGACATCGGTGGCTTAGTGGTAATCGATTTCATTGATATGACACCAGTGCGTAACCAGAAAGAAGTCGAAAATCGCATGAAAAATGCGCTTGAAGCCGACAGAGCGCGGGTTCAAATTGGTCGTATTTCACGCTTTGGCCTACTCGAAATGTCACGCCAGCGCTTGCGTCCATCATTGGGCGAAACCAGCGGAATCGTTTGTCCTCGTTGTAATGGACAAGGCTTTATTCGCGATGTGGAATCCCTAGCGCTTTCTGTATTACGTTTGATCGAAGAAGAGTGTTCTAAAGAACGTACCGCGCAAATTCGTGCAGTATTACCAGTGTCTGTTGCGACTTTCTTGTTAAACGAGAAGCGCACTAACATTGCGAAAATCGAAAAACGCAACAATGTGCATATCATTCTTGTGCCAAACCCGCACATGGAAACACCGCATTTCGAGGTAGAGCGTATTCGTGATGACAGCACTGTCGTGATGCAAAACGAGAACAGCTACAGCCTGGTAGACACGCCAGAACAACCTCCTTATGAGCCTCGTAAAGCCGCTGACAATGTGCGCCCTCAAGCCGCTGTGACCAGCATAGCACCAAAGTCTCCTGCACCTGAGCACACGGAGGCCGTAGCACCAACGCCTACTGCCCCTAAAGTGGCAGAAGCAGCGCCAAGTAAACCAGGTTTGTTTAAGCGAATTTTAAATGCTTTATTTGGTGAGCCTCAGCCAGTAAAAGAGCAACCAGCGGTCAAGCCAGTGGTAAAAGCTGAGCCTAAGCAAGAGCGCGAAACAAGCAGCAAACCTAATAATCGTACCAATAAAAACAAGCGCACGGTTAAACATCAAAACAGCGATCGTGAAACAACCTCTAGCGAGAACAACCGCTCAACTCGTCAATCACGTCGTGAACAAGCGGAAGCTGGAAAAGGCAATAATCGTCGTAACAACAACCGTGGCAACAAAGCGGATCAGCAAGACAATCGCCCTGAAAAGCAAGAAGCAGCTGTAAAAGCAACTCCGCGCCAACCTCAGAAGGAAGTGCCTGAAGTTAAAGAGCGTAAGCGCGACAGAAATGACAATCGTCGTCGTAACGGCAAGTTAAAAGACGAAGCATTGGAAGCGACTAAATTGCAAGAACAAGAAGCTGCTACGCAAGAAGTGGCTGAACAAACAGCTCAATCCGCATCAAACAACGAAAACGGTGATGAGCCACAACGTCGCTCACGTCGTTCTCGACGCTCACGTCGTCCTCAAAAAGATGAGAACAATGCTCAACAAGAAAATGTTGATACAGCCAATACTGAGCCAAAAAATGTCGAGGCCAACGTTGCTGAAGCAGCTGAAGCAAAAAGTACAGATTCAAATGCTCCCGTTGCGACTCCAGCGGCTACAGAAAAACCGGTGCAAAGCGAAGAAAACACGACAATCGCTGAAGAAGTTGCAGCTGAATCATCAACAGAAGCTAAAGTGGAAGAAGTAACTACTGCTTCCTCAGACGTTCCTGAAAATAAAGTAGTAGAGACAACACCAGTAGAAGCGGTCGCAAAAGAAACAACAGAAGAAGCTTATGTCGCAGTCGAGCCTGAAGTCAATACACCGGAAGCACAAGAAGCAGCAACAGTAACAGAGCAAACCGTTGCTTCACTTGAAACCGAAGCAGAGACAAAACCAGCTGCGGAATTACTAGAAACAGCAACTGCTGATGTAAAAGATACGGATGCAGAAGTCGTTAATACGACCAAAGTGGTTGAAGAGAAAGCCGAAACAAACGCCAAGGTGGATGTTGAACCAGCCAAAGCAGAAACGCCTGTTGTTGAAGAGTCAGTGGCTGAAGTATCACTAGAAGAGCCTGCAGTTGTAAAAACTAAGGAAGAAGTAGCTGTTATTTCTACTGATGCTCCGGTTGAAACTGAGCAGAAAAAAGCCGAAGTTGATACAGTGACAGAAGTCGTGAGCAAATCAGAAGATACGCCGGCGTTAGAGCCTGCTCGTTCTTCTCGTACGCCTCGTCGTGGACGTGGTAAGCCAGTAGCCAAGCAACCAACGGCGGATGTCAAAGCGCCAGTAGAGTTACCCGCTGCTATTTTGGCCCAGCAAGAGAAAATGCGTCAAGAACTAGTAGAGAAACGCAGCAATGCAAGCTCTCGCCGTCGCGCTTCCGCTGGACGCGTTAAAAATGACCCTCGATTAGCATCGACTCAGAATACAAAAGATGGCTCTGCCTCAGCTGAATCAACCGCTGATTAATCGCCGTTGTCGTTAGTAAAAAACAAAGAGCCCGCCTATGCGGGCTCTTTTGTAACCATTGGTTAAACATGGCTTTACACTAAGATTCTTGTATCAATCACGAACAGGTAATAAACAATGATCATGGATTTTTCACGCTTTAAAGACTGGTCTTTTACAGGTGATTTATTTGGTGGTGCCACCACAGCGATTGTCTCTTTACCGCTTGCTTTAGCATTTGGTGTCGCTTCGGGAGCTGGCGCTGAAGCAGGATTATGGGGGGCTATCTTAGTCGGTTTTTTTGCGGCCCTTTTCGGCGGCTCCACCAGTTTGATTTCTGAACCTACTGGCCCTATGACTGTCATAATGACCGCGGTGCTGACCAGCATGTTGGCTAGCAGCCCAGAAGGTGGTGTGGCGATGGCGTTTACGGTCGTCATGATTGCCGGATTGTTTCAAATCACCCTTGGTTATTTGAAACTCGGCAAATACATCACCTTGATGCCTTACAGTGTCATTTCCGGTTTTATGTCGGGGATTGGTGTCATATTAATCATTTTGCAAATCGCCCCCTTTCTTGGACATGCTTCGCCTTCGGGTGGCGTCATGGGAACATTGACAGCCTTACCTTCTCTGATTGTTAATTTAAAGTTTTCTGAACTCTTTTTAGGTTTACTCACTCTTGGCGTATTGTTTTATCTTCCTAAGCATTGGCGTCGCTTTGTACCACCACAATTGGTTGCTTTAGTCGCTGTAACTCTGGTTTCAATTGTTTTATTCAATAACGACGATGTTCGCCGTATTGGTATCATTCCTTCTGGCCTGCCCTCTATTCATTGGCCGCACTTTCAAGCCGATGTGATCATGGAAATGGTGATCAATGGCTTGGTACTAGGCACATTAGGTTGTATCGATACCTTATTAACCGCCGTAATTGCTGACAGCTTGACCCGAAAAGAGCACGACTCGAACCGCGAACTTATCGGACAGGGATTGGCGAATTTCTTTTCAGGCCTATTGGGCGGCTTGCCAGGTGCGGGCGCGACAATGGGCACTGTGGTGAACATTCAGACTGGAGGTAAATCTCCATTAGCGGGCATCACTCGGGCTTTGATTTTATTAATAGTGGTTCTAGGTGCTTCCCAGTTGATTAGCCCAATCCCGATGGCTGTTTTGGCGGGTATTGCCTTGTATGTTGGGATCAACATATTGGATTGGAGCTTCTTAAAACGCGCCCATAAAATCGCCTTATCACCAACCATCATCATGTACGGTGTCATGGCGCTAACCGTGTTTGTCGATTTAATGGTGGCTGTTGGCATTGGAGTATTTATTGCCAACATCATGACCATTGAGAAATTGAGCCGATTACAATCTGGTAATGTAAAAGCGATCAGCGATGCGGATGACGACATCTCACTTGCAGACGGCGAAAGAGAACTGTTAGATCAAGCCGATGGCAAAGTGCTGCTGTTTTACTTATCCGGCCCTATGATCTTTGGTGCCAGTAAGGCCATTGCAAAACACCATAATCGAATTCACAACTACAAGGCAGTGGTATTGGATTTGAGCGCGGTCCCCATGATGGATTTAACCATCAGTTTGGCGCTGGAAAACGCTATCAAAGATGCGATTGAAGCAGGTTGTGACGTGTATATATTCAGTCCGAATGGCCAAACCACAGAGCGACTGGAAAAACTCGGCGTATTAAAACGCCTACCTCACAACGCGTTTTGTGATTCTAGGAAGTCTGCACTGCAAGAAGCCGTCAATCATCTTCCAGCTTGATTGCTCTTGATCTAAATCTTTAAGCGCTAAAGTAAAAAACCATGTTGATCTATTTTGATCAACATGGTTCTAAGTATTCAATGCGCTTTAGAGAGCCGTTAAAAAGCCATGTTCATCGCCACTGAAATGACATTGGCAGAGGAACTGTAATCAGTCTGCAAAGTGCCGCGCGCATCATCCTCATCTAAACTAGTACGATTAACCGATACGTCTTTGATTTTCACATGGGTAAAGGCGAAGGTTGCTGACGTCATGTCATTGAAATCGTAGGTTGCCCCAACAGACAACCATTTGCGATCGCCATCTGGTGTACGAGCTGATCGATATTCATCATTTGCAGGAGAATTATCCATAGCAATACCCGTACGTAAGGTCAATTTTTCAGAATAAGCATAGGTTAAGCCCGCTGAATACATCCATTGATCTTCAAAACCAAAGGTTAACTCTGAATTTGGTTGATCACTTTCAAAGTCGATATCAAGTCCATCTAGCGAACTCCAGCCAGTCCTGATGGCTGACAAGCCAAGAGTTAATTTTTTACTTAGCTCATGCTCGAAACTTAATGTAATAACAGAAGGCATAGTAACAGAGTCACTTATATCAGTATCAATAAGTTGATACATCCTGTTGTTTTGTAAAACCCCATTAAGTAATTGAGAAACTCCTGAATATTTCACATCTCCTTCGAAGTCAAAATCAATTTCACTGCGGTAGCCTAAACCGACGCGCGTGCCTTTCACAGGTTCGAGCATCGCACCGAAACTGTAACCCACTGCAGTGTCTTCAGCTTCTATGCGGCCAATACCCTCGCCACCAGCATTTGAATTTGATGAGCCGACTGCTGATTCAAGAACAATTTCAGCCTTATGTACCTGTACACTGGCACCCACAGAGGCCCAATCGTTGACTCTATGAGCTAAGGCGAAACTCAAGGCAATATCTTGCACAGCCGTTTCTGTTGCGTGAAAACGGCCCGCCCAATCTTGATCGTCATCCCCTGATAAGCCGAAAGGCACGTTGAGGGAGATACCCGCTACGGTTTTGTCTGATAATGGCTTTGCAAAATAAAAGGATGGCACCAAAGTATTGTTAACAGAATCACCAGATGCCCCATCACCAGATATATCAGAGCCTCCAAATGCAGCTGCATCTGTTGCAGAATTCACCGTCACATCCATACTTGGCATCACGTATGCGCCAGACACATAGAAGGTGGTTTCTTTGGCGTTGGTGAATAACGCGGGGTTCCAGTAGCTAAATGAGATATCAGCTGTGGAAGCTGCAGCGCCAGCCAGCGCAGTACCAGAGGCAGTGGCACTGTGATCATTAAGGGCAAAACCCGCAGAGTAGGCAGAAGATGCCGCCGCGACAGACACGGCAACAAGGCTTGCTTTAAACAAGACAGCAGAAGAGTGTTTCATAAATAAGCTCCATTGTTATTTTTATTAGGAATTTTATTTTTTTGTCATCTAATTGTGTATACGCTTCCATACGAAAGCACATAGCCTGATATTACCAATATGTATTTCTTAAGCAATACATTATGCAAAATTTACCAAAATTATTTTCACCATAAGAAGCATTGATACCCGCATCCACAGTAAGTATTTCTCTACACATTTTCAAACTCAAGTGTGTTCTTTGTTGTAACCCTTTGTATTCACGCTAAAATAGGTCGTTTGTCTGGCATATTGATTAAGTTAGCACGCCATTCTGCAACCATTAGGGTGATGTTCAAACCTCTATCGTTAAACAAGCTGAAATTGTCCGATGAGTCTGCGCTCAAGACGCTATTGAAAATGTACAAACATCACAATCAAACCTTGGCTTGTATCGTTAGCAAACACAGTTTCTGATGAAAGCAGCTTCTTCTTAGAACAGAGCCCTGTCCTATAGATACGACAATTATCAGAATGGAACACACTGCAGATAGCCATAGACGCTGGGGCAGGCTTCTCCGACCTAGCTAAAGCTCAGCCGCAAGAAAAAGAGTAATTTCGAAAGCGTAATTTACTGGCTTTCATAGCCGTTGCGTCTATAGAAAAGCCAGTAAATCATCAAATTTCTGAGGTTATATCTAAATAAGCGAAAGTCAAAAACACCCATAAATAGTAATTAGTAGACCTTAACCTGCAAAATTAGAGTAGAAAAGCAATAAAACTGGCCACAGATTGGTCACAAAATAGCAAAATTGATTAGCTTTATAGCAAGTGAATATTAATTTAAAAAAACTAGATTGTATAATAAAGGTAACAGAAAAGGTTTAACTATAGCTGAAAGGCTTGGTATGACTGAGTTTCGAGGCTTTATGAATTGCTTGAAATACTGACAAAAAGTTGGTGGGTGTGGAGGGGTTCGAAATTCGCCTTGTAAGGGCGAAAAATCAATCCATCTGCATCCAACCTAAAATCACCTTATATGCAATTTACAAAAAAAATCCTTATAAATCAACGAAAGATATTTTTATTTTTTCTTAAAGTAACTTGTGTTTTGAAGAGCAGCATTTAGTTTAGTAAAAAAAATAAAAAAATCTTGGTCACAATTTTACAACCCTTTTTTCCTCAAGGCCACTTCATTAAAATGACTATCGCTCAAAATCAGAGCTAGGTAGCATCTAGAAAACCGATTTTAAGGTTAAAAAATGCCTACTTACACTGTATTTCTGCGATCAAACCTCAGCTCATAAATCTACCCATTCAGTACAAAAAGTACGTTATGCTTTACCACCAAACCATTCAATCACTCAATATCAACATAATTTCCAATAAATAATGCATACAAAGACATTATTTTTATAAAAATCATTACATTGAAAGGATTTCAGTCCCTAAACGCATATTCATGCCGTCTCTGTATTAGAGCCTGATCATGTCACATCAAGTCACTGTGCCGACAGGGAACGCAACAACAAACATCATAAAACGCGCAAAGAGATTTTATTGACTTGAGTGGATGACCTGATGCCATGGGATCAGCTTGAAGCGCTGATCGAACCTTTTCGTTACCCAAAGGCTGGAAAAGGAAAAAGGTCGTAATCTCTATAGCCCTTCTGTGCTTACGAAGTGTGTATTTCGCCAACTCGCTTTAAGCCTCTATCCGTAGTTTGTTTCATTACTAGTTGTTTCGATAACACTGTAAAGTGCCACACTCTATTTTGTTCCGTTACCCGGATTAGTGAAACACTAGTTTCTACGGCTAATCACGAAGAATTGAATCACTCGTTATGCTCGATTCTTGTCGTACTTACAGGCTTCTTCAAACGCGTCGATGAGATACAGCTTTGTGATGTGATTGATCGCCATGGTTGCTTTTACCCAACCTCCCTTCGGGCAGGCATGCCATTTTACATTTCAATATATCTTCGTAATGTATTTGGCCAGCGTTACCTTGGTCGACTTGTATGCTAGGTAGCCATCCGCATTCAAACAATCATCGAAGTATTTTAAAACCCAATGGCATATTGAGCACTTCATGTGGGTTGGAAGTCGTACAAAATTTATACCTAGAATAAGCCATGTTCAAGTAATACAACATTGAACTAACCCCCTGTGTCAGGATAGTTGTCGCCTCATTTGTTATTTTAAATAAACAGGGGACGGTAAGTGAAAACCAGTGGATT
>NZ_JAGSSV010000023.1 GCF_018145875.1 Marinomonas vulgaris | reverse complement strand
CTCCTTGAATAATAAGAAGCGATAAGGTTAGCGGTTTGAGGGCGTCATGGGCAGGTAGGGTTGGATTGGCGCTTACAATCTTCCCCCGTTTGATGCCAATGCATCAACTCAGGCAATAATCCATTACCTTCAAGCGCTGAAAATGCAAATACATAGCACTCACAATGCTCCGATAATGCTTGTATAAGTTCAATAAAACTCTTGGGCAAACTGGCCACACCAAAAATACATAACGTCTTGGGCAATGGAAAAGTACGTTCTTTTACGGCACTTAGTAAAGCCAGCTCTTGTTGAGAACGAAACTGTTCTTCACTTTTATCGGACAGTAGATTCCACATGGCCTTTTGCCAAGGCTCGTCTTCCCCCAACCCCAAGCTATTTCCTACTTGCCATTCACTTAACCAATCACCTCTATACACCTGGTAAAGATCAAAGATACGGCTTATTTTACCTGCTAATACCATGCGATCAGAATCACAGCAGTTATTAAGGTAGTGACCTAACCGAGTAAAATTAACATTCAGAGCAGCGTCATCCAGTATTTTACGTATAGAGAAAAGCATCACCTCAGAAGAAAAATCACTCTGCTCGGTCAATTCCTTTTCCGCTTTGCGCAATAAAGACCAAGCGTACTTAGCTGGTAATACCGGATCTAAATTGACGCTAATGCCCTTTGATGTAGCCACTTGTTGCTGCAACCATCGACCGATCGCCTTATTGGGCACAACAACAGGCGTTTTAGTAAATACGGGGGCGGATAATGAAGACGTAATTTTAAGGTATTCATTCACTAATACTTTAAAATTTCTAGATGTATAGAGATGTAGCATTTCTCTTCCTTTTGAAATATTCCATAAACATAAAAATCAGCAACTTAAAACTCATAGTTGCCCATCACAACAATACCGTTACCCTCTTCAACCATGCTGCGCGCAATCTCAACGACACGGTGTTGGCCTTCAGTTACTGCCACTACCATCGATAAGATCACCAACCATGATAAAGTTTCGCTCAGAGTGTCTGTACCCTTTTTGAAAAGGCTCGTATCCAATATCAGATAGTAACTGCTCAAACTCAACACTATGACCGTGTATGTCACCGACTAAATCAACAGCTTTACTCATATGGGGCTCTTTTAAACAGTGTTTCCTTCAACATTTCTTGACAGAAAGTTTGACTTTATTTGTCTTTGGAAATATCTCTAGCATGCTACATTGAAATAAGCGATCATCAAATTTTAAAGCTGTGTGGATATTTCCACTTTCGTCAAATAAAAGAGAGATTTCATGAGGAGATAGCGCTTGGTATCGAATAGAAGCGGAGCTATCGACAAATTTAACATTAATATGACATTCACCTTGATTTGAAAACAAGGTTAAGTACTCTAACTCTTCATTGGTAGGATGATGACTTTTTGAAAAATCATTGTAAAATCTATCATTCGTATCATAAGCACTAGCATTTATAAAACTGCTACTGCTTTCTTTTACTACTAAAATATTAATAAGTTGATGCATTGAGTTAATTGATAGTTTCTTTACATTATAGACAATCCCATTCATATAAAACGATTTTCTAAAACCACTATCATCCAGTAGGAGGTCAATTAATCGACATGACTGCAAAAAACCCGTCGAAATAAATTCTCTTCCTTGACAAATATCAATTTTATAATGCGTAAACCTGTTTATAAAGTCATCAATTGGAGCTATTGAATCAGTAACCATAAAACCTCTTAAATTTCATTAAACTTCGTTTAAAACAAGATCTCGATAAAAAATATAAAGGCTACCACCGAAATTTATTTAAATGCAAACTTGTAGCGCACTTTAATAAAGGTAAAAGCTATCTACTTAAGACTAAGAAAATAGACAGATTATTTTTAAGTTCAATACTCCCCAAACCCCAATACTACAGACAGCCTATTTGCGTATTGCTGAATAGTTTCTAAAGATTCGTCAATGTGATCAAAGCGATGCGATCCACCCTCGAATATCAAAGTCTGTATATCAGGTAACAACCGTACGGTTTCTCTGTAATCAATAAGCTCGTCACCCTTATCCAGTAGAAGAAGCCCATGCTGCTTTTCCAGTGCCATTTGGTCGTATTCTTCCACTATACTTTCTTCTAAGTGATAAGGCCTGCCATAGTAGTCAACGCCTTCACCAATGTACTTACTAAGAGTGGTTCTAGGGCTCATCGCTGGATTGATCATGACATAAGGAAGACCAACCATTAGACCAACTTCGGCAGAAAAATACCCGCCCATTGACGTACCAACTAATAACTCAATGTCTTTCTGGATGATAACGTCTCGTAATTGTTGAGTAATAACTGATCTGCGATCGGTGTAGTCAATGTCTATTCCGTAAACGACCCCAAGAGAGGACAGACTTTTTACCTTATCCGATTGGGGCTTAAACTTTGAACCAAATCCGTGGATGTACAATATTTTCATTGCCGATTACTCCATTTTTAAATGAGCGATTGACTAACATACTAAATACATACAACGAAACATAACGTTCACATGATAATGAAAATAATTTACTTGCTTTCATATCTATGGAGTATGTATTTATTATCCATGCTGATTGACTACTTTTTTTAGTAAGGACAATAAAAATAAAGCATGGCTAAGCACAACCAATGTTATTTCTTCTTCATCTTTCTTTGCAAGGTATCTCAGTTCGCAACACTCCACGATCACACCTAAGTTTTGCCGACGCCTTAACGTCTCAGATGAAAAAATCGGTGACCAAGACAATTTATTACTTATTTCCTCCCATTGAACTTTCTCATTTATTGGCACTTTGCATACTCGACTATTGCCGTCCCATGCATTTCCCCAAAGCAATAACAATTGATGCTGTTCACCCTTATCCAAAGATAAAAGTTTGGCTAAAAGCGACCAAAAGCTTTGATTTAACAAATAAGCTTTGGCTGCTTTTGGACGATACGGCTTAGGAAGCAAAATATTTTCCTCCCGAGCGGGTATTGAAAAGGCTCGGTAACCAACATCTCGCTGTAATGTATCCTGAAAGGCACTCCAAACGTGATTAACAAAGCTAGTTTCAAGATCAGCTTTTTCAATTACATATTGAGCTTGCTCAGAATGAAGATCAATTTTTAGATTCTTAGAGGAAAAAGTTAAGTTTTCTAGCACTCGCAACGAGCGCTCTATATCTTTGATCATTTCCAATTGCGCTGTAACTGTGTCTATCATGACGTTACTAAGTTCAAGTTCCGGAAAATCGATTCCACTATTATTGATAAGGTTGGACACAGCACTGCTCTTGATTAAATCCTCAATTACACAATATGAAGCGGATAAACCAGTTTTATTTTTTTGTCGAAAAAGCTGCTCTTTAGACGTTTGTACAAGAGCGTATAAATCGCTGTCTAAGGTTTTAAGGGACCTAAATGTCTGCTCTACTGAAAGCCAACGCCAATAGCCAGTTAAATGAATATAGTTATTGGTAGTTGTCGTCGCTGAACTGTGGCCAACCATCTGTGCCAGTGCAGGTAACAAAGCATGACGTGTTGACGGATTACCTATAGTCACTTGAAAAAAGCTTTCTTGAAACTCCGCGAAACTACCGCATGGCAACCACCTTTTGATGGATAATGCAATCGGATCTGCTTGGTTATCACTTAGTTGCAGGGCAGTTGCAACAAAATTAATACCCGCATGACGACAATCATAAAGACGCGTATTTTTATCGCCTGTTGCCAATTGAAGCGCCTCTGTTACCCGATTAAATGTTTTATCCATGCTCCGAATGCGTCTAGGAAATAGGGAATCATAAAACAATGGCGGGTTATCACCCTGCCTTTTTGCTTCCTCAACGAAAGCCTGAATTCGATCATGCTCAGCTTCTGTCATCAAAATCTTGTAGGGGATTCGCCTGTTACCCTTAACCGTCTTGGTACTACCAAAAACATTACTGCGAATTGAGCATAGACCACTATGGGCACACCAATCGTTTACTCGCAAACGTCGGATCTCTCCACGCCTTGCCATTAATCGATAACTAATTACTAAAGCTACAATACAAGCCTCACGAGCTGATGGAGTGAAATATGGATCATTTTCTAATAGACAAATCGCCCTTTCATACTCCACATGTGTAATGATATTTCTGGTGATCTCTTCGTCGGTTAGTGGTACATCAAGGTCTTGCCAATCTATCTTAGGAAACTGAAAATATTTGCGACATTGCTTATGGAAGTCCATTAATCGGTTCGATCTAGTCTTGGCGTGAGTCTCCTCACCCATATCGATCACTGCTTGATAGACATCAATAAGATCGTCGTAATCTAAAGATAACAGCGACTTATTCGCACATAGCTCGCACAATGCAGGACCTATTGTAGACAAGTAAGTTTTGATTGTTGATACTGCCAGCCATGTGTTTCTTTTTCCTTTCCGACAGGCTGCCTCAAGCAACCAAGTAAGGATTAGAACAATGATTTCAGGTAACGAATTGGAACTGTTTACTAATTCAGTAACAGAAGTGCGAGACTCTTTACCATCGCTGATTAAACGATTCCAAAAGACTAGAATCCCCCTCTTTGAATTATTATTACAATCATCAAGTGCTTGAAGTAAGTCTTTAAAAAACGCTTTATAAAACACTTTATCTTTAGTCGCTTTATACGTCCTTTTTTCAATAACCTGTTCTTGAACAGCAGATAATTCCTGAGTATTGTTGAGTGGAAAATACTGTGTTGGCGAGATTAATCGTTCTAGAGCATGCGCCGATAAATCTTTGGTTTTAACCTTTTTTTGCCGTAGGCCAAACAAAACACCACTTTCGTACTGACGAGGACTGATGCTGATATGTTTGAAGAAGTCAGAAACACTCCAAGTTTCAGTTTTAAACTCACATACTGCAGCGCTAGTAAAATCCAACAAAGATTTCGTTACGCTGTTTAAATTATTTTTAACATTACTTTCTTTCAAAACCTCCAGACGCCGATCAAGCTCCTGAATATTAAATTGAACCTTATTTGAGTTAGAATTATTCAATAATAGAATCAATAGCGTACTCGTAACACCAGCAAAAATAACAGGTTGCTTTAAAATTTCACCCGTAAGATAATGATCAACATAGGTTATATTCTCTATTTTTAAGATTTTCTCAGCACTGGATCTAAAAAACTTAATGATAGAATCTTGACCATCAAAAATAATTGACAGCAGCAAAGCTGTCTTCAAATCATCTTCATTTTGAGGCCTACGATCACTAAATATTGATCTAACCAGCTCAATAAATTGAGGAAAGAAGATACTATAAACATCCTCGGCAATGTGCATTCTATATGGGAAAACGGTTTCAATTTTGGGGCTTTTAAGATAAACGCCTTTGAGTAGATTTTCAAACGCCTCATCATCCAACTGTTCTCCATTATCATCAACAATTAGCATTTCTAATTGCTTCAAGGCTTCTTCGTGTATGAAAGGTTGATGAGAAAGCTTCTTATTAATAAGCTCATATATGGAGTCATTAGAATCTTTTATTTCTGCCATGATGCTAACTAAAGCATTATTTGCTGACTCTTTCGTCGTTTCAGAGTTATTACCATTAATTGTTTCTGGTAAAAAAGATGCGATATTGAGATTTTTGTCGTTACTAAATTTTGTACGCCTTAAATTCACAAAGCCGAGTATGCCCAAAACGTCCTGAATTATTTCTCGATGCTGATTTTGCTCATCATCATGTAAGCTCCTTAAGGATGTATTCTGGAAATAATTAAGAGCAGAGGAAACATGACCCATCTGATGATCTAAATATCCACTTGATTGAGCTTGCAGAAGCATAGTTTGATAAGATAACTGTCTAAGGGCGTTCTGAGGCAACGTCCAGTCGGAGCCTAAAAACAAGGATATCTGCGAGGTTTCTGCGGTTTTAAGTGTATTACTATCCGTCCAACAACCAAGGAAAGGGCTATTTCCTTTCCTTGATAATGAAGCTGATAATATTTTATAAAAAGGATGCCCTATTACTATTAAGCGCTTAATAATTTGCTCAATCCAACCTTTTGTATTTTTAATTTGAGCTGTCATTACCTCTGGGACCGCAATGACGCGAGCCGCACTTTCACCAAAGAAAATTTTGTCTGCAATTAATACCTGCGTATAATCATGATTCCAACAGGAATGCTCAATAAAAACTGAATTATGTCGGCGATGACTAGTAGCACAAGCGAACATAGTGACAGTATAAGAAGCGACTAAATTATAAATATGTTTCAATTGCTCTGGATCTTTTTCACTTTTTACTGTCAACAGGAGCTCGTTTAAAACATTTATGTTATAAACTAACCTTTCTTTAAAAGAATCAGCTGAAATAGATAGGCGAGATCCTACCGTACCTGTTTGACCAATAGCCTTAACATTGGATGTCTCAACTGGTGTAAATAAACTTATTGCTTGAGCATACAATAGCTGAAGATGTTCAGCACTAGCAGCCATGTAGTAATGTCTAGTGGAATTAGAAAAGCTGTTGTTTGCAAAAATCAACGACGCAATATGTTGCCCAAACTGATCTGCAATGCGAGCAAACAGAGAATAGCGAAGAGCTCTTCTACTAATTGGTCTGTGTGATTGACCCAATTCTCGAATTTCTCTACATGCACTATTAAGAAACTCTTTTGCTTGTTTTTCGTCACTAAGGTTGAGCCAAGTCTTGACAGTGCATTGAGGTGAATCCAGCACCACACCAGACATAATTTGGTTAAAAATCAGAGGAATGGGCAGTGCTAACCATTCGTTATGCTCATTTAGCCAAGGTAAGTGTTCTTCTGTAGGAGTAAAACAATTTTGAACATCTAATTCTTTACGCCAGTAAACATTCGCCTCAAGATCGATGACACCATAGGCAGCCTTATCACTCATTATTGACTCTACTTCAGCGGTTGAACTAGTAACATTTAGACCCAATATTTCATGCTCTTTTAACGTAGTGAGCATAGCTAATGATACTAATACAGATGATATTGAGCTGGACGTTGAACGTAGCCACAGCTGAACACCATATATCTCAAGTAATGAAAGACGCACCGGGCTAAGCAGCAGGCCAAGTTGCTCTCTAGTTTCAATAATTTGATTTCGAAATAAATCTCGCTGTGCTGATCGGATAGGAAATACCGAATTATCATCTAACTCAATGATCTGAGTTTCTTCGGGGTCATCTATCGTCAATTCACTGCCAAAAAAAGGCAATGGCTGCGTGTGAACCTGTGGTTTATGGTGTTGTTTCTTTCGAGGTAGGATAATTTTAACAGGTGGGCGACTTTTTAACTGAACAAAAATATACCAACCTCTTTTAACTTCTTTTAAAAAAGAACCTTTTAGTTTATTCCTCTTAAAGTCTATATTGACTATATATTCTATCGACTCTAACAGCCCAAATTCCTTGGGAACTTCAAACAACTCTTTTGGGGGGTTAGCAATTAATCGTCTAATATCTCGAGCAGCTTCCATTATAGTGGATGATGAATTAATACGTACACCATCACTAAATAATGAAATAAAAACTGATATTTTCAAAAAGCAAACAATCTGCTTGCAATCATCATTAATATGTTGATGTTTCATAGCTGCCAAGGATGAAATTGCATAAGCTACAAGTTTATTTCTCGTATTATTTAATAGTAAGCTTTCGTCATAGTTGTCAAAAGGCTCAATTCCTACCTGACTTTCTATGAAAGATATTGGGCCTAGTAAATCCTTAGCAATACCAGCATCATAAAATAATCTAATATAGCAACGTATAGCGGAGTTGTGGCAAATTGCCGTAATATCATCCGGCCAGCGAGATATGAAAAGATCTAAGTCAAACATTGTTAAGCTCTATCTGTTCATTTCGGAATGAGCAGAAAGAGATTAAATTAAATTTCTTGCCAACTTGCTCTTTTACAACAAAATTAAAAATCACACTTTTTGATAAAATTCCATCAGCATATTTTTGATGAAATTTATTAAACTCTTCTGGACTTAAAACTATATTTTTTTTCTTCTCAGTATCAGTCAAAACCGCTATCTGATTTAATTCGAAATCTATAGCTTTAACTCTATAACCGATTAACTCTATTGAGTTATTATCAACTTTTGGAATTGGCTTAGGCGGCTCCACAGGAAAATGTATTTGAACTGTGTCATGCCCTTCAACTTCGACTGTAAAAGACTGACCTTCAGATAAAGTATGAAGTATTTTTGCTGACTCATATGAATCTTGAACGCAACCACAACCAGCTGCTTCGTACGCAGAATTATCAATCATTTGTTTTTGTTTAATTAAATTATGACTATTAGATTGATTGATTTGAAAGTATCCATAAACCTCATCACAGACTATCTTTTTTATAGGGTCGGATAGGTCTAAGGAGTTTGCATTTGCATCAAACCGATAAATAATTTCAAAATACTGATTAGGTGTTACGCTAAGGGTAAATCGGTCACTTTCAAGCTTAAGACCTGCTTTTCTTTTTTCTACCTTTTTCAACTCACTGTTGTTTGAAATTCTAGCAATGCAACCGAATAGCTTTCCGGATGAATTTGTGTCTTTATTACCTGAATTACCAAACAACGAAAACAAGACAGCCCCTGTTTCCGGATCTACAGAAATACCTTTAATTTTGAGATTCACCTTACAGATTACTGCACCCAAGTTCATTTCCGCCATACGCACTCCAGCATTAAAGTACAAAAATCAATCAGTTGACTTTTCGATACTAACAGAAGGAACACAAAATAACAGGGTGAATACAAAAACCTGCGTCACCATGTGACGCATGAGAGAAAGGTTTATCTTAATTGATAGGTTATATAGATGCGCTTAGGATGGCTTTAGCGTGTTCATGGATTTTTTCACGCCATTCAACAGGCTCTATGACGTTGATCTGTGAGCCATGACTTAAAACCCACATAAATGTTTGCTGATCATTAGGAATAGTAACAATTAGCTCATACGAATCAGAACTATCTGACAGCCTTAACTCTTGATCAAAACCTAGAGGTGTCTCCAGCAGCGTCTGAGCCAATTCCTTCTTGATGGTAGCGTAAAGCTGAACATCGTAACTTAACCCTTCAGACATTCTCACACCAAACCCACCCTTAGAAATATGATCTTGAATTTTAAAACTAGGTACTGAGCGATAGGGTTGATCAGATTTTTTTGCTTGTAAAAATCTATGTAGTGCAAAGTGCGCAATATCTTGATGGTCATTTGCTGACCCAACTAAATAGCTCACACTATGACGAATAATCATCCCATAAGGATGAATGACGTAGCTCTTCGGTTCACCCTCCCCGCGTTTGTTATATACAACGTCTAATGCGTAGCCTTCGAGCAAAGCAAGGGATAGATTCCACCAAATTCTATCGTCTACTTTTGCAGGGATCAAAGGTTTTCCATTTGGCAATGAAGCAACACGCTTTGTCCAGTCGACAAGACTATTTTGCCTTAAGCCATCTAAGTAATTCTGAGCAGCTTCAAAATACTGATTGAGCTGTTCCATTACAATTTTTGGGAGTAGACCTGAAAATTGATCTCGAGCAAGAACCCACGTCAAAGCCGTAGCGGTATCCATAGATTCAAAGTTGATAGGACTATTACCTTTAAAACTCCACTTATACATAGGCATTGAAGTATCACAGTTTAAATTGAACTGCTTGGTTAACACTTTAAGATCCCTCTGTAGAGTACGGGCAGGTACATTAAACCCCTTCCCTTCTAACACAGTTTGTATTGTTGCCGTCGACATAGCACGATCTGGTGTATTTGGAATAGCTCTTAAAATCTCTATTTGACGAAATAATGCATTGTTATTAATGCCCACTATCTATCCCTCTGATTAAGAGCAAAAACCATACGCAAGCGCTCAGTAAAAATAAACTCACTCAAAAAACATCAACAAAAAAATGACTTGTTCTAGGCATTTTGGTCACATAAAGTTTTTGACTACAACAGATCTGACCAATCACCCCTAACGAGTAATTTCAATATTATTCAGTAAGTTACGTTGGTAAAGAAAAAAACACTTTAGATACATTAAAGTCGTTTAGTGTCCAATATGATTATAGAATAATTGTGACCACATATATCATGATTTTTTTCTAGACCAAAACAAGCGAAGGTCAAAATAAGCTCAAAAAGCGAACAAATCAGCGATTTTGTTTGGCAATTAGAAAACTCAAAATATTCAATTTGGTCACAATATGGTCACAGATTCGCCACATGGAAATCTGAAGTGATTTTTTGATTTACTAGATAGGAGTATTTATAATGAAAAGTAGAGTTAATTGATTTTGAAAAATCTTATTATTTCAATAAGTTAGCTTGAATTACAGCTTAAGGGTAAGGATCAAAAAGTTGGTGGGTGTGGAGGGGTTCGAACCCCCGACATTCGCCTTGTAAGGGCGACGCTCTCCCAACTGAGCTACACACCCAACTTTTTTATTCCATCTTAAATGATGGCGGAATGGACGGGACTCGAACCCGCGACCCCCTGCGTGACAGGCAGGTATTCTAACCAACTGAACTACCACTCCGTATAACTTTTAATCATTGAATAGCTTTTGCAGTGCTGCTCAACTGAAAAAGAATTATAAGCATTTATTATTATTTATCAACAACTTAATTATGTATTTAAGCCAAAAAATCAATTAAGTGTGAGCTGTTTAAAAATCACGCATTTAATAGTTACAAAGTCACTCAAACAGTGAAAATCGCTGATTTAGTTTGATATTCAACAGTTACCTTATCTATTTCCAAGGCCGCTTTATTCAAGCCATCCATCATGATGACTAAATCTTCTATCGCTTTCGCGGCGTCGCTTACTTGGTGATTAATACTGCGCAACTCAGAGACTTGGTGCTCTGTATCTTTTACCACAGAAATACTTGAGGTGTGGATAACCGCAACATCCTCTGCACTTTTCAATAACCCTTGAGAGATATCCAGTGCATGTTGCACGCCGACTTGAGTTCGCTCTTTTCCAGAGATAATTGACTTCGACGTGTTTGCCACACTCGTATTTAAATTCGATAACACGCTTTCAATTTCATCAGTTGTATCACTTGAACGCTGTGCTAATGTTCTTACTTCATCAGCGACAACTGCAAAACCTCGCCCTGTCTCACCCGCTCTTGCAGCTTCAATGGCCGCATTTAATGCTAGCAGATTTGTTTGATCCGAAATACTTCTAATAGATTGTAATAATTGACTGATGGAGTCCACATCAGTCATAAGAGTCGCCAGCGATTTAGATACCCCGTCCATATTCTCTGACAGTAGTGTCATATCTGTCATTACATGCTTAGCACGTTCACTGTCTGAAATTGTGGCTTTTTTCAACTCTGTGACCATGGTGGCAGAATGTGAACTGTTAGTTGAAACCTGCTCCATCGAACTGGAAACATGGACTGAACTTTGTTCAACCTGCTGGAATCGCACATTATTATCATGTGCGTTTTGATTTGCCTTAGTACCGATGGCAACCACATCCTGACTGGCCGATGTTAAAGCAATGGCAATTTTTTTAAAGTCTTCAAATAAAGAAGACAGATCAGACAACAAAGTATTCAACGCCTCTTCCGCTTGAGAGGTAGGATTATCAACCCTTAAAGCAAGGTTTTTAGTTACGGATACTTGCTGTATAACAGCAGCCACCTTGTTATTCGCCAAAGTTTGCTTTGTCATAATATGAGCCATGTAGATAAGAACACACGCCTCACCGATAGCAAAACCACAATGAATAAACATAATTGACATATGATGATGACCTGCAAATACAGTGATCGGCATATTGCCAATGTGAACGCCCGCCATTTGTATATACATAAAAGCAACATGATATATTGCCGTTGTCAGCAGCGCCGCAATAATAGGCTGCCATTTCTGATAGATAAGCAAAATCACCATGCTAGCAAAGATATGAAAATGCATTTCTGTCAGACCAAGCTGGCTCTGAATTAGCAAAGATGAGACTACCATGATCAAAATACCTGCGATCACGGAAAAAGCCATAGATCCTTTAAACAGAGAATATGTAGTTTGCGTTGTTACAAAAAGAGCAATAGAAGCGTATAGGGTAAAAGTAAATAGCCCTTCTCCCACTAACCCGCTTATGAGTAGTATAGGAATTTGGGCAAGTAGGAAGCGGTATAGCAGAAGGTCTTTTTGTTTAATTGAAGTGTCTTGTGTTGTCATAGAGCGACCACCCTTTGTATATTGAAGTGTCTTGTGTTGTCATAGAGCGACCACCCTTTGTATTAGGATTTATAATTATAATCATAGGTAACAGGTGATGTGCTTTCGCTAGAAATCAAACGCTAATATGATGATTTTAAATTCAGTATAATAGAATAGTTCAAAAATAGGATGCATCCATGCATATTTTCTACATAATGAATACATTAATTAACAATCTTTTCCTTGATGAGAAAATCAATGAGTTTTTGACTGTGCGATTCAATGTTATCAACAGAATCATGACCAGCTCCATCTACCTCAATTAAGCTTACATGAGATAAATGGCCATCAGCAATGATAGCTCGTGAGTCTTCTATGGGAACGACTCTATCCACATTGCCATGAACCAGCAATACTGGGCATTTCACACTACGAATTGTGTTGATCGGTGCGATGTCGTTAAAACGACTACCAATAACCCACTCCACATAACGCAAAATGGATGGTCGCATGATCGAAGGGAGATGAACGCTTTTTAAGTAACGTTGCATCATCCATGTTGGGTGCGCAAAAGCTGAGATACTAATAACGGCAGCGACGTCATTCGTTCTTGAAGAGGCTAACAACACCGCAGCACCGCCAACAGAATGCCCTAAAAGTACGATTTTTTGTGATGCCATGGGGTGTGTTTTTTTCAACCAATCTACGACACTTTGTGTGTCCTCTGCAAAACGTGGTAAGGAAGAAAAAGTGTCCGATTCACTACCCCCATGACTACGAGCATCAAACAGCAAAACATTCATACCTGCAGCATGGAAGGGGGACGCAAGAGGAAGCATCATACCTGCATTACTGCCCCAACCATGCAAAATCACTACTGTGACTTCTGATTCATGAACTGGAAGAAACCATGTCGACAGCTTTTTAGCGTTTTTAGTCGGGACAAAAACAGTGCTATAGGCAACACCTAGCTTTGTTTCAGGCGTCTCAGTATTGCTTATCCGAGGCGCTCGAAAACCAACATGGATCGCCAGCATAAATATCACAACGCAAGCTAATAAGATTACTGCAAGCACAAAAAGGAAATTCATAGGCATCCATAAAGCAACACAAGCGTTAGACCGGTGTATAACCCTCTAGCATCACATCGTAGATTGGTCTTAATAATGATTTTTCCATCACCCAAGACAGCTTACTTTTCTTCAATGGATCCACTACCTCAAAAGGCAATGCTGTCACTGGCTGAAGTGTGTAATCAAACTCCCAAAGCATCGCGTGACCCACATCTAAAATCATTGGGCAAGAAGTATAACAATCCCACTTAGCAGGCGGCTCTACACCGCGAATCATAGCGGTTAGATTGGTTGCTACAACCGGAAGTTGAGCTTTTACAGACGCTGCGGTTTTGCCAATCGGTGTCCCTGCTGTATCGCCTAATCCAAATACATTGGGATAACGCTTATGTTGAAGGGTGTATTTATCAACTTCTAAATATCCTTTAAAGTCATTACTATCCGCAAGAACAGAGTTACGAACAGCTGGAATCGCCGACATAGGTGGCGTTACATGAATAAAGTCCCACTCTTTTTGATACTCTTCACCCGATACGGTTGTGAATACTGCTTGTTTAGTTTGCGTATCAATGGATTTTAAATCGTGTTCGTAATGATAGGCAATCTGCCTCTCTTGCCAAATCTCTTGCAGGCGCTCATCAAACACTTTCACACTAAACAAAAAATTCTCAGCGGTCATGTAGTCGAAATTAAAACGCTCTCGCTGCCCCGACTCCCTAACAAAATACTCAACCAAGTTGGTCGCTTTCAAAGGAGCACCAGCGCATTTAAGCGAACCATGTGGACGAGTAAAGATGGCATTACCACCTTTTGATTGAGCAAATTCCAATGCTTGTCGATGGCTTGCAATACCTGCTTCAGGGCTATGGTAAATACAAGTAAGGCCATCTTTTCCTATTTGCTCTGGGTCAAAACCTTCAATCAGATCGTAACGCAACTCTAACCCTGTCGACACAATAAGATAATCGTATGCCAAAGTACCGCTCTTGCCCGTTAGTATTTGATTATTATCAGGATCAAATTCTGTGACAGAATCCTCGACCCAACGTACGTTTGCGTCCATATATTCTTTATTAGTGCTAATCACGTCTTCACGTGAATCGTACACACCAGCCAAAAGCAGAGTTTGTCCAGGCTGGTACCAATGGTATGGACGAGGATCAACAACTGTAATCTGCGCACCATTAAGGTACATTTGCAGCTTGTTCGCGATAGCAATACCTGCCGCACCACCACCCGCGATGACGATCTTGGCATTAGTGTCTTGCTTATTAAGCTCCCAACTTATAATACCAGTGGCTGAGACTGCGCCTAAAGTAGCACCAGAAATGAGAAGGTTACGTCGGCTGATGGCCATAATTAATCTGCCTTATTCTGCAGTGTTACACAGAAAAAAAGTGTTGTTATTAAAATAGTATTTCGGTGTGTTTTCGCGAAAAACACCGACGATCATTACTTATCTGTACGATAAATTTTATCGGTATTAGGCTTAGAACCCCATGATAGGCCTTCATTTTGCCAACCATTTTTTACACGTAAACCGCGTTGTTCTCCCTCTTTTACGCTGCTTCCTTGAAACCCATGGATAACATAACGAGCATTTTCAAAACCATTGTTTTGTAGAAATTCAGCACTTGGCAAACCACGCTCACTGCCAGAACGACACATAGTAATTATGGTCGCATCCTCACTAAGGCCTTTTTGTGCTAAAGCCGCTTTCACTTCTTCAACGAAATTGGGGTTACGATGCAGGCGGAAACGTTGCTTTTCTTCATCCCAGTCATTTCGGTCTACGATTAAATATGGAATGTTAATATCCACTGCATCAGTAAAACCTATAAACATGATTTCAACTGGATCCCGAACATCAATAAACAACACATCATCACTTTGTTGGAGCAAAGCGTAGGTATCCTGAGCACTTATTCCAACAGTGTCTGCTTGAACTTGCCAAACGGGTAGTGCTAAAGCACTGAAAAGTAGTGCATTTTTGAGAAATTTATCCATAACTCTCACCTTATAATCAGTTTTATGTATCTTTAATTGTTCTACTAAAACACCAAACCAAATCAAAAACAGTTCGATTCCTATATATCATTATAAAATGATATATCATAAAAAACTAATACAGATACTACTTAAGTCAATTTTACGATGATTAATTGATTTTATGGATAAAAAAAAACGGACTGAGTAAACTCAAGTCCGTCTTGTTTACACTACGCAAAATCCGTTTAATTAAGCTGAGCCAACGCTCCTTCCACATCAGCAATAATGTCTTCAATGTCTTCAAGCCCGACGGAAACACGAATCAAGCCTTCTGTAATTCCGGCTTTGGCTTTTTCTTCGTCCGATAAGCGACCGTGAGTTGTTGTTGCTGGGTGGGTTACTAAGGTCTTAGTGTCTCCCAAGTTTCCAGTTATAGACATTAGCTTAGCTGCATTGATCACTTTCCAAGCCGCTTCTCGTCCACCTTCAACTTCAAAAGAGAGCAAACCACCAAAGTCTTTTTGTTGCTGCTTGGCAAGCTCGTGATACTTATGACTTGGTAAACCGCCATAATTGACTTTTTGTACTTTAGAATGACCTTCTAAAAATGTTGCCAACTTCATAGCATTAGAAGAATGAGCTGTCATCCTAAGAGACAGTGTTTCTAATCCATTCAATAACACCCAAGCATTGAAGGGGCTCATACAGGGGCCGGCACTACGCATAAAAGCAGTAAATACATCAACAATTTCTTGGCGAGAAATGAGAGCGCCGCCTAAACAGCGGCCTTGTCCGTCGATGAATTTTGTCGCCGACTGCATAACAATATCAGCACCCTGGGTGATAGGATTTTGTAAGGCTGGTGTTGCCAACACAGTATCTACACATAAAAGTGCCCCTTTAGCATGAGCCAACTCAGCAACACGAGCCACATCGACTACTTCATACAAAGGGTTAGAAGGCGTTTCAAAGTAACAAAGTCGTGTTTTACCGTTGATTGCTTCTTCCCAAGCTACATAATCAGTCGCATCAACGAAAACCACTTCTACACCAAACTTCACGGTATAGGCATTAAAAAACTTTACTGTAGAACCAAAAATATTGCGTGAACACACCACTCTATCGCCAGCACTTAATAAGCTGTAGGCGAGAGTCATTAATGCCGCCATACCAGAACTGGTCGCAATGGCCGCCTCCGCTTTTTCTAAGGTCGCCAAACGCTTTTCAAATAATTCTACCGTTGGGTTTGTAAAACGCGAATACACATTACCCTCTTCGTCACCAGAGAACTTACCAGCCGCCTCTTCTGCACTGGCGTAGGCAAAACTCGATGTCATAAAAATGGCTTCGCTGTTTTCTTGCTCTTGTGTTTGACGAATACCTGCACGGATCGCATTGGTGGCATCTTTATAGTCTGACATTCTTTCACTCCAAACCGAGTCTTTTATGAGGGTTTTAAAACACGTAAGCCAGGATC
The DNA here is from genome assembly GCF_018145875.1 of Marinomonas vulgaris. Lineage (GTDB taxonomy): Bacteria > Pseudomonadota > Gammaproteobacteria > Pseudomonadales > Marinomonadaceae > Marinomonas > Marinomonas vulgaris. Next base: position 30,956 of record NZ_JAGSSV010000023.1, on the reverse strand, counting down.
AACCTGGCTTACTGTTACACTTTTATAACATTCACCAACCCTACATAGGGTGCATCATGTCATTACTTTGCATATCTTCGATGGATGTTTTGTTCTGGTCGTTACGAGCCCCTTCGATACCAGCTAGGTAAGCTTCATCAATATTGCCTGTGATGTAAGTGGCATCGAAAACAGACGTATCGAACTCACGCACATCAGAATGCTTTTCATCAATGCAAGCATCTATAAGGTCTTGAAGATCTTGGAATATAAGCTTATCAGCACCAATCAATTCACAAATTTGGTCAACATTACGACCATGGGCAATCAACTCAGTAGCGGCCGGCATATCAATACCATAGACATTAGGGTAGCGAACTTCGGGCGCAGCAGAGGCGATGTAGACTTTCTTCGCACCGGCTTCTCTCGCCATTTCAATAATCTCTTTACTGGTAGTACCACGAACAATTGAATCGTCCACTAACAATACAGTTTTATCTTTAAACTCAAATGGCACAGGGTTCAATTTCTGACGCACTGATTTCTTACGAATTTCCTGACCAGGCATAATAAAGGTGCGACCAATGTAACGGTTTTTCACCAAGCCTTCACGGAAAGGAATGTTCAAGGCTTGCGCAATCTGCAAGGCTGCAGTACGACTTGTATCAGGAATTGGGATAACCACATCAATATCATGGTCCTGCCACTCACGTTGAATTTTCTCTGCCAAACGATCACCCATGTTGATACGAGCCTTGTACACAGAAATACTGTCAATAACGGTATCTGGTCGAGCAAAATACACGTATTCAAAAAGGCACGGACGTGGTGCTTTTTTGGGTGTGCACTGGCGCACATGAACATTGTGTTTTAAGTCAAAAAAGATGGCTTCACCTGGGCGAATGTCGCGTTCAATAGTAAAGCCTGCCGCATCCAAGGCAACACTCTCAGACGCCACCATGTACTCAACGCCCTCTTCAGTTTGTCTTGAGCCATAAATGAGCGGGCGAATACCGTCTGGATCACGAAATGCCAAAATACCATAGCCAGTAATGAGGGCGACGACAGCGAACCCCCCTTCAATACGCTGATATACACGTTCCAGCGAGTTAAAAATATCTTCTGGAGAAGGGATAAATTTCCCTTCTTGATGCAGTTCGTGGGCCAGCACATTCAACAAAACTTCAGAATCTGACGTGGTATTGATATGGCGTAAATCAGACTCAAAGATCTCGCGCTTTAACTTTGCCGTGTTGGTCAAGTTACCATTGTGTGCCAATGAAATACCGTAGGGAGAATTCACGTAAAAAGGCTGAGCTTCGGCTGAACTAGACGTACCAGCCGTTGGGTAACGTACATGCCCAATACCTATGTTACCGTAAAGTTTTTTCATATGACGAGTGCGAAATACTTCACTCACCGGACCATTGTCTTTGCGTAAGCACAAACGACCATTATGGCTTGTCACCATACCCGCCGCGTCTTGCCCGCGATGCTGAAGAAGAGTTAACGCATCAAAAATGGCTTGATTTACCACAGACGTGCCTACGACACCAACGATACCACACATGTTCTAGATCCTCGTGTTGGGGAGTTGCGACCCGAAGGCCACAGGATGTTTAACGATTTGATGGTTAAAATACGTAACTAATTACCTAGAGCGCGGTCAATAAGAGACGAATCTATTAAATCCGAGCTCTTGCCTAACATATCTCGCGTCCAGTCATTCAATTGACCCAGTTCAGGTATCAGTTGAGAGGTTTGCCAAAATTCGGTTTTTTCGATGGCTGGGCTTAAACTCAGTAGCGACACAAAAGCCACCACAATTAAACTACCACGAGCAAAACCAAACAGCATGCCGAGCACACGATCTGTACTCGATAATCCTGTCACCTGAATAAGAGAGCCTAATAAATAGCTAACTAAAACGCCGACGACCAAGGTAGCGACAAATAAGGATACAAAAGCAACAATATAGCGAATCTGATCATTTTGAACTTGGTCAAGCAACAAGGCCTGCATCTGATCTGAAAACTTAACAGCAACGACGAAAGCTATCACCCATGTGAGCAGAGACAGTACTTCTTTTACAAAGCCTCTTTTTAGGCTCAACATCGTCGACAAAATAACCACAGCGACAATTAACCAGTCGATGGTTGACAATGCACTTACTTGATCCATGTATACCTCTAAAAATTGCAGCGCAGTTTAACAGATGGAAATCGTTTTCCAACTACTGCCTTAAAAAACATGAATTAATTCACTAAGTATTTGATGACTATACCGTTCAGTTTGAACGTTTTCTTAATATCTTCACGCATCTTTTCTGACGTAGAACGCTTAAACTCGGGGCCGACATAGACCTTGTATAAAGAATTTGTCGTTACGCTATAAGCGTCGTAATTCGCTGCCTTAAGTTTTTCGACCAGTCGAAAAGTATTGTCTTTACTTTTAAAGGTGGCAATTTGAACAGTCCAACGTTCAGCAGCAGGCTCTACCTTGGTTGTTGATACTTGAGGTTCATCTCGCACCAACCTTTTTACATCGGTAGCAGGTTTTGGAACCGGGATAAGTTGAATATCAGCCGTGTCTAAATCTTCAGACCGGCTTGATTCACTTTCAGCAAGTCTTTTCTGACCATTGACTGGCAAGCTGTCAACAGGCTGAACCGGTGCAATATCAATGACAGGAAAATTGGGAGGGGAAGTTACCTGCACTTGTACATCCAGTTCTGCAGGTCGCTCACCATCTAACACCAAGGGCAAAACAATGGCCGCAGATAACACCATAATACCGGCGCCAATGAGTCTGTATGTGATGGTTTTATCTATCATAGACTACCCTTTAGAAGCACTTAACGCCAAATAATCCGAGACAGTTACGAAAGAGCCAAACACAATAATAGCGCGCTCCTCCTCAGTCGCTATCTTAAGCGCGGCATCAAAAGCTGAGGATACAGAAGAAAAAGCCTCCGCCTTTACCGTACCGGCTTCTGCAAAAGTTTTTAAAGCATGAAGCAACTCGCCAGCTTTTGCACCCCGAGCACCGCCTAAATCAGCACAGAACCACTGAGAAAAATGACCACCAAGATGTTGCATCACACTGTTAATGTCTTTGTCTTTTAACATGCCGCATACGGCAATAGGCGCTTTTGATAATCGACCAATACGTTGCACCAATTCCAGTGCGGCTTCTGGGTTGTGAGCCACATCAATATAGACATCAGGGGACGATGAGACCTGCTGAAATCGCCCAGTAAGTTGAGCCGTACTGAACAGGGTAGCAAGATCGTCAAACGTAAGATCAAACCCCATGTAAGACAACACAGCAATGACGGTAGCCGCATTTTGCAAAGGTAAATTAGGTAAAGGTAGGTTTTGAAATTCGATTCCGTTCCCTTGCCAAGACCAAGATGTTGCTTGCTGCGTGAAGTGGAAATCACGTCCTTTCTGACGAAGGTGGGCACCAATGCTAGTGGCGGTTGTTTCTATCGTCGATGGCGGATTGACCACGCCGCTTACAAGCAATTTACCTTCTCTGGCGATACCAGTTTTTTCTTGAGCGATAATATCAATGTTATCGCCCAGCCAATCTGTATGATCCAAGGCGATCGAGGTCACAACAGCTACGTCAGTATCAATCATATTGACCGAATCTAAACGACCACCCAAACCAACTTCTAATACCCAATAGTCCAATTCAGATTGATCGAAAATCCACAAGGCCGCCAGCGTACTGAATTCAAAGTAAGTTAACGGTGTGTCTTCACGAGCGGCTTCAATCACTTCAAAAGCGCGGCACAATAATTCATCGCTGCAAGGCAAGTTATTCAGGGCAATACGCTCATTAAAAGCGATAAAGTGTGGCGAGGTATAGGTGCCCACAGAAAAACCTTGTGAACACAAATATTGGGTTAACATGGCACAGGTAGAACCTTTGCCATTGGTCCCCGCTACCGTGATCACTTTGTTTTTTGGTCGCGATAAGTTAAGTCGATGAAGAACTTGTCTCCCCCTTTCTAGACCTAGTTCGATCTCAGAGGGATGTTGACTCTCAATGTATGAGAGCCAACTGTTTAATGACGTAGGCGCCATCGAATTAGGCTACCTTATGAGTAAGCATAGAAAGAATATTGAACAAGCGGCTGCGCATCTCATCACGTTTGATGATCATGTCTAACGCCCCTTTTTCTAGCAAAAACTCACTACGCTGAAAACCTTCAGGCAATTTCTCACGAACCGTCTGTTCGATAACACGTGGGCCGGCGAAGCCAATTAAAGCGTTAGGCTCAGCAACGTTCAAATCACCCAGCATTGCCAAAGACGCTGACACACCACCGAACACAGGATCTGTCATCACGGAAATATACGGAATCCCTTCTTGTTTCATGCGCTCCAGTCCTGCACTGGTTTTCGCCATTTGCATCAATGAAATAAGCGCTTCTTGCATACGCGCACCACCACTGGCAGAAAAGCATACCAAAGGAATACGTTTTTCAAGGCACACATTAACAGCTTGAATGAAGCGTTCCCCCACAATGGCTCCCATGGAACCACCTAAGAAGCGAAACTCAAACGCAACCGCAACAACAGGCATACCATTGAGTGTACCCTGCATAGCAACCAAAGCATCTTTCTCACCCGTTGCCTTTTGCGCATCAGCCAAGCGGTCTTTATAACGCTTAGAGTCTTTAAATTTCAATTTATCTTCAGGTTCAAGGTGTGAAGCAATTTCCTGACGATCCTCTTTGTCTAAGAAAATGTCCAATCGACGACGAGCGCCAACGCGCATGTGATGGCTGCACTTGGGGCAAACATCTAAATTCTTTTCCAGCTCTGGGCGATAAAGTACGTTTTCGCACTTAGGGCACTTTTTCCACAGTCCTTCTGGAACAGAACCAGACGCATTGCGTTTTGATTCGCTACGTACAATCGATGGAACAAATTTATCTAACCAGCTACTCATTTCTTTCTCCAAATTCTGATTACTAAAGCGTTAAGCATCCATTTCATTGCGCATTGGCAATAAAACACCACGTAAGGCTTCAGCGATGTGTTCTTTTGTATTGTGTTGATTGGCAGCAATGGCATTAACTAAAACGCTGCCGATGATAACGCCGTCGGCACATTGGCTCACCGCAGCAGCAGTTTTTCCATCACGGATACCAAAACCCACACCTATGGGTAATTTGGTTACTTCTCGTAACGAATCCACATGCTTTTTAACGCTATCAACATCTAATTCCGCTGACCCTGTCACCCCTTTTACCGAGACGTAATACACATAACCAGAAGCCAAATCACAGATTTTCTTAGCTCGTTCAGGTGTTGTTGTCGGTGACAGCAAGTAAATAAGGTCAATTGCGTTATTTTGGAAGCATTCTACTACATCTGTCGCCTCTTCAGGAGTCAGATCCACTAATAAAATCCCATCAACACCTGCTTCTTTTGCCGCATCAGAGAATTTTTGATAACCAAAAAACTCAATGGGGTTTAAATATCCCATTAAAACAATAGGCGTATGGGTATTGTGCTGTCTAAAGCTAGCAATGATTTCCAACACTTTTTTGACACTGGTGCCTGCTGCCAAGCTGCGCTCACAAGCAAGCTGAATTACAGGACCATCAGCCATAGGGTCCGAGAAAGGCATACCAATCTCAATAACATCCGCACCAGAGTCAACCAAGGCATTCATTAAAGTTAACGTATGATCAGGGCTGGGGTCACCCGCTGTGATATAAGGAATAAGCGCCTTTTTGCCCGCTTGCTCTAATGTTTCAAAACACTGTTTAATGCGGCTCATACTTCAATTCCATCTAATTCAGCAACGGTAAGGATGTCTTTGTCTCCACGACCAGACAAGTTAATCACAACAATTTGATCTTTCGCCATGGTCGCTGCCAGTTTCATGCCATACGCAACAGCATGGCTGGATTCCAACGCTGGCATGATACCTTCTAGTCGGGTTAAATCACGGAACCCTTCCATTGCTTCGTCGTCATTGATCGCCACGTAATTAGCTCGGCCAATGTCTTTTAGCCAAGCATGCTCAGGCCCAACACCTGGGTAATCCAAACCAGCTGAAATAGAATGCGTGCCGATAATCTGACCGTCATCATCGGCCATTACATAAGTTCGATTACCGTGTAAAACACCAGGGCGACCCGCGCTCAATGGGGCGGCATGACGACCCGTTTCGACACCATCACCGCCGGCTTCAACACCATACATAGCCACACCTTCATCTTGTATAAAAGGATGGAACATACCAATTGCATTGGACCCCCCCCCAACACAAGCGACAACCGCATCTGGCAAACGACCTTCCTGTTCCATACATTGTGCTTTGATTTCGCGACCAATAATTGATTGAAAGTCTCGTACCAATTTAGGGTAAGGGTGTGGACCAGCGGCAGTGCCAATGATGTAGAAAGTATCATCTACATTACCGACCCAATAACGCATGGCCTCGTTCAAGGCGTCTTTTAAGGTTTTAGTGCCAGATTCAACGGATATTACTTCGGCACCCAGTAACTTCATGCGGTAAACATTCAACGACTGGCGCTTAATGTCTTCGGCGCCCATGAACACCTTACACTTAAGACCTAGCCTTGCCGCCACGGTCGCTGAAGCCACACCGTGTTGACCTGCGCCAGTTTCCGCAATGATATTAGGCTTACCCATATGTTTGGCTAATAAAGCTTGTCCAATGGTGTTGTTAATCTTGTGCGCGCCCGTGTGATTAAGATCTTCACGCTTTAGGTAAATCTTGGCACCACCGGCCTTTCTAGTTAACCGATCTGCATAATACAGAGGCGATGGACGTCCTACATAATGCGCTAAATCGTAGTCAAATGCCGCTTGAAACTCACTGTCTTTTGACAAGCGCTCGTACATGGCGGCGAGATCATCCAATGCTGACATCAGAGTTTCTGATACAAACACACCACCGTATGGACCAAAACGACCATGAGAATCGGGTAAATCGAGAGGGATATCTTTATTATTCACTTTTGGCTCCACCAATGAAGGCTCTTACTTTAGGCTCACTCTTGAGGCCTTTTGATAATTCTACGCCTCCGCTTACATCTACTGCGTAAGGCGCGACTTGTTTGACCGCTTGTTTGACATTATCGGGAGTTAACCCACCGGCCAAAACAAGAGGTTTAGATAGGTTTTTAGGGATCAATGACCAATCAAATACTTCCCCCGTCCCCCCTGGCACATCAGGCTTATAGGCATCCAACAAAATAGCGCTGGCACTTGGGTATTGGTCGACCAAGGCAACAATGTCGTCTCCTTGTTTCATTCTCAGCGCCTTCATAAAAGGTCGTTGATAAGAACAACATTCTGCTTCCGACTCATTGCCATGAAACTGGATCATCCACCGAGCACTACCATTGATAACGGAAACTATCTCTTCGTGGGTAGCATCAACAAACAAAGCAACAGGCGTGATAAAAGGAGGCAGTTGTGCCACTATGTTATTTGCCGTTTCCGGCGATACATACCGAGGACTTTTTGAGTAAAATACAAAGCCTAATGCGTCTGCACCGTATCGACAAGCCATTAAGGCATCGTCAAGGTTAGTGATCCCACAGATTTTAACTTGGCAGTTCATAAGGTGGCTCTTCAACAGGCGGTAGAAAATGTGGCCCTAACGGCCGAGAGGGAACATTAAAATGTTCTGGATATTGTGCATCGACAAAATATAAGCCCGTTGGAGGGGCTGTGATACCCCCTTTGGTACGATCTTTTGCATCAAGCACTGTTTGCGCCCAAGCTACCGGTTTTTCGCCCGCGCCAATGGCCATTAGTACACCGGCAAAATTACGAATCATATGATGCAAAAACGCATTCGCTCTCACATCCAATACTATGTATTGACCCAATTGCTGAACATCAAAATTTAAAATGGTTCGTATCGGTGTGTGCGCCTGACAACCAATGGCCCTAAAAGAAGAGAAGTCATGTTTGCCCACAAACTTCTTCGCGGCTTGCTTCATGGCTTCCACATCAAGATTCTTATAAGTCCAAGTGACACCACCAGCTAATAATGCTGGCCGCAATGGAGCAGAATAAATCACATAACGATAGCGTCGACTTAACGCACTAAAACGCGCGTGAAAATCATCCGCTACGTATTGAGCCGCCACCACACAAATATCAGCGGGAAGATAAGTATTTACCCCTAACGTCCACGCCCTCTCATGTCGGTCGACATGGGTTTCAAAATGCACCACTTGAGCACTAGCGTGCACACCTGAATCGGTTCGACCTGCACAGATTACTTTCACTGGGTGATCTGCAATAACCGATAAGGCTTTCTCTAGGTTTTCTTGCACACTGGGAACATCGTATTTTTGTGCTTGCCAGCCCTTGTATTCAGAACCGTTGTATTCAACGATCAACACTACTTTTTTTAACGTTTGATGATCAGTCACTTGGGAACATTCGCTCCATCATATTATTTGCTTCTGCCACTTGTTGTTCATTTCCAGATTCGGCTACGTCTTCAAGTATTACGCGAGCGCCCTCTTCGTCACCCATATCAAGATAGGCACGCGCCAGATCAAGCTTAGTCGCTGCTTCATCACCACTGGCGTCAAAGAAATCAAAATCCTCTTCTTCATCGCTTTCCTCTTCGTCTTGCGCCGCTTCAGCTTCACCAAACGAAGGCACTTCCTCTTCATCGTCATCCTGTTGGGCTTCGGCCAAACTCTCTTCGATGGAATTGGCTAATGTATCATCAGGAGAACCAGAGAAAACGTCTGATTCGTCTGTATCTTCTTGCTCTTCATCATTCAATAAACTTGATACAAACGACTCCTCTTCACTTTCTTCTGCGCTTTGCTCTTCTGGATCTGATATGTCGGTCTCTGTTTCTTCCGGTTCAATAGGCTCAGGAGTAATGGTTGGCACATCTTCATCATCGATAGCCGCTTCTAGCTCATCGTCATCTTCTTCGGTATCAAGAGGTAATTCCGGCTCAGGCAGTTCGTCTACTTCATCGAACGACGCAAAGATGTCATCGACATCGTCATTTTCAGAAAGTGAATCTGGCGTCTCATTCGAATCACTTTCCAAGTCTTCATCAAATAAGGAAGTCGGTAAATCGTCGGACGCTAGTTCTTCTTCAAACGTACCGAAGTCTTCTAGGCCATCCTCGTCTTTCGCTTCATCAAGATCAAAAGCAAACGGACTCTCCTCGTCTGCCTTATTGTCTTGATCCTCTTCCGCTGAGGCATAATCAGCCGCTGCAACGGCTGCAACCGGCGCTGCAGCAGAAAGATCAAACTCATCTTTTGATGAAGTTTGCTCTTCTTTTTTCTTATTGCCGCGGCGCATCAAGATACCAATTAGGAATCCGAACAGTAGAAGCACTACGGCACCAATGGAAACAATAATAGGGTTGCCAAAAATTTGATTCGTCAAGGAATCAGCTTCGGCCTGTTCTTTCTCGCGTCGAAGCTGATCCGCTTCTAACAACTGATCAACAGTATTCTTTTGCTCTTGTAAGGCTTGTTGAGCACTTATAAATTGCTGTTGCAATTCGGCCATTTGTTTGTCTTTTAGGCTGATCAACTGCTCAAGGGTGGCGAGCTGTTTATTTAGATCATTAAGCTGAGTCGACAACTCGCTTTTCTCGCGCTGCTCTTTATCCAGCATTTCTTGAGAAGCGGACAATTCATTCTGTAACGCTTCGATAGCATTACTGTCTTCACCGGTGTTCGAGCTAGCGGTGTTTTCAGGAAGAATACTTTGGCCTGATGCCAGAGTTAATTTGTCGCCAGCGGTATTTTCTTGGTTTGAAGCGGCCTTCGCTTTAGCTTGTGTATTTAATTGAGCTTGCCCAACTGCCGTATTATTTTGATTTCCTTTAGAGGCCATCCAAGCATCATGCTGTCGCTGAAACTCTTCTTTAGACATGGTCTGGTTAAACAAAGCAATTTGCTCTTGGGTAGGCAAACGAAGCACTGCCCCTTCTTTAAGCAAATTGATGTTATTAGAGTAAAAAGCGTCTTTATTAAGTGCTTGAATCGCCATCATGGTTTGATAAATAGACAACTGATTGGTCGGCCTATTTTGCCCTGCAACAGACCAAAGTGTGTTGCCTTTAACGATGGATTGTTGGCCTTTAACCGGCATCCTTTGAGCTAACGTTGCAGCTTGTCTAAATACACTATTATCAGATGCACTACTCACCGCCTGCACGGATTCATTTCGAGACTTATCAACCAATGCCGATTGATTAACAGGCGCTTTGTATTCTCGAACGACTTGACCACTTGGCCATCGCGCAGCCAAAATAAACCTAAGCTCATCGACTTGTAATGGCTGGTCAGATGATACGGTTACAATTAAGTCTCTGTTTTCGCGAACGACATCAAACTTTAATTGAGATAAAACACTGGTTGCCATGAAGCCCGCTTGGCGAAACTCATTTTCGCTACCTAAACGAACTAGAATATCATTACTGGTTAAACTACCCACATCAGAAAGGGCGATTTTTCCGCGGTATGGCTCGTTCAAATTTGATTGGGAAGTCAATTCACCCAGCTCCAATGCGTAACTGCTGGACACAAAAAATGCACTAGACACAGCAATACTGACGAGGGTTTTTCTGAGCATAAGCTTCCCTTTATTTACAAATTATGAACATAAATGGTCGACCAAGTATCTTACACAGGTGAGCATTTATCAATAGCTTTAGAATCAATGGTTTGGGCTATAACCAAGACAAATCAATAAAAAGCGATAGTAAAGACGGTTTCAACTAAAATGAGATAAAAATCGATCGCGATAATAAAAACCTTGCACATAATCCACACCGATTATTCTAGCAAAAGCCAAGTCTGCCTCCGTTTCTACACCTTCAAGAATAACCTGTTTACCCGTCATTTGAGCAAAATCAATAATTTTTGATACAAACGCCATAAAGTTGGCATCGCATCGATTGGTCAATACACACTTATCAAGCTTAATCCACTCAACCAACTGCAACACCGCCACGGACAACATAGATTTAGGGTTACACAAATCATCCAGAGCCGTTCGAACACCCAGTTGATTAAACACTTCAATCATAGAAAGGCTCATTAATGCATCACTCATCTCAGAGTTTTCTATTAATTCAACAACGACCCTATCCTTACCTTCTTTATGAATCAGCTCAACAAATGCATTACCAGCCACATCCTGACCACAAGCAAAAAAAGCATCTTGGTCTAAGTTAACGAATATTTTTTCATTACTTGATAGCCCTGCTAGTTGAAGCTTCTTTTGTGCTAACTCGACTTGGAACAATAACAATGGGTTGTCATGTAGTGATGCATAAACATAATCTGGGCGAATAAATTCGCCATTCACCATTTTAAAACGAGACAAAGCCTCATAAGCAAACACCTCTCCTGTTTTAACTTCAACAATAGGCTGGTATTCAACACCAAACCGCTTGGACTCAACCAGCTCAAGTAGGCTGTTTTGCGATAATAACGACATCAATCACATCCATTTAAAGAGAATAAGAGGCATTTACAAAATACACCATTATAAAAAAAAACCCCGCCAAAAAGCGAGGTTTTCTTTTTATTTCAATGGGTTAGATCAGGATTACATCATCCCACCCATACCACCCATTCCGCCCATGCCACCCATATCAGGCATTGGCGCATCTTCTTTAGGCAATTCTGCAATCATGGCTTCTGTGGTGATCATTAGACCAGCAACAGAAGCAGCCGCTTGAAGTGCAGAACGCGTTACTTTAGCTGGATCAAGGATACCCATTTCCAGCATATCGCCATATTCACCCGTTGCTGCATTGTAACCGTAGTTACCTTCGCCTTTTTTCACTTGGTCAACAACAACAGAAGCTTCATCACCTGCGTTAGCTACGATTTGACGCATTGGCGCTTCCATTGCACGAAGAGCTAGAGCGATACCGACGTTTTGATCTTCATTGTCACCCATTAGCTCAGTTACTTTCGTCAAAGCACGCACCAAGGCAACACCACCACCAGCAACCACACCTTCTTCAACCGCTGCGCGCGTTGCATGAAGTGCATCGTCTACACGAGCTTTTTTCTCTTTCATTGCAACTTCAGTAGCCGCGCCGATCTTGATGACCGCAACACCACCAGCCAATTTCGCAACGCGTTCTTGTAGCTTCTCTTTGTCATACTCAGAAGAAGAATTAGCAATTTCAGCTCGAATTTGTTCAACACGGCTTGTGATGTTCGCCGCAACGCCAGCACCATCAACAATCGTCGTGCTTTCTTTTGTTAACGTAACACGCTTAGCCGTACCAAGCTGCTCCATTGTAGTTGCTTCTAGGGTTAAGCCAACCTCTTCAGAAATTACTGTCGCACCAGAAAGAATCGCTATATCTTCTAGCATTGCTTTACGACGATCACCAAAACCTGGCGCTTTAGCAGCCGCGACCTTGACGATACCGCGCATGCTGTTTACAACCAATGTTGCTAGAGCTTCACCTTCAACATCTTCCGCAATAATCAACAAAGGACGTGATGCCTTCGCAACGCCTTCCAATACTGGAAGTAATTCACGGATATTGGAAACTTTCTTATCAACCAAAAGAATGAATGGGTTTTCAAGCTCCGCACTCATGGTTTCTTGGTTATTGATGAAATAAGGAGACAAATAACCACGATCGAATTGCATACCTTCAACCACAGCCAGCTCATCATCAAAGCCAGAACCTTCTTCTACCGTGATAACGCCCTCTTTACCAACGCGCTCCATGGCTTCTGCAATAATTTTACCCACAGAAGAATCAGAGTTAGCTGAAATTGTACCTACCTGCTCAACCGCACGAGTATCGGCACAAGGCGTAGAAAGCGCCGCCAATTCTTTCACAACAGCGGCAGCAGCTTTATCGATACCACGCTTAAGATCCATTGGGTTACGACCCGCAGCAACGGATTTAAGACCTTCTGTGATCAAGGCTTGAGCCAATACCGTTGCCGTTGTTGTACCATCACCTGCTACATCGTTAGCTTGAGACGCCACTTCTTTAACCATTTGCGCGCCCATATTCTCGAATTTGTTTTCCAATTCGATTTCTTTGGCAACGGTCACACCATCTTTAGTAATTAAAGGAGAGCCAAAAGACTTCTCGATAACCACGTTGCGGCCTTTAGGCCCCAAGGTTACTTTAACCGCATCGGCAAGAACGTTTACACCACGTAGCATTTGCTGACGTGCACTGTCTCCGAATTTCACTTCTTTCGCTGACATGTTTTTATACCTTTAACTGTTTTAAATGTTTCAAATCAAATAGAAAATCAAACTAAATTAGGCTTCGATAACACCGTAAATTTCTTCTTCTTTCATGATAAGCAGTTCTTCACCGTCGATTTTAACTGTCTGACCTGAGTATTGGCCAAACATCACTGTATCACCAACGTTAACAGCCAATGCTTGCACATCGCCATTAGACTGAATACGACCCGTACCCACAGCCAAAACCTCGCCTTGCGTAGGTTTTTCTTTAGCCGATCCAGGCAGTACGATACCAGATGCGGTTGTTGTCTCTTCTTCTTTACGGCGAACAACGACACGATCGTGCAGAGGACGAATATTCATCAATCTTAATCTCCAATTAAAACAATACCAGGACACCCTGGCGGGATGTTACCTCACTTTTAAAAGCGAGAGTTTATGTCGGTTTTTATATACGGCTGGTAATCCGTTTTTCAACCCAATTCAAAAATTATTTTTTATCAATTAGATCCGTATCTTCATTCACATACTCACCTTCGATGATTTCGCCATCTGAGTCGGTGCGAGTTTGCGAGCGATAGTGGCTTTGATAGCTGCTTTGAGCGCCAGAGCGCCATTGCGTGCCCTTTGCCATCATTGAGCTCATTAATTTAACCACAATGCCTGCCGCAAATAACTTTCTCAGCGGCGGCACTAATAACAAACCTCCTATTGCATCGGTCACAAAGCCAGGAATTAACAGGCACAAGCCAGCCAGTATCAGCATCATACCTTCCGCCACTTCCGCGGCTGGCAACTCCCCGCGACGCATTTTTTCTTGGGCCTTCATTGAGGTCTCCAAACCTTGCTTACGAATCAAGGTAACCCCTACAATGGCAGTAAGAAATACCAAACCAACCGTCGATAAACTGCCGATTTTGCTACCGACTTGAATCAACACGGTCATTTCAACGATTGGCACTAGAATAAAGAGTAAAAGAGCAAATCTCATGAACACCTTCTTTAATTTATACTGTTTGTCTTATCTATGGGCAGCACATTGACTAATCAAGCGATGGTACACTTTAAATCTCAAGTGTTCCTTATTTTGAGCATGGTGCCAGCGGGAGAATGCATCGCCTATGGTGAATTAGCACGCGAAGCTGGATTTCCAGGCTATGCTAGGCAAGTAGGCCACTTGTTGAAGCAGCTACCAAAGGATACCCGTTTACCTTGGCACCGTGTGGTAAACGCTCAAAGACGCATTAGTTTTGCTGAAAATTCAGACGCCTATCTAAACCAAAAGGCAAAACTCGAGATGGAAGGTTGGCTCGTCGTTGGCAACAAACTCGTTACCAACGACAGCGCAAAGTAGACGATTTAGTCTCTGAAGTTCGTAAATTGCACCGGCTGCGCTAAATCCGCACCGCGCAATAACGCCATTACCTGCTGTAGATCATCGCGCTTTTTACCCGTTACCCGCAATTGATCGCCTTGGATTTGCGCCTGCACCTTGGCTTTGCTGTCCTTGATCAACTTGACGATTTTTTTCGCTTCGTCTGTTTCAAGGCCTTCTTTCATTTTAACGCCCTGAGAAGCGCGCATATTGCCACGCACAATGTCTTCTTTCTCAATACTCTTCAAATCAATACCACGTGCAACCAACTTCTGATTCAAAATGTCTGACATCTGGCGAAGCTGTGGTTCGGCTTCCGCCTCCATCACAACACTGGTTTTATCTTTGATTTCATAATGGGCTTTTACCCCTTTAAAGTCGTACCGTGTGGTAATTTCACGGTTCGCTTGATCAACGGCGTTACTGACTTCGTGCCAGTTTAGTTCAGATACTACGTCAAATGATGGCATTTTCTGCTCCTTAACCTTTCCAATAGTGTAGATTTGGCGCGATAATAACAGGGATTGAAATAAAACACCTAATGGAAACCTATTATGAAGAACACGCCTTGGTTAGTCATCGGCGCTGGCGCTATCGGTCTTTTTTGGGCTTGTAAGCTCGAAAAGCTCGGCCATAAAGTCCATCTTGTGTATCGATCCGAGAGTCCTGGCAATAAGATTACGCTGGAATCGCTCACGGACGAAGAAGGTCATCAGCAAATCAGTGTCTCTAAACACAAAGTCAAAAGCCTTACCCCGAGCGAGCTTTCTAGGCAATACGATAAGGTGTTGCTTTGTACGAAATCCTTCGATCTTACCACCGCGTTTGCGCAAGTTGCTGACTTTATTACCGACGATGCCCACGTTGCCTGCCTATGCAATGGCATTGGGGCTCAAGAAGCGCTTCAAAACGCCTTGCTAGATAGCCAAACCTTATGGGCAGGCACCACCAGCGAAGGGGTACTAAAGATTGAAAAAAACCATATTAAACACACAGGCCTTGGCGATACTTACTTTGGTCTGTGGCGACGAGATGACAAAAAAGAGACGACAGACTTTCCCCTCGAAAACATGACGGTCATCAACATTCATCAACGAATGATCGAAAAGTTAGCGGTTAATGCTGTGATCAACCCTATTACAGCCATTTTCAATATCCACAATGGCGATATCCTTAACGACGAATTCAAGCCTTTAATGGAAGCCACTTTGGCTGAGTTAGGCACCATGTTTACTCATGATAAATTTGGCTATGCACAAGAAAGCCTTCACCTTACCGCAGACAATCTGAAAAATCGTGTCAGCACCATCGCTCAGCTAACACGACTAAATCGCTCATCCATGCACGAAGACATTCGTCTTCGCAGACAAACCGAGAATGATTTTATTTCTGGCTTTTTACTAGACAACAGCCCCATTGAATTACCGATTCAACGCATGCTGTATGAAGGCGTCGCCCACGCAGAACAAAGAGAAGATGTGAAGAAGAAATTATTAGGCATGACCTCATAGCAAAGGTCTAAAAACTCTACGTACAAATAAAAACGCCGCGATGATCGCGGCGTTTTTGTGTCACTGCTTACCTAATGTAAGTAATCCACTAGATTTTGGAGATTTTCTCTTTCGTCAGCAGGATTTTCTTGTCTTTGTACAAAGCACCAAGGGCTTTTTTGTAGGTCGCTTTGCTCACCTTGAACACAGCGTAAATCGCTTCTGGCGACGCTTTATCAGTTAATGGTGACTCGCCACCGTGAGCATCCAAATATTCTAGAATATCGTCCAGAATGTTACGTACTTTCTTGTAACCAACTTCTTGTAAGCTCAAGTCAATTTTACCGTCTTCGCGCATTTGCTTAATAAAACCAACGGTTTTTTCACCTTTACGAAGCTGACGAAACGCATCTTCGAAGAAAAGTACACCCCAAAAGCGATTATCTATGATGCACTTAAAACCAATATTGGTTTTGTCGCCAATGATGATAGATACTTTTTCGCCGACCCGGTAAGGCGCTGCTTCGCGATTCAGCAAGGCATCGATGCGTGTTGTGGCGACAATACGGTGAGTAATGTTGTCTAGGTAGATAAACAACAAATGTGTTTCGCCTTCTTCAACACGATTTTTTTGCTGACTAAAAGGCACCAACAAATCTTTTGGCAAACCCCAGTCAAAAAACGCACCGACCTGATTTACTTCACAGGCGGTCAAACCGGCAAATTCGCCCACTTGCGCTTTCGGAAAGTCGGTCGTCGCAATGAGCTTATCGTCCGAATCTAAATAGATAAACACTTCTACGTCTTGATCGACGTACACATCTTTTGTGACATAGCGTCTTGGCAATAAAATCTCGCCTAGATCACCTGCGTCTAAATACACACCAAAATCTTTTTCTTTAACGACTCTTAATGTATTTAAGCGCCCAATTTGAGTAGCCATGAATTCTCCAACAGCATTTTTTGTCGCACTATACGCACTTCATTAACAAGCGCAATATGCATAAAATATAAATCAATGTTCGTCGATATTAACCCGCATACAACCCGAAAAAACCTCATCTAATGTGGGTTTTCCAAGAGATTCCATTTTTGTAATGTTTTGACTAGGGATCTCAGTCGTATCGCCATAAAATTCAATAGCCTTATCTAAACTGGCTTCCCTTAATAAGTGCAGCATGGGGTACGGTGAGCGATTGGTGTAATTTGATACATCGTCCGCCTCGGCACCGGCAAAACAATAATTTGGATGGAAAGTCGCTAACTGATAAATACCTTCACAACCTTGCTCTGCCATAAGGTCTTCTGCAGTATCAACAAAGTCCAAATAACGGTGAAAATCACTAAACAAGGTAGGAAACACCAACAGTGTGGTTTCTGTTTCTGGGTGCTCATCTAACCATTGAATCTCAGTCATCAACTCTTCAAGCGCCACATCCATTTTTTTCGAGCGCAATACGGTGCATCGCACGCTGTCTTTCTCAACTTCTCGATGCGCAAACGGACACACATTGAACGCCACAATAAATTCTTTCACCCATTTCATTGTCTGGGTGGTAACCAATTCGTCTGATAACAACATGCGGTGTCTTCTTGTTAAAATGATTACTCATTTTAAAACAAAGTACCCAACAAAGCACTCAGAGGACGCATTAAACACCCTGCTGACATATAAACATTCCGATACGGCTTGGTGGGTTTTCTTATTTTGACGGCGAGTTTCCATGCCAAACATTAGAAAACAAGGTATTATGAACACCAGTTTAGGTATAGGCCTATCAAGCCTGGCCATTTTTCCCGCTACAGAGAGTTTACATGTCATTTGCCGAATTAGATTTGGATCCAACGATTGAACAAGCCATCAGTGATCTTGGCTTTGAAACACCGACAGAAATACAGGAACAAGCCATTCCAATCGCATTGGATGGTTCAGATTTATTGGCCACTGCGCCCACAGGCACAGGCAAAACCATCGCCTTTTGTGCGCCTGCTGTTCAACACATTCTCGACCGCGATGAGCAGTCCACCACAGCACCCAAGGTATTAATACTGGCACCGAGCCGTGAATTGGCCCGTCAAATTTTCAATGTGGTTGAGTTGTTAACTCAGCATACCCGCATTCAGTCGCATCTAATCATTGGCGGTACGCCCTACGGCATGCAACAGCAACAGCTTAGCGAGTTATGCGACATTTTGGTGGCAACCCCTGGTCGTTTGGTCGAGTTGGATGAAAAACAATGGTTGGATTTGACCGATGTGTCTTACTTTGTCATCGACGAAGCCGACCGTATGTTGGACATGGGCTTCGTCAGCGCCATCAACCACATTGCCAAAGAATTACCACAAGAACACCAAACTCTGATGTTTTCCGCCACACTAGAAGGCGAGAAAATGGGACGCTTTGCCAGTGCCTTGCTCAACAGCGAAACCCAGCAGATTCGCTTAGGCGAGTCGTCTCGCACCGTGCCAAACCAGATTCGTCAAATCGCTTACCGTGTTGACAGCGAAGAACACAAAGAAGCCGTGCTCAAGCACTTGCTGACACAAGAACGCGTTCAACAGGCGGTTCTGTTCGTATCAAACCGCGAGCACGTAGACATTTGGGTGCAGCGCATTCGCAACATGGGCTTAATGTGCGACGGCCTACACGGCGAGATGAAGCAAGGCGATCGCAGCGAACACATGAAACAAATGAAACGGGGTCGCTTGCAAGTGCTCGTGGCTACCGACGTGGCCTCTCGTGGTATCGATCTTCCCGAAATCAACACCGTGATCAACCTACGCTTACCGCGCAAAGCCGACTCTTATATCCACCGTGCTGGCCGTGCATCTCGTGAGGGCGCACCAGGCGACTGTATTTCCTTGATCGACATTAACGACTTACCGATGATCGAAAAAATACAGCGCTTCATGCAAGCCAATATCAAATTCGGTCGTATCGAAGGGCTAGAAGCCAAAACCAAAGCGCGCTCGCCCAGTGCGAAGAAAAACAAAAAGAAAAAACCAACCGACAAAAAATCCGCGGCTAAGAAGTAATCATCTTCTGCATTACTGATTTCAATAGAAATCAATGAATCCTAAAAAAAGCGCCTTGCAATTTGCAAGGCGCTTTTTTGTTTTTACTTGCTAGATAACTAAAGCGTTTAAATCGGGTCGAATTTCAATGTGTGAAATTTGCGTTTTGCTTTGGTTTCTAGGTAAAGGCGGTTGTGTTGATTAACATGCACTTTCGTTGGAACCAATTCCGCCACGTCGATGCCATTTAGTGTCAATTGCTCGGCTTTGTCTGGGTTGTTGGTAAGCAGTCGCACGTTGGTAGCACCCAATGCTTTAAGCATGTCAGCGGCGATACCAAAGTCTCGGCCATCGTCGGGCAGGTGAAGCATTTCATTGGCTTGGTAAGTATCGTAACCTTGGTCTTGCAGTGCGTAGGCTTCAAGCTTTGCATACAAACCAATGCCACGACCTTCTTGGCGAAGATACAAAATATAGCCACCCTCTTCGTTAATACGATCAATGGCTTCGTCAAGTTGTTCACCGCAATCACAACGACCCGAACCAAACACGTCGCCGGTTAAACATTCTGAATGCAAACGCACCAAGGGAACATAATCGTCTGCTTTTTCTTTTGTGCCTTCGAAATAAATGCCGATGTGTTCTTTGCCTGAGTCATCGCCATTAAAGGAAATAAACTCGGCCATCACGTCACCCGCCCGAACGGGAATCATCACTCGACGCTTTATTGTCAAATCGCTCATAACTGCTTCTCTCTGGAGACTTTCTTTCGGTATGAATTATAACGCTCATTAATTTGGTCAAAAGCAAAAATATCAACACTAAATGAGGAAATAAGCCATTAAATTAAATGATCTAAGGGTAATGAGGTGCGATTAATGATTTTTCTCAACAAGAAACTCGAGTGCACCCCCGTGACGCCCGGTATTCTTGTCAATCTACCCAGAAGAAATTCTTGGTAGCGATCCATGTCTTCTACGACTACTTCGAGGAGATAATCCGCCGACTGCCCCGTCACCAAATTGCACGATTTCACTTCAGGAAAAGACGCCAGTGTGGATTCAAACACTTCAAATCGATCCGGTGTGTGTCGGTCCATGCTAATCTGGATAAACACCGACAATTTCAAGCCTAATTTACTTTGATCTAACAAGGTAACGCTGCGATCAATCACGCCGCTCTCTTCTAGCGCCTTCACGCGCCTCAGACAAGGAGACGGCGATAAACCCACTCTGTCGGCCAATTCTTGGTTGGTTAAGCTAGAATCTTGCTGTATTTCGCGTAAAATCTTCAAATCAATTTTATCAAAACCCATATTGCTCACCTTTTACTGCTAATTATTCAGACAAGTGAACAATATAATGCCATTAATCTTGATTTTTACACTAAAAAACGCAATCTTTTACCCTATAAAATTCGCTATGATAGATTCATAGACAATCACTAAACCAAGTGACATCAATAATAATCAGAGCTTACCCGCTCGACCACATGAATAAGGGAAACATCATGACCGCTTTTGATCATACTAAATACACGCCATTCAAACCTGTCGCCATTACCAATCGTGCATGGCCAGACAACGACATTACTCAAGCACCTATTTGGTCAAGCGTGGATCTTCGTGATGGCAACCAAGCACTGGTCGAACCTATGACCGTAGAACAAAAGAAACAATTTTTCGCGCTCTTGGTAGACGTGGGCTTTAAAGAGATTGAAGTGGGTTTCCCTGCGGCTTCACAGTTAGACTTTGACTTTGTTCGCTGGTTAATCGAAGAAGAGCAAGTGCCAGACGATGTGTACATTCAAGTATTGACGCAAGCTCGCCCTGAATTGATTGAGCGCACTTACGAGTCGTTAAAAGGGGCCAAAAAAGCCATCGTCCATGTATATAACTCCACCTCGACTACTCAGCGTGAGCAAGTGTTCCGCATGGACAAAGAAGGCATCAAGCAAATCGCTGTTAATGGAGCGAAATGCGTAAAAGAACACGCCGAGAAACACCCTGAAACAGAGTGGGTGTTCCAATATTCTCCTGAAAGCTTTACCGGCACAGAAATTGATTTTGCCGTAGAAGTCGTTGATGCCGTCACAGATGTTTGGCAACCAACACCAGAGAACAAGGTCATCATCAACTTGCCTGCAACAGTGGAAGTATCTACGCCTAATCGCTATGCCGACCAAATCGAATATTTTTGCCGCAACGTGCAAAAACGTGACAGCATGTTTGTTAGCTTGCACACTCACAACGACCGTGGTTGTGGCGTAGCGGCAGCGGAACTTGGCATTATGGCAGGCGCAGATCGCATCGAAGGCACCTTGCTTGGTAACGGTGAGCGTACCGGCAACATGGACGTAGTGACCATGGCGATGAACATGTACAGCCAAGGCATTGACCCTAAATTATCATTAGGCGACATGGACCGTATTATCAGCGTGGTTCAAGCCTGTACTTTATTGCAAGTTCACCCGCGCCACCCTTACGCTGGTGAATTGGTTTTCACCGCATTCTCTGGCTCTCACCAAGACGCCATTAAGAAATGCTTGGCCAATCAAACTGATGACAAACCATGGGATGTGGCGTACTTACCAATTGACCCTCGTGATGTAGGCCGCAGCTACCAAGAAGTTATTCGTGTGAACAGTCAGTCTGGTAAAGGCGGCATTGCTTACACCCTTGAGCAAGAATACGGTTTGGCTTTACCTCGCTGGTTGCAAGTAGAATTCAGCCCTATCGTGCAGCAGTTTGCTGAAAAAGACGGTGGCGTTGTCGATGCGCAGTCTATGAAAGATTTGTTCGAAAGTAGCTTTATGACGGGAACAGCGCCTTACAAATTGGGCAAATACGACTTGGCTAAAGATGATGTTGATACAGTGCGTGCTGAGTTAACCAGTAGCAGTAATAGTGTACAGATTTCAGGGGATGGCAACGGGGCTTTGTCGGCGTTTAGCGAAGCATTGGGAACGCACTTTGGCATGCGCGTCGACATCATTCAATACCAAGAGCATGCTCTTACTGTGGGTAGTGATTCCCAAGCGATTGCTTATGTGCAAGCCAATATAGATGGTGATCGTTACAATGGCGTTGCCATCGATACTGACATTGTTTCTGCTTCTATCCAGGCTTTGCTAGCAACCGTTAACCAAAAAGTGACAGAATCTAGTAACTCAGCTGTCGCATAAATCGTAAGCACCTTGGTTTCTTTACAATATAAAAGCCGATGACTTTAGTCATCGGCTTTTATATGCCTGTTTGCTTGCCTAACTGACCAGTAAAGTGGAAAACCACATTAATTAGCATACGTAGATTTAATGGACCATATTACGAGCGTGATAAATAACTCGATTTCGACCCGATCTTTTGGCTTCATACAAGGCTTGGTCTGCGCGTTTAATCAATGTATTGATGTTGTCATTCTCAACAGAATGAAACATGGCAACGCCGATACTGACGGTGACAGGAATGTCATGCCCTTCAAATGTTGTCACATGGCTTTCAATGTATTTGCGAACTTTATCGAAAGCGGCAAACGCATCCGCTTCGTTAAGGTTTTCTAAAATAACGCCAAATTCTTCCCCTCCAAGGCGACCGATAATCACTTTATCGTTGAGGCTTGCCCTGACACACTGAACCACCTTAATTAACACTTCATCGCCCGCATCGTGACCGAAAGTATCATTTACCGCTTTGAACTTATCTAAATCAAACATGCCGCAGGCAAAGGGCATGTGAATCTCACGGAAATGCAGCATTGCCTGTTCAAGGGCGCTTTCAAAAGCACGTCGGCTAGCCACACCGGTTAAATAATCCGTTGAAGCCAGACGCTCCAAGGCCAAGTTCGTTTCAACAAGACGTCTCCTCATGTCAGCAATGCGCTGCATTGCCAGCATTTTAACAGACAGAATTTTTTGGCTGATGGGCTTGATTAAGTAGTCATCGCCACCCGCTAAAATGCCTTCTACAATGCTCTCTTCTTCCGAGCTAGCACTAAGAAAAATAACCGGAAGCCACTCTTGTTTTTGTGACTCTTGGATAGAGCGAATCGCTTTCACAGCCTCAATGCCACTGACATTTGGCATGGTCACGTCCATCAGGATAAGATCTAAATCTTGCCCATGTTCAAGAAAAAGATCGATGGCTTCTTGACCGTCGTGTGCTTCAATCACCACGCAGTCTAGTTTTGATAAGTACAACTTGAGCAACACACGATCTGTGTTGGTATCGTCGACTATAAGTACCTTCATAGGGTTACCACTAGGTTCTGAAGCTCTGCTTTCGTACGCTGATAACAAGCCAAAATCTCTGTTAGCTTTTCATTCAATAACAATACCGCACCACCTTTGCTTTCTTGCTCAAGTTGTTTTGCCATAGAAGATAATTGCAACGCTCCCACACTCAAGCTAATGGATTTTAAACTGTGGGCAGAGCGCATTAACACGTCAGCGTCTACGCTACGGCTCTCTTCCACTAATACCGCTTGGAATGTTGCCATAATGGCATCGGCGTCATCAGTAAAGGCGCTGACTAACAATAAAAAATCATCACCTAATACGGCCTTCAGGTCTGCTAGGACACTCTTTGCAATCACCACATCAACCGTATCTATAAAGGTAGATTTTATAATAGGCGTACAAGTCGCCTCTGCAGTTGCAGTTTCATTAGATGCGTTTGGCGTTGGCATAAACTCATCCAACATACCTATAAACTCCTTTTGGTTGAATGGCTTTGGAATCAAACCATCTCCTCCCGCTCTGAATACAGCGGTTAAGGTATCCGGCATAACATCGGCCGTTAATGCTAAAATAGGCACTCGTTTGCCAATGTTTGCTTTTTCTGCTTCACGAATCGATCGTATGGCTTCGAAGCCATCCATCACCGGCATATGCAAATCCATAAGAATAAGATCTGGTTGCTTTTCCTCCCATTCAAGCACGCCTATTTCTCCGTTCAAGGCGCAAATCACATCGAAACCTAACTTAGTCAACATCCCTTCCGCGACGGCTAAATTGGTTTGCATGTCTTCCACGACCAAGATCAAACCGCGTCTCATGGGTAAGGATTTTTGCGCTACTGAGCCACGAGTGCCCTCAGTCTTCTTTGTAAGCTCAATACTAGAAGGACTAATACTCGCCAACACATGACTTTCGGGCAAACTAAGGGTTACCGTAAAAGTCGATCCCACATTGAGTTCACTGGTCAGGCTAATATCACCGCCCATCAGATCAGTCAGTTGTTTAGTAATCGCCAATCCTAGTCCAGTACCGCCAAACTTGCGCGTGATCGAGCTGTCCGCTTGAGTAAAGGCCTGAAACAAACCTAATTGAGCGGCCTCTGAAATCCCGACTCCTGTGTCTGAAACGCTAACAGACACTGCGATCAAACCATTGGCTCGCGCAACACCTTTCACCGAAATCACCACACCACCCACTTGGGTAAATTTGATCGCATTGCCGATAAGATTAGTGACAATTTGCTTAATCCGAAACACATCGCCGGTAAAGAGCTTTGGGCAAGATGCCTGATAATCAACTCGCAACGAAAGCGCCTTTTTCTCAGCACTCAATTGCAATAAGCTGACGACGCTGCAGATGGCATCCTCAAGATTAAAGTCAACTTGTTCAATCGACAACTGTCCGGCTTCGATTTTAGAGAAGTCTAATAAATCATTAATCAAGCCTAACAAACTGTCTCCAGACGCTCGCAAAATAGCTAACATTTCAGTTTGTTCTAGGCTCAAATCGCTGCCAGCTAAGAGGTCTGCCATTCCCAAGATACCATTCAAAGGGGTCCTGATTTCGTGACTCATGGTAGCTAAAAAATCGCTTTTGGCTCTACTGCCAGCAAGCGCTTGTTGACTGGCTTCACGCAATATGGCCTCTGTCTCTTTGCTTGACGTAATATCCATATTCACGCCCACTAGGTGTGTCGCTTCGTCTGATTTGTTGAACACCATGGCCGCATTGGATTTAAGATAGCGCGTCTGACCGTCTTTGCGCAGGACTCTGAATTCAAAATCCATTATATTCGAAATATAAGACGCTGCTACCTTACCTCGCCTCTCCTTGTAGGTCTCAACGTAATTAAGTGCCGTGTCTAGCTTTGGCCTATCTTCCGGATGAATGCAGTCAGTCCAAACATCGCTAGGAAAAGCCCCCTCTTCTTTGCTAACACCGTAGAGACGATACATCCAATCATCCCAGCGCACTTTTTTATCATGCAAATCCATTTCCCACACACCAATACCTGCTGTATCGGCGGCAATAGACATTCGTAGGTTGGTCTCAAGCATCTGTTGCTCAACAGCAAGACGCTCACTGACATCTCGAATATGGGCGATAAAACCACCTAGGCTACCATCCTTATTCTGAATTTGGCTGGTCATGGTTTCGGTATGGAAACACCGCCCATTACTGTCTTTGTATTCCACTCTATGGCGATTTAAAACATCACTACCTTCACTCCGATACGCTTTCCCTTGAGTGGTGAAGTCGCGATTGTCTGCATACAGCATTTCTGTAGTGTTACCCAACAATTGTGACTCATCGTAGCCAAACATCTCTATAAAGGCAGGATTGATCATCCGTATTGTACGGTTTTTATCCACTAAGATGACCGCTTCTGGCGCATTAATAAAAAGCGATTTGAATCGTTGTTTTTGCTCTAGAACAGCTTCTAAATTGAGGCGCTGTTGCTGCTCTGCATACTTCAATTGAGTAAGATTTTGGTGTCTTGTGATTTCATTACCGATCCATTGAGCAAGCAACTTCATGATTTCGTCATCATCGTCGCCAAACGCCCTCTCTTTCGGATTTGGACTGGAAAAATTTAACGTTCCCCAACGTTGGCCATTCACATAAATCACCACACCAATATAGGCCTCTAGACCAAAATTCAGATAGCATGGGTGTTCTTTGATGTCACTAAGGGCGGTATGAAAATAAGACACAGGTGAGTCAGTATTAAGCGTATGAACGCAGTAAGTATTTCCTAGTTCAAACTGAGCTCCAGCCACGACTTCATCGTTTGGTGTTTGACAATATTCAACCTGGTAAACATCAGCATTAATTGAGCTGATCAAGCCAATGGGCAAAGCAAACTGCTCAACACCCAACTGAAGAATTTTTTGCAGTTTTTCATCCAATGAAAGATGAGTATTGGCCGTAATTTGATGCAACCACTTAAGTGTCTGAACCGTTCGTCGCTGACTGGTTACATCTTGAGTCGATAAATATAATCCCGTCACCTTGCCCTGCTCAAAACGTGGCGAATAAGCCGCTTGGTAGAAACGCCGTTCACCATCCGCACCCTGCTTAACTTCATAATAAAAGCTGACATTGTGACCACTAAGGGCCTTATGCAGTTCGGCCACTACCTTAGAATAGGTATCTACCGATAAGCATGACTGTACAGATTGCCCGAGAATGCTCTCTTTGCTCATGTTGAAGCGCTGCTCATAAGCATCATTAATAAACTCATAACGCAGCTGTGCGTCTACCAAAGCAATATAAGCAGGAATGGTATTATTAAGACTGAAAAAGTCGCTGTAACCCAATGAAGAAAAACGTTCTGCTGGAGGCTGGATAGGTAATAGGTCGACAAACACATCATGAAGATTGGAAATATAATCGGTACAGACAGTTTCGCTTAAAGCACAGGGTATATGAGATAGAAAAAAAAGCCATGCCCTCTGCTGATCTAAAGGTTCAACAATCACGCAATGAATACTCGGCAGCACATTGCTTAGCTTTATTTTGCTATTTTGCGTTGCCACGTCTAAGTAGACAACGCGTTGACGAGGCAAATGATGACGAACATACTCAACCAGCTTGTTTGAGGTTACCTGCGGCAAACTACCCGACAACTGGCATCTACCATCACCGAACAATAACCCTGAACAAGGCAAACCCACCAACTGCCTTGCAACATTTAAAGGAGCATCAAATGATCGCATTCCTTCCCTGCAAAATCTGTGTTAAAGGTGCTGTGAAAGCTCAGACCAGACGCATGCTTTCACTGTGTTTGAATACATGAATTTACTACATGAGTTTATCAACAAGAATGCAGTCTTCTGTCTCGTTGCGGCTTGCTTTGACACGTTCTAATACTTTTTTAGCTGTCTCTTTTTGGCTGTCAGGAAGGTATTTTGAGTCTACTGTTTTTTCCAGCTTTTCCAGATAATCGTTTAACTTGGGGGTACAGTAATCCTCTAATGCTAGCGCATTACTTGAACCCAGAATGGCCGCACTTGCTAGTAAAACAACACTAAAAGATAATTTATAATGCATACTACAACCCCTAAATTTTATTAATAATTTGAAAATTAGAGCACATGACATAAGAAAGTAAAACAAAAACTCACTTTAGGGACCACAAACACCAGTCAGACAAACGATCAATACGTATTCACCTTGCCACATCAAACACGAATATAAGATACTCTATACAAAGAACCCTACAAAAAATCTATGCAGAGCAAATACACCATGACGACACCCTACAACAAGCTCACCCCAAAAGAAGCCAGCGTTATCATAAATAAAGGCACAGAACCGCCTTTTGTCGGCGAATATACGGATACCGTGGCAGAAGGTCTTTATGTTTGCAGACAATGTAACGCGCCGCTTTACACTTCTGAACACAAGTTCTTATCACACTGTGGCTGGCCTAGTTTCGACGATGAAATACCCGGTGCGGTTAAACGTCTTCCGGACGCCGACGGACGCCGTATTGAGATTGTCTGCGCAAACTGCGAAGGTCATCTGGGTCATGTTTTTGAAGGAGAAAGACTAACGGATAAAAACATCCGCCACTGCGTTAATTCCATCTCAATGACTTTTAAAAGCAATGCCTAACTAATGCAGTAAAAAAGCAAATGCGTACAACCAAGGCGTTTGCTTTTGCATCGTTAACTAAAAAATACCAAAAGAGACATATAACCTAGATGTGCAAGGTGATGTATGACAGTGAAGGGAAGTAATCAGGTATTAATGACTTACAAAATGATGTTTGTAATAAGGTGGCATCTCCACCAGCCACACCTCGGCACACAAGTCCACCGCTGTGGCTGCTTCCTTCCGGACCTGACCAGGTTAACGGTTTATTGTTGCGAGGGGACCAGCAGAGACACCATAAAGGAGGCCTGTTGACCTTGGTGCGCAATTATACGCAGCCAATCTGAAATATCAACCGCCTTTCTTACGTATTTTCAAATACTTATAAATTATTCTATTGAGCCTGGTCATCTGCGTCCTTAGCACTCGTTTTGCGACTATGTCGCCTTGTGCATTTAAGATAAGATAGCCCACTATCTACACATAGGAAGTTAGCATGAGTTTAAAAACGTACGAAAACCTTGCCAAGGGTGAATCTCTATCTCTTGATACTGTAATGGCAAATTTGAAAACCGACGATAAAGGCCTTGTTGCCGCCATTGCTCAACAACACGACACTGGCGAAGTATTAATGTTGGCCTATATGAATGAAACCTCGATCAGAGAAACATTACAAACAGGGCAAGTGTGTTATTGGTCTCGCTCACGCCAAACGTACTGGCGTAAAGGTGAAAGTTCCGGTCATCGTCAGCGTTTAGTATCAATGTCGTTTGATTGTGATGGCGATGCTATATTAATAAAAGTCGATCAGCAGGGGCCGGCTTGCCATACTAATCGTCGTGATTGTTTTTTCTTCACTGTTGATGGTGACAAGGTCGTCATTCGCACCGATCCACTTACTGAAGCATAAGGACTTTATCTGTTTTCATTGATATCGACTGTTACTAAAGAAGAGAACCAAAATAAACCTCTCTTCTAAGAAACGTACACCACAAGATTTACGGTTGTTTAGGAGAATTTACATGTGTCGCTGGATGGCGTATCAAGGTGAGCCTGTCTATCTTGAATCCTTACTTTTTAAACAAGAACATTCTCTTATCCATCAAAGTTTAAGCGCTCGCAAATCTTCGGTGACAGTTAATGCTGATGGCTTTGGCTTAGGCTGGTATGACGAACGCGAGGAGCCAGGTTTATATCATGAGATACTCCCTGCCTGGAGTGACAGCAATTTAAAAAGCCTGGCCCGACACATTAAAAGTAATTTGTTTTTTGCCCATGTAAGAGCATCAACAGGCACTGAGACCAGTCGCTCTAACTGCCACCCTTTTAGCTACAAAAATTGGCTTTTTATGCATAACGGACAAATTGGCGGCTATGACGACTTACGCTGGCAACTTGACCGCTTAATTCCTGAGTATTTATATGGCGAACGCCACGGGGCTACCGACTCTGAGCTTATTTTTTTATTGATGATTGCAAATGGCTTGGAAGAAAACCCGCAAAACGCCATCACTGATACTTTATTGCAAATTTTAACCATTATGAAAGAAAAGCGAATAACTGAACCTCTTCGCTTTACCGCCGTTTTTTCTGATGGCGAAAACATCATTGCGGTGCGCTTTTCTAGTGACGATAAAGCGCCCAGTTTATTTACTAAGAAATACAACGATCATTTGGTCATTGGCTCAGAGCCCCTCGATCACTGCAGTGACAGCTGGACTCAAGTACCTGCTGGACATATGGCACTCATTAAGCACAACACATACCAAATACAGCCTTTATCAGCAAAACTGTCGGATTTTTCACTCTCTTAATTAGCCGTCACTAAATTGCCTAACAAGACGCTGTAAGCTTTCAAGTTTATCAACTAGGTCATTTGAACGTCCAACCGAAGATGAAGATAAAGTTTTAGTGGACTGTATGGCATTGTTTATCTTAAAAACATGATCTTTCATATCCTTCGCCACTTGAACCTGCTCATTAATCACTTGGACAGTAGTACGACTTCTTTCTTCAATGGAATAAAGATCGTTCACAATCACTTCAAATGAGCTTTTACTATTTTTTGATTGCTCGACGCTTTTGCTTGAACATTGAATACATGCATTTACAAGTGCCCCAGTTTTTTGAGCAGCTTTCTGTAGGTGTTCAATTTTCGACCTGATTTCATCGACGGAATCATTTGTTTTCCCAGATAGACCTCTGACTTCATCAGCAACTACAGCAAAACCTCTTCCATGTTCACCCGCTCTAGCAGCTTCTATTGCAGCATTTAGAGCTAACAAATTAGTCTGTTCAGAAATCCCTTGAATCATTTCTAAGATAGCTTCAATGCCATCAACATCTTCGTAAAGCTGTGCAAGTGCATCTTTTGAATCATCTAAATATTCACTAAGTTGATGGACTGTTTCTTGGGCATCATTAATGTTGTTCGTGCCTTGATTTGCATTATTCAAAGCATTTTTAACTGACGTACTACTCTCTTGAGCTTGCGTTGCCACATTATCAATTGAGTAAAGCATTTTCTCAGCAGCTAAAGACATCGCATGAGTGGAAACTTCTTTTTCTCCCAACTCATTATCGATTAATTGGCTGTTTTGGACTTCTTTACTAGCATCATTCACAAGAGAGTCTGTCGTTTCACTCACTCGGGCCGTCACCGCTCTTAACTCTGCACATTTTGATATCATAGCTAACTCAATGGCTGACAAATCATCGCACCGTCCTGTATAAGGTCGCTCCATTAAGGGATTGTGGTAGCATTCTTTAGCCAGCTTATTGATTGAGTTTATGCGTTTATTTATGATGAATAAAACGTAAAGTTGAAAGCTCATTAAAGTCAAAAAAATATAGATTAAAGGCCTATCTGAGATAAAACTAAATTCAAATAAAAATAGTGTACAAAGTTGAGTTATCGTTATACCAAGAGCTACTTTTAACCACCTAAGGAAACTGCGATTAAGAATTCGCATTGTGCCCAGAATGCCTAATTTGGTTAAAAACCACAAAAAGTCACTCACTTCG
>NZ_JAGSSV010000022.1:42424-49930 GCF_018145875.1 Marinomonas vulgaris | reverse complement strand
CAGCATCGCAGAAAATGGCGACTGGACGTTTGTGGCGAACAGTGCGTTCAACGAATTGAACGTAGGCGACAGCAAAGCCGAAAGCTTTACGGTGACGTCGGTAGACGGCACAGAGCAAGTGGTGACTGTGACGATTAACGGTACCAACGATGCGCCAGTATTGAGTATTACAGAGAATGTCATCATTACAGCGGATGACGTGACAATCGGTGCGAATAGTGCGATCGGCAACGGTTACACGTTAACGGCTTACAGTAACTTTGAAGGTATCGATTCTACCAACAATACAAGTGGTGGTTTGACGGCCATTACAAATACTAGCCATGATGGTATTGGTGTTAATGCTCCGACAACAAACGGATCGGATGATACTTCAGAAATTGGAGTTGATGCAGGTCAATCAGAAGCGATTGTTGTGACTTTTGATGATGCAGTGACCTCGGTTGATGCCTCTTTTGGGTGGTTGAGTAATACAGAAACGGCTACTTACACCTTTTACTCTGGTGGAGAGCAAGTAGGTGAGAGTACGTTCGGCCCAGGGACGAATACCGTTAATGACGCTGGCACACTGAGTGTGACGGATGCAGGCGGCAACTTAACCGCGTTTGATACGATTGTCTTTACAGCGACATACAAAGAAGGAGTTGGTACAAATGACAATGATTACTTACTAAATTCATTGACGTTTGGGAACCTCGTAACGGCTGATGAGACATTGACTGCGATAGAAGGCGGAAAAGTTATCTCTGGTACGGTCAGTGCGACAGACGTGGACGATGATGATTCAAGCTTAACTTACAGTTTAGTAGGCAATAAACCTGCAGGCTTCAGTTTTGATGCGGAGACTGGTGCTTGGTCATTTGATCCAACGAATGCGGCATATGATTCTCTTTCAGTGGGTGACAAAGCTGACGTAACAGTGACAGTAAAAGTGGAAGATCCACAGGGTGCAACGGATACGCAAACAATCACGATTACAGTGACAGGAACGAACGATGGCCCAGTTGCCGTCAATGACACAGCGACAGGCACAGAAGACGGCGGCGTGATCACGATTGATGTGTTGGATAACGACACAGACGTTGATGGCGATGACTTGACGATCACAGCAGCGACGGTACCGGCAGAGCAAGGTACGGTAGCGATTGTTGACGGCCAGCTTGAGTTCACACCAGCAGAGAACTTCAACGGCGAAGCGACCATCAGCTACACGATCAGCGATGGCGAAGAAAGCAGTTCAGCCGAAGTAGCGGTTACTGTTGATGCGGTTAACGATGGCCCAGTTGCCGTCAATGACACAGCGACAGGCACAGAAGACGGCGGCGTGATCACGATTGATGTGTTGGATAACGACACAGACGTTGATGGCGATGACTTGACGATCACAGCAGCGACGGTACCGGCAGAGCAAGGTACGGTAGCGATTGTTGACGGCCAGCTTGAGTTCACACCAGCAGAGAACTTCAACGGCGAAGCGACCATCAGCTACACGATCAGCGATGGCGAAGAAAGCAGTTCAGCCGAAGTAGCGGTTACTGTTGATGCGGTTAACGACGCACCAGTGTTGAGTGTGATTCAAGACGTCACCATCACTACCGATGATGTAACGGATGAGGTAAATAGCGTTTCAGGAAATGGTTACACATTATCCGCGTACGAAAAGTATGAAGGTATTGTAGATGGCAACGTGGTTGGCACCCCTACTAACCTCACGACGATCACAGGAGGGAATCATGATGGTATTGGTGTTGATGCTATTACGACAAATGGTACGGATAAAGTTTCAGAAATTGGTTCAACAGTAGATAACGCAGAAGCGATTGTTGTGACTTTTGATGATGCCGTGACCTCGGTTGATGCCTCTTTCGGGTGGTTGAGTAATGCAGAAACAGCGACATACACTTTCTACTCTAATGGAGAGCAAGTAGGTGAGAGTGCTACCTTTGATAAAGGGAATAATACCGTTGATGACGCTGGTACTTTGAGTGTGACGGATGGAAACGACAACTTAGTCGCGTTTGATACGATTGTCTTTACAGCGACATACGAAGAAGGTGTTGGTACAGACGACAATGATTACCTATTAAACTCATTGACGTTTGAGAACCTCGTAAAGGCTGGTGAGATATTGACTGCGATAGAAGGCGGAAAAGTTATCTCTGGTACGGTCAGTGCGACAGACGTTGATGATGACGACTCAAGCTTGGTTTACAGTTTGGTTGACTCAGAAAATACACCTGCAGGCTTCAGTTTTGATACGGAGACTGGTGCATGGTCATTTGACCCAACGAATGCGGCATACGACTCTCTTTCATTAGGTGTAGCGACCAATGTAGAAGTAACAGTACAAGTGAAAGATCCACAGGGTGCAACGGATACGCAAACAATCACGATTACAGTGACGGGTACGAACGACGGCCCAGTTGCGGTAGACGATACGGCGAACGGCACAGAAGACGGTGGCGTGATCACGATTGATGTGTTGGCGAACGACAGCGATGTGGATGGCGATACGTTGACCATCACAGGCGCGACGGTACCAGAAGCACAAGGTACGGTAGCGATCGTCGGCGGTAAGCTTGAGTTCACACCGGCTAAAGACTTTAGTGGTGAAGTGAAGATTGATTACAGCATCGAAGACGGTAATGGCGGTACTGATTCTGCTGTGGCAACGGTTGTCGTCAATGCCGTTGCTGACTTGCCTACGTTGAGTGTTAGTTTGTCTGATGCTGTTGTAGATGCTGTCATCGTTAAAACGGCTGATCCTATCAGTGAACTAGGGAATGTTGGTGATAACAGAGTCGGTAGCAGTAACCTTATATCTGATTCTGTCACTAAAGAGTTTGATTTTGGTTCAGACTATTCTGGTCAAACAGTGATTATTAGTTTTAATTCTACAATTAAAGGCGATTGGGAAGACGGTTCCCGCAATTCAACTGCTGATACTTATACTGTGGTGATCAATGATGACCAAGTTGGACAATTTACCTTCGATGGTAATGGATCTCGAGAGGATAGTTACTCTGTCACTTTGGATGAAGATGGTAAGGCAACAATTACTTTTGATGTGACTTCTACATCTCCTAGTGAAGTGGTGAATATTACTGATATTCAAGCGAGTTTTGATTCTGCATTTGCTACGAGTCAGTTGACTATTACGGGTACTGAAACCGATACAGATGGTAGTGAAACACTCAGTTATACGATTTCTAGTCTGCCAGACGGTGTTGTCTTGCTGAACAGTGATGGTGATACCGTTACGGCGAACTCTGATGGCACTTACAGCCTTATTCAGAAGGATGTTGCTGGACTTCAAATTCGATCGCTTAATGATCTTGATGGCTTTGAATTGACAGTCACTGTGACGTCTACTGATGGTGATTCTGTCAGTGAGCCAGTTTCTCAGACAATTATCGTTGGCAATATGGCTCCGGTTATCAGCGATATAGAGTCCGTTAGCTTGAATGAAGATGGCCTTATTGACGGTGTTGAGGTTTCTGCATCGGGTACATTTACTTTAAGTGATGCAAATAACGATGATCTCAGTGTTAGCTTGGTTGCACCAACTCAAAGCTACACATCTGGCGGTGTTGCTCTTGTGTGGGCTGTCAATGAAAGTGGTGCGTTAATTGGTTCTGCAGATGGCGTAACGATTGTTACTGTTACGCTTGGTGATGTGGATGACAGTGGCGAGGCCTCTTATACTGTGAGTTTGAGTGGTGCTATTGACCATTCTTCAGATGTCAACGACGAGCAGATGTCTATTGATTTTGGTGTTGCTGTTTCTGACGGGACAGATACAACGACATCAACAGTCAGTGCTGTTATTGCAGATGATACTCCTGAAGCAACTACCACTACAGCCACCTTGTCATTGGCGGCGAGTACTTTCTCTGTGTCGAGTATAGCGTCTGGTTTCTCTGCTGCTGAATTTGATACAACTTCAACTATATATAATGGCTCTCGGGTTGGTCAGTCCAGTAGTGTCGACGATGACGCTGCCGATGATGAGTATGACGAAGTTATTTCATGGGGTAATGCGGCTTTTGTTACTGAAAATACTGTTGAAAAAGTTTGGGTAAGTTGGCCAACGTATGAAATTCAAACTAATGCCTATGATGAAGGTGAAAGTTCTATTACAGCAAGTGAAGTAGCAAGCGGGTCTGACAGTTTTGGTTTTGGAGATAATCTTGTTGTCGCTCAGATTTCTCATAAAAATGACGGTGTTATCAGTAGTGCGGTTCATTATGGGAAGACTTACGATATAGCGGATAATCTAAGTTCTACTTTATTCAATGCAAAAGTGGTTATGAATATTGCTGGGGAGAGTGTCACTGTTGACCTGTCCTCTACGTTAACTGTCGACGAAACCACCAACGCTGGCGATATCATGACGCTAAAAACTTCAAGCACTATTGTTTTGGTAAATGGCGTCAGCTACACAGTTTATTTGGATGGTTTCTTAGTGGATGGAGTAGCTGTTGAAACAGTGACCACGCCAGAAGAAACAACGGTTTCTTACGACGTTGCTGCTCATGTTAAGCTAACGTATCCAACCGAGAATTTAAATACCTTAACAGGCACACTTGAAACGGATGCTGGCGCGGATGGTTTAGATTCTGTTGTCGAAGCGACAACAGAAGATGTCAACGGAACCTTGGTTGTTAATGAAGATGGCACATATAGCTTTACGCCAAGTGATGACCTGATTGATCTTGTGGGATCTGCCGGTTCACAAGTGGTTGAGTACAGCTATACCGTAATCGATGGTGACGGTGATACCGTTGAGAATACTTTATCTATTACTGTTACTGGATCTGTTGAGGATACTAGTACAACGACGACTGTGTCAGGCTTAGCGGGTAATTTCTTTAATTATGATGACTCTACGGATGGTAACTTAGCATCCATTGCTAAAGCTGAAGAAATTATTTCTAGTCAATCTGCAAATGCGACCTTTATTGGTACTGAGATAAACTATGCGTCTGCAAGTGGCGATCTAGGTCGAAATTCGAACTTAACCTCTTGGTTAGGCGATGATGCCGATACTTTGACTTATGTAGATAAAGATAATACGGAAGATTCGGTTGTTCAACTAACAGGTTCTGTCTCGTTAGATGCTGGTGTTTATAGTATTAAAGTCACCGCTGATGATGGTTATCAAATTAAGATTAATGGCGAGGTTGTTGCTAGTGTTGATGGTATTCAATCAGAAGCAACAGATACTTTTGAATTTACTGTTGCAGATTCAGGTGAGCAGTCTATTGAGATTATCTATTGGGATCAGGGAGGGGCATACACACTCAGTGTATCTCTTGCTTCCGTCACAGAGCTTGTATTAGAAGACAGTGATTATCAAGTACTAGGAAGCGCGGCTTACCCAACAACCTCTGTCATAACCGATGTATCAGATATTGTAGACGATGTAATAGATGATACGGGTACAGGAACGGATACTGATACTGGCGAGACTAATTGGTCTACTAAAGAAGAGTTAGAAGCTGCTCATACCGATGAGAAAAATCAGTACGGTAAAGAAAATGGAATAGCTAATCCTACAGATATTTCTGATGGACATTGGCATGCAAATTATGTCGAAGGAGATGATTTAGCGAATACTATTTCAGCTGGTGATTTGGACGATGTAGTTTATGGCGAAGATGGTAATGACCTAATCTATGGTGAATCCGATGATGACACATTACATGGTGGTGATGGTAATGATTATTTAGATGGTGGTTCTGATAAAGATACCCTTTATGGAGATGACGGAGATGATTACCTTCTGGGTCAATCGGAAGATGACATCTTACATGGCGGTGAAGGTAATGATTATTTAGATGGTGGTTCTCAGAACGATATTTTATATGGCGGTGCAGGGAATGACTTGCTCTTAGGATCATATGATGATGACAAACTTTACGGTGGTTCAGATAATGACTATTTAGACGGTGGTGCCGGTCAAGATGAACTTGATGGTGGGGATGGTGATGATGTTCTTTACGGTCAAGGAGGGAATGACACCCTAATCGGTGGAGCCGGTAATGACTACCTAGATAGTGGTGACGGCACAGATCATATTGATGGTGGAGAAGGAAATGACTACCTTGTAGGTGGCGGTGGTGTTGATACTCTCACAGGGGGTGAGGGGGCAGATATATTTGCTCTTAATTATGAGTGGTCTGCTACAGATGTGTTGACAGACTTTAATGCTACGGAAGATGTTTTAGATGTTTCTGACCTATTAGATGTGCCTGATGGAGATGATATTCAAACATACTTAGATCAAAACTTATCAATAACATCTGAGTCTGTTACAGCTGTAATTAATAATAATGAAAATAATCGTAAGACGGTTGCAACATTTGGAGACGACGCTGAAGTGACAAGTGGAACGGTGACTGTTCGATATGATGATCAAGATTACAGCATCAATATCGATGGCTAGTAAGTAGCATAGATTAAAAAACCGAACTAGAGTTTCTAGTTCGGTTTTTTTAGCTCTGCATTTTTATTATTGGTTATACAGTAAGGCCAATCGGACAGCTAACGCCTGTGCCACTGAGTCCACAGTAGCCATTTGGGTTCTTGTGAAGATACTGCTGGTGATATTCCTCGGCAAAGTAGTAGACGTCCAGAGGTTCAATTTCTGTGGTGATCATGCCGTGTTTCGCTTCGAGTAACTCTTTTTGGAAGGCGGCTTTACTGGCTTCTACGATGGGGAGGTCGCTGTCGTTTGTTGTGTAGATAACAGAACGGTATTGGCTGCCAATGTCGTTACCTTGGCGCATGCCTTGCGTCGGATCGTGGTTTTCCCAAAATACCTGTAGTACTTTCTCCAGTGTGGTCACGCTGGTATCAAAAACAACCTGCACCACTTCGCTGTGTCCGGTTTGGCCGGAGCAGACTTCTTCATAAGTGGGGTTAGGCGTGAAGCCGCCCGCATAACCGACGGAGGTGACAATCACGCCAGGCGTGTTCCACAGTTTTCGCTCGGCACCCCAGAAGCAGCCCATGCCCAATACAATAGTAGACTCGTTTGCGTTTGGCTCTCGAACCATAGATTGTTCGTTGACGGCATGAACGCCAGAAATTTTCATTGCAGTGTCTCTGCCTTTTAACGCGTCTTGTGCTGACGGTATGGATGATTTTTTGAGAATATTTTCAATGTTCGTTGGCATGTGGGCCTCTTAGTGAAGTGAGATGGCTATGTTTTACATCTTGGTATGAGTAGTGACAAGTCCTTACGGTGTCATTTGAGACATAGTTTACCAATTAAGAGAGGCTTTTTATATTAATTTTCATTATCTTGGTGTGATGTCCTTGACTCTTAGATTAATCTACCTATAATACGCACCTCGTTAGCACGGGTTACGCATTATTGCTTAACTAGTGATTGTCCAGAAACAATTATGTGCAACGTCGATTAGTCGCGGGATGGAGCAGTCTGGTAGCTCGTCGGGCTCATAACCCGAAGGTCGTTGGTTCGAATCCGGCTCCCGCAAC
>NZ_JAGSSV010000022.1:0-42414 GCF_018145875.1 Marinomonas vulgaris | reverse complement strand
GTCGCGGGATGGAGCAGTCTGGTAGCTCGTCGGGCTCATAACCCGAAGGTCGTTGGTTCGAATCCGGCTCCCGCAACCATATAAGTTAATTTGGTCACAACAATTCAACGTCAAAAAAGATAAAAACCTAAACTATATCAATAGCTTAGCATGTCGCGGGATGGAGCAGTCTGGTAGCTCGTCGGGCTCATAACCCGAAGGTCGTTGGTTCGAATCCGGCTCCCGCAACCATTTCAAATTATACTTTTTAAAAAAATATCCTTCCATATCAGTGCTTTACTTAAAATACCCTGCTTTATTTCGATAAGTCTTTGTAGTGTTTTGTCTGTAAAGTGAGTCATTATATGTTCTCGTTTTTACACCAATACACGCTTGCTGCAGTCACCAGATTGATTAAATATTTCCTTCTGACCTTCAATGTCATCTTTTTTAGATTTTTTATAAATCGTCAGTCAAAAGAGACTAAATAGTCTTGATATTCCATGTGGCGAATCTGTTACCAAAACGTTTATTTTGACGTGAACTGCTTTGCAAAGGAGTTGCCGGTTTTTGCTTTGATGGGGTGGGAAGGACGATAGTGTATTCTGTATACATAGTAGCCTGATCTTAGTAGATAACTAAAACCAGGCTAGCGGGGAAACCTAGAAAGACTAATTTGTCTTAATTACTGAAGGTTGGTTTCTGCTTCGGCGCTGGCTGGGCTTTCAATTGCGCTAACACCTTGCTTAAGAAGAGCTAGTCGCTCAATTTGTGAAAGTGATGTTAGGTGAGAGAAGATTGGAGCCAAGTAGCGTTTTTCTTTGATATCAAGGAACTTCTTATCTGATAGGTTGTTCAAGCGCTCTTCGTTAATAACGTAGCAGCCTGTTACATTTTTAATTTGATCTGCAGCGCGAACGCGCATGTTCAAAGGAGTGAACAAGTTATTTTCGGCTAAGAAGTGGCAGAAAGCTTTAGTAAAGGCTTCCATTTGCTGCAATTCGCCAAGGTAGCGTTTTACATTTTCAATTACTTCTGTTGGTTTGCCTTCTTCGTTGAATAAAGGTTGACCTTCTTCCGTACCAACATATTCACTGTCTTCGTCAACACAAACTGTGAAGTTGTCTTGCTCTGGGTTTTTAGCTAATGCAAAAGGGTAGCGACGAATGATGGCAGGAACATAAGAGGCTTGCCATTTACCGTCTTCACCTACGAATAGGTTTTCACCAGCATCAAGACTAAGAAGAGTAACAGGGCGGAATTCGTCTTGTGTTTTGTCTTCTAGGAAAACGATAGGGTAAACCGATGCAGCACGAACAAATTCGTGAACCATGACGGATGCAATGTGAAATTTGCTAGCAAAGCCAAAGTTTTCAATAGGTTTGACTTTTAAGCTAGCGTGTTGGTCTTTGTTAATAGGTGTCAGTTTGCTGAACATAAAATTTCCTTAATTCATCACGATTTTGTTAAATGCTACGAAATTTAAGCACATTTGACACGTGTGTTGTGGTGCTTTAAGCACGTGATCATCCTCATAATATGACATTATTTTCAGTAATGCGACAGTCTAGAGTCAGTATTTATGCGCCCTAGGGCGTTTTTTTTGCGTGTTACAAAAATATACGTCATAAAATAGAAAGCGTTGATTTAAAGGTTTATGTTGTAACAAATGAGGAGCTATAATGGACTAAATTTATTCTGCTTTTACATAGTCTCTTCTAAAAAGTTTAGGTTGTCCGACTGCTGCCGTTTTTTGAAATGCCACCATTTAAATGATGGGTGGTGATGACAGATTAGCCAGTTGTTCAATATCTTACTTAAAAGAGATCTACATTAGGAAGGTTGCCATATGTTTGCTAAGCCAAAGTTATTAGCTCAATTTGTCAAGAATGCTTTTAAAGTCGAAGCGCTTGAGTCACGTATTCTTCTATCGGGTGATCCAGTCTTTGGTGCCATGCAAGTGGCGAGTACGCGATTGATGGAGCCAAATAGCCCGCTCGATGCTTTCTCCGAGCAGTACACCTTGGCAAGCTTCCAACAGCTGAATCAGTCAGCGTCTCAGCAAGCTTCCATATACGAACAGCCAGAAGCAGATTCTGAATTTCAAGTGGGTGATACGCCCTTCAATATGGCCAACATCACAACGGACATGTACATCAGTGGTGGTGACTTTGTTATTGGGCAGAATGAAGTCTTAGGTGGTAGTGGCGCCGCTAACCTTAATGTGATTAATGCAGGTGAGTTGTCTCCGGGTTATTCCCCTGGTTCGCAAAGTT
Source organism: Marinomonas vulgaris (assembly GCF_018145875.1). Taxonomy (GTDB): domain Bacteria; phylum Pseudomonadota; class Gammaproteobacteria; order Pseudomonadales; family Marinomonadaceae; genus Marinomonas; species Marinomonas vulgaris. Next base: position 40,159 of record NZ_JAGSSV010000022.1, on the reverse strand, counting down.
ACGACAGCCTGACAAATACAGATAATTCATTAATCACAATTGAATTAGAAGGGTTAACGGCTGGAAGTCAGTACGACCAAATTAATGTGGCCAATAATCTAGTATTTGACGGCAAAATGTCGATTGAGTTGCTAAATGGCTATAAGCCTAATGCCGGTGACGAGTTCACCATTATGACATATGGTACGTCTTCTGGAGCTTTCGATACCATAGAAGGGTTGGCTATTGCTGGAACAGATTTGTATTTTGATGTTGAGCAGACAGCGACGGAATTGAAACTTGTTACCAAAGCCATTGATACAGGCTCCACTTTTTTAAGTGAGATTTTAGGAACAGAGCAGCAAAATACTTATGGCGAGCTGCTTAACATTGACTATTTTAACTCTTCTGCTTCGTACTCCTTTACTGGCGATTTATCCTTCTCTGGATTTGATATAAACGGCGATGTTTCAATAAGCCGCACAACCAACCTCTCCCTTCTTGATCCCCAAAATATTTCTACCTCATTCGATATCTGGAACTTAAACATAGATGGCGGCAGCGCAAGCTTCGCCGTGGATGATATGTTCACATTGGATATTGAAGGTTTTGATCTAGGAATTAGCTATTTAACCACGTCTGATTTGGCAGACAACCGCAGCTGGTTTTATGCGGATGCAACCGCAGCCACGGCTAAATCTGGTGTGACTGATGACGTTAATGTAAGTTTTGATGGCTTGAGTGTGTCCTATGGACAGGCTATTCACGACAGCAGCGATGACTTGTTGGATTTAAGTGGTAACCCTATTTCTGTTGGTGGTTTCACACAAGATCACAGTGAGAAAGAAGCTTTTTTGAATTTGGATGGTTATGCAAGCATTGATGTGGCTGAACAAACATTAACCGCTGATGCATCAATGTCGATTAATCCAATATCGCGAGATGAAGTTCAAGTTGCCATTCAAAATGGTGCCATTGATATGGCCGTTGGTGAAGGTGCTTCAGGCTTGTCGTTGTCTCTGGATGGAATCGAAGGTGCTTTGCTTATTGACGATCGAGGGTTGGCGGGTGCTTTAGCAGCCAATACGCTCGATTTGACTAAGCTTGATGGCACTGCTTTGCCAGGTATTCTAATCGATGAAATAAACGATGTCAGTCTAGAATTTAATACCATGGGAGAGTCAGTTGAAGAAACCATAGGTGATTTTTCCTTAGATTTTTCTGATTCAAAATACCATGATTTTTTCGCAGTAGATGCTAATTTGGCGCTTGGCTTGTCCCAAGGCGGAGTCGCTTACAACCTTTCTGGTCAGTTTGGTTTTACACAAAGCCAATTAGAGATTGTCGAGGGTCAAGGTGCACAAGATGTATTGCTATTGTCTCTTAAAGAGGGTGAAACGTCTTTAACCGTTGGCGATGATTCTGCCGGGGCTATGGTGCGTTTTTCTGGATTAGAAGGTGCTGCTTTAGTGGCCAACATTACTGGTGAATTCGGCGCTGTTGGTAGTATGAAAGTGGGTGATGTTAGCTTAACAAAAGCCGATGGTGTCACACCATTGGTGGCGGGCATGAGTGTGCTGCCATTAAGTCTGCCTTTTAACTTCAACCTTTTTGATTTAGACCCTGAGTTGTCTATTTCTGCCGCAATGGATAACTTCGTTTTTCCAAGCGTTGATCTTGATGATCTGTCCCTTGATTTTGATCTTGCAAACCAAGGTTTTTCAATTTATGGCGATGTCGGTTTTAGCATAGCTGACACCTTCGAATTCAATGGTGAAGTGGGGTTCTCTAAGTCTGGCGATGAAATTATCGTTCTTGGGGAAGATGTATTAGCCCTATTTGGTTTGGGTGATTTTTATGCTGGCGTTACCGATGGGGATCTTGCCTTATTGTTAAGCAGCGATTCAACCGTTGCTTTGGACGTTGAAGGTGATCTTGTGCTCGAAGGGGCAGGCTTTATTACCGATACTATTTGGGCGGATACGGCTCGCTTCCAGTACAACACCAGTCTCACGGATTACAGCGAAACTAACCGAGAATTGACCGTTGGCGAAATAACATCCAGTTTAACCATGGCAGCGGGTGCCATTGGCTCGCCTTTCATGGCGCTTAATGTGACAGGTTTTCGTGCCAATATTGAGGGAGCCGTAGGCTTATCAGGTGATTTTAGTTTCACTCGTCAAGTGATTAATAGCACCAACGCTATGATGATGACGGGTAGCAACGTAACCGCTTATCTTGGTACCAACGACGTCAATGCTCGTGTTTCAGACGCTGATTTGGCGATGGTTATTTTTGAAGCCAGTGAAACATCGACAACCTATGCTTTATATGCAACGGGTGTGGCCACACTCATTGGTGTTACGGATGTGACACTAAGTGGTACTTTTGAACTCTATTACAATCGAACCGGATCACAGACAGTCGACTTTGGTGACGTGATCGGTGTGATTGATTACGGTACAAGCAGTGACTACACCTCTTTACGTTCCAGTGATCTGGATGTCAGTGTCGCGGACTTTTTTGCTGTGCAAGGTGGTTTTGCAATTGAAAGTAAGACAACAAATGTCACCTTGTCAGATGGTCAAGAGGTTGAAGTAGAGTTACTCACATTGGGCACATCAAATGTGTCAGCGTTTGTTGGGCTAAATGGCAATACCAGTGATGCATTAGGGTTTGATTTAACCGGCGCAGACATGGCGTTAGCGCTTATGACTGACGCGAGTAACGACCAGCGTCAATGGATGGCATTGCAATCGAGTGTGACCAGTGCGGCTTTTGTCGGTGTAGATGGCTTAACGGTTTCTGCAGACAGTATGTCCGTTGCTATTAACCGTAATCTAAGTACACAAGGTGAGCCTGTTGCTCAGCCAGATTTAGTCTTAGATACTATTTTAACGCTGAATACAGATCTTACTAGTGGCGAACTGGTTTTTGAATACTTAGCTCAGCAAGCGTTCGTTGTTGTCGCAGCGAACCGTTCGAACAGTGTTATTCGTAATGACATTAAAAACAAACTGGAAGCCTTGCTAACGCAAGCCGGTGTTGTGGATGTCGATGGCAATATTCGCGTGACAGGCACTCAGGATGCAGGCTTTGTTATCACCTTTGGTGGTGAATTATCAGGGGTCGATTATTCCGGTTTACTGGTCAGTAATAGACTTCCCGATGTTATTACGAATGTGGCTGAGGTGACCCAAGGTCAAGCGGCTTATGACGATGTCACTTTTGAGGCGGTTTCTCAAAATGCCCAGTACAAGCTAAATATAGAAGCAAGCGAAGGGACTCTCACTCTCGTTTATGGTCAAGAGTCAGTTGATATAGAAATAACGACGGCCATGACAGACGCTGGGTGGGTGTCTGAACTTACTCAAAAAATCGCCTCCTTTGATGCAATCGGTAATGGCAATGTGACGGTTTCTGGCACCCGTGCTGCTGGGTTTGTGGTTGAGTTTGTTGGTGACTTACAAGGTAAAGCAATCAGTGGTTTAACCGCCAAACTTGTTGTGCCAAGTTACACGACAACGACACAGACAGTCACTTCAGGTGGCGTTGTTATTACGGGCACGACGTCCACTGGCAGTAACGTTCGTGAAGTTCAAAAGCTGCAGTTCTCAGGCTCAACAGGCAGCTTTAGAACTTACACTTTATCCATGGATGATATATCACTGGGTAGCCTAATTTTTACACCTAGCAACATCAGCAACAACGCCCTTAAATTACAAGAAGCATTCGATAGCGCATTAGGCAAAGGCGCTGTGTATGTGTCATTTGATAAGAGTTCTACTGCAAAGGATCCTGCTTATTATATTAAATTCGGTGGTAAATACGCTTTTCAAGACCTTGATTTAATAGCAGTAACTTCGACAAATGGCGTCAATGTAACGATTACATCATCGACAGAAGGGTCAGCGAAAACCACAACGACGACGACTGAAAACGTCAGTGAAGTACAAAATGTACAATTTTCTGATGAAGCAAATGGACAATTAACACTCTCTATGAGTGTTGATGGCAAGTTATACACGACAAATAGCCTTGATTTTTCAGCAACTTCAAGCGATTTAAAGAGCGCTATTGAAAGTGCTTTAAATGCAGACTTTCCATCCGCTGATGTGCAAATTGTTGTTACAGATGGTAATTGGCAAATTACCTTTGCCGGTGAATTAAGCGGTAAAGACATTTCTTCCATTACGACCAATGTGGCGCCGTTATTGGGTTCCGTTGAGCTTGATTTGCAACAGGAAGGCTTGGTTCGTGATGTTGCCGTTACATCCACGGCGCCTGCGGTGTCTGAAACACAAAGATTGACTGTAGACACGCAAGCAAACGGTACCTTTACATTAAGTTTGACTTACGCTGGAACGGCTTACACTGCAGCAGATTTGTCATTTGCTGACGCTAACTCTGACACGATCACAACCGCTTTAGAGTCTGCGTTGTTCGGTATTGTCGGTGCTGAAATCAGTGTGGAAAATTACGATGATGGTGTGTGGGATATTACCTTTGGTGGAGCACTAAGTGGTGTCGATCTAGGTTTATTGGGTGTGAGTTATGCTTATCAGCCAGTTAGTACTGAACTTGTTGTGAACCAGCAAGGTGCTGTGGTTGCTCAAGATGATTTGATTGGCGATGTTGATCCTGATTTAGTTGTAGATTTTGCAATCTCTGAACTGGAAGTAGTGACGAGCATTGATACGAGTTACACACTTGATTTAGATGGCTCTCGTGGCGAAATGACCACGATCAGCGCAGATTTGACGCTTGACGTATTTGGCTTTGTTCAGGTAGCGGGTGGTTTTTATATTGATAAAGCCATCAGTACTGTAAAAGATGCAGATGGCAATGATATTGATGTCGATCAGTTGGTTATCGCTGGCGGTTCTGTAGACGCCTTCGCTGGTGTTAATGGTGGCTCAGATAATCAAATTGGCTTGCAATTAACAGAAACAGACTTCGTTTTAGGTCTGTTTTCTGAGCGTGATTCAGAAGGTGAGGCTCGTCAATGGACGGCCCTACAAGCTAGTGCTACCTCATTGAGTCTGGAAGGTATTGATCCAATTACCATGTCTGGTAGCAATATTGCGGTGAATGTTAATCGCAGTAGCTCGGTAGATGGGTCAGTTCTGGATTTTGCCGGTGAAAATGCTATCACTGCAGAGATTGTACCAGGGGTTGAGGTTGACCTTGATTTAGCGGGTGATAAGGGTGAGCTTTTAGAAGTTACGACCACCATTGAAATGGACGTGGCCGGTTTTGTTGGTGTATCTGGTAACTTTGCTTTCTCTCAAGTCACAAAAGACGGCCAAAATCAGCTGTTAGTGATCGGGCAAGAAGCAACAGCACGCTTAGAAGCTGGGTCGGCCTATGTGGGTGTTTCTGGCGCAGATTTTGGTCTCATCGCGGATGACCAAGGCACTTTAGCATTTGAACTGCAAAACGGTGCCTTTGCTGCTGGTATTGATGGTTTAGGCGGCTTTGGCGCAGACAGCACTATTATCCAATACACCAATGCAACCACGTCAATTGAAGCGGATACAACCTTAAATATTGCCGAAGCCGAATACACTTTTTCAACAGCCATTGACGCTGAGACAATAGGCTTTGGTGTAGAGGGTTTTAGTGCCAATGTCAGCGATTTTATTAGCATTTCAGGTGATTTTGGCTTCCAAAAAACAGGGTCAGATTTAATTGCTGTTGGTAACAACGTTGATGCACGCTTAGCGGCAGATGAAAACAATTATTTGTCTTTGAGTGGCGCGAGTTTTGGTCTAATTACTGGTAGTCAGAGTACCGTTTTTGAAATGAGCGACGGTGCATTTGGTTCAGCCATTGCTGGACTGGAGTTGATTACTGCTGACAGCGTGATTATTCAGTATGCTAATGCGACTGGTTTAGTTGCAGCCAATACAACCATTGGTGTTGGGGCAATCAGTTACACATTTGGTCAAGCGATCGTCAGCAACACGGTAGCATTTGGTGTTCAGGGTTTCAGTACCAGCATAGATGATTTTGTTGCGCTTAGTGGCGATGTCGGCTTTGCGAAACAAGATGGAAAAATCATAGCGGTAGGTAACAACGTCAGTGCCTCTTTAAAAGCAGGTGATTTAGCAGGCGTTAGTTTGACGAATGCATCCTTTGGTCTGATTTCAGGTCAAGGTCAGAGTGCGTTTGAATTATCTGAAGGCTCGTTCGCTGCTAATATTGCGTCTTTAGCGTCAGTCACGGCGGATAGTGTGTTTATTCAATACACTGATGCAACAACAAGCATTGCGGCGGATACTAAAATTTCCGTCGGCAATATTTCTTATACTTTTGAAGACGCTTTAATCGCTAATACGGTAGCCTTTTCTGTAGTTGGTCTACAGGCCAATGTTGCCGATTTCATTACCTTGAGCGGCGATGTCGGCTTCAAGCAGTCTAACGATGAACTTATTGCTGTCGGTAATAATGTATCGGCTCAATTGTCAGCTGGGTCTGTTGCTTCAGTATCGGTTACTGGTGCCACATTTGGCCTAGTCAGTAAAGGTACTCAAACTGCTTTTGAACTGTCTGACGGCGCCTTTGCTGCCAATATTGCCGCGTTAGCCAGCGTGTCAGCGGATCGCGTATTTGTTCAATATACATCGGCGAATACAACGGTCGCTTCCGGCCGTAAATTGTCGGTAGGACAAGTTGAATATGCTTTCAGTGATGCCATAGACGAAGAAACAGCCGCGTTCACGGTTCAAGGCTTCAATGCTGAAGTGTCTGATTTTGTTACTCTAAGCGGTGATCTCGGCTTTGAAAAGTCAGGTGAAAACATTGTTGCAGTAGGCAACGGAATAACCGCTTCATTGAGCGTAGAAGGTGTGGCCAGTCTAGCCTTGACCGAGGCAGATTTTGGTCTTTTGGTCGGTGGCGATCAAATGGCGTTTGAGTTACAAAATGGTCAGTTAGACGCTGACATCGCTGGCATGTCTTTGCTTCCATTTGATTCTGTTGCTATCCAATACACCAGCGCAACAACGTCTATTACACAGGGCCAGACACTTTCTGTTGGCGACCTTGATTATGCCTTTAGTCAAGATATAGCGGCGGATACCGCCACTTTTGCTGTGTTCGGCTTCAATGTTAATTTAGAAAATAGTGTTGTTCTCAAAGGCGATTTTGGTTTTAGCAAAACAGGCTCCGAATTATACGCTGTTGGTAATAATGTCACCGCCGCCATTGATGTTGGTGCTGCATATGTGCGTATTGAAGGTGCCGATGTGGGGGCTGTTTGGACAACATCAGGTTACGGAATAGAAACAAAGAATGGTCAGTTTTCAGCGGGCATTGAATATTTGGCGGATATCTCTGCCGATACAGCTTTATTGAAATATACCTATGGTGCTCCGTCTGTGGTGGCGGGTCGTGAGATTAACCTAGGTGGTGTGAGTTACTTGTTTGCTACCGGTTTAGTAGGCAAAGCCAATGAGCATCAGGCAGCCATTGAAGCGACAAATTTAAACGCGAATATTTTCGATGTTATCTCTATCACAGGCGATATCAGTTTTTACGCTGAGAGTGGAACCTTAAAGGCCAGTGGGTCTGATTTTGGCATGGCGTTTGAGTTGGGTGATGATTTTGAAGCATCGATTGAAAATGCCGATTTTGATTTAAGTTATGGCCAAGAATTAAGCTTTGCCATTGATGGTGACTTAACCCTTTCTGCGCTTGATTTCTTAGACATAAATTACCACGTTAGCCTGTCTCAAGACTTTTTCAATGTCACACTCGATGATGGTACGCAAACAACCGTTGCCTTGATGACCTTTGCTGAAGAAGGCATGGACTTCTTTGCAGGTGCAAACGATGTTGGTTTTGAAATTGACAATGCTTCCTTAGGTTTAGGCGTTGCGATTCAATTGACCAATCCTGAAGAGTTCTGGGTTAGCGCCAAAGCCACTTCGTCCAGTGTGAGTTTTAAGGGCAGCGATGTACTTGAAGTGTCTGCCGATGAAGTGGAAGTTGTTATTAATACGGCTTCTGTATCTGGCCGCTCAATCGATTACACCGATGCACCACTAACCTTAACTTCTGGTTTTGGAGTGCAAGTGGGTGGCCTTGATTTAGATTCAGCAGACGCTATCAACATCGTTTTTGATATGAAAGGCGAAGCGATCAAGGTAGCCGGTGAGTTGTCTGTTGATCTATTGGGTGTTATGGCCGTGGACGGCGCGTTTGCGTTTGAAAAGCAAACCACCACGGTTACCCTTGCAGACAGTACGAATCTTGATGTCGATGCACTAACCCTAACGGCCGAAGACGCAACCGGTTTTGTCGGTTTCGGTTATCAAACCGCGGATGAATTTGGCTTCAAAGCTGAAGGTGTAGATTTTGGGTTAGGCATTTACGTAGACCGCAGTGATTCTTCACGCCAATGGACCATGATGCAAGGTAATGTCGATACCTTCGGCTTTGTCGGTGTTGATGGTCTTCAATTAGATGCGACAGATTTGAATATGTCGTATTACAAATTGCCTAGTGATCTTGTTGGAATCAATTTAGATAAATCAGACATCAACTTTGGTAGCCTTGATTTAGCGTTTGATCCAGGTGAATTGTCGGCTGGAAAAGGCAGTATTTTCAGTTTTGAATCCGGTTTTGATATTGATCTATTTGGATTAGTACAAGTAGAAGACGAGTTCGAACTTGTTTTGGAATTCGATACACTGATTTTAAGTGATGGCACAATAGAAGACGTTACTTACTTTACTTTTGCTTACACAGATATTGATGTGTTTGCAGGGGCTGGATCTCGTGACGATGGTGTTGGCTTAGCGGTTGACGATTTAGACTTTGCTATGGCCTTAGTCTTTAGTCAGTTTAGCTCTGAATACTGGGTCACAGTACAAGGCAGCACTGATTTTGCTGGCATGGTGGGAGTGCCAGGAGTCGATCTAAGTATTGATAAAGCACAATTGCTGATTAATACCGCCGACTCCAAAGGGCGAGTGATTGACTACTCGGCTAAAAATCTTGTGGTTCCAACCGGTTTTGGCGGGAACGTAGGAGGAATTAGCGCTGATATTGGAGGTAACGGCGACTCTATTACTATCGACCTATCTGGCTCACTTGGTGAAATGGCTCGCATTGATCTTGAAGGCGCTTTGTTTGCCATCGACAGCTTTGTGCATATATCGGGTGATGTGTCCTTTGCCATTGGTACGAAGGACGACATGGTTATTGAAGGTGCTGGCTTATTGGCTGGGACAAAAGACACCACGAGTTTTGACTATATTACGATCGCGGGTGCTAATATCGATGCGTTCGTTGGCTTGGGCACGCCGTATTTTGGCGAGGGCGACAGTGACGCTGTAGGTGTTTACGCCGCCGATGTGGATTTTGGCTTTGCTCATTTTAAAAATGATGATTTCACTTTTGACACTCTTAAGTTAGACATTGCAGAAGCGGGATTGGTTGGCTTTGGTGATGTACTTGAAGCCACATTGGCTGGCGTTAGTGTTTCTACTAACCGAGGAAAAAGTTCACAGGGTACCGAAACCCCTTACATAGATTACCAAGCGTCGTATGGCGAAGATGGACTAGAGCTAGCTACCTTAGGCGGCGATGTCATCGCACTTGATTTTGACAACTCACTGGAAATAGCAGCACGAGTGCAAGATGCCCACATTAATGTGGCTGGCTTTTTAGAATTAGACGGTGCGCTTGCCTTTTCCAAAGGCACGACCTATGAATTAGTAGCAGTTAATTCTGGCATATTAAGTACCCTTGGTGCACCAGAGACCATAGTACACAACATCGATGTCATGACGATCGGAGGCTATGATCTTACCGGCTTCGCTGGCGTGGGCGGATCAGACAGTGGCGTTGGTCTTAAATTAGACAGCACGACATTCGGTATCGCTGTCATGAAGGCGTCTGGCTTTGCTAGCTTGGATTTACCCGATCAAGTAAAAGACTACATGCCGACTTATATTGCCGCCAAAGCAACAGTCGAAAGTGCTGAGTTGATCGGCATGGACCCTATTTTAGACGCCAAAGTAGAAAACGTCGAAGTCAACATCAACACCTCTGTGATTGAAAAACTGCCAAAGCAAGTAGCCGCGGCTTCTCTTTTCATTCCAATGCCTTATGTGGATTTCACTAATATCGTGAACACCAACTCTGCAACTGGTCATTGGGGAGAAGAAGGTCTTATTGTCGACACAGGTAGCGACGATAACCCTGTTTACTTGGACTTCGGCGAAGAGATTATTCAAGCGAAAGTCGAATACTTCCAAGGTGATATCGCTGGCGTTATGCAAGCGTCTGGCTCTATGGCGTTTACTAAGCGTGGATCAGAGACAGTTACGTTAAGTAACGGCGAAACACGAAACGTGAATTCCTTGTCTGTCGGCATGACCAATGTGTATGGTTTCTATGGCATTGGTGGCTATTGGGAAGAAAACCCTGATACGGAACGCGTAGACGGTACGGTAACCAACAGCAGTGCCTTTGGCCTGGCGGTCGAAAACTTAGAAGTCGGCGCTGTCTTCATGTTTGATACTTCATCAGACGACCCTGCAGTATACGCCGCTGTGCAAGCAAGCCTCGATAAAGGTGGCTTTGTTGGTATTGATGGTTTAACAGCGGAAATTACAGACACCTTCCTAAATCTTAACCAAACCGTGAGTGGTGATGGCGCCGTTGTCGATTTCTCAAAATCTACTTATCAATTAGAAGAAGATGGTCCTGAGTTTGCCGGCTACTACATTGAAACCGGCGACAGCGAAAATCCTATCGTCTTGTCATTCGACGAGCGTTTGTTGCAGCTTCAAGGCGAAGCTGAAATGAATGTATTTGATTTATTGTATCTTGATGGTGTGTTCGAACTAGAAATCACGGATGAAGGGCTCGATTTATTTGTTGACGCATCGGCGAAAATTGGACCCGATGGCTTTGGTTTAGATGTAGCGCGTGCTCAAGTATTGTTAATGGTTAATAGCTCTGGGGTAGCGACTAAGGCATTGCTAGAGGATGCCTCTATTGGCTTTGGCAGTGTTGCTGAGCTGAATGTTGATAAAATGGAATTTATCCTCAATGCGACGGGTAAAGATTTAATTTATGACGTTCCAGAAGCTTTTCAGGATAGAGTCGGTTCAGAAACACTGACTATTTCTAATATACCGCCAAATCAAACTGACCCTGTCGATTTTTATGTTTCCTTAGAGGGTGAGGGTGACTTTAGTTTATTGGGTGGTGCTATGTCTATGGAGGGTGATTTCTCCATCTTATTGAGCACTGAGAATACCGAAGTTAACCTGAATATGACCAGCACTGTGCCGCTACTTGAACCAGTATCGGTAGCGGGTACCTTAGGCTTTGCAACGGGTAGCGATGCTGGATTATACGGCTCATTACAGTTGGGAGCCATTGGTGGTTCGACTATTATTGACGCTGGTGTGTTCTCAATTAGCGCCTACGCACTGTTACAAATAAACACGACTGGAACATCACAAAATGTTCGAGCATTAAAGTTAAACAATGACGGAGAGGTGTTAGCGGGCGAGTTTCAAACCGTCGCGATTGATAAGCAAATGTTGCGTATTTCAGGTTCAGCTGAAATTGAGGTTGCAGGTGCGATAACACTCTCCGGTGGCATGGATTTGTTAATTGATAACGAAGGCTTCCAAGCGTCTCTGGATATGGCACTGGATTTAGGTACCTTTGGTACTGTTGCTTTCGAAGGTGATGCGGCGATCACAGAGGACCGTTTTGCATTGCGGGCGGAAACCTCAGTTGAGTTAGGTATTGCTGCGATTGGTATCAGTGCTGGAGCAATACTGCAGATTAATACAGGTTCAGACGATTACACCACTTTAGACGGTGATGTTATTAAAGGTGATACGACCTTTAAACTGGATTTGGATGGTGCAATCAAAATTCTAGCTTTTGATATTGATTTCGAAGGTGGGATGAGTCTAGTAGATGATGTGTTTGAAATTCGACTAGACCAAGCAAGTATCGATTTCTTTGGCTTTGTCTCTGTTAATGTCAGTGGATATATTCAATCTGATGGTCATTTTGAAATAACTGGTGCTGTTGATTTCAACGTTGATTTAGCCATTATTCAATTGCGTGCCGGTATGTCGATGACATTTAGTGATTCACTCTTTGCTGCTAGCGTATATGGTTCGCTTGATATCAGTATCGACATGGGCTTCTTTGAAATTAATGAAACACTTGCCGGGTTTAGTGGGGCAATTGAGCTTACAGCGAGCAGTGCAACTTTGGATGTTGCTGCAAAAGTTGCAGGCATCTCGGTTTCAGGTAGCAAAACTTGGAGTTGGGGTGCGCCTCCAGTTATAACAACACAAGTTGGTAATGTGTTGTATTTAAATGCAGGCGATGTGGTGGACCGTTATGGTGATAGCGGCGGTAAATTGTATGGGGATATTTACCATGAAGGTTTTACCGTTGATGCCATTACTGATAACGAAGGCAATGCCATTTCAGGTGCCGTTTCTGTTCGGGCTTTAGGGGAAACTAAAGAACATACAGGCGTTGAAAAAATCATATTCGTAGGTGGCAAAGGTAACGATACGCTAATAATTGGGCAAGGAGTTGATGCGCAACTTGAACTAGACGGTGGTATTGGTAACGACACCTTTATGATTTTTGGTGGCCGTGCTGGCAGTGTTATTCAAGGCGGTAAAGGTAACGATACATTCATTAACGGTGATGTAGCGAACATGACCTTTCTGGGTGGAATAGGAAATGATGACTACCGTGGTGGATCAGCCGGTGCCGTAGTTGATATGGGAGTGGGTAAAAATACCATTACTGCTGGTACGGGTAATGACACCATAATCATCAACAATGCGAATAAAACTGAACTTACTATTCTGGGCGGAACGAATACAGTTCGTATTGATAACGGATTGAGTGTTGACATTGAAATCAAAGCGGGTCAAAACACGATTAGTGCAGATTGGCTAGGTAGTCTGAACATTACGGGTGGCAGCGGTTTAGATCAACTAGTGATGGATACTTTAACCACGGTTCAAGCTTTGCGTATGCAAGATCATGGTTTTAGTTACGACCAACGTGTTGTTAAGTTTGATGATGCTTTAGATCAAGTTAAAATCAAAGATGAATCAACAAATACTTATATAGTGTCTGATAATGCTGCAAGTTGGGGGGCGGTTGATCTTCACCTCACAGCAGATGGCTTGCTGGATTTAACCGAAGCGGATTTAATTGCACCGCAAGGTCATTTTAATATTCAAGCCGACGGTATCAAAGGTATCGTCTATTCTCAATTAGAAGCCCTTACCTTAGTCAATCTGGCTAGCGCTGGAGATTACATCGGTCTTACCCTGCGTGAAGATGATAGCCTTACACTGCTAGAGGGAAATAGAACTAATGGTGGTCTCTATATAGCTGCAGGTCAGCTAGATGTGGAGTTAGCCGCAGCAGAAAGCTTGCTTTCTCTAACAACCGGTGCCTTAGAAGTAGTCGGCGGCGGTAACATTCGATTAATTGCCGATGATCTAGATTTTATTTCTGGTAACAATCAAGTTATCGGAACGGGCAACATCCTAATTCAGTCAAAAACCACCTCACAAAATTACCGAATCGGATCTGCCGGCCAATCCTATTATGGTCATGACTATTCAGATGCAGGGCAAACAGGTTTCATGGATTTGGGTATGACCGACCTGTCCGCACTTAAAAATGGCTTTAATTTAATCACACTTGGCCATAGTGGTGATGGTGTGGTGATGTATGTTGGAGACATAGAAGATCGCACGCAAGCTGGCGGTTTTGACTTTAATGCTCGCCTAGAAGACGAAGCCTACTTTTTTGCAGACACCATCAACATTGTTGGTGATGTTCAATCAACACAAAACATCCAATTTAATGCTCGTCTAATGGAGGTGTTAAGTAACAACATTCACGATGGCATGGGATCCCCTGACTCAGGTGTGGCCGCTGATAAGATTGACATCAACTTGACCGAGCAAATCGTGATATCGGGTTGGTTAAGAGCACAAGAAAATTTAGACGTTAATGTTACAGGGTCTACGGGTCAAGATGGGTTAGTCGGTTATGGCGCAGCGATAAACTCAATTACAGCGGATAAAGGATCTTCTGTAGAGGTTTACGAAGAGGATGGCATTCTTCAGTTAACTTCATCAGGTTCCATTATATCAGCAGCTGGCATGGAGGTTTCAGGGCTACGTTCGCAAATGAACATTAATGCGGGTACTGGCTTCGCCCTGCTTGAAGGCGGTGTGCTGCTTGCAAGTGGAAACGACTCAGCGATTAATCTCTTTTCGAATGAATATCTGTACATCGAATCAGGGTCCGCTGTGCTTGCTGGAGCGCGCTTTGATTATGAAGGTTCTACGCCTATTCCTGTCAAAATTGCAGATAACGCAAACCTAACCATTGATACCCAAGGTGAACTGCGTCTTTCAGGGTCAGTGACCACCGCAGCCGGTATGACACTTAACTATGGTGATACTCTAAGCGATTACGCGGATTATTTTGATACCTTACCAGGTAACACCTTGGTAAGTTCAACAGATGTCACCCTTCTAGAAGCGTTACAAGAAGGGTCCATTTCACAAAGCTTACAAACTTTGTTAGAAAGTGAAGGTTTGCAGCTTTCGCAAACAGCCTCTGTTACCTCGATAGCTAACTACCAACCTTTCTCTAGCCTATCTACCGAGGCTAAATCACAAATAGCCGCAGAGTTAGGGTATACAACCTATGAAAATGGTGGTTTTTATCAAGAAGACTCGCAAGCTTTCTATGAAAGTTTAACAGTTGGTGAGATTGATTCAGAAACAATGGCTGATCATATGGCCTCCTTGGGTTACACCAAGTTAACCGGTTCAATTTATTTTGACTCAAACACTGGTACCTACAAAACAGACCTTGTTCAAGGTAAGTCAGCTGATTATTCGAATAGCCAAATAGATTGGGCTGCTTACGGTGTTGAAGTTCCGGAAACCACAGCAAGCTTTGATAGTTTAACCAGTGCTCAAAAAGCTGTGGTAGCACAATCATTAGGGTATACCGTAGAACCTACATTCGAGTTTGAACGCCAAGAACTTGAAAGCGAACTGGATGATTATAGAAGTACTTTTGGAGCCTATTACTTCAATGAAGATGCTACTTGGGGAGACGATGGCGCTCCGCTTGCAGAAACAACGCTAAAAGATTTAACGATCAATCAAAAAATTGATGCAGCCAAGTATCTTGGTTATTTCCCAGAATACGATGTACGAGAAATTGACTGGGGCATATTAAGCCAGCCAGATGACGATACTATTTTTGAACGCCTCAGCACGGCTCAAAAGGAGTTGGTTGCTAACTATTTGGGTTATAAAACAGAAATAACGGGTTATTACTTCACGAACTTGTCTGCAGAGACAGATAAAAGAGTACTAACGGAGTTTACCCAAGGAGTCGTAACAGATTACGAAAACACCGACATTGTTTGGAATGGCTCAGCACCTTCAGATCAGGCAACATTCAGCTCATTAACGTTGTCACAACAACAAAATGTGGCAGCAAGTCTTGGTTATGAAGTGTTTGATGGCATTACTTATTACAACGCTGATGCGCTTGTAGGTGAAAAAATGGTTAACGGTTTGTCATTTGATAACCTAGTTGACTACAACTTAATTGACTGGGGTGGCCCTGGCGAACCAGAAAGTGCTTTCGCTGATTTTGAAGAGCTTACTTTCGAGCAACGTAAAACGGTTGCTGAAGAGCTTGGTTACTCATTGTACGAACAGCAAGTTCTAGTTAACTACGATGCAGATCCTGAGCTTGGAGAAAAACAAGTTGTTTCGTATCTTGAAGTTGGCACGGATTTTCTGCTTAGTGCGATTGATTGGGATGCTGCTTCCTTAGAAAGTCCAGCAGATGATGTTGTTTGGAGTGACCTCTCTACAGAGCAGCAAAATCTAGTGCTGCAAGAAGTAGGTTATGTCCGATTCAACGGTCAAGTATGGATTAACGATAACAATAACGACCTGACGCTTGGTTTTGTTCAAGGTGAAACGAGTTTAACAGGTGAATCCTACGGTTTATTAGACGCTTACGATTATCGAAATAGCGAAATAGTGTGGTCTCAGCGTACTTCTCCTGCTGCCGACGCATTATTTAGTACAGAGTTAAGCGATGCTCAATTGCTGGAACAAAATCAAACGAAGTTGACCAGCGCTCAACAATTTGCCGTATTAGAAGCCTTAAATATTGAATGGTATCAGCAAAATGTTTATTACAAAGTGCAGCCAGATGCTTCCTTAGGGCAGTCGCATTTGATGACGACATTTATTGATGGCTATCATTATCAAGCAGATACGGCCAGTGATAACGACAGTGACCGTTGGTTGCTTAGCGATGGTGAAAACGAATACATAGTATTTGCAGATGATGAAGACAATGATGGCGTAATTGATAAGGTACTGATTCAAGAGCCCCATGAATTAGTGGGCCAGCGCGGTTACGGCTTCCTATTGACAGGAACCCTAACCACATTAGCGGATAATCAAGATATTACTATTTCAGGTGATAACGATATCATCGTACGAGGTAATATTAACCTAAATGGCGCTGATTCGGATTTAACATTCGATACAAATAGCTGGATACATTGGGAAGGATTTGCCAACGTTACCGGTAATATTACATTCAGCGCTGACGGACAAAACTCTGATGGCCAGAGTATCTATATTGCAGAAACAGCCAGCCTGAATACCTCACAAGAAGCGACAGATATTCGCTTAACCGGCGCTTACGATGTTGTTGTTACAGGCACGGTTGTGGCCGGTGGAGACGTTGGTAACACGGGTGTGACTTGGGCAGGTCAAGGTGATTCCAATGTGTTCATTCAAGCCGGTGAGCGGATTCACATTGACAGTGCCGTGGCGGCCAGTAAATCGGTAGTACTTACCACCACATCGGTGATGGGAGCGGATGATGATGTGTCGCTCAAAGTCACCTCTGCTGGTGGTTTAACAGCTGCTGGCTTGACGTCAGACGGGTCAGGAGGCTTGGTCAAAGTAGACGTTACAGGACACGCTGAATTGGTAGGCAATCTCTTGTCTGGCGGCAACAGTGTACTAGGGGAAAACCCAGGAATCGATTGGTCAACAGAAGATTCTATTATCGATTTAAAAGCGGGTGGACAGCTGTATTTAGGTGGCCAAGCTAATACGGAAGAAGGTGGTACAGTTGAGGTTGGCGGTACAATACGAGCCAATCAGCAGATTAATCTTGAAGGTGGGGCTGGACGAGATAACGACGGTATTGGCATCAAGATGCCAGGTGGTGCGAGAGTCGTCACCAATAATGATGCTGGCGAAATTTACATAAAATCGGCAGACGATGCGCAATTATTTGGACGTATCTTAGCCGGCGGTGAAGTTCAGGATCATTATGATGATCGTGGTGAATATTTAGGCACAACAAGCACTTATGGTGATGGTGCCTCAATAATCACCATAGAAGCTACCCAAGGTCAGGTTCGTTTGGGTCGTGACTTATACGCGGGCAGCACCATCGATATACGCGGTGGATACAGCGCTCAAGCAGACGTAGACAACTATCAAGATCAAGGGATAGTGGTTTATGGCACAAGTAAACTCAAAACAGGATTAGAAAACTCTACTATCAACCTAAGTGCCGCCGGCAACCTAACGGTATTAGCCGCCGCTTGGAGTAATGAAATATTTGCAGATGGGTTTATTGAGTTTTCTGATGGCGATATCAGTGATGACATCAGCTTTAATATTGAAGTCGATTTAGGCACTCACAAAGTAGCAGGTATCGTCACTATTAATCGTGAAGATACTTTAGATAACTCGGGTGCGAGTAGCTTGGTTGAAGACATTAACGCTGCACTTTATAACACCCAGTTTACCGTGATTGAATCATTAACTGGCTCACCTGCCGAAAATTCAACACAAACACTTGATGACACTCATATTCAATTACGTCTTGAAGATGGTCGCTTAAAACTCACGAGTTTCTACGAATTTACCCTTAAGCAAAGTGATTCGGTTGGTTTGGATCGTTTAGGTTTTACTCAAGTGGCCACCGAAAATGTCTCATCTAATGGCAACTATGCCCTAGATGCCAGTCAAGTTGGTTCAGTACTGAACTTAGGCAAAGCCGGTGCGGAAGGTGGTCAAGTCATCATTAATAACCACATTGTTGGATACGAAGCGATTAACTTCCTAAGTGGCAGCTCTGGTGGTGGTTTACAGTTGCAAGCGTTAGGAACATTAGAAACGCGCAGTGGGAATATTGAACTCAGCCCCATAGGGGATTCTGTATTAGAAGGAAGCTTAATCGCAGCGGGCAGTGATGCCGATATTATTATTAACGCCAGCCGCTCGATCCAAGTGAAAGGTGACCTAACTGCCGACCGTGACATTATCATCAACGCAGGAACGGGTGTAGAGGCTGGTGTCACGAGTATCTACACTCACTCCTCTTCTAGATTGTTATCAACGGGCGACAGTGGCCGTATTCTGATCACAGGCCTGAATGATGTCACCATTAACTCAAATATTGGACAGGACAACGCTGGTCTTTCAGAAGTAACCATTATCGCTGAAAGTGGCACGCTAACGCTTGCAAAAGAAGCGGGTAACATTGAAACCAGCAGTGAATTAAGCCTTAAAGGCAATAACGTTGTGATCGAGGGCGTACTGAAAAGCGTCCGAGCGACAGATAGCCTTTTGGATTACGAAGTAGAAATTCAAGCCACGCAGGATGCCTTAATCAGTGGCGATTTTGATTTGGGCGGCTCTTTGTTAATGAGTGCCGGTCGTGACTTGAGTGTCTTCAATGTCAGCATTGGTGTATCAACGGCGAGTCAGCGACTCACCGCGCAAGCTGGACGAGATATTTTAGTGGGGAATACCAACCCTACAGCAGGCGACAGTCAATCTTATGGTGCGGTTTTAGAAGCG
This sequence comes from Marinomonas vulgaris, assembly GCF_018145875.1. GTDB lineage: Bacteria > Pseudomonadota > Gammaproteobacteria > Pseudomonadales > Marinomonadaceae > Marinomonas > Marinomonas vulgaris. Next base: position 21,212 of record NZ_JAGSSV010000022.1, on the reverse strand, counting down.
GATCGACTATTAGAAATGACAGCGACTGGTCAAATCGTTATCGGTGCAGATGCGCAATTGTACTCAGCAGCCAATGATAGCCAAATTAAACTTAATGCCAATTCTCTGTCATTAGTTGGTAGTCTTAAAGCAGGGAGCGATTTTGATTTTGAAGCCAACACCTCTGCTTGGGCGGGTACAGATGGTATTTTGGATTTAAGAGCAGATACCGCCATATATATTGGTGGGGAAGGATTAGATGTAGCAAACGGTTATGCTCTGATTGATATCGGTGCGAACTTGCATTCTACAGGTCAAATTAAACTGCGAGCTGGGCAAGATACTGATGGTGTCGGCGTTTCGATGACCAAAGCCAGTTCTATTACATCGGACGCCACTTTTGGTGACGTTCAAGGTGATACAAATTCAAGTGTTACCATCAATTCAACCGGTCAATTACAGCTAAGTGGTGTGGTTCGAGCAGAAGATGTGGGCGCAGATGTGACCTTGTCTTCCAACTCGTTGGTTTCGATCGATAACCTCATTCATGCCAATGATCAGCTCTCCATTACAGGAGGTTCTCATACGTCCAAACTTGGTGTTTGGTTAAAACCTGTGGTGTTAGAGGGTGTTGAGTTTGTTTCTGGTGGCGTGCTGGATACAGCCGTTGGTGGTGACATTCAAATTTCAGCCAACGATGGTATTTATATTCAAGGTCAGGTCGGCCAGCTAGATGATGCACAAGCGTCTATTGTGGGCACGGCATTGATCAAGTCTTCATCTGGCAATGTCACCATATTGGGTTCGGTTGATGTATTGGATGACATCCAAATCACAGGCAAACAAATTAACGTAATGTCAGGTGGATATACCTACGCCACTGCCGACCAATCTTCGGTATTTATGCAGGCAAGTGAGTCTATGACCTTGTCCGCGGCGACATCGACAACCTCGCCGCAAAACATTCCTGCCATTGTGAAAGGCGATACATTGGTGCATTTGGCCGCGCCTTTGATGTCTATTGCCGGAGTGGTGGAAGTAACCGATTCTGCAGGTTTATTGTTATTAAATGCCGGAACGCAACTAAGCGTATCAGGAAGTGTGACCTCCGCTGGTGACATTCGTTTGCAAGCAGGGGTAAACACACAAGCTACACGGGTTACTCTTGAGAGTGCTATGGATGTAGCTTCTTTAAGCAGCGGATTGGTGCAAATTACAGATGCCGGTAATTTAAATGCCACAGGCGATGTCACCATCAAAACAGGCGGAGAATTCAAACTTCAAGCTGGTGCTGAAGCAAACGCTGAAGCAACAACGCTCAAACGTCCTATCGTCCAAGTGATCAGTGAAACCATTCAAGTTGTTACGGGAACGCGGGAAGTAGAGGTAGGAACTATTCCAGTCCCTGTAGTCAGTTGGCACACCACGTCCACTATAGAGCAAATTGATGAAGAAGATGTTGAGGTGGGCAGCGAATACCTGAGCATGGATGTGACGCTAACACAGACAGGTTATTACAATGCATCTGCACCAGAGGGAGAAAAATTTCGTGAATTCTTTATCGAAGGCATCGACTATTTCAATGATCAGGTGAATTGGGATAATGCGGGTATTGCTAGTAGTGCTACCCTTGCCGATAGAACGGCAACCCCCGTTACTGCTGTTTACACATCTGATGCTTATCGAACCTTTTCTCAACTCAATGACGCCCAGCGTCAAGCGGTTTTAAATCATCTAGGCTACATGCCTGTTTACGAGATGAGCTACTCCGATGCCATGTTATCCGGCAGTTACAAGGGAACCGCTTTTGATGTAATAGAGGGTAAACCACATTACAAAACAGGTGAAACTTGGGAAGGACCTGACTGGCAAAATGATGCCAAAGACTACTTCCACGTTAAAGTAGACGGCTGGCAAGATAAGTACGTGTACATGCAAACGGGCGCCTATGACGATATTTCTCGAATTGTCAGTCAAGGTGATCCACTCTACTTAACCGGCGATACAACACGTGATGGTGAATCCAATGGGGATTGGACGTCAGCTACTGATTTAGATGGCCTTTCTGAAAATGTTACTGTGGGGGAGTATGTAGGGCAATATCAAGATTTGGCTGGTGTCTACTACAAGCAAATACAGTCAGACTATTACTTCCCTGTAGATGGTTATCCTAGCGGTTACAATGAGCCGCATGACTATGATGATCAGGGTGAGGCTCTATGGCAGGTAAGCTATAGTCTTGATGGTCAACGTGCATTTGACATTGCTGGGCGCACCGATGCGGACATCAATATTATGGCCCGTGATCCAAATTGGTTTTTCCAGACTAGTAATTTAGAGACAGACCAAACTAACCCTTATCAGAATGGACGTTATACCGATGACTTGTACGCAGTTGAAAATTACCTCACCGCGTTAGAAACCGACACCTCATCGTTAATCCAAGATGGCGACGCGCAAACTCATGAAGAGGTTGCCTTCGAATTTAAATACTGGTCAAGCTGGAATTATAAAAGCAAGGTACGTGTTGATAATGATGATGGCTCTAACTGGGGTGATTACGATGATGAGAAAGATGTACCTAGGTTCGGGTGGACAACCATCTATGACCAAGGCAGTTGGAAAAACGATAATCGTCTTGAGACAGCTATTATGGTTGGGAATGGACACGACCGCGAATCGAAGAGCAAGTCTGGCAACTATGGGCCAAACATAACTAAGAGCAAAATTGATAGTTATATCGCTCAAGGGTACAGCCAAATTGAAGTAAAAGTGGAATACGATGATTCAGGGTCGGGTGACCGTATTCGCGCAGAATTGCGGATGCGTAAAGAATTAAGTGCAAACGTAAAAGAAGACTTTACAGATTATAACTACGATTGGACGTCTGAGTGGCATGATATTTATGATCAACGTCTTCAAACAAGCTATCAAGTGGTCTATAACGCCACAACGCTCTATGAAAAAATGCCGGTTTATGCCGAAATAACTCAAGATCTAATGGTTACCACGTTTGAAGATCAAACCGTGTGGGAAACGAAAGAAATTACTGCAGATCAAACCATAACGAGCTCTATTGTCGGTGAACAAGATGTGACTGGTGTTGGTGCAAGCTTTACCGGAAACTCAATCGAAGCGGCCAATATCACTATTCAAGCAGGTGGAAAAGCCACACTGACCGGTTTAATGGCAGCCGATAATGATTTGACGGTTTCCAGTCAAGGTCAATTACAAGTAAAAGGTATTAAGCCGACTGGGGCGGATTTTGAGTCAGAGGTTACCCTAACGGCAGGCAATGATTTAACGCTTACCTCATTGAACAACAATGTTCTCTTTTCCGATGCGGCTTATTTAACAGCAGTTAATATAGACTTAAATGCTGCGAAAGACATGACATTGCTTGGGCAGATCGGAACAGAGGCCAATGCCGATGACGGAACTCAAAACACATTAACAGTCAGCGCATCAGCAGGGGCAAACATGACCTTGCAAGCCAGTATACTGGCGGATAACTCAATCGAATTAAAAGCGGGTCAAGGCACGTCTAAAGATGGTGATATTACCGCAAATGTTAATGCGCAATTAACCACCACAGCAGATAACAGCAACATTCAATTAACGGCCGGTGTATACGGTGGGCACATCACGCTTGATCAATCAGCATTGACAGCGGGTGGCGCTTTGTCAGAAGTGACTATATCTGCTGTAGAAGGGCGCTTTGAGCAAACAGTCACGGCAAGTAAACAAGGCTTGATTACTGCGCATACTTTAAATGCCGTAGCGGATAATGCGATGCTGTTGAACACTCAGATATCGCAAGCGAATTTAGAGTTGACGGGTTCTGGCGACATTACCATGCAAAACAAAGGCACATTGACGCTTAACGAAGTTCAAGTCGCCGACGGGGCAATCGAGGTAACGAACTGGGGCGTCTTGAATGTAACGCGTGTTGCCGCGCTCGGCACATCAGATCGTAACGACATCACCCTGACGACTTACGATACGAACTCAGATACAGCCATTAATGCCGATGTGACTATTGGTACCATCACTACGGCAAGTCGTGGCGACGTGATTATTAATGCGCAAGGTACGGTTAATCGTGCCGCAGAGGGTTCGGCGGATATTTTCGCTGATCAATTGATCATTGAAGCCATGGCGCCGATTGTATTGAACACCAATGTCAACCAAGTCAGCATTAAAACGACACGCACGGGTGATGTTTCCTTGTTTCAAGACCAAATGTCTCAAGGTAATAGAGCACTCACCGTGTTTGATACCCAAGTGATGGACGGTTCTTACCAACTGGTCACCACCGGAGCGGTAACAGTAGACAGCCTGACGCTTCAGTCAAATAAATCTGGTCGCGATGTCACTATCCAAGCCAATGGCAATATTGCCGTGAATGCTTTGGTAGCAGGTATTTACCTTGAAGCGGGCGAAACGCGCACGATCGAAAATGTAGCTGGGGAGGCAGTAAACTTAACTAACACCGCCTCTGCCGGTATCGTTAATTTAACCTCTACCATAGGGTCAATCACCGAAGGCTCTAGCGACGAGGGTGTTGATATTGTCGCTCAACGCCTCAATATTTCTGCGGCAACGGGAATTGAAGGCTTAGAAGTAGCGCTCAATAAGTTGGATGCAAACACGACTAATGGGCATATTTTATTATCCGAAATGGATGGCAACCTTGAAAAAACAGCCGGTTTGGTTGTTTTAAATGCATACACCAGTCTCAACAATAACAGCCGTGTGGAAATCATTGCTGAGAACAATCTAATCGTCGATAGCGCTGCGCTTACTCGTGGAGAGTATGTGCGTTTGGAAAGTCAAACAGGCAACATCCAAGTTAAAAACCCAGAAGTAGGCAGAGGGATTGATTACACCAAGGGCATTGGCTTTAGCGCTGTTTCAGGCACAGTTGACTTATACCAATTCTTTAATGCGCCTGAGTCGATGGAATATCGAGCGGGTGAGAAATTCTTATTTGGCACAACAGCTGCCACTTTTGCTGAAAACGGCGATAAATTAACCGATGGTAATAAGCAAGGCCAATTGCCAGGTGATTTAACGTCAGACTCCATCATCATTCAAACCGGTGAAGTGTTATCGATTGATGGCACTATCACAGTCAAAGATCATTTAGAGCTGATATCAGAAAAAGACGTTCTTATTAGTGGTGATATTGTTGCTAAAGCAGGCAGCGACGAAATAGGCACCGTGATTATTCAGGCCAAAGGCAGCTCTAACTTAATTTCAGTCACTGATGTGAATGGCGTTGGTATCGAAAACCTTACTGTTAGCAGCCAAGATACCGGTTATATCAACATTAATACCACCTCGTTTAATGCGACAAACTTCGAATTGAGAGCGCTACGTGATATTTATGTGGGCTTGACTGAAGGCTGGGCTTTAAGTGGGTTTATTGGTGGCTTAAGCGACTATGATTCAGCACAAAATGTCACTTTAGATATTGGTGGTACTTTGAGCGTAACAGGTGGCATTGTTGGTGCAGAAAGTAACATGCAAATTAGTGCCGACTCGATTAGCTCCGACGGTGCATCGGTATTTATTGCAGATCATTTATCAATCACCGCTAGTAATGCGATTCAAGCCAATACATTGGTCAACAGTATCGATATCGCGTCAACCAATGCTGGTGACATAAGCATTAGTGAGGCGGATGACCTGTTTGTTATATCGATGAAAGCCAGTGATGGTGCCATCACCGTGGCCTCTGGCGGTCACATGTGGGTGCGAGATGTACAAAACACCGCTTCTGGTGACAACATTACGCTAAAAGCGGGTAAAAACCTGTACATCGATAGCGTTGAAGCGGCAACAATTGAAGGCGCCAACAAGTCGTCAGGCATTATCACGCTAGATGCAAAAGGCACCATCTATGAGTTGCCTGCTATTGTTTCTATCGAGGGTGTTAAGCAGGGTTCTGACAGTGATAGTGGGTGGGAGGCTTTTGTTGATCAGGATGAAGGAACACCAACCGTCACAGCCAACAAGTTAGCTTATGATAACGTCGATGCGGATGCCTTTGCTTATAAAGTCGTGTTACGCCAAGGCATTGGTTCTGAGAATTACACAGAACTAGTTTCTGCTTCAGACAAGGGCACAAATACCTCCATTGAAGTGCGTACTACCTCTTCCGGTAACAGCATTACCAGTTCGAAAACAACGCAAACCACTACTGGCTTGGCCAATGCGGGCGGCGCAGGTGGTTCAACGACAACAGAGCTTATTCAGGAAGCGGGAAGCGATCGTTCCCAAGAGAGTAAGTTGCGCTTTAGTGCCGCTTACACGCCGGTGGCTGGCACGCAATTCTCAGTCATGCTTGACGGTGAAGAAATCAGAGTTGCCGTGAATGACAATGTTAATGACAACGTTGTTGAAGCTAGTTTGACCAGCTTAATGAATGCGTTGGCTTATAAACTAGAAGCTCAAGCTTCTATTCTAACGGCGACGGTTAACTCAACTACGAATGAAATTAATGTTACTGGCGAATTAAATCAAAGTTTCACATTGAGTTCACCGAGTGTGATTGAAACGGAAAATCAAAATCTAACCGAGTATATGGTTAACGGTCCAGTAGTGGTAACGGAAGCAGGAAATCTGCAAGCGCAGCAATCTGAAGTGATTTTTTCGGTTCATACCGTTACAGCAGGAACCGAATACTCCCTCAGCTTTAGTGATGTCACTGCAACAAACGATACAGAGACAGTGCTCCATCAGGCACAAACGATTACCTATGTAGCACAAAGTGGTGATGTCCTCACTGATGTTATGGATGGCTTGGAGGCACTATTAGTCAGTTCGCATTCGTTGTTTGGTGAGACGAATATTACGTTTGATACTGATACTCGCACACTGACGCTAACGGCGAACACTGAAAACCAAGAATTTACCTTGACCAGCATAGTGAAACAACCAAGCCAGGTGAGCGACGATGCTGTTTATAGCGTTGAGTTGAATGGTTCAACTTACATTGTATATGGCAACGAAGTAACACCGACAGGTGTGGCAGGAGCGGTGGGTAATACGCCGGTAGCAACTTCATCTACGGCTACTTCTCAAACAGATGTTATTACCTTCGGTGATGTTTCACCAAAAATGGGCTATCAATATCAAATTGAGGTAGCGGGTGAGTCTTATTCTGTGGTGGTAGGAGAAGGGGATCCAGCTGTGACGGCAGATTGGGGTTCCGTTTTAGGCCAATTTAAGTCTCTCATTGCCACGAACGATAAATTTGATACAGACAGCATCAGTGTTGATGCGTCGGCACGCACCCTAACGATTGTCACGAAAGCTGGGGAGTCGAGCTTTACTTCGGCGTCGAATGTGGCGGTTAAACACGCGCAATTACCAGCTGGAGACAGCTTATCTGAGCTCAATGGTATTTTGAGTGCACAAAGCGGAGTCGCAACCACTTTTGATGGCCAAAGCATTAGCTTACAAACCGCTACGGCATCCCAGCCTCAATTATCCTTAGTGGCCTTTGATACAACTATTGATTCGACAAAAACTTATCAGGTTATTATAGACGGCACGGTTTACAGCGCGCTTGGATCTGAAAGCGCAACAGTAGCGAATATTCTTACTCTATTAGTAACAGCTATGGAGTCAGATGGCTTTACTGTGACGCCAGACAACGATGCTGGCACCTTGCTGATCAGTAAAGGCAATAATCAAGATTTCGTGATTGAGGTAGCGGGGAAATTTGACCCTAGTTTGGCGGTAGCTTCTGCGCCACAAGCAGCGGGTTTGAGTGCCACGGAATTACAAGAACTCTCCTTTAACGCTAGCGAACCAATTGTTGCGGGCGATGTACTGAACTTCGAGCTTCAAAATGCGGACAACACGACCTTAGCCACCATATCGGTAACGGCGGTATCGGGCGATACCCAATCGACCATGATTGATAAGCTCGTCACTGCGATAAACGAGTCTAGCGCCAATACCAGTGTAACAGCGTCCAACGTTGATGGTGTGTTAACTGTGGTTGCAGATCAGATTAACACGGCATTCAACATCGTTGGTGTGGCTGTAGAGCGTACTGTGGTGAATACCGTATCCTCTGTCGTAGCCGCATCCACCCAACAAACGGCAGGCAGCATACAAAAACAAGAGTCTAGCGTCACCTTTAGTGGCAGTGCTTCAACGGCTATCACCTATTCGGTAACGCTTGGCACCACCACATACAATGCTAGCGGCTCAACATGGGACAGCATATTAACCAGCCTTAAAAATCAAATTGATGCTGATACTGATGCTGTGGCTACCGTAACGGCAACGGACACCAATGCCCATTCCTTAACGTTAACCGCCGATGCCAATAATACGCCATTCACATTAACGTCCAGTGTGACGATTGAGAATCTAGCGACTTCGTCAATTAATGGCGACTACGTATTGATTTTACCAGAGCGCTCTGCTGGAAACTTTGCGTTGGAAGCGAAAGGCTCTCTGTCTGTTGTGAGATTACCGACTACCCCAGCTTCAAACGAGACAATCAACTTAAGCGCTGGTCATTATAAAGGCACAACTTCTGCAGATAAGGATTTAGTGGTTGTAGAAGCCATCAATGTTGGCAGTGGCGCAGTGAACCTAAAAGCCACGGGCGGGGTAGCGCTTGGTGGTTTAGTCACGGCCAACAGCCTAGACATCGAAGCCAAAAACGATTTGACCATCACTACAGATGTGAACAATCTAGCCATCAAAATGACCGGTTCGGGCAATGTCACCGTTACTCAATCAAGTGATTTAGTGATCTCTGAACTCGATTTGGCAGGTGGCGATGTGTTGCTTGACGTTGACGGCGATATCACCATCAACAGCTTTACCGGTTATGGTGGTCAACTCACCATTAAAGCCACTGGTACCGTCACATTTGCAAACCCAACTGCAGCGGCCATGGAAAACATGACCATTGAAGCGGGTGGTGCTGTAACGGGTACTATTAATACTGATCGTTTAAGTGTCACTACCACTTCCGGTGTTGTGAGCCTTAACAATACTGGCGAAGTCATCGTCGACACCTTGTCCAACGGTGGCAAAGCCGTTGAGCTTAATTCCACCGGTGCCATTACCTTTGACGGCGCGTTAGATTTATCAGGTGAGGCGAGCTTAACGCTTAACACCTCGGCGGGTGCAATTAATCTAAATAATACAATCAGCTCTGTTGATGGGGCGATTAACCTGACAGCGGCGAGTGATTTGGTGTTGTCAGCGGATGCAGACATTAGCTCGGTATCAGGTGCCTTAACCATGGACGCTGGCACAGGTGCATTGACAATGGACGATCAAACCATTGTTGAAGCCGGTACTGGTCAAGTCAGCTTAACGGCTGATAGCGATATTACATTGGGTAAAATCAGCACGACTTATGTAGGTGATTTCACCATCGATGCGGGCGGTGCCGTGATCGACAGTGGTGATGGTCAATTAGACATCAATGCAGCCAATGCTAATTTAGTCGTTACAGCGGCTGATGGTGTGGGTTCTGGCGATACGATTGAAATGAACGTCGCCAGCTTGGATCTTACCAACTCAGGCTCAGCTGGGAACATTCAATTAGAAAATACCTCAGCGTTAGACATCAGCAAAGTAGCACAAAGCTCAGACGGTTTGATTGACATCAGCACGCTAAATGGCTCGATGCAAATCCTTGAAAATGGCATCACCGCTAGCACAGGGTCAATCACCTTATATGCGGCGGGCGAAGCCTCAACAGTGAATTTACAAGCTGACATCAGCACTATCACTGCAGACAACAACACCATTGCGATTACCGCAGAAGGCGGCAACATCACCTTGGGTGCGGGCATACGAGTGAACGGTTTGGGTGACATTCGCTTGTCTACCCCTGCTGGCTCGATTTTGAATGATCAAGACTATTTAGTGAACACTGACTGGCGCATGGTCGGAGCAAATTTTGACTCTGAAATTGAGTGGGCGCTGTCAAACGGTAAGTTTGTTGTTGATACAGCAACGGGTGCCATCACCACGGCTAAAATTGAAGCCTATCAAGTGGCCAATCACTTAGCGAACAATCAAGTGTTGCGTAATGCTGGTGGGGCTTATTTGCAGACTGGTGGTCAGTTAATAATGACGGCTAAAGAACAAATTGGACAACAAGTATCCGGTTTTACTTATAGCCCAATGGCGATCGTCATCGATGCGGCGCAAGTCACAGCATCCAGCTCCGAGCGCCAGAATGTGTCCATCCTTGCTACAGGTGAAGTGGCAGTCGTTACCGATGCCAAAGCCACCGGCTCAAAGGGTGGCTCAACCGATATTCGTTCTTTAAGTGGCAGTCAAACTATCTCTGCATCAGTCGATGCGGGTGGTGACGATATCTCTCTTGTGTCGAATACCCTAGAAATTACCGAAGATATTCGTTCCTCGGGTGCTGTGTTATCGGTTAAAACAGTCGATACGGAGCGTGCCATTTTATTGGGCGACTTGACTGCAACGAGTTCCTTTACAGAGAACGAATTGTTACACCTAGACAACACAGAGATTGGTCGCTTACAAGATGGTTTCTCAGACATCATTGTAGGCGACTATAACTCCAGTAGTATTATCTACATTGGCGATGAGACTGGCACCAGTGCCGATGTTGTAGTGCAAGATAACTTGATTTTACGTAACCCTATAGCAGGCGGTAAAATTTATGTTAACTCCAATCTTATTCTGAACGGCAACTCGTCTTTGATCGTCGATGGGTCTGGGCATACCTATGTGTTGGCGGCAGACACCAGTGCCACAGACAACGTTACTATCGGAGACTCGGTAGAGGTTGTTGGTTCATTGTCAGATTCTGAGCGTGTGATGACGGCAGGTTCTGACGGTTCTGGCGCGATGCAAATTGGCTCTTCTTTAAACCATGATTTAAATGGTAACGCAGATGGCATTAACGATGAGCTAGTGCTTCAAGCACCAGGGAACATTACTGTTTCTACAAAAGTCGGTAACACCGATGCTCTGGAAAAACTGACAATTAGAGGCCTTGGTGAAGGCCTGTTCGCTAATTCGGTTGCTTTTGACCAAGAGGTCAAAGTGGATGGCGACTTGGTGATTTATGCAAAAGGTACAGTGACCTTTAATCAAGCGATCACATTGAACAACGGTGGTAGTTTACTCATCTATGGCGCTGAAAGCGTCGTGTTTAAGGAAGGCGTCAATCTAGTTGGTGGTGGCAATATGCTGGTGGAGGGTAATGAAATCAGCCTTATAGGCGGCCAAGAGTCCATTGTTGGCACGGGCACGGTGACCTTGCGTACGGCAAACATTGGTTATGGTATTGAGTTGGGTACACCACCTTCAAGCGTTACATCCAATACCCTCAATATTGATAACACTGAAATTCAAGCGTTTGCCGATGGCTTCACGAAGATCATCATTGGCCATCAGGATGTTGACGGCCATGCGAAAGACGGGTCAGGTAACATACGTATTGGTGCTATGAACGCCTCTCAGCAACCTACGTTGCGAGACACGCTGGAAGTGTACGGCAGCAATATTACAGTAGAAGACTCCTCCAATAAGGAATTTGTCTTACAAGTATTGGGTGACATTACCTTAGATGCGGTGAACAACATCACCATTACCAACACCATGGAAGCGTCTAATGCAAACAATACGGCGTTATCCAATATTACTCTGTACTCTGAATCTGGCTTGATCACTCAAGCAAGTAACGCTTCTGACACAGAATCACAAGAACTTATTATTGCTAACAACCTAACGGTAACAGCCGAAGATGGTGCATCACTTTGGTGGACCGCGATCAACACCTTAGATGTGGTTAACACGGGCGACGGTGATATCCGCGTGCATACGCAAGCGTTTGATACCTACATTGATACAAAAGATGTGACCAGTGACTTGTCCATTAAACGTCTCCATCAAACAAGTACGTCTGGTTCAGGTGATATGGTGATCAGTACGGATAATGGCAACATTACCGTATTGGATTCAGCCAGTGCTGGGTCTGGCATAATCAGCTCTGGGTCTGGACTGGTTACCTTAGTTGCTTCCAGTAGCGCCAATGCTTCTGGGCAAGACCCGACACTCAGTACCTACAAGCGTGTGGACGACGGCAAGACCATCACGATCAATCAGGTGATCACCACAACGACTGGTGCGATTACCTTATTGGCCGATGGGGCGATTACCAACAGCAATGCGGGAATCATCAGTGCAACGGGCGCAGGTAACATCACACTGACTTCTCAGTCTGCGAATATCGCACAAAGCGGTGATGTGACCAGTGTGGGTGGCTTAATTACCTTTTCGGCAGACACGCACATCACTATGGCTGACGGCGTGACAACCAACGCCAATGCCGGCTCGGTGGCGTACACCGCCGGTCAAAACATTACCCTAAGCACAGTCAATGCCCAAACCGCGATCAGCTTAACCGCGGGTAACACTGCAGGTACAGGTGTCGGTCAAACGGGTTATATCCACGCGACATCAGGCTTTAACGGCACGTACAACTTATCAGGTGAAACGGCGACCGTCACTTTGACTGCCGATAACGGCATGGGTGAATCTGGTACCGCGCTGAAAACACAAATTGGTGGTTTGACGGCAACCAACACGAATAACGGTGGCCTATTCATTACAGAAAGCACCGATTTAAGCGTGTTAAGCGGCGGCATCGATATGAGCGGCACCGACGGCGATGTGGTCTTAACTATGACCGGCGGTGGTTTAACGACGGCCGGTAATATCATCACTACCGGCACAACGGGCAACGTTCGTCTTGATGCGCAAGGTATGAATAAAAACCTCACGCTCAATAACACTATTCAATCAACAAAGGGCTATATTAGTTTACTGGCACAACACTCGGTCATCATGGGCAATGGTACTAATGCGTCTTTGATCAGCACCTTAGCGGCCGGTCAAACCATTGATATTCTGGCAACCTCTGGTGCGATCACCATGGCAAGTAACGCCACCGTAAGAACCAACGCCGGTAATGCGCGCTTTGATGCCGCGACCAGCGTGGCACTGGGTAAGGTAGACCTTAGAGCCTTTGCGGATCGTAATGCGAACCCTGCCACCCTAACGAGTCAGGCTACTTGGGGCTCTTTAGCGGTCAACGCGACAAGCGGCACCATTACAGACGCGGCTGCTGACAGCGACACAGCCGTTGATATCTTTGCGAACAGCGTACGTATGAGTGCCGGTGAATCCATCGGTGCAGGTGCAAATCATCTAGAAACCGAAGTGCAAAACATGGCTTTGTCTGTTGCTGAAGGCGGTATTTACGTCACCGACAGCACAGCACTGGAACTATCTAGCGTCGATGATGTGGTCGTACAACGTGTGGCTGCAACAGGCATCGCCGCTAGCACCACAGCGGGCTCAGCTTTAGATGGCGCAACGGTAACAACGGATTCCAGCGATGCAATTAACGACGATGTCGTTCTCATTGCGATAAAAGGCGCCTTAACCTTGTCGCAAGCACTGAGCGTCGCGGGCAACGGCAATATCTTGCTGCAAGCACAAAATGGCGCACTGGATATCGATCAAGCTATTAGCACGGCAACGGGTCATATTAGTTTGTTAGCCAATGGCTTAATGGACTTTGCCGCAGACGCCGATGTCACAACGGGCACAGGTGGTACAAGCGGAGACATTAACGTCCAAGTAAGTGGCATGAATAACACCCTAACCATGGCAGACGGCACTGTCTTTACCACGAATGAAGGTCAAATTCGTTTAGCGTCGACAGGTAACATCACAGTAGGGCAGTTAGATGCACGCGCTGAAACGGATCGCAGTGGTTCTGGTGCCCCTGCTTTGACATCGCAAACTACTTGGGGCGAGATCAGCTTGATCAGTACCGCCGGGGCGATACTGGATGCTGGAGCAAATGCCAATACAGGCATCGATTTATATGCCAACACGGTACGTTTGGCAGCAGCCACTTCTATCGCCGCATCTGATCGTCATTTGACACTTGAAGCGACTCAATTAGCGGCCGAAGCAACGACGGGTGGGCTGTTTATTACTGAGCAAACAGACCTGTCTCTGGCAGTGACGGCTATCAGCACCAGTCTAGTCAAATCAGACGGCACACTAGTTAATTCAGATAACACAGGTTCTGTCTCTACAGATGCCAGCCTATCGAACGTAACGTCTGGCGCAGACCTTGTGTTGGTAGCCACAGCGGGTTCTATCACGACCACAGCGACAACAGGCGCGGTTACCGCAGCCGGTAACTTATTACTAAGTGCAGGCGGTTCGACTTCTGACTTGACATTGAACGCAAACGTCACCAGCAGCGCAGGGCACATCAGCCTGTATGCAGGTCAAGACGTGTTGCAAAAGGCCGATGTAACTATCAGTGCAACGGCAGAAGATAAAACCATTGATGTCTTAGCGGAAGATAATGTGACCATGTCTAATGGCGCTAGCATCACCACGAACAACAGTGATGTACGCATTGAAGCCACGTTAGGCAATATCACCACAGAGATCATCTCTGTAGGTACTGGAAGTACTGAAGGCCGCCTGAATCTAGTTGCCGGTGCAGACATTACTGATATCGATGGCGACAGCTTAATCACGGCCAACGGCCTAATGATGACAGCAGGCAGCGGCATCGGCAGCAGTGCCAACGTGTTTAACACAGCAGTCGGCACACTAGCGGCCAGCGCAGCAGCCGACGGTATCTTCGTCACAGAAACCAGTGGTTTGACCATTGGCGACGTAACGACGACTGTGAACCGTGTTTCAAGCGATGCGACTACCAGCAGCGAATCAACCAGCGGCACTCAAGAAGACCTAATCACCAGCGCCAACGGTGCTTTGGTTATCACGGTGACTTCTGGTGATCTAGAGATCAATGGCGGCACGACAACAACCGATAGTTCGATTAATGCAGAGGGAACCGGCAACGTTCGCTTGCAGGCCGTAGCTGGTAACCTAGATTTGAACAGTGGATTAAACGCAGGCTCCGGTCATATCAGCGTGGTAAGTAATGATACTTTCACTCAAAACGCTAACATGACGACAACGGGTGCAGGTACGATCGATGTCAGAGCTAACGTGATCGACATGAAAGATGGCGCGGTGACCAGCAGTGCGAACAAGATTCGTTATGTGGCAAGCACCACGCTTGCTCTGGGTCAATTGACCACAGCGGGTAATATCAGCCTAAGCGCCAGCAGCATTACCGATGCGAACGGTGACACTAATAACCTAACAGCCGATGAATTACGCATCGTGACCACAGGAACTGATGCAGGCAATGGCGCAGGTACCAGTGCGAATCACCTAGAACTGAACGTAGCGAAACTGGCGGCAGACGTGAAAGGCACAGGCACAGGTGGCTTGTACATCACCGAAGCAGATGCTCTGCAAATCGGCACCTTGAGCGCGATTAACGTCAATCAAGTTGGCACCGATGGCACCCCATTAACGGCGACAACTGACGCTGCACAAAGCAATCTCAACAGCGCCGGTAACCTTGTAATTGTTGCCGCGGGTAGCATAGAAACAGCAACGGTTGCTAACGGTGGAGCTGTAAGCGCAGCTGGTAATTTATTGCTGCAAGCCAATGGCACGAGTTCTGATTTGACCTTGGGTGGTACGGTTACCAATACGGCTGGCCATACAAGCTTGGAAGCAGGCCAAGACATCTTGGTCAACGCGAACATCGGTGCGACAACGCTGAATCAAACCATTGACCTGAAAGCCGGTGACGACATCATCATGGCGGCTGCAACGAGCATCACGAGCAATAAAGGTAATATTCGTTTAGAAGCTAATAATGCCAATGCGACTGACGATACGACAGCTAACGGTATCGCGCTGCGCACTATTACTGCCGGTACGGGCAACGTTGCGTTGATCACTGGAACATCAGGCTCTATTGTCGATGCGGCCAATACAACGGATGCCAACATCACCGCAAGTGGTCTGATCATGACGGCAGGCGCTGCGATTGGTTCTGGTGCAAACCACATCGATACTACAGTCACTACCTTAACCGCTAACGCGGGTGCTGGTGGTGTGTTTGTCACAGAAAGCGACACGCTTATTGTTAATACTGTTGACTTCGACGTCAGCCGTGTGAACGCACAAGCGGGTGTGGCGGATCAAAACAGTGCTCAAGAAGACCTAACAGCCGATGGCGCAATCGTGCTAACGGTTAACACAGGTGGTTTAACGGTCAATGATGGCACTGACGGGTCAGCGGGCGTAACAGCGACAGGCAGCGGCAATGTGCTTCTGAATGTCACTGGTCAAATCACACTGGATGCGGGATTAAACGCAGGCTCCGGTCATATCAGCGTAGTGAGCAGTGATACTTTCACTCAAAACGCCAACGGTGACATGACGACAACGGGTGCAGGTACGATCGATGTCCGAGCCAATGCGATCGACATGAAAGATGGCGCGGTGGCCAGCGGTGCGAACAATATCCGTTATGTTGCAGATACGACGCTTGCTCTGGGTCAACTGACCACAGCGGGCGATATCAGCTTAAGCGCCAGCAGCATCACCAATGCTAACGGTGACACTAATAACCTAACAGCCGATGAATTACGCATCGTGACCACAGGAACCGCCGATGGAAATGGCGCCGGTACTAGCACCAATCACCTAAAGCTGAACGTGGCGACATTGGCGGCAGACGTGAAAGGCACAGGAACCGGTGGCTTGTACATCACCGCAGCAGATGCTCTGCAAGTCGGTACTTTAAACGCGATTAACGTCCAACAAGTTGGCACCGATGGCACCACATTAACGGCGACAGCTGATAACGCACAAAGCAACCTCAACAGCGCCGGTAACCTTGTTATTGTCGCTGCAGGCAGCATTACAACAGCAACGGTTGCTAACGGTGGAACTGTAAGCGCAGCTGGTAATTTATTGCTGCAAGCCAATGGCACGAGTTCTGATTTGACCTTGGGCGGTACGGTCACCAACACGGCTGGCCATACTAGCTTGGAAGCAGGCCAAGATATCTTGGTCAACGCGAACATCGGTGCGACAACGCTGAATCAAACCATTGACCTGAAAGCTGGTGACGACATCACCATGGCGGCTGCAACGAGCATTACCAGTAACAACGGTAATATTCGTTTAGAAGCGAATAATGCCAATGCGACTGACGATACGACAACTAATGGTATCGCGCTGCGCACTATTACTGCCGGTACGGGCAACGTTGCGCTGATCACTGGAACATCAGGCTCTATCGTTGATGCGGCCAATACAACGGATGCCAACATCACCGCAAATGGTCTGATCATGACGGCAGGTGCTGCTATCGGTTCTGGTACAAACCACATCGATACTACAGTCGCGACCTTAACCGCTAAAGCGGGTGCCGGTGGTGTGTTTGTCACAGAAAGCGACACGCTTATTGTTAATACTGTTGACTTCGACGTCAGCCGTGTGAACGCACAAGCGGGTGTGGCGGATCAAAACAGTGCTCAAGAAGACCTAACAGCCGATGGCGCAATCGTGCTAACGGTTAACACAGGTGGTTTAACGGTCAATGATGGCACTGACGGGTCAGCGGGCGTAACAGCGACAGGCAGCGGCAATGTGCTTCTGAATGTCACTGGTCAAATCACACTGGATGCGGGATTAAACGCAGGCTCCGGTCATATCAGCGTAGTGAGCAGTGATACTTTCACTCAAAACGCCAACGGTGACATGACGACAACGGGTGCAGGTACGATCGATGTCCGAGCCAATGCGATCGACATGAAAGATGGCGCGGTGGCCAGCGGTGCGAACAATATCCGTTATGTTGCAGATACGACGCTTGCTCTGGGTCAACTGACCACAGCGGGCGATATCAGCTTAAGCGCCAGCAGCATCACCAATGCTAACGGTGACACTAATAACCTAACAGCCGATGAATTACGCATCGTGACCACAGGAACCGCCGATGGAAATGGCGCCGGTACTAGCACCAATCACCTAAAGCTGAACGTGGCGACATTGGCGGCAGACGTGAAAGGCACAGGAACCGGTGGCTTGTACATCACCGCAGCAGATGCTCTGCAAGTCGGTACTTTAAACGCGATTAACGTCCAACAAGTTGGCACCGATGGCACCACATTAACGGCGACAGCTGATAACGCACAAAGCAACCTCAACAGCGCCGGTAACCTTGTGATTGTTGCTGCAGAAAGCATTACAACAGCAACGGGCGGCGCGGTTACCGCAACCGGTAACTTGTTGTTAAGTGCAGTCGGATCAACCTCCAACTTGACGTTGAATGCCAACGTCACCAGCAGCGCAGGGCACATCAGCTTGAATGCGGGTCAAGACGTGTTGCAAAACGCCGATGTCAGTACGACAACATCAGGCAACACCATTGATGTCTTGGCTGGGCGAGCGATCACCATGGCCGATGGCACTCAGACAACAACCGATAATGGCAATATCCGTTATGCAGCTAAACCTACAGGTGCGTCAACAGCCTCTAATATCCTAACCATATCAAGCTTAAATGCGGGCACTACGGGTGATATCAGCCTGGTGGCTGGCAGCATCTTAGATGGTGGCGATAGCCATGTAGACATTATTGCCGACACATTACGTCTAAACGCGACAGTGGGTATAGGCAACGATGGCTCTGCTGTAAATGCCATCGACACCACCGTAAACACACTCACCGCGAGTTCACGAGTCAACGGTGTGTTTATCAACGAAACCGATGCTTTAACCATTGATACCGTCGCAGCCATTAGCGTTAACCTAGTGAAATCCGATGGCACCGTGACGGATTCAGTGAGAACCGATGCAACTCAAGAAGATGTGACGACCACATCTGGTGGTTCGGTGGTGATTGAAGCCAACGGCTTAACAGTTAATAAAGGTACTTCTTCAGCTAATAATCGAGCGATTAACGCAGATGGATCAGGTTCTATTTTGCTGAATGCGGGTGAAGGCAACCTCAATATACAAGGTCAAGTGGTCGGTGGAACAGGTAATATCCATCTAA
Organism: Marinomonas vulgaris; assembly: GCF_018145875.1. Lineage (GTDB taxonomy): Bacteria > Pseudomonadota > Gammaproteobacteria > Pseudomonadales > Marinomonadaceae > Marinomonas > Marinomonas vulgaris. Next base: position 2,230 of record NZ_JAGSSV010000022.1, on the reverse strand, counting down.
TCGCGACCGTAGAAGAGGGCGTTACTGACTCAGGAAACATTTTATTGTCAGGTCTTGCGGGTGTAATTACCACCACAGGCACAACGGTTTACGCTCAAGCTGGAAACGCAATCACCATGACCTCTGGCTCAAGCATCTCCACCTCGGGTGGTGATGTACGCCTAGACGCGGTGAATGACATCAACCTAAGCTTGATCAACGCTGGCACTACTGGCGACGTGGCGCTGAACAGCACCGAAGGCCAAATACTGGACAACCAAGCACCAGTCACGAGCACCAACGTGATCGCAAAAGGCTTGTCTATTAATGCGCATGAGGGTATGGGTGAAGGCAGCAACGCGATCGAAACTACCGTTACTACATGGGCACTTAACTCGGCTAATGGTAGTGTATTCGTCCGAGATACCAGCTCAGTGACAGTAGGCTCAGTCACGGTAGACGTGAAATCAATAGATAATAGTGGTGTTGCGAGTCCTGTAACTTCGACACTATCGGGTGTGACCACAGCCGCGGGCGATATCGTATTAAATGCGAAGACTAATCTTAGTGTTTCTGCTGATATTTCATCAACCGGTCGCACCATCTCCCTAGACGCTGAATCTGGTGCTCTGACGATAGCAGGAAGCACGACCGTTACAGCGACCAACAGCTCAGCGCGTTTGAACGCCGCCACCAACCTAACAGTGGGTAATGTGGTGGCAGATAACGTGAGCTTGGTTGCAGATACCGGCAGCATCATTAATGCCGCGAGCAGCACCATGAACGTCACGGCGACTAACCTACGTTTGAATGCTAAAAATGCCATTGGCACAAGTGATCGTCACTTGACCACCACAGTAGCAACCATCAGCACAGTAAGCGGCACAGGCACTTTTATAACGGAAACTGACAGCATCAGCGTTGGCAGCGTTGATTTGACCATTGGCACAATGAACACGAGTGGTGTCACTACTTCAACGACAGACGTGGCACAATCTGGCCTGACCAGTGGAGCACAATTGGTCATGGTTTCTGGTGGTAACTTAACGGTAGCTTCTGGTCATGAAGTCAAAGCGTCTGGCAATGTCTTGCTAGCCACCACGGCAGCGGATCTGGTTCTGAACGCCAACGTGACCAGCAGCGCAGGGCATATCAGCCTGAACGCCGCACAAGACGTGTTGCTCAACGCAACACTGAACACCACTGGCACAGCGAAAACTGTCGATGTGTTGGCGGCCAATAATGTGACCATGTCCAACGACGCGACCATCACCACGAACAACAGTGATGCGCGTCTTGAAGCGAACTCTGGCAACATCACGACCGAGATCGTTAACCTGGGCGCAGGCAGTTTGAATCTCATTGCCGGTGCAGACATTAATGATATTGATGGCGACAGCTTAATCACCGCCAATGGTTTGATGATGACCGCTGGCAGCGGCATTGGCATCAGCACTAACGTGTTCAACACCGCGGTCGGTACCTTAGCGGCCAGCGCAGCAGGCGACGGTATTTTCGTTACGGAAACCAACGGTCTGACCATTGGCGACGTAACGACCACCGTGAGCCGTGTTGCCAGCGATGCAACAATCAGCAGCACAGCAACCAGTGGTACGCAAGAAGATCTTGTTACCACCGGCAATGGTGGCTTGGTGATCACGGTAACGGCGGGTGACTTAACGGTTAATGCGGGTACGAATGCAGGTAACGGCATCGCGGCGTCTGGCAATGTCTTGTTGAAAGCTAATGGCACAAGTTCTGATTTGAATTTGAACGCCAACGTGACCAGCAGCGCAGGCCACATCAGTTTGAACGCCGGTCAAGACGTGTTGCTCAATGCAGCACTGAACACCACAGGCACAGCGAAAACTGTCTATGTGTTAGCGGCCAATAATGTGACCATGTCTAACGGCGCGACCATCACCACGAACAACAGCGATGCGCGTCTTGAAGCGACTTCTGGCAACATCACGACCGAGATCGTTAACCTGGGCGCAGGCAGTTTGAATCTCATTGCCGGCACTGACATCCTGGACATCGACGGCGATAGTTTGATCACCGCCAACGGCTTAATGATGACCGCAGGCAGCGGCATTGGCATCAGCACCAACGTGTTCAACACCGCGGTCGGTACCTTAGCGGCCAGCGCGAAGGCAGACGGAATTTTCGTCACCGAAATCAATGGTCTGACCATTGGCGACGTAACGACCACCGTGAGCCGTGTTGCCAGCGATGCGACGGACAGCAGCAC
>NZ_JAGSSV010000021.1 GCF_018145875.1 Marinomonas vulgaris | reverse complement strand
CCTGTTGGCTGGGCGATGTCTTTGAGTCCGGATTGTGAGCTCATTAGTAAGGCGCTTATTATGGCTTATGAATTAAGAGGAAAACCTAAGGGAGTAATGTTTCATTCCGATCAAGGCAGTCACTTATAACTCGTCAGATAACGAGAAAATGTAACTAGCTAGGGCGGTGTCATTAAAATGAGAAGAGGTAATGTTGACAGCGATAGGAAGTACTTTTCTCTTGTCATTAAGGCAACGACGTAAGCAGTTAAATACTGTTTTATAATAACTATTATCATTACCTGATTTTAATATCAGCTTACACGAAGCATCTTAGGTTAATAATAGTGGTTCATTTGGCTATCTATTACAGATTGCTAGACGTACTATCAGCGACGGTAGTGGTATGTGTACAGCAACTACCTCAAGTACCAAGCAAAATTTGTAAATAGTTAATGAGGAAATAATGACAACAAGACCTGATATAACGATCTCTTCGTTGGATTTGAAGAGAGTAGAAGACCTAATTGATTCGCTTCCTAAAGCGGATATCGCTGGTGTGAGTGAACTAGAAGAAGAGCTTACACGCGCAACGATTGTTGCTCCTAAAGATGTTCCAGACAATATTATCACCATGAACTCAACGGTTAAGTTTATTGTTGAAGCTACAAATAAAGAGTTTGAATTGACGTTGGTGTATCCAAAAAACATGGAATCGAATGGAACAACTATTTCAATTTTAGCGCCTGTGGGTAGCGCATTGCTTGGTCTTTCTATTGGTGATGAGATTGAATGGCCGAAACCCGGTGGTGGAAATTTAAAGATTAAAATCATACAAGTGACGTTCCAACCTGAAAGGGCTGGTGAATATCAACTGTAGTTGACGTTGTAAAAAAGTTTTGGCGATACCCGTTATTGTAAGTATGTAAAAAATTATACATGTGAAACTTTTTTCTTACACATCGTTATCATTCCCGCTGGTCAGATGCTTCAATATCATAGTGAATCAAGCTCTATTGATTAATCAGAGAAATCCTGATGGCGTTGATCCAGCCGCTTTTCAAAAATACTTTGTTCAATTTGGCCGATTCACTGCGGGTACTGCTATCCACTACTCGCAATCAGACTTAGTATCCTCAGGAAAACATCAAGACTTAGCAACAGGACAAACCATTGGTATGCGTTTTCATTCTGCTAAAGTGACTCGCCATGCTGACGCAAAACCTATGCATCTTGGACATAGTATAAAAGCTGATGGTCGTTGGCATATCCTCGCCTTTGCTGGAGAGCAAAGCTTTATGGATAATAACTGCCAAGTTAAAGCACTATGTGAATTTCTACAAAATAATCCGTTATCCCCTATTCAGCGTTTCACACCAAATGGTGCGGATATAGATGAAATGATCACCGTACAAGCGGTTTTCCAAGCATCTCATCGAGAGGTTGAAGTAGACGATATCCATCCGCTTTTACAACCCTCGAAAGATCGCTATGGTTTAACGGATTATGAGAAAGTCTACAGCGCTATTTGTGAAGGCACTTCTTTCTATGACAAACGTGGAATTGATAAGGAGAACGGCTGCATTATTATTGTGAGACCAGATCAATATGTTGCTGATGTTTTGCCGCTAAACGATCATGACGAATTAACAAAATTTTTTGAAGCTGTCCTGAACCCAGTTTCTTAAACATTAACGCCCACTCCTCTCGTTGCCAAACGAGAGGAGTGGTAGCTGATACAGTTGTCAGAGTGTTAATTTAGTATTAATACTACATACGACAAACTCGTTTCCTTCCGAGACTTTGAGTAAAAAGGCCCAATTACGACGACTGCAAGTCGATCCCATGAACTCAACCTATTCGAATACAGAAAAAGGAAATATGCCTGTATTTCTACTTCTTTTAATATTCATTTTTGATATAGTTGTAAAAAAATAGGAAGCCACATGGAAATCAACATTCCCAATTTACGACACTTACGCGTTTTTCTTGCTGTTGCTGAATTTAAAAGCATCACCCGTGCTTCTGAGCGTATTTTTTTATCCCAACCCGCCATTACACAAGCTATCGCAAAATTAGAAAGTGTATTGGGCGCAACTTTATTTGAACGGCATTCAGATGGTATGTACCCAACCGACTCAGGTGAAGTCTGGCAAAAACGTGTCGCCAGAGCGGTTGATCACATCCAACAAGCTATTCAAGAGATTGTGAAAGACACGACAATTAAAGAGCGCTCTCCGAAAAATCTTATTGCCCTTATTAGTACCACGCAATTACGAGCTCTTATTGCGGTCAGTGAATCGCAAAATTTCAGTATCGCAAGCCGCCAATTGGGCGTGTCTCAGTCTTCTGTTCATCGTGCAGCACGGGATCTTGAAAGGTTATTGGGAGTGATACTTTTCGAAAAAAACAGCTTGGGGATCAGTACTACCAAAGCTGCTAGAACCTTATCAAAAGCCACGAAACTAGCTTTTAGTGAACTACGCCAAGGTATTTACGAAATTAACGCGCTGCAATTTAAAGACGTCAGCACCATCACTATTGGCAGTATGCCATTGGCACGGATGACTATTTTACCCAAATCCATTTTACAATTTAACGAACGCCATCCAGACGTTAATATAAACGTCACAGAGGGCCCTTATGTCGATTTATTGCATCACCTGCGCCAGGGAGACATAGACATTATCTTAGGTGCATTACGCCACCCAACACCGGCTGATGATGTGGTGCAAGAGGAATTATGGTCACCACCATTGTCTATAGTTGCGCGAAAAAACCATCCGCTTACAAAGAAAGCACAAATCTGTGTTCAAGATCTAGCTCAGTATGCTTGGGTGGTACCTACAAAAAGTACCCCCACTAGACAGGCCTTTGAGGCATTGTTCCAAGACGTCAATGTTGCTTTGCCGACGCGACTAGTGGAATCAAGTTCACAGGTATTGATTCGTGAATTACTCCTCGAAAGTGATCGACTTACACTTATCTCGGCTCATCAGGTTGAGCGAGAAATTAATATTGAATTGCTCACGGTATTAGATTTTCCGCTTGAACATACTCGTCGTCCAATTGGGCTTTGCGTCCGAAAAAGCTGGCTTCCCACGGTGACACAATCTCATTTTCTTAGCGTACTACGAAAAATATCTGAACACTTTCGTTAACAATGAGCTTAGTCTTGTTGCGAAAACTGAATAGCTTATGCGGTTTATGGATTATCCCCTTCAGATATCAAATGCTAGATTTGTAGTTAATGTATATTTGGGTATGACCCCATTCACACTCGCATAGTTAGGAGTAGATTAATGAGAATTTGTATCGCTGGTGCCTCTGGTGCTTTTGGAATGAAACACATGGACGCCATTGCAGCAATAGACGGCGTAAAAGTGGTATCTGTGGTTGGCACTAAAATTGATGCCATCAAGACATTTGCCCAGGAGCGTGGTGTTCCTCACTACACAACGGATTTGGCTGAAAGTCTCGCCCGTGACGATGTTGACGCAGTGATTTTAGCAACACCTACACAAATGCACGCGGCACAAACGATTCAATGTCTTGAAGCCGGCAAGCACGTAATGTCTGAAATTCCCATGGCTGATACCATTGAAGATGCTCGCAATGTGGTCGCTGCACACAAGAAAACCAATCTAGTCGCCATGGCTGGTCACACTCGCCGCTTTAACCCATCGCACCAATGGATTCGTAATAAAATTGAAGCGGGTGAATTGACTGTACAACAAATGGATGTGCAGACTTATTTCTTCCGACGTTCCAACAAAAATGCTCTTGGTAAAGCTCGTTCCTGGACAGACCACCTTCTGTGGCATCATGCATGCCACACAGTAGATTTGTTTCAATATCAAACTGGTGAAACCGCCAGTAAAGTTCAAGCCATGCAAGGCCCTATCCATCCAGAGCTAGGCATTGCAATGGACATGAGCATTGGTATGAAGGTACCTAATGGTGCGATTTGCACCTTGTCATTGTCTTTTAACAACGACGGTCCGTTTGGTACTTTTTTCCGCTATATCTGCGACAATGGTACCTACTTAGCACGCTACGATGACCTGTTTGATGGCAACGATAATAAGATCGATTTGTCGGGGGTTGCTGTGTCTAATAATGGTATTGAATTGCAAGATCGTGAGTTTATTGCAGCGATCAAAGAAGGCCGTGCACCAAATGCTTGTGTCTCTCAGGCGATTGAAGCAATGGAAACCTTGCATCGTCTAGAAGAATGCTTAGAAGCCTAAGTCACTCTGCTCTGCCGTGATGAAACACTACTCAAACAGGGAGCCTAGGCTCCCTGTTTTTTATGAAGGATTTTTTAATGTCAGCACAATCACTGTTTACTCATCCACACATTGGCCTTGGTTGCATGAACGTATCTCACGCATACGGTACGCCACTGGAAGAAAACCAAGCTATTGAAGCACTGCAAGCGGCTTTTGAGATGGGCTATCGCCATTTTGATACAGCGACTTTATATGGTGGAGGCAATAACGAATTACTTGTAGGCAAGGCTCTAAAGAATCATCGCAATGAGTTTTTCCTAGCCAGCAAATGCGGAATGGCCATGGTCAATGGAAAAAAAGAAATCAATGGTCGCCCAGATAATCTGCGTAAGCAATGCGAAGATAGCCTAAAACGGCTACAAACTGACCACATTGATTTGTATTATTTGCACCGTTTAGACCCTAATGTGCCTATCGAAGAAAGCGCTGGTACACTCGGTGATTTGGTCAAAGAAGGCAAAATCGGTAATGTGGGGTTATCTGAAGTGTCAGCTGATACGCTGATTCGTGCGCATGTTGAAACGCCTATCAAAGCCATTCAATCGGAATATTCTTTGTGGACTCGCAATCCAGAAATCGCTGTATTAGAAACTTGCCAGAAACTGGGTACCACCTTTGTGGCCTTTAGCCCCTTGGCGCGTGGCTTTTTAACCGGTGTGTTAAAAGACATTACCGAATTAGACGCCAAAGACATCCGTAATAACATGCCTCGTTTTCATGCTGAGCATTACCCAAATAACTTAGCATTATTAAATGATTATCTTGCTCTAGCCAAAGACATTGGCTGCACTCCAGCACAGCTTGCCTTAGCGTGGTTGCGTGCCAAAGACGACAACATCGTCTCCATCCCTGGCACACGCTCAGTGCAACACATGCAAGATAACCTTGCCGCAACTCAACTCACATTGGACGCGAAACAAATTGGCTTGCTGGACGAAATGATTAATCAAAATAACGTACACGGCACCCGTTACACCGCAGCTCAACAAGCAGAAATCGACACCGAAGAGTTTTAAATTCACCAAAAAAGGCGAGCCCACCAAAATGAGCTCGCCTTGTAAAATCCCTTTGTAGCACTGTTTTGCTAAGAGTTAACTCTCTGGCATTTCGTGTTCCAGCAGCATTAACCCTGAACCTGTATTGGAAATAGGGGCGTGGTAGTTACGGTGTAATTCCGTCACTTTACCTAATAAGGTACCGCGCATGGCGATGTGCATATTGAGTTCAACGGCTTGAGCGCCACCTTGCTCTACAAGATCTATGTTGGTGTATTTGGTGAGTGCTTCTGGGTCGTTGACTAATTTGTCTAGGCAGTCAATGTCGAAGGCGCGGTTGATAAAGCCTGCACGTTCTCCGTCGAGCTGATGAGACATGCCTCCGGTACCAAACACCACCACATTAATGTCTTTCTCATAGGACTGCACAGCACGGCCAATGGCTTGCCCCAAAGCATAAGTTCGCCAAGGCTGAGCCATTGGGTACTGCTCGCAGTTGATGCATACGGGAATGACTTTTACATGGCCATATTGGTGACCTGGCCACATCAGATTGAGTGGTACAGTTAAGCCGTGATCTACCTTCATTTCTTGACAGACCGTCATGTCAAAGCCTTCGTCAACGATGCTATTGGCGATGTGCCAAGATAAGTCCGATTCGCCTGTTACCGGCGGTATCGTTGGAATCCCCCACCCTTCGTCGGCATTGTGGTATTCATCCGCTACACCTATAGCAAAAGTAGGTTTTTTATCGATGAAAAACTCTAAGCCATGGTCGTTGTAAAACAAAATGATGACGTCGGGTTTTTTCTCATTTAGCCAGTCACGCACAGGTGGATACGCATCAAAAAAAGGTTTCCAATAGGGTGTTTGCTCTAACCCATTAGCCATAGCGTTAGCGATTGCTGGGATATGAGACGTGGTGACGGCTCCTATTATATTCGCCATTAGATTTCTCCTCGTCCGTTTTTCTCAAGCATTGCTTTAAAAGCATCAGTAGTCATACCTGTTTGCAATCCACCGATGTCTTGCATGTTTAGCTTTAATAAGCCGGCAAATTTTGCCAAGTAATAAATACTGCCGCCTTCTCGTAATAAGGCAATTATGTCTTTGTTATGAATGGCGTCTTTTTGTGCGGCACTAAGTTTGAACTTGTCACAATAAGCATTAGGGTCCGTGTTAAACTCATCACGAGCTACTTGTTCGTTAAATGTGTAGCACATTTTGTTTAAGCCGTAGCCTTTTTTGGCCATTTGCCCATCAAAAAGATAGGTGCCCTGAAAGTGACGGTCTGTGTAGTTACTAGCCATATGGTAACCTCTTATTTATTCTGTTGGGATGATACTAAGACCAATACAAGCGCATCGGATTGTCCACTAACAAAGCTTGTTGTAACTCTGTCTTTGGGGCGATATGAGGAATCACGTCCACAAGATGGCCATCATTTGGTGCCTCAACTTTCATGTTTGGGTGTGGCCAATCTGTGCCCCATAAAACCCGATTCGGAAACTGCTCGACTAAAGTACGGGCGAACGGATACACATCGGAGTAATCAGGTGCGTGTTGGGTTAAACGCTCAGGGCAGCTCACTTTACACCAGACGTCGTCGTTGTCGGCCATAAAGTCTACAAAGCGTTTGAAATCTGGGTGGTCAACACCATTTTTCACATTAGGTGTACCCATGTGATCGACTACTATGGTGGTGTTAAGTGCCTTTAAGAAAGGGATTAATTCTTCTAATTCTGCGGCTTCAAAATACACCACAATGTGCCAACCAAAGGGGCGAATCTTATCTGCAATGGAGAAAAATGCTTCTTTAGGGGTGCTATCAACTAGACGTTTTACAAAGTTAAAACGTACACCACGAACACCTGCGGCGTGCATTTTTTCGATGTCTTCGTGGGTGATGGTGTCGTCCACAAAAGCCACACCGCGGGCCAAGTCCCCTGCACTTTCTAACGCATCAATGAGCGCAGAGTTGTCAGTACTGTGACAAGATGCTTGTACAATAACATTACGTGAGAACCCCAAGTGATCACGCAAAGCGAACAGCTGCTCTTTTGACGCATCACAAGGGGTGTACTTGCGTTTTGGGTGGTAGGGGAATTTATCCGCTGGGCCAAAGACATGGCAGTGTGCATCTACCGCACCGGCAGGCGCTTTAAACGTCGGCTTGCTTGGCGTTGGGTGAAAAGGAATGTAGTTTTTGTCCATCATCTTCAAATACCTATTTTATAATTCGTTACTGTGAGCAAATACTTGTCCATCAAACAGTTTACGAGCGGTGCGTAAAATCGCTGCGGAACCCACTTCGCCTTGGTCATTTTGATCTAATATTACCGTCATTGCGCCAATAGGATGTTCTACATCCAAAGTCATTCGTGCACTTGCCTGATAACTGGCGACATCGTTTGCAGGCGAGCCTTTTAATACCGCGGCCGTTGCCACACTGACGGCACCCAAAACACCAATTGAGGCATGACAACGATGGGGAATAAAAGTACGAGTAGATAGCGCCCCACCGTTTGTGGAAGTACTCACCATGGTCATTTTCGGTACCGATTTGTCTTTCACGTTCCCCAGATTCATCATTGGACCAACTTGTAAACGAATCGACTCTAACTTAGCCCGTAATAAGTCATTGGCTTCCAGTTCTTCGCGAGACTCCAGACCTGTGATGCCCATATCCGTCGCGCGCATAATTACAACAGGCATGCCATTATCAATGCAGGTTACTTCGACACCATCGATCACATCGACAACACTACCTGTCGGTAGCAATGAGCCACAACTAGACCCAGCTGTGTCTTGGAATACAATCGGCACCGCCGCTGAAAACCCCGGAACGCCATCAATACGAGCATCGCCTTCGTACTGTACTTCACCATCTTTGACTAACACTCGTGCAACAGCAATTTGGCCAGTATTTTCCATGAAAATACGCACCGAGGTTTCCCCTTCGCACGCCGTCACCAAGCCTCGTTCAATCGCAAATGGCGCAATCCCCGCTAGAATATTGCCGCAGTTTTGTGCGTCGGTCACAATGGCCTTATCAACAAACACTTGCAGGAACAAATAGTCCACGTCAGCGTCGTCACGAGTTGATTTTTGTACCACAGCCACTTTAGAGGTAAGAGGATCTGCACCACCGATACCGTCGATTTGACGCTCATCGGGCGAGCCCATTACGCGCAGTAAAAACTGCGCGCGTGCCTCGTTGTCTGAAGGTAAGTCAGCGGCTAAAAAATAAGCGCCTTTTGAGGTGCCGCCGCGCATCCACATACAAGGTGCACTTTTGTAAATGCCCGTATGTTTAGACATATTTCAGGCCTTTTTCTTTTAGCCGTGCACGCATGTCGTAAATATCCAAACCCAATTCGCCGTTTGCCATACGAATACGTTTAGCTTCCTCGTTGGCCATACGAGCACGAGCAAGCTCAAGCACTTCAGCAGCATTTTCTCGTCGTACTACAACAACACCGTCGTCATCTGCTACGATCACATCACCTGGGTTAATTAGAGTATCAGCGCAAACCATGGACACGTTAACGGAGCCGACGGTTTCTTTAATAGTACCTTCTGAGAATACTGCCTTAGACCAAACTGGAAAATCCATTTGACGCAAATCTCGGGTATCGCGTACGCCGCCGTCAATGATCAGACCCACAACACCGCGGGACTGAGCAGATGTCGCCAATAAGTCACCAAAAAATCCATGGTTAGAAGGCGATGTCGGCGCAAATACCATCACGTCTCCAGGCTGACACTGCTCTATCGCTACATGCATCATCCAGTTGTCGCCGGCGGCACCCGAAATTGTGACAGCGGATCCGGCAATGGTTTTATCGATTTGAATTGGGCGCATATAGTGAGCCAATAAACCAACACGACCCTGAGATTCATGAATGGTCGCTACGCCGCATTGTGCCAAACCATCTATCACGGCTTGCTCTGTACGTTCGATATGTTGCACTACTACATTATTTCGCATGATCTTTTACCCCTAATCATTCAAGCCTTATGCTTTTAATCGAGAAAACACACGACGCGCATTGTCTTCAAAAACGGCCTGTTTTTGCTCAGCACTTAGTACGGTGTTGTTATCGATGTAGCGTTTTGTGTCGTCAAAATAATGGCCACTCTCTGGATCAACGCCACGCACTGCACCGATCATTTCTGAAGCAAACAAGATGTTCTTAGTTGGAATGATGTCCAATAGCAAATCAATGCCTCGCTGATGGTAAACACAGGTATCAAAATAAATATTGTTTAAGACACGTTCGGCCAGATCAAACCCTTGGTCCAGTGCCATACCACGGAAGCGCCCCCAGTGATAAGGCACGGCACCGCCACCATGGGGGATGATGATTTTTAGATCAGGAAAATCTTTAAACACATCTGACATCATTAATTGTTGGAAGCCAGTGGTGTCTGCGCCCAAATAATGGGAACCCGTTGTGTGAAAACAATCGTTACATGCTGCACTTACGTGGATCATCGCTGGAATATCGTATTCGCACATTTTTTCATAAATTGGGTAAAAAGAACGATCAGCCAAAGACTTGTCTTTCCAATAACCACCACTCGGATCAGGGTTCAAGTTAATGCCAATAAAGCCCATTTCTTCAACAGTACGTACGATTTCAGCGACGGATTTACCTGGGTCAACACCTGGTGACTGAGGCAATTGAGCGACCGGTGCAAAGTTGTCAGGAAAAAGATCACATACACGACGGATTAAGTCATTTTGATGCTCAGTCCAATATTGGCTAGTGAATTCATTACCAATGTGATGGCCCATCCAGCTGGCTCGGGGGGAAAATATAGTTAGATCGGTACCGCGTTCTTGCTGTAAACGAAGTTGATTATTGATGATACTGTCTCGAATTTCGTCGTCAGAAACGATGACTTTCCCTTTTTCGCCGACAAATGAAGGGTCTTTAGCTACAGCTGCTTTTTGTTTATCGCGGTATTCACCAACACCAACAGGTGTAGTCGTGTAATGCCCATGGCAATCTATAATCATCTAATAGCTCTCTATAATAATCGTATTTAAAGTCGTGACAAAGACAGTGAAGTCATAAATCGTTTTACCTTGGGGGTATTATGAAACTAAACATTAATACTCCCAATCCGCTTGTGAATAAGCTGGCTATTGTCTTGACTATCTCATCACTTCGTATAAGGAGTATTCTTTATCTAAAGGTAAGTTGGCTATTTCAATTTGTCTTAAAGGGTATTGCATTTTGGTATAGACATGTTTAGCTGAGGAAACAAACATACTCTTTACCTTAATGAGTGATCCTGCTATGGAAGACGCGCTTTATGAAATCACGTCCATGCGTTTGTTTGCTGGATTGTCGTTGGACAGTTCAATCCCTGATCACACAACCATCATGAACTTTAGACACTTACTGGAAAAGCATAAGCTCTCCCGTCAGCTGTTCAAAGAGGTTAACAAGTGGTTGTCCAGCGCTGGTATTTATCTAAAAGAAGGCACGATTGTCGACGCCACCATTATTGAAGCGGCTAGCTCGATTAAAAATAAAGCGAAAGCGCGCGATCCAGAGATACACCAGACTCAAAAAGGGAAACAATGGTTCTTCGGGTTAAAAGCTTACATCGGCGTTGAGGCTAGAACAGGGCTAACCCACAGTCTAAGCACAACGGCGGCCAACGTACACGACATTACAGAAACAGATAAGCTACTTCATGGTGAAGAATGCTTTATCTCGGCCGATTCGGGTTATCGAGGCGCTCAAAAACGAGAAGAGCTAAAAGACATCAAAGCGGATTGGTTGATTGCTGAAATGCCGAGCAAGGTGCGCCTTCTCAAGAAAAATCCAAGAATAAATAAGCAACCTATCCGAACGGAATACATAAAAGCCAGTATCAGAGCAAAAGTAGAGCACCCGTTTAGGATCACCAAGCGACAGTTTGGTTTTAGGAAAATCGTCTATCGCCTAAGCAACATTGATACTCTCCGATTAACGCATTCTCCAGACGAGCTAATTCTGCAACAATTCCGCCAACTAGTAGAAGTCGAATATCAAAATAGAAGGACAGTTTATTTTTATTGTCAGACGTTGAGTTTGACCTATGGTCGTCTACATGCGGTTTGTCAGCGTAACCTTAACAAAACACCTTTGCAGTTAATAAATAACCGAATTTTGATGGAAGCAACCTTTAGGCTAAAAGAATCATCAAGCTCCATACAAGCCATTGCCAACAGTCTGGGCTATCAGGACGCCAGCCAGTTTAGTCACTTTTTCAAAAAAGAAGTCGGTATATCACCCAGTCAATTTAAACGTATTCATTCCGGAAAAAAGGGAAACGCTCCTGAAGGAGCAAAGCAAGATTTTTCTGATTGGCCTTAGTTACTTCGATTATTTGGTTTGTGTACATTACAGCAATGAACATTAAGATCTACATATCCAAATTCGCCTACTGTGTACTCTTTCTGATATGAATGATCGCCATCGTCACTTTACCCGATTTCCCTTTGGACATGTCTTTTCTGCTTCAATAAATTTTCGACGTGCGTGTGCCAAGCAACTAGGCTGAGTAGCCATCTACATTCAGGTGCCCATCGCCCCCTTGTAAGTATCAAAATCCTATACTTATACGAACGAAAGTGAATAGATAAGTTACCACACATAACAAATGTTATAAGGTAACATAAATAATGCATTTTAAATTTATATTACTTTAGGAGTTTCGTCATGCGCGAAAAAAGACAGCCCTCATTATCAGTGCCCACTCAGCAGACTTTGTATGGAGGTGCGGTGGCGCTATAGCATTGCACCAAAAATTAGGTTACGAGGTGACAATCGCCTGTTTGTTATATGGAGAGCGTGGCGAATCCGCCAAACTTTGGAAACAGGAAAATATGACGCTTGAGAAGGTAAAGATAGAGCGGCGTAAAGAAGCTGAGGCCGCCGCTCAGGCACTTAACGCACATGATATTCATTTTTTTGATTTTGGCGATTATCCACTGGAGTGAGCAGATGGAGTGGAAACCAGACACCTTCCTAGACATTACTGAAGTATGGGAGGAGAAGAAAGCTGCTATCGAATGTATGCAAGGACAAGAACATCTTTGGAAATTCTATGAAAACCTAGCTGAAAATCGTGGCAACCACTTCCGCCGTAATTCAGGTGGTCAAAACTGTTAACATGCCGAGGTTTTTCAATCTCTTTATCCACGATGCGTCGATTCTTTATAAAAGCATCTAATCTTAATCGTGCCCTGATTTCATCCTCAGGGTACACTGACTGCGACAAGAAAACTGTCTAAGCTGATAACTCTGTTTTTTTACGTTTCGTTGATCACTACTGGTTGAGCTTTTGGCTTGGCCAGTGTCTAATATTAGATTATTTAGTGATGCTTGGACTGCTAAGCCACTTCTTGTAATCTGAAAATCATGCCACTTTAACCGCATAATAACGGCGTTTTTCAAGGTAGTTGTCGCCTAAAGTAATTAAGCAGCGTCTTTGTGTTGCTCTGGATTTAATTACACATCACCTATTTCTTTCTGCTTTTGACCAACGCTCAGGGCGCTCTTTCTTTTTCTGCTGATACAAGCCCGCTCGTTTCGCTAAGATTACTTGATCAAGCCCTGCATGCCTTTGATTTGGCGTGACAAACTGGATTCGACTATGGCGGTGTTCATGGTTGTACCAAGACACGAACTCTTTGACCCACTCTCTCGCACATTCCAGGGTTTTAAACCCTTCTGACGGCCATCTAGGGTGATATTTCACTGTTCTAAACAGCGACTCCGAGTATGGGTTATCGTTACTCCCCCTTGGACAACTGCGGGAGGTCACAACGCCAAGATCATACCTTTTTGCTCTCATCGTTAAGCTCTTTATGGGCGCACCGTTTTCTGAGTGTAAGACAAGATCTTTTTTAACGCATTTTTCTGCCCAAACACTACGCTCCAGTAGATCGGCGGCATGCTCTCCCGTTTCTTGATGATGCACCTCCCAACCCACTATTTTTCGACTGTAAATATCTTCTATCATGTACAGGTAGTAGTGCTGCCCAATCACGGTGGTTGACAGATAGCTAATGTCCCAACTCCACACCTCATTGGCTTTTTTCGCCGTGTAGCTTGTGGGCCTTTTATGGGCGTTCCTTGGTGCTGCTTTTCCTCTGTGATGAAGCATATTTTCCGCTTTTAGGAGACGATAAAAGCTGGATTCCGAGGCAATATACTCGCCTCTGTCGGCCAATATAGGGACGATTTGGCTAGGTGGCAGGGAAGCAAACTCGTCACGCTTGCAGACCTCAAGTATCTTCTGCCGCTCTACCTCACTCAGCTTGTTTGCCGGGGTGGGCCTTATCGCTGTGACTCTTCTATCCTCACCAATAGAGCCATCACTATACCAACGCTGTAACGTCCTGATCGATAAACCAATCATCTCGCAGGCAGGCTCTTGTCGTGCCCCTGACTCAACCGCATGACGGATCCACTGCGCATACTTTTGCCTATCGGCCAGCGTGATTAGCTGTCCTCTTTTTCCTCCCAATAGGCATCGAACTTTTTTCCCAGCACCAGTAGCGCAGCACTTTCTGCTAACGCTTTCTCCTTTCGTCTGATCTCACGCTCTAGTTCTTTAATGCGTTTTTGGCCGTTTGTTGCTCCGCCGTGAGCTTAGTGTTTCTTGTCGATTTCACCGTGTTGCCAGCAATACAGGCTTGCTTCCATCGCTTTACTTGCTCAGGGTACAACCCTTTTTCTCGACAGTACTGATGCAGATCCGCTTCAGACAAGGCAGCAGTTTCAAGTACGACAGCAAATTTTTCTTCATTTGACCACTTATCTGATGAACTCACTTTTGACTCGCTAAATCCTGATGTGTTGAATTGCTTTTGCCAACTACACAGGGTGGAGAGCTTAATGCCTTCTTGTTCTGCAAACTGTTGTTTGGACAATTCGCTTTGGCTGAGTTTCTGTAAGATAGCTTCTTTAAAGGCACTTGAATGTCTTTGGTAATTCACTGGTTTTAACTTACCGCTCCCTGTCTATTTAAAATAACAAATGAGGCGACAACTATCCTGACACAGGGGGTAAGCTTGCTCTTGATATTGCTCGTGATATTCCTGCCACAACAGCATCTTCGTCATGCCTTTTCGTCTGAGTTCGACAGCGTATTGAGTGAAGTCTGGCATGACTTTATCCCGACTGGCTTTTTTACCGTGATACAGCGCCTGAGTGAGATCGGCATCGCTGCAACTTTCGGGTAAAGGCCAACCTATCTGACTTTGTTTAAAGCGAGCGTTAAGTTCTGAGACCGTTGCAAGGCTAACATTGAGGCAACTGGCAATATTTCGGTAGGACAACCCACAGTCGTACTTAAGGCGTAATATTTCTTTAATTTTATTCATTGGAGTTCTCTTTTTTGCCATGATCGCTTCCTCACCTTCTTGCTTGAAAAGGAAAGAATAGCGAGTTATTGATTTAAAAGAGAAAAAGGTAGGATTCCGGGCATTCCGAACGCGGTTTTCGCTCTTCCGAACGCTGATTTCGGAGTTCGCTTAAAAGTGTTCGGATCATACCGAAATGGCTGTTCGGAATGCTCCGAAATATGCACTTTTGTGGATTGCTGATGAATTAGCACCGGTTATAATAGGAATTTTTGCTGGCGTAATGCTGGATAAGCTTTTTGTTTGCGCGGCAATTGGGCTTATCGTCACAAATCTTTATCGCAAATTCAAAGATAACCAACCAGATGGCTATTTAATGCACCTTCTTTATTGGTTTGGGATTCCCATTACGAAAGCCAAATCTTTCAAAAAAACTTATTCACGGAGATATACTCCATGAAGCTTAGTAGCTATATGAAGTCTTGGGGAGAGACTCAGAATGAGAAAAAGTGGTCGCACATATTTATCGTTGGATTAATCGTCGCGATTATCGTTTTGAGTTTGATACTTACCAATAAAAAACGATTGTAACGATCCAGCCTTTCATCCTCAAAAGCGAGGCGTGGGTGGCAGAAGCTAACGCTTCACAAAGCTATAAAGAGGCTTGAGGTTTACGCTTGTAAAGCTTTTTGGCAATGTAACGAACACAAATGTGGAATCTATCAAAGAAAAAATTTCCACCCTTTTGTCCCTAAAGATTTACTCTGATGTAACGATCGTTCCTCATGGAATACCGCCGCAATAAATGTTTTTTAACCTTGATAATCAGACTAGTCTTGTCGGACTTTATTCTAATCCGATAGCTGAACGCTGGTTAGTTTTACTTCGAAAATCTACTGGTAAAATATAAAAAATTAATGGGAACCGGAATATTCATTCTAATGCTCTATCAAAATGCATGTGTTTTAAATAAACATCGATAAATTTTTGCACAGCTGGTAGCTTTTCACGGTTTTTAGAGCTGTATAGGTAAAAGTTACGATAAATTATCGGGTCACAAATAGGTACCATTACCAGCTCATTTTGTTTAACCGATTCAAACGCGTAGGGCAAACACAAGGTCACGCCTAGGCCGTTTTTCACCATACTAAGTGCCGTAGACATAAAGTTCACCTGATGCTTCGGTTTGATAATGTAGTCGGCTGAGTCTCGCATTAAATTTTCTATTAAAAGATCCGTAAATGTTCCTCGAAGCGTTATCAGCTCCAAAGAGGCAATGTCTTTCCAGCGAATACGGCCGCCTTGTGCAATAGGGTGGCTAGGCAAAGTCGCTAAATGAAATGGCTGAGAAAAAATCAAACGCTTGCTCAACGAGGTTTGTAGCTTACGCTCTGGTCCAATACCTATATCGGCTTCACCACTGCTGACGATGTCTTGTATTTTTTCGACCCCACAATCAATCATGCTGACTTCCACTTGTGGGTACATGGTGTTGTACATGGAGATAATTCTAGGCAGCTCAACTGACGCCAATTGTTGAGCTACAGCAATTCTTACCTTGCCATAATCCAGTTCTTTAAGCCCCTTTACCTCGTTGGTTAAGGTGTCCATTTCATCCAACATGCGAATCACAGCTGGAAGAATATTGCGGCCCGCTTCTGAGGTTTCTAGCTTTCTGGTTGAGCGGTCAAACAGCCCAAGTTCTAAGTTATTTTCTAATTCTTTGATAATGCTGCTTAAAGCTGACTGAGTAATGTGAAGGGTCTCTGCTGCCTTGGTGAAGCTACCCTCTTGATGGACGGCCAAAAAAGCACGTAACTGTCGCAACGTAACATTCATAAGTTTAACCCATATATATATAAATAATTTCTGTTTGTCTTATAAATATATACCTTCTACTATTTTCTCATCAACACAAACACACAAAAGAATTATTTAAATAGAGGTCAAGGACTTATGGATAAGAAAAAAACATTTGTACCTGTTGAGAAAAACAGCGATTTTTCTATCTACAATTTACCTTATGGGATTTTCAGCAGTGAGTCGTTAAGCCCGCGCGTTGGGGTCGCCATTGGCCATCAAGTATTGGATTTAAGCCAACTTGAATCCGCTGGTCTTTTGCCTACTTCAAACAACCCTGTCTTCCATAACAGCACGCTTAATCCTTTTATTTCATTGGGTAAAGCCGTTTGGCAACAAACCCGAACGTGTTTACAAGACCTACTAGACGCAGACAACCCAGAGCTGCGTGACAATCAAGCGTTGCGCACTAGCGCCTTGATCGAGCAGGCGAGCGTACAAATGCACTTGCCTATTCATGTGCCTTCTTATACCGATTTTTACTCATCACGAGAGCACGCCTTTAATGTTGGCTGCATGTTCCGCGGGCCAGAAAATGCACTCATGCCAAACTGGACAGAATTGCCAGTGGGCTACAATGGCCGAGCCAGCTCTATCGTCGTCAGTGGCACCGACATCGTGCGCCCAAGCGGCCAGATCAAAACACCAGACGCTGATCGCCCCGTTTTCTCGGCGTGTCGCAAACTGGATTTTGAGTTAGAAACAGGCTTTATTGTGGGTCGTTCTAACGCCCTAGGTGAGCCCATTCCTGTTGAAGAAGCCCATGAGCACATCTTTGGTATGGTGCTACTCAATGATTGGTCAGCGCGAGACATCCAACAATGGGAATATGTGCCACTTGGGCCTTTTAACTCTAAAACTTTCGGATCTTCTATTTCACCATGGGTCGTCACCCTAGAAGCATTAGAACTGTTCCGCTGCCCAGCGCCTCAACAAGAACCGCTGCCATTGCCTTATTTGCGTGAGAAACGGGACAACAACTACGATATTAATCTTGAAGTGGCGTTTGATGTGGCGGGTGAAGAGACCGTGATCAGTCAAACTAATTTCAAGTACATGTACTGGACTATGGCTCAGCAACTGACTCACCATGCGATCAGTGGTTGCAACATGCAGGTAGGCGACTTGTTAGGCTCAGGCACTATTTCAGGCAAGGAAAAAGACAGCCGTGGCAGCCTACTTGAGCTTACTTGGAACATGTCTGAACCGCTCACACTCAAAAATGGTGAATCACGTAACTTTATAGAAGACGGTGACAGCATTGTGATGCGTGGCTATGCACAAAAAGAGGACGTACGAGTTGGCTTTGGCGAAGTGCGAGGCAAGGTTCTTCCTGCTCATACGTTTAACTTTTAAGGCAAGATCATGATTCAGCTTTACAGTTATTTTAGAAGTTCGGCAGCGTACAGAGTGCGCATTGCTTTGAACCTTAAAGAAATGCCGTATGAGTATCTCCCTGTACATCTGCTCAACAATGGCGGAGAGCAACACAGTAGCCACTATGCGTCTTTAAATCCGATGAAACTGCTGCCCACGCTGGTTGATGGACAAACGGTGTTGTCTCAATCTTTGGCCATTATTGAATATCTTGAAGAAGCATATCCCGATACGGTGTCGCTGCTTCCAGATAGCCCTGAGGCGCGCGCGCACGTGCGCGCCATCAGTCAGATGATAGCCTGCGATGTGCACCCTCTTAATAACTTACGAGTGTTGCAATATTTAAATTGCTCGTTTGATGTCGATGATGCACAGCGTCAACAATGGTACACGCATTGGATCACAGTGGGTTTTGATGCGTTAGAAAAAGTGATCGCAAAACAGCCAGGTAAATTCTGCTTTGGGGATACCCCAAGCCTTGCTGACTGTTGTCTGGTGCCACAGATTTACAATGCTAAACGCTTTAATATGAGCCTTGAGGCTTACCCACATATTGTATCCGTTGACGAGCATTGCAAAGACCACCCCGCTTTTGTGCAAGCAGCACCAGAGCAACAACCTGATATGGCTTAACCACTTAACCGACTAAAGGAAACTCTCATGACATTCAAAATAGAACAAATACATCATGTTGCGTATCGCTGCCACGATGCCAAAGAGACAGTGGACTGGTACAAGAAAAACCTTCACATGAACTTCACTCTTGCCTTTGCCGAGAACCATGTACCTTCAACCAAAGAACCTGATCCTTACATGCACATTTTCTTAGATGCAGGTAATGGCAACGTACTAGCTTTTTTTGAGTTACCTACCAAACCTAAAATGGGCAGTGATAAAAATACCCCAGCATGGGTTCAGCATATTGCCCTCCGTGTTAAAGACCGTGACACACTCGAAGTGGCGAAAGCACATTTAGAAGAGAATGGCGTTGATGTACTTGGTATTGTCAACCACGGTCTGTTTCATTCGATTTACTTTTTTGATCCAAATGGTCATCGCATTGAATTGGCTTATGATGATCCTGCTGCTGCCGAAAAAATTGCTCGAATTACAGAAGAAATGAAGCACGATATGCTTAACGAGTGGACAAAAACTAAGCGTGCACCTGAGCACACTAAGTTTCTACACGCCGAAGAGTTGAAAGCTAAAGAAACAAATTAAGTAGCAAAAAAAGAGCGAATTAAATAATAAAAATAACAGGAGATCGATCTGATGAAAAACTCTGCACAATCACATTGTCCTTTTCATGCTTCAAATAAGCGTAACGAAGAGGCAACGGAATTTGATATGTTTGGAGCGGAGTATCAACATTGTCCTGCGAGTTCTCTACAGTCATTTCGTGAAGAAAAGCCGATCTTCTTTTCGGAAAAAATGAACTATTGGGTAGTAACCCGTTATGCAGACATTCGTGAGATATTTCGTGATCCTGTTGTTTTTTCGGCTCGCAATGTATTAGAAAAATTTACCCCAGATACGCCAGAAACCGCAGAGATCTTACGCTCTTATAACTACGGTATGAATCGCACTTTGGTCAATGAGGACGAGCCGATTCACATGGAACGCCGCCGCGAGTTACTTGATGCTTTTGAAGCCGACAAACTTGAAGGGCTGCGCGAGCTCACCAGAACGTTAGTGACTCAAAAGGTGGATGAATTTATAGGTTTGGGCAAAGTAGACCTCATGGCCACGCTATTGTGGGATATACCTGTCATCGTTGCGCTTAAATTTTTGGGCGTGCCTGATGATGATATTTCGGTCTTACAACAGTATGGCGTAGCGCACAAGGTCAATACTTGGGGTCGCCCTTCACCCGAAGAACAGCAGCATGTGGCCACTAATGTGGGCAAATTTTGGCATTATTCAGGTGACGTGCTAGAACGCATGAAACGCAATACAGACGGCCAAAGTGGCTGGATGTATGACATGATCCGCAAAAATCAAACTAACCCTCGTGTTGTCACAGACAACTACCTGCATTCTATGATGATGGCTATTTTGGTTGCCGCCCACGAAACAACGGCTACTGCCACGGCGAACGCCATAAAGCATCTTTTGTCTAAGCCCAAACTTTGGCAAAAATTACATCATCAGCCAGAGCTTATTCCTGCTGCAGTGGAAGAATGCCTACGCTACGCCGGTCCGATTGTGTCTTGGCGGCGTGAGGCCACACAAAACGTACAAATAAACGGCGTCAATATTGCCAAAGGTGACAAACTGTTTCTTGTGATGGCTGCAGCGAACCGAGACCCAGAACAGTTTGAGAACCCTGAAGAACTTGATATCTTGCGCGATAACGCCAGTGAGCACTTATCTTTTGGTTACGGTGCTCACCAGTGTCTTGGGCGCAATATCGGTCGTCTGGAAATGTGCGCTTTTATCGAAGAGTTGACTCGTCGCATCCCGGATATGACGCTTTCAAAGCAGACCTTTACCGCCACTCCCAATACCTCGTTTCATGGGCCTGAAGCACTGTGGGTTGAATGGAACCCAGAAGCAATCAAAGGCACCGAAACAGCTAGTGTTTTTGCAATTGGCAACCCAGACAAGCGCACCATAGTTCGCCAGGCTAAAGTTGTGGCAATTCATACGGTTGCCACCGACATTAAAGAAATTGTCTTAGCGTCAGAAGACGACACCTTGGCGTTTCCTCATTGGACCCCAGGGGCGCACATTGAGCTTCATCTGCCGAACGGCTTAAATCGCAAATACTCCTTGTGCCCAAGTGTTAATACTGCGAATTATTCTATTATGGTCAAGCAAGAGCCTGAAGGAAAAGGTGGCTCAATGTGGATTCATCAAAACCTTAAATTGGGGGATAAACTGCCCATTCAAGGCCCCAAAAACTTCTTTCCATTACAGTCTCACGCCCAGCCTGTTTTATTGATCGCAGGGGGTATAGGAATCACCCCCATGTTGTCCATGGCTGAACAACTCACACGCGAAAACAAAGCTTTTAGGCTGCTGTACTGTGGTCGTACACGAGACAGCATGGTGCAAAACCACCAGTTGAAAAAGTATGAGCAAAACATTGAGCTATTTATTTCTAGCGAAGGAAAGCGTCTAAATTTAGACGCTGAACTCAAAACAAGCCCACCAGGGACGCCTATTTATACCTGTGGCCCCGAGGGCTTGATCCATGAAATCCAAGTTTTAGCTGAACGGTATCACCATATACTGAGTTCTGAACTTTTCACCTCACAAAGCAATACCTTAAACCCCGAAAAAGAACATGCGTTTGATGTTGAGTTGGTTGATACCGGAAAAACCTACCATGTCCCAAGAGACAAAACACTCTTGGAAGTTATGTTAGATAACAATGTTGACGTACCCAACGATTGTGCAGAAGGACTTTGTGGAAGCTGTGAAGTAATCGTTCTAGGAGGAGGTGAAATAAATCATCGAGACCACGTTCTTAGCGTAAAAGAAAGGCAAAGCAATAAAAGAATGATGACTTGTTGCTCCAGAGCATCAGGAAAAATAACCATAAAACTATAAACCCAATAACAATAAAATAGGAAGAAAGCCAATATGTTTAAAAATATGCGATCTATTGTATTAGCTAGTACCGTTTTAGCGGGATTCAGTACATATACTTCAGCGCAGACCGTGCTTAATGTCAGCACATGGCTACCGCCGACACACGCCCAAAATGCTGTGGTGTGGCCAACATGGGGTAAATGGGTAGAGGAGGCCACTGAGGGGCGTGTCACGGTTAACATCGAATACAGCTCGAACAATCCAGCTCAGCTTTTTGACATAGTTGAAGACGGTGTATCAGATGCTGCATTCAGTTTTCATGGTTTCATTCCAGGGCGCTTTAAATTACAAGAAATCGTAGAGCTACCAGGACTTGGCGTGAACGCTGAAGCAGCCTCAGCTGCTCACTGGCGTACTTATGAAAAATACCTTAAAAAAGCCAACGAACACGATGGTTTAGAGCTGATTGGCCTGTTTACTCACGGTACAGGAGTAATGCAAACACGCTTCCCTGTTACCAGTCTTGATGACTTGAAAGGTAAAAAAATTCGCATTGGCGGTGGCATTCAAGCCGAGATTGGCAGTCGATTGGAAGTGATCCCTGTGGCTGCGCCTGGAAATAAGGTCTATGAACTCATGCAAACAGGCGTAGTAGATGGTGTGTTTATGCCTATGACCGAACAGCAAGCCCAACGGTTGTATGAAGTTGCACCTTACGTTACGGCACTGCCAACTGGAATGTACATGGGCAGTTTTGTAATGTTTATTAGTCCTGACTTCATGGATTCTTTGAGTGAAAAAGACGCCAACGCTATTCGTAGTGTCTCGGGAGAGCGTTTGTCAATTATGGCAGGGGCAGCATGGGACAAGGCTGATATTGCGGCTAAAAAGTATGCCGAAGAGAAAGGCGGCACAGTCGTTGTGTTGGACAAAAATGATCCTATCACGTTGTCTTATACAGAAAAAACATCCGGTTTAGATGAGAATTGGCTGGCATCAGTCAAGGATAAAAATGTGGATGCAAGAGCGGCATTAAAAATGTTGAGAGCAGAAGCTCAAGCGTATGCCAAAGAGCAACAAAAAGACGCTGGAGCGCGCTAGTATGTCGTTTATCTCATGGTTGGACGCAAACTATGAGGAGAGAGGGCCAATGAAATGGTTGGCCTTCTTCTTTGAACTAATAGCAGCCAGTACGCTATTTGCTCTTATGGTCCTCACTTGTTTTGATGTTGTTGGTCGCTACTTCTTCAGTCAACCTATTCTTGGAACAACTGAATTGACAGAAATTGGCTTAGCTATTGTTATTTTCTCAGTGATGCCAGTTGTCACATGGCGTGGTGCACACATTGTTGTTGATTTGATTGATATATTTGTGAAGCATTCTGTTTTACGCCTACTTTCTTTGCTGTCTAGTGCTGTTATTGCCTCATCTCTTTATTTTGTTTCTTTTCGAATTTGGGATTTGGGAGCGCGAATGATAAGGCGCAATATTACTACAGACTTTTTGTATCTAGAGGTGGGCTTTTTTGTTCAATACATTGCCATATTAAGCTGGATTACAGGCATCAGTGCTCTTCTATATTTTGTTTTATCAGCCCGTAAATCATCCCCTCTAGGAGAAGTAAAATGACATTAGTATTAGTTGGCTTCGCTATCCTTTTGATAATGATCATGCTGTTTCGAATCCCTATTGCCTTTGCAATGGGGATAGTAGGCTTCTTTGGTTTTGCTATTCTAAATGGTCTTACGTGGGACAATATCGACAGTTTCCGATGGAAAATCCCCCTTTCTATGGCTTCTAATCGCATTATTGATACCGCAAAGGATTATGGGCTTTCTATTATTCCTTTATTTATCTTAATGGGTAACTTAATAACTCGATCTGGGCTATCAAAAGAGTTGTATGAAGCTTCTTATGCTTTTTTGTGTCATAGGAAAGGTGGTGTTGCGATGGCGACCATCGCAGCATGTGGTGGCTTCTCTGCAGTAAGTGGGTCAAGCCTCGCCACTGCGGCCACAATGGCAAAAGTAGCCATGCCCCCTATGAGAAAGTATGGCTACAGTGATGCCTTAGCGACCGCTTCCATTGCTGCAGGTGGCACATTGGGTATTTTGATTCCCCCTAGTGTCATGCTAATTGTTTATGGTTTGTTAACTGAAACCAGTATTCGTGAGCTGTTTGCCGCAGGCCTAATTCCTGGGATTTTAGGCATCGTATTGTACCTTGGTGCAGTAAAATACACAGTTTGGAGAAATCCAGACGCCGGCCCAAGTGCTGAGCGGATGAGTTGGTCTGAAAGATTGCGAGCCCTAAAAGGCGTACGAGACATATTAGGCTTGTTTGTGTTGGTGATGGGAGGTATTTATTTGGGTATCTTCACTCCAACAGAAGCGGCGGGTATTGGTGCAGGCGGGGCGTTTATCATTGCGTTATTTCGTCGTAGTTTGAGCTTATCGTCTCTTTTCAAAACACTGGCTGACAGTGCACGAACTTCTGCTACCTTATTCGTTATTGTTATTGGTGCGCTGATCTTTTCTGATTTTATTAACCGCGCTGGGCTACCAAGCATGATGGTTGATTTTGTATCGTCCCTAGATGTAGCACCAATCATGGTTATTTTTGTAATTCTAATGATTTACATCATTCTTGGCATGGTATTAGAGAGCTTTTCGATGCTTTTGTTAACCATTCCTGTTTTTTTCCCAATTGTGGTAGATCTTGGTTATAGCCTAGTATGGTTTGGTATCGTGGCGGTAATAGTGGTTGAAATTAGTCTAATCACGCCACCGGTTGGTATGAACGTCTTTGTACTTAGCGGCATCATCAAAGACGTTCGCACTGGTACCATTTTCAAAGGCGTGTTGCCTTTTTGGACCGCCGATCTTATACGCTTGTTCCTTATAGTGGTCATTGCGCCACTATCCTTGTGGTTACCTAGCTTAATTTATGATTAAACTGATATAACCCCCCATGATAATATTGAAATATAATATTAATTAATCCAAAAAAATCTAATAATCGTCACTGAATAATGGCGTTTCAAATATGAAACGCCATACTATTTTTAGGCCTTTGTATCAGAAAGGTTTTTAGCCTTACTCGCTCTAAAAAAAGATCCCAAATATAGAGCAATTGAAGTACTTTTTCCTATTGTCAAGCGTGATTAGCTGTCCTCTTTTTCCTACCAATAGGCATCGAACTTTTTCCCAGCACCAGTAGCGCAGCACTTTCTGCTAACGCTTTCTCCTTTCGTCTGATCTCACGCTCTAGTTCTTTAATGCGTTTTTGGCCGTTTGTTGCTCCGCCGTGAGCTTAGTGTTTCTTGTCGATTTCACCGTGTTGCCAGCAATACAGGCTTGCTTCCATCGCTTTACTTGCTCAGGGTACAACCCTTTTTCTCGACAGTACTGATGCAGATCCGCTTCAGACAAGGCAGCAGTTTCAAGTACGACAGCAAATTTTTCTTCATTTGACCACTTATCTGATGAACTCACTTTTGACTCGCTAAATCCTGATGTGTTGAATTGCTTTTGCCAACTATACAGGGTGGAGAGCTTAATGCCTTCTTGTTCTGCAAACTGTTGTATGGACCAAGAAATTACTTAGGAACACTGATCCTTGAAGCGAAAAAGGTGCCGAAACACTTCAACTTGACCAGCTATCCAACCAGTTTTTTATTTGGCTCGTCATGACTCCAGCAAGCACCTAAGAGTACTTTTAAATTTTCATATAACTTCGGTAATTGACTCATGACTTCTGAAACACCTTTGACCGCAGAACATCTAGCGACAGATTCAACCTCCTACCTGGTTTCTTTTCGAGTTAGTCATGAAAATGATGGACAGCTTAGCGAACATTTAAGTAGATTAATACCCAAACTAGAAGCTACGCTCGGGTTTGAATCTATAGACATCATACGAAGAAAAGGGGGGCAAGGTGTGGACTTCTACCTAGTAACTCGCTTCGAGTCTGTTAAAGCGCTGGACACTTGGAAAAAATCACGAGAAAGAATTGAAGCCCTAGCACCAATTGAAGAGATGTATATCACCGATATCTCAAGAGAACACACATCCGGCTCGAATATTTGGTTCGAGCCCGTAACCCGCCTTCCGTCACAGCCTCTGCCACCACTGCTTTGGAAACACTGGGTTCTGAGTATACTAGCGGTATATCCCCTTTTGATCCTTCTCATAAATACTCTGCGCCCCATAATTTCCCCGCTACATGAAGCGATAGGATTACTCGTAGTGGTAACTATTCTAACTGGACTCACTACGACATTTATTGTTCCTTGCCTTTCTAGAAAACTAATGCCATGGCTTTCGCGACGTTAGAACGACAGTCGGCAGATTGCTGAATCAAGCCATCTAGCAAATTCGGTGCCTGATAGTCTGATACACTTAGTGTGTGTTTCGTACTGCGTCTGCGAGCCTAGCCAGCGGCTTCCTGAGCATTAATTGAACCTCATCATCCACATCCATGGACTCCATGGATTCATACATGCATGCCACCCATAGATCTCTTTCTTTAGTCCCGATTCGGAAGGATTCATGCGGACCAGTCATACATACTGAGCCATACTTTTCCAAATAAATCTGAGGTCCACCCATCCAACCAATAAGATAGTCTGTCAACTTACCCCTGACGCTGGACAAGTCGACTGCATGCATCTCACGAAGTGCTTTGTATTTCGGAGCGTTATCCATCAGATCATAAAAATGATCTACCAGCGCTTTTATTCCATCCGATCCAAGTGCTAAATAGGGTGATTCGTACTTTCCCAATTTATGACTCCCGTTTTAGTTTTAATTTCGAAGTAATCCAATTTTGGATCTCACTTTCAGCGCATCAGATTTACCAGGTGTCTCTTCTCAGAATTTACCGGTAAAAAGAATCACTCCAAGTACAATAAAAGACACGCCAAATAAAATGCGACGATTAAAAATCTCATTCTGCCTTGAATAAATCCATGTACCTGCAAGAACAAATAGAGGTGTAGTTGCAGCGAGCGGAGCTACGACGATCAATGTTCCTGAGGCAAGTGCAATATAAAGAAACACCGGCCCAACACTGGAAAGAACACCCGCGATTAAAAAATACTTCAGTTCCCGGCTATTGCATGTGATTTTTGTTCTTGTAAATACCACGTACCCCGTGAGAACTATCCACGATGTGATTACCGTAATGGCACTCGCCACTATAGGATCAGTACCATTTTCAATTCCGATTTTTCTAAACGATATCGATACACCATATGCAATAGAAGCAAGTATTGGTGCATAAAAAGACAAAAATGTCTTTAAGATTGGAATCTTTACCCTCTTGGATTGAGTTGACATACCGATAAGCAAAGAACCTAGCACTACCGAAATAGCGCCATGCATTTGAGCGTATGAAGCTGCTTCCCCTATTACGAATACCCCTAACGCAACAGAAACTAAAGGGTGTGTCAGCGTAATAGCCGTTGCAACGTTGGTACCTAACGTGGACATTCCAATAAATTGGAATAGCCGTCCCAGTAGAGGAGCGAATAGACCCGCGAGGATAAAGTATCGCCACTCCCATATATCGAAAGGGAGCGGCGATAAACAAGCTAAAGATATAATACCTAGAAACAGTACGTTAGCTGTTAGCGTTATCCACAAGACGCTCAAATTTGATGCGTTTAGGCGACCCATCTTTATTAGCAAAAACGTACCAGCAAACATCATTGACGATAACGTCGCCCAAAGTATCTCCACTCTATTACTCTCTCCAGTGATTAGGGCTTCCCTGCCCACCGGACCAATCCTTTAAGCGCGACTCGTAACCATTGCCTTCACGCGTTGTCTCAAGTGAGGAGTAACGAAGATAGTCAAAAGCACTATTATGCTGCCTGTAATCAGAGGAACTGCACCAGGCGAGATAAACAATAAGCCAGCAATAAATAGGGCTACCCTAGCAGCTGCATTCAGCGCTTCTATGAAGAACCCTTCCACTGCAGCACTCAACAGGATTACGCCGATGGCCGCACCTACACAACTAATTGCAATGTGAGAGATACTTCCTTCTAGAAGCAGCCCATCACCATACATAAATGCAAAGGGTACGATGAATGCAGTTATCGCAAGTTTCACTGCACCAACCGCAATTCCCAGAGGTTTGGCATCAGCAATCGCCGCAGCAGCGAATGCAGCTACCGCTACAGGCGGTGTCATTGCTGACAATACTGCAAAGTACAGGATGAACATATTTGACTGCAGAGGAGAGAAATCCAGTGAAGCCAAGGTCGGTCCGACGAGCACCGCAGCCAAAATAAAGGCTGAGGGTGTCGGCATTCCCATACCTAGGATGATTGCTAATATGGCAGAAACTACGAGAACAAGGAAAGTAGTGTTTCCTGCCAACAAAAACACTAGATCAGCAAACTTGCCACCCAGCCCAGTCATCGAAATTCCGCCGATTACCAAGCCGGCAGCAGCACAAGCAGCCACAACCGAAACCATTCGAACGGTAGTTTCACCTAGGGCTTCCCAGATCGCCTTTAAACCCATGCGAGTTGAAGGTTTTACAGCCGCAACTGCAACCACACCTATGGTGGCAAAGGCAGCAACATAAGTAGGCGAGAATCCCATAATCAACGCCCCTGAAAGGACAACTAGCGGAAGGATAAACAAACCTCCGTTAGACATTGCATCCTTAACTTTAGGCACTTCATCTTCGCCAAGTCCACCCAGTCCCATTTTCTGAGAGCGAAGATGAACCTGCGCATATACGCACAGATAGTAAAGCAAAGCGGGAACAATACCTGCTATCGCGATATCACGGTATTCGATACCCGTATACTCCGCCATGATAAAAGCTGCTGATCCCATAACCGGAGGCAAAAGACTACCTCCCGTCGAGGCTGCAACTTCCACACTACCTGCCAAAGAACTCCTATAACCAAGGCGTTTCATAATTGGGATCGTAATTGAACCCGTGGTAACAACATCAGAAGTCGGACTTCCTGACATTGTTCCGTAAAGACCTGAGGAAATAATTGCTATCTTAGCTGGACCACCAACTCGGCGCCCTGCAAGAGCAGATGCCAGGTTGTAGAAGAAATCCGCACCACCCGCACGAGACAAAAACGTACCGAACAGAACAAAAAGGAATGCGTAGGTGGCAGCAACACGAAGAGGAACGCCAAAGAGCCCATCACTCGTAAACATCATAATGTCTAGAAAGTGATTGAATCCAACTTCACGAAAGCCCAACCCAAATGGAAGATCGTGGCCAAATAAGTTATAAACTACAAACGCTGCTACAACACTTGTCAGACCAAAACCCACAGTTCGTCTGGTAGCTTCGATAGTCAGGAATAGAAGTATCGAACCGGCTATGAGATCCGGCATTTCTAGAGGATAGAGTAGTGTGATCCTCTCAACAATCCGACTACTTTCAACAAAAAAGTAGATCCCAACAGCCGCACTAGCCAGCGACAGAACCCAATCAGTCGGTCCAGGCATATCAGACCGACCCCAGGGGCCGGCCGAATACATAATGAAGAGCAGAACAAGGATTGATGATAAAAATACTACTGTCATTCCAAACAGGTCAACATATACAACCGTCGTCGTATAAATCACTGTCAATGCTATTATTGCGCCAAATGCCTGGATAATTTTCGCTAATCCTGAACTGAGGCGGCGCTTGGACCCCGTCTGAATTAATAATGATAGTATGTCTTTCATTTAGATAATTCCTGCTCTTGTTTTTGTTATAGTTTTACTTCAAACCAACTTCTTCAAGATATTTGAGTGCGCCCTTGTGATAAGGAACTACGGTTACTGAAGCCATGATTTCGGGCGTTAACGCCTTCATCGCAGAGTGAACACTCACGATCGTTTCGTAATTTTCAAACAACGCCTTGGTCAGGTTGTAAGCGAGCTCTTCATCCATGTCCTCACGAACCGCCAGAGTTGCCCCCAAAGAAGCCGTATGTACGGCATTCGGAGAAAACTCATATGTTCCTGCTGGAATATCAAAAGAAACAGTCCCACTCTCCGCATTTATAGCGTCTACAGTGCCCTCTTCCATCGACAGCAGAGTAAGGTCTACACTGTTAGCCGCTTGCATAATCGAGCTATGTTTTACGAAGAGAGAATTGATCAGAAGATCTGCTCTGCGGTCCTGAATCAGAGAAATCTGCTCGCCAGATGCAGCATAAATAATCTTGCCACCCCAGCTCTCGATATCCGCTTCAGTAACACCGATAGCTTCTAGCATTTCCACTGCAATATTAGACGCAATATTTCCGCGTTTATTGATGGCAATCGTGATTGGTGGTTTTACTTTTGCGATGTCTTCAAAAGCCTTAATGCCATATTCTTCTGCGAAGCTATTGCTAATCAGCGCCTGCATAGGCGCCCAAGTGTAGAGGTAAGACAAAACACGAGCTGAGTCTATCGGTTCACGAAACGGATCGTCTCCTTTTTTTGCTAACAGGAGCTCCGCATCATGAATAATCGCGAGGTTTGCCTGATCACGATCGAGCAATCCTACGTTAGCAACGCCACCACCAGAAGTCTGATAGGTTATCTTAGAACCCTCGTAACTCTCTCTAACCGCGCCATCGACACCCGCTCCCAGCAGACTCCAAAGCCCACCAGGAGATGCACCGGCTATAGTCATCTCGTAGCTTTCTGAGTGCGCTATCGGTGATAGCATTAATACTGCGGAGACCAGCGTTCCGGCCATACCTTTTTTAATGGTTGAAAACATAATCTTTTCCTTTTGTTTTTGTTTTTTGAGTTTGCTTAATAACCAACTATGTAACAGCAATTTAATCTCGTACTGGAGATTTAACCTGTGACCTAGTGCCTGACAGACACCCTATTTATATCTTGAAACCCTCCATACTTGACGCGTGAAATAATTCCTCA
Organism: Marinomonas vulgaris; assembly: GCF_018145875.1. GTDB lineage: Bacteria > Pseudomonadota > Gammaproteobacteria > Pseudomonadales > Marinomonadaceae > Marinomonas > Marinomonas vulgaris. The sequence goes on along the minus strand of NZ_JAGSSV010000021.1, from coordinate 20,150 downwards.
GGCGTTACTAATCGCTTCGACAAACCTTCCGCGTGATGTTGTGCTAGGAACCGTTCTAGAGTGTGTTTATTCTGATCGAATCCGTACGACCAAAAATCATCACCCATCATCAACTTCGCAGCTCGAAGCTGATCCTCAACAAATGGAAGAGTCACCTTGGTCGCAGACGTATCAGACAAACGTTCGAGAGCAATTGTTTTCGATTTTTCAAACGCTTTGTAAACAGAGAATGGAAGCCATGGATGTTCTTCTACTAATGTTTTTCGAATCCCTAAAAGGTGCATGATTGGGAACAGCTTAGTCTTCTCATACCAAGCTTTCGCTTCAGCCATTGGGTCTTCAAATAAGTACCCTACATTAGGATGTCCCGCTGCAAAACAACTTGGTGCGCGAGGCCCGATCACCGCATCTATCTCACCAGCAGCGAGCATGCCTGATAGGGTTTTACCTTCAGGAATATTGTTAACTTCGACACCATCTGTGAGATTCAGGTTGACTTTTTCAACGCGGCCCGGGTCTTCATAACCTCCACGAACCCACTCGATCTCATTAGGCTTAACTCCATACTCTTCCTCTAAAAAGAGTCGAACCCAAACATTTGCTGTCAATTGGTATTCAGGCACACCGACTCGCTTACCTCTCAGATCCTCTGGTGACTTAATGCCACGATCAGTTCTGATGTAGACCGACGTATGTCGAAAAGCACGAGAAGGAAAAACAGGCACCCCGATGTATGGGCTGTTGTTGTCAGCAGTTTTCACCGTATAGCTACTCATTGAGAGCTCGGTGATATCAAAATCTGCATGCCTGAACGCACGGAAAAAAATCTCTTCCGGATCATGTAGCATAAAAACGGGGTCTACCCCATCAATTTGAACATCTCCGTCTACCAGAGGTCTCATGCGATCGTAGTTACCAACGGCAACAGATAATTTCAATTTACTCATGCTCTTCACACCTTTCGTTATAGTTGTTTTAGTGGGCTCGTCAGTCCAGCGGACTCAGAAACAAATCCGTTACCGCTCTCTCCTGATACCAAGCTCTTCGCATTCCATAATTCTCTGCCGCTTATACTACCAACACAACAAACTTTAAAAGTCGGAATTGTATGCGGCTTTGCTATTTATCCACTTCGTCGCAGCTAAAAGGGCTTAACGAGTAGGACTAGCTTTCACATCTGTATCAGCGTGACTACCTTCTTCATTAGAAAATAATTTAGATATAAAAGTTTAGATATCTAATTTTTTAATCTAGCCCATAAATTTGCGTCAGTCAACAAATATTACTTAGCGTAATAAGGAACCCGCCATATCAGGATAGTTGTCGTGTGAATTGATTCTTTAAATATTGTGCGGTGGACAGAAGTGAGAGCTGTGTGGCGCGTTATTCGAAAGAGCACCGGGAATGGATGGTACGGCAGATGATGCCACCGTTGAACCGCAGTGTGCCGGAGCTGGTCAAGGCGACCGGCATTACCGATGCAACCCTGTATACTTGGCGTAAACAAGCCAGAGCAGCAGGAGCCGTGGTGCCGAGAGGTGGGAAGCAGGCCGATCAATGGTCGAGACAAGACAAGTTTCGTGTGGTGTTGGAGAGTACCGGTCTCAATGAGGCGGAGTACTGTCGGCGCAAGGGTCTGTATGTCGAGAAGATCAAGGCGTGGAGCCAAGCCTATGAGCAGGCCAACACACCGGCCCGGCCAGCCAAAACCCGCCGGAGATGAGACGAGGAGAAAGCGGTCAAGAAGCGGATCAAGCAGCTGGAGAGCGAGTTGCGCCGCAAAGATGCGGCCCTGGCGGAAACCGCAGCGCTTCTGGTGCTGCGAAAAAAAGCCGAGGCGCTCTAGGGGAAGGACGAGGACGAATGATCAGCGCCCCAGATCGCCGTGAATCCGTGCAGTTGATCAACGACGGGCGCACGTCGAGCCCAGGCCTATGCCGAGCTGGGTCTGACTCTGCACACACTGCAACGCTGGCAGCACCGTCCGGAGGATCGGCGCCCCAACGTGCCACGCCCAGTACCGGCCAACAAGCTGAGTCCGGACTAGCGCCGCAGTGTGCTGGAAGTATCCAACCAGGCGGAGTTCGCCAGTCTACCGCCGCATCAGATCGTGGCGCGCCTGGCCGATCGCGGCACCTAGCTGGCTTCGGAGTCGACTTTCTACCGCGTACTGAAGGAAGCCCAGCAACAGCATCCGCGTGGTCGCAGCCGACCACTGGTGAAGCGGACACTGACCACCCATGTGGCCGACAGCCCGAACCAGCTGAGGTGCTGGGACATCACCTGGCTACCAAGCACCGTCAGGGGACACTACTTCTACTGGTACATGATCAAGAACGTCTACAACCGCAAGCTGATCCCACAGCATCAAGTTATCCATTCGAGCCAAGAAAATCTCTTTACGTGTTTTACGACGCTTGTTGTTGAATCCGCTGTCGGCAAAAGTGAGTTGATGCGACATGGTCAATCTCGAAGGTTAAAATGAATTGTCTCATACATAGGACTTATTCGTATCTCCCCTAGGTGTCCCACGGTAAACTCCTATTATTAATAGAGCAGCCTGAGACCGTGCTCTTTTCTTCTTTAAATAGGAGATATCTTTCATCCTGAAATTTAACAGCTAGAAGATTTCTCTGAGTCAGTAAGTCGTTTTATTATAGCTGCATACCTTTGCTGCCGTCCTTGTCATTATCGTGTTAACACAGATTGCCATCTGATTAATTTTCACCCTGCACTAAACAGAAAAAGAACGGATCTTGTTGAATAGATCTTTTCTTTACGTTTTTTCTTTATTTGTAGATCATTAAGCAATTTTTAAGAATCATTAAATGATATACAATACTTCGATGGCTTTCACATGTGAAAGAAAATTAGCCCTCCTAAACTTATAAATGGTGGAGTATATATGGCAAAAGTAATCAGCTTTGCGAATCAAAAAGGAGGAGTGGGCAAAAGCACTATCTGCATCCAGATGGCTTTTTATCTGTCCATCAAAAAGAAGAAAAAAGTCCTAGTTATCGATATGGACGGTCAAGGCAACACTTCTAGCCGGTTGGCTCCAAGAGTTGAGGATGCGGATTATCTTTTCACTCCAATCCTTTCAGGCACAAAAACAGCGGATCTTTTTGGCGATCATGTCGGTGAGATAGAAGTTCTAAAATGTCCTTCAGGTATGGATCTCATTCATGCTACCAAGAACGATCCAGACTTGTTCGAGATAGAAACGGTTCAGCTTGATCAAGCTATGAACCCGGCAAAACACCTCGAAGAATTGTTTCTTAATTACGATTACGTGCTGATAGATTGTCCACCCAGCCTTGGGCGTAAGCTTGTGGCTGCTTTAGTTATGTCAACGCATGTGGTTTGTCCGGTTAAGCTTTCTGGCTTTGCTGTGGACGGCGTTGAAGGTCTTCTCAATACAATCATCGGTATCAAAGAAGGTTACAACAGCTACTTGGAAATACTTGGCATTGTCATTAATGACATGGACAGGTCAATCAACCAAGAACGGGCTTTCAAAGAACTTGAAGACTCTATCCCAGATTTATTATTTAAAAATAAAATTATGCACCGCCCACCCTTAGATTCAGCTATCACAGAGGGGATTCCAGTTTGGGAGCTTCGTTATGGTCATGTGGCCGCAAAAGAAGTTGAAGCAGTGCTGCAAGAAATATTAGAGAGATCGGAGTAATACATGGCTAAGATTGGAAATTTACAGGGTTTATCCGCTTTGGCTAAAGCGGCCTCAAACAAAAAAGCTGAAGATGAAAAATCTATGTTCAGTGCAGAGTTAGCAGATCAAGAGAACAAAAGAGTCATCACGGTTTCACTCGATGATGTTGAGTCAAAAAATCAAGTGCGTAAGCAATTCAGCAACATTGAAGGCTTGGCTGACACAATGAAGGTTGAGGGTCAACAAAGCCCTGTTATTGTCTATCCGAAGAACGACAGTGGTAAGTATGTTATTCAGAAAGGTGAGCGTCGCTGGAGAGCGTTAAGGGTCGCCGGTATAGACCAAATAGACATCATTGTTAACGACAAAGAAATGTCATCTCTGGACGAGGTGGCTGGTGAGCTTATTGAGAATATCCAACGAGAAGATCTAGCCCCAATGGAGATAGCAAATGCTTTAAAAGCGTTTGTAAGCGAAGGCTGGAAGCAAGTAGATATCGCTAAACGCTTGGGTAAAAGTGCTATATTTGTATCGACGCACCTTTCTTTGCTTAAACTACCAGATTGCGTTAAAGATATTTACGAAAAAGGCATCTGTGGTGACACCGAAACGCTAAATAATCTACGTTTACTTTTTGATCTTAACGAAAAGAAATGCAGGGCCATTTGTGCGTCTGCGACAAAAACTGGCATTACTCGTAAACAGAGCCGGGATCTTTTGAATGACGCTAAGCGTGTAAAAGAGGAAGCTAAGAAAGAGAAGGCTACCGAGGTTGATAACCCTGAAGAGGGTAGTACCAATGATAATGTAGCTAACTTTGAGCCTAACGAAGATTTCCATGAGGACTTAAGCGTTGGTGATTCTTTAGAGCAGGAAAATACTGACGATACAATTCACCCAGGCGATGCTGAAAATCAAGCCGATCTTTTAGAAAGTTGCGAAATCGATGAGGATGATGAAATTGACGAGAATGAAGGTAATAGCGAGGCATATAAACTCGTTGATCCCAAAAAACTCGTTCTTTCTGTTAACGTGCTAATTGATGATGATGTTAAGTCAGGTATGTTGTTACTAGATAGAGTTTGTAGCGAACCTAGTTATGTATGGGTAAAAGTGACAGAAAACTTTCAAGAGAAAGACGTTCTTGTATTAGCGTCCGACGTTGAGCTTATAAGCATGAAAGGCTTGAAATAGGAGACAGAATGGAAGTATCGAATGATATAAAGAGAAAGTTCGATATCATAAACGCGCTGTCGAAGGTGGAGAGGCCAACGCTGTCGTACTTGCATCATGAGACTAATATTCCAGAATCTACACTCAAGAGGCAGCTGGCGGCCTTACGTGCGTGTTTTGGTATGAGGATAATGTTTGTTCGTGAGGCTGATGGTAATAGAGGTGCTGTAGGCTATTACATTTTGGCGGATTGGGGCATTATAGATCGTGATGAGTTCTTTAAGTTTTACATAAAATCTATGGTTTAAGGGCGTTCTTATAGCGAGACTAGGGGAGAGTGCTATGTACAGTGTTTATGTTTCGTCTGCATTAATGTTGTTTTATATATTGGCGGTGGCCGTCATTATTTTTAGGCGCAACAAAAAAATTATTAAGAAACATGGAGGTAAAGCTTCGTTTTTGTGCATTGATGGCCTAGTTTATCTAGTGAAAGACGACGAACATGAAACTGTGAATCGCATTATAAATCGACCAGTAAACCACATTGAAGAACCCTGAAAATTGAACTATCCTAGGTCTTGCACGAAATGGCGTAAGCCATATTGATATATTAAGAGTAGCGACATAGTTCTTATAATGTGTGAAATGGCGTAAGCCATACTTGAAGCTCAATCTTTCTCATGTGAAAGATTGAGCTTCAAACCCTCAGATCTCAAATTCCACAACGTATTGACCGTCTGCTACACCTGAAAATCCAGATGTGTAAGAATCTTGAATGTGATGCCTTTTTGTTTTCTTGGGGCCATCATCCGTCAATACTGTTATACCTTCATCTTCCTCTATGCACTCTCTGGCCTTTTGGTCTAACCCTTCCAGCAATACAACCAATATGATTTTATTACTGTCCTTATGGATTATGCTTCCTTTAAAAATCTCGTGATGATTCTTACCTTTCGAGTCTATTATCTGTACAGACATAGCGAAATCCTTCCTCCATCTAAGAAGGCTTTAGTAGTGAGCGCTTGATGAACTTTGGTGTGTTTGGCATTGAAATCGCGATAAATTCCTGTCGTTTCTTCAATGACCAGCTCATAAACTCAACAAGTGCCACATTGTTTCTGTTAGTATTCTCTACTTGCATATCATTTCTCCAGATTTGGTTATGCTAAACGGGGTGTATCGAAGGTCGAAGAGCGATACACCTCTTTTTTTGAGCAATCATCGTATCATAAATTAAACCTAAAAAATCATAAAAAGATGCTATATTTTTTACAAAATAATGCTTATCGGGAAGCCTTACCGATATAGCTGGCTTAGAATTAACTAGATGCGAGGTGTGAAGTGCTTATGGATTGTTGAGGCTTGGGCAAGTGGCCTTTCTCCCCGGATACTATGAGAAGAAAGGCTGCTTAGAATGATTCATTCAGTACGATTTTTTGTCTTTTTGGGCGTAACCGGCTTTTTTTCGGTGTATTTGGGATAATTTGAACACCCCCAAAAAATAAGAGGCTTTTTTGTCGTCCTTTGGTTTTTCTTTCAGCTTTACCATCTGGGCATCTCATTTAGGACACGTCGAGGCATTTTTTGCCTTTCGCTCCGATTTTTTTAAGTCTATAGGCTTGCCACGATTGCCATCAAAAGTTTTTACAGAACTCATTTTTATATCCTCAAAAAACTTTTTGATCCCTTTATTTGTAGGCGTCTAAACCAACCACATTCTTACCAAGCCAAGCCAAGCCAAGAGTGCAGAGTAAAAGGTTTAAGTAAAGGCAACAGATCGGATAAGAATTGAATCTTTCACATGTCTGCTATCTACACCTATCCGTCTCAAAAACTAGACCGCTGGATTGATATTATTCTTAGAGGCCGCGGTGACCACTTTAAAGATACCGACTTCTTCGACCGTAACCAACAGACTCCCCTACATAAGTAGGGGAGTCTGGGCCCTTATGTGTCAACTAACAGTACATTTTCATCACTGACTTTCCTTGGTATTGATGATTTTGGCACGGGTTATTCATCTTTATCCCAATTAAAACAGCTCCCCGTCAATATGCTAAAAATTGATCGTAGCTTTATTATTGAGCTTGAAAGCAATGAAGATGACCAGAAAATTGTAGAGGCCATCATTGCTATGGTACATAAGCTTAATATTAAGACACTTGCGGAAGGTATCGAGACTAGGAAGCAGTGGCAATTGTTGGAAGAGTTCCAATGCGATTTTGGGCAAGGGTATTATGTCAGCAAGCCAATTACCGCAGAAGCCTTTAACCAAGGAAACCTTATCGTACATAGTGAGAAATAGAAAAAATTACTTGATACTTTGGTAGTCTGTTGCAGATCAATCAGATACTTAAATTTACATATATGAAATAATATATCTGTTAGGATTAGTAATGAACTGTGAAGTACGCTATATCATATATTAGTTTTTAGCCATTAAAAAATAATGGTATGGTCCTTACAGTTAAGTATAACAAGGATAGTTGTCATAAAGTCGTGTCTAGTTGCGACACCATCAGAGCATAGGTTTTGATACAACTTTCTTTTGATCAATACGAAACTTAAACTATTTCTACAAGAGAGAATACTAACCATGTTTGGTTTTATGAAGAAGCCTTCCCCGATTACAGATAGTAATGAATTGTCCGATGATAAATTGCTATTGAATGCACTCCTTGATGAAACCGCACTTGTAATTTTTAACAGTGATGGGCACATTCTTGAAGTAAGTCAAAATTTTTCTGACTTTATGGGGTACAACAAGGAAGAACTACTAGGCGTACACCACCGGACATTGGTTGAAGCTGATTATGCATCCTCCCCTGAATACAGCACATTTTGGCGAAACCTTATTGCAGGAAAGTCTGAACGTGACACTTTTAAGTACCTAACGAAAAACAAAAAAATCATTTACGTTGGTGCTCGTTATATACCTATAAAAGATGTTAATGGCAGAGTTTATAGGATTGCAAAACTTGCCTTTGATATTACCGATCAATATCATGCGGCCGAAACGCGTGATGCTGTTTTTACGGCTCTTGACCGTTCTCAAGCAGTGATAGAATTCACGCCAGATGGCACTATCCTTAATGCTAACCAGAACTTTTTGAATGTAATGGGCTATCAGTTAAACGATCTAAAAGGCAAACATCACCGCATTTTCTGTGACGATAGTTTTTATAAGGACAACCCTCTGTTCTGGAAAAAGCTTGCCCAAGGAGAATACCAGTCTGGGCGCTTCTGTAGGGTAAACTCATCTGGAAAAAAAGTCTGGTTAGAAGCAACTTACAATCCAATTTTAAACGAAAATGGTGAAGTTCATAAAGTCATTAAATTTGCGACAGATATATCAGAGCGCGTTAACAGCGCTCTTGATACTGTCCTTTTGGCTACTCAGACCTCTGAAAGCACATCGTCACTTACTGCAACGGCTATGCAAGAATTGCAAAGCAGCGTACAAACCAGCTCACAGATTACCGCGGAAGTTAAAAACACCACAGAGGTTGGACAAGAGTTGAGTAACAACTCTAAAAATATTCAGGAAATTGTCACAATAATACGCTCAATTGCAGAGCAAACAAATTTGTTGGCGCTCAATGCCGCAATAGAGGCTGCAAGAGCAGGAACCTCTGGCAGAGGCTTTGCGGTAGTCGCAGATGAAGTGAGAACGTTAGCAGCAAGAACCTCAACTGCTACATCCGATATAGGAGAAGTAGTCAAAAAAAATGCTGTTCTTATTGAACAGATAGATTCAGGTTTAAGAGAAATAAATGTGACGGCAAGTAAGGGTCAAGAGTCCATAGAGCACGTTTCAGAGGCAATTGAAGGTGTTAACTCAAGTATTAATACCTTGGTAGAAACAGTTGAAACTCTCAAACCATAAAAATGTATTTTTAATCGAATCATTCTTATATAAGAACACATAATTTCTCATAATACTGTCAAAATCAGTGAGGACGATAGGACGTGTTCAGGCTCGAAGGTTAAAAATGAATTGTCGCATGGGAACGACTTGTTCGCATTTTTCCTAAGTTTTATGCACGAGGTACCAGGCTGCATTAATGAATTAAGAGCAATAATATGGCTTTTTAATTGAAGGCTGAAGCCAAAGTCGAAGCTAATGATAAGGCTGAAGCAGAAACCAAGAGTAAAATTCAAGACAAATCATGAGCTTGTTTTATCCTAAGCCTATTGGTAATACAGCTAATAATGTGATGACACTTAGCTTAAGCTAAGTGTCATACCCTTCTATAAGTACTTTGGTAAGGTGTCTATGACAGCTTAAGTCTTCTCTAAATTGCTTCCAGTAAGAGACTCCCAAAAATCAACGGACGACTTAATCTCACTAAAATCATTAGATAGGTTTTTTAAGACACCAGTTATTACACAGGCTGCTTCTTCGCATGACTGTCGAGTAGCGGCTTCTTCCAGCATAATAAGAAGTGAATTGCTCAGTTCTGCCTTTCGCTCCAACTCGCTTTTGTATGTGATTACTTTGTCTGTAGGTTTAATTTTTTGCATGGGTTTACCTTCGTTTTTGGACGTACACTTTCACGAACAATGGCACGTTGATACGGTTCTATAGTTGAGCCGGTACAGAAGCCAACCCAAGCATCTAAGTAGTCGTCATAGTTGTGACCGGGTGACTTACAGCTACCGGAATAGATCTCTGGCAAGCCGCTTTCTCCGCCATTGTTTGTAACGAACATCCAATCGTCTTCATCCATGCCTTTACCTTGATCACAGAAGCGCTCCCAGCGTGAAAGTTCGTATAATGAATACTGCTTAATTGAATGCTTTGTCTGGTTTGTAGCGTTAGAGCTTTTCTTGTCAATGCCATCTATTACAGCCATAAGATCGCTTGGTTCGAACGGGTTCTTTGCGTTGACCTCTGGAATATCACTGTCTTTACTAAGTACTTTTAAATTCCCTTCCCCTAGCACATGGACGTATGCAGGTTGTCTTAATGCAGCACCACCTCGTCCTATGTTTTCCCAAGATAGAGTGGAATCGCGTGAAGTTCTCTTCATTTGTGTTTCTTTGTTCTGAGCTTCTATTGTGTTTATGTGAGTGACAACATCTTTCGAGGCGCACCCCGACACGATGGCCGCACCAATCATTAAAATGGCTATTCGCTTCATTCGGTTTTTCCTATTCAGTCAGGACGTTTTTTTCTACTTAACTAAGTTTAAATTCATTTAAAGCTTATGCCGCAAGCTCTAATTTCCCAATTTGGTTATAAGCGCGTTTTAATTTTTGTCAGTAAATCTGTGAATATTAACCCTTCGATTACTTTCTGTTTTGGAACGATTACATGGCGTTACTGAAGAGCTTCAGATCTATTGCATCCCTATTTTTTCAATCGAACAAACTGAAAGGGAAGCAAACACTGCAAGATGAAGCAGCGGGGTACGATGAAGAGATACCTCGTTATCCTCCTTTCGCCAAAGGTTTGCCGGTTGCTCCCGTTGATAAGGTGTTAGATAGCCAAGGTGAGCTGATAGAACGTATTCGCAATGCACTCGGTTTTAACAAAGATGAGCATGAACGACTAATCATGCCTGTCGTCAAAAGATATGCAGAGTTTGTACATTTGTTACCAGCCTCAGAATCACACCACCATCGAGGTGCTGGAGGGTTGTTTAGACATGGCCTAGAAGTCGCGTTCTGGGCTGCCCAATCTTCAGATGCCGTCATCTTTTCTATGGAAGGGTCGCCTCGCGAAAGACGAAACAATGAACCAAGATGGCATTTAGCTAGTTGCTTCTCTGGTTTGCTTCACGATGTGGGTAAGCCCTTGTCTGATGTCTCTGTAACGAACAATGACGGCTCACTGTCATGGAACCCTTATGCCAACACGCTTTATGGTTGGGCTGAACAGAATGGGGTAGATCGTTATTTTATTCGTTGGCGCGATAACCGTCACAAGAGGCATGAGCAATTTTCCTTACTTGCTATTGAGCGGATACTACCGCCGAACGTTTTAGAGTACCTATCTGAGTCTGGCCCTGAAATTCTTGAGGCCATGCTAGAAGCGATTGCTGGAACCAGTTCTACACAGCCAGTAACTAAAATAATGCTCAAGGCCGATCAAGAAAGTGTCTCTCGTGACATCAAACAAAATCGATTGAACATAGATGAGTTCTCTTACGGTGTTCCAGTTGAACGGTATGTGTTCGATGCCATTCGCCGCTTAATCAAAACGGGGGAGTGGAAGGTCAATGAACCGGGTGGACATGTATGGTTCATGCCTCAAGGCGTGTTTATCACATGGAAGCAGATTAAATCGCTCTATGATCTCATTTCAAAAGACAAAACTCCTGGCATACCTCGTGATCCAGATACGCTTGCAGACATTCTTATTGAAAGGGGCTTTGCTGTACCAAAAGAGCTTGTTTCCAATGAGACAGGTGAGGTTGCAAGTTATCGCTACTGGGAAGTTTGCCCGGATGTTCTTCAAGATGGCCGGAGTCCCTGTTCAATTAAGTTGCTCGCTTTAAAGATTGAGTCGCAAGAGCTTATTTTCACCAGTATGCCACCCTCTACAGTGAGTGGGGCTGTTGGCGATGAAATAACGGATATTCTGGATAAGATCAAAAACAACGACGATGAATCAGGCAACGACGAATCAAGCAACGACGAATCAGGCAACGACGAATCAAGCGACGACGAATCAGGCAACGACGAATCAGGCAACGACGAATCAGGCAACGACGAATCAGGCAACGACGAATCAGGCAACGACGAATCAAGCAACGACGAATCAGGCAACGACGAATCAAGCGACGACGAATCAAGCGACGATGAATCAAGCGACGACGAATCAAGCGACGACTGCTTTGAAACTCTAATTCTCACATGCGAAATCGACGAAGAATCTACTGACAGCGCAAAGCCAAGCGAGATGAGTCAAAACGACGATGACAATGGCAATGACGATGATGATTTTGGTCTGGATTTTCCCGCTGAAGGATTTGGAGTTAAAGAGACCTCTGGCTCGTCTAATGCAGACACGAAGAAAAAAGAACCGCCCAATAAGCCTTCTGCCGCTCATGAAGATAAAGCAAAACCCCGGGAGGAAAAGCCTTCATCTAACTTAGATCTTGCCGACCCCGACGATCCAAGTGTATCGGAAGATACAGAATTTGAAATAGATCAGAATCAGGGTATAGAAGAAGCAAAAGCGGAATTAATCACCAAACTCGATAAATATTCTGACGCGGCAAGCGATTTAGTGAAGAAAGCGGTGCTTCCTCTCTTAGATAGAGAAGAGACGCTTGGTGATGTTTTGTTTGTCATGAATGACCAATTAGCCATACTTTATCCCGATGGTGCAAAAAAGTTGGGAGAATCATCTGAAGTGCTGGCTTCTTTATGGAGTACAGCCTTGGTATCTGGCGATCCGGTCATGCCGAATAAGAAAATTCAAAGCTTTAGAGGCGTTAAGGATGTTGTTCTTATCCCAGAAATTTCATCAATGATTTTAAATGCCATCTCTTCAGACAGTGACGCTAATGCTAATGACTATTTACCAATGAAAGATCAAATCGATGCTGTCAGTAAGAAGAAAACAAGCGGAACAACAAGTAAAGAAAAAGCAGTAAAGTCAAACCCAAAGCCAAAATCTCAACCGGCTGCATGGCAGGAGCAAAACAAAACTCCAGCAAGACCGCTAGTTAAAAGAGCTTGAAAAGTATGTTTCTTTCCATCCAGCGCTCCCTGATGAATCTATTCGCATCGACCCTCTTAGATACTTTACGCGAGTCACTGAAATAGCGAGTCGTCTTGCAGCTTTAATACCTTCAGAAGCCGGTGCAAATTCATTTAAGAGCTTTACATGGCAGGCCCTTAACAACATTGCTCAAGGGTTGGTGATGACGTACCAAAGACCAAATTTAACGCTGCTTCGTCGATTTTTGGAAGGTGGCCCGGCAGGTTTAGTGATCAAAGCCGTAGAAGCCTATGCAGAAAAAAATCTTCAGGATTGGGAAGCTTTAGCGCAGCCTTACAAAGACAAGGCCAAAAACGGTCACAGAGAAAAGCAGGCGTTCGCTCTGTTGCGATTTTATTATGATGTCATTCAGCCGGACTACCCAAGCTCTGAACTTGAAGGTCTGTTAAGTATGTTTCAGCACGACGCCACCCACTTTTCAAAGATGGTTTCAAATCTACTGCCAATAATGAATATGCTGACATCGGGAGAGTTAGGCAAGATGCTTTCTCCTGACGCTACAGACCTCGACGACCTACGCGGCATAACAGATACAGCAAAAATCATAAACAACGGCCAAGTTGCTTACATTGGCCTCGATTCACTCACGGATAGCATGGTTGGTAGTGCTATCGGCTCAATAATGCTGTCAGATCTCACCGCCGTTGCGGGTGATCGGTACAATTTTGCAGTGAACAATAGAGTCGTGAATATATTTGTAGATGAGGCGGCTGAAGTGATAAACGATCCCTTTATTCAGCTGCTAAACAAAGGTCGTGGTGCAAAGCTTCGCCTTTTTGTTGCAACGCAAACTTTTTCAGATTTCTCAGCCAGAATGGGCAGCAAAGACAAAGCCATTCAGGTTCTAGGGAACCTCAACAACAAATTTGCTTTGCGTGTGCTTGATACAGAAACACAAGAATACATAACCAGTAACTTGCCTAAAACTAGGGTGAAGTACGTCATGAGAACGCAAGGGCAAAATACACATGGAGACGAACCGGCTATGCACGGTGGCAACCAAGGAGAGCGTCTAATGGAAGAGGAATCCGATCTAATACAGCCTCAACTGCTCGGTATGCTGCCAAATTTAGAGTTTTTCGCAACCATTTCAGGCGGAAGGCTGATAAAAGGTCGCCTACCAATTTTAGAGTAATAAGTAAAAATATAAACCGTGCTATAGGAGGAATGATGTACAAAAGCCCTTATTACCAAGTGACCTACGGACTTAAATCCAGATCTAAAGGAAAGAAAAATACCGAACTACTATCGCTATTACAATTTGATTGGCCTGTTTCTCGATACATTTTAGAAAAAATAAGTGAGTGTTTTTCTTGCGAATCTAATCTTGAGGATGAACAGATATATCAAATAATAGAAAAGGCACTGTCTCGATATGGCGAGACTGTCTATTTTAAAAACGGAGAGAAGATGCCAGATCCTATGAGGTTTGCTGTTTTCTTAGAATCCTTGATTTCGGAAGCGGCATCGACATTAGGAATTGATGTGTTGGCAAAAAGTTATATCGAAGTTAACGCCATCACAGATCTGGTGGTTATAAGCAAAGAAGGGGACTCTTCCCCCGGTGAGGATACCAATAAAGAAATGATTCGAGACTCGCTGTTTAATCTCATAACCAGCCATAAAGTAAAAAATGTATTAAGGAGAGCTAAGTATGAAAATACCCTTATGGCTGATAGTTAGCATACTCGTTATTGAGCTTGGCGCGGTGTTGCTGCTTGTACCCGGTAGTTTTACCAAAGACGCAATACAAAAAGAAAGCGCGTATGTCGAGTCAAGTCTTGGCCCTGAAACAAGTGAATGGATAAACAATAAAGCTGACAGTTGGCATAAACTCATCATGATCGACTCTGGTATAGAAAGAGGAATCTACCGAACATTTATTCCTACAGAAAAGGCGCGAAAGGAATCAAGAGGCATGGAGGAGATGGGTCAGTTCTGGTTTGATTGGATCAAGGGCAGAATAAACACATTATCTGAAGTGGTTTACCAATTTCTAGCAAGAATTGCTTTACTTGTTGTTTGGTCGCCTTACATGCTGATACTTCTTGTCCCAGCTGTCTACGATGGCTTAATGACATGGCGAATCAAAAGAACAAACTTTGATTATGCTTCGCCTATAATTCACAGGTATGGCGTTAGATCGATAGGTTACTTGTTTCTCGCTTTCTGCGTTGTTTCTTTTTCTCCCTTCGCCGTAAGCCCTCTTGTTATACCTGTTGTTATGATGATTACCTGCATACTCATCGGTTTTGCCATTGGCAATTTTCAAAAAAGAGTTTAATTGTTTATGGGTGGTCAATTCTGACCGCCCGAAATCTTTCACATGTGAAAGAGGACAAGAAAGGCATTAATGGTTTTTTAAAGCTAGGCTCTCGATCTACTTTTAACTTAACTATTTCGAATCGATCACACAGTATCTTTCACATGTGAAAGAGATCAAGGCGGACAATAGAAATATATAACTCAATCGACAGTCCTAAAGCCATTGATGGGCTATGCAATATTGTCGCGTACGATCTTAAAAAAGAACTGTGTAGAGAACAGTTTTTTGTGGTCGACCGTACGATTAATTCAAACTAACCAAGTCCTTTCAATCCCTCCTAGCAGTCAAGTTAACAAATTTGACATCTTTAAGTGTCATTATTGTAATCTTGTGTCCTACCGAAATTAAGTCTACAATTATGACATCTTTAAATGTCATTTTTGCTAACTAGAGGTGTATTGTGAAAAAGTCTGAGGCAATTAAAAAGCTCTTAGAATATGACAAGCGTAGTCGCTGTGTTTTTACTAATTCAGATCTAGCCAAAATTTTTCATCAAGATAATGATCGAACTTTGCGCGCTGGAATTAAACGTTTGCAAGAAGATGGCTTACTCATCCGAATGATTAATGGTGTGTACTTATTCAATTTAGCGCAGTCGAAAGGCAGTGATACGTTGGAGCAAATTGCTAAAACTATTCGACGTGGGGAATATAACTACATTAGCCTGGAGTCAGCACTTTCTGATTTCGGTGTTATTTCGCAAATTCCAGTAGATCGCTTAACGGTTATGACAACGGGGCGTTCCGGTGAATTCAAAACACCTTTGGGTACAATTGAATTTACGCATACGAAACGAGATCCAATGGATATTATAGAAAATACCAGTTTAGTCGGCAGACCACTTAGGTTAGCAACGAAACAAACGGCATACAGAGACTTAAAACGAGTTGGTCGAAATACACATTTAGTAAGCAAGGATGGGCTATATGAAAATTGATCAAGAAAATTTCGCGCTATTGGTGAATAAAGCAATGAAGGTTGAAAATGTATCTCATATGCGTTCAGTGATAGAGAAAGAGCTCTTACACTACGATATTTTATTTGCGCTAGAGAAGGGTGGACTTTTAGACAAACTAACTTTTCAAGGTGGCACGTCGTTACGACTTTGTTATGGAGGCAATCGTTTAAGCGAAGATCTTGATTTTGTTGGCGGGAAGGATTTCAGCTCAGCAATATTGGCAGACATGAAACATTGTATAGAAAAGTACACTGGCGAACGATACGGGCTTGAAGTGACAGTAAAAGAACCAAAGGATCTAAAGCAAGATCCTAAATATTCTGAATTGAGCATTGATAAGTGGCAAATAGCGGTAGTGACTTCTCCTGAGAGAAAAGATTTACCAAAACAAAAAATCAAGGTAGAAGTGGCAAACATTCCAGCCTATACAAGAGAGCCGCAACCTCTTCAAATAAACTATGATTTTTTGCCTGATGGGTACAGTGATACGCTAATTTTGACAGAAAGCTTGGATGAAGTCATGGCGGATAAAATCATTTCTTTACCTGCCACAACAAGGTATGTCCGCCACCGAGATATATGGGATTTAGCTTGGTTACAGCAACAAGGCGCGACACTCAATATGGACTTAGTTAAGAAAAAGGCGTCAGATTATAAACTTGAACACTTCAACAAAATGTTAGAAAACTTTCTCGAACGACTTCCTGATATTGTGTCTAGTGAAGCATTCATTGCAGAAATGAAACGTTTCTTACCAACAGATGTATTTGATAGAACCCTAGCTCAGGATAAGTTTCAAGTTTACCTGCAAAATAATTTGGCGAAACTATTTAAAACTGTGAGTAACGAATTTCTAGGCAACGTTACTAATAATGAATTTAGAATGTAAAAAATTGGGTCCACAAAGCAGTGACTTTGTAGACCCAAATCTTTTAAGTGCCTTGGGTATCACCACAGCCCTAGCCCTAGACCTAGACCTAGACCTAGACCTAGACCTAGCCAATATCTCTCCTAGAGTCATCAGAGGTCAGTTTTAAGTGGTTTTATTGTGAACCGTCAGAGAGCTCAATAGCGATTCGTGCATTGAACTTGAAGCGATCCCACCAACTAAGAAACAAACCGTTTGTAGACGCTCATTTGGCGTAAAAGTAACGAAATTTGAATTGTTACATGAAGCCATTAGTGAACTACTCGTGGCTAAAGCCGACGAGTATGCGGCATATATTTGATCAAAACGCCCAATCTGTATTTAAAAGATTAGTAAGCTCCGCATTTACTGCGTCACGATCTGCTTTAGCATTAACTGTTTTTACCTGTATAGCTGGAGCTGGAATATTCCCAGACAATGAAGCGGCGTAGTATTGTGCAAAGCGAACAGCTACTGCGCCTTGGTCGAAGCGGTGTTGAAGAAAGTCCCTTTGCTCCTCGGACTCCAAGCTCGGCCAAATAGGCATAAGTTGCTCCTCCAAAAAACGTTTCTTATGGACGTCTGTCTCCGTTGACACTTTAAGCAAATCAACCAAATCAGCACCAGTATCTGAATTCGCATAATCCTCTTCAATGGCTTTATTAAGCCATCCAGCGGCATTCTTAATTTTTGTGGCACTGTCCTCTGCGGAAAGGAGCTTCATATTGGAGAGACAGCGTGTTACGCCATAGGTGGCTATTAACCTGTCGGAAACAGAGGACTTGAAGAAAAGATTAAGCTGACGCTTAACAGACAATCGAACTTCGTTTTCCCCCTCTATCGGAACAAGCGAGCCTTTAACTATTTTAGTTGGGTGATAACCAAACTTCGTCGTTATAGTGAATACGATTGTTTTCACCTTGGCCGTTGATTTTGGCGTGAGGCGATCTGGAAAACTGTACTTCACATCAATGTCAGTAGTGTTTAAATCATCTACAGCAGGTTGAAGTACCCTTGTATGGAAATTGCTAAAACGAGGATATTTATCACCCAGTTCAAGCACTTCACGCAATTTATCATAGCTAAGCGGCAGACTAATACTGAAGTTCCCTTTCTTTACCTTCTCTAGCGAATAAATACTCCTCAGTAACTCATACAATCTAATACCATATTGTGACTCCATCCCTTGGACATGATGTAAATGGTATTTAGTAAAATGGCCTTTGAGATTGATAAGATAAGGTTCCAGTTCGGGGTGAAAGCTAAAAGAAGCAATTTTTTCTTTATCATCCCATTTTGATTTATAAAAGAGGTTCACTTTCTCAAACGATTTTCCGTCGTCGATCTGTTTTCCATCTTTGTCTTTCATTGGCAACCTAATAATCTGGCTTTGTAGGTTGGTTGTTATCTCATCAATATGTCGATGAAGATTTCCAATTGACGACACACCCAAGTTTTCAAGATCGGCCTTCGTAAAATTCCACTGGTTTTGCTTTTTGAAAGGTTCAAGAGGATTTATTAGCGCAATCAGTGCGTTCACAATTTTCAGTTCAACCTTCGACAGATCAAATCTTCCCCACACTAGAGCATTATCCTTATAAATGACTAAGTCATTCTTTAAAGCTAACTCGGGGGTAACGTTTTTAACACAATCAATTTCGGTGCCGTCATGCTCTAGTGTGCCTTCAAGAACTTCGTTTTCGCCTATCATAAAAACCTACACCTGATTAGCTTCTCTTTGATGTCAAAAAGTTGCTACATAAAGCCAGTGACTCAGCCAAAAAAAGGCATTTTGCCCTTTCACATTGATAAAAATGTAGTCCTTACGACCGCAAAGCCTAAAAGTTGCTACATAAAGCCAGTGATTTAACCAAAAAATAGAGCCATGGCTCTTTTTACTGATCAAACGTAGCAACTTTAGACCATAAAATCTATAAGTTGCTACATAAAGTCAGCGCTTAACCCTAAAGTTACTACAAAATGTCACTTCAATCACTCAAAAGGCCACTTTTCAATGATCTTCCGTAGCAACTTACTGGTTAAACGTAGCAAAACAGAGCTGTTTGCTGGCTTTATGTAGCAACTTACTAACCAAACGTAGCAATTTACTGATTTTATGTAGCAACCTGCTGCCCAAATGTAGCAACCTACTAGCTTTATGTAGCAACTTACTGGCTTTATGTAGCAACTTCTTGAACTATGTTCATATAAATCAATAAGTTATCCACATCTAAACAAGTATAAACAAGGTAAACAAGAATAAATAAATAAACATGCCTGTGGATAGAATGACTTTTATTAAAAAGTGCTTTAATCCCTCCGCCTCTCTCTCCAACTTTAGGTCAAAAATTCGCATCGATTCAGAATCGAAACAGAAATTCATTCTGATTGCCAAGAATCTTTCACATGCGAAAAGTTTTTATTTTAGCTCAGTGCTTTGTCTACCTCTGATTCTTTTCTAATTGAGTACCTGAAAATGCTGTAACTGCCCAAAAAAGACCATAACGCATTAGATGCAGAACTTTGCCTAAAGCAAAATAAGAAGAAACTAATTAAAAGTAAGTTTTATGAAACCTGTTCGTATTCCAGAGCGAGTAGATAGGCCGCCACACTTGCTTTTGTGCGTATTCCGGTGATTGCGAACGCTTGTTTCGGTTTATTCCGAACACTTGAACCAGCACTTTTTCTCTTTCCCTATTTTTACTCTAAGTGTTCGGATTGCGCCAGTTTTCTCATTGATTCACCTCCCAGTTCTATCCTATGACTATTGTGTACCAATCTATCCATTAAGGCGTCTGCCACTGTGGCGTTACCAATCATGTTGTACCACTCCTTCACGGGAAGTTGGCTGATGACGATGGTGCTGCTATTTTGATAACGATCTTCAAGCACTTCTAATAGGTGTCCTGCCTGCTCTTGGGTCAGTTTTTCCATACCCCAGTCATCGAGGATCAATAAGGTTTTCTTAGCCAGCGACTGGAGTTGTTTTTGATAGGAACCATCCAATCGACCTGCACTCAGGTCGTCGAGAAGGCGGGTTAACCGATAGTATCTAACAGCGTGTTGTTGATCGCAGGCGCTGGTCGCCAGTGCACAACCAAGATACGTTTTACCTGCCCCTGTTGGGCCAGTGATTAAGATGTTCTGGTGTTTGTACAGATAACGGCCCGTTAGTAACTCACTCATCTGCTTACGATGAAGGTTTCGTGTTTCTTTGTAGACAAGTTGACTGGGTTGAGCATCCAGCCTGAGTTTTGCTTGTCGCTTTAAACGCTGGATCTTGGTTTGGTTACGGTTCAAGATTTCACTTTCTAGCAGCAGACTTAATCGTTCTTCGAAGTCCAGCTCTGCATAGGTAGTCAGTTGCTCTTGTTGCTG
>NZ_JAGSSV010000020.1 GCF_018145875.1 Marinomonas vulgaris | reverse complement strand
GGACTTGTATCAGCAAAAAAGGAAAGAGCGCCCTGAGCGTTGGTCAAAAGCAGAAAGAAACTGGCAGCCAATAGGTGATGTGGAATTAAATCCAGAGCAACATAAAGACGCTGCTTAATTATTTTAGGCGACAACTACCTTGAAAAACGCCGTTTACCCTGCAGTCAAGGTCGCCCCAAGACCTTACCAAGTGACGGAATCTGCATCAGTGCCCTTAATGTTTTCAGTAATGAAGAGTATTGTTTCAGGCTAGATATTCGCAAAGGTTCTTCACAGTCGACTCTAAAGAAAGCGGACTTAGATCTTCTTGAAGAACTGAATCCGCATTTTGAACGTGCTTTAAACTTTTCAAAAATGTTTGCTGATTTAAAGAAGAACGAAGCGGTGCTCAACAGTGCTTTATCAAAAATTCCTCTTGGTATTGTGGCTCTTAATAAAGATCTAAAGGTTCAGTTTATCAACAAGATGGCTCAAGCCATTATTTCTAATAGAACCGATGTGTGTCTGCGCTCTAATTACCTAGTCTTTGATGACATCACTGAACACAATCAAGTAAAACTAGCCGTTGAAAAAACACTCAAGAACTCCTGTCCCTTTATTTCAATAACACTAGGTCAAGGCGGGGCAGATGATGCACTCACAATAACCCTTACTAAAAGTGTTAAGAAAAACACGCATCTTGTAAACGACGCTGAATTAATCGATGACATCGTGGTTTTATATTTATCTCACCCACAGCAGGCTGTTTGTATTTCCCCCACCGTATTGCAAGATATGTACAGATTAACCCCCTCTGAAGCAAATTTGGCTTTGTGTTTAACAAATGGTTCAAGCTTACAAAGTTACTCTAGTGACAAGCAGATCAGCATCCAAACGGTAAGAACTCAATTAAAAGCGGTGTTCCACAAGCTGCATGTTAAATCTCAAACAGAATTGGTTCGTAAATTGGTCTCTAGCTCTGCGAATTTGATCCATTAACCAGCAATCATAGCTTTAGCATCTCATGCTTCGATTGAACTCTCTAATTAAACAATCTGTCATAGGAATCGCGTACACTGTTTTTCACGTATGATGATTAATCCCTCTGTATAAAGGAGTTCTGTATGAACCTAAATAAGACATCACAAGACATCTTGATCGATATTGTCCGTCAAGCTGGGCAGGAGATCGTGATGCCGTATTTTCGACAATTGGACTCCGCTCAGGTAGAAACAAAAAGCAGTTTGACTGATTTGGTCACGGTGGCCGACAAAGCCAGTGAAGCCTTTATCACGCAGGCGATTTTGCGGGCGTTTCCCGATTGGGAAGTGGTGGGTGAAGAAGCCGTGGCGGAGACGCCATCAACAACGGACAGTATTGCCACAGCCGATACTTGTGTGATTATCGACCCAATAGATGGCACTTGGAATTATGCTCATGGCTTGTCCGATTTTGGCATTATCCTCGCCGTCGTGCGCAAGGGGGTAACGCAATTTGGCGTGCTGTATGATCCAGTAAACGACGATTGGGTATACGCCAACAAAGGCGAAGGCAGTTTTTTTCAACGCACGACTATGAAAGAAAGAGGAACAGGGCAACGCCCTTCCCAAGCGCCTTTGACCTTGACCATGCCAGCACAGATTGATACCGAATTGTCATCGCTCAAAGGCATCATGTCGGTAAACTCTTATAAGGGATCAAGAAGACAGCATTTTGCCCTTCAAGCTACTCATTTTTTAAGAGTCAATAATTTACCGTCTTGCCCTGCGTATCGGCAAATTGCCCTTGGTCATTTCAATTTCAGTTTGACCTACAAAATGCTGCCGTGGGATCACGCCGCTGGGGTATTGATTTACAAAGAAACAGGCGGCGTTTGTCGATTATTAGATGGCAGTGAGTACGCCCCTTACAAGCTGGAAGGCGAAATGCTTGCGGCTCAATCAGAAGCCCAATGGCAAGCACTAGCACAACATTTTAGAGTTTAGATCCCTAAAATTAGAGGGTTTCACCGTTATAACGCGTTACTAGGCAATCGCTGCCTCTGTCTTTCAACATTTGGCAAAAGTTACCGCTGTATGCTTTGCTCACAAAAGGCCCGACTTTTAACTGGTACATAGTGCGGCCATTTACTTGCTTTTGGTTAATCAAAGGCAGTAAGCCATCGAAGGAATTTGGATAATTAGACTGCAATACACGCCAGCCTCGTGCGGCTTCATCGCGGTTTGCGTAAGATGCTAATTGCACGCCATATGGTGATTCTTCTGGCGCAGGAGAATAAGCCACAACAGGGGCTTGAGACACTGGTTCCGCCATCACTGGCTCGTCCATGCTTGATGGTTCCATCACCATAGGAGCCGTTACCATGCTGGCGTTTGTGGTTTGCGCAGGCGAATCAAAGGTGGTTGGTGCAATAACAGGGGCCACGTTAATGCCAGTCATGTTGTCGTTCATCGGTGCACTGGCAACAGGTTGACCTTGTTTCAGCGCAGCGACTTCGGCTTCTAACTCGTCTAGTCGTTCAAGTTTGGCTTGCGCTATAGCCCATTGCTCGTCATGCTCACGGACCTTGTCTTGCAAATCTCCGTAAGTCATAAAGGTGTTTTTTTCGTCCATGGCGGAACAAGCCACCAGCGATAAACTTGCCATCACCAAAATCAGATTCTTTGACGCTTTCATTCTTCCGTTCTCCATGTACTTCATCAGAATTTTACTTCGTTTGTTGAGCGTGGCTTTTATTAAACGTAATTAAGGAGCCAATAGCCACTGTTGCCCCCATAAAATTAAGGCATAACGAGCCGCTTTACCAATAAAAACCAAGGGCAACACCACCCAAAACGAGGTTCGCAACACACCGGATACGAGCGCAATCCCATCGCCAACAATAGGCAACCAAGTCAGCAACAAACTCCATTGGCCATAACGATTGAACAAAACGGCGGATTTTTCACGCAATGCGGGTGAAATGGGAAACCATTTTTTCTCATGATAACGCAACAAATACAGGCCTAAAAACCAGTTCGTCATACCACCTAAAGTATTGCCAATGCTGGCGGCAAGCCACAATAAAGAAGTCGTCAAATCGGCTTCGCTAGCGTAATACAACAAAACCCCTTCTGACCCCAAAGGCAGTAAGGTGGCCGACAACAAGGACACCGCAAACACAACACAATATTCCAACGGCTTTCTCTTAACGGTTTCTCACTTGAATTCTTTATTAACCCATAAAACCATGACGCAGCGCAAAGACATCCGCTAGGCATGGCATAAAAAAACACTTACTCTAACGGATTGGCAACGCTTATTCTGTCACTATACTGAGTTAGCATGAAGTCGAGTCGTGAACAACACGCAGAACATACCGAACGGAGATAACATGCTAAACCGCATCAACAATATAAAAATTCGTTACAAGCTATGGGCGATTATTGGTCTGATGTCGATGGGAACGGCCGCGTTAATACTGGTTTCCCTCACCAGCCTGTACTTTAGTCACGTGGACGCCAGAAAAGACCGCACACAAGATATTTTAGACATCGCCACTTCAATCATTGCGCCTATTCACGATCAACAAGCCAGCCAGGCATTACCACCCGAACACGCTAAGCTTGCGGCCATCACTTTGCTCGGTTCTTTTAAATACGCCGACCAACAAAGCCTTTGGATGATTGATCAAAAACAAAACCTACTCAACGCGCCCAAGTCTTATGCAAGCAAAAGTCTCCCGACTTCGTTGCGAAACGCGCTCGCCGCTTTGCCATCCAATAGCAGCCGATACCAAACCTTGAATTTTGAATACCAAGGTAAAGATGGCAACACACACCGAATGATCGCCAGCATGACCACATCTACAGCCTTGGGGCTGACAATCATTGCCACGGCGTCTATGGACGCGGTAATGGATTTCTTTTTAACCGCGCTGGTAGATTACGCCATCTTAGTTAGTCTATTGACGATATTAGTTGGCGGCACCGCGTTATTTATTATTCACATGGTCACCAGTCGCGTCACCTCTTTATGCAAAACCATGACGTCCGTACAAGACTCTGGCGACTTAACTCACCGCGTCGACTTTTCTGGTTTAGACGAAATGGGCGAAATGGCCAACGCGTTCAACATCATGATGAACGACTTCCAAACCATTGTTCGCAATGTCAGTCAGTCGAGCGAAATGCTCGACAACATTGTCAGTCACACTAACCAATCCACTACCAAAACGGTTCATGGGGTCGAAAAGCAATTGGCGAATGCCAGCAAAGCTACATCTTTAATGCAGGGTGTTATGACTTCTGTTGAAAACACCTTAACCATTGCCGAACAAGCCAACCAAACCGCGCAAGCACTAGGGCAACATTCTAAAGACGGGCTGGGCATGATGGACAAGGCCAACCAAGACATTCAACGCTTGTCGATAGAAGTCGGTGACGCCGCGGTGCAAATCCAAACTCTTCGCCAAGACGTGAGCCACATTAACGACCGCTTAGGTATCATCAGCGAAGTCGCCGATCAGACCAATTTACTGGCATTGAATGCTGCGATAGAAGCCGCACGAGCAGGCGAACAAGGCCGCGGTTTTGCCGTCGTCGCCGATGAAGTTCGTCAACTGGCACAGCGTTCTCAACACGCGGCAACGGAAATTGGCGGACTCATCGATCAATTAACTCGTCAGACCATCAACACGGTCGAGGTGATGGAGTCGGCGCGCAATACAGCGAATCAAGGCGCCGAGCAGACGACCCAAGCGGGTCAAGCCTTCACCGACATTGCTCACGGCGTTCTCTCTATTTCAAAGATCAACCACGACATCAGCCAAGCCGCTGACCGACAATTCGACTCTTCCAAAACGGTCAACACTACCTTGGAAAACATCGCGGAAATTTGCGACGAAAACAAACACAATTCCGTCGATATACAAACCTCTGTGAATAATTTACAAGAATGCGCCAGCCAACTGCGCAAACTGGTCGGGCAGTTTAGTACTTAATAAAAAAGAAAGCGTTTTACCGCTTTACCTTCTTGGTGACTGCCATTATGTTTGGGTATAGTGATTTTTTAATAATGCGCTTTTAAAGGATCGAACATGGCGTCTGACACGCAAGATAAGCTAGATTCTCTGTATCAACACATTCAAGCGGTAATTTTATCTCGTCAACACCCCGTTACCGGCTTATTTCCAGCCAGTACCAGCATCAACAATCACGGCAATTATACCGACGCTTGGGTGCGCGATAATGTCTACAGCATTCAGGCGGTATGGGCTTTGTATTTGGCCTACAAACGCGCTTCGAACCCACAAAAACGCGCCCATGAATTAGAGTTTGCCTGCGTTAAAATGATGCGTGGTCTCTTGTTCGCCATGATGCGCCAGTCTCATAAAGTGGAAGCCTTTAAACACAGCTTAGACCCGAAAGACGCCCTGCACGCCAAATACGACACAAAAACTGGCCTAGAAGCCGTGGCCGACGACGCTTGGGGGCATTTGCAAATCGACGCCACCAGCTTTTACTTGCTCATGCTGGCTCAAATGACCAAAGCGGGCAGCAAGCTGATCTTTTCTCGGGATGAATTTAACTTCGTCCAAAACCTGATCTACTACATTTCCCGCACTTATCGCACCCCAGACTATGGTATTTGGGAACGTGGTAACAAGGTCAACAACGGCAAGGCCGAAATCAACGCCAGCTCGGTGGGCATGGCCAAAGCCGCCATGGAAGCCATGGATGGGTTGAACCTATTTGGCGATCAAGGCCCCGAATGGGCGGTGGTGCACTCTTTCGCCGATGCCGTGGCGCGCGCGGGTTCTGTGTTGCAATCGTTATTGCCCAAAGAATCCCGCTCTAAAGAAGTGGACAGCGCCATTCTCAGCATCGTCGGTTTCCCTGCGTTTGCGGTAAACGATGAAAAACTCGCACGGCGCACCCGCAACGAAATTATCAGTAAATTGGGCGGCGAATATGGCTGCAAACGTTTCTTGCTCGACGGCCACCAATCAGAACTCGAAGATCAAAGCCGCATTTATTACGAATACGATGAGCTGATTAACTTCGAACACATCGAATCAGAATGGCCGCTATTTTTCACCTACCTTTATATAGATCGCTTGTTTGCTCGCGATTGGGAAAGTGCCAATTTTTATCGTCATAAACTCGAATCCTTAATGGTCGAAAAAGACGGTCAAATGCTACTGCCAGAACTCTACTATGTACCGCAAGAAAGTATTTTAGCTGAGAAAGAAAACCCTGGTTCACAAAAACGTGTTCCTAATGACAACCTGCCCTTGGTGTGGGCGCAAAGTCTGTTTCTTGTGGGCAAGATGCTCGACGAAGAGCTGATCACCACTACAGATTTAGACCCACTCGGATTGCACCGAATTCAATATCGCCCAAATAAAGTCACTACTTCCATGGTGATTTTGGCGCAAAACGACAAGGTCAAACAAAAGCTGATCAACGCCGGCTGTTTATGTCAAACCCTCGAAGACATAGCACCGCTCAAAGCCATCAGTGCCGATCAATTGGTAGAAACCTATCGCCACCTCGGTGCTTCTGAAATTTTGGGGTTAACCGGACGCCCGAATCGCGCGCTAAACAGCCTGGCCACTTCGCAAGCGTTTAGTATCAACGACGAGAGCTATTTATGCCTGTCGTGGATTCAAAACGAAGACAAAGATTACCGAAAGATTGATCCTACGTTGTTTCAAGCGCACATTCGCAATGAACTGAAAATCATCGCCAACCATTGGTATTACCAAGCCAACGCGGTGTTTACCATTTTGATTGATGACGCCATGAGCGAAATGAAAGGCAGCGATGCCCTGTTTGAATTTATTCGTTTGTTGCAAAAACGTGAGCACGAAGAATTCCGAGTGATTCCTCAATCGGCTAAAAATGCCTTTAAATCGGGTAATCGCCGTTCCATTACCATCAATGCACTGAACCAAGGTCCGCTAGCAATCAAGCTGCCTTCTCACGACACTCCTTGGCCTCTGTCGGTTGAGAATAAGACCGACAACAAGTCAATCATCAAAGAGTGTTCAACCGATGCCTTGCTGGCTAATTTGCTAGCCGAACCCAGCATGAATGAAGCCGTGGATTGCTTAATAGAGATTGGCAGCCGCCGCGCTCTAATGAACACCATCCCAAACACTATGCCCGCGGTGACCGCCTATAAAGTCTTGCACAGCGTGTATTTGCAAGCCTTGCTAAAAGAAAACTGGCGACCTGCCCGCCTGCTTTATTCAATGATTTTAAAACCCTCTACCGATTTGGCCACTTACATCGCTGATATTACCGTTCGTCAGCGTTTACTGGTGATTGGTGAAACTCCGGACACTGAAATAGACATCCGTTCGCCGTTGCACCAAGACGTTATTTTGGACATGCTCAAAAATGTCTCGTCTTCGCCATTGGCCTTAGTGATTGCCCATGAATTGATTTCCATTGCTGGCACCTTGATAAAGGTAAACTCCGATTTCTTCTCGGGCGTGCGCACCATTCGCGTACACAATTTGGCGGTGCTTTGCGCTCGACAATTCAACCCAGACGCCAGCGAGCCGATTTTTGATACCTTGTCGAAAGTGTCTCCTTGCGAGCTTTACGAAACCCTAAAACACGTATTGCAGCAAAAACACAACGAATTTGCCCACGTCGCCAGTAACTTACGCTATCACCACAGCAACGACGATCAAGGCAAGATCAAAGATGTGGATTGGTTCGATTGGCGCTCTGAACAAGGCATGATCACCAAACTGCCTGAGTCCATGCTCTTGCAACTTTGGGATAGCCTCAGCCATGCCAATAACATTGTGTTTGGGGATTTACAAAGCCGAACCACGCTCGATTGCAAACGTGCTCTGAGCTCTATGACACCAGGAGAAGATACCTTTGCCTTGCTGATCGAATCGCTAACCTCAGACATTCACCCTAGCTGGTATAAGAGTCTGATTTTTGAAGGCTTGTACGCTTTCATACAGTTTTGTCAGCAACATAAAAATTGCAAGTTCGAGCAAGAAATCAATTTACCCGTTTTGGTTTCTCAAGCGGCATTGGATCATGCGAAACAATACCAAACACAGCACGAAGGCGATTCATTGGCCGAAGCCGTTTTAGACGAGTTCGCCCAAGTGACACCGAACAAAGTGAATCAATATTTGCGTTGGGCCGTGAGCAAATTTCACAGCTATCAGCACCAACACACACCGAGTTAACAGGCTTACGCTTGCTGGAGAAATGAATGCATCTAATAAAAAACGCCCTCATTAAGGATGTCGTCGACACACAGTGTTCCGACCCTTTTGGTTGTTTAGGGCTACAAGCGCACACGAACAAAAAAGGCCTTATGTTAACCGTATGGCAACCAGAAGCCGCATCTATCCGCGTGCTTGCCATTGATTCAGACAAGCTCTTGGCTGACATGACACAAACGGATGAGAACGGCTTGTTTTTTGCTGAATGGCCAAGCCTTGCCGAGCGTTTTCATTATCGATTAGAGATCACTTATCACAGTGGCGACCGTCATGTGATGGTCGATCCCTATCAATTTCCCAGCACCACCTTTGTCGACCCAGAACACCATCAAGCCAGTTTGTACAAAAGCCAAGGCGCCATACAAACCCGCGCCAGCATCACCAAAAAGCTCAGCATTCAAGGGACGCGATTCGCGGTGTACGCGCCGGCAGCGCGCTCTGTTTCCGTAGTGGGCGACTTCAATAGCTGGGACGGCCGTACACACCCAATGTCGAGTAATGGCGACGGTATTTGGCGTTTGTTTGTTCCGGATGTGAACCACGGCGCTCGCTACAAGTTTGAAATTCGCGCGCGCTCTGGTGATATTTTGCCCCATCGTAGCGATCCTTATGCGCAACGTATTGAGCAATACCCTTCTTTTGCCAGCGTGACCTGCTTCGACCACAAACACGCATGGCAAGATGAAAAATGGGTGACGCGCCCCATTACCGATTTATACGAACAACCCATGAGCATTTATGAGTTACACCTTGGCTCTTGGCGTCGTAAAGACGATAACCAGCCTTTGACCTACCTAGAATTGGTGGATCAACTGGTACCCTACATTGAAGAAATGGGCTATACCCACGTGGAATTATTGCCCGTGACCGAATACCCGTTTGATGGCTCTTGGGGTTACCAACCGGTTGGCTTGTACGCCGTGACATCGCGTTTTGGGACACCAGAAGAATTTAAAGCTCTAGTGGACGCTCTGCACCAAGCCAATATCGGCGTCATTATGGATTGGGTGCCGGCGCATTTTCCAGCCGACAGTCATGGCTTGGCGAATTTCGATGGCTCAAAACAATACGAATACCCAGACCCTAAAAAAGGCTGGCACCCTGAATGGAATTCGTTGATTTACGATTTCGGCAAAGAGCACGTGGTCAACTATTTGATCAGTAATGCCGTGTATTGGCTGGAAGAGTTTCACATTGACGGCTTACGTGTAGACGCTGTGGCCTCCATGTTGTATCTGGATTATTCCCGCGAAGACGGCGAATGGATTCCCAACAAAGATGGCGGCAATCATAACTACGAAGCCATCGATTTTCTACGTCGTTTGAACGAAACCGTGTACCTCAATCATCCGCGCTGCTTTACCGTCGCCGAGGAATCCACCGCCTTTCCAGGCGTATCAAAACCGACCTATATGAACGGCTTAGGTTTTGGCTTTAAGTGGAACATGGGCTGGATGAACGACTCGCTAGATTACATCAAAAAAGACCCCATTTATCGCCAGCATCACCAAGGCGAACTGAGCTTTAGTATGGTTTACGCTTTTGACGAGCAGTTCGTATTACCCATTTCCCACGACGAAGTGGTGCATGGCAAGGGTTCCATGATCGCTAAAATGCCAGGAGACAGCTGGCAGAAATTTGCGAACCTGCGCGCCTTTAGCGCTTATATGTACTTTCATCCGGGTAAAAAGCTTAATTTTATGGGCAATGAATTTGCCCAAGGTCAAGAATGGAGCCATGAGCGCTCGCTTGATTGGCATTTGCTTGATGTGGCTCTTCACAAGGCACAACACGCCTTGTCGAAAGACTTAAATCACCTTTATCAAAATCAAACCAGCTTGCACTACGACCACTCACCACAAGGCTTCGAGTGGATCAGTTACGACGACAGCGCCAACAGCATTTTGGCCTTCGCTCGTTTCGCTAAAAACCGCTCAGAGCACAGCATTGCCGTGGTCAACTTCACGCCCATGCCACATGGTCAATATCGCATTGGCGTGCCACAAGCAGGACGCTACCAAGTCATTATGGACACGGACGCCACCCATTATACGGGCAGCGGCTTTGCCTCCACACAGATATACGACACGCAAGCGGTCGCCAGTCACGGCCGTGAACAAAGCATTGAACTGCAAGTGCCGCCTTTGGCCGGTATCTTGCTTCGTTGGTTAGGCGAGGCGTAATGCCTCGTTGATTTTTGTACTAAAAAGCACCCTACACACCAAAAAGAGACAACAAAGAGACCACAATGACAACAACAGACCACGCCCTTGCCACAGGCTCCCCTTTTCCACTTGGTGCAACCGTGACAGAGCAAGGGGTGAATTTCGCTGTGGTGTCAGAAGACGCCAGCCAGTTGTATTTGTGTCTGTTTGATAACGAGGGTAAGGAACAAGCGCCCTTGCCTTTTCTGCATAAACACCGAGGCATTTGGCACATGGAAGTGCTGGGATTAACCGAAGGCCAGCATTATGGCCTGCGTGCTGATGGGGCGTTTCAGCCAAAACAGCAACAGATGTTTAATCTCAAAAAACTGCTGATCGACCCTTACGCTAAAGACCTCAGCGACAAACTGGTCTGGCATCCAGATCAAGCGGCGATGACACAAGACGGCCAAGCCAATTTGACAGACAGCGCCTACTGTGTGCCCAAATCCATTGTTCGTACACCTGTTTCTTCACCAGAGCGTCCCGCTCGTGTGCGTGTATCACCAAGCAGCCGAGCACTTTACGAGCTGCACGTAAAAGGCTTCAGTCAAAATTTACCCATTGCCGATGCACTCAAAGGCACCTATTTAGGGGTGATTTCTGCGCCTGGCATTGAGCATCTAAAAAGCTTACAGATCACCACCATTCAGCTCATGCCCTGCTTTAGCTTTATGACGGAACGGCATTTACACGTTTTAAAACTGAACAACTACTGGGGCTATAATCCTGTTAGTTTTTTTGCACCAGAACCGTCTTATGCCCAACATGATGCCGTAGTGGAATTTCAACAAATGGTGGATGGTCTTCGCCAAGCAGGCTTCGAAGTGATTTTGGATGTGGTGTATAACCACACCGCAGAAAGCGAACTCGATCAATCCAGTGTGAGTTTTCGAGGTCTAGACAACGCACGCTATTACCGCCATCAAGACGACCAGTATTTGAACTTTACCGGTTGTGGAAATTGCATCGATACCTTTAGCCCAAGTAGCATTCGTCTCATTTGCGACAGCATGCGCTATTGGGTCAATGTGATGGGCGTGGATGGTTTCCGCTTCGATTTAGGGGTGGATATGGGTCGCACTCATCACGACTTCACTCCTAACGCCCCCTTATTGCAAGCCATCTTGCAAGATCCTGTGCTCAGCAACACCTGCCTTGTGATGGAACCGTGGGACATTGGCCCAAATGGTTATCAAGTTGGGCAATTTCCCAAAGGCTTCTTTGAATGCAACGACCAATACCGCGACACCATTCGCCGCTTTTGGCGTGGCGATAAGGGCGCAGTACCAGAATTCGCCACCCGCTTCATGGGATCAAGAGATTACTTCCACAAGGGCCAAAAAAGCGCCCTACATTCGGTCAATTACATCACGTATCACGACGGCTATACCATGAGGGATCTGGTGTCTTATCACCAACGACACAACCAAGCCAACATGGAAGATAATCGCGATGGTCATGGGGATAACATCAGCCAAAACTTTGGTGCTGAGGGCGAAACAGACGATGCCAACATTCAAGCACAACGCTTAAACCAACAGCTTTGCTTTATGGCCACACTGCTATTAAGCCAAGGCACACCGCACATTCTCGGTGGCGATGAGTTGTCACACTCACAACAAGGCAACAATAATGCCTACTGCCAAGACAACTCGCTAACATGGCTAAATTGGCAAACCAGTCATGCTCGCACAGAATTGCAAAGCACCATTGCAACCCTAATGACACTGCGCAAACGCTACCCTATTTTGGCAAATCTTCACCTAGACGACGACCCCTTGTATCAGCACACCAATGCCGATCACATTGAATGGTTTAATGAACAAGGCACGCCCATGACAGGACAAGATTGGTCTGATAAAAACCGCCATTACCTATCTCTTACCCTAACCTCAGCGGATCTATCAGCACGCTTTTGGATCGTTTTTTACAATACCGACACACCCATTGCAGCCAGCATACCAACCGATCACAAAAGCCTAACACCCCTTTACAACACACCCAGTATGGCAATAGAAAACAACCAACTAAAGTGCGCCTACCGTGGCGTATTCATTGGGCAGATTGATTAAACTGTAAGTCCGCTAGGCGTTTGTAAAGCTCGCAACTTTCCAGTAGTTGAGTATGGGTGCCCTGCGCGATAATGTGTCCTTTATCCATCACTATAATTCGATCCGCGTTCAGTACGGTCGCCAACCGATGGGCGATAACAAGAGAGGTTTTGCCTTTCATTAGAGGGTCGAGTGCGGCCTGCACCTTGCTTTCACTTTCTGCGTCTAGGGCGCTGGTGGCTTCATCGAGCAGTAAAATAGGGGCGTCTTTTAGAATAGCTCGAGCAATGGCAATTCGCTGACGCTGCCCACCAGACAATCGCACGCCGTCTTCGCCTAATCGTGTGTCATAGCCCTTATCTAAACGCGAGATGAATTCATGCGCGTTAGCCTGACCTGCCGCTTGTTGAATAGATTCATGGCTGGCAGCACGATCAGCATAGCCTAAATTTTCGTACACACTTTGATCGAACAAAACGGTTTCTTGCGGCACAAGAGCAAACTGCTTTCGTAGCGCCTTTAGTGAATAGTCTTTTAAAGGGTGACCAGCTAAGCGAATTTGGCCTTGCTGTGGATCGTAAAAACGTAATAACAGTTCGAACAAGGTCGATTTTCCTGCACCAGATGGCCCCACAAGCGCTACCATTTCCCCTCGCTTAATCGAAAACGACAGATTATTCAGTGCTGCATGATCAGGCCGAGTGGGATAACAAAAGCTCAACTGCTCGAAGGCAATAATGTTATTTTCAGCCTCTGCCTGTGGTTCAAACCGCTCCAAAGTACCGCCGACAATGTCGCTTTTGGCACTCAGTAATTCCATGATGCGCTCAGCCGCGCCGGACGCGCGTTGCAAGTCTCCCATCACTTCAGACACTGCTCCCACAGCACCCGCTACAATCACCGAGTAAAACAAGAAACTCGCCAAATCCCCAGGGCTGATTTCCCCTGAAATAACACTCTTACCACCAAACCACAGCATCACGCCAATGCCGCTCATCGACAGTAAGATCACCATCAAGGTTAACCAAGACCGTTGTTGAATACGTTTAACACTTACCGAAAAAGCCTTGTCTACGGCATGGGAAAAACGCTGTACATCATGGTCTTCATGACTAAAGGCTTGCACCACCTTGATGTGTCTCAAGGCTTGGGACAGATACTGCCCAACATTAGCGATCTCGTCTTGACTGTTACGTGACAAGCGACGTACACGGCGACCAAAAAATATCACTGGCACCACCACAACAGGAACACAAGCCAATAGAATAAGCGTCAGTTTGAAATGCATCACCAGCAAAAACGCGATCCCCCCCACCAACATCAAGCTGTTTCTCAGGGCGATCGACAAAGACGAGCCAATCACACTCTGCAATAAGGTGGTGTCTGCGGTAATTCGTGATTGGATTTCACTGGGGGAATTGTCTTCAAAAAAGGAAGGCGACAAGGTCAGTAAATGCGCGAAAACCGATTGACGAATATCGGCGACGACTCGCTCCCCAATCCAAGAAACAAGATAAAATCGACAAAAACTGCCAATACCTAGCACAAACACCAAGCCCATAAACACCAACAAGGCTTTATTCAAACCCGCTTGCGATCCAGATGTCAGGCCATCATCGATTAGGTACTGCAACCCTTTTCCTACGCTTAACATGGTGCCAGCAGTCACCACCAAAGCAATTAGAGCGAAGAGAATTTGTCGCCGATAAGGCCGTAAAAATACCAACAGGGTTGTCAGTCCAACCTTCACATCAAGAGCATTTTTCATAACAGAGTCACCCGATAAGCATTAGATGACTCTACTATACTCCAGTGTTCCCATAAGAACGGAAAAAAACAGAAAGTTACTAAGACGTTTTCGACTTAAAGCCCATTCTAAAACCACCCCAATGCTGGCCATTTACATAAATAGGCACGGACAAATCATGGAGAATTTCACCCGTATCGCGTTTGTACGTTTGCAATAAAAAGGTGTCTGTATGAGCGCCACAGCGGCTGCCAGTTGCATCATTAAAAACACGTTTGCTGCGGTTATTCACCAAATCTGTTTCATAATCGCCGGTTAAAGGCTGGCTGAATTTTTTATTATGAGTGGGAAAATAGCCGTTTATATCCACCGCACCAGCAAACATCACTTCATCGAAAGCATCCAACACAGCTTCTTGAATATTTGGAAAGGCTCGGTCAGTAAAGGCGTCGTAATCGGTGCTGAATTTTTGTGGATTGGTGTTTTTGATTGGCCGATAATCTTTTGAAAACACCGCTTGCTGAGTCAACTCGCCCTTCTCAATAGCCTCTTCAAACGCATGGGAAACAGACTGCGCGGCACCCTTTGCCGCGTTGAGCAAATCCGAAAAGAACAAAGATTGGTCGACTTTGTCCAACTCACGAAACACCACTTCTGCCCCATTACTCAAACTGGACGCCTCGATCGACAAACGATCGCTGCGTTTGGAAATATCCTGCAAAGCGCCACTGATACGAGAAATAGACGAATTAATTTGCGTACTGGCCGCTCCCAATTCCTCGCCTGCACTTTCCACTTCGGTCAATACGGTCGAAGCATGCTGCACTTCTTTGGTCAAAGCGATAAAACGCTGAGTTTCACCTAATAAGGTACTCGACAGGCTTTCCGTTAGGCTCTTTAGGGAGGTCATTTCCGTGTTGGTTAACTGACTATTACGGCGTACATCGGTCAGTAAGGCTGAAATCTGCTCGGATGCATGCGCACTTTTTCCCGCCAAAGCTCGAACTTCGTCGGCCACTACCGCAAAACCGCGGCCTTGTTCACCGGCTCGTGCCGCTTCGATTGCGGCATTCAACGCCAATAAGTTGGTTTGTTCAGAAACGGCCTTAATCACATCGGTAATGGTATCTATGTCATCGGCGCTCTTGGTTAACAGCGCCAATTGTTCGCTGGCGGTCTGTACTTTTTGGGTCAGCTCATTAATTTGATCCGCACTTTGCGTCAGTGCCGCTTGTGCTGTTTGGCTTGATTCTGCCGTTTCGCTCATGGTGCGCGTTAGGTGACCAAGGTTATTCGATAGCGTTAGACCTGTATCCGACAAGGTCACCACCGCTTGGGTAATTTGCTCGCTGTCGTCTCGAGTGAAATGGATGTCTTTGCTCAGAGTATCGACAAAATGCGATACTTCAGCAGCGCCTATGGCCATTTTAGAAGTCGCTTGAGTAACGGTCTGGCTCATTTGTGCGTACTGAGCGTGAGTGTCTTGCTCTTTAGGCGTCTCCAAAGTTGACCTTTTTACCGGCACTGCGCGAAGGCTTTTCAATACCAGCAATAACAGGCACAAAGCGCCGCCTGCCAAAGCAAACGTCGATGACACCGCTCCTTGTAAGTAACCAATTATAAAGAGCACAAATAGCCCTAAAATCACGCAAAACTGGAAAAAGATCATCCGTATTCCTTGCTAATCATTATTATTTTACTCAGTGTTTCGCCAAGGCCAAGTTAGGTCAATCTAAAACCTCAGACCTACGACTAAAGTAGTAGCGCATTGTCGAGATCCCCCTTCCTGAAAAGATAGGTAATAATGAAGCAATATATTCTGTACCATAGCCACTCACGCCATAAACAGAAGTAAAGCAATGACCGATCATCCTTACAGTGCGCTAACACCAGACCGTATTCTCGATGCGATTGAAGCCTTGGGCTTTCACTGCGATGGTCGAGTTACCGCATTAAATTCATACGAAAATCGTGTGCTACAAGTCGGCATTGAAGACGCCACGCCTCTGATTGCCAAGTTCTATCGCCCAAACCGCTGGTCTATCGAACAAATTCAAGAAGAGCACGATTTCTGTGCAGAATTGGCGGCGGCAGAGTTTCCTCTTGTGGCGCCGATGATGCTTCCTACGGGCAGCAGCCTTCATCAAGATGGTGAATTTACCTTGGCGATGTTTACCCGCTTTGGTGGCCACGCGCCTGAGCTGGATAACTTGGACACCATTGAGTTACTAGGACGTACACTAGGGCGCTTGCATGCCACCAGCCAGCAAAAAGATTTTCAATATCGTCCACACATCGATATCCAAAGTTATGGCACCGACAGCCGCACTTTTCTGTTGGAGAACGATTTTATTCCCACTAGTCTCAAAGAAGCTTATGACAGCTTGACCCGCGACATATTGAGCGTCATCCAGCAGCGTTTCGACGCTTGCCATTACACATCCACCCGACTTCATGGAGATTGTCACCCTGGCAATATTTTGTGGCGCGACGACAAAGCCGTGTTTGTCGATTTTGATGACTGTCGTATGGGGCCAGCCATTCAGGATTTATGGATGCTATTAAGCGGCGACCGACAAGATCAAATGATGCAATTAGAAGCCTTACTAGAAGGTTATGAAATGTTTTGTGATTTTGATGACGCCCAACTTGTGCTCATCGAACCGCTCAGAACCCTACGCATGATGCACTATGCGGCCTGGGTAGCAAGGCGCTGGCAAGATCCAGCCTTTCCAAAAGCCTTTCCTTGGTTTAATACTGAACGCTATTGGGCTGAGCATATTCTGGATTTGCGCGAACAATTTGCCATGTTACAAGAAGCCCCTCTCACTCGAATCAGCGGCAATATGTAACGCCTCTTCTCAACCACTTCTCAATGAATTAAATTAATCATGTCTTTGATGAATACATTTACTCAGCAAGCAGACCAACATTTAACAAGGAAGGAGACGATCCAATGATGGATTTACAGTCGGTGTTACAGTCACACTTTGGCTTTGATCAATTTCGAGAAGGTCAGCAACAAACCATAGAACAACTCTTAGCGGGGAAATCCTCTCTGTCGGTCTTTCCTACCGGCTCGGGGAAGTCCTTGTGTTATCAGTTAACCGCCACCCAGTTACCAAATTTAACTCTGGTAATTTCACCATTAATCGCTCTTATGCACGATCAATTGGCGTTTTTAAGCGCCAAAGGCATTCCTGCCGCTTGTTTGGATTCCAGCCAAACCAAAGACGAAAGCCAAGCCGTGATGGCCGGCGTGCAAGAGGGTCGTATTAAAGTATTGATGATCTCTGTGGAGCGCTTTAAAAATGAGCGTTTTCGTCGTTTCATCAAGGGCGTTGCCATTTCTATGTTGGTGGTGGATGAAGCCCACTGTATTTCAGAATGGGGTCATAACTTTCGCCCCGATTATTTAAAACTTCCTGCCTACCAACAAGAACTGGCCATCCCCTTGGTTCTTTTGCTTACGGCAACCGCGACGCGGCGGGTGCAAAAAGACATGGCGCAAAAATTCGCCATTCACCCAGAAAACATCGTACAGACTGGCTTTTACCGCGCGAACTTAGACATCGACTTGATCCCAGTTCAGCGGGAAGAAAAGCTTCCCACTTTAAAAGCGGTACTCAATGACACCCAAGGCGCAAGCATTGTGTATGTCACACAACAAAAAACCGCCGAAGACGTCGCTCAACAGCTCAAAGCCGAAGGCTATTCCGTGGAGGCCTACCACGCAGGGCTTAGCAGCGAGGTTCGCAGTCGTATTCAAGCGGATTTTATGGACAGCAAAACACGCATTATCGTGGCAACCATTGCTTTTGGTATGGGCATCGATAAATCTGACATTCGCCTCGTTGTGCATTATGACTTGCCCAAATCCATCGAGAACTACAGCCAAGAAATTGGTCGTGCCGGTCGTGATAGCCAACCTAGCCGCTGTGTTTTGCTCGCCAGTTTAGAGGGGTTAAGCACACTCGAAAACTTTGTTTATGGCGACACGCCAGAGCCACAAGACATAGAAACGCTGTTGCGCACCATGGCAGAACAAACGCTGAACAACGAATGGGAAACACAGTTATACGGTTTATCTAACGCCACCAACATTCGCTCGTTGCCGCTCAAAACCTTGCTGGTGCAACTCGAGCTGCTCGGTGCCATTACGCCACAATACAGCTATTACGCGGACGTTCGACTCAAATGGGAAGGCGATCGAATGGCTTTTGCAGCTCGTATTCCAAACGAGTGGCAAAGCGCTTATCAAGCACTGTTAAAAGGCATTCAGTACAAAAAGATTTGGGGCACACCGAATTTCGATACACTGTTCAACGAAGACGGTTTGTCTCGTGGACACGTGTTGCAGATGCTCGAATTCGCCGCCGATCATCATGTATTAACGCTAGAAAGCAAAGGCTTAACCGAAGTCTATCGCGTTCATGCAGACGCTTTTCAGCACACTATTTTGTCTGGTCAATTACAGCGCTATGTCGAAGAAAAGCAAAGTGCAGAAATCGCTCGTATCGCGACTATGATTCGCTTTTTCCAGCTAGATCGCTGCCTAAACCATAACTTAGCACGCTATTTTGGCGATCAAAATGCGCCGGAACACTGCGGTCACTGTTCCGTTTGTCGAGGAAAAGTGCTCGCCTTTGGCACAGACGCTGTCGACAACGACCACTGGCAAGAGCAAGAAGGTGAAAGATTACGCGGTTTGCTGCAAGAGTTCGCCCAACATTTAGCCAATAAAAGCCCGCAGGCACCCCTTACGGCGGTGTTGGCAACACGTTACTTAACGGGACTGACTCAACCTATTTTCACCAAGATCAAAGCGCGGCAACTGGGTGGTTTTGGCGCCTACGAAGAGCGCCCGTATGAGTCTGTTTTAGATGCGGTGAGTCAGTTGTTATCAGCCAGATCTTGACCTTCTTCAGGGCCAGTGACTCTTAAGGAATCCAACGACAAGGTTCCTGCGATAAGGCTCAGCTTTTGCTGTTTGCTCAGTTGTTTTACACGATATTCTAGCGTCAAGGCGTCGCTTTTGCTTCTGACGTCTTGATGCCAGACCAGCACCAAAGGCCCTTTGCCTTTCAGATACCGAGCGGAGCGTTTACTGCTGCTGTTATGTTCTGCAAAACGGCGCGACACATCGGTAGTAATGCCAGTGTAAAGCGTGTTCAAGCGCGTTTGGATCATGTAAAGCTGCCATGTTTTACCGCTCACTTTGTGATCGGTGGCATTGCTGTCGGTCATTGGTGGCTCCTTGGCCGCTGTTTATCTTATTGCGATTTGTCAAAATACACGACGAAACCTCTCTCTTGGTGAACAATAGCGTATAACCTACTGACCAATCGACACCGATTAAATGTAAAGAAACGAAAATATACTTAATTACAGACAATGAATTGGCTGATACTTTGCATCGTTTTAGAAAATACAACATAGCCATAACATCACTGCATTATTTCAACGGACTTGGCGTTTTTACCAGGATATTATTAATGATCAAGCGATCCTTTTTAGGCACCAGCCTACTCTGCGCTAGCCTGTTACTCAGCGCTTGCAGTAGTTCAGAAAAGCGTGAAAATTACGCTGATTTGGCACAAAGTGAGCTAGAAGTCATCGGCGATAAAAAAGCCTCTGAGTGGCAAGCGCTAGACAATGCGGCCCCAGTAAGCTACCTCACAGACTTGATTCAAGACGATAGGCTCAACCAACTTATACAAGAAGCGCTCGCCG
Organism: Marinomonas vulgaris; assembly: GCF_018145875.1. Lineage (GTDB taxonomy): Bacteria > Pseudomonadota > Gammaproteobacteria > Pseudomonadales > Marinomonadaceae > Marinomonas > Marinomonas vulgaris. The sequence continues at coordinate 34,846 of NZ_JAGSSV010000020.1, read as the reverse complement.
CCAACCCCAGTTTACAGAAAACGCAGCTTACTCTCCAAGCCAGTTTATGGAGCATAAAAAGCCAGCACGGTGATTCTTTACCCAGTGTAGAAGCAGGGCTTTCAGCAGGCAAAAGCGAAGGCAGTGACACCAGTTACACCGCCGATCTAGGCATTAGTTGGGAAGCGGACTTATGGAACAAACTGGCGCAATCTGAACAAGCGGCTGAAAAAGCCCTCGCCAGCGACGAAGCTCTGTATCAAGCCAGTCGTGATACCTTGGTCGCCAATGTGATGAAATCTTGGTTGTCCATGACAGCCAACTACCGCGCCATTGAAATCGAAACCAAACGACTCGCTTTGCTTGAGTCAAACGAACAACTCATTGTGAAGCGTTTCCGAAACGGCTTAGGGGATTTAGAAGCGCTGGACGAAGCGCGCACCTCTTCCTCTCAATCTCGTTCGGATCTGGTGGAATACCAAGAAAATCTGGCCATTGAACGTCGTAATTTGCAATTGTACCTTGGTACATCCGATTCCTTAGCGCTGCTGCCAAATGTCGATTACCCCAATGTCAGCTTGGCTTTTGATGACTTGCCGACACAAACTCTGCACCGTCGACCTGACTTAAAAGCCGCCTTCTTAGACATTGAAGCCGCCGACCTCAATACCTCAGTGGCTTACAAAGACATGCTGCCCAGCATTAGCCTCAGCGCGACCTTGAGCGAAACCGCGGAGTCACCCACAAAAGCCTTATTCGGCTCACCCATTTGGTCGTTATTAGGGCAACTTACCCAGCCTATTTACCAAGGCGGACAGCTCAAAGCCGCGGCGGAAATCGCCAAATTAGAAACCGCACAAGCCTATCAAGACTACAAAGACACCCTACTCACGGCGGTCAACGAAGTGGAAAGCACGCTAGGACAAGAAAAAGTTCTGTCGTTGCAGACAAAACACATTCGCGATGCCCTCACCAGTTCGCAAAAGAATTTAGCGCAATATGAGAAGAAATATCGTAATGGCTTGGTCGAATTGAGCGATCTCATTGATGCGCAAACCACCGCCTTCGATTTAGAAGCGCAACTGGACGATATTATTTATCAACACTTATCAAATCGAGTCGACTTAGGGCTCGCACTAGGGCTTGGGGTAAACAAAGAATGACACGCAAACTACAATGGATTTATTTACTGCTGGCGCTCGTTTCCATCGGCTGTGTTTACGCCTACATCACCTACGCCGTAGAGGAACAAAATAACAAGGTGCGTCAGCCTCGACCCGAATCCCCCGAACAAGCGTTAGAAATGTCGGTGATTAACGTCGGTATGGGCAGCTATGCGGCTAAAATCACCGCCTCTGGCCTAGCACAACCGCGCTACTCGTTGTCACTTACCAGCCAAGTCAGTGGTGAAGTCTCCCAAGTATCAGCGCAATTTGAATCCGGTCAAATCGTCAAAAAAGGTCACCTACTTGCGACGCTAAAAAATACCGAACTCGACAGTGCGGTTGCCAGTGCAAAAAACACCCTTGCCAGCGCAGAGCTTGCTTTAAAAGAAGAAATTCGCCAAGGGGAACAAGCCAGAGCGGAATGGGAAGCCTCTGGTTTTACCGAGGAACCTGACTCAGATTTGGTGCTACGTGAACCGCAATTAATCGCGGCTCAAGCCGAAGTGGCAGCGGCAAAAGCTGAGCTATCCAATGCGCTGAATGATGTAAAAAACACAAAAATCATTGCGCCTTTTGATGCTCTCGTCGTAGCGCGTAGCATTTCGCCTGGCGCCTATTTGAGCGCTAGTACAGAGGTTGGTACCTTATACAGCATCGACCGTGCCGAGATCTCCATCGATCTTGCCAACAGCGACTGGCTAAAGCTGCCTGACACGCAAACACTGCTGCAAACAAATTGGCCCGTCACCATACAAAGCGTAGACAGCCCAGCCCAATGGCAAGGAAAAATCTTACACGTTGGCCTTCATATTGATGAAAGCACCCGAATGCGCAGCCTCACGGTGGCGTTGAATAACCCTTTGTCACAATCATCGCCGCTGATCCCTGGCTCTTTTGTGGAAATTTCTCTACAAGGCAAGTCGCTCGACAAACTATGGCGCTTACCCAATACGGCGCTCAGCAAAAAAAGTGAAATTTGGTATCTCGACGAAGACAATCGCCTCGCCACCTTTGACACCACGCCGCGCTTCGTCGATGAGCAATACGTGTACATTGATGTGCCAGAAAACATGCACGACAAAACCTACCAAGTACTGATTCAACCTTACAACAGCTACATCAAAGGCACCTTGGTAACACCGATCATCCGCGCTTCAGCCGCTGATAACGCAGCAACACAGGATGTGACCCAATGAGCTCGAATGACACCACTAAAGGCATTATCCCTTGGTTTGCCAATAATCCAGTGGCGGCGAATTTGCTGCTGATTTTAATGATTACCTTGGGGATTTTGAACGTAGGCTCCATTAATAAAGAAGCCTTCCCCAGTTTATCGCCCAACAGCGTGGCCATTTCAGTGGTGAACAACAGCGGCTCTGCCAAAGAGAACGAAGAAGGCATTGCCATTCCCATAGAACAAGCGCTCCAAGGCACCTCGGGCATTAAAAACATCACCACCTCGTCGACGGCCAAGTCTACCAGCGTGACCATTGAAATGACCGATGGCTACGACATAGACACCTTGCTTTATGATGTAAAAGACGAAGTGGATCAGATCACCAGTTTTCCTGACGACGCCGAGCCAGCGGTTGTGTCAAAAGCCGTACGCGAAGAACATTCCATTTGGATTCAGCTTTACGGGCAAGCGGATCGCCGCACACTACAAACACTTACCGACGAGCTGGAATCCGATTTACTCGCACATGAAGACATCAGCGCCACGTCCATCACTGGCTGGCTTGACCCCATGATGAAAATCGATGTGGACAAAAATAAGCTCGAATCTTACGGGCTTTCTTTAAGTGACATCGCCACGGCCATTAATGCAGAATCTTCCACGGCAAAAGTAGCGACCTTACGCAACAAAGATATTTATTTGTCGGTCAGCGCGTCCGAGCAGGCTTATATTAAAGCTCAGTTTTCTAGTATTCCCATTCAAACCAACAGCAATGGCGGCAAGCTGTTGCTCAGCGACATAGCGACGATTCGCGATACCTTCGACGACGATGATTTTGTCTTGTCGCGCTTTAATAGAGAAAACAGCTTAGCCATTCAAGTGTTAACCAAGGGCACCAGTGACATTTCCAACTCGGTCATTGCCGCCAAATCGGTATTGGCCGAATGGCAGGAAAGCGGCCGCTTACCACCGAATGTGACCGTGGGGACCTGGTACGACCGAAGCGAATCCATTAACCAACGACTGGAACTCATGGTTGAAAACGCCGTTACTGGGGTGTTTTTGGTGTTTGTTTTATTGGCGGTTTTTCTAAATATTACCGTGGCGTTTTGGGTTGCCATGGGGCTGCCCTTTATCTTTTTCGGCACCTTGTTTTTTATGGGCACCGAAAGCATTGGCTTAACCCTTAACATGTTCACCACCTTCGGTTTTATTATGGCACTGGGCATAGTGGTGGACGATGCCGTGGTGGTGGGTGAAAGCATCTATACGGTGCGCTCCAAAGAGGGTGACACCCTCGCCAGCACCATCAAGGGCACCATGATTGTCGCGGTGCCCACCTTATTTGGTGTATTTACCACGGTGGCAGCCTTCTGGGCTTTGTCGAACATCGAAGGTCGTTTAGGGCAGCTTTATTCGCAGTTTGCCATTGTAGTGGCCATTTGTTTGGTCTTGTCGGTGATTGAGTCTAAGGTGATTCTGCCAGCTCACTTGGCGCACATTAACACTCGTAAATCCGTGCGCACCAACCTGATCGCCAGAGGCTGGGCCGCCATTCAGCATGGCGCAGACTCAGGTTTAAACTGGTTCAGTGAACGACTTTACCGCCCCGCTATCGAAGCTGCATTGAATTATCGATATGCCATTTTGGTGCTGTTCTTTGCCATTTTCATATTGGTGATGTCCATGCCCTTTACCGGTGCTATTCGCACCAGCTTTTTCCCACAGATTCCTGGGGATACCGTTCGTGGCAGCTTAACCATGCAAAACGACGTCAGCTACGGGCAAACCAACACTGTACTATTGGCGCTGGAAGCAGCGGCTTATCAAGCTGATATAGATCTACGCTCTGGCTCTGGCGAACGCTCTGGCCCACCGCGTCCCGACGGTGCTCCAAAACCATCCGCTAATTCTGAAAGAAAAGGTCCTCCAGCCCATAGAGAGCCAAAAGGCGAAGTGGCCATTCAAAACATTCAAGTTACCGCCAGTAATGACCAATCTGGTAATATTCGCATCGAACTCATTACCGACCGACCTTATACCGCCGCCGAATTTGCCAGTAAATGGCAGCAGTTATCAGGCACACCGGAAGGAGTCAAAAACCTTCGTATTCGAAGTGCACGGGAAACCGTTGATGCACTAAAAATCGAATTACGCGGTAATGACTCTAGCGTGCTAGAAGGCGCTATGAGCGAGTTGTTGAAACAACTTGAAACTCTGCCAGCGGTTACAGGTATTGAACAAAACGACACGCCAACTGAATCACGATTGGTGTTGCGCGTCAGTGATCAAGGTCGATTATTAGGTTTGTCCACCAGCGATTTGGCGACGCAAATTTCCAACAATTTCGACGGCGATGAAGTACAAAGCTACCAGCGCGACAACAACGAAGTCGAAGTACGTTTGGGCTACCCTATTGATCAGCAAGAATCTCCTGCTGCGGTGATGAATACCAAAATCATTTTAGAAGATGGAACCCGTATTCCATTGTCTGCGGTGGCCACCTTGGCGCAAGAAAACGCCGAAACCACCATAGTACGCATCGACGGAAAACGCTCTTTGTACATGTCCTCGGAAGTGGATAAAGACGTCATGTCGTCGACAGAAATCGTCGCCTATCTTGAAAAAGCCGTGGTGCCGAACCTCACTCGACAATTCTCAGGCGTGTCTGTGTATTTCTCAGGGGAAGCCGAGCAACGGGCAGAAACCCAGTCGTCTATGTCGGAAATGTTCTTGATCGCTCTGCTAATCATTTACGGTCTTTTGGCCATACCGCTTAAGTCCTACATACAACCAGTAATCATCATGATGGCCATTCCATTTGGCATCATAGGGGCTTTGCTCGGACATTGGATGAACGAGTTGACTCTGGGTATTTTTTCTCTTAATGGGATTTTGGCGCTCAGTGGTGTGGTAGTGAACGACAGCTTGCTGCTGGTATCGCGCTTTAATGATTTGCGCAAGCGCTCAGAAGGGGTTCGTGACGCCATCAGTCATGCCTGTCGCAGTCGCCTACGCGCTGTCCTACTGACCTCGTTTACTACTTTCGCAGGCTTGATTCCGATTCTGTGGGAAACGTCCAGACAAGCGCAAATGTTGATTCCTGCAGCTGTATCTTTGGCTTACGGCATCATGTTCGCCACCGTAATCACCTTGGTGTTGATCCCAGTGCTGTTGATGATCAAAGAAGATGCGGAGCAGTTGTTAAAACGATTCCAGCAACCTAAGGTCGCTACTGAAAGGGTTTAATTCTCAAAGCAACCGCAAAAAAGCGTATTTTTTTATAAAATACGCTTTTTTTTACTCTGTTTTTAATCCGTCACTGTGTCTTAAATTCTATCTTTTCGACAAACTCAAGCTTCCCATTGCAAGTTATTAGCTAAAACACCAAAATAAGAAATATAAATCTAAATATTCAATAATAAAGAGAACAAAATGCACTTAGATGAAACAGATTTGCAACTCCTTGCCTTAATTCAAAGTAATGATAGTATTTCTACCGAACAGATGGCCCAGCACGTTGGCTTATCAAAAACCCCTTGTTGGCGACGTGTGCAAAAACTCGAAAACGCCGGTTATATCAAGCGCCGTGTGGCCTTGCTGGACGCCGATAAATTTGGCCTTGGCGTGTCTGTTTTTGTGCAGGTGAAAACCAATCAGCACGACGCACAGTGGGCAGAACACTTTGCTAAGGTCGTCGCAGAATTTCCCGAGGTGATGGAGTTTTATCGCATGGCGGGGGAATACGATTACTTATTGCGTGTGCTGGTCAAAGACATTCCAGCGTACGACGCATTTTATAAACGATTAATCAGTGCCACCGCATTGACCGATGTGACCTCGAACTTTGCTATGGAACAGATTAAGTGGACAACGCAGTTGCCTCTACCCAGTTCTGTTCGCTAACCGAGAGACACAAGGCAAGATGACGGCTGGTCAACAAGGCAGACAAAATGACCCTGACAGCCGTTCAAACCAAAGACAGTACATTATTAGACCGTATTCGCAACGGCATCATAGGCCACGATACTCAGATTACTACGCCTTTCGGGCAGCGCACGCTCACCTACGCCGATTACACCGCCTCGGGGCGCAGTTTGGACTTTATTGAAGACGCCATTCGTCAGCATGTGATGCCGCTCTACGCCAACACGCACACCGAAGCCAACGCCACAGGACAACAAACCACCGCCTTTCGTGAGCAAGCTCGTCAGCAAATTCGCTCATCGGTTAACGCCACAAAAGACGATTTGGTGATTTTCTGCGGCAGCGGCGCCACATCGGCTATTAATACGTTAATCAGCCAACTAGGTTTACGTACGCTCAACACCACGGAAAAAGCCGATGTGTGTGTATTTATCGGGCTGTATGAGCATCACTCCAACGAACTGCCATGGCGTGAACTGGGTGTCGAGGTAATACGCATTGCGGAATCCAAAAACGGTGGCGTTTGTCTTACCACTTTGGAGCAAGTACTGCAGGAAAATCAACACAAAACCTGCATTGGCAGCTTCAGTGCCGCCTCCAATGTAACAGGGATTTTGTGCGATCAAGATGCTATTACTGCGTTATTGCATCGTTATAACGCCTTGGCTTTTTGGGATTTTGCCGCCGCCGCGCCTTATGTGAACTTAGATATGAACCCTAACACCGAGAAAACACTTGCCCCATCATTGGCAAAAGACGCGATGTTTTTCTCGACCCATAAATTCATCGGTGGGCCTGGCACACCAGGCATTTTAGTGGTCAAAAAAGCCTTGATCAACAACCTTAAGCCCAGCTTGATTGGCGGTGGCACCGTGTCTTTTGTGACGCCGGATGACCACACGTTTTTGCCTGTTGGCGAACGTCGTGAAGAAGGCGGCACCCCCGCTATTATCGAATCCATTCGTGCCGGTTTGGTCTTTCAGCTAAAAGAAACTGTGGGTGCCAAGCTAATCGAAGCGCGCGAGCATGAACTTGTTAATTTAATAAATCAGCGTTGGCACCAGCATCCAAATATCGAACGATTGGGACACGCTGACGCACCGCGTCTGTCCATTACCGCTTTTCGTATTCGCACTGACGCTGGCTATTTGCATCATGGTTTTGTCACTGCCGTGCTGAACGATGTGTTTGGTATTCAAGTTCGTGGCGGATGCTCTTGTGCCGGGCCATACGGCCACCAACTTTTAGGTATCAATAAAGCAGAATCAGAACGTATTCAATTGGCCATAAAGCACGGGGAGAAACTGGTCAAACCGGGTTGGGTGCGGTTCAATTTAAATTACTTTTTAGACGAGAAAGAGGCTAATTTTATTTTAGATGCCATCGATTTCGTGGCTCAACATGGGATCACCTTGCTGCCTTTTTATGCTTATGAGCAAAGCACCGATTTATGGCGTTTTCAGGGACAATCGGTTCAACCTAAACCACTTGATACGCTGTTATTTAGATCAGCCGACACAGAGTTTACACAGCAAAAAATCGTGGCTAAAAGTACGTACTTAGAACAAGCCAGCGAGCTGGTCAAACGTTGCCTTGCGGGGGAATTTATCGATCAAAATCAGCCTTTTAATGACGCATTTTCGGACATCAAACACTTTGTATTAGCGCAAGATTTAACGCAGAAAAACGCTACTTAGTGGCTTTTGAAATCAGGTTAAACTGCATCCCGGTGCGTAAAATGCCCGTTGTTAATACGTTGGCGCGCAACCCTGCACGGCGCGTCCACGCTCTAACCACTTGCGATGATGTTAGAGAGTCATTAGCCAGCGCTTTGCCAAGAGAGCCACAGGGTTCACACAGTTCAACCCCATAAAAGCGCACGTCACCAATTGAAAACTCTTGCCCCACCAGCTGATTTAATCGCACGCCTTGGGTAACGATGTTTCGTCGTGTAGACGACAAACTAATATGCTGACCAAAATTCGCATTAAAAGCGGCAATTTCTTCGCTTTCAACAAACGTAATATTGGGGCCATCTAGGCCTTTTTTACCATAATATCGATCGCCCACAATGCCTTTTCCGGCGTCAGCTTTGACCGCGTCAATGCCTATTTGAGATTGTTTGGATTTTTTCGATACATAAATAGCTAAAATCACCCTTTGCTCCTGAAGCCGATTTGCCATGATTCGATTATGGCATACCCGTTTGTGAAAAACTCTCTGCGTTACACACGATTACACCACTTCGTTTTGATCCATCGCTTCGATCAAAGCCTGTATTTTGGTCGCTTTTTCGAAGTGATCAAACTGATTTTCTTCAATCCACCAGCGAGCAACCTGCATTAAAGCCACTGGATCAGTATTTTTATTGGCAAAAAACGCATAAAAAGACAACTGAACACCTTCACCTTTTTGCTGTATTTTATTTGCACAAACCGTCAGGATTTTTTGTTTTATCTTAGCATTCATTGCATCTTCTCTCGCTTTTTCTCCATTAGTCGCACGATTCAAGCACATCCTTTTGTCGCAATATCGTTTAAAAATCAGACTATGAGACTAAAGTCTCACTTCTTATTAAAGATTCGCCTGCTAGATTCAAGAGGCTGATAAAAATAATTATAAGGAGATCTACCGTGTCAGAAAATAACAATAATGCAGAAAAATACTGGCAAGCAAACCTCAGGCTGATTCTCGGCAGCTTAGTGGTTTGGGCTTTAGCATCCTACGGTTGCGCCATCTTACTACGTCCCATGCTCTCAGGCATTCATATCGGAGGAACCGACCTAGGTTTCTGGTTTGCTCAGCAAGGTTCCATCATCGTTTTCATCATTTTGACTTTCTTCTATGCGTGGAGAATGAACAAACTTGATGAAGAATTTGGCCTGCAGGAGTAACGACTATGGATCAATTTACTATCAACTTACTTTTCGTCGGCAGCTCCTTTGCGCTCTACTTCGGTATTGCGATTTGGGCTCGTGCCGGTTCCACTAAAGAATTTTACGTGGCAGGTGGCGGTGTTCACCCTGTGCTAAACGGCATGGCAACCGCGGCTGACTGGATGTCGGCGGCCTCCTTCATATCAATGGCGGGTCTTATCGCGGCTGGTGGTTACGCTAACTCTACCTTCCTGATGGGTTGGACTGGCGGTTATGTGTTACTGGCCATGTTATTGGCCCCTTACTTGCGTAAATTTGGTAAGTTCACCGTGCCTGACTTTATCGGCGATCGTTTCTATAGCCAAACCGCTCGTTTGGTCGCGGTAGCTTGTTTGATCATTGCGTCGGTCACTTATGTTATCGGTCAAATGACAGGGGCTGGCGTAGCGTTTTCTCGCTTCCTTGAAGTAGACAACGACACAGGTTTGATCATTGCTGCGGTGGTGGTGTTCTTCTATGCAGTACTTGGCGGCATGAAAGGCATTACTTACACACAGGTTGCCCAGTACGTGGTGTTAATCATCGCTTATACCATTCCTGCTGTGTTCATCTCGTTGCAATTAACCGATACCTTTATTCCTGCGATTGGTCTTTTCTCTAATCACACCGAATCAGGTATTCCCCTGTTGCAAAAATTGGACGAAGTGGTTCGTGAACTTGGCTTCCAAGACTACACAGCCGATGTGGATAACAAACTGAATATGATCCTGTTCACCTTATCGTTAATGATAGGTACCGCGGGTCTACCTCACGTTATCATTCGCTTCTTCACCGTACCAAAAGTAGCCGATGCTCGCTGGTCTGCAGGTTGGGCACTTGTGTTCATCGCTTTGTTGTACCTAACGGCTCCTGCTGTAGCGTCTATGGCACGTTTGAACTTACTTACAACGATTTACCCTTCAGGTCCAACTGAGCAACCAATTGAATACGCTGAGCGTCCTGATTGGGTACAAACGTGGGAGACCACTGGTTTAATCAAGTTTGAAGACAAAAACGGCGATGGTCGTGTGCAGTTCTATAACGATGTTCCTGCGTTCCAAGAAGAAGCTACCGCTCGCGGTTGGGAAGGCAATGAGCTAGACGTTAACCGTGACATCTTGGTATTAGCGAACCCAGAGATTGCTAATCTTCCAAGCTGGGTAATCGGTCTGATCGCAGCGGGTGGTTTAGCCGCCGCGCTTTCTACCGCCGCGGGTTTGCTGTTGGCAATATCGTCCGCCATCAGTCATGACTTAATAAAAGGCTCGATCAACCCCAATATCAGTGACAAAGGCGAACTCAAAGTGGCGAGGGTGTCCATGTTTGTCGCCATTGTGGTGGCGACCTATCTCGGGATGAACCCACCCGGCTTTGCCGCGCAGGTGGTTGCTTTAGCCTTCGGTATTGCAGGGGCGTCTTTGTTCCCTGCCTTGATGATGGGTATCTTCTCTAAACGTGTAAACGGCACAGGTGCCATCGCAGGTATGCTAGCAGGCTTGGTGTGTACCTTGGTGTATATCTTCCTATTCCTAGGTTGGTTCTTCATCCCAGGTACAGCGTCTTTTGCGAACACACCTGATAACTGGTTGTTTGGTATTTCTCCGCTATCATTTGGTGCTGTTGGTGCCGTGATTAACTTTGTGGTTGCTTTCACTGTCTCTTCTATGACAGCACCGCCACCAAAAGAAATCCAAGACCTTGTTGAAAGTGTACGTTACCCACAAGGTGCAGGCGGTGCGGTTGACCACTAAAGGTTAGCCATTTATCCCTCTGCTCTGTAAAAGCCCTACTTGTTCGTCTTACCAATAAGTAGGGCTTTTTTCCCTTATACTCATTAACGCTTTATCCGGTTACCCAGACTTTTTGGTGACTGGTTTATGGCACTTCATTCATCACGATTAAAAAGAGAATACCTATGATTTGGGAACTCATTGCTACCATTTTTGCCGGCGTTGGTGGCGCTGGTATTGCTTTATTACTGAGAAAAATCACCAAACAAACCGCACCAAAATGGCTAGTTCCCGTCTTTGCAGGCAGTGCCATGCTTGGCTTTCAAGTGCAAGGTGAATACGACTGGTACAATCATCAAACCAGCTTACTGCCAGAGGGTGTTGTTGTGGTAAAAGCCGTTGAAGAAGAGGCCCCTTGGCGCCCTTGGAGCTATGTTTTCCCACAAACCATGCGCTTTATTGCAGCAGATGTGGAAAACTCAGCGAAAAACAAAATAGACCCAAACTTGGTTTTGGTGGATTTATACTTCTTCGAGCGCCGTCATATGGCCAAACGCGTCCCTCAAATCATAGATTGTGTACAAGGTGCACGAGCCGACTTCACCCAATCATTTACGGCAGCATCCCCTAAGAACGGCGCCTCAGAACCAATTTGGCACCCATTAGAAAGCGATGATTTATTACTGAAAGCAGTATGCAATAACCCTGTTTGATTAGTTTTTTTCAGGTGTGATGGTATTTTTTATCGTTTGTCTAGATAACGCATTCTCTTTTATCATACAAATACCAAAACAAGCGTGTTTTGGAAGCAAGATCCATTGTTGATAAAAGAGGAATCTACCATGAAAAACACTCAATCTGTTGCCGAACTACTGAATACTGTTGATGTTTCTTACCTAACCGAAAACGAGAAATACGAAGCGATTGCCCGTGCAGAACGTGCTGAATATATCGCTGAAAGTGTTGCTGAAGGTATTCAAAACATTAAAAATGCCGTTGCTAAAGTAAAAGCGGTTTTGACCTCTTCTTCTGCACAGCACGTTTAATATCTACTACTTATCTACCGTTTAGATAGACATTAAGTCAGCACATAAGCTCTTTACTGTCTTTTAGGAAATAGCGCTAGAATAACAATACAAAGCGCTGCCTTTTCTTTCACGCACTTTTCTTTGTATCGACCTTTTCCACATTAGTTTATCTTGGCTTGTACTGAGCTCGACAATAGCCTCGGCTTACCGCCGGATCTCTCAATTGCAAATGCTTCGTTTGACGACCTGACACCCTTTCACGCCACAATCTAAAACTCCCTGGCTTCAAAGTACGGCGCATGAAACGAATGACCTGTTGCTCATTCATGCCAAATTGATCTTCGATGGCTTCAAATGGGGTTCTGTCTTCCCACGCCATTTCAATGACTCTTGATTCTTCGCTTACAGAAAGTGCCATAGCTTAATATCCTTGTTTCAATCTTAATCACAACCGTTATGCGTCTGTTCAATACGCACAAAAGGTGAAAGCAGATGACCTAAGCAAATGATCGAAATGGAGTAACTCAAGAATTATTGAACAGTGCTTAAATCTTGGGCACTTTAACGCTAGAATGGCAGCTCGAATATTACTACCCTTTTAAATAGCCCATCTTAAAGCGAGCTAAAACTCACATGTCATTTCTTATCAAATTGATCCGCAACCTATTAGGTACTCTTATTGTCCTTGTTGATTTAATAACACGAGGCGGCAAATTAAAGCGCTCTCCTGAAAAACAGCAAGACGTGAATAGCCAAGCGAAAGCACTGTCTTTGTATCAGTTTTATGCGTGTCCTTTTTGCATCAAAACACGCCGTGCTATTTACAAGCTGAACGCTCCTATCGAGATGCGCAATGCGTCTGAAGGGTCACCGCACCGTGCAGAATTAGAGCAAGGCGGCGGACGTATTAAAGTGCCTTGTCTGCGCATCGAAGAAGAAGGCAAAGTGGAATGGATGTACGAATCATCTGATATTATTGCCTACTTAGAAAAGCGTTTTGCCTAAACACAAAACACGCTCTATTTGACAGTCACCTTCACTGTGCTGCTTTTTACTAAAGCAGCCGTGTTGTTTTCCACCTTGATCACATTCGGCATCATGTTACTGATCATGCGATCGTGAGTCGCAATCAATAAAATGGCTTGTGGTGCCAATTTTGCGATGTATTTACGAATCGCTAGAATCTCTTCCGGCGACAAGTTAATCAAAGCTTCATCCAATATAATCAAGCTTTTATGCTCGTTAATGCTCATATAAAGCATCAACTTGCGCCGTTGCCCCGATGACATGGGAATATCAGTAATATCGGTTTTAAACAAGAACTCGTAATCCACATTCACGTTTGAAAACACCGATCGCACCAACTGAATAATACGATCTTTACTGCGCACACCACGAATATAAAAGTTATGGAATAAACTGCCCTTTATAAAACCAGAATTCATATCGAGGTACACCACGCTGTCGGCAAAAACATGTCGATCTATGGTGGTCGCATCGTAAAGGCTGTTGTAAATAATACTGCCTCGGTAATCGTCGTGCAGTGTGACGATCGCCTTGAGCAATGTCGACTTTCCGGCACCAATTCCCCCTACAACGGCGTAACTTTCCCCGCGACGCAGGCTCAGATTAATATCCCGCAACAAAGGCTGCTCTGCCACATTAACAGTGACGTTTTTAATGTCGATGGTGCTGATCGTATCGATCTTCAAACCACGGGCGTAACCATTGTCACTGATACTGTCGAGCAGGGGCTCTAAGGATTTGCGTAAATGAAAAAGCGACACCAATAACTGAAAAGCTTTGCTGACACCAGAAGTTAGCGCCGCAGAGATTCGCCCATTTAACACCAACAAGGCAATCAATACTGCCAACACGCCAATATCTATTTTTGACTGATAAAACATCACCAAGAACAAACAAAAGCTAGATAAAAAAGACGTGTAACGGACAATTTCATCCCAATGAAAATTCACATGACTGATGCGTTTATCGGAGTGGAATATCTTTTGACAGGCTTGTTCAAAACCAGAAAAAGAAGATTCAAAATCGTAAAATCGCAACTGTTGTGCGTTGCCACATACCGAAATTCTTTCGGTTAACATTTCTTGCTGAGACGATTCGTGCTCTATATAGGCTTTGTAATTTTTATAGCGTGCCCACACCAAGACGCTGGCTGCGGCTAAATAAAACAACAACAAATACAAAGACGCAAAGCCTAATACCGCGGTAATCGCAAGATACGCCACCAAAAACACAGCAACGTCGGTGATAAGACTCGCAAGATTGTCCCATACTACACGCCGGTTAGTTTCTATTTGTCGCGCTTTCACCAAGTTGTTGGGCAAGCGACTAAAAGACAACAATGAAAAAAGGTATTTCTCTACTTTAATGGATTTTTCATCGACCACTTTAATGTGTTTAAACTTGACCCACTTTTTGACAAAGAACTCCGTAAACCACAACAAAGAAAAGCAGCCAGTGATAAAAATCAGAGTATAGGAAGCGTCGTTATAGATCATCCGAGTGTTAAATAAATTCGCATAAAAAGCAGGGATCAAAGCGAAAGGTGCCAACAAAAACAGCAACCCATTTACCCGAGGAAACGCATCGAATAGCACTCGTAGCACCTCATGTGTGGTGAGTTTTTTCGGCACTTCGTCTAGGTAAATAATCTCTAAATCACTCATTTGCGCCTGAGAAAGCGGCGCGCGTCCTTCAATAATAAAATGGTCATCAGAACGCCGTACACACAACCATTCCTGATCAAGATTGACTAAAAACAAATCAGGGAGATGTCGAAGCTGGGTAAACACATTTTTATGCAAAGATACATTGAAAAACGGATCTAAAAAAAGCGCATTTGTCTCACTCAAGGTTTTTTCTAATGCGTGCTCACTGACGTATTTGTAAGCCTTCCAATCAAATTCTGTTCCAGATTGTTCAATTAAACGCGACAATTGTTCTTTCATAATCCATTCCAATCAGTAGGAAGTATTCTGCCTACTGTGTCTGTTTTCATAACGATTGTAGAAGAACAAAAATATATACAGCAGAATACTAATCAAGCTAGCTTGCCAAAAAATCTTAATGAAACTCAAGTGCTGCCAAGAAACAGGAACCGTGACCGAATAACGCACGGGAATGCCAAACTCACTCCAGTCAAACGCCATTTTAACATCGTGTATGTAATGTACAGGCTGCTTAAACAATTCCACGGTCCCGAAACGACTTTCACGCTGAAGGTACATAGCCCTGTTATGAAATGCTTCTGTGACATAATTGGTCCAGATTCCATCTAGATTATACAGCGAAGTGGCAATGGTCTTGTTATCAGCAAAGTACTCGCTTAACAGCACAAAGTACCGCTCTTCCGTATACAGAAAAGCATAGGAAAATCGTCTTGTACTGTCTTTGACTTTTAAAGGGATTGTGTCTAAGTCACTGATGTCCACACGATAAAATAAGGTACTCACGCCAATTTCTGGGTATATATCGGTAATAACTTGGGAAGATACTTCTTGCGTGGTAGACAACACATTAAGGTGCCTAAAACTGTTGTGAGGGATCATTTTCAATAGCCCCCGTGTCGGCTCGCCGGATACCAGAGTCACTCCCAGCAGCCCCTGTTCCAACTGCCCCTGATCAAACTTTGAAGACGAAATTGTTTGGATTTGCTGAAAATCGAAATCCGTTGCACGCTGTGATAGATAATCTGACAAATACCCACGCCATTGTTTTGCCGTTTTATGATACTCACTCGCGATGGTGTTGACCTGAATAAACATCATCACCACGCTCATAATGATCCAAGTAATCATAAATAAAAGCACATATGCCCACATGAGACCCACGCGCTTTTCTAAGACTTGAACTAATTTAAGCATTCGTCGCCTCAGTATAGACTAAAGAGCTAGCTTCGAAGTCTTCAGCTGTTTGGGGTCGCCCTAAGAAGTAACCTTGGAACATAGAACAACCAACGCTAGACAATAAATCCAATTGCTCTTGAGTCTCAATACCTTCTGCAGATACCTGAATGTCTAATTCACCGGCTATATTCATGATGGAACGAATAATAGACTCTTTTTGGTCTGAGTACTCCAGCACGTCTTGTACAATGCCTTTATCAATTTTGAGTCGATCAATTTTAAAGTTCTTCAAATTCACCAAAGAAGAATACCCTGTTCCAAAGTCATCGATGAATACTTTAATACCAAGGCGCGAAATTTGACGCACCTTGTCGCGAGCTTCTTCAGGGTAATTCATAATGGTATTTTCAGTGACTTCAAAAGCGAAGCACGAGGCTTCTAAATCATGATCTTCCAATAATATTTCAATATAATTCAGTAGACCTGGGTCAACGAGTGTTTTATGGCTAATATTGATAGACATAGTTTGCCCTGTTTGCCAAACGCCTTGCTTATTCCATACAGATACCTGTTCAACCGCGGCCTTGATTACCCAACGATCCACCTGAACTAACATATCGTGTTTTTCGGCTACATCAAACAACACAGAACTTGGTACTAAACCACGCACAGGCTCATTCCAGCGCACATAAACCTCGGCTCCCATTACCTTTCCTTCGCCATCCGCCTGCACCTGATACACCAGATCCAAGCCATTTTCCCGCAAAGCATTCGCTAATGATTCTTCAAGGGGAATCGCCATCTGGATACGCAAATCATGCAAGATACTGGCAACTGAAGAGAGCTGATGGGAAGTGTCTGCGATGGTCTGACTCAATGCTTCGTGACCACATTGCGTGGTCTCAGCCATCATGATCATGGCGTTACGCATTTCAGACATAGTCGCATTGTTACTTTGTGTGTGATTAGCGATTTGATCCGCCATCTGGCCAAAAATGGTTTCTGTAGTGCGCAAATGCGTTTGCTGGCTGTCTTTGAGTTCGGTGAACTCATCCTTCATTTGTTGCGCCATCTTGTCAAACACGGTTTCAGTAGCGGCTTGATGTGCACGCTGATCGGTTCGTAAGCCATCAAACTCTTGCTGCATTTGCTGAACCGTATTGGTAAACACTTGTTCAGTGACTTCTTGGTGCGCCCGTTGATCGGTGCGCAGATGCCCTATTTCGTCTTTTACCGCCGTCATAGCTTGGCTATTGGTCTGAATGTTGTCGCTGAGTGTATTGGCTAATTCTGAGCCCGAATTCTTCTCCAGCATTAAGTACAAATCAGACCATACTTTTTCTTTGTCAGACGTTAATTCAAAAGTTTGCTCAAGATACTGCTTAATGTTGTTTAAGCTTTCTTGCTGCTTGTCGTCGGCCTCAAAATCGGCGTTTACACCTGGACCAGAACCAGAGCCTTCATTTTGTTTTAAATCATCGTTTTCACGATAAAAAGACGCCAAATAGTTAGACGAAAATAGAATGGCAACAGAAGCCCCCACCCCAAGAATCGAGGTTAAGAAAGCCAAAGACATGGAATCCAACGCGGTACTGATCGCTCCCAACAAAGACGCCATCTTGCTGGTAAAGTCCCCATCAGCGCCCATGCCGGCTGCAATACCTGCGATCATTTGGGACAAACCAATGAAAGTACCAATCAGACCAAAAGAAACCGATAAAGTAGAAGACAGAGTAACTTGAGATCGGAAGTAGGTAATATTGGCAAAACCTTTGTTTTTAAACACCACAGACATTAAAAATACAGAAAGTGGGTATAAATAAGCGATGCCAATCAACACCGTGATTTCTGGTGATAAATTAAAGGACGTAATAATAAAGTCCCGTGCTGACTCAACATAGTAAGCAAATATCGGGATACCGATGTAAAACAATAAGCCTATCAGATGCATATTTTTAAACCCTTAATACTCTATCATTTTTAAAATTCGCTTTCACATTTAAAGTAAAACCACTACCTTATATGTGACCATATTCTTTTAGCTTATTGATTACTGAGTCACTTCCCACGTCAAACTCGATAACACCGAATTAGAAGTAAGAACCTCTGTTTTTACGTCTAATCCAGCAGGTAAACTCATGGCGCGAAGAAAAGATAACATATTCACTACGCTTTTTTTCTTATCGTCGTTACTTCTCACTGTGATTTTTAACGATTTCGCCCCATCCATTTTGCTTTTAATCATGTCTTTATGCACATCATCTAACTTAAAATTGACAATATACTTTAACGTGTTTTTCTCAAGGTCATATTCCACTACGTCACGGTAAATAATTGGCGTAAATAAAGGTTTTTCTTCATCTATATTACGATCACTAATCGTCGCCAACTTTGCACTGGCGGTAAGAGAAGTGGCCGTTTGTACCAAGAAGAAAATCGCTACCAAAACCATCATAATTAACGCAGACGCCAAAGCATCTACAAAGGGGGCTAACGTATCGTCGTCCATAGTTCATCCTTTTAAAGTGCTGAGCGTAAATTGATATCAATGTAACAAGTATTTAATACATCATCGGCTTTATAGTTATTAATGGTGTCAATTTTTAAACTTTTTTGAAAATATTGGTTTAAGACTAAATAGTTATAAGTAGCGACTTCTTCCATCTCACGTTGCTTAGTATTGAATCCATAACTGCAACCATTTTGATATGAAGTAACACGACTCGCGATGCCCGCACTTTCAATTTCAATAACGACTAATTCAAGCAAATCCGGATTCACAAACTTGCCTTCCATCACATAACGATATTTATTTTCATCAATTTTAACCAAGCCTTTGGCTGGCATAATAGATTGAACGTATCCAATCAACGAAGAGATAACAACCAAAATAATAATGGCTAATGAAGCAGATATAGCAGACACAAAACCGATCATAATCTACCAAACTTTAAAATTAAAGACATCGGGAATAACGCTCAACATATAATCAAACGCTGTAATTTCATTTTCAACTACCATAACATTCACATCGATACCTAGGTTCAATTGTAATTTTAAAAACTCATCATTCGGTTCGATAGCAACACGATAATAACGCTTACCATTTTCTTCGCCCGGCTCATAAGGTAACGAATCTGAACTGATGTCTTTTATTACCCCAGTAAAGGCTTTACTGAATCCAGTGGAGTTGGTCATAATTTTCACTTCACGACCAATCTCTAAAAAATACCGGTAACGAGATTCAAACTTGGCCACCACTTCTTGTGACGCTCCGCGTTTTTTTAGAGTGTAAATAGGGTTACCTTCCTGAATAAAGGTTCCGATGGCGACCCCTTCAGTCAACTCTAATACGCTGCCATCTAAGGGAGAGCGAATCATGGCGTTTTTCTTTTTCTCTTCAAGCAATTCTTTTTGATACTTACGCTGCACAATGTCAGCGCTGAGCTCGGTTAACTTTTCATCTAGGGTCAGCACTCGCTCTGAACGGCGTAATTGAAAAGTCATAAACTTGTCATTTAAGTTCTTTTGAGTATCTAGTTTACTGATTTCAAAAGAAATAATCTCACTGTTTAAATCACTAAGCTCTGTATCCATGTCATATAACCGCAAGGTTTCGCCACCACCACGAATCAAAATACGGCGTTTTTTACTTAACACTTCTTTTTTATTAAGTAACTCTTCTTTGTGACGCTTTTTCTCTTGCTCCAACTGTAAAATGTAACTCTGCTCTTGAAGATAGTCTTGATAGAAGTTCAGAATGTACTGGCCACCAGAGCCACCCATGGAGGCATCACCACCGCACTGGGAAGCATGAAACGCCTTATCAGTAGCGCTATTTCCTTGATTGAACACATCACTGGTTAGAAAGCATTTTTCTTGCCGATATTCAGCCAATAAAGCTCGGTCTAGTTCAAGTCGTTCAGATACTTCTTGCAGTTGATACTCGTCTTGCAGGTTACGAAACTCAAGCAATGGTTGCCCTTTTTGTACTAAATCTCCTACCGACGCGAACATATCCACCACATAACTGTTTGAAGGACTTTTAAGCGATACATTACTTTCATTGATACCAGTAAGACCTTGCCCAGGTGCAACTACTTCAATTTTCTTGAAGAAAATCAGATAAGTACACACACTAACGGCAACAATAACAAGCAGTGCTATGGGCAAAGAAAACGACCTAGACTTAGTCATTGCTAGCAAACTTCTCTGAACGCAATGACATGGTATCAACCACAGCATCAATAAGAGACAATTCGTAATCAAGCAAGGTGGTATAAGAAGAGCTCAACCCTGATAAGCTCTGCACTATGTCCACGTATTCTAGTTTATCGATCAATAATTCACTTTCCTGCGTTGTGACCAAATCTTCATTGAGCAGGATCTGTTCCATCAAAGACTCTCGCTTATCTTTGATGTCTAAAAATTCTTTCTGTAAGGAATTGAGCTGTGAAATGAGCTGCAAGCGCAATAAATCAACCCGCTCACTTTCTGCATCATACAGATGATAGGCAGACTTTTGACCTTGACTGTTTTGGTAGTTAAACAAGTCATAAGTCGCTTCAAAACCAATATAAGAATCCGTTTTGGTCTCGCCTGAATCCCAATCATCACTGCCAAAAACCTCAAATTGCGTTTCATTCACCAAGGAAACGGTGAATCGCTCACGCTGCGCTTTGGCGGTTTTTAATTGATAATCCAACAATAGGTTTCGATTACGCAATTCAAGATTACTCTGAACGATGTTCATCTCAGTAATCGAGGCTATATCTTGAGCCAGCAGCTGTTCAAGCATAGCAACACTGATGCCCACGTCTCTTGGATAGTCAGTTTGATAGTTGGTCTCTTCTCGCAAGCTGCGGAACATTTGATCGATACTGGCGCGAATTCGATCTACTGAGTCTTTAAAGCGACTGTATTCCAGTTCGGCTTCTTTCAAGCTAGACATTGCAGACGCCCCCTCGATGGACGAATTACGCTGCTTCTCAAGGTACACTTTCAAGCGTCGTTCGATGTTCTCGTTGTCAGCTAAAAACACTCGAGTGCGCTCTATCTTAGCCAGGTAACGCAATACGGTATGATAAACCGACAAGGATTCCCCAAACACCAACAGCTGCGACGCTTCTAAGTTGCTGCCCGCGGCAGAAATTTTATCGGCCACGCCAGAACCCCAAAGCTTGATTTCGGCGTTGAGTTTAAGCGTATCCTCCTCTTCTGGATCTGGAGTTTCAGCACCATAGTATTGGTACCACTCGCTCGTTAAAGACAAAGTAGGTAAATAATACTTATTTTCTGAATCGCTCAGCGCCTTGGCGGACCGAGACTCTTGCTCCAGTGCTCGATACTCATTCGATACTGATAAAGCCGACTGATACACTTCTTCTAATCCAATCGGATACTCGTTTGCCTGTACCCGACAGGCCATTACCAACAGCCCCATTCCAAAGAGGTATTTTTTACTACTACGCAATGCCTGCTCCTTTTATCAGAGCAGATTTGGTCATGCACCAAACCTGCTTCTAATATGGCTGTTATTATCAATGGTCATTTTTAAAGGTTGTAAACGTCTGCAGGCTCGTCGTCTTTGTTGCCCGCCACATCCGTTACTGTCACTGCCACTTCCGTTGTTGCGCCATCAGCGCCACTGTTTATGGTCGCGCCACTGATTGACCAATTGCCGCCAGCACTGACATTTGTACTACCATAATCACTTCCGTCCAAAGTAACCTCAATTAAGGCGCCTTCTTCACTTGGTAGACTGCCACTCACACTGGTATCACCATCAGCAGGTGTCGTGCTGCCACTACTTGTTGGTGCAACTGTATCAATGGTCAAATTATCGCTCGCCAGTTCAGTGCTATTGCCCGCGCTGTCTTCTGCGCTGACTGTGTACTGGTAATTCCCATCCAGCAAGGCACTGTCTAATGTGGCACTCCAGTTTCCATCTGCAGCAACCGTTGTGGTTGCCGTGGCACTTTGTCCCTCAATGGTCACTGTAATCGTCGCACCAATTTCACCCGTACCTTCAAACGTCGGCTGATTATTATTGGTGATGTTGTCCGTTTGAGACAGACCAGAGTCTGTACCTTGCGTTAAACCACTTTGGGTAACAGTGGGTGCAAGCGTATCGATTTCATACTCATCACTGCTGCCCCCCACGCCTGTGTTGCCATTCGCATCGGTAAAACCATCTGCCAAGGTGATGACATTCGTTGTGTCTTCTATATCAGTACTTGGGGTGAAGGTGGCCGTCCATAGACTGCCGTCTTGCGAATCCTGTGCCAAATCTGACAATACGCCATTGTCAGACGTCAAATCAGACAATACAAGGTCATTCACGGCTTCGCTAAACTGCAACGTAACCGTGGCTGTCTCACCGATGGCCAGTGCAGTATCCGACAGGGTAATCGACGTCAACGTCGGTGCGAGTGTGTCCACAGCGAAGGTTGTACTTGTCGCGGTAGTACCCGTATTGCCAGCGGCATCGGTATAGTTCGCGCTTAAGCGCACCGTATTGCCGGTTGCTTCGGTGTTCGTCGATGGTGTTAAGGTCGCTGTGTATTGGGTGTCGCTGACTTTCACCAGGTCGCTCAACACGCCATTGTCCGTAGTTAAATCTTCTAAAGCAAAATCACTCACGGCTTCACTAAATTGCAGCGTTACGGTTGCTGTTTCACCCATTTTTAAGGCTGAATCAGACAAGGTAATCGACGTCAACGTCGGTGCGAGTGTGTCCACAGCGAAGGTTGTACTGGTTGCGATGGTACCCGTATTACCAGCGACGTCGGTATAGTTCGCGCTTAAACGCACCGTATTGCCGGTTGCTTCGGTGTTCGTCGATGGTGTTAATGTCGCTGTGTATTGAGTATCACTGACTTCCACTAAGTCGCTCAACACGCCATTGTCTGCGGTCAAATCTTCCAAAGTAACGCCATTAACACTTTCTGAGAAGTCGATCGTCACCAGCGTGGTTTCACCCGCCGTCAATACAGTATCACCTAGAGTAATAGTGGCCGATGGCAATTTTGTGTCTACCGTGTAGGTCTCGCTACTTTTAATAGTACCTTGGTTGCCGACTGAATCCGTGTAATCGACACTTAAGCGCACCGTATTACCAGTTACTTCATCGGTATTTGTCGTTGGTGTTAATGTCGCTGTGTACTCGGTGTCAGTGACTTTTACAAAGTTGCTCAGCACGCCGTTATCAGCGATCAAATCTTCTAAGCTAAAATCATTGACACTTTCTGAGAAGTTAATGGTCACCAGCGTGCTATCGCCCACCGTCAATACAGTATCATCAAGGGTGATAGTAGCCGTTGGCGCTGTCGTATCGATGACCACATCAAAGTTTTTCACTGTCTCGTTACCAGAGAAATCTGTGTCTTTCAATAAGATGCTGTGAGTTCCGTCAGCCAACCCCGCCATGTCGTATGACCAATAGCCCGATCCATCCAAGCTAATGTCAATTTCATCGGCTCCATCAATAGAAATAGTCAGTGTGGTATTTGGCTCAGCACGACCCGACAAGACTCGCGCGCCGCTGTTCCAAAGAATGTCTTCCGACGTATCCTGATCCGTAACACTCTCGTAAGTAAAACTTGGCGCAAAGGTATCCACCACAAAGACTTGTTCACCCGACTCCCTGTAGTTACCCCATTTATCACTGACTGATACCTCAGCTTGCAATACACCGTCGCTCAAACCAGTGACATCTATACTCCAATCACCGTTACTGTCCGCTGTTTGAGTGAAAGTATCATTGCCAATAACCACTTTTACCACGGCACCCACATCTGTTTGCCCACTGAACACAGCCTCTTCACTAGCACCATAATAAAGCCCGTCCTCTTTGGTGAAGTTACTCACCTCCCAAGTAAAGACATCAATTTTATTGTTTACATCAACAGTAATGGTTGATGAGGTCGTGTTACCGGCTCGATCTGTCCAGGTAATCAGCAACTCATGCTGGCCATCTACAAGCCCTTCAGGCAAACGCGTTGTGAAGGTATTGCTTAATTTATCCGAGCTCAAGCGAGTCCAATCACCGCTTAGCTCAGTATCGACAGCCGTAATGGAAATCGTTGATATTTCACTTTCAACGTTACTAAGAATGCTGAATTGGCTGATGTTAGTGTAATAAACGTCTCCGTCATCTTCCGTAGTCGCAGCACGATAAGAGTTTTCGTTATTGTAATTCACTTGCACGTCGGCCTGTGGAGACACATAAGTATCGATAACAAATTTTAAATTACTAGAGGATTCTTCGTTGTTCGCAATATCCGTGGCGAACACTTGAATGTAGTAGGTACCATCAGCATAAGTTTGGCCGTCTGGTAACTTCCATGTGAAGGAATTAGACAGCGCCGTAAAATCCTCTTGGTATAAGATTTCACCATCGGCACTGCCACTGCGTACAATCACCGTCATTTGGTTGTCCTTCTCGGACAGAATACCAAAGCCTGGATTGGTGTTGCTCGTGATTTCATCTAACTTGTAATTTGTGTCATCAGCTTCTAGCATCCAAACACTCGCGCTAATGCCCGAGTCTAGAATGATGCTGTCATACACCGTGTTGACGTTACCTGCAATGTCTTCTGCTTGAATTTGGAAATTGTATTTTAAGTCTGACAGTTCAGGTGTATCTATGATCCAGGTACCGTCCGCTTTAACATTCTCCGTATATTCTTGACCAGAAATGATCAAGGAAACTCTATCCCCCACATCCCCTGTGCCAGAAAAACGCACGGTTCCTGGTACTGCTGACGCTGCGTATTCCGCTTCGTTGATAATGCCATCATCGTTGGTGTCGTAATCGATTCCCCATGTCAATGTCGGAATAGATGTTTTAATCGTGAAATCCAACTCAGCGGGCGTGGTTGATACGTTGCCCGCCACATCGCTGGCAACCGCTGAAATAGTGTAACTGCCATCAACGAGGATTCCTGGGCTGTATGTCCAGTTACCGGAGTCCCCTACAAAGGCCGTTTCTTCATCCAGTTGATTTCCTAATGCATCGTTAAGTGTAATGGTAATAATGGATTCAGGTTCACCCTTACCGGCAAACACCGGATTCGATACTTTAGTAACCCCATCAGAAAGAACATCATCTCCCCACAAGTCGATGTTGCCCGTATCCGAGGTACTGTCAAAACTCATGGTCAGATCAGTAACTGCGGTGTCAATCACCACTTCATCAATTATGTCGTTGTACTCGTTTCCAGCCGCATCGGACACATCAAACACCACACTGTAAGTGCCGGGCGCAAAGTCCTCACCAAAGTCAGCGGTGTAATAACCTGAGTTATTCGCTGTTAAGGTTAGAGTTTTCAGCAAGACGCTTTCTGAATCGTACAACTTAGCTTCGATACTGTTATCCGGCTCAGTCAGTCCTTTAAAGACCAAGCTGGTTTCTTTAGAAATAAAGTCAGTACTGTACTCACCCGAATCCCCCACCAAGTAGGTGGTAAACTGAATATCGGTTTTAACTCGAATCGAATCCTGAATTTTAGATTCGTTATTCGCACTGTCAGTCGCAGTGATGATGTAATTATGGTATCCATCGTCTAATTCTTCGCTGATAGGAAGAACCCAATTTCCATCTTCATCGACCAAGTCAATAATCACATCACCATTTGCATCTTCTTGATAGATGTATAAATTTTCGCCATTCAATGTGATGTATAACTCGTTGTAATCCCCTTCGATGGTGCCAGCAAATCTTGGCGTACTAATCGATGTCACACCATCGCTGTCAGACTCACCCGTATCGTCTTCCGCCAACAATCCCCCAGTGATCGTTGGTGGCACACGGTTAATCGTAAAGGATCCTGTATAATTCGCATCGCCACCCACGCTGTTATCGGCTTTGTCCACCGAGGTTACTGTGTAGGTGTAACTGCCTTCTGCCAAGCCAGGAATCGCCAGTAAGTAGGTGCCATCTTCTTTTACTACTGTACTTAAGTTCGATAATTCCACGCCTTCTGAATCATAAATCACCACCGTCACATTTGAATCAGGATCCGATTCACCGGTGATTTCAACCGAAGACGCGTTCGTAATGGCGTTACCATCAGACGAATCGGTCGATTCACTCAACCCAAAGGTAAGCGTATTTTGCGTATCTATGGTAACCGTATGAACTTCTTCATCCGAATCCACACCGGGTTTCACAGAGGAAGCCGTAAAGGTGTATTCACCATCGGGTAAATCTTTGTCTATGGAAATTTCCCAACCACCAGACGAATTTGGCGTGGTCGTGTAAGATCCCCACTCCTCAATTGAGTCTTCCTCTTCACCCTCGCCTTCAAGGGTATAACTAATTGTCAGGGTCAAAGTGGAACCTGGTGTCGCCACCCCTTCAATGGTAGGGCGCTCGAAATTGGTCAAATAATCCAGCTCACTTCCTGAGTTGGTGGTGTCTTTAACAAAGAACTCAATCGCAATAAAGTCAGGTTGAATGAGCAAGATATCGACAAACTCAGTGGCGTTACCCGCCGCATCTGTCGCCGTCACAGTATAAGTATGCTCCGCATAATTTAGAGTCGTGGTTTCCACCCTGAAGTTGCCGCTGCCATCGGCGGTGGCTGTAAAGGTTTGATCATCAATGTCTAAGGTAATGTAGGCATTCGCTTCACTCACCCCAGTAATGGCAATTTGCTGATCGTTGGTGGTGTCGTCTGTGCCGTCAACAAAGTCGGCTTCCACTGCCACGCCGCTTAATGCTGGCGCTATGGTGTCGACGACCAAGGCGCCTTCTAAATTTGTATCCAAAAGGTTGGTGTCGTTACCGGCTTCATCTACCGCTGAAATAACCCAGGTGTAAGTACCATCTGCCAGTTCAACACTTGGCGTATAGGTCCAAGCACCACCAGCGTCGGCAGTAACATCAACACCAACACCGCTACCAATTTTGACTGTCACCGTCGCATTAGGATCTGTGGTACCGGAGAAGGTCGGTAAGGTGCTCTGTGTTTTGCCATCATTGTTCGACACACCGGTATCAGACTCGGCCGATAATCCCCCGGTCAAACTGATGCTTCTGTCTATGGTTAGGTTCTTAATGAAGGCTGTACTGATGTTATCCGCATCGTCTTTTGCCTCAATTTTAATAGCAAAAGTGCCTTCAGCAAAACTGCCAATGCCGAAGCTAAACTCGAAGTTAGCGTCATCACCTGTCGTGGCTGTTCCTAACGGGCTGCCATTTTTATAAATGGTGATAGTGGCGTTACTTTCTGCCGTGCCCGTTAATTTATAATTACCTATCGCGTCATTGGTTAGCCAATCGTCTAACTCAACATCTGCGTCATCAAACAAGGTAACGGCAGACACAATCGGCTTAGTCGTATCAATAATGACCGACCCGCTAGCCAATTCCTCCGACACATTCCCCGCTACATCTTTGGTTGTCGCTGTGTAGCTGCGGGTACCTTCCGGAAGGGCCTCACTCAACGTTAACGACCAAACGCCACTGCCATTGGTAATGGCGGTCGCAGATTGCGTCACGCCATTGCCTAAATCAAACGTCATGGTGACTTCAGAGAAGGGCTCGGCGCTGCCTTGGAAAGAAGGCTTAGTGATGTTGGTTTTATTGTCACCCTCTGTGCCAGAATCTGTAGTCAACACTATGTCCGTTGGTGCTGCAGGTGCTGTGGTGTCAATCACTACCGCTTGCGTCACCGTATCGCTGGTGTTGCCGGCAATATCGGTGGCAAAGACCTCAAATGTGTACTCATCAGCCACTAAATTCTCAGTCGGACCATAGCTCCACTCCCCCTCCTCAACAGTGACATCCACTTGGCTACCATTAAAGTTAATGGTCACAAATTCCACGTTGCCAGAGGTGGTGCCTTCAAAGGTCAAAGACTGTTGCTTAGTAATAAAATCTTCGGCGCTTAGCCCTGTATCATTGCCTGATACTAGGGCCACAGAGTCTACGGTTGGTGGCGTGGTAATGACCTGAATAATAGGACTTTCCCATCTAGTACTTTCGTTACCGGCCTTATCGACTTGGTACACACGCACTTCACCAGAGGCATAACTGCCTTCTTCAAGAGTAAAGCTGGTGCCCGTTCCTAGCGTATAGTTTGTGCCTCTATCGAGACTGTAATACCAGATAGCGCCCTCTTCTAGGGTCACATTTAATTGACCATTACCGGTTATCCAATCAGAAGTATTAGAGCCTGTGTCTTCCTCAAGCGCCACGGCAGGTGTAACAGGTGCCGTTACATCCACAACCACCTGCCCCAGACTTTTCACTGTGCCTTCGTTACCCGCAAGGTCGTACTGGCGTACTTGTATTTCACCAGCGTCGTAAGTGGTGTTATCCGTCAAAGAGAATATATTGGTGTCGCTGTCGCCCGCATTCCAAGTAGTACCGCCATCTAGGGAATATTTCCAAGTGGCGCCAACTTCAAGGTTAGATACACGAACCTCACCATCATTGGTGTACCAATCCGTACTCGATGATCCGGTATCCTTTACCAAGCCAACGGTCGGCGCTGCAGGAATGGTTGTATCTACCTCCAAGGCTTTAGTCGATGTCCACTTGGTGCTCACGTTACCTGATACATCGCTTTGGCGTACTTGAATCGCGCCAATACTGTAGCTGCCTTCCGCTACATCAAAACTGGTGCCCACGCCCTGCGTCCAAGACGCACCATTGTTGGTGCTGTATTCCCAGGTGGCATTGGTTTCGATGTTCCCCACCACGAAGGTGCCGTCGTTGGTTACCCAATCGTCGTCCAGCGTACCCTCGTCATTTTCTAACACCACGGTTGGTGCAGCATAAGGTGTTTGGTCAATGATAATCGACTGTTCGTTCGTCCAAACATCACTGTCATTGCCCGCCAAGTCTCGTTGCTTCACCTGTACCGAACCCGCTTCATACACGCCTTCAGTTAATGTAAAGGAAGAACTGGCGGTCACTTCTGTCCAAACACCGTCCGCAGAAGTTCGATAGAACCAGCTGCCGTTCGCTTCAACGCCAGACACATTCAACTTGCCGTTGTTAGACGTCCAATCGGTGGCACTTTGGCCGGTATCGGCATCCAGAGTCACCGTCACAACAGCAGGCTTGGTATTATCGATGGTGATGGCCGGTGCTTTTACCGATAAGCTAACATTGCCCGCCACATCCTTTTGACGCACTTGTACCTGCTCACTGGAGTAGGTTGCATTGTCCGCAAGAGTGAAAGAAGTGCCTGTGCCCGTTGTCCAGGTACTGCCATTGTCCAATGAATACTCCCACGTGCCGCCAGATTCCAAACCCGCCACGTTAATCTGACGATTTTGCGTTACCCAGTCACCGTCTTGAGAACCTGTGTCATTTTGCAAACTCAGTGTTGGCGTTGCTACCTCATTATCAATCACGATGGCCGACGCGTTCGACCATGCCGCCGACTCATTTCCTGCCAAATCAAACTGTCTTACTTGAACGGTGCCTTGCACGTAAGTGGTATTGCTCGCTAAGGTAAAGCTATCTCCAGAACCCGCTAACCAGTTCGCACCGCTATCTGTGCTGTATTGCCAGGTGGCATTTGTCTCTAAACCGCTAATGGTCAGTTCACCATTTTGGGTAATAAAATCTTCCGCACTAATACCAGAATCTGTCACCAAACTTGCGCTCAACGCATCTGGATTAACTTTATCGACAGTGAAGCTTTGCGTCGCGGTTTTGCTGTTGCCTGCCACATCGGACGCGGTGGCCGTGAGCGTATAGGTATCGCTGCCAAGATCTGTGGTGTATTCGTAGCTCCATACACCTTCCGAGTTTGCTGTAACAGTAGCGACTTCATTGCTGCCAATTTCGAGCAGAACACTCGCGCCAGCTTCTGCGGTACCAGTGAAGGTTAAGGTGCCATCCGAGGTATAAAAATCACCCGCCACATTAGTATCATTACTGATGCTCACTATGGCGACGTCTGGCGCTTCGCTGTCTATGCTGAAGCCTTTGCTATAGGAAGCAGTGTTACCTGCTACATCGGTCAGCTTCATAGTCAAGCTATGACTGCCTTCAGACAGAGCATCAACACCTCCGATAAGAGCTTTATATTCAGCAAAACTGATCGACCAGCTTGCCGATTCCGGCATCGCTGCGATGGTTTTCACTAACGTACCATCCACATAGAGCTGTACCTTACTGCCCTGCTCAGCCGTGCCGTTGAAGGTTGGGGTAGTGTCTGAACTGATCCAATCATTGGTGATGTTTGAATCCGTCGACATGCTCACAAAACTACCAATTGGGTTAGTGGTGTCTACTTCGAAAGCAAACTCCGCCGCGCTACTGGTGTTGCCTGCTTGGTCAACCGAGGTCGCCTTCAGCGTGTATTCCCCTTCTGCCAAAGTGGTGCTCGTGTAATCGAATGTCCAGACACCGCCTGTGTCGGCTTTTACTTGCCCAATCACACTGTCATTTACCGACACCACCACCCAAGCATTGGCTTCCGCTGTGCCGTTAAATTTCAATGTCTGAGAATTGGTAATACCGTCGTCTGTGATGGCCCCTGAGTCTGGGGAAATACCCACAATAGACACCGTGGGTGCAGACGTATCAATGGTAATGGTGCGCTGTGCAACATCACTGCTGTTGCCCGCTGCATCGGTCGCGATCACGTTAAAAACATGACTGCCCTCTGCCAATGTGTTGGTATGCGCATACGACCACGCACCATTGGCCTGAACGGTTGCCAGACCTAGCAGTTGGTTTTCGCTGTCATAGACTCTAACGGTAGCGCCCGCTTCCGTTGTTCCCAATAGCGTAAGAGACTGATCCGATGTGTAAAAATCGGTTTCTGTTGTTTCATCGTAATCGTGTGACGTATCTTCAGAGATAGCATTGAAGCTCACCACAGGCACAGTGAAGTCGGTAGTGATAGCCAAGGTTGCCGACGGCGCTGGGTTACCAGACACATCCGACACATTGGCTTCTATGGTGTAAGACGTCGCGTCATTCAGGGCACTTAGGCGCGTACTTGGCACTGTCACCGACCAGGTTCCATCACTGGCGACCGATCCGTAATAAGGTTGGTTATTAAAAG
This sequence comes from Marinomonas vulgaris, assembly GCF_018145875.1. Taxonomy (GTDB): domain Bacteria; phylum Pseudomonadota; class Gammaproteobacteria; order Pseudomonadales; family Marinomonadaceae; genus Marinomonas; species Marinomonas vulgaris. The sequence goes on along the minus strand of NZ_JAGSSV010000020.1, from coordinate 4,017 downwards.
TAACCGTGACCTGCTGCCCTACTTCTGCGTCTCCTGTGGTGCCGGTAATCTCTAGTGCCTCACCACGTTCAGCAATGTTCAGAACATTGTCACCAAGATCGTTAATCTCTATGGTCGGCGGGGTAAAGTCTGTTCTTAACGTCTCAGATTTGTTTCCGGTGTTACCGGCTAAATCACTGACTGACAAGGACACTGGATAGGTGGTGTTGTCGGTTAGATCATTCAAATCCGAAGCAACAACAGACACCGACCAAGCGTTATCGGCAATAATCGCCTCGTAGGTTTTGCTGTTCAGCGTGACAAGTACTTTTTGCCCATCGGCCACATCATCCGTAGTGCCCGTTATGATTAAGCCAGCATCTCGTTCAACCGTGTTGAGCAATCCGTCTTGGGCAATTGTCGACACCGTAATCACTGGGACAGAAGTATCCACAGTGACGTTTCGTGTCGCCGTATCCGCTTCATTGCCCGCGACATCAGTGACGTTAGCGACCACAAAGTAATCGCCATCGTCCAATCCGCTGATCACAGAATCAGGGATCGATTTAGACCACACACCGTTTTGTACTGTCGTGGTCGTTGTGTAATCACCCAGTGTCAGTGTCACTGTTTGACCATTTTCGGCATCACTCGTACCAGACACCAACAGCGCTGTTGAGGACTCAGCTGCGTTGATATAGTCATTATCAGACAATAAGTCGATGGTCAGATTTGGCTTGGTGTAATCGGTGACCAAGTTCGCCGTAGCTTCAACCGCCGCATTCCCCGCGATGTCTTTTACATTCGCCGTTACTGTATAGGTTTGCCCATCCACAAGATTGGCATCGGCTAAGGCAGACGCAGGAATCGTCCAGGTATTATTGGTCACCGTAGTTGAATAGGACACGTCATTGAGTAAAACGCTCACTGACTGACCATTTTCCACGCCCACAGTTGAGCCAGAAATCACCAAAGGTTGGCCCGCTTCCGTCGCGTTTAAATAACCATCACCGGAAAGAGTATTGATGCTGATTTCAGGAATTGTTTTATCCACACTAATGGACTTGGATTGCGTAGTGATATTGCCGGCCACATCCGATACCGATACCACAACACTGTGAGGTTTAGCATCGGCTAACGCACCAACATCAGTACTGTTGATCTCAGCCGACCAATTGCCATTGCTGATCTCCGCCGTGTAGGTTTTGCCATTTAATTCCACCGAGACATCACGCCCATCCGCCACGCCAGATACCGTGCCCGATATGGTCATCGCTTCCTGGGATTCTTGCAGATTGATCACGTTATCTTCGGCGATATTATTAATGGCCAGTGTCGGCGGCGTAATGTCTTTATAGACGTCACGGCTTGCTAGATTAGAAACGTTACCTGCTTCATCTGTCGTCTGTGCATAAACAACGGTAGTGGCGTTATTTGGCAATAAAGCCACTTGCTCAACGGTCAAACTTAACGACCAGTTTTGGTTTTCATCCACGGTTGTTTCGTAGGTATTCGAACCCAATGTCACTTCTACTGTACGACCCGACTCGGCTCCAGCGGCTGTGCCAGAAACAATCACCGCCTGACCAGATTCGCTAAGGTTAATATAATCATCTGTTGCAACTATATTAATGGTCACCACGGGCGCCGATAAGTCGGTGGTGAAGCTCGCGTTTTTCGTGGCGCTGTTGCCCGCCACATCACTTACACTCGCCGTGACCGTGTAATCTTCTGCCGTTAACGCCGCTACGTCATCAACTGGAACCACGATAGAAAACACATTACCGATAACGGAAGCTGTGTAGTTTTCACCATTTAAAGACAGAGACAATATCTGATTGTTCTCAACATCCGTGGTTGTCCCCGTGATCGTCAGACTCTTACCAGACTCAACGATGTTCAACACCCCATCCGCCGCAATCTGATCAAAACTGATCGTCGGTGACAATAAGTCCACTAAAACAGTGCCTTCTGCTATCGCTTCGTTGCCCGCTACATCGGTTGCCGTCACTTTATAGTCATAAGAGTTGCTGTCCAAAGCATCCACCGCAGGCACAGCAATGCTCCAAGTACCCTCTGAACTAACCGTACCCGTATGCGTTTTACCGTTAATTAACAAAGCAATCGCAGCGCCCACTTCACCCGACCCTGAAAAAGTCGGTGTGGCGATATTGGTAATACTGTCTGTGTTCAAATTACCCGTATCAGAATCGGCGTCCAAACGCGCAGTGACAGTCGTCGCTGTGTCCAGAGTAAACACATAGTCAGGCATGGTCGCCTCGTTTCCGGCGACATCGGTAACAGAAACAGTGACGATATTTTCTCCGTCCGCTAATTCGGGATAAGTCACGCTCCATGTCCCGGTATCTGACACCTGAACAGTGCGTACGACATTATTAATTGATAAAGCGACTGTCGCTCCCGCTTCAGCCGTCCCGGTTAGTGTCGGCGTCTTGTCGTTGGTGATTTTGTCCGTATTGCTTGATCCCGTATCACTTGATGACAAAAGCCCAATACTGAAGTCTTCAGTCGGTGCTTGGGTGTCTACTGTGATACTGCCGGACAAGACTTGCTCGTTACCCGCCACATCCACCGCGGTTAAGGTGTAAGTATGAGTTGTGTCAGTGAGTGCGTCGCCCACTTGTGCTGTCCAGTTACCACTGGCGTCGACGGTGGCGTTGTAGCTTTTACCATTGATGCTCAGGATGACCACAGAACCCGCTTCCACGTTGCCTGCGAAGGTCGGTTGGGTGGTTTTGGTCAAGTCATCTGCGTTGCTGTCGCCCGTGTCCGAGGCCGCTTGTAAGCGACCGGTGAAGCTGGCGATTTGTGTGTCGATAGTGAACGAATCGGTCTTGGGAGCCGTGCTGTTGCCTGCGGCGTCCGTGGCCACCACACTGTAGTCGTAAGTGTCTTGTGGCAAGTCGGCGCTAGGCGTGTAGCTCCAGGTAGTGCCGGTCACGGTGGCGTCAAAAGTGCCACCATTTATTAGCGTCACTTTGACCGTCGAACCCGCTTCCACCGCGCCCGTTAAGGTCGGTGTGGTGTCATTCGTGATGCCATCGCTGTTGGTGCCTGTGGCATTACGCGCATCGCTGCTGTCGCTGGCCGTGGCCAAGTCCGTCGTTAGAGTCGTAGGGGCTGTGGTGTCAACGGTAAAGCGGTCGCCATTGAGCGTGGTGGTGTTGCCCGCCACGTCGGTCGCATTGACCGTATAGTTTTGCTCGCCTTCGCTCAGTTTTTCCCCGTCTGGTATTGTGATGCTCCAGTTGCCATCAGTGTCCGCTTGAGTTTCGTAGGTTTTGCCGGTGCTTGAGATCGTCACCACGATGTCCGCGTTTACATCGGCGGTGCCTTTCAAGGTCGGTGTGGTGTCGTTGGTCAGGTTGTCACTGTTCGACACGCCGCTGTCGCTCTCTGCCGCGAGAGCACTGGTCACGGCTGGATTCGTCGTGTCCACCGTGATAGCGCGACTGATGCTGCTGATATTGCCCGCGGAGTCTTCGGCTTCAATGGTGTAATTGAGCGTGCCATTGGCCGGCAGGATTTCGCCTGCCTGTAAGGTGTAGGTCCAGGTGGTGCCGGTCACGGTCGCTTGGTATACCCCACCGTTGATCTTCAAGGTGACTTTCGCACCCTCTTCTACCGTGCCTTCAAACACCGGTAAGCGATTATTCGTGATGGTGTCGTCTGATTCGCGGCCGGTGTCGTTAGTCGCATCGGCTTTTAAGCCACCGGTTAACGGCGTTGGGTTGCTTGTATCCAGTGTCAGTGTGCCGGTCACTGGCGTGGCGATGTTGCCCGCGTAATCCACGGCGCTGATGGTGTAGCCGTAATCTGTACCGCTCTCTGTATCACCACTTGTGTCGGTTAAAGCGTCGGACTCAGGAACCGTGATCGACCAGGTGGTTTGACCTGCAGCGACCGTGGTGCTGTAGGTTTTTTCATTGATCAACACAGACACTACCGTGCCCGCTTCCGCTGCACCGGTGAAGGTCGGGGTGGTCATGTTGGTGAGATTATCGCTGTCACTGAAGC